>DVHG01000016.1 GCA_018712345.1 Candidatus Onthovicinus excrementipullorum | reverse complement strand
CCCGCTTGACAATATCGAAAAGCTCGATTTTACGCGCGGCGCGGCCAAGTATCCAATCTTCTTCCGCGGGAAATTCAAGGCAAATTCCCAGGCGGAGAGCTTTGTACGGCTGGACGGGTTTACTAAGGGCGCGGTTTACGTCAACGGCTTCAATCTGGGACGGTACTGGAAAAAAGGGCCGCAGAAGACGCTCTATCTGCCGGGCGTGCTCCTGAAAGAGGAAAACGAGATTGTAGTGCTGGAGCTGGAGCACTGCGATAAGCCGGTTGTGGAGATCACGGACCGCCACGATCTGGGCTGAATGTCTGGTCAGAATCAAAATGTTTGGAGGCATCTGCAATGAGCTATATCCCTACGCCGGAACAGGCGCTGGAACTGACAAAAAAGTATAATAAGGAGCCCTTCCACATCCACCACGCGGAGACTGTGGGCAAGGTACTGGCCCATCTGGCGCGGGAGTATGACCCGGGCCATGAGGACTATTGGAACACCGTCGGCATCCTGCACGATATTGACTTTGAACAGTGGCCGGAGCAGCACTGCATTAAGGCGCAGGAACTGCTGCGGGAGGCGGATGTGGATGAGAGCGTGATCCACGCGGTCGCCAGCCACGGCTACGGCCTGTGCTCCGACGTGGAGCCGGAGCGCCTGATGGAGAAATATCTTTTTGCCGTGGACGAGTTCACCGGCCTAATCGGCGCGGCGGCACTGATGCGCCCCACAGGCCTTGAAGGCATGGAAGTCAAATCAGTCATGAAAAAGTTTAAGGATAAAAAGTTCGCCGCCGGCTGTTCCCGCGATGTTATCGCCAAAGGTGCGGAGATGCTGGGCCTTGCGGTGCAGGAGCTCGCAGCCAAGACGCTGGAGGCCATGCAGGCGCAGACGTGACACAGGTGACAAAATAATCGCAGGCGGGCGGCCTTTTCGGGTTCCCGCTTGATTTTGCGTATATTATTAGTATAAAAAAGCGCGGGCACAGGTGGGGAGCTGTCCATCGTCTTTGAGGGACATGCTGTGTGCCTGTCTGAGATCAAGTTTTGGGGAAGTGGTTTTATGGAATTTTTGCAGGATATTTTAGCGGCTATCGGCGTTGTGCTCAACGGGATTCCACAGGGGCTACTGGCGCTGGTCTATGGCTTTGCCTCCGTTCCAACAGCACTGGGCTTTGCCATTGGCGCCGTGGCATGCGGCGCACTCAATTCCGTCGCCCCGATTTCCTTCCAGGCGGAGACGATTGTTATGGCGGGCAGCATGGGCAAGAATCGGCGGGAGCGTCTGTCTATGGTTATGTTCGGCGGTCTGATCATGGTTGTGTTGGGCCTGACAGGCGCGCTGTCCGCCATCACCGGCTTTGCAGGCGATGCGATCGTCCACGCGATGATGGCCGGCGTTGGTTTTGTCCTGGTCAAGACAGCATTTGGTATGGTTAAGGAGAATCAGCTTGTCGGCTGGGTGTCTGTAGCGTCCGCCGTGGTGATCTATCTGATCGCGGAGTTCCTCGACCCGTCCAATGCCCTCGTCTACACGATCGTCGGTTCTCTGGTCATCTCCAGCGTTACAGCCAAATGCGCCAAGCAAAAGCTGGGGGAGAATGTCATCCAGGAGAAGATGTGCCGCCTGAAGCTGGAAAAACCAACGGTGAATTTGAGCGTTGTGCGCGGTGCGCTCTCCCTAGCGTGCCTGACGATCGGGGCCAACATTGCCTTTGGGAACATCACCAGCAATATGGGTGGGGGCAATCTGAATGTCGATCATCTGACGGTCTATTCCGGTATCGCGGATGCGGTGAGCTCCCTATTCGGCGGCGGACCGGTTGAGGCAATTATCTCCGCCACCGGAGCCGCGCCCCATGCGGTGCTGTCCGGCGTCATCATGATGGCTGTTATGGCACTGATCCTGTTCTTCGGCCTTCTGCCTAAGATTGGCAAGTTTGTTCCCAGCCAGTCGATAGCGGGATTCTTGTTCATTCTAGGGGCTTTTGTCACCATCCCAAGCGACGGTGCTGCGGCCTTTGCCACAGCGGAGGCCGGCGGCTCTATCATCGCGGCGGTCACGATGTCCGTCACAGCGGTGTTTGACCCATTTTTCGGGATGCTGGCCGGAATTGCCCTGAAAATTTTTATCGGTCTGACAGGAATCACTCTGTAAGTTGCAGAAAGGAAGTTTAGTGATGCAAAAGTATTATACGTTAAATGTAGCCGGGGTCACGCGTGAGCTCCCGATCATGCGGATCTCAGATGATCTGGCCATTGCCAGCTTTGTCATTCTGGGAGACTGCGAAATCGTTGTCAAATCCGCGCCGCTGATTGAACAACTCCTCCCGCAGGTGGATTACGTTGTCACCGCGGAGGCCAAGGGGATCCCGCTTGCGCACGAACTGTGCCGCCTGCGCAATCTGCCCACCTATATCGTGGCCCGCAAGAGTGTGAAGCCGTATATGGGCCATCCGCTTACGGATGAAGTCGTCTCAATCACCACACAGAAAAAACAGCTGCTCTGCATGGACGGTAAGGACGCCACTCTACTGAAAGGGAAGCGTGTCGCCATTGTAGACGATGTGATCTCCACCGGCGAATCCCTCTCCGCGATCGAGCGCCTGGTTGAAAAGGCCGGGGGGATCATTGCCGCCAAGGCGGCCATTCTGGCGGAGGGGGACGCCGCCAAGAGGAAGGACATTATTTTTCTGGAGGAATTACCGCTCTTCCCGATTGAAAAACAGTGAGACGGCGGGGCTGATCTGAATGGATATCATTGTACGCAAATATGAGCCCGGGGATCTTCGGGCCATGATTCAAATCTGGAATCAGGTGGTGGCGGCGGGAAATGCCTTCCCGCAGGAGGAGGGCCTGACGCCGGAGAGCGCTGCGGAATTTTTCTCGCAGCAGTCCTGCTGCGGCGTGGCCGTCCGGGAGGGGGCAGTCTGCGGCCTGTACATCCTGCATCCGAATAACGTTGGCCGGTGCGGCCACATTGCCAACGCGAGCTATGCCGTCGCGGAGGATGCACGAGGCTGTGGCGTGGGCGAAAAACTGGTGCGGGACTGTATGGCGCGCGCCCGAGAGCTCGGATTCCGCATTTTGCAGTTCAACGCCGTGGTGACGTCGAATCTCCCGGCGATCCGGCTGTATGAAAAGCTCGGTTTTGTCCGCATGGGTACGATTCCCGGCGGTTTCCGCGATAGGACGGGAACGTACCAGGATATCATCCCATTTTATCATACGCTGTAAGCGGAAACAGAGGTGAAAAACATGAATTCTATGCGGTCTGAAAAAGAGATGATGGATTTGATCCTGCGTGTTGCACGGGAGGACGAGCGGATCCGCGCGGTGTACATGGGCGGCTCGCGCAATGATCCGAACGCGCCGCAGGATATGTATCAGGACTATGATATTGTCTACATCGTGCGGAATATTGCTTCCTTTACGGCGGATCACAGCTGGATCAATGTTTTTGGTCCGCGTCTGATGCTCCAGATGCCGGAGGCGATGCGTGAACCGGAGGGGCTTGGAAACTTCAACTACCTGATGCTCTTTGCGGACGGAAACCGGATCGATCTGCGCCTGTTCCCGATCGAGAAGCCGGAGCTGATCGAGAATGACAGCCTGAACCGCACGCTGCTCGATAAAGATGGAATCCTCCCGGCCTTCCCGGAGCCGGACGACAGCTCCTATTGGGTCACCCCGCCCTCGGAGCTGTTCTATACCTCCTGCTGCAACAACTTCTGGTGGTGCATGCAGAATTCCGCCAAGGGGATCGCCCGTGATGAACGACCCTATGCCATGGAGATGTATAACGGCATCGTCCGGGCGGAGCTGAACGACATGGCGTCCTGGTATATTGGCTGTACACACAATTTCGCGGTCTCATCCGGCAAAATGGGCAAATATTTTAAGCGGTGGCTTCCGGAGGAACTGTACCGGCAGTATCTGGACACGTACTCCGACAGCGAACCGGAAAATTTGTGGCGGGCGGTCTTTGCGGCGTGTGATCTGTTCAGTCGGTTGGCGGTGCATGTGGCAGAGTGTCTGGGCTATGTCTATAACCGGCAGGATGAGGTGAATATGCGCGCCTATCTGCGATGGGTACAGGCGCATCCGGTGGATGGGAGAAAGATGAAAGGGGAAAAAGAATGAAATCCAGATGGTATAAAAATGCAGTCATCTATCAGATCTATCCCCGCAGCTTTTGCGACAGCAACGGGGACGGAATCGGAGATCTGAACGGCATCACGTCAAAAATCCCGTATTTAAAGGAACTTGGCGTCAACGCCGTCTGGCTCTCGCCGTGCTATGCATCCCCGAACGACGACAACGGCTATGATATCAGCGACTACCGGGCCATCATGCCGGAGTTCGGTACCATGGAGGACTGGGAGCGCATGATCACCGCCCTGCACGCGAATGGGATTCGCCTGATTATGGATCTGGTGGTCAATCATACTTCCGATGAACATAGATGGTTCCAGGAGAGCAAAAAGGGGCGGGAGAACCCCTACAGCGATTATTACATCTGGCGTGACGGAACCGGACCGGACGGGCGCACGCCGCCGAACAACTGGCGCGCGTGCTTCGGCGGCTCCGCCTGGGAGTACTGTGAGGAGCGGGGGCAGTTCTACCTGCATCTGTTCAGCAAAAAGCAGCCGGATCTGAACTGGGATAATCCGCAGGTGCGGCAGGAGGTTGCCAATATCTGCAACTTCTGGCTGGAAAAAGGCGTGGACGGCTTCCGCTGTGACGTGATCACCTATATCTCCAAACCGGAAAACCTCTACGGCGCACCGAGCTCCAGCTTTGTGGTCGGCCCCAATTGGAAAAAATACATCCGGGAACTCGCCGAGGCATCGTGGGATCGGTACGATACGCTGATCGTCGGTGAGGCCACGGGGATTGACTTTGACCGGGCCGCAGAGATCACCGACGAGCGGGAGCACCTGCTCGACACACTGTTCCACTTTGAGCATGTGGCGCAGCTGCCCGTCTGTTCCTATAATCAGCGCTCCACCAATCTGCGCCGGTTTAAACGGATCTTGTTCCGCTGGCAGACCCTGCCGCGGGCCAGCTGGCCCGCCGTCTACTATGAGAACCATGATCAGCCCCGCAGCATCCCGCGCTTTGCACCGTCCGGCGCATTCCGGGAGCGCAGCGCCAAGAGTCTGGCGGCCTCCCTGCTGTTCCAGCGCGGCACGGCCTTTATCTATCAGGGGCAGGAGCTGGGGATGACAAATGCCCCATTCCGGGAGGAGGACTATCGGGATATTCAGGCGGTCAATCAGATCAAAGCAGCGCGCAGCAGGCCGTTTGCCCGAATTGAGATGCCGTTTCTGCTGCGGTATCTGAGCCATTATTCGCGCGATCACGCGCGTACCCCTATGCAGTGGAATGACGGTCCCAATGCGGGCTTTACAACCGGGAAGCCCTGGCTGATGATCAACCCGAACTATCCGCAGATCAACGCCGCCGAGCAGGAGAATCGCGCAGATTCCATCCTGCATTTCTACCGTCAGGCGCTTGGAGTGCGTAGCGACTGGATTGATCTGATCCGGGACGGCTCCTTTGTTCCGGTTGATCCCAAGAACAAAAATATCCTCGCTTATGCGCGCCGGCAGGGGAGGCGTACGCTGCTTGTGCTGTGCAGCCTCTCTCCGAAAAAATCATCCGTCCGTCTACCTGCGGAATATTTAAAGGAGAACTGCAAACTGCTCCTCGGCAATATGGAACAGGCTCCGGTACTACGGGAAAAAACACTGCTCCAGCCGTGTCAGTGCGCCGTGTTTGGAATAGAGGATTGAGCATCCCATCAAAAAAATCATCCCGGACGTTTTTGAGACGTCCGGGATGAACTTTTAATTGGCAAAATCAGGCGTTGCCCTTCCACAGGCCATGCAGATTGCAATACGCGTAGGCGTCAATCACTTTGTCACCCGCGCACAGCTCGAACTCCACAACCGGCTTCTGGCCGGCCTTGAGTTCCTTGCGCTGATTGCCCTGCTCGGTCTCAAGCGCGACCCACTCGATCAGGTGCTCCTCCGTCATCGGGTGCTCCACAGAGCCGACCGTGACCGTCACATGCGTGCCGTCCACCTTGATGACGGGGACATGCTTCTCTGTAGCTGCGTCCACGCTGCCGGGGATGATCTCCTGCATCTTCTCGCCGCAGCACATTACCGGGACTCCCGTATTCTTGACGAACGCAACAATATTGCCGCAGTGCTTGCAGATATAGAACTTCATATATTTCTCCTCCTGACTTGAATTTAAAAATAGGAATTGTTCCTGATATAATCATAGCACGGCCGCCCCAAAAAGACAATATTCAAATAATACAAATTTTGCCAGAGGATTCCACACGGGATTGTCCGATATTGTCGGAGCGGGCGGATAAAAAGCTCCCCCGACCTGATTGAACCGGGCGGGGGAGCATAAACAGGCTGTCTTTTTTACTTTTTCAGGGGAATGTTTTCCTCAGCGAGTGCCGTGATGATGGTATCCGCCACCGCCATGACCTCCTCGCGTGTCAGCGTCCGCTCCGGATGGGCAAACGTCAGGCGTGTTGTGATGGATTTGCCGGACACGTCCTGATACGTATCAACCACTTCCACCTTCCGGATCAGTGCGCACTTGGCATTTTCGATCGCTTTGGCAATCGGGGCAAAGGTATCGCTCACAAAGGAGAGATCAACCTCGATTTCCGGGAATCGGGAGGGCTCGGCGTATTCGATACCGGCGTCTGCAATGGCGGCAAACGCCTGAACATCCACCTCCGCAAAGACGATGGCAGCTTTTTTATCAATTTTGGAAGAGACTTCCGGGTGGGCAACTCCGATGTTCCCCAGCTCAACGCCATCGCAGTATATGCGGTTCAGGTTGCGCGGATGCTCGTAGGAGTGTGCGGCCTCAGCCGGGGCGAAGGTCAGCACCTTGTGGCGCAGATCGTCGGCAATGACGGCCAGCATATCACGCAGTTCCAAGTACAGTGCTTCGGTTGATTTTGTCTTGCTGTAGAGGGTGATTCCCAGCTTTTTGTATTCGCGGCAGAGGTTGTTTTCATCCAGTCCGTCCACCGTGTGGCCAATCTCAAAAATCCCGAAATCCGGCGCAAAGGAGGTGTTGTTTTTCACCTGACACAGCTGGGTGGGGATCATGGAGCGGCGGAGTGTCTTGATATTCGGATTTGTGGCATTGACAAGCTTGACGTTATCCTCCACCTCAATGCCGAGCTCTTTGTATTCATCGTAATAGGCCCAGACATAGGAGTGTACCTCATGCAGGGAGAAGCGCTTGACAAGGATATCCTTGATTTTATCCTCGGCCGTCTTTTCTTCCGCAGGGCGGACCGGGTACAGCGGCGCGAGCGCCGTATGCACATCAAAATTGTCATACCCGTAGATACGGGTGATCTCCTCAATGATGTCCGCCTTGATCGTTACGTCCTTGGTCGCGCGCCAGCTGGGGACGGTCACCGAGAAGCGGTCCCCGTTGAGTGCCACGGTAAAGCCGAGGGACTCCAGCGTTTTCACGATCGTCTCCGCACCGATCTGAATGCCAGTGTAGCGGTCGACGTAAGCCTGGTCGAATTCCAACGTTACCGTCGGATAGTGGTAGGCGTAGTCATCCGTCAGGGAGGAGACCACGCGCGCGCCCGCGTCGGTGTCCGTCAGCAGCTTGACAAAGCGGGCGATCGCTGGGACGGTCATCTCCGGGTCCAGGCATTTCTCATAGCGCATGGAGGCGTCCGTGCGGTGCGTCAGCCGGACGCTCGATTTTCGAACGGACACCGCGTCAAAGGTGGCGGATTCCAGCGTCAGGGTCGTGGTATCTTCCACGATCTCAGAGTCCAGTCCGCCCATGATACCGGCGATGGCCACGGGGGTGTCGCCATTGCAGATCATCAGTGTGTTTTCATCAATGCGGCGCTCCACACCGTCGAGCGTCTGGAAGGTGAAGGGGGTATCAAAGCGCTTGATCCGCAGCTTTTCAACCTTGCGGGAGTCAAACGCATGCATGGGCTGGCCCATCTCCAGCATCAGGTAGTTGGTCAGGTCCGCCAGGAAGTTGATGGCGCGCATTCCGCAGTAGTATAGCCGAATCCGCATATTGACCGGGCTGACCGTCGTGTGGATGTTTTCCACCTGAAGGCAGGAATAACGCTGGCAGAGCGGATCCTCAATTTTCATATCCACCTTCGGCAGCGCGTCATAGGCGTGCAGGTCGACGGTGTCCAGCGGCTTGAGCGGGCGGCCGGCCAGCGCCGCAAATTCGCGGGCGATGCCGTAATGGCCCCACAGGTCAGGGCGGTTGGTCAGCGACTTGTTGTCGACCTCAAAGATGATGTCGTCAATCGCGTAGGCGGCTTTCAGATCCGTGCCGTTCGGGATATCGTCTTTGATATCCATAATGCCGGAGTTGTCATCGCTGATGCCGAGCTCCTTCTCCGAGCAGCACATGCCGTTGGAGGTGTAACCCGCCAGCTTGCGGGGGGCGATGGTGATGCCGCCGATGTGGGCGCCTACCTTGGCAAAGGCCGTCTTCATCCCCACGCGGACGTTCGGCGCGCCGCAGACGACATCCACCGGCTCTGCCTCACCGGCGTCCACCTTTAACAGGTGCAGCTTTTCCGACTCGGGGTGCGGCTCCACGGACAGGATTTCCGCGGCCACAATCCCGCTCAGGTCCTGCCCCTTAAAGAAAATCTCATTTTCCACCTCGGCGGTGGACAGGGAAAAGCGGCGGATCAGCTCAAGCTTATCCAGACCGGAAAGATCTACAAAATCCGAGATCCAGTTCATTGATAAAAACATTCTCTGTCTCCTCCTTCCTTATTCATCGTCCGTGAACTGTGAGAGCCCCTTCAGATTGGCGGCGTTCATATCACGGATATCCTTGATGCCGTATTTCATCATGGCCAAGCGCGTCAGACCCAGCCCGAAAGCGAAGCCCGTGTATTCCTCCGGGTCGATGCCGCCGTCCTTGAGCACTTCCGGGTGGATCATGCCGCAGGGGCACAGCTCCAGCCAGCCGCTGTGCTTGCAGGAGGGGCAGCCCTCCCCGCCGCAGATCAGGCAGCTGATGTCCAGCTCAAATCCCGGCTCGACGAACGGGAAGAAGCCCGGACGCAGCCGCACCTTGATATCCTTGCGGAACACCTCGGAGAGCATGGTCTTCATGAAGTAGATCAGGTTGGAGATGGAGATGTTCTTATCCACCATGACGCCCTCCATCTGGAAGAACGTGTTTTCATGGCAGGCGTCCGTCGCCTCGTTGCGGAAGCAGCGCCCCGGGAAGATCGCCTTGATCGGCACGCCGTCGTTTACAAGGCTGTCCCTGTATTTTTTATAGATCGCGTTCTGGGCCGCGGAGGTCTGGGACTTTAAGAGCTGCCCATTTTCCAGATAGTATGTGTCCTGCATATCGCGGGCAGGGTGGTGCTTGGGGATGTTGAGCGATTCAAAGCACTCGTAGTCGCTGACCACCTCGCTGTAATCCTCCACTGTAAAGCCCATGGATTTAAAGATACGCTCGCACTCGCGCTGCACCAACGTGATCGGGTGATAGGAACCGCGGGAGAGCTTTGCCGGCATAGAGAGGTCAAACACCGGCGTGTTATCGATCTCACGCTGGAGCATCTTCTCCTTTAGTTCCTGTACTTTTTCATTGAGCATGGCTTCAATGCTCGCGCGAACCTCATTGGCCAGCTGCCCCATCTTGGGGCGCTCTTCCTTGGAGAGACCGCCCATCTGCTTGAGGATTGCGGTCAATTCACCTTTTTTGCCCAGGAACTTGACTCTGATTGCGTCCAGCTTTTCGCTGCTGTCAACGGCGCCGAGTTCCTGCTTTGCCCGTTCGCGGATTGCGTTGAGCTGTTCTTTCACGGATCATCCATCCTTTCAATATATGTTTGCATATCTGCTGTTCAAAGCGGGCGCGGTTTTCTGTGTTTCCACAACAAAAAAGCCCTTACAGACATTGTCTGTAAGGGACGAAGATTCTACTCCGCGGTACCACCCTGATTCCCGCGCGGCACTGCGCGGGCGCTCAATCCCTTAACGCGGGGAACGCGGCAGGGGAATCCTGCCATGCTCGGGAGTGAATTTCAGCCGATGTACCAGGGGCGCGGCAGCCTCTCAGCCGGTGAACTGCCTCTCTGATGCGTGTGGTACGGCTTACTGTGGGAATCCCCCTCCGTCACAGCGTTTGTGAATATGACAATAATATATCACGTTAAAAATATTTTTGCAAGTGTTTGTCCCTTTTTTTCTTTTGTGTTATGATAATAGACGGAAAAAGCATAAAGGAGGCAGAGCGCGCATGATACGCTGCGGCATAGATCTGCTTGATATTGCCCGCATAGAGGACCTGATCCGGAAGCGCCGTTTTTTGGAGCGTGTATTCGGCCCGCAGGAGCTGGAGCAGCTGAAAAGGCGGGGGATGCCGGCTCAGAGTGCGGCGGGGAACTTCGCCGCCAAGGAGGCGTTTTTAAAACTCTTTGAGCGTGGAATCTTTTCGGTCCCGCTCCGGGAAATTGAGGTGCTGCGCCGGGAGAGCGGCGCGCCCTACTATCGGCTGAGCGGAGCGGCGGCGGATCTTGCGGAGAATGTGGAGATCGCTCTCTCCATCACCCACACCGATACACAGGCGGCGGCATTCGCCGTCGCCACGGGGGAGGAATTTTGATGCAGGAGCTGACTTTGGAACAGATCGCCGGCCTTTTCCCGGCGCGCAGGCCGGAAGGCAATAAGGGTGACTTCGGCCGTGCCCTGCTGGTGTGCGGATCCTACCGGATGCCGGGTGCCGCGTGCATGAGTACGCTTGCGGCGGTGCGCAGCGGGGCAGGGCTTGTGGAGCTCGCATTCCCGCAGAGCGCCTATGCCGCCATCACACCAAAATTGAATGAACCCATTTTACTGCCCGTTGAGGACTGCGGCGGGCAGTTGTGCGCCGCTTCCGTGGAGCCGGTCCTTCAGGCGGCGGCGCGCGCGGACGCCGTGCTCATCGGCTGTGGGATCGGGCGCGGTCCGGAGACGGACCGCGCGGTGTGTGAGCTGATCGAGAGGATTCAAAAACCACTGGTGATTGATGCGGACGGCATAAATATCCTTGCCGAGCATATAGATCTATTGGAGCGCCGGACTGCCCCGACGGTCCTCACCCCGCATCCAGGGGAGATGGGGCGCCTGATGGGCATCACGGCGGCCGAGGTGCAGGCGGACCGCACACATGCGGCGGAATATTTCGCACAATATGCGGACGTAACGCTCGTGCTCAAGGGCGCGGGGACGATCATTGCCGCCCCGGACGGAACACGCTGGCGCAATCCGACGGGCAACTGCGGCATGGCCAAGGGCGGCAGCGGCGACGTTCTCGCGGGGATGGCCGTCTCCTTCCTGGCGCAGGGGATGTCCCCGCCGCACGCCGCAGCGGCGGCAGTTTATGTCCACGGGCTGTGCGGAGATCACTGCGCAGGCGAGCTCTCCGTACGCGGGATGCTTCCCACGGATATGATCGGGGTTCTTCCAAGGGTGCTTAGATGCTTTGAAAAATAATCTTACCGGAAAGGCGGTGCTTTATGAGGCGAATCGTACCGGCCGTTTTGTGTGGCACTCTGTTTTTATTCCTTTGCGCCTGCGGAAAGGGGGGAACCCCCTCCACACCGCCTGCCTTTCCAGAGCGCTTCAGCGCGGATGCCGCCGTATGTATGGGGGACTATACGATCCTCTCGCACATCGATTATGCCCCGGACGATATGGAACTGACCTTTCAGTCCCCGGAGGCGCTGAAAAAGCTCACGCTAAAATGCGCGGGCGGTATGTGCTCTGTCGCATACGATGGTCTGAGCCTGAATCTGGATATCGGGAAGCTGCCGCAGGCAGCATTTGCCAGAGTAATTGATCAGGCGCTGATCCAATGCCTCTCCGGCGCAGGCGTCACCACAGAGTTCACCGGGGCCGAGTGGATGTATAAAGGGGAGACCGGTCTTGGGGCATTTGAACTGGCTCAGGATCCGGATACGGGCGCACTGCTGCGCATCTCCTGCCCGGATGCCGAGCTGACAATTGATTTCTCCAACATTCAGGCAGAATAGGACAGCTGCCGCAATGGTTTCAGATTGAAAAAATGACCTCTCCAACCCGGAGAGGTCATTTTAAGCTGTGTTCATCCATGGCATCCTGTTCGGCAGCCTGCCGGTGTTTCAGTTCTTCCTGCCGGAGCTTACGGCTCGCAAAAAAGGAGGAACAGAGGGAGAGGAGAACCAGCGCCACAAACGGAAGCAGAAATTTGGGCGAAAAAATATTCTCCACCTGGGTCCCCATGATGGTGGCCAGAATCAGCACAGGGAGCTTCCCGAGCAGGGAGCCGGTAAAATACGCCAGCGGCCGGGTGTTTGACGCACCGCAGAACAGGCTGACCACGTCGCCCGGCAAAAAGCCGACAATGCGCAGAATATACACGGACAGCACGCTGTTCTTTTTTGTCCAGCCGTCCGCCTTTTTCAGATTCGGATGCTTGGCGATCAGCTTTTCCACAGTCACGCTGCACGAGTAATGGCCGATAAAATATGGGATTGCGGCGTTGATCAGCGCCCCGGCAATGTTGACGGCGATTGCCAGCGGCGCGGGGAACAGCAGACCGGAAGCGATGTAGATGGCGAGGATCGGGAACACCATGGCAAGGGACTTGACCGCGTATGCGAGCAGGATGACGAGGATGGCGATGGCGATGTTGGACGGGGCGATTTCGACAAGGTCCTGCGTGGTAAATTCCGGCAGGAAGTAGAGGCCCACCCCCAGCGCAGCCAGCATAAGGCAGAGCGGGAGCGTGCGCCGTACCGCTTCCAATATCCTTTTTTTCTTGACCCTGTCCGCTCTCGTAATCATCGCGCCCTTTAAAATAGTTTACTTTATTTTAATGCATTATCCGATAAAAAGTCAACCGCACTTTCGACAGATTTTGGGCGAAATGCGCTTTTTGCATCCGGAGGGGGGAACGCACCGCCTCCGCCGTTGAAAAAAGCGGGATTTTATGGTAATCTATAACAGAATTTGATTTGGTAAGGAGAGGTTCCGGTGGATGTAAACGGCGTGATTAAAGCGGTAGACGATGTGGTGTGGGGATGGCCGCTGATGATCCTTATATTATTGACGGGGCTGTACCTGACTATCCGTCTGGGGCTGCTTCAGGTCCGCCGGCTGCCGACCGCGCTGAAATTCATGGTGCGCAATGAAGAGGACGGCGTGGGCGAGGTCTCCAGCTTTGGTGCGCTGTGTACGGCGCTCTCCGCCACGATCGGCACGGGCAATATCGTGGGCGTGGCCACAGCGATCTGCGCCGGAGGGCCCGGCGCGCTGTTCTGGATGATCGTTGCGGCATTCTTTGGTATGGCTGTGAAATATTCCGAGGGGCTGTTGGCTGTCAAATACCGCGTCGTGGATGAGGACGGTCACTCTCTGGGCGGCCCGTTCTATTATATTGAACGCGGCATGGGTAAAAAGTGGAAGTGGCTTGGCAAGTTGTTTGCCGTGTTTGGCGTGTGCGTCGGCCTGTTCGGGATCGGCACCTTTACCCAGATCAACGGAATCACCTCCGCGGTCAAGGACTTTTTTGATCCGGACAATCAGGCTATGGTCAGCATATTCGGTATGGAGTACTCCTGGTCGGTGGTGATCGCCGGGCTGCTGGTGACACTCTGCGCCGGCCTTGTGATCATCGGCGGCATCAAGCGAATCGCCAGGGTGTCCGAGTTCGTCGTCCCCTTTATGGCCGGACTGTACATCCTGTTCTGCCTTGTGCTGCTGGGGGCAAATGTAACACGTATTCCGTCCGCTCTGGGGGAGATCATCCGCGGTGCGTTTGATCCCGCAGCTGTGACGGGCGGCGTCGTGGGAAGCATGGTCGTCGCCATGCAGAAGGGCATCGCGCGCGGCATCTTCTCCAATGAGTCGGGCCTCGGCTCCGCGCCAATCGCGGCTGCTGCGGCTAGGACCAAGGAGCCGGCGCGCCAGGGTCTGGTATCCATGACAGGCACATTCATCGACACGATCATTATCTGCACAATGACTGGTCTTTCTATCGTCATCACCGGCGCGTGGAAGGTGCCGGGGCTGGAGGGTGTCAGCGTGACTACCTATGCCTTCCAGAACGGAATCTCCTTCCTGCCCGGAACAGTGACGGGCTGCATCCTCATGATCTGCCTGGTATTCTTTGCGTTTACTACCATCCTCGGCTGGGACTATTATTCCGAGCGCTGTCTGGAGTACCTCTCCGGCGGACGGAAAAAGGTTGTCCTCGTTTACCGCTGGATCTATATCCTGGCCGTATTTATCGGGCCGTACATGACGGTGGAGGCCGTGTGGAATATCGCGGATGTGTTTAACGGGCTGATGGCCTTCCCAAACCTGATCGCGATCCTCGCCCTGAGCGGTGTGATTACCCGGGAGACCCGGTCGTATTTCAAACGGCAGAAGGAACTGAAACGCGCTGGATAAGAATCAGTAAAACAAGAGGCGGGATACGCACATGCGTATCCCGCCTCTTCTAAAAATGTAAACAGCTAAACCGGCGCATTTTCCATGGCTCGCGCACACTGGCGCCGAATCCACTCCATGATGACGGATACCGCGTGCGTCTGTTCCCGGGTGAATTGTTTCTGCCCGGTGGAAGTTGAGCGGCATGGATAAGTCTGCTGCCGAAATGTTCTGATTTTTATTTCCCTTCCAGTGCAATGAGTGCGGCACCCAGCGCGCCGCAGAATTCTGGTTTTTCGGGAATAAGCAGCCTGGTATTCAGTTGCTTTTCCAGTTCGGTCACAACACCCCTGTTATTCGCCACACCGCCGGTCATCACAATTTTATCCGATTTGGCGGCGCTGCGTGCGAGGGCTTTTGTCTTTTGGGCAACACTTTTGTTAAGGCCGTGGATGATATCGGCAATGGGGTGATTTTCTGCAATCAGGGATACGACTTCAGATTCCGCAAAGACGGTGCACATGCTGGATATGGTCAGGTCGTTTTTGTATTTCAGGCCGCTGTTCGCCATGGTATCCATGTCGATTTCAAGCACTTTTGCCATGTTTTCCAGGAACCGTCCCGTGCCTGCGGCGCACTTGTCATTCATGACAAAATTGCTTACATTTCCGTCGGCATCAAGGGTAATCACCTTGCTGTCCTGACCGCCGATATCGATAATGGCCTCCGCCTGCGGAAAAAGGTGCTTGGCCCCCTTGGCGTGACAGGTGATTTCCGTCACGGAAGAATCGGCAAAGGCAATGTTTCTGCGGCCGTAACCCGTCGCTGTCACGGCACGGATGTCAGATTTGGCGATCCCGGACTGTGCAAGCGCCTTTTCGGCGCCTGCTCCTGCGTTCGCCCCGGTCCTGACCATCACGGTGCGGATGATGTTTTTATTCTCATCCAGAATGACCAGCTCTGTTGAAGTGGATCCGCTGTCGATCCCGGCATAATATTTTCCGCTTTTACCAGCAGCCAATGCGTGTTCCTTCTTTCTTTTTAATGCCTCGGCAAAGCCCTCTATCCTTGTCAGGATCTGGCCGCTTGACTGGGCAGTGAAGTCTGTCTCGATCTTGAGTAGGGGGATTCCAATTGATTTAATTTGGGAATATTCGTAATCGTAATAATCGCAGAACTGGATGGTGTGATAAATAATGCCTGCACAGTTTTCATGGTTGAGCAATTTTTTTCGGGACTGAACATCCGCCATCCTCATGCAGGGGGACTGGTTTAAAAGCGCGAATGCGTATTTTTCCATCAATTCGTCAATGGAATCGCCCGTGTTCATGGTGCCCCGCGTAATAGTCCTATTATTGGTGCATGTGGCGTCAATAACGGGAATGTCAAAACAGGACTGGACTATGTTTACCAGAGCTGTATTGCTTCTGGCACCCAAAAGCAAAACGAAGGGGCCGGCCGGATATGAGGGCGGCTCATCCGGAAAGCAGCGCAAAAATGCGGCTTTGTCAAACGGCTTGTGATAGAGCGCTTCCAGTTCCTGTATCACTTCCAGCAGATCGCTTTTTAATCGCATTGCCGCGCATGAGCCTGTTTCCACAGGCAAATCAAGCATTTTGTGATAGGCAAGCCTTTCTCTTTTTAAAACATCGCTCAGTCTTCTGGTGCTGTCGCAGCAGTTGATTAAGAAAATTCTGTCATACTTGTTTTTATGGATGTCTTCCAAAACCGCCTTGATATGGCTGCACATATTCGGATGCATGACTGACTGTGCGTATTCAAACTGATCTGCGTTATTGTTGATTAAATGGTCGTTATCAAATACGCGCAGCAGCTCCAGGGGTGCGTATTTACAGGTATAAGCAATCATTTTTTATTCTCCAGCAGTTCTAAAAATGCTTCTGTTCTGGTGATCGTCTGACCGTCGTTTACGTTGTTGGAATCGCAGCCGTCGCCGTCCAGTATTAGAGTGGGGAAGCCTTTTTTCTCCAAAAATTCTTTGGCCTGCGCAGATGCCCCGGCCGTTTGTTTGCATCCCCAGTGGCAATACCAGATCACACCATCTGCATCCAGCTTTTCGGCAAGCTCGCACACAGCGCTGATTCTGTTTTCACAAGGGCCGTTAGCAGTGTTTTTTAAAAGTCGTTCGGCCATGAACCGGTACGGATCAGTTTCTTCCAGATTTACATGCATGGCATCAAGGGACATATCACAGGCAACGATTTCGCACCTGTCTGTAAAATTGATTAAATCGCGCAGTGCGTCCTGCCAGTAGGGGAGCGTATGAACCCACAGAAGCCTGACGCCCTTTTTACATTCTTCACATTGGCGGAGTTCTGCAAGAAAATCAGAACTGTATTTTTCGGCATTTTCCGTGCCGAGCATCACATGAGTTGCAAAAAGAGTCAGGATCTGTGAGGTCATCTCATCTGAAATGGAGCGTGACGCCCGTACGGGAATAACGTCCCTGAAGTTCTGTAAAGTCCGTTTGCTTCGATTGACCGAGTCCTCCAATTTTTTTGGATCCAGGCGGAAGGTGCTGTTTGTCTCAATAAAATGTACGGCGTCCCTCAATTGCCGTGCAACATATTCTGTGTTTGACGGGCTGTGAGCGCTGGGGACGTCGATGATGAACTGTGGAACGTGGTAGTATTCCGCTGCACGCCTGAAGGATAAGTGGTTTGCATCACACGCAAGCGTAGTGTTTATAATAAAATCGGGCTTTGGCAAAACACCGGATTCAACCATACCGATAAAGCTCTTATGATAGGAACACATGGTTTTGGGCAGGCCGTTATTCTCTGCGGTTTCAATAAATATCCGCTCGCTTCCGGCCGCCGCCAGATAACATGCAAGAGCCTCCGGGAACATCAGCTTGATCCCCATTGCGTGCAGGATCTCGCAGGGTGTATACAGGCTGACGATGGCGGAGCCGTTTCCGTCTTTCAGGGGCCGAATAGCCGAGTCGGCGGCAGCCCATTGCATAAACTGTCTGGACGGCAGCAGCTTTTTTGACGGGAAGTATTTGCACATCAGGCCTGAGGCATTATATACAAAGGAGAGCTCTTTTCTAACCCTTAGCGGCTTGTTTGGCGTAAGGTGATAAATATGCCGGCCAAACAGTTCGATTGCTTTGTTCATGAATATACACCCAATCAGCTTGTCAATTTGATGATTTTATCAAAGGAGATAAAAAACGTAAATATATTATCATGAGCGGAGCGAATAACAAAAACGGCAGCATGCAGATCCGCGCTCCTGTGTGGAGTAAAAAATACGATTTTTTAATAAACATAAAATGCGGTGTTTTTACAACGCCCCGTCCCACGGGTCAGATATGTGTTTAACGATTTGGCAGAGCACACTGGCGCCGAATCCACTCCATGATGACGGACACCGCGTACTGCTGTTCCCGTGCGGTCAGTTCCCGCCCCGGCGGGATGCCGTGCCATTTGGACAGGCATCCCCTGCAGCAGGTAGCGGTGGCGTGCTGTGCAGTAAATACGGGGTGGCCGCGCATCGGTGTCTGCTTGCCGTCATTTTCAATCACAGCCGGTGCCAGACGCCGGCGGATGAAGTCCTCTGCATGGTTCCGAACCGTGTCTACGCCCTTTTCCCGGATGTATTGCAGATCCTTTTCCGTCAGGCGGAAGCGGCTGCGGAACTTGGACTGTGCCAGACGGTCAAATAAACTGTCAAACGTCTCTGCCGGGTCATAGTCAATACCGGCGCGCCTGGCCTGAGGCAGCTGAAACTTCCGCTCAATGTGGTAACACTTTCCATTTTTGCGGAAGTTTGCGCCCGTCTGCTTAAAGTGAAAGCGCACACCGTGTGCCACACACTGCTGCCGGATTTCAAGAATCCAATCGTAGTCGCATGTTCGGGCGTTGTCGCCTGACTCCCCGCCGCAGGTCACAGCCGCTATTTTACCGGAGGAGAGGTAAGGATCAAAATTGATTTTCCCCAGCAGGGGCTCTGCGATGATCTCCCGGTGCCGGATCGGCAATTCCAGAAAGAGCGGCAGACGGTCGTCCGCACGCTGCTGATCCTCACAGGTGCACAGGATCGTCACATTTTCATATCCTGCATCCCAGTCCTCCGGGAGCATGACCCGGAAGCGGTGAATCCGCTTGGTGATAATGGTAAAGTGCAGGTCCGGCCGTGCCCGGATCATGGCCCAGGCCTCAGCGCGCCAGCCGTCTGCCTCCTCAATGAAGAAGTCGGAGGTCATACAGGTGTACACCATCTCCTGGGTTTGGAGCTTATAATCACCCTGCCTGTCCCTTTTCACGGGCAGATCAAATGCACTCGTACGGGCCACGGTGGAGCTGTCCTTGCCAAATTGACTGTCCCTGCGGTAGACATAGCAGTTTTGACATCCCGGCGATATTTTACGGCACCCATGCCACGGGTTCCAGATCGGCATCAGATCATCTCCCGCATATGTTTCATCCTGAAAAAAGAGGGCGGCGCAAATTGTGGTGCGCGCGCCCTGTTGTAGTGTTATTTTTTATCTGTTTTTTGACCGTCGTCGGTCAGGGCGGACTTTTCCTGCTCCATCTTTTCGCGTTCTTTGATCCCCAGCTCATTTGTATTGATGCTCTTGCCAAAGACAAAGAAGCGGTCATACAGGAACTCAGTGACGAAGTTGATGATCATCGTGAACGCAAGGACCAGATAGTCATTCCATCCCGCCTGCTCCGTCAAGGCGTCACCCCACCAGGTGGACAGCGGGATGAACACCACGTAAAAACAGGCGACCTTGAGCATCGCCACCGGGACATTGTTGGCGGATTTGAACGTAAACTTGCGGTTAACCGTAAAGTTGAACAGAACGGAGAGAATGACCGCAGGCAGATAGGCGGGCCAGTAGGGGAGGTGCGCCACCTCTTGAAGCAGTGTGAAAGTCACAAATTGAATGATGCCGGCCCCCGCGGAAAAAAGAACAAATTTAATGGACTGGATTGCCGTCTGTTTGGGGGTGAGATGCTTCTGCCCCTCAATTTTTGTGCGCTGATTTTCAGTTGTGCCCACTTTTTTTTCATCCATAAAGATCAACCTCACTTTATATGCTCGGCCATCCGCACAGGATGCTGCCGATTTTTATCCGGAAACTTTATCACAACCGCCGCGGCAGACCGCGCGTTGCATTTTTGGCAGCGCGGATGTGTATCATTGCCCTGAACGGGGTAAAATAGGGATATTCCTGATCAATCTGTTTGCAAAGGAGCGGTATTGATATGAAAAAATATAAATCACTTGCCCAGCTCATTAATGACGATGACCGGGCCCGCCAATATTTTAACACGCTGCCCGGCGCTGTTCAGGAACAGCTGTGGCAGCGTGCACACGATGTCGATTCGTTTCAGAGCCTATGCAGCTTAGCGGATCACTGTGCCAAAAAGGGATGCGAATGACGGAAATATAACGCTGATCCTCCGCTGCGGCGGGGGATCATTTTTGCGTTTTCTGCTCGATGTGCTTTTTGATCTGGTCAAAGGATTCCTGGCTGATAATATGCTCAATCCGGCAGGCGTCCTGCACGGCGGTATCCGCATCCACCCCCAGCGCGATCAGCGCCTGAGAGATCACGCGATGGCGCTCATAGATGCGTCCGGCAATTTCCATGCCCTTTTCAGTCAGGTGGAGTCCGCCCGCGCCGTCCACTGTTACATATCCGTTTTTGCGCAGCAAACTCATAGCGCGGCTGATGCTCGGCTTGGAAAAGCCGAGTTCATTAGCCACATCAACGGAGCGGACACGGTCCAGCCGCCCCTGTAAGATCAAAATTGTTTCCAGATAATTTTCCCCGGATTCCTGAAGTACCATAAAGGCGTCAAATCCTTTCAAAACAATCAAACACCATACTATTATAGAATATAATAACATAAAAATATACAATTTTCAATTCAAATCCCCAATTTTTTAGACCGCTCTGACAAACTACAGCTTGTCCGCCGGCGGGCGCGTGATTGCAGGGGATAGGTGGTTCGCCGGATAAAACGGAGAAATTTATACCCGTATTAAAACGATACGCCTTTTTCTGTTCCGGTGTGTCACAACATAAAAAGTATATTCCTGTTTCACATAAAAAGTCGCGGATTATTCGCTTCCATTCAAAATGAAAATTTATACTGCCATTTTAATTCCGTGTTTTCCATAAAAAATCCAAAAAAGGTATTGACAGACAAAATGCGGTATGATATACTGCATTTGTAAGTTAGCTATGGCTAACTATCTTGATCCGAAAAAATCGGATTTTTAAAAGCGATGGTAGTTAGCTATAGCTAACTACAGAAGGAGGGCGCAGATGTTTGAGCAATATCTTGTCCGGTATGGCGCGCCCACTTTGGCCGGGCTGAAAACGGCCAGCCTGTTCCGCTATCCCGCTGAAAACCGGGAGGAGCTCACCTCCAGTCTGGAGCAGTACAATGCGCTGCTGTTTGAAAAGGGGGTTCGGATACAGTGCATCTGCTCTTGCCCCGGCAAGGTGCTGATCTATGTATACCGCCCTGTACGGCTGGCTGCGGATCTGAGCCATCCCGTAGCACGGGAACATCTGGAGCGGATCGGATACCCCTGTGACGATCCCGCCCGCGCGGTTGAGGCACTTTCCGAACGCGTTCGCCGGAGCGCGGATTTTCCGCATGAGGTTGGATTTTTCCTTGGCTATCCGGCGGAGGATGTGGTTGGTTTTATCCGCTACGGTGGGGGCAGGAGCAAGTGCTCCGGCTGTTGGCAGGTCTACCACGACGTGGAGTCTGCGCAGCGTCAGTTTGAGCGGATCCACAAGTGCATTCGCGTTTATTGCAGGTGTTATGATTCCGGCTCCACAGTCAGCAGGCTGACGGTGGCGTCGTGAAAATTGAGTGATGGATTGTGAGGTCTACAATGAGTAAGATTGCAGTTGTCTATTGGAGCGGTACGGGAAATACGCAGGCGATGGCGCAGGCCGTTGCCCAGGGGGCCGAGCAGGCGGGGGCGCAGGTTTCGCTCCTTACGCCGGATCAGTTCCCGCCGGAACAGATGGATAATTTCGATGCCGTCGCCTTCGGGTGCCCTTCCATGGGCGTGGAGGAGCTGGAAGATGCGGAGTTTGAGCCCATGTTTTCCGCTCTGACGGAGAAGCTCCCCGGGAAAAAGATCGGGCTCTTCGGCTCCTATGGCTGGGGGGACGGCGAGTGGATGCGCACCTGGGAGAACTCCTGCAGGGAGCAGGGGGCAGTTCTGGCCGACGAGGGCGTAATCGCCCAGGATGCCCCGGACGATGAGGCGCTTGCCCGGTGCGCGGCGCTGGGCGCAGCCCTTGCCCATTCATAAATTTGTTCATATCGTTTAACCGAACATATATTTTTCCTTTTTTCTCGCCGAAAAGCCACCGCAGTAATGCGGTGGCTTTTCACTTGCATGGTTATGGGGTATCTTTATGGCTGATACGGCGTTTCCTCGCATGTGCGATCCAGTTGACAATCAGCAGGAGCAGCGCAATGAGCACATAATATCCGCCCAGCAGCAGACTGCTGACCAGCACGGCGATGATCAGGCCGCAGGGAGCTTTTCCCTCCCCGGCGCAGCGCTCGGAGTTTCAGCGCTGTCAGTGGAACTGGCTGACGTGCCTCACTCCTCCCGCTGTTCCCCCACGGCGTGCTCCCCGGCCAGACGGGAGAGGATCATCGTGTACAGGCCGGCGGGATCCTCCAAAAAGCTGTTCTTCAGCTGCTCGGCCTGGAACAGGTCGGCCACGTAGAGCTCCAGCGTCATCAGCTTATCCACGCCGTCAAGCACAGTGAAGGAGACGCTGTATCCGCCGCTCTCCAACGGGAGGATTTCAATTTTATTCTCGCTCTCCCGGCGCAGGCGCGTCAGCAGGGCGAGCGTCTCGCGCACGGCCTTTTTCCGCACGTTGATGGAGAGTGTGCTCTCGAGCGTCTCGGCAACCTCGCGCCCCTTGTCCGTCAGGGTGAAGGTCTGGTCCTCCAGCGCCCCGCTGGAAGTCAGGCACTCCGTCTTGACCAGATCGCTCAGCCCCTGATTGACTTCAAAGTAGTTGGCAATGCCGTTTCCGGTGATGGCGTCGATCATATTTTTACGCGTGAGGGGCCGGCCGATGCTCTTGAGCAGGTAGCAGATCAGGATTTTGATATCTGCACTGTTTTTTAGGCCGCCGAACTCCACGCCCGCGTCGAATGCGTTATATCGGTTCAAGGGATCACCCGCTTTGGAATAGAATTCTGCTTTTACTTTATCACAAATCGGCCGAAAATGGAAGAGGGGACGCCCGGAATCCAAAAAAGAGCGGTTTTTCTTGACATCGGGGCGCAAACCCTGTAAAGTTAATGTAGAACCTCGTCGTGTTCTGCCGGGACGGGGAGTTTAAGGGGGAATTGAAGGAGGGGTCATTTTGTCACAGCCAAAATTGATCATCGGGATCCAGGAGCGCCCGACTATGGGGAAATGGATCATCCTGAGCTTTCAGCACGTGTTTGCCATGTTCGGCTCCACGGTGCTTGTCCCGATTCTCACGGGACTGCCCATCAATACGTCGCTCCTGTGCTCGGGGATCGGCACGTTTATTTACATCCTCTGTACTAAGGCGCGCTGTCCGATCTATCTGGGCAGTTCATTTGCCTACATCACGGTCATCATCTCCGCGCTGGGCGTCTCGGTCTCCGATCCGGAATTCAGCTCCAAGGCGAATTTTGCCGCCGTTGCAACCGGATTGATGATCTCCGGCCTGATGTACGTCCTCTTTGCCGCCATTATCTGGATCGCCGGCACCCGCTGGATCGACAGGCTCCTGCCGCCGGTCGTCGTCGGTCCCATGATCATGGTCATCGGCCTTGGACTGGCGTCGAGCGCCTGCTCCAACGCCGGCCTCGTCCTCACCGAGGGGCAGGGGATGAACTGGCAGGTGGTCGCTGTGGCCCTTTTGACCCTGCTGGTCACCGCGCTCGTAGCCGTCTATGCCAAGGGTTTTTTCAAGATTGTCCCGATCATGTCCGGCATCTTTGCCGGTATCGCTGTAAGCATTATTTTTGATCTGATCTTCAACCTTGGCGATCCCGCCAACCAGCTGATTCTCAATAATCTCGCCGTTGTGGCCAATGACTTTAAGAATCTTGAAATTTTGGAGATGCCCAAGATTATGCTCCCGATCGGCGACGGCAATAATCCGCTCTTCTTCACCGGCTATTCGCTCGATTTTTCCTTTGCGCTGGCGATCGTCCCCGTGGCCTTCGTCACCATGGCGGAGCACATCGGCGATCACACGGTGCTCAGCAACATCTGCGGCCAGAACTTCCTGAAGGATCCCGGCCTCAAGCGCACGCTGCTGGGCGATGGCCTTGCCACCTTTGTAGCCGGTATGATCGGCGGCCCGGCGAACACCTCTTACGGGGAGAATACGGGCGTCGTCGGGATGACGCGTATCGGCAGTGTCTACGTTACCGGCGGCGCGGCCTTTATCGCGATTCTGCTCGCCTTTATCAAGCCGTTTAAGGACCTGATCTCCGCCATCCCGCAGGCGGTCATGGGCGGCATCTGCATTGTCCTGTTCGGCTTTATCGCGGCCAACGGTCTGCGCGTGCTGATCGACGCCAAGGTCGATTTCGGGCAGTCCCGCAATACGATCATCGCCTCCGTGATGCTGGTGCTCGGTCTGGGCGGTGCGGCCATCCAGCTGACGAGCATCCAGTCCCTCTCCGGCATGTCTCTGGCGGCCCTCGCCGGAATCATCCTGAACCTGATCCTGCCGGAAAAGCGCGCCAACAAGGTGGAGGAATCGCTCTCTACGGTGGATCCGCCCACGCTTGAGGAGGGCCAGGCTGCGCCTGAGGAGAAAAAATAGGAAGTATATTCGGGCTTGAAAATATCGGCTGTTCGCGATATAATAAAACAGCGGTAAGCAGGTGCGAACCGTATGAAAGTTTTATTACTGTTAAGGAGGCTCTTATGGCTCAGATCACTAAAGATATGACCGTTGGCGAGATCCTTGATCTCGACCGTGAGACGGCGCCGTTTTTCATGAATATGGGGATGCACTGCCTTGGCTGCCCCGCCTCCCGTGGGGAGACGCTGGCGCAGGCCTGCATGGTCCACGGCGTGGATGCCGAAGCACTGGAAAAGCAGATTAATGACTTCCTCGCTGGGAAGGAATAATCTGCCGGTCAAATGATGATTTGCCTGTGCCCGCCCGGTTTTCCGTGCGGGCGCAGCTTTTGAGGTGAGAATATGGGGGAATATCGCGGAATCCGCCTGAATCCGCGCCTGTCCGCCGCCGCTGCGCTGGTACGGCTGGGGCGGGTTGCAGCCGATGTTGGGACGGATCACGCCTATCTCCCGGCCTATCTGGTCGGAAGCGGGATCTGCCCGCGCTGCATTGCCGGGGATATCGGAGAGGGTCCGCTGAACAACGCGCGTGAAACCGTGTGTGCCTGCGGGCTGGAGGACCGGGTAGAGCTGGTCCTCTCGGATGGGTTGGAGGACGCGGCCTTCCGTGCGGCGGACGATATTATTATCGCCGGCATGGGTGGGGAGATGATCGCCGCCATTCTCACTCGGGCGCCGTATCTGCGGGATTCCCGGTACCGTCTGATCCTCCAGCCGATGACGCGGGCCGAGGAGGTGCATCTCTTCCTGGCGGAGAACGGCTTTTCCATCGTGGAGGAGCGCGCCGTCACGGATGCGGGGAAGGTCTATCTGATTCTGGCGGCGGAGTATGACGGCACAGTGCGTCACCTCTCGGGGGCGCAGCCCTATATCGGTCTGCTGCGCGGCGTGCAGAACCCGGATGCCATCCGTTTTATTGAGAAGCAGCGCCGGCGCTTCCGGAAGGAGCTGAAGGGAATCGCGGATCTGCCGGAGAAGGCGGATCGGGCGGATGAGGTCCGCGCGGTCCTTGCCGATTTGGAGCGCGCGTTGAAAGGAGCATGAAACATGGATCATTCGATTACGGTCGGGGAAGTCTATCGCTTTCTCGATTCCATCGCCCCGTTTGATACGCAGGAGAGCTGGGATAACAGCGGACTGCTTGTCGGATCGGCGGAGGAGCCGGTCTGTGGGATCGGTACGGCGCTGGAAATCACGGCGCAGGTGCTCGAACAGGCGCGCCTGCAGGGCGTGAATCTGATCGTCACGCATCACCCGGTGATCTTTCATCCGGCAAAGGCCGTCCTGCGGGGCACGGTGCTGTGGGAGGCTGTGCGCCTGGGAATGAACGTCATCTGCTGTCACACGCCGCTCGATAAGGCTGACGGCGGCGTAAACGATACACTGGCACAGCGCATTGGCCTCCGGCAGCCGGAGAAGGATGCCTCGGGGTTCCTGCGCATCGGTACGGTGGGCGGAATTACCGCTGGGGAACTGGCGGCGCAGGTCCGTCAGGAACTGAATGCGGCCGCACTGCGTTGCTGCGGGCAGGACCGCCGGGTTTACAGGGCGGCCGTATGCAGCGGGGCAGGGGCGGATCTGATGGCCGATGCCAAAGCGCTCGGCTGCGATGCCCTAATCACCGGGGATGCCGGGCACCACGATTTTCTGAACGCGGAGGAGATGGGGATCTCCCTCATCGCCGCCGGGCACTATGAGACGGAGCGGATCATCGCCCCCGTTCTGCGCGAGCGGCTGCTGGGGGCATTCCCGAACGTGAATGTCACGCTTTTGGAGGAGCACAACCCCATCTCCGTCGTGGAATAAAGGAGTTACAGTTATGGCGTTAGACGGCGCATATTTACATTGTTTAAAGCAGGAGATCGCCTCTGCTGCGGTCGGCTGCCGGGTAGAAAAGGTCCATCAGCCCGCGCGCGATGAGATCGTGCTGCACCTGCGCGGGCGCAGCGGCGCGCGCAAGCTGTTCATCTCCGTCCGGCCGGACAGCCCGCGCGTTCACTTTACGTCCCGCGCGCCGGAGAATCCGGATAAGCCGCCCATGCTCTGCATGCTGCTGCGCAAATATCTGACCGGCGCCATGGTATCCTCCGTGGAGCAGTGCGGGATGGACCGCGTGCTGACTCTTGGATTTGACGCCACCAATGAGATCGGGGATCCGGTCCGCCTCTCCCTGTATATTGAGATCATGGCCAAGCACAGCAATGCCATTCTGGTCAATGGGGATGGAAAGGTGATCGACAGTGTCAAGCGGATCGACGCCTCCAAGTCCTCCTACCGGGTCATTTTGCCCGGAACGGATTATATACTCCCGCCGCAGCAGGATAAACTGGACCTTTTGCAGTGTGATGCGGATCGGATCTTGCAGCGTGTGCGGGAATTCGATACCGCCATGCTCTCCGGTGCGCTTCTCAAGAGCGTGCAGGGGGTCTCACCGGTCGTGTGCCGGGAGATTTCACACCGTGCCTGCGGGGAGGATGTGCGCGTGGCAGAGCTCTCTGACGCAGGATGGAACGCGGTCGGGGAGCAGCTTGAGACGCTGAAGAGCTCCATCACGCAGGGGGAGTTTCAGCCGTGCATCGTGTTTGACGAATTGGGAAAGCCGCGCGAGTTCTCCTTTTTTCCGATCACACAGTACGGCTCGGCCGCACAGGTGAAGCTGTACCATACACTCTCCGAGGTGCTGGACGATTTTTATTATGAGCGCGATGTGGTGGAGCGCACGCGCCGCCGGGAGCACGACCTGTTTAAATTGCTCTCCACACTGAGTGAGCGTGCGGCCCGCAAACTCAATTCCCGGCGGGCGGAGCTGGAGTCCTGCAAGGATAAGGATGAGCTGCGCATCAGAGCGGAGCTTATTAACGCCAATCTCTACCGGCTGCAAAAGGGATCGCTTTTTTACGAACTGGAGAATTACTATGAGGATAACCGCCTGCTGCGCATTACGGCCGATCCTGCGCTCACCCCGGCGCAGAATGCGCAGAAGTACTACAAGGAGTATCGGAAGGCGTTTAACGCGGAGAAGATCCTCGGTGATCTGATCGCGGAGTCCGAGCAGGAGGTCGCCTATCTGGACAGCGTGAAGGATGAACTCTCCCGTGCCCAGACGCGCCAGGAGATCGATGAGATCCGGGAGGAGCTCTCCCGCAGCGGATATATCAAACGCTCCGCCGTCAAGCAGCGCAAAACTGCGGCCCTTCCGCCGATGGAGTTCACCTCATCGGACGGGTATAAGATCCTCGTCGGCCGGAACAATCTCCAGAATGATAAACTCTCCCTGAAAACTGCGGCCAAAAGCGATCTCTGGTTCCATACCAAGGAGATTCCCGGTTCGCATGTCATCCTGTGCTGCGACGGCTCCATCCCGCCGGAGCGGTCGATTCTGGAGGCGGCACAGACTGCTGCCTTTTATAGCAGGGCGTCCGACAGTACGCGTGTGGAGGTCGATTATACCTATGTGCGGGAACTGAAAAAGCCGGTCGGGGCAAAGCCGGGCAAGGTGATTTACCACACCAATAAGACCCTGCTTGTCGACCCCAAAAATCCTGCTGAGATTTTGAAATCCCCCACGGCCTGAAAAAGGCCGGACGGGGATTTTTTAATGCCGTTTTACACCGGAATTGCAATGCAAATAAAAAAGACAGTAAAGGAGCCCGAGACAGTCTTACGGACTGCCCCGGGCTCCTTTTTTAATGTCTGGAAATCAGAAAAAAGCAGGGCTTTTTACTTTTTTATTCGGGCAAAATGGTACACTTTTTTTACCACACGACAGGAGCAGACAAAGTTCCCCCGGTACGGACCTATAATATGGGAGCTGCCGCCGAAAAAATTATCCGCTCGGCATTCGGCGGAGGGCTGTCCTGTCCGGTGCGCTGTGTCAGTGCAGATAAGCTGTCATCGTTCGGGCGATGTCCAGCAGAAGGCGGCGACCGTCATCAGAGAGCTCTGCCGCCGCGGCACAGATCTCTCTGAAAATTTCATCCTTTTCATGTGCTGATTCCTCTTTGCCCACAAGCTCATCAAGCGAAACATTGAGGGCATCGGCGATCAGGATTGCGTTGCCAATGGTCGGGCTCTTTTTTCCTCTGAGGTAGTCGGAGATCAGGGAGGTCTGGATGCCGGTTATCCGGCACAGATCAGCTTGCCGCCAATTCCTGTCCTGTAAAAGCCGCCTGAGGGTATTGCTGAAATTCATAGTTCCACCTCCGATTTGATATTAACATTTGTGAGGGAGAATGTCAATTCTGCGCTTGACTTATTCTCTATTGTGAGTATAATTAGGGTATAGAATTCACAAAAGTGATTAAAAATAAAGGAGGGTGAAATTTTGTATCCTAATATCAGGGCAGAGATGGGACGCAGCGGCTGTACCGTGGAGAAGCTGGCGGAAATTCTGGGTCTTTCCCCGGGAAGTGTCAGTATGAAGCTGAATGGAAAACGGGAGTTTACCCTATCGGAGATCGAGCGTATCGCCGATTTTTTTGACTGTTCACTGGATTATCTGGTCGGCCATCGGGTGCGTACCCGCACCCCCTCGAATCGGAGCGGCAATGGAGAAAAAACAGCATAATTGCGAAATGGTGCATTTGTCGCACTATCGAAATTATTTTACTCACACTTGTGTGTAAAATAATTTTTGATTTTACCTCTTCTTTTGGTGAAAATCCGTGCAGGATTTTTAAAATTTAATGGTCTCTTCGGCTCGGAGTACGATACAGCAGACTCCGGCTATAAGGAGAAACGTTTCAGTTGAAACGGGTGAGCACATGACTTATGGGAAGGAAGGTCAAATAATGCAGTTTAAAAGAAGTAAAAAAATTTTATCTGTTCTCATCGGCGCGGGAATACTGATCGGTTCGCTGACTGCGGGCACGATCGCCGCCTTTGCGGCCAATCCCACGGACGGCGAGGGAACCGACCCCGAGCCCGGTGCGCAGAGTACGCCGGTGACGGTGGACGAGGAGCGTTCCGGCCTGTCTGAGGAGGACGGCTGCTGGTATCTGTATCTGGACATTGGCGAGGGCGATGCCGCGGATGTTCAAGTGGATCTGAGCGAGGCGGTCCTCGGGCTGTTCAATGCCTACGCGGCGGAAAACGGAATGGACAGCTATCCGGTTCTGCCGGGCGACAGCAACATGGTCAAGGTCTGCATCACAAACCGATCGGGGCACACCTATGCCTATCAGCGCGGAAGTTTTGTGCTTTCACCGCTGGATGTTTCAGATTTCCCGGAGGAGGAGCTGAGCTCCTTTACCGGATATGACGGGCAGCGGCTCCCGTTCGAGTTCATCAGCGCCGTCCCGGCCTCCCACAAGGCGATATATCGGGACCTGTTCGGCTGTAAGGGCAGCGCAGACGTGACGGCGGACATGATGTTTGGCATCTATGATGTGCTGGCGGAGAAGGGGTATACGGGAGAGCAGCCCCTGACCGATTATATGCTCGATTATTACAATGAATTTTATCACACGGATTATGCCACCTGGGAGGAACTGGCCGCAGCGAAACCCGGTTTAGGGGATACCTTTGCTCAGGCCGGAGTCAACTCCATTTTTAAAATGTCCGCGGGCTATCTGGAACAGCTCAAGCAGGAGCATCCCGAGATTGCACCCTATGCCTATGTCTCAAAACGTTCCGGGGATGAGGTTCAGGTACAGCTCAAGTGGCCGGAGCAGCCGCTGGCCGTGTTCAGCTATGATGTCTTCTATCAGGAGTATTTCAGCGTGGCCTATGGTGCCAAGGAGTGCGAGCAGCTCGAGCCAAACAGAAATACGGCTTTCACCCGCACACGCGGCGTAGGGGACTATGCGGACCCGGCCGGAGCGCTGTATCAGAATACGGACGCCTACTTTGCGGGGCTGGAGCATGCGGACGCGCTGGAGAACGGGGAATCCCTCTCCTTTGAGACCAAGCTGGCCGTCGACGGTCCCGGTGTGGGCAACGGATATATGAATTATGAGTTTTCATACAATAACAGCATTACCCTTGACCGGATTGATACCACGTATCAGGTAGTGCACCGCTATTACACGAGTACCGACGGCGGGGAATATGTGCTGGACGGTGAGATAATCGGGGAGCCGATCTCCGGCCTTGTCGGGCAGATTATTCTGGCGTCAGATCAGCCCCAGCACTCGGAATATAACGGCGCAGCGTACACGTATTACGGCGCGAGCGGCGATCTTGAGCTGACGGCTGATCCCGCACAGAACCGGATCGTCCTGGAGTACCGCCGTACGGTGGAGACGCCGACTGAACCGGGCGGAACGGAGCCGGATGAGACTTTGCCGACCGCCCCGGAGACTGATCCTCCCGCCGGTCTGGATGATCAGGACACAGCCGGTCAGCCCAATACAGGCGACGGCCTGTTTCATGCGGCAGTATCCGCCGCTGCATTGAGTGCGGCAGCAGCCATTATCCTGATCCGTAAAAGGAAGAACGGCTGACACCACTGAAAATAAGTGAAAACGGCTGAAGCAGCGCTTCAGCCGTTTTTCTGTGTGAACTTAATGATCACCGCCCAGTGGGTGCCACGGACTTTAAAATTAATTTTGCCCAGGTTATTGATTTTATCATGCTTGTGTGATATGATGCTTATAACAAGATGTCGATTGTTGCTAGAATTAAACGGCTGGAAACTGGCTGCGGGAAGTGATCGATTCTTGAATAAGCTTTGTAGGAGGAAGTAGAAATGAAAAAACTGATTGCAGCTCTGATTGCTGCGGCGCTCACCTTTTCGCTGTGTGCATGCGGTGCTTACACAGGCGATGAAAGGACCACAGTTCCACCTGAAAGCACGGATTCTTCTGCCGTGGATGCAGAGCCCGTAATCCGTGATGAAGAGGAGGATGCGGACAAGTCTGTGGACAAAGTGCAATCTCCTGCGCCCACAGAGGGGAAGACTGATTCCAAGCAGGATCAGCAGGTGAATTCGGGTTCCGGCGATTCGTCCGGCGCTACGTTCAGCCAGCGGAACGCCCTCCGGCAGGCAGAGTCCTATTTAAAGTATTCTGCCTTTTCCCGAGAGGGATTGATCGGACAGCTTGAGTACGAAAAGTACTCCCATGAGGATGCGGTATACGCGGTAGATCACTGCGGTGCGGATTGGAACCAACAGGCTGTTGAAAAGGCAAAATCCTATTTGGAGTACAGCAGCTTTTCTTATGAAGGATTGATTGATCAGCTTGAGTATGAAAAATTTACGGCAGATCAGGCCAAGTATGGGGCAGACAACTGCGGCGCCGATTGGAATGAGCAGGCCGCCAAAAAGGCGCAGTCCTATCTCGAATATTCTGCATTCTCCAGGGAGAGGCTAATTGATCAGCTCCTGTACGAAAAATTCACACAGGCACAGGCTGAATACGGGGTGAACGCCGTAGGGCTGTAATGGACTGCCTGTCAAAGCACAGATAAAAAGAGTGACGCTTTTCGGGGCGTCACTCTTTATTTTATCTATCGGCCTATTCCTGCTCTGTGCCGGTGTTCGCCGTCGCGCTGAGCCAAATCAGGATATCGTTAAAGATCTTATCCCGCACGCCCTCATTGAGCAGGTTGTGCCGGCAGCCGGGGTAGAGGATGACCTCGGGGCTGTGGCCAGCGGCCTCCAGCTTCTCGACCAGATCGATTACCTTGCGTCCGTTGCCGCCGACGGGATCTTCCGCTCCGCCGATAATCATGAGCGGCAGGTTGAGCGGAACGCGAGCGGCCCAGTCACCGGCCGCGCACTCCGACTGAAGGCGGAGCAGATCGCGGATCAGCGCATAGGTCAGGGGGAAGTTGCACAGCGGATCGGCCAGGATCTTGTCCACCTCCTCCGGGTCGGAGGTCAGCCAGTCACTCTCGGTGCGCGCATTGCCGGCAAATTGGCGGTTGGAGAGTGCGGCTATCTGGGCGCTCAGCGTAACCGCCTTCTTATGCGGGCCAAGCTTTTCCGCCAGCTTGTCTGCCGCGCCCGCGGCAAAAATGGAAATCGGCGGGAACTCAGCCGGTCCGCAGAGAATGGCGCCGTCAATCTCATGGCCGAAATGGGACAGAAATACCCGCACGCATGCGGCGCCCATTGAATGGCCGAACAGGTAATATTTCAGATCAGGGTAGCGCCTGTGCATGATGTTGTACAGGATGTGGATGTCGTCCACCAAGCGGAGGTCTCCGTTTTTCTCGCACGTAAAGCCAAGGTCCTCCATGGATGCGGCGGTGAGTCCGTGGCCCAGCGCGTCATTTCCGCAGACGATAAATCCGTTGGCCGCCAGAAAACGGGCAAATTCATCATACCGCCCCATGTGTTCACCCAGCCCGTGTACAAGCTGAACGACGGCGACAGGCGGAAGCGTGTCATCCTGCCAGATGACCGCATGGACCCTGTCCGTTCCGGTAGAGGAATTGAAGTATGCGTCCTTTTTTATAATTGACATGGTGCACCTCCGTAGTAGATGAGCAAAGTTCTGCCCTTATTATAGCCTATTTCCATAAAAATGTCATCATTTTTTACAAATTTATCCGTACGTCCCATGCTGTTTATCATGCTTTCCAAAAGGGGATGAGCAAAGAGAACAGAGGATGCGGGAAAACGAAAAATATTTACAATATATTCATGCAATTTCACTACAATATCTGATAATATTTAAAAAGGACTCTCATAGTGTCTGCTTGGTGGTGTGGATTTTGTTTGGATATGTAAAGGCCTATAAGCCGGAGCTGAAGGTTAAGGACTATGAGGTTTATAAGGGCGTTTACTGTTCCCTGTGCCGTCAGCTTGGCCGCGATTACGGGTTCATGGCCCGTATGGCACTGAGCTATGACTTCGCCTTTTTAGCGCTCCTGCGTATGGCGCAGGAGGAGGTGTGCCCCGGCTTTGATGAGGGGCGCTGTCCGTTCAATCCGCTTGCCAAATGCCATTATTGCCAACGCGATCCGGGACAGGCGCTCAAGATCAGCGCGGCATGTGTTGTCATCATGACTTATTACAAGCTGCATGACAACATTACAGACAGTTCTTTTTTCAAGTCACTCGGCTCGCGCCTGCTGCTCCCGTTTGCTTCCCGCGCCAGGAAAAAAGCGTGCAAAAAATTCCCGGAAATTGATGCGATCCTGCGGGAGGCCATTGAGTGCCAGACCAGGCTGGAGCGGGAAGGGTGCCCCAGCCTTGACCGGGCGGCCGATCCCACAGCCTCCGCCCTCGGAAAGATCTGCGCCTATGGCGTGCAGGATCCGGAGCGTGCGGCGCATCTCAGCCGTTTGGGGTACTGCGTCGGGCGCTACGTCTACATCTGTGACGCGGCGGATGACTATGAGGATGATTTAAAGTCCGGCAGCTATAACGTCTTTCTTCTGGAGGGGATGGAACGGGAACAGGTCTCCCGCTACGCGGGGGAAGTCCTGAACCTGACGGTGGCGGAGGCCATCCGGGCCTACGACGCACTGAAGCTTCCAGGGTTTCGGGATATTCTGCTGAATATTCTCTATGATGGGACATATCACGTCATCACAGAGGTGACGGATCATGACAAAGGACGGTGCTCACGTGAAAAGCGCATATGAAATATTGGGGATCAGCGAGACGGCGACAGATGAGGAGGTCAAGGAGGCCTACCGCCGCAAGGCACGCGCGTATCAGGACAATATGACACCGCAGAACAGCCGCAGGATGGCGGAGCTGGATGCGGCCTATGATGAGATCATCAATTCCCGGCGCAACGGCCCCGGGGGCTATGCCTCCGCAGGTTCCTCGCTGGCAGATGTGCGCGCCCGCATTGCGGAGAACAGGATCGATGACGCGGATACACTGCTTGAGGGAATTCCGAACAACGGCCGCAACGCGGAGTGGTACTTCCTCAAGGGGACGGTTCTCTACAGGCGCGGCTGGCTGGAGGAGGCCTCCCGCAATTACCGCACGGCCTGCGATATGGATCCGGGCAATGCGGAGTACCGTGCAGCATACAACAATGTGGCCTCTCCCCGCGGCGGCGGGTACCGTCAGGCGGGGCCCAACGGGATGCCGGGCAAAACAGGATGCAGCGTCTGCGATATCTGCAACGCGCTCATCTGCGCCAACTGCTGTTGCGACTGCGCGGGATGTGACGGGACGCCGTGCTGCTGATTCCTTGGGAGGGGTTGTGGTGAAACAGAGCTCAAAGATCGCACTCGGCGGGATCGTGGCGGCGCTTTCCGTCGTCTTCATGCTGCTGACGATCATCCCGTCCATGACGTTTGTCCTGCCGGCCGTGTCGGGCGTCCTGCTGATGGTCGTCGTGATTGAGGTCAACAAGCGCTGGGCCTTCATGGTCTATGTGGCGGTTGGACTGATCGCCATGTTTACTGTCCCGGACCGCATGGCCGCGGTGATGTATGTGCTGTTTTTCGGCTATTATCCGATCCTGAAAGCGCTGCTTGAGAGCAAGCTGCCGCGCGTGGTCGAGTGGATCGTGAAATTTATCGTTTTCAACGCCTCAATTCTGGCTGCTTATGCGCTGCTGACTTTTGTGTTCGGGATACCGTTTATTGAGATGGATTTTCTCACGGAGCGGGGCGTTCCCGTCTGGGGGATCATTGTGATTGTCCTTGCTGCGGGCAATCTGGTCTTTTGGATCTACGATCTGGCCCTTTCCCGGCTGGTTGAGGCGTATTTAAACCGGTGGCGGAAGAATTTTAAGCGGATTTTCAAATAGAGGCTGGAGGGCTTGTCATGGAGTATGGGCTGCGGGCGTGGTGCATGGAGGATGCGCCCGATCTCGCCGCTTCGATCGGCAACCGAAATGTGCAGCGGAATCTGAGGGACGGCATTCCGTTCCCCTACACGCAGGAGGACGCACGCAGCTTTATTGCGGAGACGCTGGCAGCTGATCCGGAGCAGACATTTGCCTTTGCCGTCACGGCGGATGACCGGGCGGTGGGCAGCATCGGAATTTTCCGGCAGGGGAATATCCACTTCCGCACCGCGGAACTGGGGTATTATATTGCAGAACCGTTCTGGGGGCGTGGGATTGCGACCTTTGCCGTCCGCCGGGCATGCGTCCATGTGTTTGAGCATACGGATATCCTGCGGATTTTCGCGGAGCCGTTTGCGTATAATACGGCATCATGCCGCGTGCTGGAGAAGTGCGGCTTTGTCCTTGAGGGGACAATGCGCAAAAACGCTTTCAAAGACGGCCAGGTCCTGGATATGAAGCTGTATGCACTCACACGCTGAGCGCTGGGAAAGAAAAAGGAGCACGGGATTGGCTTCGAAAACGCCAAATAAGAAAGCTTTTATGTAAAGAATACGATATGATGCCAACATCAACGGCGCCATATTTCTGTTTTCGGAAATTTGCCCAGACAGTTTCCCTGCTTGCAAAAAATGCAAGCTATGCGATATAATTCTTAAAAAATGAGGGCATTATGAAAATAATAACGGAACGACTTATTATTCGTGAACTTTGTGAAGCTGATTACCCGGAATTTGAACGAACGCTGAACGATGTTCAAAAGACTTGTTTTGGAAGCGGAAAAGGATTTTTGAATTGGTTGATTTCACAATATTCCGCCATGGACATCATAAATGGCTTGATCTCTTTTGGCATTTTTGAAAAAACAACTGGAAAACTTATGGGCACGATAGGCGTGGGAAAACATGACGATCTGCACGAACCGGAAATATTTTATTATTTATTAACAGAATATCGGGGATATGGGTTTGCCTCAGAAGCAGTGAAAAAAGTAACCGGATGGGCATTGAGAAATTATAATATTCCATATTTAATTGGTACAGTTGCTGTAGATAATGTCAAATCCCAACATGTTTTAGAACGGTGCGGCTATCAATTTGTCGCTATACGCTCACTTTTGGTACATGCCACAAATGAGCGATTTGATTTTAAGTATTACAGGTATTATAACACGAAATAAAACATAATTTTACATAAAACAAAGCCTGCAGAAAACCTCGTTGTTTCTGCGGGCATTGTTTTACTTCCTTATATAGTTGTCGCCTTTCCTGCGCGCCTTATTTTTGGATATAAACTGGTCTCAGAACGCCGCGTCAATAAAGATTGAATAGTGATCGGACATTGGCGTCAGGTACGGTTGGGAGAGGATCTGGAACTGCTCAATTTCGGCGTTCCCGCGCAGGAAGATGTGGTCATACGTCGGCTCCTCAATCCCGTAGTCCGCACCGGCCTTTTTCTCCCGGGCGACGGCCTTGGTGTCGGTCAGGCTTTGAATGAGTCTGGAGTAGATCTCCGGCGCGTCGTACTCGCCGTTCTGCCGCCCGTCCTCTTTGGCGTTAAAATCCCCCGTGGAGAAGACCGGGCAGTTATACCGGTCTCCCAGCTCGTTGACCAGGGCGATCATCTCCTCCGCCTGTACGGTCATGGTGTGCAGCTCTTCCTCCTCCTGATTTTCCCGGATCAGGTCAAAGTGCGTGGAGGTAACGACGAATTGCTTGCCGTCGTCCTTGCGCTCAAACAGCGCCCATACTACACGGCGCAGGCGGGAGTTATCTCCTTCAGAATAGACCACCTGATCGCTGTCGAGGAGGGTGAGCGTATTGGCGTTATAGATCATGCTCGTCATGTGGACGAAAAGCCCTGTCGTGAGCGGGTCAATAAATTTATATCCGTCGGGCAGGTTGTGGTACAGGCACGCGAACCAGGATCCGCACACCTCCTGCAGCCCGACAACGTCCGGCCGATACTTCTCAATCAGGGAGACATACATCTTTGCCCGCGGTTTGGCCGGCTCGCCGCCCCAGCTCGCATAGTGGACCAGCAGGTTGGAGGACATAATACGCGTACTCGCCCCCGGCGCCAGCGCTGCGTCGGCAGAGGCCATCCCATCCGTAAAATCCTTGGGCAGCTCCTGCCCGCCGATATTGCCGCGTACAGCAAAGACAGTCGGCACGGTGATGATCGCCGCCGCGAGGACGGCTGCCGCTGTGGCGGCAATAATTTTTGTGGTTTTTTTTGCTTTCATAACCGGGTAACCTCGCTTGTTTTCATATAATCATTTGCATTTTATCACAGCGGCTGAAAAATATCCAGTATCCGGAAAATAGAAAATCAGATGTGATATTTGTATAAGAGTGCAAAAATATTTCTTCAAATTTTATTGAAATACTGGAATTTACAGGCTCTTTATGGTAGACTGATACCTGGCTGAAATTGTTGGCAGAGGAGCGTGTCCAAAATGAGCAAAAAGGCAAAGAAAGTGATTATCGGTGTAGTCGCGGCGGTACTGGCTGCCGCGCTGATCGTTGTGGGGGTGCTGTTTTTCCCCCTGACGGGCAAAAAGCATGTCCAGATTTGGAGCGCGGATCAGCCCTTTGATCTGGGTGCGATCCAAACGGTGGAAAAGGATCCGGATCGGCCGTTCAAGATCCTGCTGCTCGCCGATACGCAGCTCTGGACCCTCCTGGGGGACAACGGCCGTGCACTGGATCAGGTACGCGAACTCGTTGAGCAGACACGGCCTGATCTGATCGCGACCCTTGGGGATAATGTGTCCGGTGCAACGGCGCGGTTCCTGCTCAAGGACCTGATCCGGGTGATGGACTCCTTCGGGGTTCCGTGGACGGCTGTCTTCGGCAACCATGACGACGAGGTTCCCGTCAACTCCCTCAACTGGCAGGGGGATCAGCTGGAGGCTGCGGAGCACTGCCTGTTCCAGAAGGGGCCGTCCAATCTTTACGGCTGTGGGAATTACGTAATCAACATCACAGAGAATGGGGAGCCAATCCAGACACTCTTTATGTTTGACAACGGGCGCTACATCGAATATGACGACGGCTCGGTGGAAGAGGTCTACATGGGCTATGAGCAGATTGCGTGGTATGAGTGGAATGTCCGCGGAATTGAGCAGGCAGTGGGGCACATCGTCCCCTCCATGACCTTTTCACACTTTGCACAGCCGGAGTTTGCACAGGCGGTGGAGCAGTACGGGATCTATGATGAGGCCACGGGGAGCTACACCATCCCGGAGGAATATGGCTCCGGCAAGTGCGCCTACCTTCCCAGCTGCGCGCCGGTCAACTCCGGATTTTTTGACAAATGCAAGGAGCTCGGCTCAACAAAATACATGTTTTGCGGCCACGACCATGAAAATGATGCGGCAATCACCTATGAGGGCATTGATATGGTCTATGGCCTGAAGACCGGCCCCTCCCCGAAGCCCTGGAACGGCGCGGATCACACGGGCGGCATGGTCATCACAATCGGCAACAGGGATACCAATTATGCGGTCAGCTACGAGCAGGTTGTTTTAGCATAAGTCCGGGCCGGGATCCAAGTGCGTGGATCCCGGTTTTTGAGGCTATGAATTTTACACTGTACAAAAATTCATAATTCTTGATTTTTTGCCGCCAAACGATTAAAATATGTAAGGAAGTGTGCGGCCTGTTGCAAGGTTTTGAGTCTGGGGGCGTTTTTAGTGGGGCAGAGCATTTTGACAAAAATTGAAAAAGCCTATCCGAAGATGTCAAAGGGACATCGGAAGATTGCGGATTTTATCCTGTCCCGCTATGATCGTGCGGCGTTCATGACGGCCTCCCGCCTGGGGAGCACGGCTGGGGTCAGCGAGTCGACCGTGGTGCGGTTTGCCACAGTCCTCGGCTATGAGGGCTATCCGGAGATGCAGAAGGCCCTGCGCGATATGGTCCGCAGTACGTTGACCTCCCTCCAGCGGATCGAGGTCGCCTGTGATCGCATGGGGGATGAGGATGTCATCGAAAAGGAGCTCAGCAGCGATATCGAGATGATCCGCGCCACGCTTGAACAGACGAGCCGCAGCGATTTCTACGCGGCGGTGGATGCGATCAACCGTGCGGAGAAGATCTATATCATGGGCCTGCGCTCCTCGGCGGCCCTGGCCAGCTTTCTGGCTTTTTATTTCAATCTTCTCTATGATAACGTGGTCGTAATTCAGACCTCCTCCGCCAGTGAGATTTTTGAGCAGATGTTCCGCATCAGCGAAAAAGATGTCTGCATTGCGATCAGTTTCCCGCGCTACTCCAATCAGACGATCAACGCCCTGCGCTTTGCACACGACCGGGGTGCGTCGATCATCTCCGTCACAGACAGCGACGATTCGCCCATTGCGGGCTTTGCAAGTCATCTGCTCGTCGCCAAGAGCGACATGGCCTCGGTGGTGGACTCGCTCGTCGCGCCGCTGAGCCTTATCAATGCGCTGATCGTTGCCGTCACCATGAGCCGCAGGCGCGAGATTGCGGAGAGTTTTGACAAGCTCGAGGGCATATGGGACGCCTATGAGGTCTATGATAAGATAGAGGAGACGCAGCCGGATGACGAGTGAGCAGCAAGTGATCATAGTGGGCGGCGGTGCAGCCGGTCTGATGGCCGCGGGAGCTGCGGCGCAGGCCGGAGCGCACGTCACGCTGATTGAGCGCAACGCCCGTCCGGCACGCAAGGTGCTCATCACCGGCAAGGGCCGGTGCAATGTGACCAATGACTGCGGCGATATCCGCACGTTGGTGGAGGCTGTGCCGGCAAACGGACGCTTTTTGTACAGCGCCTTTTCCGCCTTTATGCCGGCGGATACGATTGCTTTTTTTGAAAACGCGGGCGTCCCGCTTAAGACGGAGCGCGGCGGCCGTGTCTTCCCGCAGTCAGATAAAGCCATGGATATCGCGGATGCGCTGGAACGCTTTGCACGCAGGAGCGGCGTCCGGTTCGTACAGGGGCGGGTGCTGCACCTCCTGATGGAGGACGGCCGTGCCGCCGGTGTGCAGACGGAGGACGGGCGGACTTACAAAGGCGCCGCCGTCGTGGTGGCGACGGGGGGCTTATCCTACCCACGCACTGGCTCTACCGGCGATGGGTATCAGCTCGCACGCGAGGCAGGGCACACAATCGTCCCCACCCATCCCTCCCTCTCCGCGCTGAATGTGCACGAGGGGTGGTGCTCCGATCTCCAGGGTCTCTCCCTGCGCAACAGCGCGCTGGAGCTGGAAGATACGCGGCGGGGGAAAATCATCTATTCAGATTTTGGCGAGATGCTCTTCACGCACTTTGGCGTGTCCGGGCCGATGGTGCTCAGTGCCAGCAGCCATATGCGCCAGATGGAGCCGGGTCGCTACCGCCTGCACATCGATCTCAAGCCCGCGCTTGATCCCGATCAGCTGGACCGGCGGATCCTGCGCGACTTTGAGGAGAGTGCAAACCGCAACTTTATCAACGCACTTGACCGGCTGCTGCCCAAGAAGCTGGTTCCCGTGATCGTGCGGCTGTCCGGCATCCCCGCGTCGCAGAAGGTAAATGCGGTCACCCGGGAGCAGCGGCGCGCGCTGGGCGCCCTGCTCAAGGACCTGACACTGACTGTGACCGGCTTCCGCCCGGTTGAGGAGGCGATCGTCACGGCCGGCGGCGTGTGTACGAAGGAGATTGATCCCAAAACCATGCAGTCCAAGCGCTTGCCCGGCCTTTATTTTGCCGGGGAAGTAATTGATGTGGATGCCTATACAGGCGGATATAATTTGCAGATCGCTTTTGCAACTGGCAGACTGGCGGGCCTGAGCGCCGCCGGACAGGAGGAAAACGGATGAGTAAAATAATCAACATCGCGATTGACGGGCCGTCCGGTGCGGGCAAGAGCACCATCGCGCGCGCGGTGGCAAAGCAGGCGGGATATATCTACATTGATACCGGCGCGCTCTACCGCGCCATCGGCCTTTACTCCCTGCGGGGTCAGGTGGATGCGCAGGACCAGGAAGCCGTGGGAAAAATGCTCTCCGATATCCGGGTGGAACTCGCCTTCCGGGAGGGGGAGCAGCGCGTCCTGCTCAACGGGGAGGATGTCTCCGGGCTGATCCGCACGCCCGAGGTATCCATGGCGGCCTCCGCCGTCTCCGCACTGCCGGCTGTCCGGGCGTTCCTGCTCGACCTTCAGCGTGATATCGCCTCAAAAAACAGCTGCATCATGGATGGCCGCGATATCGCCACGGTCGTCCTGCCAAACGCCGATGTCAAGATCTTTCTCACCGCTTCTCCGGAGGAGCGGGCCCGGCGGCGCTTTGCGGAGCTGGAAGCCCGGGGAGAGCAGGTGACATTCGAGGAGGTCCTCGCCGATCAGAAGCAGCGCGATTACAACGACTCACACCGTGCGGCTGCCCCGCTGAAGCAGGCGGAGGATGCCGTTTTAGTGGATACCACCGGCAAGGACTTTGAGGAGTCTGTCGCGCTCGTCGCCTCCGTCATCCGTGGGCGTCTGGAGCAGGCGGCTCCGGCTGAGCCGGCACCGCGGCCGGAAAAAAAAGAGCGGGCCCCGCATACAAAAGTCAAATATAATTTTAAAAAATTTACCACGCACGCGTTTTATATCATCGCTATGCCCTTTACGTGGCTCACATGCAAGCTGCTGTACCGCATTACCTATATCGGCAGGCAGAATGTCCCCAAAAAGGGGAAGCTTATCATCGCGGCCAACCACATCAGCGGATGGGATCCGGTCTTTGTCGGCTCCGCGATGGTGCGGGTGATCCACGCCATGGCCAAGGAGGAACTCTTCCGCAACTGGTTTGTCAAGGCGGTCGTCACCGGACTCAACGCCTTCCCGGTCAGCCGCGGCTCGGGGGACCGGCGCGCGTTTGAATACGCCCTGGGCCTGCTGGAGCGTGAAAAGGTGCTTGGCATCTTTCCGGAGGGGACGCGCTCCAAGGACTATCGGCCGGGTAAGGCAAAGTCCGGGATTGCACTGATCGCGGCCGCCACAGGGGCGGATATCGTTCCGGTGGCGATCTGGTCCGGCGGCAAGCCGGTGCGCGCGTTCCGCACGCATGTGGTCGTGGAATTCGGCAAAGTCATCCGCAATGAGGAACTGGGCCTGACGGATGGGAAAAAGGCGAGTGAGCTGCGCAGTGCCACCCGGAAGATCATGGGCCGGATTGAGGAGATGTGGGAGAAAATTGATGAAAATTACGCTCGCTGAGACGGCAGGATTCTGTTTTGGGGTTGACAGGGCGGTCAATTTGGTTTATTCTCTATTAAATAAGGGTGAAAAAGTCTGCACCCTCGGCCCGATCATTCACAATCCACAGGTGGTGGATGATCTTGCGGCGCGCGGCGTGATAATCGCGGACACGCCCGGTCAGGCTCCGCGGGACGCGGTGCTCGTTGTCCGGACACACGGGGTACCCAAGTCCGTGATGGATGAGATTGACCGCCTTTCCCTGCGGTGTACGAATGCGACCTGTCCCTTTGTGCTCAAGATCCACAAGATTGTCTCAGACGCGACGGTCAACGGCAGCACAGTCCTCATCGCTGGGGATCCAAATCACCCTGAAGTCATCGGAATCAAGGGGTACTGCCATGGGGAGACCTATGTCTTCCGGGACGTTGAGGAGCTTGATGCGATCATTGCCGCACACCCGGAATTGGCGCAAAAGAGTGTCTGTGCGGTTTCTCAGACCACTTTCAGCACCGCACAGTGGGAAAAATGCGTGAAAAAAATAAAATTAGTATATACAAATGCCGTCGTTTTTGATACAATATGTAATGCAACCGAAGAAAGGCAGGCGGAGGCCATAGAACTCTCCCGCAGATGTGACAGGATGCTCATCATCGGCGGGCGCCAGAGTTCCAATACGGCCAAGCTCAAGAGCGTGTGTGAGCCGAACTGCCCCACGGATCTGATCGAGACGGCCGCGGAGCTGCGCGGGATCGATTTTTCCGGTTGCCGTCATCTGGGCGTTACTGCGGGGGCTTCAACTCCCGCTCGCACTATAAAGGAGGTACTCGAAACCATGTCCGAGATTATGAATGAAACCAACTCAGCCGTTGAAACGAATGCTGCGGCACAGGAAACTGAAAAGGAGGAAGCCGCGAAGTCGTTCGACGAGATGAGCTTTTCCGAGGCACTCGAGGAGTCGCTCAAGTCCATGAACGGCGACCAGAAGGTGCACGGCGTTGTGGTGGGCATTTCCCCCAGCGAAATACAGGTAGACATCAACCGGAAGCACGCCGGCTACATCCCGATCAACGAGTTTTCAAACGACCCGAACTTTGACCCCGCCAAGGATGTCAAGATCGGCGATGAGCTCGACCTGATCATCATGAAGACGAATGACGCCGAGGGTACTGTGATGCTCTCCAAGCGCCGCTATGACGCCACAAAGTCCTGGGATGAGATCGTCAAGGCCCAGGAGGAGAATACCATCGTGGAGGGAACGGTCACGGATGTTGTCCGCGGCGGTGTGCTCGCGGATGTCAATGGCTCCCGCGTATTTATTCCGGCCTCTCTGGCCACGGCCTCCCGCAACGATCCGCTGGAGGATCTGCTCAAGCAGAAGGTTCAGTTCCACATCATTGATATCGACAAGCGCCGCAGGCGTGCGGTCGGTTCTGTGCGTGCCGTTCTCAAGGAGCAGCGCAAGGAGCTGGAGGATAAATTCTGGGAGCAGGCGGAGATCGGTCAGAAATATACCGGCGTGGTCAAGTCCCTCACCTCCTATGGTGCGTTTGTGGACATCGGCGGCGTGGACGGCATGATCCACATTTCCGAGCTCTCCTGGAGCCGGATCAAACATCCGTCCGAGGTTGTCAATGTCGGCGATACGGTCGAGGTCTATATCAAGGATCTTGATCCCGAAAAGCGGAAGATTTCCCTCGGCTATAAGAAGGCGGAGGACAATCCGTGGGAGATCCTGCGCAGGGATTACCCGATCGGCTCCGTTGTTGAGGCAAAGGTTGTCGGCCTGACTGCATTTGGCGCATTTGCCCAGATTATCCCGGGTATTGACGGCCTGATTCACATCTCCCAGCTTGCCGACCGCCGTGTCGAGAAGCCGCAGGATGTTGTGAAGATCGGCGATGTCGTTAAGGTGAAAATTACCGATATCGACTTTGACAAAAAGCGCGTGAGCCTTTCCATGCGTGCGCTGCTGGAGGATGCTCCGGCAGAGGAGGCGGACGAGGAGCCCGCGGCACAGGCCGAGGATGCTCAGGACGCTGAATAAGCTGTAAATCAAACGGCCGGCACTGGTGCCCAGTGCCGGCTGATTTCTGTTGTACGCTTTTTGCAGGGGAAAAACAAGGAAAGTGGGGGTACAAAAACGTGAGCAAATCGGGGAGAAATAATGCGATTGAGTTTCTGCGTTTTTTGTTTGCAGTAATTATCATCCTGTTTCATGGAGTAGGGGCTTTCCCGATCCCGGAGATCTTTCCGCATATCCGGCTGTTTTTTCATGGGGATATCGGTGTTGAATACTTTTTTCTGGTTTCGGGCTATTTAATGGCAAAATCGGCCGATAAACCCCGGGAACCGGGAATGAGTATCGGGCGTGATACGGCGACTTTTATCGGGAAAAAGTACGGCGGCATTTTTCCATATCATCTCTATGCTTTTTTTGTTGCGTTTGCAGTGACGGCCGTTGTTCAGAGGCTTTCGGCCGGCGGTGCCGTTAAGCTGCTTGCCCACTCTTTGCCGAATCTGTTTCTACTGGATATGACTGGCATCCGGTATACCATTGTCAACGGCTATGAATGGTACATTTCGGCAATGCTGCTGGCCATGCTGTTTATCTATCCCCTTTTAAGGCGGTTTTACAGCTATGTTTCATATGCGGCCGCTCCGCTGGCAGCACTCCTGATCCTGGGGTATATGTCCTATTCCTATGGTTCGCTGACATGGGTCACTTTCTGGACCGGTTTTTTGTACAAGGGCGTCGTGCGCGCTGTTGCAATCATCCTTCTCGGTGTGGTATCCTATGTGGTCAGTAAAAAACTCAGGCAGCTGTCCTTCACGCGGCTTGGCCTCTTCGGAATAACCGTACTGGAGATTTTTGGATATTTCGCAACAATATGCTATATTTGCACGGATTTTTCAGAGGACTATTATTTTTATCTTGTATTTTTCCTGATGCTCTCTGTTGCAATCACTTTTTCCGGTAAAACAATTACCACAAAACTCCTTAAGGGCAAATTTTTCGGTTTTCTGGGGAAACTCAGCCTTCCGCTATATCTGAATCAGTACTATAGTCTGATGCTGGTCAATACTTATCTGACGGCCTATTCCCCAACCATCCGCCTGATTGTCTTTTTCCTGCTTTCATTTGTCTCGGCAATCCTGTGCATGGTTGTGGTGGATATGCTCAAAAAGCATCTTTCTTTTAAAAAGCTGTTCCTGAAGCCTCAGGAGCAGCAGTTGAAGCAGTAATTGCTTAACGAGCTGTTTTGGGAATCACAATCGTCTGATCTGAAGAAAACACCGGTGCTGCCTGTGCAGTACCGGTGCTTTTGTGCTTTTTTCGCATGTGGTTAAACAGATAAACAGCCAGCGCTGTGTAATGAATTGATGGGCTATGATTTTTGATCCGCGTGCTGTGTCCCATTCGCGTCAATGGTGTACGGCTTGGGGAGGATCAGTTCCTCCAGCGTGACAAACTGGTATCCCTGTGCCTGGAGCGGCTCAATAAAGAGGGGGAGCGCCTCTAAAATATGTTTGGCGCCGTTATGGCACAGGATGATGGAGCCAGGTTTTGTCTTTTCCGTCACACGCTGTGCAATCTGTTCGGGGATCAGCCCCTTCCAGTCCAGACTGTCCACATCCCATTGGATCGTCTCCATCCCCAGGGCGGCCGCCCCGCTGACGGTGCTGTTGTCATAGTCGCCATACGGGGCGCGGAAATAGAGCGGCTCCTTCCCGCAGAGCTCTGCGAGCCGCCGGTTGCATCCCGTGATTTCCCCGGCGATCGCGTCACCGCTGAGCTTAGGCATGTGGGCGTGCGTATCCGAGTGGTTCTGAATGCTGTGCCCTGCCTGCGCGAGCGCCCGGACATCGTCAGGATATTTGTCCGCCCATTCCCCCACAATAAAGAAGGTCGCCTTAACGTTATACTGCTTCAGGATATCGATGATCTGCTGCGTGTCCTCGTTGCCCCACGCCGCGTCAAAGGTCAGCGCGATTTTTTTCTCCGATGTGTCCACATTGTAGATCGGGAGATTTTTTTCAGCGGTGCCCACCGGGACGCCGTCGGCAGAGCGAAGGACGGGCACGGCGATCAGGCAGGCGGCCGCGATCACGGCGGCCGCAGCTGCGGCCAGTGTCTTTTTTGTCAGGATCAGGACCTTCATCGGCACCCCTCCGCTTTTCAGGATCGCTGTATTTTATGCCGCTTTGGGCAGGTATATGACAGCTTGACAACGACGGCGCAATCAACTATTATATTTAAAAACGAAATATAAAGGAGTATACTGATGGCCAACCACGTATATATTACCGCGGACAGCCCCTGTGATTTGCCCAGAGAGCTGATTCAAAAATATGATATCGCCATTACCCCTCTGACAATCTCTCTGGGGATGGATGCCCATCTGGACGGTGTTGATATCCAGATATCCGATATCTTTGACTACCATGAGCGTACTGGCGATACTGCGAAAACCTCCGCTGTTGCACCGCAGACCTATATTGATCTGTTTAGCAGGCTGACCAGGGATGGGGATGAGGTCGTCCATATTGCATTGAGCAGTAAAATTTCGTCTACGTGCCAGAATGCGCAAATTGCGGCTTCCGAGGTCTCCGGCGTTTACGTGATCGATTCTTTGGCACTTCATACCGGGATGGCGCATCTTGTCTTAGAGGCGTGTGACCGCCGGGAGCGCGGCATGAACGCGGCACAGATCGCGCAGGAGATAACAGCCCTGATCCCAAAGGTGCAGACTTCTTTTATGGTGAATACGCTGGACTATCTCAAGGCGGGCGGGCGCTGCTCCGCGCTAACTGCCTTTGGCGCGAATCTGCTGGGCATCAAGCCCTGTATCGGCATGACTGATGGCGCTTTGGGCGTTGCCAAGAAGTACCGCGGGAAGGTGGAGCGCGTGTACCGTCAATATATTGACGATCGTCTGGCGGAGGTTTCCGCTATTGATACACGGCGGGCCTTTGTATCCCATTCCGGCCTGGATGAAAATTTCTTCAACAGTCTGCTCGACTATGTCAAGAGCAAGAATATCTTTGACGAGGTGCTCACAAGCATTGCCGGCTGTACGATCAGCACGCACAGCGGCCCCGATGCCTTTGCCCTGATCTATATGACGAAATGATTTAAAAAAGAAGGGACGTTTATGAAAGCATCCAAGCGGATTGCCGCAGCTGTGCTGGCGCTGATGATGGTGCTGGCGTTTGCCGCGTGTGGCGGAAAGACGGAGGAGGAGACGACGACGGAGCGCAATCCATTCATCTTCGGCGATTTCACCGGGAATGTCGGCGAGGGCGAAGGGGAGGGCGGGGTTCCGGCCTCTCCTCAGGGCGCAGATCCCGATGCTCCGGCAGATACGCCCGATGCAGATACACCGGCGCAGAGCAACACCGTACGTGTCACCTTCCCGGAGGGGTACACCCTGGCCCGGATGATTATCACCCTCTCCGATAAAGGCCTTGGGAGTGAGGAGGAATTCTGGGCGGTTGTGAACGATTCCTCCGTTACATCGGCCTGTTCCTATATCGCACAGGAGCCGGACCGCGGCGCCCGCGCCTTCAAGATGGAGGGCTACCTCTGGCCGTCTACCTATGAGTTCTACAAGGATGCCACGCCCGCGGAGATCTTCCGCAAAATCCTCGCCACCACACAGGATCGATATGCCTCCTATGCCTCTCGCGCGTCCGCAGCGGGGATGAATCTAGATGAGGTCATCACGCTCGCCTCCATCGTGGAGAAGGAGGCGGCCACGGCGTCGGATATGCAGAATGTCGCGTCCGTGCTGCTGAACCGGCTGGAAGACGGCAAGCAGTTGCAGTGCGATTCCACCATTACTTACGTTGAGGGGGCGCTGTTGGGTTACCATACCATGGCAGGCATCAGTGGGAACGGTGATGAATTCCGCCCAACCTATAATACTTATAAGTGCGCCGGTATTCCCGCAGGCCCCATTTGCAATCCCAGCAGTACGGCGATTGAGGCGGTTCTGAACCCGCCAGATACCAAATACCTCTACTTTGTCTCCAAGGATGGCGTGTGCTATTTTTCGGAAACTCTGGCAGAACATGAAGCGAAATGTGACGAGCTTGGTGTGGAGCCTGTAATGGACTGATCTATGTGAGATAAAAGGCGATGGAGCCACACGGTTCCACCGCCTTTTGTTTGCCATCTGCCACATAGCGTGATATAATATTTTAGAAAAACACTCACACTTAAAAATTTCACGTGTTCGGCAGGACATCGCTGCACCATTCAGAACCGGCACTCAGGAAAAGTGCGACAAAATAATTGGATCCTCTGTGCACCTCTCACCTCTGTCCCCGCATACAATAGCGCGAGGTGATTGGGATGGTGAGCGATATCCTTCAGGCAGTTCTGGCCGTATTTGCAATGGTTGGGATCATCACGGCGGTCTATTTGGGGCTGCTGAAGCTGTTGAGCATCCGGCGGGCCAGGAAGTATCTGCTCCTGCTGCTTCCGGCCGGCACGGACTACAGCGAGGCGGAGTGCCTGATCCGTGGCGCACACCTGCGTGCGCGCCTGATCGGGACCCGGCTGCTGGCAGTGGACTGCGGGCTTGCAGAGGATGCGCGGTGTACGGCGGAGCTGGTCTGCTCGGAGCTAGAGGAGACAGGACTCTGTCCGGTTGCGGAGCTGCCGGAATATTTGAAGGAATGAGGAAGCAGATTTGATAGAAAACGGTCCGGAAATGGAGAGGCTGCGCGGTCAGGTGGAGAACGTCTCCTTCTTTAAGGAGGATACGGGCTTTGCCGTCCTTGATGTGGACGCTGACAATACACTTGTCAGCGTTATTGGTGTGTTTCCGGCTGTGGCTGCGGGCGAGTGGCTTGATATGGAGGGCCGGTGGGAGCAGCATCCCGTCTTTGGCCGCCAGTTCCATGCCCTGAGCAGCCGGCGCTCCTTTATAGCTGACCCGTCCGCCATGCTCAAGTACCTCTCCTCCGGGGCGGTCAAGGGGATTGGGACGGCGACGGCGTACAGGATCGTCAGTGAGTTTGGCGGGGACACGTTCGACGTGCTCAGCAGCCGCCCGGAGGAATTGGCGCGGATTAAGGGGATCACGCTGAAAAAGGCCCGCCAGATCTCCGCGGAATTTGAGCGCCGCTTTTCCATGCGGGAGGCGGTGATTGCCCTCTCTTCGCTGGGCCTTGCCCCGGAGGAGTGTATGCGGGCCTATCACGCACTGGGCCGCGAGGCACCGGAGAAGATTAAGGCCGACCCCTATCTCCTCTGTGGGGAGGGGGTTGTGGAAGACTTTACACGTGTGGATTCCATGGCGCAGGGTCTTGCGATTGAACCGGATTCCCCAAACCGCGTAGATGCCGGCATTCTCTATATCCTCCGGCACAACGCGGGCAATGGGCACACCTGTGTTCCGCGCGCTAAACTCTCCGCCCCCGCCTGTGCGCTGCTCCAAGTGACGGAGGAAAGGGTGGAGGAGCGGGTGGACGATCTGGCCCGATCCGGCCGGATCGACCTGTTCTCCCTGCGCGGGAAGGCATATCTCTCTCTGCCTGAGTTTTCCTCCGCGGAGCATACCATCGCGGACAGGCTTGAGTCCATGCTCCGCCACCCGCCCGCGCCACTGATCGCGCCGGAGACGGAGATTGACTGCATTGAAATGCTCAATAATATTAAATACGGCGCCCGCCAGCGCGAGGCCATCGTCACGGCCGCAACCACGGGGATGCTGATCCTCACCGGCGGACCCGGGACGGGTAAGACAACCACGGTGCGCGGGATCCTGGAACTGTTTGAGGGGCAGCGGCTGCGCGTGGCCCTTGCAGCCCCGACGGGGCGCGCCGCCAAGCGGATGAGTGAGCTGACGGGCCGGGAGGCAAAGACGATCCACCGCATGCTGGAGGTGACCTTTGACGCCGAGGGGAACCGTGCCTTTGTCCACGACCGGGAGAATCCCATCCCGGCGGATGCGCTGATTGTGGACGAGCTCTCCATGGTGGATGTCCTTCTCTTTGCCAGTCTGCTGGATGCGGTGCCGCGCGGCTGCCGTCTGATTCTGGTGGGGGATACGGACCAGCTCCCGCCGGTGGGGGCCGGCAATGTGCTGGGCGATCTGATCGCCTCCGGGAAGATCCCGGTTGTTGAGCTGACAGATGTATTCCGTCAGGCGATGGAGAGCCTGATCGTCATGAATTCGCACCGCATCGTCCGCGGGGAAATGCCCGATCTGTCGGCTCGGGACGGGGATTTCTTTTTTATGGGGCGCGGCAGCGCAGATGCGGTGGCAAAAACGGTCTGTGATCTGGCCTGCCGCCGTCTGCCGGATGCGTATGGATATTCCCCGCTCACAGATATTCAGGTGCTCTGCCCCTCCCGCAAGGGGATGCTGGGCACCGCCTCCCTCAACGTCATGCTCCGCGAGCAGCTCAATCCCCCGTCTCCGGACAAGAAAGAGATCAAAGTGTTTGACCTCCTCCTGCGCGAGGGGGACAAGGTCATGCAGACCAAAAATAATTATGACATTCAGTACTCCTATCTGGATGAGAACGGTAATGAGCACATCAGCGCCGGGATCTATAATGGCGATATCGGAATTTTGAAGTCCGTCAATAAGGCGACCGGCGTGCTGGAGGTCCTCTTTGACGACCGGCGCGCCCTCTATCCCGTAGAGTCCGCCGGTGAGCTGGAACTGGCCTATGCCATCACTGTGCATAAGAGCCAGGGCTGTGAGTTTAACGCGGTAGTAATGCCTGTTTTCAATGTAATGCCAAATCTCGCCTACCGGAACCTGCTGTACACGGCTGTCACCCGGGCGCGGAACAGGATGATCCTCGTCGGTTCGGAGGGCCAGGTGCGCACCATGACGCAGAACGTCAAAAAGACGCGCCGCTATTCCGCACTGCGCACCTTTTTAGCGGAGGAGGACGAGGACAGTGTATAAAGAGGCCGCGCGTGTGCGTGATTTTCTGATTGATCTGATCTATCCGCCGCGCTGCCCCTACTGTGGCCGCGTGATTGCGCTGGGCGAGCGCACCTGCGGTACCTGCACGGCCGAGCCGTGGCGCATCGCCGCCCCGCGCTGTGGGCGCTGCGGGCGAAACAGGCGGGAGTGCACCTGCTCTTCCGGTCACGCGCCCAAGTACTATCAGGGGGTCGCCGCGCCGTTTTATTTCGGCGGTACGGTCCGTAGTGCCGTATACCGTCTCAAGCGCCGCTGTGATCCCGTCCGCCTGCTGAGCGAGGAGATGTACCGCTCCCTCCGGGAGTCATATGGGGATCTGGAATTTGACCGGATCACCTGCATCCCCATGTCCCGCAGGGCCAGGCGTGCACGTGGCTTTAATCAGTCGCGTGAGCTGGCGGTGGCGCTGGCACGTCTGACAGGGATCCGGTTTGAAGAGCTGCTCGTCAAACACTTTGACACGCAGGTTCAGCACAGCTTGACCGCGGAGGAGCGCAGGGCCAATGTGCTCGGTGCCTATGATGTGCGCGGCGGAGCTGATCCCTCCGGACTGCGGATCCTTTTGGTAGACGATGTGTTTACCACCGGCAGTACGGCGATCGAGTGTGCCAAAATGCTCTGTTTTTCCGGAGCGCAGAGCGTCCACATTCTCTGTGCGGCAATTACGCTGCCGGAGAAACGGGAATACCGGGTTGACAAACGTGAATAATTTCAGTAGCATTATTCTATGATTGTTTTACGCAAGTTCAGTTTGAGGTGACTTGATGTTTGGGATGAAGATTGGGATTGACCTTGGTACGACCTCGGTCCAGATCTATGTCAGCGGTAAGGGGATCGTCCTCTCGGAGCCCTCGGTGGCCGCGTGCAATGCGGTGGACGGCTCCCTGATCTGCGTGGGGGAGCACGCCTATGAGATGGTCGGCAAAAATCCGGACTCCATCCGCGTGATCAAGCCCATGCGCAACGGTGTGATCTCCGACTTCGGTGTGACGCTCCGGATGCTGGAATACTATGTGGAGAAGATCTGCCGCCATGCGATCTTTAAGCCGCGGGTTATCGTCTGTATGCCCAGCACCATTACCAATCTGGAGCGCCATACGCTGCTCGACGCCGCCATTGCGGCCGGCGCCGGAAAGGCGGGCCTGATTGAGGAGCCGCTGGCGGCGGCCATCGGCGCCGGGATTGATATCTCCCACCCATACGGCACCATAGTGGTGGATATTGGCGGCGGGACGACCGATGTCGCCGTGATTACCATGGGCAGCATCGCCATTTCCAGCTCCATCAAGGTGGCAGGGAATACTTTTGACGACGCCATCATCCGCTATGTCCGGTACAGCAAGGGTGTGCTGATCGGCGAGCTGACGGCGGAGCAGATCAAGAAGAGCATCGGCTGTGCCTATCTCCGCGAGGAGGAGGTCGCCATGACCGTCAAAGGCAAGGACTACGTGAGCGGGATGCCGTGCAGCTTTGAGATCACATCGGCGGAGGTCTATTCCGCTTTGCGTGAGCCGCTGGACCGTATCTGTTCCCTGCTCACATCTGTGCTGGAGTTCACGCCTCCGGAACTGGCGTCCGACATTGCCACCGAGGGCATCGTCCTCACGGGCGGCGGCTCCCTGCTCTACGGCATGGACCGGATGATTTACAACCGCACGGGGATCCATACGCAGGTGGCGGAGGATGCCGTCAACTGTGTGGCCAAGGGGATCGGTAAGGTGCTCGGCGGCGTCCAGCTCCTTGAGGATGAGGGATATATTTTCAAGACCCGCGCCACGGATTCTGTCTTTTAAGAAAGCGGTTGATTTTATAGGGGTTCTGTTATAAAATATTCAGGAACTGAAAGGGGGAGGATTTACCGGTGACATTGAGGGCATACCGCGAAAAAATCATGAACGGCATTTCCATCCTCCTCTTTACGGCGGCGGGGGTCCTGCTCTTTTTATATTTGATTTTTCAGATTTCCGCTGTGCAGGAGATGGTGGCGGCTGCCCAGCAGGCGCTGCGCGATTTTGAGGATTTTATCATCTCCATCCAGAATAAGTGGATCGCCCTGATCGCCATCGCCCTGATCTATTTTCTCCGGGCGTGGGTGCCCTTTTTCCCGATTTCGGCCATCTGCCTGATCACGGGCGCCATGTTCCCGATGCCCTATTCTTTTTTGATCAATCTGTGCGGGATCCTGCTGATGAACAGCATGGCTTACCTGCGCGGCGTGCGTCAGGGCGGCGGCGCGTTCCAGAAGTTCATGGGCAAGTATGAGGGCGCGTGGGAGCTGGTTGAGCACTACGGGCGCGGCAATCCGCTGCTGCTGTTCCTGACGCGGCTGATGCCGATCGTTCCGCTGAATTCGACGAGTATTGTATACGGCTCGCTGCGCTTCCCGTTTCTGGAGTATTCGTTTATCTCGCTGGGCGGATTTGCGCCGCGTTTGATCGGCTATACTTATATCGGGCGTCATGTGTTCACACCGTTTTCATTCAGTTTTATCGGCCCGATCGTGGCGCTGCTTGTGCTCTCAGGGGCGCTCGTCCTGGCAGTCAATAAGCTCCTGGCCCGGATTCATCGGGAGAAAAAGCGGGCCGATCGCGAAAAACGTATGGAGGAAAGCAAACGGCATCAGCCGTTGAAATAATTAGGAGGACGTTTTTTATGTCAGCAATCGAACAGGTAAAAAAGAGCCTTATGGAAGGGGCGTTTGATTCCGCGCTCAAGGGAGTCTATGTCTATGACATGGTGTTGCCGGAGCAGCGCGCCCGTTATGCAAAGGTCATTGAGGACTTTGTGCGCCAGTATGGGGACCATGGCCAGAGCATCGGCCTTTATTCTTCGCCCGGGCGCACGGAGATCTGTGGCAATCATACTGATCACAACCACGGCAAAGTGCTCGCTGCAAGTGTCAATCTGGATGCGATTGCGGCTGCTGCGCCAAACGGGGAGCGGACCGTTCGCGTCAAGTCCGCCGGATATGATATTGATATCGTCGATATCGACGATTTAAACGTACATGAGGATGAGAAGGGGCACTCCGCCGCGCTGATCCGCGGCATCTGCGCGCGGTTTGTCCAGCTTGGTTATAAGATTGGCGGCTTTGACGCAACGACGGCGTCGCGTGTCCTCTCCGGCTCCGGCCTGTCCTCCTCGGCGGCGTTTGAAGTGCTGGTGTGCACGATCCTGAACCACCTGTTCAACGGCGGACAGATCGACAGTGTTGAGATTGCCAAGATTTCTCAGTACGCGGAGAATGTCTATTTCTTCAAACCGTGCGGCCTGCTTGATCAGACGGCCTGTTCCGTGGGCGGCTTTGTGGAGATCGACTTTGCCGATCCGGAAAAGCCGGTCATTGAAAAAATTGATTTTGACTTTGCGGCGTGCAATCACGCGCTGTGTATCGTAGATACAGGCGGGAGCCACTCCAATCTGACGGACGACTATGCCGCCGTCCGGGCCGAGATGGAGGCCGTTGCCGCTGAATTTGGCAAAAAGGTTCTGCGGGACGTTCCGGAGGAGGACTTCTGGCAGGCGATCCCGCGCCTGCGGGAGAAGCTCGGCGAGCGGTCCGTCCTGCGCGCGATGCATTTTTACGCGGAAAACCACCGTGTGGACTCTGACATACAGGCTCTCCAGTCGGGTGACTTTGAGCAGTTCAAGCGTAACGTGATTGCGAGCGGTTATTCCTCTTACATGTACAATCAGAATGTATACACGCCGAAAAATCCAGCGGAGCAGCCGGTCTCGCTCGGCCTTTCCGTCAGCGAAAAGCTGCTCAGCGGCAAGGGGGCGTGGCGCGTTCACGGCGGCGGCTTCGCCGGTACCATTCAGGCATTTGTCCCCATGGAGCTCCTCGACGAGTACACGGCGGAAATGCGCCGGATTTTCGGTGAGGATGCCTGCTATGTACTCAATATCCGCCCGGTCGGCGGCGCCCGGATTGTTGATCCCCAGCCCACGGCCTGAGATTATATGGAGAGGGGGCAGCCCCTCTCCTTTATCACATTCCCGGAGGGATAGCGCTTGAGATTGCAGTCAAAAAAGCAGATGTCCGAGACATTCCTGATCGGCGCAATGCTGGCGATTGTGGGCGGTTTTCTGGATGCGTACACCTATATTTCCCGCGGGGGCGTGTTTGCCAATGCGCAGACGGGGAACATCGTCCTGCTCGGAATGAACATTGCATCCGGGGACTGGGAGAAGGTTCTGTACTACATCGTCCCCATTCTGGCCTTTGCCGCAGGGGTTCTGGTGGCGGAGGCAGTCCGGCAGCATTTCCGGCGCCGTCCGGCGATCCACTGGCGGCAGATTATCCTTCTTGTTGAGCTCTTTTTGCTCCTTGGGATCGCCTTTCTCCCCAGCGGCAGATTGGACCTGGCGGCTAATACGGCGATCTCCTTTATCTGTTCTCTCCAGGTGGAGAGCTTCCGCAAGGTCAACGGTAATGCCTTTGCCACCACAATGTGTACCGGCAACCTGCGCAGCGGGATGGAACTGCTCTTCCGCTTTGTCCAGACACGGGAAGGGGCACTTCTCCGCCGATCATTTCAGTATTTTGGCATCATTCTTTTTTTTCTGGTCGGTGCGGTCATCGGCTTCTTTATGACAGAGTTGTATGGGGAGAAGGCGGTGCTGTTCTGCTGCGTGGTGCTTTTTCTGGTCTTTTTGATTCTCTTCATCCGCAGTGAGGAAAAAACAGATGAAAAGGAGCGCATGAAGCGCGAAAAGCTTGCACAGTAATGAAAATATTCGATAGAAAAAGGCCCGCCCCATAGGGACGGGCCGCTTTCTATGTTTCTCAGAGAATACCATTACGATAATCTTCAATGACCTCCCGGAACATCTGCTCTGCCTTTTCCACAGAGCGTTCCACGCGGTACTCGTCGCCCTCCCGGGCATATTGTACGGACATTTTTTGGCGTTCCTCAGGATGCTCAATCCAATAGTCGATCTTTGCGGCCAAATCCCTTGGATCGTCCGGCTTGAAGAGACTGCGCTCATCCAGTGCGAACTGCCGCGTCGCCGACTGCGGCGCATCACAGATCACCGGAACAAGCCCGCAGGCAAAGCTTTCCATACAGGAGATCGCCTCAATCTCCACCACGGACGCGTGCACATACAGATCGCAGGAGTGAATCAGCCGGATCAATTCCTCTTGGGAATAAAATCCAATCACGGGCGGGTGGGGGAGTGTCTTACCCATGTTCCGCAGTGCTTCGGCCCGCGGCCCTTTCCCGGCCAGATAGAGCTGGATCCGGTCCCTGTGGCGGGAGAGTGAGACGGCCTTGATCAGAATATTCTGCCGCTTTTCGGGCGACAGGCGGCCGATCATCAGAATTCTGAACAGGTCGTCGTGCATGGTGTCCTTTTTTTCGGCAGGACGGAAGGCGGCATCCACGCCGTTGGAGATCACATAAAGCTTGGCGTCATATCCATTTTTTTCGAGCTGACCCGCAATGAATTTTGAGGGGCAGTGAATATGGTGGAAGTCTTTATAAAACATGCGGTACAGCAGTCTGTATACGGATTCATTCATCCGGGGAAGGGCATCCGTATGCGTGATGTAGGTAATATTCTCAGGCTGTACGTGAAACGCGGTGGAGCAGGGAATCCCCATCTCCCGCGCCACTCTCATCGCGTTGTGTTCAAAGGGAAACGGCATCATCAGGTGGACCACGTCCGCGCCTTCAAACGCCTGGCGGAACACGCGGCGGTCGCTGCGGGCAAAAATAATCCCCTGCTTGCGCGCAATGGGCGTAGCCAGAGGGAAATAACGCTCCCGGACCACAAATTTTCCCTCTTCCTGGGGACCGGTTGAGACAAAGCGAACCGTGTGCCCGTGGGCGCGCAGCATGTTTGCAAACCGGTATGCCGTCATCGTCGTCCCGTTATTGAGGGCAAGGGTGTCAATCACGATAACAATAGTCACAATTTCACCTCACTGTATTTCTGGTATCACATGTCTAATATCATATCTTTTTTTGCGCCCAAAGTCAAATTTGGCGGGAGTATGGAAAAGCAGATCATTTTATGGTATTATTATTAAGGATTCCCACGCAAGAGCCGCTTTTCTGCTGTATGGCAAGGTGGATTTTTTCGCGAACCGTTGACTGGCGGTGCTTTTTCCCCGCTGCGCGGCAAGTGGGAGCAGACAACCGGCGCGTCTTTCGCCGTTTGAGGAGAAGATGATAATGAAGGATCAAAAAAATTCACGAATATTTAAGAAATATTTTATCAGGGCTTTATCCGCCGTTCTTGTTGTTTCGTTTGCCTGTGTGGCGCTGACCTCGTGCTCCGGCGCACAGGCGGGGCGGATCTCCGCCGCCGATTTTGCATCGGTCATCAGCGGATCGGGCGCAGAATGCACCGCCGGCCACGGAATGACGGCGGAGGGCCTGGAATTCATCGCCAAGTCCGGTCTGGCAGAGCTCTATCAGGATCCGGATACCCTTGCCGTCGCCGTCAAGGATACGGCCAAGGATACACTCTGGACCGCGCTCCCCACCGCGGGCAGCCACACGGCGGGCTCGTCCGCCTTCAGCATGGTGATCGCGGCAAACGGCAAGGTCTACGACCTGAACAGTCAGGATAACAGCGTCGCCTTTGGGACGGCTTCCTCCTCAGTGACGGGTGAGGTGTTGACGGTTCAGTACGTGATGGCGCTTGACGCTGCTACGGCGGCCAAGACGGTCGATCAGCTTTCCCAAGGGGATGTCTGGGCCTCCTTCGCCGTCAACTACTCGCTGGTATACGGCAGCCTGATCGTGGAGATCGATTGCGCGTCCATCACGGCCGCTCCCGGCGCCAGCGTACTGGAGCTGCACGTGCTCGGCAGCTTTGGCGCATCCGATACGGCGCAGGCCGGGGATTTCATGCTCGTGCCGGACGGCAGCGGAGCCGTTGTCCATACGGACAGCACACAGGCTCTGGAAAGCCCGATTTCTCTGCGGGTTTACGGATCGGATCCGGCGGTCAATGAGACGCCTGAGACGGGCGCACAGATGGGCATTTTCGGCGTGAAGCAGGGGGATTCTGCCTTCTGTGCGCTGATTGAGCAGGGGGACGCGGCCGCGCGCATCCATGCGGAAAAGGCGAGTGGCTCCGGTACGTTCAACCGGGTGTGGTCCTCCTTTATCCTCACGGACACCTCTGTCCCGGTCGGTTCGGAGGTCTCGGGCTCAGACGTTCTCGTCAGCGGGGAGCAGTACACTGGGCAGATCCGCCTTTGCTATCGATTCCTCAGCGATTCCAACGCCTCCTATGCCGGGATGGCAATTGCCAGCCGGGAGCAGCTCATCCGCGATGGTATACTCGCCAATTACAGCATAGAAGAGGAGGACACACTTCCCTTTGTAATGACGGTCATTGGCAGCTCCAATCTCGGCGGCAGCGATCTCAAATTGACCACTTATGCGCAGGCACTTGATATGGCACGGCAGCTCAAGGCAAAGGGTGTGGATGATATCTATCTGCGCTATATGGGTGCCCTTTCCGGAGGATATGCGCAAAAGGATCTCTCCGGCGCCTCTCTCCGCTTTTCGCTGGGCGGCAGCAGAAACTTTGAGGAGCTGGTCACCTATATGGACAGTCAAAATCTGCGCCTGTTCCTTGATTTTAATATGCTTACGGCCTCGTCGGGAGTCTCCAGCATGGGTAAGGCAAATGCGGCCTCCGGCGCAAATCTGACGCTCTCATCACCCAACTTGCTCTATCCGGCAGTGGGAGACGCATATTATCAGACCTATGCGCTCACCGCCGGAAAATCCGCAAAGGCGCTGGACGATTTCCTTCAGGAAACGGAAAAATATCCGCTCATCGGCTACAGTGTAAATGACGCCGGGTTTCTCCTGTACTCCGACTATTCGGGCGGCTACGTCGACCGGCAGACGTTTGCCGGCCAAATTTCCGAGCAGCTCGCCACTGCGGCCTATGACCGCAGCATGATGGTTGATACCGGGAATCTTTACACCCTGCGCAGCGCGGACTTCGTCTCCGGTATTCCGCTGGGCTGTTCCTATGAGGAAAGCGAAGCCTATGAGGCGGTCCCGTTTTTGCAGATGCTCCTGCACGGCACACTTGACTACGCCGGGGATCCGATGAATCTCAATGATACGCAGGCCCTGCTGCGCAGCGTGGAATACGGCGCCTGCCCCAACTACGAATGGGTGTATGCATTGCCGGAAGAATCGCTTCAGGCCGGCGAGGCGTTTGTGTTTGAGAGCACGGTAAACGATGTGGCCAAGTTCTATATTGAGGTCAATGATGCCCTTGCAGATCTGCGCGGCGCACGCATGACCGACCACCAGAAAATCGCGGACGGTGTGTATATGACGGAATACAATTCCAGCTCCATGGTCTATGTCAATTATAACGATGAGGCCGCCACGGTGGACGGCGTCACGGTACCGGCACAGGACTTCATTCGAATTAACTGATCACCGCCCCGTTATGTAGAAGGGAAATCAGCCCGGCTTAAATGGTCGCTTGCCTTTCTTTTGCCTTGGAAAACCGCAGTTTTCCTTGTCCCCTGTGGGGACTGGATGCCAGTCATATCCCTCAACGGCCCGCGTATAGATAGTATGGGGTGATTGAATGGCGCTCAAGAAACTGGCAATTCCCGCCGTCTGTCTGGCCTGTGCGGTAAGCATTGTATTTTCCCTGTTCTATTTTCGGTCCGTGCCGGCCGCATCCGGCGCATCAGGGGAATATCCGACCGTTGTTCTGGACGCGGGGCACGGCGGGATCGACGGTGGCGCAGTCGCTGTGGATGGATCGAGTGAGAAGGATGTAAACCTCGCCATTACGCTCAAGCTGGAGGCGATTCTCAAATCCATGGGAATCCGCACCGTCATGGTGCGCAGCGATGATCGCTCAGTCCATGATCCGGAGGCGAAGACGACGCGTGAGATCAAGGTCAGCGATATCCACAACCGCATGAACCTGTTTGAGAGCACGCCCAATTCCGTGCTCGTGAGCATCCATCAGAATCACTACTCAAGCCGTTCCGTCAAGGGGGCGCAGGTATTCTATTCCAAGAACACGCAGTCCTCGGCACAGCTGGCGGAGAGCATTCAGAGCGCTGTGTCCGCGCAGCTCCAGCCGTGGAACGACCGGAAGATCAAGCCGTCGGGATCCAGCATCTATCTTCTCTATCAGGCGAGGTCTACCGCCGTTTTGGTTGAGTGCGGCTTTATCTCCAATCCGGAGGAAAATGAGTCCCTGCACGATGCAGATTACCAGGGAAAGATGGCGTTCTGCATTGCGCAGGGTATTTTGCAGTATTTCATCGGCGGCACGTCCGCCGATTCACTTGGAGGCGTCTAATGGCACAGAAGTCAAAAGCGGTCTATGTCTGCTCATCGTGCGGGTATGAGAGCGCAAAATGGTATGGCAAATGCCCCGGCTGCGGGGAGTGGAACACCATGGAGGAGGAGATCCGCACAGCGCCTCCTGCCGCCGGAAAGGCGGGGGAGGCGCGCGGCGCACACACCGTCTCCCGCGCGGTGAAGATCCGGGAGATCACAGCCGATTCCGAGCTGCGGTACCAGACCGGATTTCAGGAGCTGGACCGCGTGCTGGGCGGCGGAATTGTCAAGGGGTCGCTCGTCCTTCTGACCGGTGATCCGGGCATTGGGAAATCGACAATCCTGCTCCAGATCTGCCGCACGCTGGGGGAGACGCTCGATATTCTGTACGTCTCCGGCGAGGAGTCCCCGCACCAGATCAAGCTGCGCGCGGACAGGCTCGGCGTGACGACGGACAGCCTCTCCATCATGGGGGAGACGGACGCGCAGGGGATCTGTGAGTACATCCGGGCGGAAAAGCCGGGCATTGTCATCATTGACTCCATCCAGACTATGAATATCACCGATATGGCCTCTTCACCCGGCAGCGTATCCCAGGTGCGCGAGTGCACCAATCTCTTCCTGCGCACGGCCAAGAGCATGGACATCCCCATACTCGTTGTCGGGCACGTCAATAAGGACGGCAATGTGGCAGGCCCCAAGCTGCTGGAACATATCGTGGATGCGGTGCTCTACTTTGAGGGCGAGCGGAACCTCTCCTACCGGATCCTGCGCGCAGTCAAAAACCGCTATGGCTCTACCAATGAGATCGGCGTGTTTGAGATGCTCGATACCGGACTGAGTGAGGTGGAGAATCCCTCCCTGATGCTGCTCTCCGGGCGTCCGCAGAACACATCCGGCACCTGCGTCGTCTGCACCATGGAGGGCACGCGCCCAATCCTTGCGGAGGTGCAGGGGCTGGTGGCGTCCACGGGCTTTGGCACGCCGCGCCGGGTGGCCACGGGCTTTGACTATAACCGGCTGGCCATGATCCTCGCCGTGCTGGAAAAGCGCGCGGGCTATTTTTTCAATAATTCCGATGCGTATATCAACGTTGTCGGCGGCCTGCGGCTGGACGAGCCTGCGGCCGATCTGCCGGTGGCACTCTCACTGATCTCCAGTCTGAAGGATACACCGGTTGATTCCGATACGGTCGCCTTTGGGGAGATTGGGCTTGCCGGGGAGATCCGTGCGGTGTCCAACTGTGCGCAGCGCCTGTCGGAAGCGGCCAGGCTCGGCTTTAAACGGGCCATTATCCCGATGCACAATATGAAGACGATTTCTCAGGAGCTGCGGGAGAAGCTCGATATCATCGGCGTGCGGAACATCCGCACTGCTTTTGAATCCGGTGTGTGAGCGATCACTTCCTGTTTTTTGCATAAATTTTCGGCTTTACATTCGTGCAGTTTGACTGTATAATATTGTCGTATCTGTCTTTCCGCTTAAGGAGGAAAAATATATGTTAGAACGTGAGAGAAAGAGTGATCTGACCCTGCTCGACGACGTCATGGCGCACTACCGCGATGTCAAGGGCAGCCTGATCACCGTTTTACAGCAGGCACAGGATATTTACGGCTATCTGCCGCAGGATGTCCTGCGCTACATAGCGGAGCAGCTCGGGCTCAAGCCGGCCAAGGTCTTTGGCGTGGCGAGCTTTTATGCGCAGTTCCGTTTTGAGCCGGTGGGCAAATACCTGATCATGCTGTGCAAGGGCACCGCCTGCCATGTCAACGGCGCAGAGTCCATTGGGGGCGCGCTGGAGGAGGAGCTCGGGATTCACGACGGCGGCACAACGCAGGACGGCCTGTTCACGCTCAAATATGTGGCGTGCCTGGGCTGCTGCAGCCTGTCGCCGGTCATGATGATCAACGGGGAGACCTATGGGACCCTCACGCCGGATAAGGCGCGCAAGATCATCCGGGATCTGAGGAAGGCAGAGGAGGTGTCCGCATGAAGATCGTAGTCGGAGAGGGCAGCTGCGGCATTGCCGCCGGCGCCGCGAAGGTCTATGCGGCCCTTGAAAAGGAACTGGCGCCCCGCCATGAGCTGACAATCGCGGGCTGCATCGGTATGTGTTATCTGGAGCCGATCGTGGACGTTTATTCTGATTCCGGTGAATTGACCCGTCTGGTCCAGGTCTCCGAGACGGACGCGGCGGACATCGCCCGCGCCGTGGAGAGCGGGGATCTGAGCGCAGTCGAGCGCCTGATGATTACGGATGATGACAAGGCTTTCCTGAGTAAGCAGACCCGGATCGCCCTGCGCCACTGCGGCGTTGTCAATCCGGAGAATATTGACGATTATCTGGGCGATGACGGCTATCAGGCGATCAAAAAGGTGCTCACCACCATGACGCCTGAGCAGGTCATTGAGGAGATCAAGATCTCCGGCCTCAAGGGGCGCGGCGGCGCCGGATTCCCGACCTGGTTTAAGTGGAACGCCGCGCGTACGGCTCCGGGCACGGAGAAATATCTCATCTGCAACGCGGACGAGGGGGACCCCGGCGCGTTTATGGACCGCGCCGTCATTGAGAGCGATCCGCACAACCTGATCGAGGGCATGCTCATCGGCGCGTATGCGATCGGCGCCAAAGAGGCGATCGTCTACGTCCGCGCGGAGTATCCGCTGGCCATTAAACGGCTGGAGAAGGCTATGGAGCAGGCGCGTGAAAAGGGGCTGCTCGGCGATCACATCCTGGGGACGGACTTCTCCTGCTCCATGCGGATCAAGGCGGGCGCCGGCGCGTTCGTCTGCGGCGAGGAGACCGCACTGATTGAGTCCCTGCAGGGCGAGCGCGGCATGCCGCGCCTCAAGCCGCCCTTCCCGGCGGCGGCGGGCTACTGGTATAAGCCCTCCAATATCAATAACGTGGAAACATTTGCGAATGTCCCGTGGATTCTGCTCAACGGCGGCGACAAGTTCGCGGCCATGGGCACCCCGAACAGCAAGGGCACCAAGGTGTTCGCCCTCACGGGTAAGATCAAAAAGGGCGGCCTTGTCGAGATCCCCATGGGCATGACCCTGCGCGATGTCATCTTCGGCATCGGCGGCGGCATCCGTGACGACCGCGAGTTCAAAGCGGTCCAGATGGGCGGTCCCTCCGGCGGATGCATCCCGGCCGATAAGCTCGATACCATTATCGACTACGGCGAGCTGGCCGCCACCGGCGCGATCATGGGCTCCGGCGGCATGGTCGTCATGGATGAGACCACCTGCATGGTGGAGATGGCCCGCTTCTTCCTCGACTTCACGGCCAAGGAGTCCTGCGGCAAGTGCGTGCACTGCCGTCTGGGCACCAAGCGCATGCTCGAGATCCTGACCCGTATCGTGAGCGGCGAGGGTAAGGAGGGCGATATTGAGCTGCTCAAGGAGCTGTGTGTCAACGTGGGCAGCAGCGCGCTGTGCGGTCTCGGCCAGACAGCGCCCAACCCTGTCCTGACCACGATCCGCTATTTCCGCAACGAGTATGAGGATCACATCCGCAATAAGCGCTGCACGGCGCACCAGTGCACCGCACTGCTGCACTATTCCATCAATTCCGACAAGTGCACCGGCTGTACGCTCTGCTCCCGCAAGTGCCCGGTCCACGCGATCAGCGGCACGGTCAAGCAGCCGCACGCGATCGATCCGGATATCTGCATCCGCTGCGGCCAGTGTAAGACGGTCTGCCGCTTCGGCGCGGTGCAGGCGGAGTAAGGAGGGGAACCTATGGCTAAAATTCATCTGAATATCAATGGATATGAAATCTATACAGAGCAGGGGAACACCATTCTGCAGGCGGCCCGTGAACACGGGATCGAGATCCCGACCCTCTGCTATGACGAGCGCGTCAAGACATACGGCGCGTGCGGCGTCTGTCTGGTGGAGGTCGAGGGTAACCGCAAGCTGCTGCGCGCCTGCGCCACCAAGGCGGAAGAGGGAATGGTCGTCCACACAGACACGAAACGTGTGGTCGAGTCCCGCAAGATCGCGCTGGAGCTGCTCATCAGCGACCACGACGGCGACTGCCGCGCGCCCTGCTCCCTGAACTGCCCGGCGGGCACGGACTGCCAGGGCTATGTGGGTATGATCGCCAACGGGGAATATAAGGAGGCCATCCGCCTGATTAAGGATCGGATTCCGCTGCCGTCCTCGATTGGCCGTGTCTGCCCGCACCCGTGTGAGAAGGCATGCCGCCGCCAGCTGGTGGAGGAGCCGATTTCCATCGCATGGCTCAAGAGCTTTGCCGGCGATATGGACCGCGCGTCCAAGGATCCGTACATGCCTCCCTGTGCGCCGAATACCGGCAAGCGCGTCGCCGTGATCGGCGGCGGCCCCGGCGGCCTGACGGCGGCCAACTTCCTGCGCCGCAAGGGCCACGCGGTCACCGTCTATGATGCCATGCCCCACATGGGCGGCATGCTGCGTTATGGCATCCCGCAGTACCGCCTGCCCAAGGAGATCGTCGATGAGGAGGTTGCCTCGATCGCCGCCCTGGGCGTTGAAATGAAGAATAACATCCGCATCGGTACGGATATCACCCTCGACCAGCTGCGTGCGGAGAATGACGCAGTCGTCGTGGCCATCGGCGCGTGGACCAGCATGAATATGCGTGTCAAGGGCGAGGATCTCACCGGTGTTGTCGGCGGAATTGACTTCCTGCGGGACGTCATCCTCGGCAACAAGCCGCAGATCGGCAAAAAGGTCGCCATCTGCGGCGGCGGCAACACAGCGATGGACGCCTGCCGCACGGCGGTGCGCCTGGGCGCGGAGGAGGTCTATGTCATTTACCGCCGTACCCGTGCCGAGATGCCCGCCGACGAGGTGGAGATCACGGAGGCCGAGGAAGAGGGTGTCACCTTCAAGTTCCTCACCAACCCCGATGAGATCCTCGGCAAGGATGGAAAAGTTACGGGTGTTCGCCTGCAGGTGATGGAGCTCGGAGAGCCGGATGAGAGCGGCCGCCGCCGCCCCGTCCCCGTGGAGGGTAAGTTTGAAGAGCTGGCGCTCGACACCGTCATCATGGCGATCGGTCAGGGGACGAATCCCGCCGGCTTTGAGGAACTGGAACTCACCCGGAAGAATACGATCAGCGCGGATGAGAAGACGTTCCGCACTTCCATGGAGGGTGTGTTCGCTGTCGGCGACGCGACCAACCGCGGCGCGAGCATCGCGATTGAGGCCATCGGTGAGGCGCAGAAGGCCGCCGATGTGATCGACAGCTATTTAAAGGGTGCCACGGTCGGCTATGAAAAGCCGTTCGTCGTGGAGCGTGTAGTCACAGCGGAGGATCTGAAGGACCGTGAGAAAGTGGCCCGCCAGCCGATGCCGCACCTTGCACCGGAGGAGCGCAGGCATAATTTTGAAGAGGTCGTCAAGGGCTTCACACCGGAGATGGCCAAACGCGAGGCCTCCCGTTGCCTGGAGTGCGGCTGCCACGATTACTATGAGTGCAAGCTGATCCATCTGGCAAACGAGTACCACGTGGAGCCCAAGCGGCTCGAGGGTGAGAAGCACCACCGCAATCACCCGGATCAGAATGCGTTTATCATCCGCAATCCCGACAAGTGTATTCTCTGCGGACTGTGTGTCCGCGTGTGCGACGAGGTCATGGGCAATACGGCACTCGGCTTGATCGGCCGCGGCTTTGACACGCTGGCCGCACCGGAGTTCAACCTGCCGCTCGACCAGACGGACTGCGTAAACTGCGGCCAGTGCGTGGCGCTGTGCCCGACCGGCGCGCTCATGGAGGTCAAGCCGGCGCAAAAGAATGTCCCCGCGCAGGAGACGGTCACCCGCACCACCTGTTCGTTCTGCTCCGTCGGCTGCCAGATCGACATGACTTCCGTCGGCAATACCCTCTGGCGTGCCCTTCCCGCCGATAACGGCCTGCTCTGCAAGGGCGGACGCTTCGGGTTCGGCGCGCTCCAGTACGGCGACCGCGTGACGGAGCCCTCCGTCGGCGGAGAGAAAGCGGATTACGCGCAGGCGGTTCAGGCGCTGGCAGACCGGCTGAAAGCATATGACCCGTCTCAGATCGCATTCACCCTCTCCGACCGCCTGACAATGGAGGAGGCGTACCTTGCTACCGAATTTGCCCGCAAGGTTGTCGGTACGGATAAGGTCCTGACGTATTCCAAGTCGCACTCCGCTTTTGCTGAGATTCTCGGCACGGATGCCTCCACCAATACATTCGACGAACTGCTCGGCACGGACGTCATTCTTCTGATTGGCTCCGATCTGATGAGCGCCTCTTACATCGGCCTGATGAAGGTCAAGCAGGCCGTCGAGAAGGGCGCCAAGCTCGTTGTCATTGGCAACAGCGACACGCGCGCAGACGACTGGGCAACGCTCAAGATCAAGTGCGGCGATACGTCCTTCCTGTCCGCAGTTGCCGGAGCGCTCAAGGGCGAAACAGTTGACAATAAGCAGGCGCAGGAGGTCGCGGCACTGTACCGCGACGCGAAGAACGCCATGATTGTCTGCCGCGAGGCAACACTCTCCCGTGAAGCGTCTTGCGCGGTCGGCGATATCCTTGCAAACGGCGGCCATATCAGCCGCGCCTACAACGGCATCATCCTCTTCAAGGACGGTGCAAACGCGCAGGGGCTCGATATTCTCGGCGTTAAGCCGGCCGCGGAGACCGACCTGTCCGGCGTCAAGGCGCTCGTCAATTTCGGCGAGGAACTGCCGGAGGCTGCCTCCTTTGCGTTCACCGCCGTGTTTGACTGCATGATGGGCGCCACCGCCAAGAAGGCGGATGTTCTGTTCCCGTTGAGCGCGGCGACCGAGTGCGGCGGCACGTTCATCAGTGCGGAGCGTAGGCTCAATGAGGTTCATCCCTCCGTGAAACCAGCGTGCGGCCGGATGTCCTGGCAGATCATTCAGGAGGCCGCGAATGCCTTCCGTCCGGATTCGTTCCGCTATGAATCCCTGCACGCGGTGACTCTGGCGATGTGCCACGCAATCGGGATTCAGAACACCGGCTGTATGGCCTGTGGCAAGCACCCGGTCTACTGGAGCAATGCCGGCAGCCCGGTCCTCGCACCGGAGATCCAGGTGCCGGATTACACGGACGGTGCACTGAATATTGCCCCGTATGTCTCCAATACGGTCAAGCGCGTGTTTGCCGCCAATGGCGCACGGAAAAAGTAATTAAAATGCGTATGGGCGCAGCCGGAAAATCGGCTGCGCCTTTTGTATCCGCGATATTGAACAGGATGACGGTCTGCGTTATAATGAAGAAAACAGCGAGGAGGAGAGAATGAAAATCATCCGATTTTACGATCAGCTCGCACACTAACGGGGGATGACGCCGCAGGCGGTGCGATCGGAGATACACCTACTGCTGGATGGTGATTCAAACCGCCATACATTGACCGGTACAGGATAAAAGCCGGGAACAGTTCGGACAGGGGGATGCAACACGCCCCCTTGAAGCAGGAAGCAGAAGTATTCGCCGTCCAGAAGATGGCGGAGAATCGGTCCAGACTCCGATCAAGCCCGCAGGAGATCTTCTCAAGAGGAAACAGAACCCCGCCCTTTTGATCTTGAATTTTCAAGGATCAGGAGGGCTCGGTGTGAGCAGAAAAACAGAAAATACGTCGTTCGTCTGCGCCCATTGCGGCAGGCATGTGACGCCGATGACCAATGGAAGCTATCGGGATCACTGCCCATTTTGTCTGTACTCCCTGCACGTGGATGTTGTACCGGGGGACCGCGCGAATCCCTGCGGAGGGCTGATGAAGCCAATCGGATTGATCTGGAACAGCCGCAAGGGCTATCAGATTCGTTACCGTTGTGAAAAATGCGGTCTGGAACACGTAAATAAAATCGCGCAGGATACAGATATGCCGGACGACTGGGAGCAGGTGATAAAACTGCTCCGTAATAAGGAATTTTAAGAAAACCAGAGAGCTGATTTTCCAGCTCTCTGGTTTTTGGTCTATAAAATCATTTTTTTAAAATTATACTGTTCTTTGGAGCAGATATATCCGCATTTTTTGTAAAATTCATGCGCTCCGGTCCGGGAGGATCCGGAGACAAGGCGGATTCCGGCTGCGCCGCTCTCCATGGCCCAGGCTTCCACCGCCTGCAGCAGAGCTCTTCCCACACCGGATCGCCGATATTCCCCGTTGACAGCGAGCGCCAGAATATCCTTCATCGGCGGTGCATACAGGACGTCGTAATCTACCGCGTGAATATAGCCGATTACGCGGTTCCCGCATGCTGCAACGGCGATAAAATCTCGTCCGCTTTCAAGCGCTCTGCGGAGCTTTTCCGTTGTTTTGCTGACCGGGAAATCATATCCCAGTTCACAGGCGTTTAATTGCTGAATCCTGACGGCATCTTCCATCCGGCAGGGACGAATATAGAATTCCATAATACAGCCCTCTTTTGGGGAAAATCAATCCTGCTCCGTCTCGTTTAAATTTTCCCGCCGTACGAACTTCTTCCACGGGATTACACACACCCCGGTAATCACCAGCGCGCCGATTGCCAGACCGAGCCAGAGGATAAACAGTACATTCCAGGCGGTGCCGGTTTTTTGCAGCAGTGCGCCGGCCGCCAAATTTAGTAACCCGCAGCCCACATAGGCCATCGCATTCAAAAAACCGCCGACCGTACTCACCCGGCCGAATTTGCTGAACCGCAGCGGGACCATGGTGATCAGCATGACGTTGATGGCGAACATGCAGTTTGTTACACCCACCATGCAGATCAGCGCAAGGATCATGCTCTTTGAGCCGATCAGCATTAAAACAACCAGGAAAATGGCCGCGATCCCGAAGAATACAGCGGAAGTTTTTAATTCATTACGCAGCTTGTGGTCTACCATCCGGGCAAAGTAGGCCCCAGTCACATTGATGATCGGCAGCACCATCGTCATCACCAGGGAAATGCTCGTCCCGGTGTGGAACTGGCTGTCGAAAAATGTCGGGATCCACTGGGTGACGCTGTCCTTCAGCGTTCCCATGATGGCAATGGAGATCAGCAGGACCAGCAGCCCGGAGGAGACAACCATGCCAGCCAGCCTCTTTATTGGCAACGCCGTAGGCTTCTCCGCCTCACTTTTCCGTTGGTAATCGATTTTTTTCAGGTGGGGCAGTACCCGCCCGGTTCCGAAGAACCAGTAGAGGGCGACCACTGTCACGATACCGCCGCACGTCAGGAAGACATAGCGCCACGGCAGGAATACCAGCGTCAGCAGGCTGACAGCATAGCTTGCCAGTGTACCGAGCGGAACGGTAGTGGAGATATCAATGCCGAATTTTTCTTTCTCTTTTGTGTTAAAGTATTCCCCGGCAATGCGGAGGATCGGGGACCAGACCATGGACTGAACAGCCCCATTGAGTCCCCACAGGATCAGCAGCGCTGCATAGGATGCATAGCAAAAGAAGAGCAGCACATTGATCGCGCCGGAGATCAGCACGCCCCAGAAGATCATATAGCGCGGTGAAAATTTATCCCCCAGGCTGCCGCTGACCAGCTGCCCCAGCCCATAGCAGATAAAAAATGAGGAGGAGACGGCTGCAATTTCACTCTCTGTAAAAATGCCGCTGCTGGTAAGCTCCGGCATTACAGCGGAATAGTTCAGGCGGCAGATGTATGTAGAAAAGTATGCCACCCAGCACAGGAAAAACAGGGAACCGCCATATGCATTTTGATAGCCAAATTTTGCCTTTTTCATAACAGACCTCTTTTTGTATGTTGCAATTTCGAAACGTTTCTATTATAATACATTTTGTTGGGAAAGGGAACCACTTTCCGGAATTTTGTCAACAACTTTTTTACATAGGAGGAAATCGTTATGGGTCTATTCAGCAGCAAAAAGGACAACGCCAAATATGTGGCCACGGTGGACCGGAACGGCGTTTTTGACAACGCGTTTGATCAGGCTTTTCCGCAGACGAAGGTGGCCGAGATTGTCCGGGCGCATCTGGCACAGGAAAATGGGAAGCGCAAAAAGATATTTATCTTTGGCTTTGACGGCGCCCGCGCGGATAGCATGCTCTACCTGATCCCGAGCAATAACGAGCAACTGACGGGCTGCAACCTGCACAGCCCCTACAGCTTTGTGACAGAATTGAAAAAGGAGGGCGGGCTCTACCTGAGTTATGCCGGCGGCGACCGAAACCGTCCGGAAACACTCCAGCCGACAAGTACAGCGCAGGGATGGTCCTCCATTCTGACTGGGAAGTGGGGGATTGAGCACGGCGTCGTCCAGCATGTGACCAAAAAGGACAGCGTGCCCACCGTCCTTTTGGAGGCGGCACGCAACGGGAAATCCGCTTTCTTCTCCTCCTGCTGGCCGGATCACTTCACCGTCACCTATGCCGGAGAGATCAAGCTGGCCGAACGAGAAAATATCCCGCTGACCTTTCTGCGCGTGAACGACGAGGAAGAGCTTCAGTCCGCCATGCACGCGGAGATCGACAAGGGGACGGACGTGATTTTTGGCATCAACGAGTTCCCGGACCACAACGGGCACGGGAGCGGTTTTGGCCCCGATAATTACCGCTACGTTGTCGGCGTCACCAATGCGGACCGCTATGCCTATGAACTGATGGAACATATTAAATCCCGCCCGGAATATGAAAATGAGGACTGGCTGATGATCGCCACCTCTGACCACGGCGGCCATGGCCGCGGCCACGGCACCCAAAAGACGGAAGACCGCATGACCTTCCTGGCCTGCAATCAAAAATTGATTTGACAAAAATCAGTGGCCTCCCAAGTGGGAGGCCGCTGCACTGTAATGAATCAAGTTGTGGGGATATCGCCAAGGCGGTAGATCGTCATAGTAACACCGGTGTAAATGATGTTGCCGCCGCTGGTCACGATGCGGATCGTGGCCGGAGCCGAGCTGACTGCAATCGGAATGGAAAGCGCCTGACCGGTATTTTCTGTGGAGGTGTGGAAGACATGCAGTGTTCCACCGCCTGGGATTGCTGTACCGTTCTGCTGAAGCAGCAGATTGATACTCAACGGGAATGTCACGCCGGATGCCGGGGAAATGGTTCCAAAGAATGAAACCGCATATACGCCCGGCCGATTAATGGTGAAGTTCCCGCTTCCCGCCGTGTGGGAAATAGAGGAGCCGTAGGACAGAGCGTTGACGTCAAACAGGAGCGGTGATCCGGAGCTCGCCGTCTGTGGTGGAACGGAGTAGGCGGATAATAGATCAACCGCACCGCTGCTGCTTCCATTTTTTCCCTGTGGAATGGTGAAATCAAAAACAGCATCCTGTGCGGTGCCGGAGTTGACTACCTGCGCCTGTGTCCCGGGATCCCCGGTGGTTACTGTACCGACACGGATTGTTGCCGCCTCGCCATCTTCACCCTCAGGCCCCGTCGGTCCGGTAGGACCAGTTGCGCCTGTAGGTCCGGTTGCGCCGGTAGGTCCAGTGATACCTGTGGGGCCAGTAGCTCCGGTTGGCCCAGTGGGACCGGTCACGCCGGTTACCCCCGTCGGTCCAGTGGCACCAGAGGGTCCGGTGGCTCCGGTAGGCCCGGTGACACCTGTGGGTCCCGTGGCCCCGCTGGGCCCTGTGGGGCCAGTCGCGCCGGTGACACCTGTCGGTCCGGTAGCGCCCGAAGGTCCGGTTGATCCAGCGCCCCCGGTGACGCCGGTAGAGCCCGTAGCTCCGGTTGGTCCTGTGGGACCTGTGGGGCCTGTAGGTCCAGTAGGCCCCGTCGGGCCGGTGACTCCCGTTGCCCCAGTGGGTCCGGTAGGGCCTGTGGGGCCCGGCACGCCGGCAAATCCCGTTGCACCGGTAGCACCTGTCGGCCCCGTTGGCCCTGTGGGACCGAGCTGGCCGTTTGAGCCGTTGGCACCTGTAGCTCCGGTTGCTCCAGTGGCTCCGGTTGGGCCTGTGGGTCCGGTGATACCTGTGGGGCCTGTAGCACCAGTCGGTCCTGTGGGGCCTGTAGCTCCGGTCGGTCCTGTGGGCCCCATTTGACCGTTTGTGCCGGGTGTACCTGTGGCACCGGTTGCGCCCGTAGGACCGGTAGGACCCATCGCGCCATTCATACCGGCCGGACCGGTAGGCCCGGTCGGGCCCATTGCGCCGTTCGTGCCGGCGGCTCCTGTAGCGCCAGTTGGTCCCGTCGGTCCCGTTGGCCCAGTTGGCCCTGTGGGTCCCGTGACGCCCGTCGGTCCGGTGGGGCCGCCGGAAGGTCCGGTTGCCCCCGTGGCTCCAGTTGGGCCGGTAGGACCAGTCGGCCCGGTCACACCTGTTGGCCCTGTGGGGCCGGTCGGGCCTGTGGGTCCGACTGGTCCGCGGCAGGCGCAGCAGTTGCACCCGTTGGAGGACGTCCCGCAGCCCTGACAGAGGTTGTTTCCCTCAAAAGAATGAATCTTCATATATGCACTCTCCTTAATGGATTGCTGTTAATGTGTGGGTGCGGTGTACGCTCCCTTCTACAGTATATTCTGTTTTGCTCCTATGCGTTCAGCTCCGCCTGCGCAAAGTATTGCACATTATAGAGGTAGGAGGGGGCGTGCGGCCTGTATTTTCCGGCCAGGGTATTGTATGCTTCGGCTTTTTGCCGGTCCCCCATCCGGTCGTAGCACACGCACAGCTGGATGCAGGGCAAAAAGCCGTAACAGTCGTCTGAGATAAAGGCACCGCTCACATCTCCACGTGGGCGGGTTCGCGCCAGTTCAAACCAGAAGGCGGCTGTCTGATAGTCCTCTTGCTGCATGAACAGATTTCCAATTTCACAGCAGATCTCCGCGCGTGGCGCACCGTACCGGAAGGTCCATGTCAACGCGTCCAGTGCGCCGTCCAGGTTTTCTGACGCAGCACGGCAGTAGGAAAGGATTTTGCATGCTTCAATACAGTTTTCACGCCAGCCCTGACCGGAGCGGAGGAAGTTCTCCAGTACCGTTGCGGCCTGCTGATACCGCTGGTGGTAATAGAGCTCCCGGCCATAGTAAAAGGTGTCACGCGGGGAGAGCGCCTCCCCATCGGCGATCTGGCGCTCATAGATACGCAGATTACGGTCGGAGTATACGGTCTTGACAGATCGGTGCGTGACGGCGATATCCGAATAGAAAACCCTGCCCGCAAACTCCACCGCCTCATGCACGCGTCCCCGCCATACAGCTGGGGCAGTGCGGCGGATCAACCGTTCCCGATAGTAGGAAAAAACACAGTTTCCATCCTCGTCGAATGCCGTCTGATATTTCATCATGATCACATCGGCTTCCGGGGGAGAGGACTTCAGCCGTCGGAGGGCTGCGGCATTTTCCGGCGTGAGGACGTCGTCCGCGTCCAGCCACAGAATGTAATCCATCTCTGCCAGTGAGAAGGAAAAATTGCGCGCAGCGGAAAAATCATCCCGCCATTTAAAGTCATAAACGCGTGCCGTATATCGCCGGGCGATTTCTTTAGTTGTATCAGAGCTTCCCGTGTCCACGATGATGATCTCCTCCACACAGTTCCGCACACTGTCCAGGCACCGCGCCAGAACCTTTTCCTCATCTTTTACGATCATACACAGACTGATAGTCACCGCGATCGCCCTCCTTTTCTCCGGCATATTGCCGTCTGTTTCAGAATATGGCGGAATCCCTGGAGATGTGACGGCAAAACTCTTGATTTTCTATCAAATTTACTTTATACTGGTGAATAGTATTTTTCAGAGGGGAAGAGAGGAACGGGATCAACCAATGAAGATCAACGACAACTGGACCTTTGAAAAGGAGGGGTGTGCGGAACAGGTAACGCTGCCGCACACCTGGAATAATGTGGACGGCCAGACCGGTGTCAAAAATTATGAGCCCGGCAAGTTCAACATTGATTATTGGCGCGGGGAGTGCCGGTATTGCCGCCGTCTGACGCTGGATGGCACCTATCGGGGGAAACAGGTGTACCTGCTGTTTGAGGGTGTCAACGCAACGGCGCGTGTCCTTGTTAACGGAAAGCTGGCCGGCGAGCATGCGGGCGGATATACGGCGTTTCAGCTCGATATTACTGATCTGATTCAAATTGGGGAAAACGAGTTGGAGGTCCGCGTGGATAACTCCCATTTCCAGACGGTGGCTCCGCTTGACGCGGACTTTACCTTTTACGGTGGGATTTACCGCGATGTCCATCTGATTGCCCGGGAGCGTGTATGCCTCGGCAGTGAAAGTAAAAGTTATAAGCAGCTCAAAGTTCGGGCAGATGGCGTAAGCTGGTATTCGGCCGCCGTCACCGTGACGGCCTGGCCGGAGAATCATCTGGAGGAGCCGGTGGATGCCGTGCTGGAGATCTCCGTGCAGGAGGGGGAGAAGACGGTCGCGCAGGCCACACATCCCGTACGTATCCGGTCCGGGGAACAGATTAAGGCGGAGGAGACTTTCACAATTGAATATCCACACCTCTGGAACGGGCGGCAGGACCCCTTCCGCTATCTGGTTACGGCCCGGCTACTGGTTGCAGGAGGGGAGACGGACTACGCGGAGGCACGTGTGGGGCTGCGTTATTTCCGCGTGGATCGGAATGAGGGATTTTTCCTTAACGGGGATCCCTATCCGCTGCGCGGCGTCAGCCGCCACCAGGACCGGGATGGCCTAGGGAACGCCCTGACGGAGAAGGAGCACCGTGAGGATTTCCAGATTCTCTATGATATCGGCGCCACGGCGGTCCGGCTGGCCCATTATCCCCAGGCCGATTTCTTCTATGACCTGTGCGATGAGTATGGGCTTATCGTCTGGGCGGAAATCCCGTTTGTCAACACAGTCGGTGGGAGCGGCTCTTACGATCAGCCGGATGCTCAGCGCCGGACGTTCTTTGGTAATGTGCGGTCACAGCTGGTCGAGATGATCCGGCAGAATTACAATCATCCATCCATCTGCTTCTGGGGGCTGGAGAATGAGGTGGCCGCCCGATTTGACAAGGTGATGATCCCGTTCATGGAGGAACTGTACGCCCTTGCCCGCAAGGAGGACGATACGCGCCTGATCACACATGCCGTCAATATCCGGGAGGGGCGCAAGTGGAAGTCGGACCTCTATGCTTGGAACTATTATCCCGGTTGGTATGGAACCACCCGGCATGATCTGGGGCGCTTTATGGATTCGCAGAGGCGTTCGGTCAAAAAGCCGGTTGCCATCTCTGAGTACGGCGCGGGAGGGAGTATCCACCAGCATACGTTCAGCAAAAGGAAGCCCAATCCGGACGGTGAATGGCATCCTGAGGAGTATCAGGCGCTCTGTCATGAGTCCTTCATCAGGCAGATCCAAAAGCGCAATTACCTGTGGGCCACATTTGTGTGGAATCTGTTTGATTTCGGGTCCAATCGCCGTCACGAAGGGGACCGCTACGGCGTCAATGACAAGGGGCTGGTTACGTTTGACCGCAAGGTGAAAAAGGATGCCTATTATGTCTATCAGGCCGCATGGAGCGAACAGCCGGTCCTCCATCTTGCCTCCCGCCGGTATGACAGGCGCCCTGCGGGCAAGACCTGGGTGAAGATTTACACCAATCTCCCGGAGGTTCGCCTGACGTGCGGAGAGCAGAGCTTTACCCTGAAGAGGAGGGGAAGAGTGCCTTTCATCCTGAAAAAGAAGCTGCTCCTCCGGCCGGGTGAAAATGTCATTACAGCGGCGGGTGCCTTCAAGGGTCATGAGATCCGGGATGAAATGACCATTACCGGCACGCAGGAGTAAGATGGGTATTATAAAATAAATAGAGAGCGCCGGAGGGACTGTGCCGTCAGTCCCTCCGGCGTCTTTTAGTGCTTTAAGTCTCCAAAATGAAAAGGCGCAGGGCGAATGCCCCGCGCCGAATTGGTCCGCCAAATGGAATCTATTCTCCCATCAGTTCGTTCCAGTGAATTTTACAGTATTCCTTGCCGTCAATCGGCGGATAGTCCGGATCGTCCACCCGCGCGGCATTGTAGCAATCATATTTGTCGTCGTAGGCGCAGCGCACAGTATCCGCTCCGCCCTCGCTGAGCACCGGGATAAAGGAATACAGGAAGGCGCCGAGAACAACGACCGTAATCACCGCGGCACCAGCCTTGCCGTCGCACCACTTGAGGAATTTTACCTTTGCCAGATCTGCATTATTGAGTTTCTCGGACTTCCCGATCAGGTGCATGATGCCCTTCATGATGTAGTAGCCTGCGATGCCTGCTGCGATCCCCACGATCATCCCCGCGAGCACGTCCGTCGGGTAGTGTACCATCAGGTATATACGGCTGCCCATCGTGCACAGCGCGAGTGCCGGGAAAACCCAGGCGATTTTCTTCTTGCCCTCTGACCAGAACACCAGGAACATGGCAATGGCCATTTCAAAGGCCCCTGTGGTGTGCCCGCTCGGGAAAGAGTAGTCTGACTCGCTCAGTGCGCCCGCTCCCAAGTATGCCTGCCAGTAAAAGTCAACATCCTGAAGCGTGTTGTAAGGCCTGATTCGCAAAACAGCGGGCTTTATAATGACATTTGTCAGGAGCGTGCCGACCAGAATCGCAAAGACAAGCGCCAGGCCGTATTTCCGTGTCTTTTTGAAAAACAGCATCACAAGCCCGAGAATTACCATGGGAATAATAAAGGCTTGATCTCCAAAAGAAGTGAAGAGCTTGGCGACCACTGTCAGGAATGAGTTTTGAATCCCGGCAAAGAACTGAAAAATGGCAATATCAAATTGGTAAAAGATGCGATCAATTGAATCGCCCAGCGTGAGCAGCATCAAATCCATAGGCCTGTTCTCCTCGTGAAAAATGTTTTCTGAAATCTAAAATAATTTTACCATAGTGCCGAATATATTTCAAGGTTGGATTGAGTGGGAGTGATACACTTTTCGGCTCAAAATGTTTTGAATTATCCTATATTGCTTAAAACAGCGGGCATTCTTTTGGAGTGCCTGCTGTTTTCTGTTATCAATGTTGATAACAAAATGATAATGCCGCATAGTTGTTTTATTTTATCTTCAATTGATTTTGTGATTATTGATATTATGTTAGTAATATGCTATATTTGTTTCGTGTGAAATATTTGATTCTTTTTGTTGCTTAATTCTTGTTGTTCGCTTGAGTATATATTATGGAGGTATGTAATGGCAAATAGGGACTTTTCAGATTCTGTTAAATTAAGTGCAATAACGGAAAACCTGAGAAAGAACAATGGTGAGATATGCTGCGCCATTTGCGGAACAAAGATTTCATCAATAAATGAGTGTCATTTTGATCATATTTTCCCTTTTGCAAAAGGTGGAAAATCCACGGCAGAAAACTGCCAAATACTTTGTATTAGCTGTAATCTAAAAAAGACTGACAAAATTTTGCATGACTTTTTGCTGGAGGAGAAAGCAAAGCAATTCTTTGCAGGCGAAGTTGGAACTACACCGGTGCAAGATTTGAGTGCTGAAATTTCGCCAGAAAATATGGATCAACCACAGGACTATATGTCTAAGGAGGCATTTGATCAAGCCATATTAAGTTTTATCACCCGGAAAGGTGATATCCATAAGGTAGACTTTGGCAGGGAGTACAATCATTTGCCTTCAATTCACTATGTGAGGAAATACTATGGGGATCTACGTACATTAAAAAAGGCCTTTGGTGTTGAGGATTTATCAGTAAATTGGAGTAGAGAGGCAATTAAAGCAACGCTGGAGAGATATATCGAGCAAAACGGGGATATATTACAAAAAGACTTGACTAAGAAGAACAAGCTTCCTTCACTTCCATGTATATTGGGCCATTATCCAGAGTATAAAAGCTTTACGGATATAAAGAAGAATATGCTCAACTTAACAGTTCGGTCAAGCTGGGATGTGCAGAGCGTAATACGAGCTGGAAAGGACTACGTAGAAAAGCATGGAAAGATAACTGAAAGCAGTTTACGTGCAGAAAACAATCTTCCAACAGCACGAGTTGTGTATAATTACTTTGGATCACTTGCTGCCTATCAACAAGCTGTTGGATCGGCTATTTCGCAAAAAAACGATTTCATATCAGAAGAAGAGATTGAAAACGCTGTAAACCAGTTTTTCGGGGAAAAAGAACGAGTAGTTGTTTCAATGAAGGAATTCTTTAAATCATTTCCGTATTCGTCTTCAACGATACATAAACGATTTGGCTCTTTCGCTACTTTTTGCCAAAAACACAATATAAACGTAAAGCACAGCAAAAAAGCAAAATATACAAAACAGGAAGTGGATGATGCAGTTGCAAAATGGGTGAAGGCCGGAAAAGAAATACCAGCGGCAAAGGAACTGAGTAGACTTGGATTGCCATCAATGAGCGTTATCTTAAAATACTATGAAAACTGGAAGGAACCATTTGTTCTTTATCGAAAGCTATATGATAAGCTGGACAAGTGAAGAAACAATGCACACCTACATTACCGTCCTTGTTATCAACCCTGATAACAAATTGATAACATTGGCCCATATAGGCAGGATAATATAGATACATCAAATAATCAAAAGTACCACGAATGCGACAAAGGATAATCTTTAAGCAAAATTGATTAAGCTTTGCCGAGTGGGAATGATATATAACGGTCTGTTGGGGAGAGTGATTACCTCTTGTCCACCAGAGTCAGTAATTTATAAAAAGTCCTGGCATTAGACCTGTTTGAATACGCACAGGGATTCATGCACCGGCGGAGAATGTCTCCCAGATCAATCAGATGTTGTAGAATCCGATGCGTGCATGGAGACGTTCTCGAATCTTTGTACCGATGGCGAAATCCCGTCTATTTCTCATATTTACTTGATGCTTTGCCGTCTGATCCGAATTTTTAAGGGGAAACGCTGCCGGCCCCTTGACAAAAAGCGGATTTTGCCATAGCATTACTGAGGGGGCCCATAAGAGAAATCAAGGAGTGATTGAAATGAAAAAGAAACTGATTCTGGCGGTGACGGCCGGGTTGCTGGGGACGGTAATGCTCACTGCCTGCACCGCTGAACCGCTTGAGCCCAGCGGGGAGAACACAGTGACAGCGGCCACAGGGAGCAATACCATCACAGTGATGAGCTATAATGTTAAAAACTGTGATTTGGGTGAGCAGATTGACGCGATTGCGGCCGATATCATGCGGGAGAACCCGGATGTGGTCTGTGTGCAGGAGATCGACAAGGACGTCGATCGCTCGGGGAACCGGGATGTTCTGAAAGAGCTTGCCGGAGCCGTCGGGATGAACTATCAGTTTTATCCGGCGATTGAACTCCAGGGCGGCACCTATGGCCTCGGGATCCTGAGTGTTTATCCGCTCGAGTCGTGCGGGATGATTCCGCTGGAGACCCGCCGGGGGGATGAGGATCGAATTCTGGCCAGTGCCGTCATCAACGTGAATGGACGCCAGGTGCGCATCTTCAACACGCACCTGAGCTTTGAAGATGAGGGGCAGCGGAAAAAGCAGTGGGAGTTCCTCCAGCAGCAGCTTGACGAGGCCCAGACGCCGTTTGTCCTCATGGGGGATTTCAATGTGACCGATCTTTCGGAGTTCTCCTATCTGAAAAACGTGACGGCTGTCAATAACGATCAGACGCGGTATGAGACTTTTGTCGGGGAGGATGGGGGTAACCGCTGCCTGGATAATATTTTTGTTTCGGCCGGCTGGACGGTCGCTTCGCAAAAGATGGGGGATACCTCTGCCTCCGATCACCGGCCGCTGATCGCGGTTCTGGAATTTTGAGCCAAAGGGATTTTTTCACCGGGAAAGCCATCGGTTTTTCCGGTGTTTTTATTTTGATATAGAGGTCCGGCGGCGCTGTTTATTGACTTTTTCAGGGCGATGGTATATCCTTTTAATAGGAGTAATTGGGACTGATTTCGGCACGGTCCGGCAGAGTTTGGAGGGATTCCCATAGCAAGGCAGAAAAAGACGGGCAGGCGGATCTGGCGCTTTTGGCTCTACCCGCTGCTGCTCCTGATAGCGGCGCTGTTTATCTATATATCAGTTGTGGATACCATGACGGAGGCTGGGACACCGCTGCGCATTTTTGGAATCCAGGTGGTATCAGTGCAGGGGACGGATATGGAGCCGGCTCTCTCACAGGGGGATGCCGCGCTTGTCGATGCCGCTTCCACGCAGGAGATCGCTGTGGAGGAAATTGTCGCCTACCGCCAGATGGAGGCGCAGCCAAAAGTCGGGCGGGTCGTCTCGGTGAGTTCGATTCTGGGCGTGTCCTATTATACGGTTCAAGGTGAGGACGGCTCTGCATCCGGGCAGGCGGTGCCTGCGAATCACATCTTTGGTACGGTCTCGCGGTACATTCCCTTTGCCGGCTATGTGCTTGACTTTTTGGACACGCCCGTAGGCACGGTCTGCTGCATCGGCGGGCCTGTCATGTTGCTCATTGTTCTGGAAATTTTCAGCAGTATTCGCCGGGCCAAGCGGGGAATCCGGGAGGCGGACGAGGCGGCCTCCCGGGAGGAGGAATCCGCACAGGAGCCGGTTGCTCCGTTACCGCCCATCGGCTCCGGGGATAGCGGCCCAGTCTATCATGCGGGCAGCTTTTCCCCACAGTACGCCTACCATCCACCGCGCCCGCAGACGGAGCAGATGGTAGTTCCGCCGGAGGAGCCGTCCGCGGGGGACGTCTTTTCCTCCTCGGAGCGGCAGATGGAGGCACACCATGAACAGCCCCCGGTCCGTCCGGAGGATCTCGGCCTCCACGCCCAAACATTGGTGGATATTCCCGAGCACGTTGAGGAACCGCCTGCACAGGCTCCGGCGGATAAAAAGCTCTCCCTGACCCTCAGCGGGGATGAGTCCAGTGAATTTACGGTCAATGGAATCAATATTGTCTATGAGGATGATACATTGAACCTTCAGATTGATCCCTCCGGGGAACCGATGCAGATTAAGGTTCGAATGCGTGACGACGAGGCCCAGCTTATGTTCAAGACGGATGAGAAGACAACACGTTTTGCCATTCTGAACCGGGAGGGAAAGCCCAGGCGCATCTCCATCTCCGGCAATGAGGAGGAAAAATAAAACAGTGTTCTTTTATGCGGGGTGCCGGAGGCATCCCGATTTTTTATGCCACTTTTTTCGTCCAGGTTTTGACAGAATCCGTGCGCCGCGCGGACTATAATGGGGATATATCCAAGGGGGGAGGGCCAGCGATGCGGGAAGTTGTCTATGTCGATGTGCTGCTCTTTGTCAACCTCTTCGTCAACTACTTTTTACTGCGGGCGGCCGCGCTCCTGTCACGGGAGCATGCGCGGCGCCGGCGGATCGTGCTCGGGGCCGCGCTGGGGAGTACATATTCGCTCATTATTTTCCTCCCGCCGCTCCACCCGCTCTTTCTGGCGGCGCTGAAGGCTGTTATGGCTCTGACAATCGTATTTGCCGCCTTCGGCCGCAGGGGCGGCCGTGCTTTTATCAGGGTTCTTCTCTGCTTTCTGGCAGAGACATTCCTGTTCGCGGGGATCAACTATGCGGTCTACACCTTCCTGCGCCCCGGGGGGATGATTTACGGGAATTCCGCCGTCTATTATGATATCAGCGTCCCGATGCTCATTGCCGTCACGGCCGTGTGCTACGGCATATCGGCATTCGTGTCCCGTCTGATCCGGCGGAACAGCCCGGAGGATCTGGAGGGCTGGTTGACAGTCCGGGTTGGGGAACGGTGTGTCCGGCTCCGTGCGCTGGTGGACAGCGGAAACGGCCTCTCAGATCCGTTTACAGATGAACCGGTATCGGTAGCTGCACCGGACTGCCTGGACGCACTCTTTCCGCCGGAGACGGTGCGCTTCCTGACGGAGGGGGAGGGATCACCTGCCCCGCAGGATGCCGCACGGATGCGTGTGATTCCATACGGCTCTGTCGGCGGCGGTGGGACGATGCGCGCCTTTCGGTGCAGTGGGCTGGAGCTCCATCTCCCGCGCGGGGGCCAAATAAAAATTACGGGCGGACTGCTTGCCGTGGCAGGGAGGCCATTTGACGGAGGAAGATATCAGGTACTGCTGAACCCGCGGCTGACGGATGGCGGCGGGAAGGCATTTAAGTTCAGGGGAGTGAAACGGAGAGATGATCACGGAGATTCTGTGGAGGCTGCGCCTGTTTTTCGCGGTGCGGCACATCAAAAAAGCACCGGGCCTGTTCTATATCAACGGCTCCCAGACGCTGCCGCCCCCACTCGGGCGGGAGGAGGAGGCGCGCGTGATCGGGCGGCTGGCAGAGGGCGATCCCGCGGCGCGTGATCTGCTTATCACGCACAATCTGCGCCTGGTGGTGTATATAGCGCGCAAATTTGAGAACAGCGGCTCCGGCGTGGAGGATCTGATCTCCATCGGGACAATCGGCCTAATCAAGGCCGTCAACACCTTCCGCCCGGAAAAGAACATCAAGCTGGCCACCTACGCCTCGCGCTGTATTGAGAATGAAATCCTTATGCATCTGCGAAAGACGTCTCAGCTCCGGGCGGAGGTGTCCATTGACGAGCCGCTGAACACCGATTGGGACGGCAATGAGCTGCTTCTCTCCGACGTCCTGGGGAGCGAGCCGGATGTGGTCAACCGCGGGATTGAGGCGGAGGATGAGCGAAACCTGCTCATCGCCTCCATTGAAAAGCTCGGCGAGCGGGAGCGAACGATCATGTGCATGCGCTTCGGCCTCGGCGGGGAGAAGGAGCACACCCAAAAGGAGGTGGCGGACCTGCTCGGTATTTCCCAAAGCTACATCTCGCGTCTGGAAAAGCGGATCATTGACCGCCTGCGTGCGGAGCTGGAGCGAGTGTCATAATCTGTTACAAAACTGGCAGGATTTGTAACCGAAATGTAATTGGATTTTATGTATGGTTGTGGTAGAATAGGGACCGTGATGAAAATGCTCGTTTTGGGCTTGATGCGAAACAAAGGGAGCAGGCTGCACACACAGCCTGTTTCTATTTCTTTTGTGTAAATGAGGGATCGCGTTGGTTTTTTCCAGTCTGAATTTTTTGTATCTTTTTCTTCCAGTCTGCCTGCTGCTGTATTTTATCATTCCCAAGCTGAAATATAAGAATATTGTCCTGCTGATCATGTCCCTGTTATTTTACGCGTGGGGCGAGCCCAAGTGGATCATTGTAATGATCCTGATGGCCTTTGTGGATTACTTTGCCGGGCTGATGATCGCCAAGAATGCCGACAACCGGCGCAGGAAAAAATTCTGGCTGGTTTTTTCCGTAGTTGTCAGTGTGGCGGCGCTGGGCATATTTAAGTACACGGGCTTTGTCATCGACAATATCAACGCGGTGTTTGGCTCCTCGATCGCCGATCCGCCCTTCGTCCTGCCGATCGGCATCTCTTTCTATACTTTCCAGGCGCTGTCCTATACGATCGACGTCTACCGCGGGAAAACACAGGTGCAGCTCTCCTATTACAAGTTCCTGCTGTATGTCTCCATGTTCCCGCAGCTGATCGCGGGCCCCATTGTCCGTTACGCGGATGTGGCCGCCCAGATTGACGACCGGAGAACGACGCTGCCCGGCTTCTTAACCGGGATCAACCGTTTTTCCATCGGTCTGGCCAAGAAGGTGCTCCTGGCCAATATCGCCGGCCAGCTTGTCACCGGGTTCATCGGCGGTGATCTGGCGAATACCTCCGTGCTGGGGGCGTGGGCAGGCATCTTCTTTTACGCCCTGCAGATTTATTTTGATTTTTCCGGCTATTCCGATATGGCGATCGGGCTGGGCAAAATGTTCGGATTCGACTATCTGGAAAACTTTAATTATCCGTATATCTCCAAGTCCATTACCGAGTTCTGGCGCCGCTGGCATATGAGCCTGAGCACATTTTTCCGCGATTATGTGTATATCCCGCTCGGCGGCAACCGCAAGCACATGGTGCTCAATATGCTTATCGTCTGGGCACTGACGGGTCTGTGGCACGGCGCAAACTGGAACTTCCTGCTGTGGGGGCTTTACTATTTTGTATTCCTGACGATTGAAAAACTCTTCCTCGGGAAATATATTGAGAAGGTCCCGATCCTGCGCAATCTCTATGCGCTGTTTATTATCCTCATTGGGTGGGTATTCTTCTACTTTGAGGACATGGGACGCATGGGGGAGATGTTCTCCATCATGTTCGGTTTCTCCGGGCACATGGGCACCGCGCCGACGGATACTACCATTCTGATGAACCACCTGCTGTTCATCATTTTGGCCGTGATCGCCTGCATTCCGGTGCGCAACATCCCCGTCAATGGGTTCCAGGCATTGAGTAGGCGCACATCCGCGGGCGATACTGTGCGTGTTGTGGTGACGATCATATTTGATCTGTGCCTGCTCTTCCTGAGCACGGCTTCCCTGGTTGGCGCAAGCTACAACCCCTTCCTTTACTTTAGATTCTGAGGCGCTGTATCATGAAAAAGAACAACAGAAATCAACGGATTAAAACATATAACACCGGCCGCCAGAGCGAGCGCCGCACCCCTATGACCGCCGTCAACAGCGATCGGGATATGGTCCATATGCGGGTGGGGAATATGAATCGCCCTGTCCGGGGCAGTCGGAAGGCGTCCAGCTCCGGGGGCAGGCGGGGCCTGCGGGCTCTGATGGCGTCGGCCATCGCGCTGTTCATCCTGCCGCTGTATGTCTTCGGCGTGTACAGTATGTGCGATGTGGATGCCACTGTATCCGAGGTGGAAAAGCGGAACCTGAAAACGCGGCCGGAACTGACGGCATCTGCGCTTTTTAACGGCTCCTATACCAAGGATTTTGAGGAGTACTATGCGGACACCTTTCCGCTGCGCGATTTCTTCCTGAGTGTGAACAACTTCTTTGAATCGATCTTTACAAAGCTCTCCGGTTCCGACGGAATTGTCCTCGTCGGGAAGGACAACAAGGATGACTTCGCCGGGGAGGCGCTGACCGACGAGCCCGCCTCTCAGGAATCGACGACCGCTCCTGAGACACAGCAGGAGGTCAGTACGGAAGCGACCACACAGGCTCAGCAGCCGGTCACTACCAGCGGGTATATCGTGATTCAGGGCAACCGCGCCATGGAGATGTACGCGGCCAATAAGAAGCAGATCAAGGCCTACGCCGACACAATCAACCGCCTGGCGGATCGCCTGCCAAACACAAAGGTCTACAATATGCTTGTGCCGACCTCCATCGAGTTCTATGGGCCGGAGGAGTATCATGCGGCCAATCACTCCCAGGAGTACGGTATTCAGCTTGCCTATGACCAGATGAGCGATAAGGTCATATGCGTGGATGCCTATTCCAAGATCAAGGCACACATCAATGACTATCTCTATTTCCGCACCGATCACCACTGGACGGCGCGCGGCGCCTACTATGGCTACACGGCGCTTGCCGAGGCGGCGGGCTTTTCCGTCAAGCCGCTCAACACATACCAGAGCGGCCGGATTGACGGCTTTGTGGGGACCATGTACGGTTATACGAACGCCGAGGTGCTCAAGAGGAATCCCGATTACGTCGAGTACTTCTGGCCGCAGACGGAGGCCACAGGCCAGTATTACAGCACGGCCGATATGACGGACGGGCGGAACCTGCGCATCATCACGCCGGAGGTTTCCAACAGCAACAAGTACCTGACGTTCATTCAGGGAGATACTCCGCTGGCAAAGATCAGTACGCAGAATAAGAACGGCCGCAGCATTCTGGTCATCAAGGAGTCTTACGGCAATGCGCTGGTCCCCTTCCTGGTGGACAGCTATGAGACCATCTACGTCATTGATCCGCGCAAGATTGATATGAATCTGCCGGATTTCGTCAGCAAGCAAGGTGTTCAGGAGGTTCTGGCGATCAATTATACGCTCATCACGGGCAACAGCACCTATATGGACGCGCTCAACAAGCTGATTGGTTCTTAAAATTTCATTCCCTGCGCGATTCTGACAAAATAATCAGACGGCAGCCTGTATCATGGAGGATATGGGCTGCCGTTTTTTTATTACGCCTTTCAGGCTGTTCAGGCGTTCGCTTGAACGCGCGGCCGGATGTATAATTTTCCAAAAAACGGACAAACTATCCGGAATCACAATCAATGGAGGGAAAAATATGGGAGTACAGATCAACAGCGGCAATGGGATCCTGACCGCCTACATAGACGGGGAGATCGATCATCACACAGCGCCGGCCCTGCGCGGGCAGATCGATGAGGTGATCCGCAGTACGCGCCCGCGGGAGGTGCGGCTCGATTTTTACAATGTCACATTTATGGACAGCTCCGGCGTGGGCCTCGTGATGGGTCGGTACAGGATCGTGCGGGACTATGGCGGAAATGTCCGGGTGTGCAATCTGTCCGACAGCGCCTATAAAGTAATGCAGTTGTCCGGACTTTCAAAATTGATGCAGATTAGCAGACGGGGAGGAGATAAGGATGAGACCGATTAATGAGATGAAAATGACACTGGAGAGCCGCTCAGTGAATGAGAGCTTTGCGCGCACGGCAGTGGCCGCCTTTGCCGCGCAGCTCGACCCTACGGTGGAGGAGATCAATGATATTAAGACTGCTGTCAGCGAGGCGGTAACCAACTGCATCGTCCACGCCTATCGGGAGCGGGTGGGGCTGATCTATATCACTGCCGCGATCTGTGACGGCGGATTGGTCCGGGTCAGGATCCGGGACCGCGGCTGTGGGATTCCGGACGTACATAAGGCGATGGAGCCGCTGTACACCACACTCGGCGGGGAGCGCTCAGGGCTCGGATTCACCGTGATGGAGAGCTTTTCCGACCGGGTACGTGTCCGGTCCACGCCCGGAAAGGGGACGAGCGTCGTGATCGAAAAACGCATCCGGGGACGGCAGGAATGCCATGGATGATAAGCGCCGGGAGGAGCTGATCGAGGAGAATCTGGGCCTTGTACACGCGTGTGCCAACAGGTTCCGCGGCCGCGGGATCGAGTATGAGGACATGTTCCAGGCGGGTTGCATCGGCCTGATTAAAGCGGCGGACGGCTATGACCCCGGGCGGGGGTTCGCCTTTTCGACCTACGCGGTGCCCGTAATCCTCGGCGAGATCCGCCGCATGTTCCGCGACGGCGGAGCGATCAAGGTGGGCCGTGCGATGAAGGAGCGGGCACGGGCCGTGCTGCATGCGCGCAGTGAACTGGCCGAGGAACTCGGGCGGGAACCGACGATCGGGGAGATCGCCGAAGCCCTCGGGCTGGAACGTACACAGGCGGCGCAGGCGCTCGCGGCCGGTATGCCGGTGCTCTCCCTCACGGCAGATGAAGAGGGGGAGGAGCGGCAGCTGGATGTGCCGGTGGAGTCGGCGGACGAGGCGCTCTCAGATAAGATTGCCCTGCGGGAGGTAATGCGGCAGATGCCGGAGCGCGACCGCAGGCTGATTGAGCTGCGCTATTTCCAGGGGCTCACACAGGTCAAAACGGCTGATGCGCTTCACATGTCGCAGGTGCAGGTCTCCCGGCGGGAAAAGGAGATCCTGCTGCGCATGCGCAAAAGCCTGACGGGGTGAAGGATTCTTACAATACGGGCCAAAAATAGGGGTGGGCGCTGAAAAGCGCCCACCCTCGTTAATATGCCCCGGTTTACAGATTCGCCAGATCGTACGGCGTTTTTTGATAGACAAAATAGTTGAGCCAGTTGGCAAACAGCAGGCTGGCCGTGCCGCGCCATTTGAGCGGCGGCACGCGGTTGATATCGTTTTCCGGGAAGTAGTTATAGGGGATTTTAATTTTGAGTCCGCGGCGCAGGTCCCGGAAATACTCGTTGGCCAGCGTGTTGCGGTCATACTCCAGATGCCCGGTGGTGAAAAAGTTGCGGCAGTCCATGTCGGAAATCAGGTGGACCCCTGCCAGATCAGAGTAGGAGAGGATCTGGAGATCCTTTACGAGCGCAATATCGGAGCGGCGCGTCTGTGTGTGGCGGGAGTGCGGCGCCAGAAAAATGTCGTCAAAGCCGCGCATGAGCGGATGGTTGAGATCGAGCGGATAGTGCTCAAACACGCCGAACAGCTTTTCCCGCAGCGGATATTTGGGTACCCCGTACCGGTAATAAAGCCCGGCCTGCGCCCCCCAGCAGATGTGGAAGGTGGAGTATACATTCGTCTTGGACCATTCAAAGATCTCGCACAGCTCTGGCCAGTAATCCACCTGTTCAAATTCAAGCTGCTCCACCGGGGCGCCGGTGACGATCATCCCGTCAAATTTTTCATATTTGATGTCATCAAACGTCTTGTAAAACTTGAGCATATGCTCCGGGGAGGTGTTTTTTGACCGGTGCGTCGCCATCTGGAGCAGTTCGATATCCACCTGGAGAGGTGTGTTTCCCAGTAGCCGGAGGATCTGTGTCTCAGTCGTCTGCTTGGTAGGCATCAGGTTCAGCAGCACGATGCGCAGCGGCCGGATATCCTGCATGTCGGCGCGCTCAAGCCCCATAACAAAGATGTTCTCCAGCTCCAGCTCGTGTTTTGCAGGCAGCTCGTCGTCGATCCGGATCGGCATGAAAGATCCCCCCTTTTTGTCCGTTTTTATCATATCAAGCGGCGAATAGAGCCCTGGCGATCCAAGGGTAACAGCCATGCTTTTTGCTGTTCACCGTTTAATCATATAAATAATATTATATCAGATGATATGCGTGAACGCAAGGAAATAACCGGTTCGTCCCCTCGTGCATAACATGGAGGGTACGGGGGTGGATGATATGGGAGAGGAGCTCGTTGTATACGCCTCAGCCTATGGAAATACGCGGTCATATGCGCAGTACATAGCTAAAAAGCTCGGATGTGAGGCGGTGGATATCTGCAAGTTGAAGCGCGAGGAGCTCTCCGGGGTGCGCACAGTCGTCTTCGGCGGATGGCTCTGCGGCGGGGCCGTCGCGGGGGCTGGAAAGCTTGCCGCACACGCGGACTGGTTTGCCGGGAGGCGGCTTGTCGCGTTTGTAACCGGAGCGGGGGAATACGCGGGGACTTCGCGGCTTTCCGATATTATCGACTGTAATTTCAGCGCGCCGGCTCCGCTGCGGGTGTTCTACCTGCGGGGCGGCATCTGCTATAAAAAAATGCACTGGTACCACAAATTCCTGATAAATTATCTGATGCTGGAGGATAATAAAGGGGAGCGGAAAAAGCTGCGCGTGCACCAGGCATTTTTTGACTGTGCGGGTGCGGACAGTATCGCCGCCTATATAAAATCTTTATAGGGCTTTAATTTATGGATGTTTTATGGTAAAATAAGCTTATTATCATTAGCATATATACGGCGGGTGAGCTTTTTCAGGATGAAAATTGGCGTTTACAGCGGACGGAAAGATGAGCGCGATTTTTTTGACCGGGCGGCGTCGCGGTGCGGCGTGCAGCTTGTGGCGTGCGGCGCGGTGCCGGATCTGTCCAACTATCGGGCGGCGGAGGGGTGCCGGGCGCTGAGTGTCATCACCACGCCGATCTCCGCCAAGCTCCTGGACGCGTTTTATTCCGTGGGGGTGCGGTATATTTCCACCCGCACGGTCGGCTACGACCATATCGATGTCGCCCACGCGCGGGAGATCGGGATGCACATCGGCAATGTCAGCTATTCGCCGGACAGCGTGGCTGACTATGCCGTGATGATGATCCTGATTGCCGTGCGCAAGCTGAAGGCCATTGTGATCCGTGCGCAGGGGCAGGATTTTTCCCTTGGCGGTGTGCGCGGCAGGGAGCTGCGCGATCTGACGGTCGGCGTCATCGGGACGGGGCGCATCGGATCCTGTGTTGTCCGCCGTCTGGCGGGATTTGGGTGCAGGGTGCTCGCCTGCGACCTGCATGAAAATGATCAGGTACGCCTGGCGGCTGAATATGTCCCGCTGGAGGAACTCTACCGCCATAGCGACGTCATCACCCTCCACATGCCGGCCACGGCCGAGAACTACCACATGATCGGGCGGGAGAGCATCGGCAGGATGAAGCGTGGGGTCTGCATCGTAAACACGGCGCGTGGCTCCCTGATCGATTCACAGGCGCTGATTGAGGCGCTGGAGGACGGCAGAGTCGGCTCCGCCGCGCTGGATGTCGTCGAGGACGAGGCGGGCCTGTATTACAACGATCTCAAATGTGTCAATCTGAAAAACAGGGAGCTTGCGATCCTGCGCTCTTTTCCAAATACATTCGTCACGCCGCACACAGCCTTCTATACGGAGCACGCCGTACGCGATATGGTGGAATATTCCGTGGAGAGCTGCGCGGCCTTTTGCCGGGGAGAGGACAACCCCTGGCTGGTGATCTGACCATCAACAGGAAGGAGAAATTACATGGCTGGGTATGATTATCTGATCGTGGGCAGCGGCCTGTTTGGCTCCATCTTTGCGCACGAGGCCACACAGCGAGGCAAAAAATGCCTGGTGGTTGAGCGCCGGTCTCACACGGGCGGGAATATCCACTGCCGGGAGACGGCCGGCATCAATGTGCATGAATATGGGGCGCACATCTTCCATACAGGGAACCGCGAGGTGTGGGATTATGTCAACCGGTTTGCGGAGTTCAACCGGTTTACCAATTCTCCGATTGCAAACTTTAACGGGGAGATCTATAATCTGCCGTTTAATATGAATACCTTTTCCAGAATGTGGGGAGTTGTGCGGCCGGAGGAGGCGCGTGCGATCATTGAAAAACAGCGCGCGGAGATTCAGGGGCAGCCGCGCAATCTGGAGGAGCAGGCCATCTCCCTGGTGGGCCGCGACGTGTATGAAAAGCTCATCAAGGGCTACACGCAAAAGCAGTGGGGCCGCGCGTGTACGGATCTGCCCGCCTTTATTATTAAAAGGATCCCCGTGCGCTTTACCTATGATAACAACTATTTCAACGACCCGTATCAGGGCATTCCGATCGGTGGGTACAACGTCATCATCGACCGGTTGCTGGAGGGGATTGAGGTCCGGCTGAACTGTGACTTCTTTGAGCAGCGGGATGAGCTCTCCGCTCTGGCGGACAGGATCGTCTACACCGGCATGGTGGATGCCTATTTTGGCTACTGTTACGGCCATCTTGAATATCGCAGCCTGCGGTTTGAGACGGAGCTGCTCGATACGGAGAACTATCAGGGCGACGCCGTCGTCAACTACACCGATGCCCAGACGCCGTTTACCCGCATCATTGAGCACAAGCACTTTGAATTTGGCACGCAGGAAAAGACGGTCATCACCCGCGAATATCCGGCGGAGTGGCAGCCGGGCATGGAGCCGTATTATCCCGTCAATGATGAGAAGAATCAGGCGCTTTATGCCAAATATAAGGCCCTGGCCGATGCGGAGTCAAACGTGCTCTTCGGCGGCCGCCTGGCGGAGTACCGCTATTACGATATGGATAAGGTCGTATTCAGCGCCCTTCAGACGTGTAAAAAAGAACTCGGTTAAACAGGAGGAAGGATATGGGAGAGAACGAAGTCAAGATCAGCGTCATCATGCCCGTATATAAGGTTGAGCAGTATGTGGCACGCGCGATCGAGAGCATTCAGGCGCAGACGCTCAGGGAGTTTGAGTTCCTCATTGTGGATGACGGAACCCCTGACCGCAGCGGTGAGATCTGCGATGCGTACGCTCAGGAGGATGAGCGTATCCGCGTGTTCCACAAGGAGAACGGTGGTGCACCGAGCGCACGGAACATGGCCATTGATATTGCCCGGGGCAAGTACATGTATTTTATGGATTCCGACGACTGGGCGGAGCCCACGATGCTTGAGGATCTGTATACCCTTGCGGAGCAGAACAGCGCCCAGCTCGTCGTGTCCGGCTTTTATATTGATACTTATTACAATGACACGGAGTTTTACACCCAGGATCAGAAGCTGCCCTCCCGCGTTTTCGCCTCCCAGCAGGAGTTCCGGGAGTACGCGTACGAGATGTTCGATCAGAACCTGCTCTACCCGCCGTGGAACAAGCTGTTTTTGTCCGAATACCTGATCCGCAATAATCTCAAATTTCCGAACACCTTTATGGATGATTTCCCGTTTGTGCTCAGCGTGATTCGGGATGTGGAGCGTGTAGTGCTGACTGAAAAGCAGTATTACCACTTCATCCGCGCGCGCGCCGAGTCGGAGACGGCCAAATACCGCGCCAATCTGTATGAAAAGCGCGAGGAAGAGCACAGCTGGATGCTCGACCTGTATGACCACTGGGGCATTCACGATGAAAAGAGCGAGGAAATGCTCCAGCGCCGCTATATTGAGCGCGTGATCGGCTGTGTGGAGAACGTCACCAACCCGAGCTGTACCCTCACCGCGCGGGAAAAGAAGGAGAAGATCCGCGAGATGATCAGGAGCGACCGCGCGCGCCGCGCCGTGCGTGTGGCGCGGCCCCGCTCCACGTATATGAAGCTGATGCTTATTCCGATCAAGAGCGGCAACGTCGGCCTGACGTATCTGGAGGGTAAGGTGATCTCCGGCGTAAAGGCAAAGGATACCAAGCTGTTCGCCAGACTCAAGGCGGGCAGATAATGAAAGGAGGATGTCCTTTGGAAGGGCATGCACTGAAAATTACAAGCAGCGTCAACAGCAATGTCTCCATCGAGGCGGTCCCCGGGCATTTCGTCACCAGCCACTCGCATATCAATTATTACATTGATATCACCAAGATCAAGCACCGCCATCGGATGGCAAAGGATGCGGCAGGGCTGCTCGCAGAGCCCTACGCCAGCACCACGCCGGTGGACACTATCATCTGTATGGACGGCAGCGAGATTCTGGCGGCGTATCTGGCGGAGGAGCTCACCAAGGAGGATATGATGTCCGTCAACAGGAACCAGAGTATCCACATCGTCCCGCCGGAGTTTAATTCAAACGGTCAGATGATTTTCAGGGATAATCTTCAGCACATGGTCCACGGGAAAAATGTCCTGCTGCTGATCGCCTCCATCACCACCGGCAAAACGCTGCACCGCGTGCTGGAATGCGTGGATTATTACGGCGGGAAGGTCGTGGGCGTCTCCTCCGTGTTCAGTGCGAAGGAATCGGTGGATGGTGTGGGGGTCCACGCCATTTTTACGGCGGAGGATATCCCCAATTACCACACCTACTCGCACCGGGACTGCCCGCAGTGCAAGCAGGGAGTTAAGATTGACGCCCTGGTCAACAGCTACGGTTATTCGGCGCTTTAAATCGGGAATGTGAAAAGGCCCCCTTGCAAAAGGGGGCTTTCAGTTATATGCCCTCTATTGTCTTTGTCCAGAGGGAAAGGTGGCATGGCGTTCGCCTTGACGGATGAGGTGAACGCCTGTGGATTGCTCAATCTTGCGGCAGCCCACAGGATTTTCCGTTTACCAGGCTTACTTGTGTAAGGGGAGAGAAGATTATCTGAACAAGTAAAACACAAAATAAAATGGGATCCATGCGAACAGGGTGTAAAATATTGTTACCACACTAAACATAAACACAGAGGTTCGTAAAAATCCTACATAGCATTCTAGACGTCCAAACGCTTGACCGTTTGGCAGAGCTGGTGGCACGCTTGAGCAACGCGAGCTATCCGCCCTATCGTGCAGCGATCTAATGGATATCGAGGCGCTGACTCAGGGATCGAATCGGAACAGATCGGCGCGCTGGCCATGGATGTTTTTGAGCACAAAAACGGCATCTACCACCACAGCCTGATTACGGATATCGTCCGGAATCGCGAGATAGCCGATATCCGCCAGTTCCCCAATGTGGTGCTGACCCAGCACATGGCCTTTATACGGATGTGGATACGGACAGCATGGCGGACGGCGGAGTCCGAGGGATCGTTCAGATGGCCCGGGGTGAGTCATGCCCCTGCGAGCTGTAGGCAGGCGACCAAGATCTGCCGGTGAAGCGGGTGGGTCATTGTATAAAATCCAGAGCGGGCGGGGGATATGATTGCACTCTTTCCGTAAAAAACGGGCCGGATTTTCCGGTCCGTTTTCTGCGTAGTATTTTCAGGAGGATGGATTTGATCGTGCCGCCCATAGCTGAGGGGGAACATCCCTTAAGTCTGTTTTCAGGAGGATGAGGACTGGGCCTCCGGCAGGCGGAAGGTCACTCGCCAGTTCCCCTCCGTGCGCAGCCCGGCGATTGAAAAATCTCCGTACAGGGTGTAGTCTGAAATTTCATCCTGCGGGATGTCAAAAATATATTCTTCATAATCTATACGCCCTTCGCCGCTGGCATCCTGGGCAAAAGAATATTTTTTTACGGGCTCTGCAATATCGCCGTTTGTGGCCCGTAGCCGGAGCCAAACCTGCGCGTCGCGATTCAGTCTTTGATCTGTTGCAATTTGGATATGGAGCTGGCCGTCAATCCAGCCGATCCCGGTGATAGAACAGGCGTATTGTTCCGATAAAGCGAGGCCGCTGCCGGAGGGGGTTAAAACAGTCACAGACCTGTTTGCCACCGGATATTCTGAGACGGAGAAGAGTGTATAATCCGAGTGTGGGAGAGTGTCAAAGGAGAGCACCATAGTTTCATGGGAGAACGGCTCCGGAATTGCACCGATCCGAACATCGCTCTGATAGGCTTTATGGCTGAGCAGACTGTTTGCAGCGAATGTGACCTTCTTCCCGGACAGGTCACGGCCGCTGTTTTCAGTCAGTGAAACCAGAAACACAGCCGTTCCTGTTTCACGGTCATACTCTGCCAAGCTGCAGGTGCCGGAGGAGTCAAAGGGAGTGTAGATCGCATAGCTGTCGAATAGATCAATCGTCTCATCCACACGATCGCCGGTCAGATCCCGCAGGGAAATATAAAGTTTTACTGTATTTCCATCCACATGGGCCGACAGGATCTCCATCCGGATGCCGTTATCCTCACAGCTCTCATTTACAGGGACAAAAAACTGCGCCATCTGTGGGGACAGGCCGTACATCCATTGATAAGTCGTTGGCGAGGCGGCCAGTGCGGCAGGTGCTGCCAGGGATATGGCCAGAACGGCGGCGACAATTGCCGCGGCTTTTGGGATTCGGCGTGCGGACTTGTTCCCGCCCGCCTTACCGGCTCTTGAGAGGAGCTTTTCGACAAGCGCCTCATCCGGTTGGATTTTCTCATTCATATCCGTGTAAACTTTCCAATTCATGGTAGATCCGCTCCTTTCAAGATCTCAGCCAATTGGCGGCGCGCCCGCGTCAGACGGGTGCGTACGGTGGATTCCCGGCTGCTGGTGATCTGTGCGATCTCTGCCGTAGAATATCCCTCATAGTAAAACAGATGGATCACGGTGCGGTAGGCGGGGGAAAGCGTTTTCAGCGCTTCGTCCAGATCATTTTCCAGCGGTTCCTGAAAGGGAATGGTATCCTCAAGCGGTACGGCATGCCGGAACCACCAGGAGCTCCAGTGCTTTTTGGAGCAGTTGACCGTCACCCGGAGCAGCCACGCCTTTTGATGCTCCTCACTGTCAAAATGGGGCTTTTTTTGCAGGTAACGCAAAAAGACCTCCTGAAAAACATCGTCGGCATCACTTTTGGAGCGGGTCTGGGCGTATGCCAGACGGTAAACCATATCGGCGTACCGGCGGATGGTGTCCTCCTCATCCAATTGTGCACGATTTTTTTGCCGTTCCACTCAAATCCCTCCTCCCTTTCACTGAGAATACCCGCCAACAGCCTGAAAAGCTACACGGATTAAAAAAAATTTAGGATGACGCCCGCCCACAGCAACTTCGGCCTGCCGAAAAAGATGCTTGCGGCCCTTTTACACAAGGGGAGCCTGAGTTTTTGCAAACCGAAAATCTGTACGCTCCCCATAGGGAACGCTGTCCGCAGCATTCCCTATTGCAGGGGGATGTGCGTACAATCTTTTTCGACAGTTTCAGGCCGTCCGCGTCAGCCGATACATACCGGCCCGCCCTGAGAATAAAAAAAGTAACGCCAAAGTGGGTTTGGCGTTACTTTTGATGTGCCGTGCGCGCTTGACGGCCAGCCGATTGTTGGGCCGCCGAGCGTGTCCCGTCCTTTCAGTAGGAGAGATTAATAGTTCTTCGCCTGCAGCTGGAAGAATGCCTTCGGATGGGCGCAAACCGGGCAGATCTCCGGAGCCTTCTTACCGATGACGATATGGCCGCAGTTGGCGCACTGCCAGATCGCGTCGCCGTCCTTGGAGAAGACAAGGTCATTCTCAACGTTGTTCAGGAGAGCAAGGTAACGCTCCTCGTGGTGCTTCTCAATCTCGCCGACCTTCTCAAACAGGAAAGCGATCTTGTCAAAGCCCTCCTCGCGGGCCTCCTCGGCAAAGGTCTTGTACATGTCGGTCCACTCGTAGTTCTCGCCTGCGGCAGCCTCTTTCAGGTTGTCTGCCGTGGTGCCGATCTCGCCGCCGTTGAGGAGCTTAAACCAAATCTTGGCATGCTCCTTCTCGTTGTTGGCCGTCTCCAGGAAGAGTGCTGCGATCTGCTCATAGCCCTCAGCCTTCGCCTTGGACGCAAAATAGGTATACTTATTGCGCGCCTGAGACTCGCCCGCAAATGCCGCCTGAAGATTGGCCTCCGTCTTGGTTCCTTTTAATTCTTTCATTTTATATTTCTCCTTTCACACTAAAACAGGAATGATTCCTGTTTTCTTATCCCTATTATAATGCTCTTTTTTCTTCTTGTCAACAGTTCCGGGACAAGATTTTGGCAATATCTGTATTTTGGGCATTTTGCCGCCCGCTCATTCGCCCGGGAGCAAACATTTTTATTTTTTGCAAACAGTGGGGGCTGCATTTATATTAAGCCACTTTTAATTATCTGTAAATTCGATCGCACTTAAAATTTCGCCGCCACTTGAGCGGGTTTTGTGATTGCTGTACCGCGCATAAGAATTTCCCCTTCACCGGCTTGGTACAACGGCCAATTTTACACTTTGTTTTTTAAATGTAGCTGTTTTCCACTGTGATGACAGTGTTGTATGTCGGACTGAGTTTTTTTACCTCCCGCGTCACCATCTCGGAGAATGGCCAAGCGGCATGTCGTGGACGTTGTCTCCGAGGGAGCGGCACAGCTGGGACTCGATTCCATTGAGCTGCCGCTCGACGAGCCGCGGATTGTACGGAATTTGGAGGCGGGCAACCCTGTCGTGTGTGCCATGGGGCCTGGGAATTTTACGAAAACCGGCCATTTTATCGCTCTGACGGACCTGGAGGACACAAGTTCAGGGTAAATGATCCCAACCGCCGCGCGAACTCGGAAAGGCTCTGGGAATACGATGAGATCAAAGACCAGATCCGCAATCTGTGGGCGGTCCGAAGAGGATAACATCAAAGAGATACAGTGCCCTGGAACATCCTCTTGTGCGATTTCCAGAAGTCCAGAATGGCAGAAAAGTCATCAAATTGATTCGGCCCCGAAATAGAAAAAACGTATTAAAAATACGATATTTAAATAACTTTCTTGCCTGTGTATATTTATTTTAGGGCATTTCGCTTTGTTATCCTATCTTTAATAAATGTATAGAATTTATCATAACACCAGGCCAGAGAAATCGCAATTACAATGCGTAGCACAGCAATTAGAATTCCCTGTGCAAGCGGTGACAGAGGAATTTTGAGAGCGATTGAATTCCAGTTTATGAAAAGAGACTCAAGATGATGCATGGCCAAAATATAAAGCGATTTCCTACCTGAAAAAGACAGGATCGGTTTTATAATCGGGATTTTGTCCAGCATTTCTTCGCAAATTTTGCAAATTGCAACTGTAGCGCCAACAGCGCCCCAAAAAGCAAAAATGCACATAGGAAAATCGCGATAATAACGTGCCGATAATTCGATCGCGTTTGCTCTGATGCCTAAATACCATAAAGCGACGGCGACGCAGGCCCAGGAAGCGTTCGTTTTTTGAAGTAGATCATATTTTCTGGCTGCGAAACCCAAATATAAAAACCCAACGGCAAAAAAGGCAATATCAATACCTAAAGGTAGTTTGTAATATTGGCCAACGACATAACCAAAGATTGTTAGAAACGTACATATAATCGCGCGCATCCACTCGCCATGGCGCCGAGTAAGCTTGAGTATCAATGTAAATATCGTTTTACACCAAAACATTGCAGGCAAAAACCAAATTGCTCCCACTACCGGCAATGTATCAAAGAAAATCGGCTTTCCGGGACCATAATCCGCCGGAACGCCAGATCCGACTAAAATGCGCAGCACCTCGTTGAATAGCGCCTGAACCGTAAAATCATTTTTAATGAGCAAGATTAGTGAACTGATCACAGCAATATAGAGATAGGGCAAGAGCAATTGTTTGGCGTATTTTTTTATATTTACCAATGGATTGCCATTCGTCTCTTTCGTTGTGAATCCGCTCAAAATAAAGAAGAGCGGCATATGGAAAGAAAAAATCAGTTTGCGGATTGGTTCCCAAGGCAATAGGGAAACATGCCCGGCAACCATTGCGATAATTGCAATACCTTTTGCCATATCCAGATATGCAATCCTTTTTTTAATTTCCATAGGCTTTTCTCTCCTTGTTTTAAACCGGAAAAATTTTTTGGCAAAATTAGGGCTCTCGCGTAGGCATCCATTCAAATATGTACCACGTTGGAATGATCTGTCAAATATAGCTGTTTTCCACTGTGATGACGGTGTTGTATGTCGGACTGAGCTTTTTCACCTCCCGTGTTACCATCTCGGAGAGCGTCGCGGGGGGGATTTTATACTTATAGGGGACAACCAGGTCAAAGATCAGATTCGAATGTGTCGGTCCGTCCACCACGCGCAGGTCGTGGATTGACAGCTCCGGATCGATCTGCTTGACGATCCAGCCGAGCTTTTGGCGCAGCTCGGCAATGTGCGCGTCATTGGTGACAATGGGATCCATGTGAATCGAGGCGAGGATGCCGTACTTTTCCTTCAGCGTACGCTCAACGTTGTCCACCACATCGTGGCTGACGTTGATATCCACATCGGCGGGGACCTCCGCATGCGCGGAGACAAACACCCGGGACGGGCCGTAGGAGTGGACCATCAAGTCGTGCACGCCGGTAATCCCCTCATGGGAGAGGATCTCCTGCTCAATTTCCTTTACGAGTTCCGGATCTGGCCGCTCGCCGAGCAGCGGGCTGATGGTGTCCCGGACTACGGAGATACCTGTCAGGATGATGAAAGCCGCCACAATAATGCCCATATATCCATCCACGGGCAGGCTGGTAAACCGGGCACATATCAGCGCAATGAGCGTTGCCGTGGTGGAGATAATGTCGCTTAGGCTGTCGGCCACCACGGCCTTGTTTGATACGGAGGAGATTCGCTTGGCGATCTTGTTGTTGAACAGGGCGAGCCAGAGTTTACCGAGAATGGAGAGCACCAGCACCGCAGCCGCCGGATAGCTGAATACCACGGTTTCCGGATGCATAATCTTGTCGATTGATGTCTTGATAAGCTCCAGCCCGCACGAGAGGATGATGAAGGAGACGACGAGTGCCGCGATGTACTCAATCCGCCCGTGACCAAAGGGGTGCTCCTTGTCCGGCGCCTTGGAGGATGCCTTGAACCCGATCAGGCTCACGGCGGAGGAGCCGACGTCTGAAAAGTTGTTGACTGCATCCGCAGTGATGGAGATACTGTTGGCGATTGTACCCACAATCAGCTTGGCTACGGCGAGCAGGATATTCAGCACAATTCCGACACAGCCGCTCAAGACGCCGTATTTTTCACGCAGCTTGGCGGTCATCCGGCCGTCGCCGCTGTCTTTTATGAATAGCTTGATCAGCAGTATTGTCATTTCTGTTCCCCCTGCGGCTTTGGACTTGCGGTTTGCACTTCAATCCGTGCACCGGGCATGGAAAATCCCTGCTCCCAGAAAGAGCGGCGCACCTGTTCCTGCATGGTGTACAGGATATCCCAATAACGGTCGATCTCACACCACAGCTGTGCCGTCACGATGATCCCCTGATTATCCTGACCGGTGACAGCTGCGAGAGGAGCCTTGCCTTCCTTCAAAATAACGCCCGGTATGCTGCGTGCGTGCTCCAGAATGATCTCTTTCGCGCGGTCCAGCTGTTCAATGGAATCAATCCGGTAGTCGATATCCAGGCGGCGGCTCTCCTGTGCCGTATAATTGATGATCGCGTCGTCCGTGACTGTGGAGTTGGGGAGAATGATCAGCTTGTTGTCGGAGGTGCGCAGCATCGTCTGCATCAGACGGATCTCCTCCACGGTGCCCTCAACCTGATCGACTGCGATGTAGTCGCCCTTTTTAAAGGGCTTGTTGAACAGGATCTGGATTCCGCTGGCAAACTGCGCGATGCTGTCCTTCAGGCCGATACCGGCGGTAGCGCCCGCGGCTGCGAGCGCGGCGATAAAGGAGTTGACGTTCACGCCCAGCGTCGCAAGTGCGGAGAGAATCACCACAAAGCGCAGGATCAGCACGATCACACTGCGCACAAAGGCGTGAATTGTCGCGTCAATATTATGGCGGGCCATCCATTTGACAACGAATTTTCCAATCAGGGCAGAGAGCCAGAAGCCGATGGCAAAAATAAGCACGGCGGCAACGATATGCGGCAGAAAATCCATGAATTTATTCCAAAGGTTTTCAAGAGAAATAAAGTTGAATTCAATGGCAAGCATGCGATCTTCCTCCGTTCACGGATCATTTTGTTTCTATTATTATAATTCCTGAAAGGCGCCAATGCAACAGACAATATCCCTGATTTAGACGAAGGATATGATACGGTGTATCAATTGGTTCCGGAAAATATAAGAATTGCGTCATGTCGGTGCATGATATTTATAGACACACTCCCGCTGTCGGTATAAAATGTGTTAGGATCAGTAATGAAAAAGAATGTGGTTTTATGGTTTTAAAAGTTAAAAAGCTGGGCGTCTATCAGTATTCGGCCAATTATATTTATAAAGCGCATGTACATCCGGAATATGAGATCAACTATGTAAACAGCGGGCGCTGCGCCATCGTCATGGGCCACGATAAGATTGTACTCCACAGGGGGGACTGCGTTGCCATAGAACCCATGCAGGAGCACAGCTTTATCGTGATCGGGGCGCAGGAGTGTCAAATCACGCAGTTTGAATTCAGGGCGGATCTGCCCGCTGAGGCCATGCACAGCGGGTATAATATCAAAATGACAAATTGCAGTGATATTTTGGCGAGCCTGAATCTCATTCGCTTTTATTATAAGGGGCTGCATGATGCGGACGGATATTATGAAAAATTGTGCGCACTGGAGATGCAAAAGCTGTTCCTGCTGATCTCCATGCACGCGCAGCAGGCTGTCAGGATGTATCACAGCTGTGAGGTGGCGCCGCTGAACCGCGTGCTGGAATATATCGATTCCCATTATGAACAGCCGATTGAGCTGGATGTTCTGGCACGGGAAAACCATATCAGTTCCAGATATCTGCGGCGGCTTTTCAGTAAGTATATGAATGTTTCCGCCGTGGACTATATTACAATGCTCCGGGTGGAGCGGGCAAAGGATCTGCTGTGGTATACGGATGATACCATTTCAGAAGTCGCCATAAAAGTGGGATACAACAGCCCACAGTATTTTACAGCAGTTTTTAAAAAGAAAACCGGCGTTACGCCCAGGGAGTTCCGGCGGTGTTTCGCCTCTGATTTATAAATGTCAAGTACGGATACATATTGTTAAAACGAGGTTTCATCATGGGTAAAAAGTTTGCACTCCTGCTTTTAATACAGGCTGTATTCATTGTTTTCGCCGGGTTGCTGTCAGGGGATATCTGGTATTCCATCGCCATTTCTCTGATCGGTGTTGTGTTCAATTTCCTGGTATCGATCAATCGTCCAGTTGGGTTCCTGTTTGGGTTCCTCTACGCGGTTACAAACGGAGCGCTGTCTTTCCATACGGGTGTGTATGCCACCTTTGGATTTATGATTTTTTTGCAGGTGCCCATGGCGATATACAGCTATTTTTCCTGGGGGAAAAACCAAAAGAGGGGGCAGGGAGCCTTAAAACGAATGACGCGCAGGGGGATTTGCCTCCTCGTCGCCGCAATGGCTTCCCTGGGAATTGCAATGTACTTTGTGCTGGGCCTGCTCAACAGCACAGCCGTTTTAGTGGATGACATTTTCTTTGTCTTCAGCGTCAGCGCCTGCCTTCTGCTGGCATTTCGTTATAAGAATGCCTATATTGTCACCCTGCTGTCCGGCCTGGGTGGTACGGCCCTGTGGATTTATCAGATGGCGGCGGTACAGAACGGGTTTTCACTGGCGGCGTTTTATCTGATTGTATCCGTCAATTCCATCATCGCGATTTACCAGCAGTATTTTAAGCCTCGTGGCACGCCTGCCGCTTAATCGTAATCCTGAAATCAGGTTTATCTTGCAGTTCCACTGGAACGAATTTGAAAAAATTTTTGATTTTTTCAAATTACCTCTTGCATTTTTTGCGTGGATATAATATAATAAGCAAGCGCCTTGCAGAAGAGGATATGGACGCTTAGCTCAGCTGGTAGAGCATTCGCTTGACGTGCGAAGGGTCAGCGGTTCAAGTCCGTTAGCGTCCACCAGGACATCCCCGGCAGTTCAGCATGAACGGCCGGGGATTTTTTATACATTGTCCTGCCATTCGTGCATGAATTTCTTTTTTTACTTGCGCGGCGGAGCGGAACAGGGTACAATAGTAATGATAAACTTTATTCATCATTTTTGAAAGGCGGATATTCTCATGTATTACAGCTTTATTATGCTTAAGCCGGACGCCCTCGAGCGCGACCTGACGCAGCAGATCATCGGCTATCTGAAGGAGGGCGGTATTGAGATCGACTGGATTAACACCGTCCGCGCCACGCGGGACCGGATCTTTACCCATTACGCGGATGTGATTGCAAAGGTGGGCGAGGAGTTTAAAGAAAAGGCTGCCCGTTATTTTGAGGGCAAATATGTGGTCCCGATCATCGTCAAGTCGGAGGATGAGAACATTATCTCCCGCGTGCGGGAGATCGTCGGCGCTACGGATCCGGTCAAGGCCGCTAAGGGGACGATCCGCGGTGACCTCGGCAGTGATTCGCTCCAGCGTTCACTCGATGAGAACCGCTGCTGTGAAAACCTGATCCACGCGAGCGACTGTCCGGAGGCCTTCCGTACGGAGATCCAGATCTGGTTTGACCCAAGCGTCACGGCACGCTATCTTTGATCTATCACTTTACCCATTTCGGAGGCGATCAAATGGAGGAGAACATCCCTTTCCGCACCAGCCTGATGGGCTTTAATAAAGAGGACGTCATGAAGTATATCGCGCGTCTCCAGGCCTCTCTGGCAGAGCGCAGCGGCAGTCATGAGCAGACCGAGCGCGACATCGCCGGCAGGGATCAGGAGATCATCGCCCTGAAGGCCGAGAATGACCGCCTTGCGGGGCAGCTCCGGGAGGCGGAGCTCAGGCTGGCCGAACGGGAGCGCGAGTGCGCCGAAGCCGTACAGAAAGCTGAGCAGGACCGGTCTGCCATGGAGCGGGAGTTCAGCAAAAAGCTGGAAGAGCGCGTCGGCCAGATGAATGACAGCGAGGAAAAGCTCAAATCCATCCAGGCGCAGATCGGCTCGCTGATGCTTGACGCGCAGCTCTATGCGGATAAAATTGTCGAGCAGGCGGAGGGGCGCGTGGCGTCTCTGACGAATGAATATAAGGAGACGGCGCGCAGTGTCTCGGATGATATCACCCGGTTCACGGCTGACCTCTCCGATACCACGGAGGCACTCAACCGCTCGCTCGGATCTCTGAAGGAGCGGCTGACCTCGATCTCCGATAAGCTGGAGCTGGCCACGCCCAGTCTTTTTGATGGTGACAATGCATTCCCGAAGTTTACGGAGGAGTACGCGCGCCGGCATCCCCATACGGTGCAGAGGCCGGAAGCCGCGGAGGGGACCACACAGTTTGAGATCAATCTGGATAATCTGGAGATCTCCGCAGTACATAATCGTAAGAAGGAATCTTCCGCCGAATAGTGTTCAGCGGGCACTCATTAACGGTCCGCCGGGCGGGCCGACGGGATACGGAGGTACTCGGCATTGGCGACGATCCATTGTGATACACGTGAATTAAAGCAGCTTGCGGGCACAATCCACGCGGGCGACAGGATTATTCTGTCCGGGACGGTGTACACCTCACGCGATGCGGCCCACAAGCGGATTTTTGAATGGATGGAGGCGGGAAAGGCCCTGCCATACGATTTGAAGGATGCGGTGATCTATTACGCGGGCCCGACGCCGACGCCGCAGGGGCTTGCCATCGGCAGCTGCGGCCCGACCACCTCCGGCCGCATGGATGTGTATACGCCGCGTCTGCTTGATCTGGGGGTCGCCGCAACCATCGGAAAGGGCAAGCGCAGCCCAGAGGTGTGCGCGGCTATTGTCCGCAACCGTTCGGTCTATCTCTGTGCGGTGGGCGGTGCGGGTGCGCTCGCGTGTGAGCATATCACCGCCTGTGAGGTCATCGGATTTGAGGATCTGGGGTGCGAGTCCGTCAAGCGGCTCACGTTCCAGAATTTCCCGCTGATCGCGGCGATCGACTGCCACGGCGGTAACCTGTTCCAAAAATAGTTGCTTTTGGCGGTGCCGGTTGTCCGGCGCCGTCCTGTGTTTTTATGCGCTTCTTATCGCCGATTGCCCGCTTTTTGTTCTTTGAATGGAGATTTTGTAAATTGATTGTGAATCGGCTTGTCATTCGGATCAGCCTTGTGGTACAATCAAGACGAGCCCTATATTTATAAAGAAATCGGTGATTTCCATGCAAAAAGTTTTAATTGCGGACGATGAGCCGAGGATTCGCCATCTTGTCTGTGATTTTCTGAAAAAGAGCGGCTATGATACTGTTGAGGCGGAGGACGGCGCACAGGCGCTGGAGCAGTTTGAAAAAAATCCGGACACGGCGCTCATCATCCTGGATGTGATGATGCCTGAGGTCAACGGCTGGGATGTGTGCAAAAAAATCCGTGAACAGTCGGACGTCCCGATTCTGATGCTCACCGCCCGCAGTCAGGAGTTCGATGAGCTCATGGGCTTTGAAGCGGGCGCGGACGACTACGTTGTCAAACCGTTCAGCCCATCTGTCCTTGTCAAACGGGTGGAGGCCCTGCTGCGCCGCGGCGGGGCAATTACGGAGACCGCGCAGGACAGTGTCCACATGGACGGTCTGGCCGTCAATGATGATGCCCACGTTGTCACCCTGAACGGAGAGCATGTGGAACTGACGCTGAAGGAATACGACATTCTCCATAAGCTCCTCTCCAGCATCGGGCGTGTCTACTCCCGTGAGCAGCTCCTCGATTCCATCTGGGGGTATGACTATGTGGGCGATATCCGCACGGTGGATTCCCATGTCGCGCGCCTGCGTACCAAGCTGGGCGAGTGGGGGAACCGCCACCTGAAGACGGTGTACGGCATCGGCTATAAGATCGAGGTGGCAGAACGGTGAAGTGGAAAAGCAGTATTCGCTTTCAGCTTTTTATACAGGTCTCCATCATCATCATGATTTGCGTCGCCGTGCTGCTGCTGGCCAATTCGCAGCTTTTACCCTATTACTATGAGTATTCGGAGCGCAACTCTCTGGCCGACGCAGTCAAAGAGGCTGGGGCGCTTGATGAAAACGACGAGGACTTCAATCAAAATATTGCCGATATTGAGCGCAAGTATGATGTAAGCCTGCAGATCTATACGATCACCGGCCGGCTGGTCTATCCAAACCTGATGGCCATCACCGCAAACGGCCAGACGCTCAATGATTGGATTGAGTACTTTGCCAACTATCAGCGCAAGGTGAGCGTCCTTGAACAGGAGCAGGAGAAAGGCGGGGCCCTTTTTCAGATTCAGCAGGATATCAATACCGGCGTCCAGTACCTCTCTTATGTGGCGGTGGTCGACGATGCCTATCAGGTGGAGGCATTTACTCCGCGCAGCACCATTGAGCTCAACGCCTCGATTGCAGACTCTCTGGTGTGGAAAATTGCCACGGTGGTGCTGGTACTCGCATTTGTTCTCGTATTCTGGTATTCGCGTAAGATCACCAATCCCATCATTGAGATGAACGGCGTCACCAAGCGCATGGCGAATATGGACTTTTCCCGAAAGTGTACCGTCACGCGCAAGGACGAGTTGGGGGAGCTGGGCAAGAGCATCAACCTGCTCTCCGATACGCTCGATGAGACGCTTCAGGACCTGAAGCAGAAAAACGAGCGCCTGAAAAATGACATTGAGTGGGAGCGTCGTCAGGAGCAGGTGCGCAAGGAGTTTATCTCCAATGTTTCGCATGAGCTCAAGACGCCTATCGCCATCGTGCAGGGGTATGCCGAGGGGCTGGAGACGGGTGTCGCAGATGACCCGGAGTCTGTCAGCGAGTACTGCAAGGTCATCATGGATGAGACATCCCGGATGAACGATATCGTCGTTGAGCTGCTGGAGCTGTCCAAATACGAGCAGGGTGCTTATCCGCTGCACTGTGAGGCGTTTAATATCCGCAGTTTTGTGGACGACATGCTCTCAAGCATGAAGGTGCTCTTTGAGGACAAGGGGATCACTGCGGTAAATCTGATCGACGGCGCATTCACCGGGTACGGCGACGTCACCAAGCTTGAGATGGTGCTGAGCAATTACATCGGCAACGCCATCTCCCACGTAAAGGAGCCGTACCAGATCCGGATTACCGCACAGGAGAAGGGGCACTGCATCCGCGTGGGCGTGTTTAATTCCGGCGATCCCATCGCGCCGGAGGATCTCGACAAGATCTGGAACAGCTTTTACCGCGCCGATAAATCCCACAACCGCTCGGAGAACCGCTTTGGCCTGGGGCTCTCCATCGTACGCGCCATCCAGAACCTGCATCAGATGAAATATGGTGTGGAGAATGTCGAGGGCGGTGTCCGCTTCTGGTTTGACGTATCGGCGGAAAATATCTGGCCGGAAAAGGACTTGACAAATGTGCCCGCAGTGGTAGAATAAGAATATAATTTAAAACAGAGCTGTTTCAGGGCGGGGTGAAAGTCCCCACTGGCGGTAAGGGGCCACTCCCCAAGCCCGCGAGCTTTTTGCTGATTTGGTGCGATTCCAAAGCCAACGGTACAGTCCGGATGAAAGAAATGGTTGCATACATTCCTTGCATTTTTGCGCCCTGATTGTTGTCAGGGCGCTTTTTCTGTGGAACAGCCCGCTACAGGAGGAATTTATTATGGAAAAACAATCGCGTGACAAAATCCTGAAAATGGTGCAGATGGCTATGCTCATCGCCATCTCTCTGGTGCTGATTATGCTGATCCGCTTCCCGCTCTTCCCATCGGCGGCCTTTTTGCAGTATGATATGGCCGATGTGCCGGTCCTGGTGGGGACGCTCCTGTTCGGCCCGCTGTCGGGCCTGCTCATTCTGCTGATTGAGGCGTTCCTTCAGGCGTTCCTCCTGGGCGGGGACGGCTGGGTCGGATTCCTGATGCACTTCATAGCCTCCGGGGCTCTGGTGCTGATTGCCGGCCTGTTCTATAAAAAATGGCACAGCGTCAAGGGGATTGCAGTTGGCCTCATCATCGGCAGCATCGGCGCAACGCTGCTGATGATCCCGCTCAACTATATTTTTACCGTTCATTTTTACGGCGTTCCGCTCGATGCGGTCAATCAGCTCATGCTGCCGGCGATCATCCCGTTTAACATCATTAAGGCGGGGGTTAATTCTGTGATCACGGCGGGTGTATACCTCCCGCTGAACCGCTATCTTGTCCGCCGGAGAAAACCTGCGGTTGACAAGCAGAACCAGCTATGATAAAATCTAAAGTACAATAAAACATCCCTTATTGCGAGCGGCTGAGGGAGAGGCCCTGCGAAGCCCGGCAACCTGCTTGATCATACAAAACAGCAAGGTGCTAAATCCTACGGCGGCTGCCGGAAGATAAGGTTTATTCGCCCGCAGTCTCTGCGGGCTGTTTTTTGTCGATTTTTGCATTTTTTTGACTGAAGGAGAATGAAAATGTCCAAACATCTGTTTACTTCCGAATCCGTCACGGAGGGGCATCCCGATAAAGTCTGCGACCGGATCTCAGACGCTGTGTTGGATGCCATATATGAGAAGGACCCCAATGCCCGTGTGGCCTGTGAGACCACCTGCACTACCGGTGAGGTCCTGATTATGGGCGAGATCAGCAGTGCCTATATGCCGCCGATCGCCAAAATTGCACGTGAGGCAATCTGTGACATTGGCTATGATTCGGACGAGAAGGGATTCAACGGGAACACCTGCGCCGTCTTTACGGCGATCGATGAGCAGTCCCCGGATATCGCCATGGGCGTGGACCGCTCCTATGAGCTCAAGTCCGGCGAGGAGGATGACTACAACCTCAACGGCGCCGGGGATCAGGGCATGATGTTCGGCTATGCCTGTGATGAGACGCCGGAATATATGCCGCTCCCGATCTCCCTTGCCCACCGTCTGGCCCGGAGGCTCACCGCCGTACGTAAGGACGGTACGCTGCCCTATCTCTATCCGGACGGGAAGACGCAGGTCACCGTCGAGTATGACGAGGCAGACAAGCCCGTGCGTGTGGATACGATCGTCGTCTCCGCTCAGCACAGCGCTGATGTCTCTCTGGAGACGATCCGCCGCGACATTGTCCAGCATGTGATCCGTGAGATCGTCCCGGAGGAGCTGATGGATAACGATACCATCCTCTATGTCAATCCCACAGGCCGCTTTGTCAAGGGCGGTCCTGCGGCGGACAGCGGCCTGACCGGCCGCAAGATCATCGTGGATACATACGGCGGCTGCGCGCGCCACGGCGGCGGGGCTTTCTCCGGTAAGGACGTCACCAAGGTGGACCGTTCAGCGGCCTATGCGGCGCGCTATGCGGCCAAAAATGTTGTGGCGGCAGGGCTCGCCTCCCGCTGTGAGATCCAGATAGCCTACGCCATCGGTGTGGCGCATCCCGTGTCCGTCATGGTGGATACGTTCGGTACCGGCGTGATTTCCGATGAATCGCTCAGCGAGATCGTGTCGGAGCAGTTTGACCTGCGCCCTGCGGCGATTATTGAGAAGCTCGGCCTGCGCAGGATCAAGTTTGCGCCGTTTTCCGCCTATGGTCACTTTGGCCGGACGGATGTGGAAGCGCCGTGGGAGCGCCTGGACCGTACAGAGGATCTCCGCCGTGCGGCAGGGCTCGACAACCTTTGATTCCAAATCATAATAATCATGAATGACAGGGGCCGGACAACCGGCCCTTTTTCACGTCCGACTGATGTGCGAATATACTGAGACAGAGAGGGGTCCTCTCGCAATTCTGCAAGCATTGGGGGTTTGGATGAGCTCCCCGAATTCAAATTGATGTTTAAATCCCCCCGAATGCGGTAAAGATATTGGTACAAAGCATCTTTTCGGAGCGTGATTTACCGTGAATGTCAAAAGGGGAGAAATTTATTATGCGGACCTGAGCCCCGTTGTCGGCTCGGAGCAGGGGGGCATCCGCCCCGTCCTGATCGTCCAGAACAATGTCGGCAACAAGTTCAGTCCCACCGTGATCGCCGCGGCGATCACCAGCCAGAAATACAAGGCGAATCTGCCGACGCATATCCGCATCCACGCGCCGGACTGCGGTCTGGCCCGGGATTCAATCGTCCTGCTTGAGCAGGTCCGTACCCTGGATAAAAGACGGTTGCGCGAGCGGATGGGGATGCTCAGCACTGTGGATATGAACCGGGTGGACCGGGCACTGTCCGTCAGCTTTGGGCTGGCAAATACCGCCGTCGCGGCCGTGCGGGAGGCTACATAAGCAGCCGACCGCATTTCCGCCAGCGTACCGGGGGGGAAGGGGGGACCTTCCCTCCTTTTTTTTGCCACAGCACGGCAATTGATTTGGCACTGCCGTGGGATCCCTTGCCAAAGCGGCAGTTGATTTTATGCGGCGGATCGTTTATGATGATTCTGGTGATGCTCAATGAAAGAAAGAATTCGCGAATTTGGCCGGCTGATCGGGCTTGATGCAGCTCAGATCGATGCAGCTGCCCACGCGTTTGACAGGGCGCCGGCGGAGGCACTGCGGCTGGCGGACCGCGTGCGTAGCAGTGGAGATGCTGCGGCATATGTGCGTGCTGTCCGCCTCGATCCTCAAGCGGGCGGCGCATGGACACTGGCCGGAGCGCTGATTATGGCAGGTGCGGCGCAGGAGGAATACCAGGCGCTCGGGATTGAGATGCAGGTCTTTGTGCATACGATGTCCGATATACGGATCTGGGCCGATACCTATCGGCGGCGGACGGGCTTTGACGGCCTTGGGGAAATCCGCTGGATCTTGCACCACTGCCGGCTGGAGCTCTTTCGCCTCGGTCGGCTCCAATTTGAGCGGGGACACGCCCCGGCTGCACCCTTTGTCCCACTGCGGCAGCGTCGCCTTCTGCCGGTCCGGCGCGGAAAGCCGTGCCTGTGTGTACATATTCCGGAGGGGGAGCACCTGACCGCTTCCGCCTGCCTGGCGTCTATGGAGGCGGCCCTGGATTTTTTTCCCCGATACTTCCCGGAGGAGCGGTATGCTTGGTTCTGCTGTTTTTCCTGGCTGCTCTATTCCGGCAACCGGGCCCTCCTGCCGCCCGAGAGCAATATCGTCCGCTTCATGGATCTCTGGAGTCCCTGCTTTGACTATAAAAATGATGCGCAGGCTATTGAGCGTATTTGGGGGCATCGCGAAAAGCGGGCAGAGGACTATTCCACGGATACACGCCTGCGTGCCAATGCCCGCCGCTGGATGGAGCAGGGCCATTCCCTGGGGATGGGGCTCGGGTTCCGCCCGGTCAAGGGGAATGGATGTGCTGAAATTTGCGCAGATAAAAAACGGACGCCCTAAGAGGCGTCCTTGCAGGGGCGTTCCCACTGTTAGGGGAATCGGTAGGCTGCGCATACGGTCGAAATCGGGCACCCGATGTTGGACGGTCTGTGCAGCCCTTTTTCCCTGCCGATATTATTCTGTTCTGCCGTAATGCCTTTTATCTGCGGTAATTTTTTCCGCGGATGATTCCTTCCCCAATCACGGCGGGGGGCTCTCCCTCTGTGCCCGGGCTGCACAGGAGCAGCTTTTTGCCGGTCAGGTCCTCCGGGGTGATCCTGTCGGCATAGAAGAGGAAGAGGGAATACCCGTTATCCGGAAAAAAGCGTGGCATCCGCCGGGCCATGCCGTATGTTTTTTCTGTTTCATCCTGCGGGAGTTTCAGGTAGTAGCGGCATGGCTCCGGCAGGTTCACAAACTCGCTCCGCACAATGGCGCCGCGGCTCCAGGGGTGGAAGCGCACGCTCCCCCACAAGTGCGGCGCCGTGCCGCTCCGGATTTCGGCCCACGCCTCAGGCGGCGCCTTCAGGGCGTCTGACAGTCGGACTGCTCTCATAATCTCACCTCACTGTTCTATATCATCCTATGCTTTTTTTGCTTTTTTGCTCATACGGAATCGTCCATGCGCCGAATTTGACTTTTTTGTACATTTCTGTATAATAGGGATAACGCTTTAACAACAAAAAGCGCTAAAGCATTAAATCTAAAATGTTTTAATCCGCCTGAATGCGAAATTAATTTGCCCAATTTGTCAAATATCCATGACAAATCGGGCGAAATGTTATATAATATCTTTAATACCTGCTCCGTAGCGGGAAAAAGGAGAAGAAAGATGTATTTTCAGAAAGAGATCGAGACCATGCCCCGCCGGGAACTTGAGGAGCTCCAGCTTAAAAGGCTGAAATGGACGGTGGATTATTGTTACAATAACAGCCCCTTTTACCATGAGCGGCTCTCAAAGGCCGGCGTGACGGCGGATAAGATCAGGTGCCTGTCCGATATCCAATACATACCGGTCACTACCAAGGCGGATCTGCGGGATCACTATCCCTTTGGCATGCTGGCCCAGCCAATGAAAAATATCGTCCGAATTCACGCCTCCTCCGGCACAACGGGGAAGCCGACGGTTGTCGCCTATACGCGGAATGATCTTGAGCTCTGGTCGGACTGTGTGGCGCGCTTGGCCGTTGCGGCCGGGGCCACGGATGAGGACATTGTCCAGATCTCCTTCGGATACGGGATGTTCACCGGTGCGCTCGGCCTGCATTACGGGCTGGAAAAAATCGGTGCCTCCGTTGTGCCGAATTCCAGCGGAAACACGGAAAAGGCGCTGATGTTCATGCGCGATTTTGGGACCACGGCGCTCGTTGCCACGCCGTCCTATGCACTGTATATGTCGGAGATGGCCAAGGAGCTCGAATACCCGATGAGCGACTATCACCTGCGTCTTGGGCTCTTCGGATCTGAGGGATGTACCCCGGAGATGCGCACGCAGATCGAAAAAGGATGGGGGCTGTTCGCCACCGATAATTACGGCATGAGTGAGCTGATCGGCCCTGGCGTCTCCGGAGAGTGCCGCGAGCGCTGCGGCCTCCATTTCAACGAGGACTACTTCCTGCCGGAGATTGTGGACCCTGAGACGTGTGAACCGCTTGAAAAAGGGGAGCAGGGTGAGCTTTTGGTGACAACGCTCTGTAAAGAGGGGATGCCGCTGCTCCGCTACCGCACGCGCGATATCACCTATCTGGACGATTCCCCGTGCAAGTGCGGGCGCACCGGTGTCCGCATGGGCAAGGTGATCGGCCGCAGCGACGATATGCTCAAGATCCGCGGTGTGAACGTGTTCCCCTCGGAGATCGAGAGTGTCTTTGTCGGCATGGAGGAGATCGGCCCGCACTACCAGCTTGTCGTACGGCGTGAGGGCTTTGCCGATACGCTGGAGGTGCGCGTGGAGCTGATCGACGGCGGCCTGCTGGAGCGGTACGGTGAGCTTGAGCAGCTCCAGCGGAAGATTGAGCACAAGCTGCGCAGCGTGCTCGGAATCCAGTGCAAGGTGAGCCTGGTGGAGCCCAAGACGCTTCAGCGCTTTGAGGGCAAGGCCAACCGGATTCTGGACCTTCGCAGCAAATCCTGATTTCACTGTAAATCCATTTCATTATGATATAGGGGAGAAATATATGAAGAAACTGATGCTTGGCAATGAGGCCGTGGCGCGAGGGATGTATGAGGCCGGGTGCCGGGTGGTATCGAGTTACCCGGGTACTCCGAGTACGGAGATCACAGAGTATGCGGCCACCTATGACGAGATCTTCTGTGAGTGGGCGCCCAATGAAAAGGTCGCCGCGGAGGTCGCCTGCGGCGCGAGCATGGCCGGGGCGCGTTCCATGTGCGGGATGAAGCACGTCGGCCTGAACGTGGCCGCCGATCCGGTCTATACGGCGTCCTACACAGGGGTCAATGCGGGAATGCTCCTCGTCGTGGCGGACGATCCCGGGATGCATTCCTCACAAAACGAGCAGGACTCCCGGCACCACGCCATGGCGTCCAAGACCATGATGCTTGAGCCATCTGACTCTGCGGAGTGTCTTGCTTTTACAAAGCTGGCCTATGCGCTCTCCGAGCAGTTTGACACACCGGTCATGCTCCGCCTGACAACACGTATTGCCCACTCCCGCAGCATTGTGGAGACGGGGGACCGTGCGGATGATACCCTGAAAGATTATGTAAAAAATCCGGGCAAAAACGTCATGCTGCCCGCCATGGCGCGTGAGCGTCACGTGTTTGTGGAGCAGCGCATGCGCGATATTGCGGCATGGGCGGAGACAGCGGAGATCAACCGCGTGGAGGACAACGGCGGTAAGGTCGGCGTTATCACGGCCGGCGACTGCTATTGCTATGCGCGCGAGGCGCTGGGGGATCAGGTGTCCTACCTGAAGCTGGGCTGCGTCTATCCGCTGCCGGAAAAGCTCATCCGGGACTTCGCCTCCAGGTATGAGACTGTCTATGTAATTGAGGAGCTCGACGACGTGATCGAGACCTTTTGCCGAAAGATTGGCGTGAGCGTGCACGGCAAGGATGTCTTCCCGCTGTGCGGAGAGTTTTCCCAGGCAATTGTCCGGGAGAAGATCCTTGGGAATACGCTTCCGTCCCGCCAGACGGATCTGAACATACCGGGCCGTCCGCCGGCGCTGTGCGCCGGATGCCCGCACCGCAGCCTGTTCTATGCACTGAAAAAGCTCGGCGTCATGGTCAGCGGTGATATCGGGTGCTATACTCTCGGGGCAACTGCGCCGCTGAGCATGATGGATACCTGTGTGTGCATGGGTGCGTCTGTCTCCATGCTGCACGGGCACAATAAGGCCCGGCCCGACTCCTATAAAAAATCCGTTGCCGTCATCGGCGATTCCACATTCATCCACTCGGGCATCACTGGCCTGATCGACATTGCCTATAACCAGGGCAACTCAACGGTGATCGTCTTGGATAACAGCATCACCGGCATGACAGGCCATCAGCAGAACCCCACCACCGGCTACACCATCAAGGGCGATCCGACCAGCGCCGTCAATTTGGAGGCACTTGCGCACGCGTGCGGGATCCGCCGCGTGAAGGTGGTCGATCCGTACCATGTCGATGAGACGATCGCCGCCATCCGGGAGGAGCTCGAGCACGATGAGCCATCCCTGATTATTTCCCGCCGTCCGTGCGTGTTGCTGAAAAAGGTCAAGCACAATCCGCCCTTCCGGATTGATCCGGACAAGTGCATTGGATGCAAGATGTGCATGAAGCAGGGCTGCCCGGCAATCAGCTTTAAGGATAAAAAGTCAAAGATCGACTTTACCCAGTGTGTCGGCTGCGGCGTCTGCATCCAGCTTTGCAAATTCGGTGCCATTCAGGCGAGCGAGGAGGAAAAAGCATGACTTACAACATTATGATTGTCGGCGTCGGCGGGCAGGGGACACTGCTGGCCAGCCGAATTCTCGGCAAGGCCCTCCTCGACGAGGGGTATGACGTTAAAGTGTCCGAGGTGCACGGCATGAGCCAGCGCGGCGGAAGCGTCGTCACTTATGTCAAATACGGCGATAAGGTCTATTCCCCCACGGTGGAAAAGGGGGAGGCGGATCTGATTCTCGCCTTTGAGCAGTTGGAGGCCGCGCGGTGGCTGCCCTATCTGAAGCCGGACGGCAAGGTCATCGTCAATACGCAGCAGATGGACCCCATGCCCGTAATCACCGGTGCCGCTGAATATCCGGACCATGTCATTGAGGCGATCGAGCGGGCGGGTGCCCAGGTCATTGCGGAGGATGCCCTCTCCCTTGCGGTGGAGGCCGGTTCTCCAAAGGCGGTCAACGTCGTCCTGATCGGCCTGATGGCCAAGCGCATGCAGTTTGGCAAGCAGGTCTGGCTTGATGCGCTCCGGGCTACCGTGCCGGAAAAATTCCTGGAGATGAACCTCAGGGCTTTTGAACTCGGGTACAGCAGGTCATAAAATTTCTCAGATAAAGGAGACAGTCGTCAATGGAGCGTTATTTTCAGCCGGAGATCGAACAGGCGCCGCGGGAGTATCTGCGGGCGATACAGTCTGCCAGACTGATCAAAATGGTGCACCACTGCTATGAGCATGTGCCGTTTTACAGGGAAAAATTTGATGAGATCGGCCTCTCGCCCGACGATATCAAGAGTATCGATGATATTCAAAAGCTTCCCTTCACGACCAAGCAGGATCTGCGGGATCACTATCCCTTTGGCCTGTTCGCCGTACCGAAAGATCAGCTTGTGCGCATCCACGCCTCTTCGGGCACCACGGGGAAACAGACGGTTGTCGGGTACACGCAGCACGATATTGACGTGTGGGCGGAGGGCGCGGCGCGCGCGCTTGTGGCCGCGGGCGGCACGGAGCACGACTCCGTACACGTCTCCTACGGCTACGGCCTGTTCACCGGTGGGTTGGGTCTGCACTACGGTGCGGAAAAGCTGGGCGCGACGGCGATTCCCGTCTCATCCGGCAATACGGACCGCCAGATCCAGATCTTACAGGACTTCGGGTCCGATATCATCTGCTGTACGCCCTCCTATGCCATGTATATCGGGGAATCGGTCGGAAAGAAGGGGATCGATCCCAAGACCCTGAAGGTGCGTGCCGGGATCTTCGGTGCGGAGCCGTGGAGCGAAAACATGCGCAAGCAGATCGAAAAATCGCTTGCAATCAACGCCTATGATATCTACGGTCTCTCCGAGATCGCGGGACCCGGCGTCTCCTATGAGTGCCGGTGTAAGAATGGACTGCACGTGTGCGAGGACTATTTCTATCCGGAGATCATTGACCCGGAGACCTTACAGCCGCTCCCGGACGGAGAGTATGGCGAACTCGTCTTTACCTGCATTGGCAAGGAGGCGCTGCCACTGGTCCGCTACCGCACGCGGGATATCTGCTCCCTGACCCACGAGGCCTGTGAGTGCGGGCGGACGCTGGTGCGCATGTCCAAGCCGCGCGGGCGGACAGATGACATGCTCATCATCCGCGGCGTGAATGTGTTCCCGTCTCAGGTGGAGCACGTGATCCTCTCCCTGGGGATGGAGCCCAACTATCAGATCATCGTTGAACGTAAGAACAATCTGGACACCATGGAGGTGTGCATTGAGATGTCCCCGCAGATGTTCTCCGATTCCGTCAAGGGCCTTGAGGGAACGGAGGCGAAGATTGAGGCGGCACTGCACACCACGCTCGGTCTATCCGCAAAGGTACGCCTGGTAGAGCCGAACTCCATTCCGCGCTCGGAAGGGAAGGCGAAACGGGTTATCGATAAACGCAAGATCTGAAATAAAAGGAGGAACGTGGTATGCCCATCAAGCAAATCTCTGTATTCGTAGAGAACAAGGCCGGAAGGCTGGCGGATATCACCGCCGTTTTGGAAAAGGCGGGGATTGATATCCGGGCCCTCTCCGTGGCCGACACGACCAACTACGGTATTCTGCGCCTGATCGTCAGCGACCCGGACAGGGCTGAAAATGCCCTGAAGGAGGCCGGAATGACCGTATCGATCACCAGCGTGCTTGGAATCGGGATCCCGGATGTGCCGGGCGGCTTTTCCAAGGCGATCCGCGTCCTCTCCGACGAGGGGATCAGCGTAGAGTATGCCTACGCCTTTATTACGCCGCGCGTCGGCATGGCGTATGTCATCATCCGGGTCGAGGATAATGAGAAGGCAGCTCAGGTCCTCAGCGATAAGGGAATCGCTCTGATCGATCAGGACGAGATCTTCTGATACGCCTGATCCCATATTCCCGAGTTTTGTAAAACAGGCTGAACGGAATCATCCGTTCAGCCTGTTTTTTCTGCCTATTTTCGGCTTTATTCGTTTTGTTTTTCTTCCGGCGCCTCAAGAGGTGGGGCAGCGCTATCAGGCAGTCTCTCTCCCGCATCGCCCTCATCATAGAGTGCGGGATCAATTTCTTCCCAGTCCTCTTCCGGGGCATCCGGGTTCATTGGCTCTGCCTCGTCCACCCATTGGTACGGCGGGCGTTTGCGGTGCAGGACGATTAGAGCGGCGAGTACCAGCAGGGAGAGTCCGGAGAGCACGGCACCGGCCACCAGTCCGGACGGCATAAAGGAGAATTCAATCGTGTGGCTCCCGGCAGGCACTTCGATGGCCATATAGGCCTCATCGACGAGTACGGGCTCTACCTCTTCGCCGTCCACAGTGATGCGCCAGCCGCTGTCATAGGGGATGGAGGTGAAGAGTACCTGATCCTGCGTGTTCGTAAAGCTCCCGGTGATCCTTGTCTCACTGAAGGAATCCATTTCCATTCCGCCGTTGCTGAGCCGGTCATAATACTCCCGGAAGACCTCGTCGTCAATTGTGCAAGCGTAGAAATTGATGTTCCCGTACTCGCTGCTCTCTTTGATTGGGATCTCCACGCGGATCAGTTCGCCGGCCGCATGAGAACCGGTATCCAGAATAAAGGGGCGGGAGGTATCCGCCGTCCATTCCCCGTCATCGCAGGATACCTGAATGGGATCGGTCACGGAGGAGGAGATATAGAGATAGACGGGCGTGCCGTCTGCCGGCGCGGCGATATCGAGGATAATGCTCGCCTCCGAACTGCCCGTCCGGGTAAAGCTGATCGTGCTCCCGCTGTCGAGGAACATCGGTACGCCGGAGACGTTGGTTGAAAATACGTTTTCCACCTCAACGGGCCGGAAGAGCGAATCGGAGCCACCGGCCATCATCTGCATCAGGGCCTCCTGGGCGTCAAACGGGCTGGCATACGCACTTGAGTAGTTCAGAACCTCCCGGTCGGCACAGAAGGCAAGCGGGAGGACGTACCGGTTCCGGTAAGCGGTAAATTTGCCGCTTGCCGCGTCCCTTTCGTAGTACAGCGGGGTCATGCTGCGGCCGTTCTGATTCTCCACAATGTAGGACAGGGAAAAGATGCTGTTATAGACGGGCGTCTGCGGATTGTAGGTATAACTGTTGATATTGTTGCTTGAAATCCCGAGGTTTTTCTGAGATTTGGCCACAGATTCATATGCCATGGAGGAGAAGGTGGAGATCCCGTTGTAGTAGTACCATGCCGGATCGTTCCGGGTGCGCAGGGAGCTCAGTTCCATCCGGTAGAAGCCGCTGTCCTCCTCCTGGTCGAGCGTCTCCTTCAGCGGCCTGAACTGCGCCAGATCGGATGCATAGCTCTCCAGGCTCTGGTTCATGGTGTAGTGGTCTGTATTGGCCACGGCGATCTCCGCAAAGACGCAGCACATCAGCACGACGCTGATGACCCCCGGGATGTTCCTGCGGTTGTTCATTGCGAGCAGGATGCTCAGGTAGATCACCGTAAACACAATGCTGATCAGTACGGCGATATCCGTCAGGTTTTTGGATTCCACCTTCTGCGCAACAATGATAAATGTTATTACCGCCACGGCGCTTGCAACGATCTCCTTTTTGCTGAAGGAGCGGATGTTGATCCACACCTTGTACGCCATGACCAGCAGCAGGAAGGAATACATGAATGAAAAGCGGTACGGCAGATCGTTCGGGAAGTGGAAGCCGTGCCAGATAAAGTTGAGGATATTGTTGTCAAAACTGACGAACAGGAAAGCCGCGAAGGCGAGGTAGAGCCCCTTCTCGCGCACGCTGATCTTTTTGCAGAAAATGTAGAGCGGCAGGCAGAGCACGGTCAGCATCCCGCAGTAAACATTCGGCAGGACGTCCGTCCCGCTGCTGCGGATCGTCGGCTCAAGCGAGGCCAGGTGATTGACGAGAAAATCAAAGATGCTGAAATAGGATTTCATCTCCGACGGGAAGGTGCCGGAGGTCGCGGAGGAAGTCGTCAGAGAAAAATAGGTGGGCAGCAGGACGATCCCCATAATCCCCGCTGCCAGCAGGGAGCACAGGGCAAAGCGCAGCCCGGAGCCGATGAACCGGTTCCCCAGCAGGGCGGAGAGTGAGCGGGGCATGGGGCGCACGGGAATCCTGTCCGTAAACCGGAAGTGACTGGCATAATAGACCATAAAATAGAATACGCTGAACAGACAGGTCATGAACGCCATATAAAAGTTGCTGAACATTGTCAGCGCCAGCGCCGCCGTGTACAGTCCCCAGCGCCCGCGGTTGATGATCTTTTCAATGCCCAGCAGGATCAGCGGGAAATAGATCATCGCATCAAGCCACATGATGTTCCATGAGTAGGCCACAAAGAAGGCGCAGAAGGCATACATCAGCCCAAACGCCGGGAGGGAGCAGTCGTTTTTGCGGAAGGAGTGCTTAATGTAATAGGCAAAGCTGGCCGATGAGAACGCCGCCTTGAGCAGCATCATCAGCCCGATAGCCACCGGGATGTTTTTATGGCTGAAGAGAAGAATCAGCACAGTGAACGGGCTTGCCAGATAGTTGAAAAAATTCCCCAGGAAATTCAGCCCCAGCCCCATCGTCCAGGAATAGAGCAGGCTGTCCCCGCCGCGGATGCGCTCATACAGCTCGGCGAACATGGGGCCGTACTGGTGGTATAGATCCATCCGCAGCACGGTTTTCCCGCCAAAGGGGATGACTGTGAGGCAGATGAAAACTACTGTCATGATCAGCACTGCCGCCGCAAAGGCGGCCAGAACAAACCGGTTCTCATAGACAAGCCGGCGGAGTTTTGAATCCTTTTTTTGCTTTTTGGTTGCTTCCACGCGCTTTCCCCGCTTTCACTACCTATTATTGCTGTTGAATATCATACCATACTTGCAAAAAGCCTTCAAGGAAAAATTCGGCAATCGGTTCTAACCGGGGACAAGTCGTCATACCATGTACAGGACGGTGATCAAGATGGATTTACAGCAGAGTGAACGGTTTGATCTGGCGGCAGAAGTGCTCTCCGCGCCGCTCAGGAGGATGGTGCTGGGGCTGCCAAAAGGGAAAAAGGAGCGGATTCAGGAGATCCGCCTGCGGGAAAACCGCCCGCTGATCCTGATCGAGCAGGGCGTCCCCCTCTTTTTGGACGAGCGGGGAGGCGCCACCTACATCTGCCGCGGAAACAGCCGATGCGTCTCTCCGGCTGAGCTGACGGATACCTTTAACAAGATCTGTGGTTACTCCGTCCACAGCCATATGGACAGCATCATCAACGGGTACATAACAATCCCCGGCGGGCACCGGGCCGGGATCTGCGGCACAGCAGTGACACAGGGCGGGAAGATTGTCAATGTCCGGGATGTTCACGCGGTAAATATCCGGGTGGCCGGTGAGTATCGGAACGCCGCGGAGGACTTGGTCAACCGGGTATTCCGAACGGGGCTGACGGGTATTCTCGTCGCAGGTCCGCCCTCATCAGGCAAGACGACCATCCTGCGCGATCTGGCGCGCCGGCTCTCCTCCGGGGAGGCGGGGCGCTATTATAAGATCGCTGTAGTGGACGAGCGGGATGAAATCGCCGGTACACGGAGCGGCACAGTGCTCAACGACGTCGGGGTCAACTGCGATGTCTTCAGCGCCTATCCGAAGGGGGAGGGAATCATGACGGCGCTGCGCGCCTTTTCCCCCGATATGATTATCTGTGATGAGATCGGCGGGGAGGCGGACATCCGCGCCGTGGAGTGCGGGGTGAATTCCGGCGTGCGGTTTGCGGCGAGTGTGCACGCTTCCTCCCGGGAGGAGCTGTTTGCCCGGAGCCAATTCAGCCGTCTGGCTGCGACGGGGGCGTTTGAGAAGGTGGTGCTCCTTGCGGACGGCAACCATCCATGTACGATCCGGGAAGTGATTGACTTGAAGGGGGATCGCCTTGAAGATACTCGGGATGATTCTGGTGATGGTGTGCTGCATGGCGGCGGGCCGGTTTTACAGCGGATCCCTTATCCGGCGGATCAGGGCGCTTGAACGGACACTCCTGCTGATCGGGCAGTTTGAGATGCACCTTGAGTTTTCCAGAGCGCCGGCTGCCGAGATCGTGATGGCCCTGCGGGAACATCCGGAATTTTCCGGGCTGAAGTACCTGCGCACCTGCGCGGAGGAGATCGCCGCAGGCGTTGATTTCCCGGGGGCATGGCGTACGGCGGTGTCCGGCTGTGCGGCGGACGCACTCAATGCCGGAGATGCCGAACTCCTGCTCTCATTCGGGAACGGCCTCGGCCAAACGGACCTGCCCGGGCAGGAGAAGCTGTGCGCCGTGCACCGCCGGATGATTGAAGAGCGCCTTGAATCCGCAAGGCAGCAGTACGCCAGTAAGGGAAAGCTCGGGACGGCGCTTGGGACTGCGGCGGGTGCCGTGGCCGTCCTGTTTTTTTTATAACCGCAGGTGACGGCACGCTGAAAATCATATTGTAAAGCACATGTTTCCGATTTCGCGGAACAGAGCGCTATTGATGAATCGGGGGAAAAAGATGGACGTAAATTTCATTTTCAAGATAGCGGCAATCGGTATTATTGTGGCAGTACTCAATCAGCTGCTCACGCGCTCCGGCCGGGAGGAGTACGCGATGATCACGACGATCGCTGGGCTGATCGTTGTCCTCATCATGCTCGTCCCTCAGATCAGCGGGTTGTTTGAGACCATCCGCAATGCCTTTGATCTGTAGCGATGAATATTCTTCCGATCCTTGGGATCGCACTCGTAGCCGCCGTGCTGGTCGTGCTCCTGCGCCAGTACAAGCCGGAGTTTGCGCTGCCGGTGGAGATCTGCGCTGCTGTACTGATTCTCGCGCTTCTGATCCCCACGGTGACGGATATTTTCCATTCCCTGCGGGATTTAATGGACCTCTCGGGCATGGATGTTCAATACTTTTCGCTGCTCGTGAAGGCGGTCGGGATCACGGTGATCGTACAGCTGACCGCCGATGCCTGCCGCGACAGCGGAGAGACTGCACTTGCGCACAAAGTGGAGTTCGCCGGACGTGCCGCCGTGATTTTAATGATTCTGCCTATGCTGGCGGCTGTGGCGGAGTTTGCCATCGGACTGATAGAGGGCTGATCGGATGATGAAAAGAAAAAGAATTTTAAAGGCGGCGGGGCTCGCCCTTGCGCTGCTCTGTCTGTTCCCGTTTATACTGTCCGCCTCGGCGGAGGAGACGGAGGACCCCGTAGCCGGGGAAATGGAGGAACAGCTTGAGGCCTCGGGCGCCGACGGACTGTATGATCTGCTTCCCGAGCAGACGCAGGAGATTCTGAAGGATATGGGCGTGACCATGCCGGATATCAATCAGCTCAATCAGATCTCCCCGCTGGGCGTTTTTCAATCGCTCGCCGATGTGATCGGGGGGATGGCTGTCAATCCGCTGCGGGTCGGTGTCCTGATTGCGGGTATCCTCTTCCTCTCGGCAATGCTCGGCAGTCTTTTTGACGGCGGAGGCCGGCAGCGTGAGATCTTTACCCTGTGTATCAGCGCTTTTTTGATCGTTGTGCTGATCCCGCCGGTCTGGAACTGCCTGTCCGCCGCGTGCTCCGCCATTGTCGCGGTCTGTGATTTTTCGCTGGTATACGTCCCGATTCTCACGGCGCTTGCGGCATCCAGCGGGAGTGTGAGCGCATCCGCCGCCTATAACGCGATGGTGCTTGGCCTGGCACAGGTTATGTCCCAGTTTTCCAAAAGATTTCTGATGCCGTGCGCTGGGATCTTTATCGGGCTGGGTGTTGCCGGCTCCGTGAGCAAAGTGTTCGATTTTTCACAGATCACCCAGGCGGTGCGCAAGGCTGTCACTGTGTGCCTGGCCTTTTGCGGCACGGTCTTTACGGCGCTGATCACCACACGCGGGGCCGTCGCGCACGGAGTGGATACGCTCGCCCTCAAGGGGGCCAAGTTTGTGGTCGGTTCCTTTGTTCCGGTAATCGGCGGGTCGGTGTCGGACGCGGTGGGTTCCATCATGAGTGGGCTGTCCGTGGTCAAAAGCTCGGTGGGGATCTTTTCGATCATTGCGGTGGCCCTGATTCTGGCGCCGATCGTGATTGAACTGCTGTTGTGGATGCTCTGCCTGCACCTGTGTGCCGGGCTTGCGGGGGCGCTCGGGGAGGACGGGAGCGGAAAACTGCTCCGCGGGATCGCGGACGGCCTCTCGCTCATCAATACGGTCCTGATCTTCTGTCTGATCCTGTTTATCGTGTCCACGGCAGTGATTTTAACAATAAGGGCGGAGTTTTAATATGGAGACGATTCAAAGCTGGGCAGTCACTGTTGTGATTTGCATTCTGGTGGCGGCTGTGATCCAGCTCTTCTTCCCAAACATGGAGAAAGATAAAAGCATTCGGGTGCTCGTGAGTGCCTTTATGCTGTCCGCCCTGCTGTCCCCGTTCCTGAGCGGGGCAGGGGTGGATCTGAAACTTCCGGAGACCGATGCGGCCAATGCCCAGGAGCAGCTTGAGGAGATCAGCGGGCAGATTAACCGATCGCTGGAGACCCAGGCAAAGAGGCGGCTGGAGGAAGCAGCCGGGGAGGTGCTGGCGCAATCCGGTATTACGGATGCTGAAATTACAGTGGAGACGGATATTTTAGAGGATGGTCACATACAAATTGAAGAGATCGTCCTGCTCTCCACCCGCCCGGCGGACTGGGAGGGGATCGCGGAGAAACTGGAGGAAAAAACAGGATGCCCGGTACGGGTGGAGTACGAGGTGAACGGATAATGGGCAAATGGTTCAGGCGGATCGCGGACGGCAGTCCCGCGTGGCTGGAGCGGATTAAAAAGGATAAAAAGCTGCTGCTTCTGGTGGCAGCCGGCCTCGTGGGGATGGTGATTTTACTGGTGACGGAACTGGTCCCATCCGGCGGCGGCTCCACAGAACAGAGCACGCATGATGCCGCCGAGGCGGCACAGGAGCAGAGTTCCTATGTATCCGAGGTAGAAAAGGGGCTGGAGGAGATTATCTCCGCCATCGCGGGCGCCGGTCGGACAAAGGTAATGGTGACGCTTGAAAATTCTGAGGAATCCGTCTGGGCCACCCAGGGAAAAAATTCACGGGAGAGCGGCGGAGCAGACGGCGCGGAGCAGTACAGCAGCGAGGAGGAATATGTCCTCATCCGCTCGAGCGGATCGGAGGAGGGCGGCCTCCTGCTGAAAATCATCCAGCCCAGAATTCGGGGCGTTGCAATCGTGTGCGATGGGGGTGATAACGTATACGTGCGGGAGAAGATTACCGCTGCGGTGGCATCCGTGCTGGATATCAGCACGGCCAAGATATCAATCGCCAAAATGGCATCTGAACAGTAGGAGGTATTTTTTATGGCAATCAAGAAACGTCAGATTGTTGCGGCGGCGCTCACGCTGGCGCTGGGCTCAGCAGTATTCGTCAACTGGTACTTTACCCGGCCGGAGGCGCAGGCCGCCTCCGCCACACCGGAGAATTCAAATGCCTCCGCCCAGGAGGATAAGAACCTCGGGGATGCGCAGTATGTCAGCGGGACGCTCGCCAATGCCGACAATCAGGTTGCCGGGCAGGAGAGCGAACTCTTCGTCTCCTCCCGGGAAAACCGGCAGAAGGCGCACGATGAGGCGTTTGACAAGCTCAATGCTGTCATTAACAGCTCCGATGCGGATGACGCCTCTAAGGAGGCTGCGCGCCAGCAGCTGACCACCCTCACTGATGAAATCAAAATGGAGGCGGACTGCGAAAACCTTATCCAGTCCAAAATTGCGGCCAAATGTCTTGTGAGCATCAACGGCGGCAAGGTGCAGGTGATTGTCAGCAAAGGCGGTGTCAATGATACGTCAGCCCTCCAGATTAAGGACATCGTCGTCCAGCAGACGGGCATCTCAAGCGAAAATATTACAATAATTGAGTCAAAATAGTTGTGTCTTTCCCGGATTGTGGTATAATAGAAGGGCATAAGGAGGTTTTGCCCTATGGATAATCAGAGAGCTTCCGCCCCCTCCGGGAACCTTGTCATCAGTGAAGAAGTGATCGCCTCCATCGCCGTAAACGCGGCGAAGGATGTGGAGGGCGTGGCATCCCTTGTTCCGCGCCCGGCAAACGTGCGTACCGCACTGCACTTTGGAGAAGGGGTCCAGCGCCTTGTGAACATAGCGGTAGCGGATAACGAGATCCGGATTCACCTGTACCTCAGGCTCAAGAGCGGCGCCAAGCTTCCGTTCGTATGCGACAGGGTGCAGAGCCGTGTCAAGGATGCGGTGCAGAGTATGACGGGGCGCATCGTCTCACGTGTGGATGTGAGCGTTCTCGGCATTGATTTTTCTCAAAAAATGGATCATCAAGAGCAGTAATTATTTTTGCCCTCACGCCTTGCGCGGGGGCTGCTTTAATTGGAGGAAGTAGAACACATGACCCGACACGAATCAAGGGAACAGGCCTTTGCCCTGATGTTTGAAAAGATTTTCAGTCCCGACCTCACCCCGCAGGAGATCATTGAGTCCAAGGCCGGGCTGAGTGAGTTTACCCGCAATGATTTTACAGAGACCCTCTTTACAGTCGCCTGCGAGCACCTTGAGGAGATCGACCGGCTGATCCGGGAAAATCTCGTCAATTGGAGCTTTGACCGGCTGACAAAGGTTTCCGTCGCTGTGATGCGGATTGCAATCTGCGAGATGCGCTATCTTGATGATATCCCCCAGAGCGTCTCAATCAACGAGGCGGTTGAGATCGCTAAAAAGTATTCGGGGGAGGAGGACGCCGCCTTTGTCAACGGCGTGCTCGGCAGCGTTGCCAAAAAGGCCGGGGTGAAGTGATTTGCCGGTTTATCTTGGAATCGATACCAGTAATTATACCACCTCCGCTGCGGTCTATGACCGTTCCTCCGGCCGGGTTGAGCAGGTGAAGCGCCTGCTGGAGGTGCGCAGCGGAGAGCGAGGCCTCCGCCAGAGCGAAGCGCTCTTCCAGCACACGCGCGCCCTGCCGAAGCTGGTCGAGGAGGTGTGCCGGAAGGCGCCGCCGCCCTATGCGGCAGTCGGAGTCTCTGCACGCCCGCGTGACGCGGAAGGGTCGTATATGCCTTGCTTTTTGGCAGGCGTATCCGCCGCCAGGGCAGCGGCCGCAGCGGCGGGGATATCCTGCCTTTTCTTTTCCCACCAGTGCGGTCATATTGCCGCCGCGCTCTATTCGGCGGGCCGTCTGGATCTAATTGGGCGGGAGTTTATCGCCTTTCACGTATCCGGCGGTACGACGGAGGCGCTCCTCGTCGGATATGATGCGGATCGGCTCCTGAGTTGCCGGATCATCGGCGGTACGCTGGACCTCAACGCCGGCCAGGTGATCGACCGTGTGGGCGTGATGATGGGGCTGGATTTTCCGTGCGGCCCTGCGCTCGAAAAGCTGGCGCTGTGCAGTGAGCGCACCTATAAGCTCCGCCCGTCGGTACGGGGCGGGGACTGTTCCCTCTCCGGGGTGGAAAACCAGTGCCGTGCCCTTCTGGAGCGCGGAGAAGCCAAGGAGGATGTGGCGCGCTTCTGTCTGGAGAGCGTCTGTGCGGCGCTTGACCATATGGCCGGGGCGGCCCTGACGGAATATGGCGCCCATGACATCGTCTTTTCCGGCGGTGTTATGTCGAACCGCATCATCCGCACCGCCCTGACAGCCCGGTATTCCGCCTTTTTTGCGGAGCCTGCCTTTTCCTGTGACAACGCCGTGGGAATCGCAGTCCTCACGGGAATCAAATCGGAGATGTGATGGTATGGACCTGCCCGTTTTATCGGTCACACAGCTGAATACGTATGTCAAATCGCTCCTTGATGGCGATCCCCGGCTGGGCGATCTCTTCATTCGGGGGGAGATTTCCAACTTTAAGCGCCATTCCTCCGGGCACCTGTATCTCACCCTGAAGGATGATAATTCCCGCGTGGCGGCGGTGATGTTCCGCTTCAATGCGATGCGCATGCGCTTTATGCCGCAGGACGGGATGCGCGTGATCGCCCGCGGGCGCGTTTCGGTCTATGACCGGGACGGGAAGTATCAGCTCTACATTGAGGAGATGCATCCCGACGGCGTAGGCGATCTGAGCGTGGCGTATGAGCAGCTCAAGGAGCGTTTGGCGGCGGAGGGCCTGTTTGACCGGGAGCACAAGAAGCCGCTGCCGCGCTATCCGTCGCGCGTCGGGGTCATCACCTCCCCGACGGGGGCGGCGGTACACGATATTATCACAGTTCTGGCGCGCCGATTTCCGGCGGCGGACCTCGTTCTCTGCCCGGTGCTGGTGCAGGGGGATGGTGCCGCGGAGGAAATCTGCGCGGCGCTTGAGCTCTTCAATCGGAAAGATGCGGCGGACGTTATCATCCTCGGGCGCGGCGGCGGATCGATTGAGGATCTGTGGGCGTTCAACGAGGAGCCGGTGGCCCGTGCCGTGTACCGTTCCCGGATCCCGGTGATCTCGGCTGTCGGCCATGAGACGGACTTTACCATCTGCGACTTTGTGGCGGATGTGCGGGCGGCCACGCCCTCTGCGGCCGCGGAGCTTGCCGTCCCGGATGCGCGCGAGATCGCGGCGCATCTTGCCGCGCTGAATACTCAGATCGTCGGCGGTGCGGCGTCCGGCCTTGCTGAGAGGAAAGCGCGGCTCACAGCGGTGCGGGCGTACCCCTGCTTTCAGTCACCGCTGCATGGCCTGGAACAGCCCCGTCAGCGTCTGGATACATGCGCCTCGGCCCTGCGGGACGGCATGGGTCGCCTCCTGACTGACAGGCGCAGGCGCCTGGCCGAGCTGGCGGCGGCACTTGATCACCTCAGCCCGCTAAAAGTGCTCGCGCGCGGCTATTCCATCGCTGAATCTGAGGCGGGAACGGTCCTGACAAGTGTAAAACAGGTAAAAACAGGGAATCCTATTCTTTTAAGGATGGCGGACGGCCGGCTTGGCTGTACGGTCCATCGGATAGATCCAATAACGGAGGACGAGAAACATGGAAAAGACCTTTGAGAGCGCAATGGCCCGTCTGGAAGAGATCGCCGCGGCACTGGAGGGCAGCGGTGTCACCCTGGAGGAATCCATGAAGCTTTTTGAAGAGGGGACGAAGCTGATCGCCTATTGCAGTGATCAGCTCGCAAAAGCCGAGCAGAAGATTGTAAAACTGACGGACGATACGGAGGCGGCGGAATGACACAGCTGTATGCGGAACGGACAGACGAATATATCGGCCTGATCGAGCGGGAACTGGACCGCCTGATCCCCGGAGCGGAATGCCTTCAGGGGCGTGTGATGGAGGCGATGCGCTACAGTGCTGCCAACGGGGGGAAGCGGGTACGTCCGATCCTCACGCTGGAGTTTGCACGCCTGTGCGGGCTTGAGGTCCGGGCTGCACTGCCCTTTGCGTGCGCGGTGGAGATGATCCACACCTACTCCCTCATTCACGATGATCTTCCCTGCATGGATAATGACGATATGCGCCGCGGGAAACCCTCCTGCCATATCGAGTTTGGCGAGGACACGGCGCTGCTGGCGGGGGACGGCCTGCTGACACTCGCCTTTGAGGTAATGCTGCGGGAATATGATCCCAAGTGTATCTCCCCGCGCAGTGCAATCACTGCGGCGGCCCTGCTCGCATCCAACTCCGGGGTCAACGGAATGATCGGCGGCCAGGTGATTGACCTGATGTCGGAGGGGAAGACGATCGATATTGAGACCCTGCGCACCATGGACCGCCTGAAGACCGGGGCGCTGATTGACGCTGCCTGCCGCATGGGCTGTGTAATTGCCGGCGCCCCGCGGGAGAAGCTGGATGCCGCCGGCTCCTATGCCGCTGCGCTGGGGCTCGCGTTCCAGATCGTAGACGATATTTTGGACGTCACCGGGAGCACCGAGGAGCTCGGCAAACCCGTGGGCAGCGATGCCGAAAATAAAAAATCCACCTATGTCTCCCTGCTTGGTCTGGACGCCTGCCGCGACGCAGTGCGCCGCCTGACGGATAATGCCGTCCGCGCGCTCGCGCACTTTGAGGGCGGCACTGAATATCTGGCCGAACTGGCGGAAAACCTGGCCACACGCAAAAATTGATCCGGGAGGGCAAAATATGAATGAAGTGAAATATCTTAATCATATTAAATCGCCGGACGACGTCAAGGAGATTCCCTATAAGCAGCTGCCGGATCTGGCGCGGGAGATCAGAAGCGTGTTGATTGAGACCGTCTCCAACACGGGCGGCCACCTGGCCTCCAATCTCGGCGTGGTCGAGTTGACGATCGCGCTCCACCGCGTCTTTGACTCCCCGCGGGATGAGATCGTCTGGGACGTCGGTCATCAGGTTTACACGCACAAGCTACTGACCGGCAGGTATGATAAATTCTCTTCCCTGCGCACGGAGGACGGCCTTTCCGGCTTTTCCAGGCCCAGCGAGAGCAGGCACGATCTGTTCTATACCGGCCACAGCAGCACCTCGATCTCCTCGGCCTTCGGCCTGTCGAGCGCCAAAACGCTGCGCGGGGACAAAAACTATGTCATCGCGGTGATCGGGGACGGGGCGCTGACGGGCGGCCTTGCCTATGAGGCGCTCAACAACGCCGGCCGCTCACGGGACAATCTGATCGTCATCCTCAACGATAATGAGATGTCCATTTCCAAAAACGTGGGCTCCATGGCGCGCTATCTGACACGGATCCGCACTAAGCCGAGTTACTTCCGCCTGAAGGCGGCGCTGGAAAAGGGGCTCAACAAGATTCCGCTGATCGGGCACCGGCTCTCCAACTTCCTGTTCCGCATCAAATCCTCGGTCAAGCGGATGATCTATGGCAGTACACTGTTTGAGGATATCGGATTCCGGTATATGGGGCCGATTGACGGCCACAATTTTGATACGCTCTGCGGTGCGCTGGAGAGCGCCAAAATGAGCGGACGGCCCGTTCTCCTGCATGTCAATACCGTCAAGGGAAAGGGGTATGATTTTGCGGAGCGGGATCCGAGCCAGTACCACGGTGTCGCCCGGTTCGATATCAATACGGGCGAGCCGATCTGCTCCGGGGATAATTTTTCCGATAAATTTGGCGAATTCCTGTGCGGATTTGCGCAGGAGGATGAAAATATCGTGGCTATTACGGCTGCCATGGCGCTGGGCACGGGACTCAAACAGTTCAGCGAGCGATTCCCCAAGCGTTTCTTTGATGTCGGGATCGCGGAGGAGCATGCCATCACCTTTTCAGCAGGTCTGACACGCAACGGGATGCTGCCTGTTTTTGCCGTCTACTCCACCTTTCTACAGCGTGCGTATGATGAGCTGATTCACGACGGCGCACTGCAGAACAAAAAAATGGTCATCGCCATTGACCGTGCGGGCTTCGTCGGAAACGACGGCGAGACGCATCAGGGGCTTTTTGATGTCCCGATGCTCAACACGATCCCGCGGATTACGGTCTATTCCCCCGCCAGCTATACGGAGCTCAGGCACGCACTGTGCAATGCCCTCTACAATGAGGAGGGCGTGGTGGCCATCCGCTATCCGCGCGGGGCGGAGCGGGAACTCCCGGAGGATTTTACCTCCACCTTCGGGCCTTATGCCGAGTACGGCCCACACGATGCGCCGATCGTCCTGGCGACATACGGCCGCATCTTTGCCGACTGCTGTGCAGCGGTCAATGAGCTGCGGGAGGAGCACGGGATTACCGCCCGTGTCCTGAAGCTCAATCAGATCAAGCCGATCAGCGGTGAGGTCATCGAAAGGCTGTCCGGGGCGGAAAAGATTTTCTTCTTTGAAGAGGGGATCCGTACAGGCGGCGTGGCGGAGCATGTCGCCGCGATGCTGCTGTCCGCCGGATATCGGGGCGGCTATGATATCACCGCTGTGAATGACACCTTTGTGGAACAGGCGACGGTCGCCTCCCAGCTGGCCAAATACGGACTGGATAAAAAGCGGATGATTGAAAAAATACTTGGGAGTGTATCACTTGACGGAGAAAAAGAGACTTGATGTGGCCGTGTTTGAGCGGGGGCTTGCGGAGAGCCGCGAGCGGGCGCAGGCATACATAATGGCCGGGGATATCTACCTTAACGGTCAGAAGGCGACGAAGGCGGGGCAGGCAGTTCGCCCGGACGACGTCGTGGAGCTGCGCGCAAAATCGCTTCCTTATGTCAGCCGCGGCGGACTGAAGCTGGAAAAGGCGATGCAGGTTTTCCCGATCCGCCTGGAAGGGAAGATCTGCATGGATGTTGGGGCCTCCACGGGCGGATTTACCGACTGCATGCTCCAGAATGGCGCCGCAAAGGTCTATTCGATTGATGTCGGTTACGGTCAGCTCGCATGGAAGCTGCGCAGCGACAGCCGCGTGGTCAATCTGGAGCGGACCAATTTTCGCTATGTCACCCGGGAGCAGGTGCCGGACGCGGTGGATTTTTCAAGCGTCGATGTCTCTTTTATCTCTCTCTCGCTAATTCTCCCGGTGCTCCGGGAACTGCTCAGCGGGACGGGGGAGGCCGTATGCCTGATCAAGCCGCAGTTTGAGGCGGGGCGGGAAAAGGTCGGTAAGAACGGCGTTGTCCGGGATAAAAAGGTCCACTGTGAAGTGATTGAAAAAGTCAAGGCGCTCGCCTTGGAAAATGGATTTGATATCCTCGGACTCGATTTTTCTCCGGTCAAGGGCCCCAAGGGGAACATTGAATACCTGATCCATCTGCGAAAAACTTCAGAGGGCGCGCAGGATCGCACAGCGGTATCGGTCGGCGCTCTGGTGGACACCTCGCATGATACTTTAGATGGCGGTGAGAAAAATGATGATCGCATTGGCACCCAATCTTAAAAAAGAAAACGCCTATGGCGTCACGCTCGATGTCTGCCGCCAACTGGACCGTCTTGGATGCTCTTATACGGTGGCACCCGATCAGTGGGAGACCTTCCGTTCCACCCATGCCGTCGCCAGTGATGCGGAGCAGTTTTTTGCGGGCAGCGATATTGTTATCTCCATCGGCGGGGATGGGACGATCCTGCACACGGCCAAGCGCGCCGCCTCCTTTCACAAGCCGGTGCTCGGCATTAATGCCGGCCGTCTCGGCTTTATGGCGGGGCTTGAAAGGCATGAGCTCTCTCTCCTGAGCCGGCTGATGGACGGCTCCTATACCAAGGACCGGCGGATGATGCTGGATGTGGACATCGTGGACGATACGGGGGCTCCGGTACGTCATTTTTCCTGCATCAATGATGCGGTTGTCTCCCGCGGGCAGCAGTTTCAGATGATTGAGTTTACCGTGAATATCAACGGTCGCAGGGCCAATGACTATCTGGCGGATGGGATTATTGTGGCGACTCCCACGGGTTCCACGGCCTATTCGCTCTCTGCCGGGGGGCCCGTTATGGACCCGCAGATCAACAGCATTATCCTCACACCGATCTGTACGCACTCGCTCTTTGCGCGGTCCATTGTCTTTGCCCCGGATACGGAGATTGAAATTCTCTCAGAGCGCCGGCGAGGGGATCGCCTCTTCCTCTCCTGCGATGGGGAGGACGGCTGCGAGATCCCGGCGGCAAGCCGTGTAAAAATCGGCAGGAGTGGACAGTATGCGGAATTTATCCGGATCAAGTCCGATACCTTTATCGATATTCTAAATACCAAACTGGCACAGCGGAGGGCATGATATGAAGAGAAACAGACAGGCGGCGATCCTGGAATTGATCCGGAAATATCCGGTCACTACTCAGGAAGAGCTCCAGATGCTGCTGCGCGAAAGCGGTTATGAGGTCACACAGGCTACAATTTCCCGGGATATCAAAGATCTCAAAATTGTCAAGGCAACGGATGAAAACGGCATCTACCGCTACTGTACCACCCAAAACAAGTCCTCCGACGTGACGGAAAAGTATTATGACATTATTCGTCACGCCGTCAGATCAATCGATTTTGCGGGGAATATCTGTGTAATCCGCTGCGACACCGGCATGGCGCAGGCAGCCTGCGCGGCGATCGATGCGCTGCGGATCGACGGGATCGTCGGCTCTCTCGCGGGGGACGATACAATCTTTGTCCTCTGCCGGACGGAAAAGGATGCCGGCGAGATGAAGCGGACGATCAATCAGCTCATATCCGGCAGGTGAGGTTCAGCATGCTTGTAAATTTAGTGATCGACAATATCGCGGTGATTGAACATACGGACATAGACTTTTCCGCCGGCTTTAATGTAATGACGGGTGAGACCGGAGCCGGTAAATCCATTGTCATTGATTCGATCAACGCCATTCTCGGGGAGCGTACCTCCCGCGAACTGATTCGGCACGGTGCGGAACGCGCGAGTGTGACGGCGGTTTTTGACCGCATTCCATCCGGAGTCTCTGCACGGCTTGAGGAATATGGGATAGAGGCCGAGGAGTCCGAGCTGATTATCAGCCGTGTCATCAGCTCTGAGGGAAAAAATAAGTGCCATATCAACGGCCGTCCGGTGACGGTGTCTGTCCTGCGGGATATCGCCGGGGATCTGATCAACATCCACGGGCAGCATGACAGCCAGTCTCTGCTCGATTCGGAAAAGCATATCCGTTTTATTGATGCCTATGCCCAAAACAGCGATATTCTGGACCAATACCGCGCTGCCTACCGCAATTACTGCACCATTCGGCGCGAGCTCTCACGGTTGAAAATGGACGAGCAGGAAAAGCAGCGGCGTACGGAACTGCTTGAATATCAGATCAAAGAGCTGGAAGAGGCAGGGATTGTCCCCGGTGAGCGCGACCGCCTTGAAGAGCGCCGCAAACTGGCTCAGAACGCCCAAAAGGTGACGGAGGCGGCCCGGCAGGCCTATGCTGCGCTCAGCGGCGATGGGGAGGAGGGCTTTGGTGCACGGGATCTCCTGTTGCGTGCCGCTCAGGCGCTCACGGGGGCAGCGCCCTATTATCAGGCATATAACGCCCTTGCACAAAAGCTGGAGGAGCTTTCCTATCTGCTGGAAGAGTACGCCGGAGAGATCCACAGCGGCCTTGAGAACGCCGATTCCGGTGCGGATGAGCTTGAGGGCATTGAAGCACGCCTGGATGAGCTGTACCGCCTGTCCCTGAAGTATGGCGATACGGAGGAGGAAATGCTGGCCCATCTGGAACGTTCCCGGGCGGAACTGGAAAATATCGTCAGCTCGGATGAGCGGGCTCAGGAGCTCGCTTCACTTTTGGTGGGGGCCCGGGAGCAGGTGCTCGCCGCCGCAGTCCAACTGACGCAGAGCCGGACGGCAGCCGCCGATCAATTGAGTGAACAGGTACAGGAGAGCCTGACACAGCTTGATATGCCCAATACGCGCTTTGTCGTCCACCGTACGGAGACGCCCGCTGGCTCCAACGGGGCGGAGACGATGGAATTCTATATTTCCGCCAACCCCGGTGAGCCGCCGCGTCCGCTGTCAAAGATTGCTTCCGGAGGTGAGCTGTCCCGGATCATGCTCGCGCTTAAGAATGTGCTCTCCGCTCAGGATGACGTACCAACGCTCATTTTTGATGAGATCGACACCGGTGTCAGCGGGCGTGCCGCACAGAAGATTGGCCGGATGATGCGCCGGGTCGCACGCGGGCATCAGGTGATTTGTGTGACACATCTGGCACCTATCGCGGCAATGGGGGATGCACACCTGCTGATTGAAAAGCGGTCGGACGGCCAGCGTACCTATACAAAAGTCATCCCGCTCGACTTTGAAGGCCGCAAGCATGAGCTCGCACGCATTACCGGCGGCGACCAAATCACCAGGCTCCAGCTTGACAATGCCGAGGAAATGATAAAATCGGCACAGGCTATTGACAAACAGGATTTTTAAAGTTATAATGCCCTTATCTGCTGAGACAGGAAGAAGTAACGCCGGTTTTAGTCACAGAGAGCCGCTGGTCGGTGGAAAGCGGTACGAGCGCCGGCGTGAAATACATCCTTGAGCTGCACAGCTGAACGCGATTTGTCAGTAGGCTGCGCCGGGTTCCTCCCGTTACAGGGACGGGGTATGATTTCGTACCCTTTAAGGCCGTACTCGTGAGAGTGCGGTGAATAGAGGTGGTACCGCGGTTTTTCCGCCCTCTGCACAGGCAGGGGGCGTTTTTTGTCCCCCGAAAAACTTCCAATTTTTTGAAAGGGGAATGTCAGATGAGTGTCTATGACGAGCTGACCGCGCGCGGTTTAATCGCCCAGGTCACAGACGAGGAAAAGGTCCGCAAAATGCTGGAAGAGGAAAAGGTCAAGTTTTACATCGGCTTTGATCCCACGGCGGACAGCCTGCATGTGGGCCACTTTGTCCAGATCATGGTGATGGCGCACCTTCAGCGGGCCGGGCATGTGCCGATTGCCCTCTTCGGCGGCGGCACGGGGATGATTGGCGATCCGTCCGGTAAATCGGACATGCGTAAGATGATGACACGGGAGACGATTAACCACAACGTGGAATGCTTCCGCAGGCAGATGTCCCGCCTCGTTGACTTCAGCGAGGGGAAGGCTATTATGGTCGATAATGCCGATTGGCTGCTCAACCTGAACTATATTGAGTTCCTGCGTGAGATCGGCGTCCATTTCTCCGTCAACCGCATGCTGGCGGCCGAGTGCTACAAGCAGCGCCTGGAGCGTGGGCTCTCCTTCTTTGAGCTCAACTATATGCTCATGCAGAGCTATGATTTTCTTGTGCTCAATCGGAAGTACGGCTGTAAGCTGGAGATGGGCGGCGATGATCAGTGGAGTAACATCATCGGTGGCGTAGAGCTGATTCGCCGCGCGGATGGCAAGGATGCCTACGGCATGACCTTTAAGCTCCTGCTCAAGAGCGACGGCAAAAAGATGGGCAAAACGGAGAATGGTGCTGTCTGGCTGGATCCGGATAAGACGAGCCCCTATGAGTTCTACCAGTACTGGCGCAATGTGGACGACGCCGATGTCATCAACTGTATGAAGATGCTCACTTTTATCCCGGTGGAGGAGATCAACGAGTATGCCAAGCTGGAGGGCAGTGCGATCAACCAGGCCAAGGAAAAGCTTGCCTACGAGGTGACCAGTCTGATCCACGGCCAGGAGGAGGCGGAAAAGGCACAGGCAGCCGCCAAGGCGATCTTTACAGCTGGCACCTCTTCTGAACACATGCCGACCACGGTTCTGTTAGCCGAGGATTTTACGGATGGAGCGATCGGCCTGCTTGATGCGATGGTCAAGGCCGGACTTGCCAAATCCAAAGGCGAGGCGCGCAGGCTTGTCGAGCAGGGCGGCGTCACGCTCAATGATGAAAAGGTGACTGACGCTTTCCGCAAGCTGACCGACAGCGACTTTAAAGACGGCGCGGCCATTATTCGGAAAGGGAAAAAAGTATTTCACAAACTGACCAGATGATTATAAAACCGGCCCTGCATTTAGCCGAGTGTGCATAAGGCCGTATCCAAAAACACACAGAAACCGGCATTGCAGGGTAGAAATGAGAGTACGGATCGAAAGGTTCGTACTCTTTTTCTGTATATTCCGATAAAACTGCAATCGGCACATTGGTTTTTCCTGAAAATCTTCTGTAGAATGAAAGCACCAAAAAACACAGGAGGTTTTTACGATGAAAAGTATTTATGAAGAAGCAGGCGGCACATACACCCGGCAGGGCAATTATGAACTGCCCAATCTGAAAGTATCACCCGAAAAAGAAATTGAAATCGGAGTTTGGGGGCGACGATACCGGCGATATTTGAAGCAGTATCACAAAATTCGGTATTACAATCTGCTGACTTCCGGAACGCTGAACGGACATCTGGCAGAGGTAGATCAGCAGGCGGAGCGGATGTTTCAGTTGCTTGTATCCGTACTTTACGAACAGGCAAATGTTACGGAAAAGCTGAAAGCCGATTGTCCTATGGAATGGGTGCAAAAGACGAATAGCATCCGAAACCGAGCCGCTGAAATCGTCAACAACGAGTGGATTTACATATGAAAGAACAGAAATTTCATCTCTATCTTTTGGACAATGAGCACAGATTTCTCATCCAAAATCTCATTTGGTTTCAGAACAAGCTGCGGCAGGAAGGACGCTATACCGACGCCGTGGATGATTTAATCATCAAAATTTCAAAGGCAAAGCCGAAGAAAATCGGGGTAAAATAGAACGAACCGGAGCGGGCATTGCTGCCTTCTCCGGTTTTTCTGTATCATCTTAGCGAGCAGACTGTTTGTATCCCCATACGGCTGCAAACAGTGATTCTCGTTAGGGCGCTGCCCTAAGACCCGATTGATTTTTTATATGCTTTTAACCGGCGTACTTCTTGAAGTTTTCCGCCTGTTCCAGTACTTCTTTATAAACATCATCCAGCGTTACTGGCGGATAGCCGTATTCGTCTAATAACAGGATCAAATCCACCTGCAAATTTGCTTTGATGTCATCACGGGTAGACCAATCGGTATAGCGGGACTTATCGTCAACAATGACTTTGATTTTCTTTGAAAGCTCAAGCATTTTTTCATCCGGATATTCATTATCGAATTC
>DVHG01000015.1 GCA_018712345.1 Candidatus Onthovicinus excrementipullorum | reverse complement strand
GAGGATCTGCTCTGCCAACGGCGGGCTTCCTCCCATGATAAAACGCAGGCAGTATTATGAGGCTTTGGAACTGGTAGCATAGTCAGTGATATCCTTGAGAAAAATGTGTCAACTAATCTTGACAATATCAGGACGCATCTGTACAGCTTCGTCTGCTGAACGATATCGTGGTTTGAAAGGAGAACCGCCATGGCACAAAAAACAGTTACAGAAATCCCGGCGAACCCTCTGCTGGGTGACCTGCGTAAGCGAAAACGGAAACTGCGGGTGGCCGCCTACTGTAGGGTCAGCACCGAGGAAGAAGAACAGCAGAACAGCTTTGAGGTGCAGGTGGCCTATTACACGGATAAAATTACTCATCATGAGGGATGGCAGTTGGCCGGAATTTTTGCGGATGATGGGATCTCAGGCGTCAGCACCAAGAAAAGAGAGCAATTTAACAAAATGATTGAACTGTGCCGGAAGAAGAAAATTGACCTCATCCTGACGAAATCCATTTCCCGCTTTGCCCGTAACACCCTGGACTGCATCAAGCACGTGCGGATCCTCAAAAGCTGGGGCATTCCGGTCATCTTTGAGAAAGAAAACATTGACACCTCGAATATGAACAGCGAGATGATCCTCACCTGCCTGAGTTCCTTCGCCCAGGCCGAGAGCGAATCCATCAGCGGCAACGTGACCAAGGGCATCCGCATGGGCTACCGGCAGGGCCGGTTCAGTTTCCGGTATAAAAACTTCCTTGGCTATCGCAAAGGACCGGACGGTGAGCCGGAAATCGTGCCTGAAGAAGCGAAGATCATCCGGATGATTGCTCAGAATTACTTAAACGGCGATAGCCTGCGTACCATAAAGGAAACCTTGGAGAGCATGGGCATTCCAACCGCCACCGGCAATCAAAACTGGAGCACGGAAGCCATCCAACGCATCCTGCAAAATGAGAAGTACATGGGTGACGTCCTGCTGCAGAAAACCTACACGGCAGATTTCATTGAAGGCAAGGTCAAGAAGAACAATGGCGAACTCCCGCAGTACTACATCAAGGACAATCATCCGGCCATCATCCCGAGGGAAATGTTTTATCAAATCCAAGAGGAAATCGCCCGTAGGAAAAGTAAAAAACCCGCCAATACCAAAAAAGCCAAGACCAATCGTGGCCGGTTTACCAGCAAATACGCCCTTTCGGAAAGACTTGTCTGCGGGAACTGCGGCTGTTATTTCCGAAGGGTGACATGGAGCATCCACGGACGGAAGCAAATCGTCTGGCGATGCATCAACCGACTGGAATGCGGGCCAAAGGTTTGCAAGGACTCCCCCAGCCTCAAGGAAGAAGAGCTCTATTCCGCTATCCTGAAAGCCATTCGTTCCCTGGTTCAAGGCCACCAGGAAGAAATGGCAGCCACCTTGCAAGAAGCACTTGTACACTGTATTGGTGGAGAAAACGCCGCAATCAATCCCCTTGTGATAGAAAACAGGCTCCATGACCTGGACAAGGACTTGGACCGGCTGCTTACGATGGATGGGAGTGAAATCGTGGATCTGCGGATCAAGCAAATCAGCGATGAGATGCTCCAGCTGAGGCAAATGAAAAAATGTGCGGAACTGGACGCCCAGCAGGATATGGGCCGTGAAAACAAAGCCAAGGAAATCATGGAACTCATCTCCACAGAAGATCTCGACCTTACGGAGTATTCCGACACACTGGTGTACCGGGTGATTGAACGAGTAACCGTCCTCTCCAAAGAAGAAATCCGCATCCGCTTCATCGGTGGGTTTGAAATTACCCAACCCCTTCACTAAGAAGCAGGCACAGAGAAATACTGGCAAATTGGGCGCTGCCGGTGTCTCTCTGTGCCTGCTTTTCTCGTTGAGAAATGGGTCGATTTGTGATATAATTTTGAAAAAGAACTCTTACTTAACGTGTTGAGAATGCAAGTAAAAGTTGAAATGAACAAATTGTTCACATGCCTCATCATATATGAAGGGGATTTTATCGTTTATCTACCTTTCCCTAAAGATGAGATAAGGAAAGAAGGATTTACAATTATGGAGAGTAATAGAGGCTCAGAATGGCGAAGATGGGAATTGCATTTGCATACCCCTGGCACTAAAAAGGCGGATCAATATACAGGAAAAACAACTGATGAAAAATGGGATAACTTCTATACTTCTATCGCTAACTACATACGTGATGGAAGTGACCCTTTACACTCGATTTGTGCTATTGCAATTACCGACTATCTTTCCATAGATAACTATCTTAAAGTTTGCGAGGATAAACGGCTCCCCAATAGTGTCAAATTTGTTTTCCCAAACGTTGAGTTGAGAATGACACCAATTGCATCAAATTCCCCCATAAATATACATTGCTTATTTGATCCAAGCATTGTCGGAGAATTAGAGAGCCGTTTTTTTGCACATTTAAAGTTTCATTATAAGGGCAATCCGTATAGTGCCACAAAATCTGAGTTAATTAGATTCGGTCGTGATTTCAATGGGGATCCATCTCTAAATGAGAAGGAAGCCCTTTTGATTGGAACAAACCAATTTATTATTTCGATAGACACACTCTTAGATGTTTTTTCTCGCGATTCCCAACTAAAAGAAAAAACGATTATTGTGGTATCAAATAACAGCGCAGATGGTGCTTCTATGTTACGCGCTCATAGCGATTATTTCGTAGGTGATATTTCGCAATTAGAGGCTACGCGGAGGACAATTTATCAACTTTCCGACATGGTGTTTTCATCCAATCCCAAAGACATAGCATATTTTCTTGGAGAAGGGCCTGATGACACAAACATTGTAAAAGAAAAATGTGGTTCATTAATGCCTTGTATTCATGGTTGCGATGCACATAGCAATGAAAAAGTGTTTGCTCCAGCGGATGATCGCTTTTGCTGGATTAAAGCGGATCCAACTTTTGAAGGGTTGAAGCAAGTCCTTTATGAACCGAAGGAGCGTGTGCGTATTAGCAGTAGTGTTCCAGATGAAAAGCCTGAATACTATGTGATTGACCGAGTGGAGATAGCAGGAAATGATAAATTTTCACCTGAACCTATCTATTTTAGTGATAAGCTCACATGTATCATAGGAGGAAAATCAACTGGAAAATCCCTGCTTCTTCATAATATGGCAATGGCGATAGATGAAAAGCAAGTAGAGAAAAAGCAGGAAACCGCAACAACGAATGTCAGGCAAATTCCAGAGTTAAAAGTTTACTGGCGTGATGGTGTTTGCAGTGATGATAGAGGTAAAGGTCGAAAAATCGTTTATATACCACAAACATACTTAAACCGGCTTAGTGACGAAGAACAGGAAACTACGGAAATTGATACCATTATCCAAGACATCGTTTTACAGGATGAAAAGTGCAGCGAAGCATACCATTTGATGGGTGAACAAATTTCCGAGCAGAAACAAAAAATAGCGAAATCAATCGTTGATTTCTTAAAAATTGTTGCTGACCGGACTGAACTTTATGAGCGATGCAAAGAAATTGGCGATAGAGAGGCAATTGAAACTGAACTTGCAAAATTAAATGCCCAATTAGAACAATTGAGTAAAGAATACGATGTCACAGAGGCCGAAATAGCAGAATATCAAAGTGCTGTAGAAAAAGCTAAAGTATCGCGAGAAACTTTTTCAGCTGCGACTAAAGAAATAGGCTTGATACAAGAGATTCAATCTGTTTTAGAAGTTAAACTCTCACCGAATGGTATCTTTTCAATTTTTAATGAGTCGATTAGCAATGCCATTGATGAAGTAAGAAAGATTGCTGATGAAGCTTGGGCTTCCAAACGGGAGAAAATTCTACAAGATGCCCGTAAGCAGTGTGGAGATATTGAGTCGGCTATAAGTAAATATGAAGAGACAGTCAGTGCATTAAAGCCTAAAATGGATGGAAATGAGCGGGTTAGTAAACTTTCCGCTGCTATTGTGAACGAGCGAGAACGGCTGGCAAAACTTTCTGAATACAAGGCCCGCCTAAACACCGTGCAGGAACAGTATAAACAAAAGCTGAATGAGTTAAGTCAATCGTTTTCTGCCTTTAGCCAAATATATCATGCTTATGTAGATAGCATTAACAGTAGCTCTGTGTCTTCTACAGGTGAATTGGAGTTTTCCGTAAGAAAAGTGTTTCGAGCTGAACAATTTTCTCGGAAAATTTCAGAAATATTAAATAATAAGTCAATAAATAGATTTTCCGTTTTTAATCTTCATGATATAACAGAAGATGCGTTATCCACGGAGCATATTGTGGCATTTATCGAAGCCATCCTTAATAATTCAAAAGAATCACTGCAACTAAAGAGCGGCTATACTGTGGAATCTGCACTCAGAGAAATCTTATCCGATTGGTACAACATAGACTATGTTGTCAGAATGGACAATGACGATATACAAGATATGTCACCAGGCAAGAAAGCTTTGGTCTTACTTAGACTTCTTATCAGCCTTGCCGAAAGCAGGTGTCCGATCCTTATAGATCAGCCAGAGGATGACCTTGATAACAGATCAATTTTTGACGAATTGATACGATTTATCAAAGAGAAAAAGGTTGATAGACAAATTATTACTGTTACGCATAATGCCAATATCGTCCTTGGTGGTGATGCTGAATTGGTTATAGTTGCGAATCAAGATGGGAAGAATGCTCCCAATAAACAGCATCGCTTTGAATACCGTGGTGGCTCAATCGAGAACAATTCCCCTGTTTATGACAATGGCGAAATTGTTCCAGGTATATTGAATTGCAAAGGAATACAGGAACATATTTGTGAAATCCTTGAAGGTGGTGAACAAGCCTTTGCATTGAGACAACATAAATATCGCTTCATTAAAAGCTAATATTTTTCCTTTTTAGATAGGGTATCTTTTTTGTCAACATAACCCAGAAAAGAAACCTGTTTTTGATTTAGGTCAAAAGCAGGTTTCTTTCTATTTCAGGGACGTTATTTTTCCAGAAACAGTAAAATAGGAGAGTTATATCAGGCTCCATTGCCTTTTGGCAAGTTTATAATCCACATATCCTTGACTTTTCCATGATGCCTTAGAGAAAACTTCCATATAAGTAACATTAAAAATTCAGAGAGGAGCGTCTTCGCCATGGGCGTCCCATACGGATATTATATCGCGCCAAATGGCCATGTGGCCATCGATCAGGAAAAAGCAAATATCGTGAGAATGATCTATCGGCAATACCTCTCCGGCATGAGCCTGGGCGGGATTGCTGATTTTCTGTTCGAGAGCAACATTCCATCCCCTAAAGGCAGGGAACGCTGGACACAGCCAGTTCTCAGCAATCTGCTTTCCAATCAGAAGTACATCGGCTACATTATCAGCTTTGACGATTTCTTTTTGGTGCAGGGAGAGAAAAGCAGGCGGAGCAATATAGATGAGGACACCCATCAGAGAAAGGCCACCCGGTACAACTCGCAGAGTGTACTGAGCGGCCTTTTGGTTTGCGCGGAATGTGGCCGCAACTATCGCCGCATTACCAGACCATCCGGCGAGATCGTCTGGCGCTGTGCCAGCCGGGTGGAGCATGGAAAAAAGTTCTGTCAGCATTCGCCTTCCATATCAGAGGGCAGGACCAAGGATGTCCTTTGTGAGAAATTAGGACTGAGTACATTTGACGGAGATGAAATCAAAAACAAGGTCGATGTCATTTTGGTCCAGTCTGATGGCAGCTTACAGATTGAACTGCAATGTGCGGAATATTTCGAGATGCTCCCGAATTAAGTCTATCCTTGTAGCAGGCTGTCTGGTATAATATCCCTATAAGCACTTCTGCGTGGGGAGGGGATTATAATGTCAACAACCATTGACAGCATGACGGGGATAAATATAAGATCTCCGTTTTTTGATACTACTGCCTTACTTAATCTGTTCCCTACTCATCAAGCACCGAAAAAGAACCGAGTCGCGCTGGTGTATGGAACTAACGGGAGCGGTAAGAGTACGATTGCGCAGGGATTTAGAGAATACGCAATGTCAACAACACCCAAAACAGTAGATTTGATTCCTGTAGTTGGAACAGATATCATTAAAATGTCTCCGGGATTGAAAGCTGAGAAATTCTTTGTTTTTGACGAAACATATATTTCCCAAAATATAAGAGTACAGAAAAGCGGCTTGGGGACAATCGTTCTTTTTGGTAAACAAGTTGAACTTGAAAAGCAGTTAGAGGAACTGGAGAAACAGACTGTTCAAGTTCAAACTGATATCGATTCCAAAAGCGAGTTTATCCAACAGTATAAATCAGCAACTAATGTTGTGGCCCCAGAATACTGGCAAAGTTTAATCGTTAAGAAATTACAGGCCGCTGGCGGGTGGGCTGAAACGAGTGGAATCCGTATAAAAAAGAACCACATTAAATCGCGTGTAACAGAGATAGAAGTAGACAGACTTGGTAAGTTAAAACCTCGTATGGATGAGGCAACAACGCATGCAAAGCTTGATGAATTGTTGGTTGTCTTTGATAGTACTGATGCCTCTGCATTACCGATTAGTCCACAGATTCGAGCTATCGAGCCTCCGGAAAAGATAGTAGAAGCTGCAAAAATGCTTTTAGCAAAAGTGCCACAAAAACCGACATTGACTTCGCGTGAGCAGGAGTTACTTCAGTCGATGGGCATTGATGTGCTTTCAACTGCAAAAGGGTTCTTAACGGCAAGATCGCACAAGATTTGCCCAACCTGTTTACAGCCGATATCTGAGGAACATCGGGTAGTGTCGTTGCAGCAAATTGAGAATATCTTGAACCGTGAAGTGGAAGAATACCGCAACGAGCTAAAAAAATTAATATTGTCCGAAATCCAAGCAGACTTTTATCAGGACTATGGTGTCTTGGATTCTGAACTCCTTGGGAAGTTAATTTTACAGATATCCGCTGTCAATGGTGCAATTGCGAATCACAATAAAGTTGTTCAGACAAAGATTTCTGATCCCCTTTCTCTGGCACAGTATGATACCTTCACAGATTTGATAACCGCGTATAAACAGTTGAATGATATTTTAGCGAAGTTAGAAGATAAAAGAGTGTCCTATAATGAAATTATTACAAATAGGCAGACTACAGAGAAAGAACTTTTGAAATTGAATGATGAGATTGCCCATTATACGATTGACTCTGAATATCAATCGTTGATATCGCAGAGAGCAGCAAAGCAAACCGCAGAGAAAGAGTTGGCCAAGGCACTTCAAGCTAAAAATGATCTTTTAGATAAGCGTCAACTTTTAGATGCACAACGAAAGAATCTTCAAATCGCTGTCGAGCAGATTAACAAATCACTTTCTTATATCTTCTATAGTGATACCAGACTCCAATTGTATCTTGGAAACGACCAAATGTACCATTTGAAAGTAAATGGGAAGGATGTTTCTCCGAATAAGATATCATGTGGGGAACGAAATGCTTTGGCCTTAAGTTATTTTTTTACCGAAATTGCAAAAGAAACAGAATTTCAAAAGCAATACTATGATGAAATGTTCTTGGTTATTGATGATCCTGTTTCAAGTTTTGATGTTGAAAATCGAGTAGGAATTTTATCATTTTTAAGATATAAGCTAAATCAGGTTCTTACATCATGTGCAACAACAAAAGTTCTAATGATGACGCATGATGTGAGCGTGATGTTTGATTTGCAAAAAGCCTTGGATGAAATTTCTTCGAATTGTGCTGGAATAGGGAAGAACTCTGAGTACTGCTCATTCCAACTTCTAAATAAGGCAATAACCCCGTTTATGGCAAAGTCTCACAATGAATACACGCGGTTGATGCGTTGTGTGTATGAATATGGTTGTAATCCTGACTCTGCGGCGGAACTAACCATTGGTAACACAACAAGACGAGTCTTGGAAGCGTTTGCAACATTCACATTTAAAGAAGGTGTCGAGAAAGTTAGCCTGAATCCACGGGTGCTCGCGCTAATTCCTGATCAGAATAAAAGAGCATATTTCCAGAATTCCATGTATCGCTTGGTTTTGAATACTGAAAGCCACTCTAAAGAGAACGTACAAGGAGCACCAGAGATGAGTTTCTTCGGTCATCTTACCACAACAGAGAAGCAACGCACAGCCAGAGACGTCTTGTGTTTTATGTATTGTGTTAACCCAGCACATGTATTGTCTCATTTGCCAGATGCCCAGAAAGAATTGGATAATTGGATGACAAATGTGAAATAGAGCGGAACCTTTAACGAAATATCGATTTTAACCGTCCCTTCCAGCTCGTCGCAAGCGACATATCGATTGCGACGAGTTTTTTCATTCCATTGCAAAGCGCATCGCGCGCTCATTTTGTTGCTCCTCGTTTCCAAACCGGACCCACTACCGCTGGGCTCCGGTTTAGGTTCGCCGCTTCGCGGCAGTTTTGTTTGCCCTTGAAAAATATCGATTTTAACCATCCCTTCCCCAAAACGCCCTTTTCACGTGATTTTGAAAGGGTACTGATAAGCCTGAATCCTTTGATTTTCAAGGGTTTGTGCTTTTTCCGTTTCTCTTATATTTGTTCGTTTTTAAAAACCGTTGGCATTGCAGTACTTATTGCAGTACTAAACCGCATAAGTCAGACCAAAATTTTTTAAGCACTCAAATGCCTTATTGCTTGAATTCTTTTCCTACTCCTCGAATACGTCACAGGAGGTGTTCGATGTGGTTTAGATGTCGGCATGTCCTAAAAATTTTTGCAGCACCTTGGCGCTCATCCCGGATTTGATTCAGCGGGTAGCGAAAGTGTTCCGGAGCATGTGAGGGTGCGCCCATCTTTGTGACCTATGGCATTACCACCGGGGTGGACGATGCGCATCCGGCACCGTTTGACAATGTCATCGGCGAGTACCAGTTCCGCCTGCAAAAAAGGGGATTTCTTCCAGTTTCTCCAAATCCAGGCCGGGTATTTTACAGCCATTTGAATGCCAGATCTGCTTCTGAGCGTTTTGCAGGGGCTTCAAACTCGTGCGGTGGTGGCAGGCTGAAATCAATAAGCGAAAGCCCGAGGTGGAGGTGCAGCAGATGAAAGAGAAGCTGGAGCGCCTGCGCGCGCAAATGACAGATGACACCGGCAGAAAAGAAATTTGAGTACCCGGATTCTGATAGAACATCTGACGCATCAGGCAAGCGCTTTTTGACAGTGGACCAATTCACCTTGTGCACATTGGCCCGTTTTTGTGACTGTATAATGGGCTGACTTTCAGAATCCCCCACGGCGGTGTCCGGCCACGCTTTCCCGTCATAGTATGTAGAGGGAACTTTCCCCTTCAACTATGTTCAGGAGGCAACACTATGGGTGTTACAAATTCGAATAAACAAATCAATGTGGACCGCATCGATTGCGACGGGACACTGAAAGTCACACTTGCACTTGCAGCCGCTCCGGATATTTCCTCGAATCCAACGGATATCGTGCTCGTGCTGGACCGTTCCGGCAGTATGGCCGGCAGCCCGCTGGCCAATATGAAAGCGGGCGCCAAGACCTTTATCGACATCATCGATGAGGCCACCGACGGCTCCCAGGACGGGAACATCGGCTCTGGCAGCCGGATCGGCATTGTGAGCTTTGCCGACGACGCTACGGCCGATACGCAGCTGATTACCTCGGTAGCGGCGCTGAAGAGCGCGGTGGACAGCCTGACGGCCGGCGGCTCCACCAATCACGCGGACGCCTTTGCCAAGGCCACGCAGCTATTTGACCCGTTTTCGACGAACGCAAAGGTTATCGTCATGTTTACGGACGGGAAGACCACGGCGGGTCCGCCGCCGGCACCGGTTGCAGCCGCTGCCAGGGCCTCGGGCATTATTATTTACTGCATCGGCCTGATCGGCTCGGACGGCATTGACGTCAACACGCTCAACGACTGGGCGACCGATCCCGATGCGTCCCACGTGGCTGTGACGCCGGATGACGCGGAACTGGAGGATCTGTTCAAGGATCTTGCCGCCAACATCTCCAAAACCGGCGCCACCAATATCGTTATAGACGAAGTGGTCAATCCCGATTTTACTATCACAAGCGTGACTCCGCCCACAAAGGGGACGGCCATGATGCTCAATTCCAATACCATCCAGTGGAAGATTCCGGAGCTTGGCGTCACCGGGAATGAGGGCGCTTCGTTGGAATTCTATATCAAGCACACGGCGCAGGATTCCGGCGTAAAGCTGGTGAACCAGTCCATCACGTATTCGGATGACGAGGGCAACGTGGTCGTTTTCCCCGCGCCCTCTGTTACAGTGGACTGCGGCATTATAGTGAATCCTGAGCCGTGCCCGATCCCGGTGGATTTAACCGTGGGCGGGTGTCAGGATGCCGTTGTTATCGATATGGGGGATACGTTCCTGGAATCTCTGGGGCGGATCGTCCAGCTGGATGTGACGGTGAAAAATGTCTGCCCCGGGAAACGGGTAGCGTTGGCCGTGATCCTCACGGAGGTCGATGCCAACGGCGTGGAGTATCAGCGGGGCATGAAGGCGATCACGATCCCTGCACACAACTATCCGAGCTGCCGGGATGTCCTGGTGAAATGCATTAAGTTTGTTCTCCCGGAAGATCTGGATGTATCGGGCGGCAGTGCCAACGCGATGTGCAATTCGCGGAATTTCAAAGCCCGCTTTATTGCGCATAATATTGATACCGATTACAGATGCTGTGATTCGGTAATTACAATTCAATAAAAACAAAGCTCCCGCTGCGATTGGCCATTTGAAGGCATAAATTGCAATGGGAGCAGCCCTTTTACAGCATAAAGGCATATCGGAGCAGGCAGCGGATGCCTGCTCCGATTTTCGTGTGGGAAAACCAGTACAGAACATTCCCTGTGAAGCGGATTTCCTGATGGGGAATAGCTCCATGGGACGTCAATTTCCGCTTCCGGAGGATTGTTCGGTATTTTGGGGCGGCTGGATTTTGCTTTCGCCGCTGCCCCCGGACAGCTTTCGGAACTCACTCGGCGCGAGTCCTTCTTTCTTGCGGAAAACGGCGGAAAAATGATAGGGACTGTCATAGCCCAGTACATCTGCGATACCCGCAATCGGGATGGATGTCCGTGCGAGCAGCTGCTTCGCCTTTTCTATTTTCAAATTGGAGACATACTGCTTGGGTGACAGCCCGCTGTTTTCGCGGAAAATCTGATGGATTCGCCTGGTAGATACATTGAAAAAGTCCGCGATCTCCTGCACCGTCAGTCGGGAGTAGAGCTTTTGCTCAATGTAGGCGCACACTTCTGAAAACTGTACAGAGCGTGTTTGCTGCTTTTCCCGTTTATCACTGTGAAAGTAGAGATGAAATAAGTAGTGTAAAAAAATTCCGTTAATGTATCGGATCTCATCCGGGTGCTGTGCCCCAACGGTCAGCAGCTCCTGAAACATTGATTTTTCATATTCTGTAAATTCCGTGTACATCTTTCTGCCCGAATGATCGGGCATCCCGTCCGCCCAAATGAAGTCTACCCAGTAATACGACCAGATTTTAAAATCGCTGTGGTACTCCAGAATCTCCTTGCGCGGCAGTACGATATAGCTGTTCTGCTCAAGCCGTATGTTGCCATGCTGTGTACGGATGACACCTGAACCGTCGATCGTGCGGATAAAGCAGTACATTTTAGGCAGGATCAGTGTATCTTCCGCCATGTCGTAGGTATAGCCCCGGTCCGTAGTGACTGACCAGGCCGCCACTACGATGTCGCGGCCCTGCGGCAGGATCCTGTTCGCCGTGTAAAATGAGGTGCATTGGTACATTCTACCGATTTCCCCCTGTATTTCCGGAATTTGTATGAATCATTCGCATCTTTACATTGTATCAGATGCGGCTGTATTATATCATAATCGCACAAATAAAATCAATTGATCCAGTTGATTTGTGGGGATATCGGTGGATGTGGGTTTTTTCAGGTTCGGTATAGTGCGACCGCAGCACCGGAAAATGGATGCGCCCTTTTTTACCTGCGCCGGAATGCGCTGTGTGCCCTGAATTCGGCAGGGGCCTCCCTCTATGCGATGAAGGCGAACGGGAGAATGGCCGCCGAGTTCACGGATCAGGGACTCACCCTTTACAACGATATCAATTATGCGGTAAAATAGGGGCAGCGCAGTACCCGGCGGAAGCGCTCGCCGGAGAATTGATGATGATTTTGCATGTCAAAGGAGTAGTAGAATGGATCGTATACAGGAATACCTGCAAAAAATTGATGAAGTCATTGCCAACGGAAAATTTAAGGATAACTGGGAGAGCCTCTCCCAGTTTCAAATCCCCTCCTGGTATCGCGCACAGCGGTTCGGTGTTTTTATCCACTGGGGCGTGTTCTCCGTCCCGGCGTGTGAATCGGAGTGGTATCCGCGCCTGATGTATAAAATGGGTACGCGGAGCAACCTGCACCACCTGAAAAAATACGGCAAGGGGTTTGAGTACCGCAATTTTATCGAGTTGTTCAAACCGGAAAAATTTGACGCCGACGAGTGGGTTGAGCTGTTCAAACGCAGCGGAGCGCGTTATATCATGCCCGTTGGTGAGCACCACGATGGGGTCAAGCTCTACGAGAGTGATCTGAACCGGTGGAACATGATGGCGCTCAACGGCCGGGACTATATGGCGGAGCTGCATGCGGCGTGCGACAGGGCCGGACTGGGCTTTTTGATGAGCAACCACCGCGCGGAGCACTTCTGGTTTTTCAACGGCGCGCGCAAATTCTATCCGGATTCCGAGGTCGCCCGGAATGAATATCCCGATCTGTACGGCCCGGCGTACATGCCGCCCAGCGGAAATATTGACAAGACCGATCAGGAGATCACGCCGACCAAAGAGTATCTTGAGGATTGGCTCGCCTCCGCCTGTGAGATGATCGATCGGAATCAGCCGCTCGGCGTCTACTTCGACTGGTGGATTCAGAAAAACGAGTTCCGCCCATACGTCAAAAAGTTCCTGGCGTACTACTATAACCGCGGCCTGGAGTGGGGGAAGGAAGTCTGCGTGTTCTATAAGTGGGGCGCGATTTTTGACGGCTGCGCGGTCTTTGATGTTGAGCGCGGGCAGATCAACGGCGTCGCGCGGGAGCTGTGGCAGAATGACACCTCCATTGCCAAAAATTCCTGGGGCTACACGGAGGGGAATGCCTTTAAGCCCGCGGCGGAGATTATCCGCAACATGATCGAGGTCGTCTCCAAAAACGGCTGCTATATGCTCAATGTCGGCCCCAAACCGGACGGAACCATCTGCCGGGAGGAAAAAGAGGTCCTCTGCCGGATCGGCGATTGGCTCGCCGTAAACGGGGAGGCCATTTATGGCTCCACGCCTTTTGAAGTGTGCGCTTCCGAGGGGAAGGAGTCCAAGAACGGCGCCTTTAAGGAGAGCAAAAAATTCTCTTCAAAAAATTTCTGTTTTACCACCAAACCGGGGAAGATCTATGTTTTCCCCATGGGCAGTAAGCTGCCCGCAAAGCTGCGAATCCACAGCCTGCGCCATGCCAATGAGGGCGGGATCCGCTATCAACTCAAGGGCGTGCGAATCCTCGGGCAGCAGGGGAATCTGCCCTACGTTCAGAATGAAAAATATCTGGAGATTGACCTCGGCGCCAAGCGCGTGAATGAGATCCCGATGTGTATCTGCGTGGATGTGGACTGATCCGGAAAATATGCGCACCTGATTTTGACAGGGGCCGGTGCCTTTTTAGGGAACACCGGTCCCGCGTTTTTATGAATGTTCCACATTAATTTTCACAGTGCGTTCACAATATGCACAAATTAACGCTAAATAATCGTTTCTCCATTGATTTTTTTTATGCAGGATGTTACAATATTCGAAACGATACGGTTTTGAGGCGAGTGGGCTTGATTTCTGGGATGGAAGCCCGGTTCTTTTTTATCAGAAACCCGAAACGTTTCTGTTTTGGGTGCACCTTTTATAAAATCAAGTAACAGGAGTGAGATGGAATGGGTTCAGCGAAGACCAAACTGGTTCAGATGGTGGGTGACCTGCGGACTTACTGGAAACATCCGCCGGAGGGGCGCTATATGCCATTTAAGGAGCTGGTGTCCTTAGCGGCGGGCGGCTTCGGCATCAAGTGCATCTGCTTTGCCGTGCAGCCGATGCTGTTGAGCGTGGGAAATACGCTGATTGGCAACACAATCGGAATCCCACCGCGGGAGATTTATATTATTTACATTCTCAGCGTGCTGGCAAGTTTTCCGCTGACAGGCATCCGGGCGCGGATGGTCGATAATTCGCGCAACAAGAGGGGGCGTTTCCGCCCATACATCTTTACCATGGCGATCCCAACCGTCCTTTTAGCCATTGGGTTCACCTGGATGCCCTATGACCGGATGAGCATGCTGTGGAAATGTATAACCGTCCTGCTTTTTAATATCGGATTCCAGTTTTTCTACATGTTCATGTTCGATTCTTACACGAACATCATTAACGTCCTCTCGCCCAACACGTATGAGCGGTCGGACGCATTCTCCGTGACAGGCGTTGTGGATTCGCTCGCTCCGACGGTGCTCAACTTTATTCTGCCGCTGCTGGCAAAAGTGATCACCGGGCAGAATACCATTTACGATATGAGCATCTACCGAGCGGTATATCCGCCGATCCTGCTGCTGGGTCTGCTGTTTACCATCTTTATTTACACCAACACAGAGGAAAAAATTGTGCAGGCCAAGACGCATGTCATCCAGGTCAAGTTTATGGACTCGCTGCGTGCGGTGGCCAAGAATAAATACTTCTGGATTATTTCGCTGGCAGGATGGATTGGATTCCTGGAGTCCTCCTTTGCGACGATTCTGGCTTGGCTGTACAATTATCAGAACGCCTGTTCCCCACTGGAATACTCGATCATCACCGCCATTTACGGCAATTCCGCGCTTTGGTCCATGCTGCTTTCCCCTTACCTTGTCCGGAAGGTCGGCAAGCGGAAGCTGATGATCTACACAAATGTGATGAGCATCTTCTTTATCCTGCTGATGTATCCGGTCGTCATGGATGTTTCCGGCCGGGCGCTGATCTGGCTGATGATGGGCTGCATGTTTATCAATGGGATTGGCACTTCCATGGGGAACCTGCTGACCTACAGCCTCAACAGTGATATCCGTGACTACCAGCAGTATATCACCGGCGAGCGGATTGACGGCATGTTCTTCGCCGTCGGTCTGATCGGCAGCGTCGTCGGTATGGTGACCAGCATGGTCCTCCCCGCCATCTATGACTGGGCCGGCCTGAATGCCGAGACCGCGATCGCGCTCGGCTACGATCCCAGCAATGTCTACCATGTTCTCTATAATGAATCGTATTTTGAGCGCATCTGCGGCATTCTGATTATTGCATCCGCCATCGGCGCCACGCTTAATGCCATCCCCTACTTCTTCTATGACCTGACTGAGCTCAAACAGAAGGCGATGGTCACGGTTTTGAAAATCCGCGCGCTGTTTGAGGACTATGGCAACAACGCGCTCTCCGCTGAGAAGCTTGTCGAGGCTATCGACCTGATTGATGAGGCGGAAGAGTACGTCAACAAGGAACCTGTCAAACCGACTAAGGACGGAATCCGTGCCGCGAAAAAGGCCGGGGATAAGGCCGCTGTTAAAGCGGCCAAAAAGGAGTACACGGCGCAGAAGGAATATAATGAGAAAATCGCCATCGCCCAGTATGTCGTCCGCGAGGTGCACAAATTTGAGCGCCCGGAGGTGCAGGCACAGGTGCGCCGCGCGCAGCAGATCTGCGCGGCCGGTCTGGAAGGGCTCGCCAATCTTCAGACAATCAGCCTGAAGGAGGCCAGGGCGATGCCCAGGTCCACTCCGGAGGAAAAGGAGCTGCGCCGTCAGGCGATTGATACGGCCCGGCAGGAGCGCTTCTCTAAAAAGATGATCGCCAGGTACTATCCGAATGGCATTCAGGAGTTTGACCGCACGGAATTTGACCGGATCTTTGCCCGCGAGGATGAGATTAATCTGGAGCGGCACGAGAAGATCCAGCTGATGGATGTGGCCCGGAAGAATAAAAACAATGCCGCCAGGGAAAAACTCCAGACTGAACTCCGCCAGTTGCAGAAGGAGAAGCAGGAGCTGCACCGGAGAGAAAAGAGAGCGGGCGACGAGTACGCCAGATTTACCCGCGCGGCCAAGCCGTGGCTGGATGCCAAAAAGCTGCTCATTCAGCAGGAGAACTACGCACACTACGACGAAATCCGTGCCCGCTATGAGGAGTCCAAGGCAAAGGCGGAGGCCGATCGTGCCGCCCGGCTGGCGGAAGAAGCGCGTGCAAAGGCGGAGCGGGAAGCACGGTCCCTGAAGACCAGGCGCGAACGCAGGGAGGCCAAAAAATGATCCATCCCTCTAAGCATACAATCGAATACACGGAGACGATCCGCTCCTGGGATGAGGGGATTCCGCTCGGGAACGGCGACATCGGTGCGATCATCTGGTCCGCCTCGGACCGGCTGCGCCTGAGCATTGACAAGGGCGATATCTGGGACTGCTCCTACCGCCCGCAGGATCAGCCGGATTTTACATACCGGAAGTTGACCGAATTTGCCCGCACGGGCAAAATGGGTAAGATCCATCAGATCTATGATAAGAACGGCTACGGAAAACCGGCGCCCACCAAGCTGCCCGTGGGCAAGATCGTGCTCAATCTCGGCGTGCAGGAAAATGTGAAATCCGTGCTTGATCTCACCACGGCACAGGCGGAGCTGAACGCCGGCAAGGCGCAGGTGAACGCCTTTATCGCCGCGAACGAGCGGGTCGGCTATATTCGCGTCAACAGCCCGAAGGTCCGGGTGCATCTGGAAAATCCGGAGTTCGGCTCGCAGAGTGATTCGTTCCTCCGGCGCCTGTTTACCCGCAAGCCGCGGATCACCGCCTCCATGAAGAATCTGCGCTATCCGGCTCCGGAGACCGGCAGCCGGACTGTGGATGGAACATACGGGCAGGCGGAGCAGCACTACTTTGTGCAGCGGGTCAGCGAAGCCTTTTTGTATGCGACGATCGTCCGTATCCTGCGCAGCGGGGAGGAGAGCCTGATCGTCTACACGGTTGTCTCCACGCATGATGGGGAAGACGTTCTGAAACACGGGGAGCGGCTGCTGTCTGGTGCGCTGGCAAAGGGGTATGATACCGCCTTAGCGGAACATAAAGAATGGTGGGCGGATTACTGGGCTAAAAGCGCCATTGATTTGCCGGACCCCCTGCTCGAGAAAAGCTGGTACGTTGGTAATTATCTGCTGGCCTCGTGCAGCCGGAAAGGGTTTCATCCCATGCCGCTTCAGGGATTATGGACGGCGGATAACGGCGAGCTCCCGCCGTGGAAGGGCGACTACCACCACGATCTGAACACGCAGCTGTGCTATCAGTCCTACGGCAAGGCCAATCATCTGGATGAGGGTGCGTGCTTTATCGATTATCTGATGAAGCTGGCCCCTCAGGCGGAAAAATTTGCCCGCACCTATTACGGGACGGACGGCCTCTGTTTGCCGGCGGTGATGGATATCCGCGGGGAGGCGCTCGGCGGCTGGGCGATGTATTCCCTTTCGCCGACCAATCAGCTCTGGCTGTGCGACATCATCTTCCGCCACTATGAGTACACCCGCGACCGCGACTTCCTACGCGAGCAGGCGTACCCCTATGTTGCGAAGAGTATGCAGAACATCATTGAATTGTTGGAGGAGCGCGGCGGGAAGTATTACCTGCCGTGGTCCTCTTCCCCGGAGATCCACGATTGTGATAAAGAGGCATTCATGCGCCCCAACACCAACTATGACCTCAGCCTGATGCGGGCGGCGCTCAGCGGCCTGATCCGGTATGCGGAATCGGCGGGCAGGCCGGAGGATGCGGAAAAATATCAGAAGATCCTCAATAAGCTCGATCCGCTGGCCGTCTCTCCGGACCATGTTTTAATGCTTGATTCTAAAGAGCGTCTGGCGGAATCCCACCGCCACCACTCGCACGCGATGGCGATCTTTCCGCTCCGCCTGCTCAATTACGACTGGCCGGAGGACCGGATGATTATCGACGCCACAATTGCCGATCTGGAAAAATTGGGCACGCGGAACTGGTGCGGGTATTCCTTTGCCTGGATGGCGCAGTTTTACTGTGTCCAGCGCAACGGGGAGAAAGCGGCCCGGATCCTGAACCAGTTCTGGCGGTATTTCTGCCTGAAAAACGGGTTCCATGTCAACGGGGACTACATGAATCAGGGGCTGAGCGCACTGACATACCGCCCCTTCACATTGGAGGGGACATTCTGTGCGCTCAGCGCCATTCAGGAGATGCTGCTCTACTGTGAAAACGGGGTAGTGGAACCGCTGCGCGCCGTACCGGAGTCCTGGCGGGATATCGAGTTTGAAAACCTGCGGGGTATGGGCGGCATTTTGGTATCGGTAAAATACCACGGCGGCGCAATGCAGTATCTCTCCCTTCAGGCGGCGGAGGACCAGGAGATTGAGCTGGTCCATCACTTTCAGGGGAGCTTCAGGGCGTCCGGGCCGTTTGACGGGAAGGGGAGCTACATTGCTGTAACGCTCCAAAGAAATCAGAAATTTGAAATTTGGGCGGAATAACCGGAAATTTTCGGCATTTTTATACATATTTCCGGGCTTGGCGCGGGTTTCAAAAAATGTATTGACGGTTAGTTTTGCGCGTGGTACAATTGACTCGAAACGATACGATTTTTTGGGGGTGAGGACGATGGCCGCTACTATTAAAGATATCGCACGGGAGACGGGGCTTGGTTATGCAACGATCAGCGCCTATCTTAACGGCGCCAATGTCCGCCCCAAAAACAGGGAACTGATCGAAGCGGCTGTCAAAAAGCTCGGCTATGTGCGCAATGAATACGCCCGAGGATTGAAGACGCACCGCTCCATGACGGTCGGCGTACTAATCCCGGAGCTTTCCAACACATTCAGTACCACCATTATCAGTGCGATGGAGGATGAGCTGCGTGGGCGCGGCTACGGGATTCTGGTATGCGACTGCCGCAGCGACTCGGCGATTGAACAGAAGTCCCTCCAGTTCCTGCAATCCAAGATGGTGGACGGGGTCATTGTGATGCCTATGTCCACAGACGGAAAAATCTTTGATTCCCTGGCTGAGACCACCCCCGCGGTCGCAATTGACCGGTTTACCCTCAGTGAGCGTGTCTCCCATGTACTGATCAACAACCGGGAGATCAGTGTCCAGGCGGTGCATCAGTTGATTGCCGGGGGCCACAGGCGCATTGCGCTGATCTCCGGTGCCCGCGGTCTGTACACAGCTGATGAACGCCGCAAGGGGTACGAGGAGGCGATGCGGATCGCAGAGTGCTACGATGCCTCCCTGATCTACACTGGTAATTTTACGGTGGACGGCGGCTACCTGGCAATGAAGGAGATCATCCAGTCTGGCAGAGATGTCACGGCGGTCTTTGTCACGAATTATGAGATGACGGTCGGCGCCATCATCGCCATCAATGAGATGGGGCGAAAAATCCCGGAGGATTACAGCTTTATTGGCTTTGACAATCACGATCTGAGTAAGGTTATCACGCCCAAGCTTGCCACGGTCAATCAGCCGCTGCGCGAGATCGGTCGGGAGGCGGCGGTTTTGCTCCTGAAGCAGATGGCCGGCGGGGAGAAGCGCGATATTATTCTGCCCGCGGCTTTGGAGTTGGGGGAATCGATCCGCGTCATTTAAAAAACAGAGGGGGTTCTCTCTTTTTTATATGAATTCGAAACGTTACGAATATCAGAACAGAGGGTGAACATAGTGTTGAATGAAATTGGCTTTGGGACCTTTGGGTCCGACAGATACGATGAGGAGACCGTCGCACGGGCGGTCTATGAGGCAATCCGCTGCGGTTACCGCACCTTTGACTGTGCCAGCGTGTACGGCAATGAACGGCAGATCGGCGGTGTTTTCAGGCGGGCGTTTGATGAGGGCCTTGTGAAGCGTGACGCGCTGACCATTATCAGCAAGGTGTGGAACGATATGCATGGCGAAGGTCAGGTGGTCGCCAGCTGTAAGCAGTCCCTGAAAGATCTGGGGCTTGACTATCTGGACCTCTATATCCTGCACTGGCCGTTCCCAAACTATCACGCCAGAGGCTGCTCCGGCGACAGCCGCAATCCCGACAGCCGTCCATTTTTTGTGGAGGACTTTATGGCGGCATGGCGCCAGATGGAGGAGCTCAAGCGTTCCGGCCTTGTGCGGGAGATCGCCATGAGCAATATGACCATCCCGAAGTTTGAGGCCGTCCTGCCGCTGTGTGAGATCCGGCCGTACGCCAATGAGATGGAACTGCATCCCTCGTTCCAGCAGCCGGAGCTGTACGACTACTGCAAATCACACGGGATGCGGATCATCGGCTTCTGCCCGCTCGGCAGCCCGAACCGCCCGGAGCGCGACCGAACGGCGGACGACGTCGTCGATACAAAGATGCCGGTCATTCAGCAACTGGCACAGGAGCACGGCTGCTCCCCGCAGGAGATCTGTCTCAGGTGGGCAGTTACGCGCGGCCACACCCCAATCCCGTTTTCCGGGAACCCGGCCAACATCACTGCAAACCTCGCCGCGGTGCAGGAGCCGCTGTCCGGGGCGGCTATGGAGCGGATCCGGCAGGCGGACTGCAACTGCCGCCTGGTCAAGGGGCAGGTGTTCCTCTGGCCGGGGTCCGATGACTGGCAGGATCTCTGGGATCTGAATGGTAAATTGGATCACTGGGTTTATCAAGAGAATCAATGGATAAAGGAGAATGCGTAATGGAAGGAAAAATGATCGGAGCAACGCTCCCGGGCAACAGCACAGTAGAATTTAAGGAGTTCGATATCCCGAAGCCCGGCCATGGGCAGGTGTTGGTTAAGACGATGGCCTCCACCATCTGCGGCAGCGATATCCGCTGCATCTACCGGGAACATACCGGCAAGGGTGCCGAGGGGTATATTGACGGCACCATCGCCGGCCACGAGCCCTGCGGCATTATTGTAGAGGAGGGTGAGGGCCTGCGCCGCTTCAAGAAGGGCGACCGCGTTATCGTCTACCACATCAGCGGCTGCGGCCTCTGCTATGACTGCCGCCGCGGCTATGCAATCTCCTGCACGTCCGAGCATCGTCAGGCCTATGGCTGGCAGCGCAACGGCGGCATGGCGCCGTACATCCTCGCGGAGGAGAAGGATCTGATCCCGCTGCCTGATGAGCTGACCTATGTGGATGGCGCACAGGTGGCCTGCGGTTTTGGCACCGTGTATGAGGCGCTCGAGAAGATCGGCATCGGCGGCGATGATACGGTCCTCGTGGTCGGGCTCGGCCCGGTGGGGTTGGCCACGCTTCAGCTGGCACGCGCCATGGGTGCCGATAAGCTGATCGGCGTGGAGTATGACGACTCCCGCTTGAAGCTCGCCCAGGATCTGGGCCTAGCCGACTACGTATTTAAATCGGATGATGAGGCCCTCGGGAAGATCCTCTCCGTCACCGGCGGAAAGGGCGCGGAGAAGGCGGTGGACTGCTCGGCCAACGATCAGGGCCGCCAGCTCGCCATCCGGGGCACGAAGAGCTACGGTAAGATCGCCTTTGTCGGCGAGGGGAATACCTGTACCTTTAATCCCTCACCGGACATCATTCATGGCCAGAAGACTATCTACGGCAGCTGGGTCACTTCCCTCTGGCGCATGGAGGACCTGGTTGATAAGCTCGTCCGCTGGCACATCCACCCGGAGGACCTCGTCACGGACCGCTTCCCGCTTGAAAAGGCCGGCGATGCCTATGCGCTGATGGCCAGCGGCAAATGCGGGAAAGTTGCAGTCGTCTTTGACGAGGAGTAATCCGTACCAATTATTTCATTTGACGAACGGCAGGAGTGTGTCTGTAGTGGCATTTGAGCGCTTGGAATATCAGGACAGCTGTTGGAGAACCCCGGCTTTGCCGGCAGTTCCGGTACGCATTGGGAAGGGCGGGGTCTGCTCCGTCCTTCTCACCCGGCGCGATCAGGCGGAGTGGGAGTTCCTGCCCCGTGAGATATCGGAGATCCCCTCCGCCTATGCGGAGCGTCAGGATTATGACTTCAGCACTGTGGCGGATGAACTTTGGCGTCCGGTGACGGTGCCCGGATCCCTGATTATGCAGGGAGTCGATATTGAAAACAATACCGAGTATTATTACCGACGCAGCTTTTTGCTGCCCGAAACCTTTGTGGGCAGCCGTGTGTTCCTGCGCTTTGAGGGCGTCTACTCGCATGCACGCATCTGGATCAACAATCAATTTATAAAAGCCCATGCCGGCGGCTTCACCACCTGGGACTGTGAGATTACACCTTTCGCCCGTGAACGGGAGATTACGCTCGTAGTCGGTGTCACGGATGCAGAGGGGGATCGCAGGGGGCCATGGAACCCGAATGGGGAAAAGATCAGCAGCGCGGCATGGGCAAGCTATTATGCGCACTGCAACATCGGCGGTATCCTGCGGGATATCACGCTCTTTGCACTGCCGGAGCAGCACATTGCCCGGACACATATCGGCACCCGTGTTCAGAATGCCGGTGCCGCGTGGGTTGATGTGGCCTGCGAGATCGTCACCGAAAATGCGGATGATATGCTCTGTGCACAGCTCATCGATGCGGACGGAACCACCGCCGCGGAGATTTCCGGTACGCTGGAGGGCTTCCGCATGCCCGAGGAGGCGTGGCAGTCCAATACGATCACGCCGGATGAAAAATGGGCGCGCAAGTACCCGAAGAGTAGCGCCAATGACCGGAAGTACAGCCCGCTGTACCGTGCCGATTCCGCTCGGCCGGAGGGGCCGCGGTACGGAGTTCGTTTTTCACTGCCGGTCCGGGAGCCAAAGCTCTGGGATGCGGAACACCCGAACCTCTATCAGCTGAGGCTCTCTCTCGTTTCAGGTGGGCAAACCGTGCAGGAGAACTGCCACACCGTCGGGATTCGTGAAATTACTTACGGCGGTAAAAACGGGACGGACCGCAATAAGGTCTATGTCAACGGTAAGGAGATCAAGCTGCGCGGCCTCTGCCACCACGATGTCTCTCACCTGTATGGGCGCTCGCTCACCCGGGAGGATATCGGGTATGAGATCCGCACCTATAAGGAGCACAACATCAACCATATCCGTACATCCCACTATCCGGCCTGCGACTATCTGCTTGAGGTGTGCGACCGCCTCGGGATCTACGTGGAGCAGGAAAACTCCGCCTGCTTTAAGGGCGCAAACGGATTTGGTATCTACAATCCACCGGAGGAATTCCTCTCCACCTTTGCGGAGATGATCGAAAGCGCGCGCAATCATCCGTCGGTCATCATCTGGTCCCTGGCCAATGAATCCGGCTTTGAGGAAACCTGTGCCTTCCGCGCGGAGTACGACTATGTGAAGGCCGTGGATCCATCCCGTCCGGTGATTTTCAGCTACCCCTTCACGGTTCACACGGAGCCCCTGCCCTATGATATCTACAGCAAGCATTATCAGAAGGTGGAGAGCTTTCTCGGTAAAAAGGAGATGCCCATCCTGCACGATGAGTTCGCCCATGTCTCCTGCTATAATGTGGAGCAGCTGCGCGAGGACAACAGCCGCCGGGAATTCTGGGGTGAGAGTATCGCGCACGGCTGGGACGGCATTTTCCGCGCGGACGGCGCGCTCGGCTGCGCGATCTGGGCAGGGATTGACGATGTGTTTTATCTGCCCGAGGGGACGCGGGAGCGCCATCAGACCCACACGGACGGGAAATGTGCCGGTTACGGCGAGTGGGGCTGTATTTTTGACGCTTACAAACGCTTAAAGCCGGAGGCCTATCTGACCAAAAAGGCCTTCACCCCCGTTCTCGTGGACGGGAAGAAATCGTCCTTCGGGAAGAGGGTTAAACTGTATATCACCAACCGTTTTGACCACACGAACCTGTCCGAGGTGCGCGCAGTCTGTACCGATGCGGACGGAAAAATCGTGTTTGACGGTAATATCTCACAGTCCGTCCCTCCGCACCAGAGCGGTTACGTGGAACTGCCCGGGTCCGCTGGCGGGGAGGTGAACGTCCGTTTCTTCCAGGCCGGATATGAGGTGGACGCCTATGGTTTTGGCTGTCAGAAGCCGGAGCCTGCGCCGCACAATGCGGCAGCACCCACGGCGGCGGAATCTGGGAGCGGGATCGCCTTTACCGGCTGGGGACATCCCCTGTTCGGCAATCCGCGTCTGTCCGTCCGGGGAATCGGCGGCAAGAGAACGCAGGAAAATATCCGGCTGAAGCATATTCGGCACAGGGGGAATCGTATTTCCGGCATTTTCCGCGTCAGCGGGTTAAAGACGTTCGGGCTGGATATGGTGGCCGGGGAGCGGGAGATGGACTTTCGCCTCTATCCCAGGAATATTTTCGCCTGGTTTACGGATGCCGGCCGGCTTGCGCTTGAGTTTGACTTGATGGATCACGTGAAGTCCGTCAGCTGGCACCGGAAGGCACTCTACTCCGTCTATCCGGCGGGCCATATCGGCAGGCCGGAGGGGACTGCGCCTGTCACACGTAAAGATGGAGAAGTCCCGGATGCCTATGGGGAGAAACCCAATTACGGTTGGGAGCAGAGCATGGCCAATTATTTCCTCTCCAGGGCGGACAGTGAGACAAATTCCATTGCAACGAACGATTTTAAAACGCGGCGGAATCATATCTGTGATTATACGGTGAACCTGAAAAACGGAGGGGAAATCCGCGTAGATGCCAAGTGCAGTAGTCTGAACGCCTATGTCCGGCTGCGAAAGCAGGCAGGGGAAGCCCTTGCCCGGCTTCAACTCACTGTGGGCAGCTATTATCCGGACCTGCAGTGGGGGAACTATTTTGGCAAAAGGGCCGGATTTGGCAAAAAGATGCGCTTTTCCATCTGCCTGCCGGAAGCGGTAAAAAAATAGTTTTCAAGTGTATGAAGTGAGGATCATCTATGGGAAAGAGAGAATCGGGCGCCTTGAAAAAGCACCCCGGCATCACTATCCGTGCGGGCGGAAGGGCCCTGATTACCGCGCTGAGGAATTTTTGGAGGGAGCCGCCAAAGGGGCGCTTCCTCAATCTGCGGGAGATTTTCTGCCTGGGCTCCGCGAGCCTCGGGGTCAGCTTTATCTGTAATATCGTCAACGCATATGTGACGATCGGCTATCTCCCGATCCTGTACAATCTCGGCCAGTATGGAACGCTGCACGCCACGGTCATCTATATCGTCGCCTGTGCCGCGGGGCTGATCCTCACCCCCATCTACGGGCGCTGGATCCAGCGCACCCGGACAAAGCTCGGCCGCTATAAGCCGTACATTCTGTTTCTGGCTCCCGTCGTGTCCATTCTGGCGGTGGCGGCCGTCTGGTCCCCGCAGAATCTCACGCTGGACGCGCGGATATTCTATGTCTATCTGATCTGTATCCCGACACTTCTGATATGGAATCTGTGGAACAACACGTTCAATATGTTCCCCGGCGTCTTCACGCCGAACCAGCAGGAGCGCACGGATATCTGGTCCCCCATCGGTCTGGTGATGGGCTTTGCGCCCTCAGTGATGAACGTCCTCAAGGATGTCGCCGCCGGCCTGTGGGGCGACGTGGTCGCCGCGCGCGTCTTTGGCTGCGCCAGTGCTGTGGTGGGTGTGATCTGCATTGTTGGCCTGATCGGCGTGCGCGAGCGTGTGTTTATCACGGAGACGGAGAGCCAAAAGGAAAAGGTCTCCACCCTGCAGGGGCTGAAAATGGTCTTAAAAAACAGGCCGCTGATGATCCTGACCCTGGCGCTGATGTTCGGCTGCATGAAGGGCTGCATTGATATGGTGTGGCAGATCGTCGCCCGTGTCCACTACGCGGACAATATGGCGGATGGGGCCATGATCTTCGGGGCTGTTTCCATGATCGTCGGCTTCGGCGCCACACCCAATATGATCCTGCTCCCGTTTATGACGCGCAGGTTCAATAACCGCACCATTATGATCTTCTGGCAGTGCCTAAACACGGGCGCCTATCTGATCCTGGCGCTGATCGGATTCAACAACATGGAGCAGGGCACCACCAGCGCCGTACTGATTACCGCGCTGCGATTTGTCGCGGCGTTTAATGCGATGGGCAGCTTGCAGCCGCTGATGCTCTCGGAGATCGGCGACTATCAGCAGCACCTGAGCGGCTACCGGCTGGAGGGCTTTATCCAGACCTTCGCCTATTCGGCCGTCCTGCTGGTGACACAGCTGTGCGCGCTGGTCCCCGCCGTCATACAGGGGGCTGTGGGCTTTAACCCGAATGACTATGAGATTATTGCGGACACGGCCAACGTCCTCTCTCCGGAAAAGGTCGCGGTGGCGGACCGGTATTTCAATATCGCGATCTGGATTTCCGTCGTCTCCGGCGCGCTGATGCTCATCTGCCTGTTCTTCTATAATCTTGATAAGAAAAAGCACGCACAGATCGTGGCGGAGCTCCAGCAGGGCGCTGTCAATGCGGAAACCATCCTCTCGGAGGAGAGCGACGTCTCCTTTACCGCAAATCTCAAGCACGATATCGCCGCCAATAAGCTGAAGCTCTGCACGGAGAAGTTCGGCCCGGACAGCGCAGAGGTCCGCGCGCTGAAAGCTCAGATGGATGCAGACGGGGAATGAGGCGTTGACTTTATGTATGAGAGAGAGCTTGCCCGGATTGATCAGGTGATCGCCGCCGGGAAATACAAGGATAACTGGGAGAGCCTGTCCGCCTATCCGGTGCCGCAGTGGTACCGGGAGGCCAAGTTCGGCGCGTTTATCCACTGGGGGGCCTATGCGGTGCCCGCCTATTTCAGCGAGTGGTATGTGCGCCTGATGTACTATCACCAGAATCCCGTCTATTGGCACCATAACCGCAAATATGGCAAGAATTATCCTTACCGTAAATTTATTGAGCAGTTTACCGCGCCAAATTTTGACGCTGAAAAAATCGTTTCGGTCTTGAAAAATGCGGGCGTGCGGTATATCATGCCAGTGGGGGAGCACCACGACGGCCTGAAAATGTACGATTCCGACCTGTCGGAATGGACCACCGTCAAGCAGGCAATGCACCGCGATGTGCTCGGGGAGTATAAGCGTGCCTGCGAGGCGCAGGGGGTCACCTTCGCCGCGTCGAGCCACCGTGCCGAGCACTACTGGTTCGTCAACGGCGCGCGCACCGTCGGGTATGACAATGAGGCGCTGGATCCCGCTTACAGGGAACTCTACGGCGCGTGTGTCAACGTTCACCGCCACAATAATTTATACACCCTGCTGCGGCAGGAGCACGGGATTGACCCCACCCCCGAGTGGTGCGAGAAGTGGCTGGTACACACGGTGGAGCTGGTGGACCGCTATCAGCCGGAGACGCTGTTTTTTGACTGGTGGGTCTCCAACCACAAGTTCCGCCCGTATATGAAAAAATTCCTGGCCTATTATTTCAACCGGTCCCTCGAGTGGGGCAAGGAGGTCTGCGTCCAGTATAAGAGCGATGCGATCATGTACAACGCCTCCATCTTTGACCGGGAGCGCGGCCAGCTCCCGGCGGTCAGCCCCTACATCTGGCAGTCGGAGACCTCCACTGCCTATAACGCATGGAGCTACTGCACCACCAACCGCTGGAAAACGCCGGAGGAGATCGCGCGCGTCTTTGCGGATGTCATCTCCAAAAACGGGAATTTTGTTTTAAACATCGGTCCGAAGGCGGATGGAACTCTCTGCGGGGAGGAACTCCATATTCTCCATGAACTGGGCGAATGGACCAGTCGCAACCGGGACGCCATCTGGGGGACCTCCCCGTACAAAGTCGCGGGTGAGGGGAAGCGCCAGAAGTCCGGCAGCTTTCAGGAGCACAATCACTACACGAGCCGGGATTTTCGCTACACCTACCGGCCGTGCCACATCTATGCCTTTGCCCTCAAACCCAATCGTCGGGGCGTTTATCGCTTAAAGGCGCTGCGCCACAGCATGGATGGGTTTAATTTTGATATTCAGAAGATCTCCGTACTGGGCGGCGGACCGGCAGAGTGGGATTTAAACGATCAGCGGCTGTGCATCCGGGCGCACGATGCCCCGGACACGCAGATGCCGCTCGTATTTGACATACAGGTGGATTGATAAATATGATAAGGCAGCTCATTTATAACAGACCGGCCCGCGGCTGGAAGGAGGCCCTTCCGGTAGGCAACGGCTTTACCGCCGCTATGGTCTACGGCGGACGGCGGAAGGAGATTCTCTCCTTTAATGACTGTACGCTGTGGTCCGGCTATCCCCGGGATTATGACAGCCCGGAGAGTCTGGAATACCTCGGCCGCGTGCGGGAGCTCATTTTTTCCGGGAAATATAAGGATGCCGTGCGCATGGCAGAGGAACACCTCACCGGTGGGTACAGCGAGTCCTTCCTCCCGCTCGGGGATGTGGAGCTGAAATTGACCGGTGGTTCCGGTGCCTACAGCCGCGCGCTCAATCTGGACGACGCTGTTCTCACCGTCCGGAGCGGCTCGCTGGAGAGGGAGTGCTTTGCCTCCAATCCGGCGCGCGTACTCGTCTATCGGGTTGTGGGCAGCGGGTTCAGCGCTGTTCTGAGTGCCAGTTCCCAGTTGTACAGCGCGGTTTCCGCAGGGCAGAATGGCATGCTGCTGACCGGAAACGCTCCGGATCATGTCGTCCCGAACTATCTGCGTGGGGAGCGCCATCCCATCGTCTATGAGCGGGACGGCAAGGGGATGGCCTTCGCCCTCTTTGTCCGTCCGGTCACGGATGGGCAGGTGATCTGCCGCAGGGGCCGGATTATGGTAAAAAATGCCACGCATCTGACGCTCATCGCCGCTGCTGCGACCGGGTTCAAGGGGTATGATCAAATGCCGGATACGGATCGGGCCGCCGCCGCACGCAGGGCGGAGACATTTGTCATGAGTGCCGGCACGGATGCATCCGCCCTAAAGGCGGCGCACATCGAGGACTACCATACCTTATACCGGGCGCAGGATCTCTCCCTACACACATCATCGTCCGGCACCACGGATCAAATGCTCAAAAATCCGGGCGATTTTAACGCGCTCAGTGAATTGCTCTATCACTACGGCAAGTACCTCATGATCTCCGGCAGCCGGGAGGGGGGGCAGCCGCTGAATTTGCAGGGGCAGTGGAACCGCAATATCCGCCCGGCGTGGAGCAGCAACTACACTGTCAATATCAATACGCAGATGAACTATTGGGGCGCAAGTGTCTGCGGCCTTCAGCAGTGCCTGGAGCCGTACATCCGCATGGTGCACGAGGTGTCCCGGCGCGGACAAAAGACGGCGCGCGTCAATTATGGCTGCGGCGGCTTTGCCTGCAACCACAACGTGGATCTTTGGCGCAAGACTGCACCCGTCAAGGGCAACAGTGAATACATGTATGCCCCTATGTGCGGCGTCTGGCTGGCCAATGAGATCTATGAACACTACCTCAACGGCGGATTAGAGGAATTCCAGGAACAGGTTGAGGAAATTGTGCGCGGCGCGGCCGAATTTGCAATGGACTACCTCGTCGAGCACGGCGGCTATTATGTCACCTGCCCGTCCGCCTCCCCGGAGGCGTGCTTTGAGGCCGGCGGTCGGTGCGGGCTTGGTTATCACAGCGCCTTTGAGAACGGCCTGATGCGTCAGGCGCTCGCCAATGCGTTGGAGATCGGGCAGGAGGAGGTGCTCAGTGAGCGGATCCGCCATGTGATCGACCACCTGGAGCCGTTTGAGTACGGCGCGGACGGCGTCAGCGAGTGGAGCGGCGGCCTCTCCGCAGCGGAAAAGGGGCACCGCCACTTTTCACCGCTTTATGCGCTCTATCCGGGACGTGTCGCCGGAGTGTATCGGGAGCCGGAACTCACCGCGCAGATGCGCCGCCTGTTCGACTGCCGCCAGGATCACAGCAAGGGCCAGATCGGCTGGAGCACCGCGTGGGCCATCTGCCTGTCCGCCCGATTCCACGATGGCGAGTCTGCCCAGAAGAACATCCGGCTCCTTTTTGAGAAAGCGCTGTTTAAAAATCTGTTTAATGTCCACTTCCCATTCATCTTCCAGATCGACGGCAACTTTGGCTATATGGCTGGCGTCAACGAGTGCCTGATCGGTTGGGAGGACGGCGTGATAGAGCTGCTGCCGGCGCTTCCGCCCCGGTGGACCGAGGGGGAGATGCGCGATGCCTGCATACGCGGAGCGCATATCAGCTTCGCGTGGGAAAACAGCCAGATTATCCGGGTGGACAGTGACCGCCCGATCACCCTGCGCCCGGACCATCTTGCACCGGACTGCCGGATCGGCGAAAATATCCAGCTGAAAGAGGGAGAATGAGATCATGAAAAAGTCTGCAAAAAAGGGGCTCAGGATTGTGGGGATTATCATTTGTGTCATTATTTTGATTCTTGCACTTGTGAGCGGCCTGCTGTTTGGCGGAGTGTTTACGCACAAGCCGGGCGGGCAGAACGCCGTGTGCAAGGTCCTGCAAATTACAGATGTCCACATCCTCAATAACGAAAATAAGGATCAGAAGGCGTTCAACACCATCACGCAGATGATTGAGGCCTCCGATCCGGACGTCATCATCGTCACCGGTGACATCACCAGCGAGGATGAGAACATGCAGGCGTTTGAAACCTTCGGCAGTTTTTTGGAATCCTTCAAGATCCCGTGGGGCTTTGTCTATGGCAATCACGATGCGGAGGACCGCCGCACCCACACGAAGACGCAGCTCTCCGAATATCTGGAATCGCTGGAGTACTGCTTCTTTGAGCGCGGGCCGGAGGATGTCGACGGCGAGGGGAACTACTATTACAACATTACCGATGACTCCGGCAAGGTCATTATGTCCCTGATCATGATGGACAGCAATATGTACTACTATGATCCGGCTCTGGGCAAGGATGACGGGTACGACTGCTTCCATGAGAATCAGATCCAGTGGTATGCGGATACGGTCAAATCCATCGCAAAAGAGGTCAATGGGGATGAAAATAAAGTCATCCCGTCGCTGGCATTTTTCCATATCCCCATGCGCGAGTACGTAACGGGCTATGAGGAGGCTAAGGCAAGCGGCAATGTGCTTGATGGTGTGAAGTTTGAGCAGGTCTATTGCAGCAATCATGACGATGAGATGTTCGAGACCATGCAGGCGCTCGGCAGCACGAAAGGCTGCTTTGTTGGCCACGACCACATGAATAACTACACGGTTGACTATCAGGGCATCCGTCTGGCGTACGGCTATTCCTGTGATCACAACATTTACCTTGTCCCGCAGAAGGGCGGCAAGCTGATCTATATCAATGAGGACGGCAGCTTTACCCAGCAGGGGATCTACCGCTGGTTCGGACTCGGAAAGCTGTGCTACGGGAAGGAATTTTGACTATGTTTCAAAAATACGATTATACACATACGCTCATGCTCAAGCTGGGTCTCGCCGTGCCGGATCCGCAGATCGGCTGCAAGGTGCTGTGTACATTTGATCGGGCGCTCGAGATCGTCAGGCAAATTGACGGCCTAACGCCGGGGTATACCAAGGTGCTCTACCTTGTCGGGTGGCAGTACAATGGTCACGATGACCGCTATCCGGAGTTCTTTGAGGTAAATCCCCAGCTGAAGAGCCCGCAGGACGCGACTGCTTTGGATAGCCTGCTGCGCCTTGTCGAGGAGGCTAAAAAGTACAATACGGTCATCAGCTACCACATCAATATCTCGGATGCCTATCAGGAGAGTGCGCTCTGGCCGGAATATATCGCCAATGACCTGATCCTGTGCGGCCGGAACGGAAAGCCCAAGGTCACGGGTGTCTGGGGAGGGCGCAAGGCCTATCAGGTGCGTCTGGCGCAGGAGTGGGAGAGCGGATACTTTAAAAAACGGGTGGACCGTCTGCTCAAGTTGCTTCCAATTGAGGAGGCCGGAACAGTCCATATTGATGCTTTTTTTGTGCACAAGGGGAAAGATACCTCCGTTGCACGGGAGAAGGCGGCGCGCCGGAAGATGATTGAGTACTTCAACAGCCGCGGCGTTGAGGTGACCAGCGAGTTCATCTACCGGGAGCAGAATTCCGGCATGCGCATCCACTTTGGCAAGAGTGATGTTATCGGGCTAATTCCCGCGTTCTGGAACCCGGTCCTCAGTCCGCGGGAGATTTTAAAATATCCCGCCTCCCTCGTCGGATTCGGGCAGCAGTGCAAGGATCTCACGCCGTATAAGCAGCTGGAATGGCTCATCTATGGCAATTTGCATGGCGAGGACATTCTGCTGCACCACGACGACCCATCGTGGACGCAGGAATTCCTCAAGCGCTTTATCACCTATACGGTCCCGCACTACTATCTCAACCAGTTCAAGCGGCAAAAAATGCGCGGGATCGGGAACTCCCGGCGGCTGTACCACACCGGCGGCGTCGTGTCGTTTGTGGATGGGCACCGGATTGAACGGGACGGCAAGGTCCTCAAGCGGGGTAATGAGCTGTGCCTGCCGGAGGTGATCCGTCCGAATTCCTATTTGGCGTATTCGGAGGCCGGGGGAGAACAGACATGGTATGTGGACGGGCAGACCGCACACATTTACCGGCTGACGCCGGATGGAATTTCCGAAACCTGCGATACATTGCCGGTGATTGATGGAGCAATTCGCTGCCATGCACAGCCGGAGAGCGCTTATCAAATTGAGGTGGAAATATGATTATTCAGGCAAAAGATTTTGGGATTGTACCCGGTGTGGACGCGGCTCAGCCGCTGATCCGGCTGGCGGAGTATCTGAAAACGGTGCAGGAGCCGTGTACAGTCATCTTTGAAAAAGGGGACTATCCGATCCGGGCGGAGCACCTTCCGCTGCGGAAGATGTATGTGACCAATACGGTGGGGGATAACGAGTGGCAGCCGGGGGAGGTCCCGCATGAAAACCGGGCCGGGCTCCTGCTGGAGGGCGTGAATGATATCACCCTCGAGGGGAACGGCGCGGCGTTTATCCTGTATGGTCGGGCGACCAATATGGCGCTCATCGAATGCCGCAATGTGACGGTACGCGATATCCGATTGACCGCACACCGGCCCGATATGCATGAGCTGTCTGTAGTGAAAAAGGGCCCGTTCTGGGTGGACTTCCGCCTGGATGCGGAGAGCCAGTACATCCGGTATGGCGGCAAGTTTTACTTTGTGGGCGAGGATTATTGCACCTCTTTCCTCGCTGCACGGGTCGCTGGCTGGATCGGCCATATCGATGCCGCCGATCCGGGGATTTTAAAGCGAACGGGGCACCCGTTTTTCAGCGCATGGCGCATTGAGGAGAGGGAAGATCATCTGTTCCGCGTGTACATGCCGGACGCTCTGCGGTTTAAGATCGGTGAGCGCTATGAGCTGTTTGACGTTCGCCGCAAATACAACGGCATTTTTATCGACCGCTGTCAGGATATCACCCTTGAGGGCGTTGAGCAGAATTTCAATTACGGGCTGGCGCTCGTCGCGCAGGACAGCGACACCCTGACTTTTTCAAACCTGCGGTTTGCTCCCCAGGCAGGCGGTCCGCGCCTGATGGCGTCAGTGGCGGATTTTATCCAGATCTGCATGTGCCGCGGGCAGGTCACCGTACAGGACAGCTTTTTTGAGGGCGCGGGGGATGACTGCCTGAATGCCCATGGCTTCCACTTTAAAATAGTCGAGCACGCTGGGGATTCCATCACCGTCCGGTTTATGCACCCGCAGTCCCACGGCTTTAATCCGCTCCGCCCCGGCGATCGGATCACCTTTGTCAGTCCGGAGACGCTGCTCTGCCGCGGGGAGGCTATCATCCGGCAGAGCGAGCAGTTGGACGAATATAACATCCGTCTGGTGCTGGACGGAGCTGTTCAGGGCAGTGTGGGGGATGTGATCGAGGATATCGATGCAAACCCGGACCTCACCTTTGAACACAACACGATGGATCGGATCATTACGCGCGGCCTGTTGCTGACTGTGCGTGGTAAGGTGCGGATCCGGGAAAATATTTTTGAACATACCACGATGAACCACATCCTCATCAGTGACGACGCCAAAAACTGGTATGAGAGCGGATGTGTTCGGGATGTGGTCATTGAGGGAAACACCTTCAAGTACTGTCCGGAGCACACCGTATGTATCAAGCCGGAAAATAAGAGGCACGCGGGCGCCGTTCATACAGGCGTCGTAATTCGGAATAACACCGTGCGCACCCCGTCGTACTATGTCAAGTCAGCGGACAGTGTACAGATTGTCGGAAACCATCATGAACGTGAACCCAAGCTGCGCATCAAGGACAGCCAGGTGACTTTTTAAAAGGGGAGAGAATAGTCATGCGTAAAAAAATCAGCAGTAAGGCAAAGAAAATCATCGCCGTTTTGTTGGCGATCGTCGTCGCCATCGCGGCGGTCATCGGAGGGGTTAATATCTATTTTTCCTACCTCGGCAAGCAGGAGCAGCATGGTACCGCGGCCGGTGATCCGGCGTGGAGTGCGGATCAGGCGTTTGACATTTCCAAGCTCCAGTCGCTCGATATGGGCAGTGAGGACTATAAGGTCCTTGTCATCACGGATATCCACCTGAAGAATCACGGCACATTTGCAGCGGAGTTGGGTGTTAACTACGTGCTCGACTGGGCGGGCAAAATTGCTCTTAACAAACTGGTCAAGGACACGGCCCCTGATCTGATTCTCGTGCTCGGGGATACGACGCTCTGCGACCGCAATGATATTGAATATGAGCGCTTTGTCAAGCAGATGGACAGCTATCAGACGCCGTGGGCCTGTGTCTTCGGCAACCACGATGATGAGGGACGCGCCGATAAGGCCAAGCTGGTCGACATCCTGAATACGAGCGAATACGGCATGTTCCAGTACGGCCCGGAGAACCTGCATGGCGCCGGAAACTATGTCATCCGCCTGACCCGTGACGGGAAGACGGAGCAGATGCTCTTTATGATGGACAGCGGCAGCAGCCTGGAGTTTGAGGCCAAGACGGACGGTATCAATGAGCAGCAGGTTGCATGGTACAATTGGAACATGGAGGGCGTAAAGGCCGCCGAGGGCGACTATCCGCAGAACATGGCGTTCTTCCATATCCCGCTGCCGCTTTACAGTGAGCTGGAGGACGGCTTTATCATGGGCGAGCGGGCCGAGGGGACCGCAGCGAGTAATACAGACGGCGGCCTGTTTGAGGCGATGAAAACGCACAACGGCACGCAGATGTTCGCCGCGCACGACCACAATAACGACTTCACCGCAGAGGTGGACGGAATCAAAGTCAGCTACGCGCTGAAGAGCTCTTACAACTGCTATTTCAAATTTGGCATGACGGGCGGCACACTCCTGACCATCAGCCCGGACAATCAGGTGAAGCAGGAATTGATCTATTTCTAAAAAAACGAACTGCGATCTATCGGAACTGTGAGGGAAAAGAGGAAGCGATCATGGCTAAAAAAATCAGCAGCAAGGCAAAAAAGGTTATCGCAATCATTGTGGCAATCGCCATCGTGCTGGCAGCTGTCATCGGTGCATTTAACATCTATTTTTCCTACCTTGGCAAGCAGGAACAGCACGGTACCGCGACCGGTGATCCGGCGTGGAGTGCGGATCAGACATTTGACATTTCCAGGCTCCAGTCACTTGATATGGGCGATGAAGACTACAAAGTCCTTGTGATCACAGATATTCACCTGAAAAATCAAGCGACTTTTGCGGCCTGCCTGGGTGTGAATTACGTGCTTGACTGGGCTGGCAAGATTGCGCTCGACAATATGGTTGAAGAGGTTCGGCCGGATTTGATTTTGGTTCTCGGTGATACGACTCTCACCGACCGGAATGATATCGAATACGAGCGCTTTGTCAAACAGATGGACAGCTATCAGACGCCGTGGGCGTGTGTATTCGGTAACCACGATGACGAGGGCCGTGCCGATAAGGCGAAGCTGGTCGACATCCTGAATACGAGCGAATACGGCATGTTCCAGTATGGTCCGGAGAACCTGCACGGCGCCGGAAATTACGCGATTCGCCTGACCCGTGACGGGAAGACGGAGCAGATGCTCTTCATGATGGACAGCGGCAGTAGTCTGGAGTATGAGGCGCAGACCGAGGGCATCAATTCACAGCAGGTCGCGTGGTACAATTGGAATATGGAGGGCGTAAAGGCTGCCGAGGGCGATTATCCGCAGAACATGGCATTCTTCCATCACCCGCTGCCCGAGTACAACGGACTGACTGATTTTGAGCAGGGCGATGGCTATGCGGTGGCCGGAGAGCTCAAGGCGGACGGCGGCCTGTTTGATGCGATGAAGCAGCACAATGGTACACACGTTTTTGCAGGCCACATTCATACCAATAATTTTATCGCCCAAAGAGATGGAATCAAGCTCTGCCATGCAATGAAGAGTTCCTTTAACTGTAACTTCAAATTCGGCATGACGGGCGGCACACTCCTGACGGTTCACCCGAACAATCAGGTGACAGAGGAATTGATCTATTTTTAAGGATGAGGTTTAACGATGAAAGCAGCAAAGGTCATAGAGAAAAAGATGGTGATCCCCACCTACGGGGTCGGTAAGGAAGAAAAGAACCCGATGTTTTTTGAAAAGCGGGTCTATCAGGGCAGCTCCGGTAAGGTGTACCCCAACCCCGTGATTGAAAAGATCGAAGATGTCAAGACGGACCGGGAGTATGACGCCGTCGTGCTTGAAAACGACTATATTGAGGTAGTTGTACTCCCGGAACTCGGCGGGCGCATCTATTCGGCACGTGATAAATCCAACGGTTATGATTTTGTCTACCGCAACCGGGTGATCAAGCCGGCGCTTGTCGGCCTGCTCGGCCCGTGGATCAGCGGCGGGATTGAATTCAACTGGCCGCAGCATCACCGGCCCTCCACCTACATGCCGGTACGCCATCAAATCCGCCATTATCCGGATGGCAGCGCCTCCGTCACCGTGGGGGAGACAGAGCATATGTTCGGGCTCAAGGTGCTCACGGAGATCAGGCTCTATCCGGACGCCGTGTACATGGAAATTCACACCCGTGTATTCAACTATGGTACGCTGCCGCAGACCTTCCTGTGGTGGGCCAATCCCGCCTATGCGGTCAATGATGATACCGCCACCATCATGCCGCCCGATGTCACGGCTGTAATGGATCACGGCAAACGCGCGGTGAGTGAGTTCCCGATCGCTAAGGGAACCTACTACAAGATGGATTACTCCCAGGGGGTGGATATCTCCCGGTATAAAAACATCCCGGTGCCAACCTCCTTTATGGCCTACAAATCGAACTTTGACTTTATCGGGGGGTATGATTACGGTAAACGCGCCGGCCTGCTCCATGTGGCGGATCATCACATCTCCCCCGGTAAAAAACAGTGGACCTGGGGGTGCGGCGACTTTGGCAGGGCGTGGGACCGCAACCTGACGGATGAGGACGGCCCCTATGTTGAGCTGATGACCGGCTGTTTTACGGACAATCAGCCGGATTTCACCTTTATCCAGCCGCATGAGGAAAAGAGCTTCACTCAGTATTTCATGCCCTACCGTGAGGTCGGCCGGATCAGCAATGCCAACCGGGATTTCTGCTTTGGCACGGAAAACGGCGAGTTCTGTCTCTATGCGGCTCGGGAACACCGTGGGGTTTCCGTCTCGGTGAAGTCCGGCCGCAATACATACGCCAGAACGGTGGGCTTTGCACCCGGTGAGGTGCTCAAGTGGAAAGATGTCGGGGAGGATGCGGAAATTTGCATCACCTATGACGGTCAGCAGCTGCGCTTTTCCCCCGCCATGGTGGAGAAATTTGAGATTCCGGAGCCGGCTACGGCGTGCCCGCCCCCGGCCGAGTGCGCAACGACGGAGGAGCTTTATCTCTTTGGCCTGCATATTGAGCAGTACCGCCATGCGACGCGTCTGCCGGAGGATTACTACCGGGAGGGGCTCAGGAGAGATCCAACGGATCTCCGGCTCAATACAGCCTATGGTCTCCTGCTCCTGCGTCAGGGCCGCTTTGAGGCGTGCAAGCCATACTTGCGCCGTGCCATTGAAAAGGCGACCATCAAAAATCCCAATCCGCCCACCACGGATCCGTTCTTCTACCTCGCTGTGGCGGAGCTCTTCACGGGGGAACAGGGACGCGCCTATGACCTGTTTTACAAGTGCCTGTGGAGCAACGAGCACAAGGGCGCCGCGTATTACTATCTGGCGGCGATCGAATATACGCGCGGCCGCTTTGAGGAGGCATACCGCCTGGCGGATGAGGGCGTCGCCTGCGGCGGGCACGATGTGCGCAGCCGTCTGGTGAAATGTATGGCCCTCAAGCGAATGGGCCTGCTGGGGGAGATGCGGGAGCATCTCCAAACCGTCATGGAGCAGGACCCGCTTGACCTTGTCTCACGCTTTGAGATCGGCGTGGAGGACTTTTTGGCAGGCGTCAATGTGACGGAGATCACACAGGCGGCCTCCTTCTACCTGCTGCTTGGGGAATTCGACCGTGCGGAGGATATTCTCTGTGCCTGGACGCAGGCCAACGGCCGGAACCCCATGGTCCTGTTTTACATTGCCTATGCGCGGTACAGCAGCCATAAATCTTTCAGTGCGGAGATTGCAAAGGCAATTGCCGCCTCCGGCGTAATCTACTTCCCAAACGGTCTGATGGATATCATTGTGCTTAACAGGATTAATGATATCGGGGAGAACGCGCTGGCGCATTACTACCTGGGCAACCTGTATTACGATAAGCGGCAGTACGATCTGGCGCGCGATCACTGGCTGGCGGCGGAGCGCATGGATCCCCGTATACCCACCGTGCACCGCAATCTGTCCCTGTACTATTATAACAAGGCACATGATCCGGAGCAGGCCGTATCGCATATGGAGCGGGCCTGGTCGCTGGACCGCACGGACGGCCGGGTGCTGCTGGAGCTGACCCAGCTCTATCAGCTCACCGGAAAGGGCGACAGCTTCCTGCTGGAGCTGCTGGAGCAGTATCTGCCGGTTGTTCAGGAGCGCGACGACCTCTATGCGGAGTATATTCGTCTGGTATTGGTAAGCGGCGATGCCGTGCGCGCGGAAGAGATGATTCTCTCCCGCAAGTTCCACCCCTGGGAGGGCGGAGAGGGGAAGGTCACCCGCCTTTATAAAGAGATCAAATTTGCCCGTGCGGACGCATTGGCCGCAGCGGGGAAAACGGAAGAGGCTATGCAGAAGTACCGGGATGCGCTCACTTTCCCGGAAAATCTGGGCGAGGGCAAGCTGATCCTCGATACCAGCAACGATATTTACTACCGGATGGGCGTGCTCGCCGAGCAGTCCGGGGCTCCACAGGCGCAGGAATACTATCAGCTGGCCGCCCGCGGGGACGATACCGTGGCGGACGATATGTATTACAATGACAACCCCGTGGACTATGTGTTCTATCAGGCGCTGGCACTGCGCAAGCTGGGCGAGGAGGAGCGCGTGCAAAAGATTAAGGAGAGCTTTGAGCGCTACTGCCGCAACCATGAGGGCAAAAAAGCCGTAATTGATTATTTTGCCGTATCCCTTCCGGATATGCTGATTTGGGAGCAGGATATCGACCGGCGGAACAAGGAGTTCTGCCGGTACATCCGCTCCCTGGCGGAACAGCTGTAAGAGGTGCATGATGGAAATCAGAAAAGATGGATTCTATATTGACGGTAAGCCGTTCCGCCTTTTCTCCGGGGCGATGCACTATTTCCGTGTTCCACGCGCCTATTGGGGCGACCGCTTTGCCAAGATGCGCGCGGCCGGTTTCAACTGTGTGGAGACGGTCATGTGCTGGAACCTGCATGAGCCGCAGGAGGGGCAGTTCTGCTTTGAGGGGAACCTCGACATCGCGGCGTACTGCCGCATGGCTGCGGAATACGGGCTGTACATCATTATCCGCCCCGGCCCCTACACGTGCGGGGAGTGGGATTTCGGCGGCTTCCCCGCCTGGCTGCTGCGCGATCACAGCATCCGCCTGCGCTGTGATGAGCCCGTCTACATGCAAAAGGTGGAGGCATATTTTAAGCGCGTGTTTCAGGAGATCGCGCCGCTTCAGGATACGCAGGGCGGGAACCTGATCGCCCTCCAGATCGAAAACGAGTACGGCTCCTACGGCGATGATAAGGAATACCTGAATCACCTGCGGGAGATTATGGTACGCTGTGGCGCACAGGTTCCATTCTTTACCTCCGACGGGAACAACCGTGACATGCTCTCCGGCGGCACACTGCCGGATGTCTATAAGACGCTCAATTTCGGCTCCCACGCCAGCACGGCCTTTAACAGCCTGAAGGGCTTTCAGGAGGACCTGCCCAGGACGTGCATGGAGTTCTGGTGCGGCTGGTTTGACCACTGGGGGGAGCGCCATCACCGGCGCAATCCCAGCCAGGTCGCCCGGGAAATTCAGAGCCTTGTGGACACCGGAGCCAACCTGAATATCTACATGTTCCACGGCGGGACGAACTTTAACTTCTGGGCGGGGGCAAATTACGGCAATAAATACATGCCTACCGTCACCAGCTATGATGACGCCGCGCTGCTCAACGAGTACGGCGACTATACACCCGCCTACCATAAAGTGCGCCGGATCCTCCGCACCGCGCGGGGGCTCCCGATGAATGAGGAGCTCCCGCCGCGCCCCAGGCTGCAAAATATCGGTGCGGTACAGCTGACCGCGTGCGCTCCGCTGTGGGAGACATGCTATCAGATTGGGGAGCGCCATTTTTCCGCTCACCCGGAGAGCATGGAACACTATGGGCAAAACTTTGGCTACATCCTCTACCGCAAGGTGCTCAAGGGCAATTATTCCGCCCAGACACTTTTTGTGGAGGGGGTGCATGATATCGCCTACCTGCGCGTCAACGGCGAGCTTGTCTGCCGGTATGACCGCACTAAAAACGGGCGTATGAAGAACAATGACGGTTTTACCTGCAGGATCCCCGCCTTTAACGGGGAGTGCGTGATCGAGATTCTGGTCGAGGGGATGGGCCGTGTCAACTATGGCCCCCATCTGGTTGACCGGAAGGGGATCGCGCGCGTGCGGCACGGCATGCAGGTCGTATTCGGGTGGGAGATCTATACCCTGCCCATGGACAATCTGGACCGGATTTCCTTTGCGCCCGGAACGCTCGGCGGCACACCCGGATTCTTAAAGGGGACGTTTTCCGCGCGTACAGATGCAGACTGCTTTGTGGATATGCGCGGCTTCAGTAAGGGATGTGCCTTTGTCAACGGAATTCACATCGGCCGCTATTGGAACCGCGGCCCGCAGCGCACGCTGTATCTGCCCGCGCCCTTCCTGAAGGAGCAGAATGAGATCATCATTCTGGAGCAGGAGGGGGCACGCCGTTCATCCGTCCAGCTGATTGATCGCCATTTGCTGTGACAATGACAATGGCATGGGTTATGCCGCGAATAAAGGAGTGAGAGGATTTTGAAAAAGGCAGCATGGATCTTTAAACCCTCGGTTATTATCACCGCAATTGCACTGATTGCCGCAATTGTACTGGGGTCTGTATGTGCACGGACTGCGGACAGCAGCCGGATGTCCGGGGACAGCTCCTACATGGCATCCGAAAATCTCGCGCTGTCGGCATCGGTCGACGCGGACGGGTTCGGGGACCAGAATCTGACGGACGGGGACAACAGCTCGGTCTACCGGACTTCCGCCGCATTCGGCAATGCGGTCACGCTCGACTTCGGCGGGGAGACGTCCTTTAACACCGTCATTATTAAGGAGCAGGGGCTCAATGTGCAGTCCTTCACCCTCTCCGCCTCGTCGGACGGCGAGACCTACACGCCGGTCTATTCCGGCGATAAGATCGAGTATCACCGGCTCTGCGTGGTCGGGGATGTCACCGCCCGGTATCTGCGCCTGACCGTTGAGCAGGCGGATGGAACCGTCGGTCTGAAGGAGCTGGAAGTCTACAATGAGCCCACGCGGGAGCGGGAGGGCTTCATGATGGCCGGCTATATTTCCGGCAGTTGGATGGATATCGCCGCCGACCCGGAACTAACGCAGGAACAGCGGCGGCGGCAGATTCTGGCAGATATGGCCAACTACCGTCTGGACGGGATGACCCACCTGTTCTTCTACTGCGGCTATGGCTTTGATACGGACGGGAACCTCTATCTGGGAGCGGCAGAGGATGATCAGGGCATGCGGGAGAGTGCCCTCGCGCTCGTCATGGACTGCCTGCGCACTACTGCGCCGGGGGCGAAGATCAGCATGGTGCTGGGCATGAACGACCCCGCGCACGTCAACAGCGCCATGGACACGAACCGCGACGCGTTTATCGCCAGTATTATTAAAAATCTCAATCGCTTCGGCTTTGACGGGCTTGATATTGACTACGAATTCCCGCAGAGCGATGAGGATTTTCGCATTTTTAATGAATTTCTGGTGGAGGTCAAGCGGCGGATGATCGCCGAATCCAATGCCGGGGAGCGCGCGATCCTCTCCTGCGCGTTCGGTACACGGGATATTCACTGCACGCAGCAGGCGATCGACGCGATTGATATCGTCAACTGTATGGCGTATGACATCATGGATCAGGACGGCCAGCACAGCAGCTTCTGGGGATGTGCAGTCCAGCCCGCCATCTATCTGGAAAGCGTGGGATTCTCCCGCGATCAGATTAACCTCGGCATCCCGTTTTACGGCACCCAGACCGAGGCGCTGATGGAGCAGTACATCTATAATGCACTTGAGCATCAGGACTATTTTAATAATTTCTATACCGTGAACAGCTACAGCGACGGGAGCCCCACGGAGGTCTACTTCAATTCGCCGGCCATGGTCCGCGATAAGACCGCGTACGCACTCCTGAGCGGCTACGGCGGAATCATGGTGTGGCATTTTACCTGTGATGTCCCGTATGAATCGGAGCAATCCCTCTGGCGTGCCGCCTTTGACGCGCTGGAACTGTACGGCGGGGAGGCGTAAACGATGAAACAGTGGATCAATCGGAACTTTTTCACGATGGCGTTTGCCGCGGCAGCAGGGTATATCCTGCTGCTCCTGCTGACTTTTGACGCCTTCTGTCTGGAGACTGTCACGCCGGAACAACCCCTCATCACCATCGCAGGACTGAAATTCTTTCGCAACGAGTTTACCATTCTACTCTTTGCCCTGACGGCGCTGATCGGTGCGGTACTGGCACGGATCTTCAATCGCAAGGCGGCGGTGCTCGTCCCGGTGCTGGTGACGTCGCTGTTCATCTTCCTGGGATTTATCGCCCTGTTTGATGTGGATCTGATGCAGTCCCTGGACCCGGAGATGCGCATCAGCCATGTGACCATGAGCGTTTCCCGCGCACTGTCTATTGTCGTGGGGGCGAGCGGTATTCCGGCCGGGTATATCCTGACTGTATCGCTGGAGCGGGCGGACCTGCCCCGGCTGATGCCCGCAGCAGGTTTGGTGGGACTGGCGGCCATCGCGGCGCTCGCCGACCAGCTGTATGTCCCGGTATATCTGATGATTGCCGCCGTAATTGCCGTACTGGGTATCCTGTGCGGTCAGGCGGACAGGGAGATCACCGGCGGTTTTAAATTTGCCAAATGGAACGATGGCACGCCATGCAAAGTGTGCCGGATGATCAGCTGGCTGCTGGCGGGCTTTGTCTTCACGCTGTCGGCTGTCTGTGTGCCCAACTATTACATGCAGTATTTGCGCGGCAGTGAATCCGCAGTCATGGCGGCCGTCGTCTGCGCGTTCGTGATGTCACTCGTCCTGTTCCACAGCCGGAGGCATCTTTCCGGCGTGATCTGTCTCGCCGGAGCGGCTGTGCTGGCTCTGCTGGCGATATTCGTGGAGCAGAAGTTCCTCGTCCTCGCTACGGCCGTTTTCGTCATGGCAGCAGCGCTCGCGCTCGTCTGGGCGGCAAGGGGCGGTTTGGCGATTGCCCTCCTTGGCAGCGTGCTCGGTGCGGCCGCCGGCTACTGCCTGCGCCACTTTGCCGGGCTGGAGGTTGTCTACTCCGGCAACCGCACGCTGTATATCACGCAGCCTGAGTTGTTTATTGTGATTTTTGCGGCTGTGACAGCTCTGTTACTTCTTGTTGCAGTGGAAGGGCGTTTGCCAAGAAAGAAGATTATTAAATAATGATTTTGGGGGAGTCTATGATGAAACATACGCGAATCGCGGCCGGTGTGCTGGCTGCAACAGTGCTTACGGGCTTTGCGCTGTCCGGCTGTACCAAGACGGATGATGAATATTTTAACAAGGTGTCCCAGTACTCTTTCTGGGATAACACGGGGGCGCAGGCCATCCCGCAGTACCAGTACTATCACATCATGGATGAGTTCCTTTCCGAGGGGACGATCCAGAACGGACAGATCGTCGACAGCGAGGGGAAGATCCGCAAGGTGCTGTTCCTCGGCTGGGACGGCACGCGCGCAGACGCGATGACGAATTTATTCTATGATGAAAATAATTTTGACACGAACGGCTACAACTATGAAGCGGCCGATTACAGTGGCCTGCACCGGTTGAAAGAGTCAGGGGGCCTGTATATGGCCTACGCAGGCGGAGAAAAGGGCACTGACAGCGAGCAGGAGACCTCGACCTGTCCCGGCTGGATGAGCGAGCTGACCGGCGGCTGGAATACCCTGCACGGTGTGAAAGGCAACAGTGATGTTAAAAACGCAGATGCAGATACGATCATGATGAAGTATGCCAAGCTCGGCGTGGCGACCGGCCTCGCCTTTGACTGGGGCGAGCTGTTTGATATCACGCTGGAAAACGAGGTGGGCTATATCTTGGACCACCCGGAACTGCCGATCACGTACCGTGATATCGACCGCCCGCACGCATCCAATACGGCCGATATGCTCAAAAACGAGGGTCGGGAAAAAGAGGAGGATCTCAACGCGCCGCTTGACTATTACAATGCGGTTGCCATGGAGGAGGGAACGATCTCCGAGCAGTGTACATATGATATCGCCATGCGCGACTACCTCCTTGGACGGATGGGCGCGGGTGACACGATCGTTGCGGGAATCTTCCACCGCCCGGATACAAACGGCCACAATACCGGATTTACCAATGGAAATCCGAACTATGTCAATTCCGTACGCAATGCAGACCTGTACCTGAACGATCTGCTCAATGAGATCGAGAACCGTGAACAGCAATATAATGAGAAGTGGTTGGTGATTGTGGCGGCGGACCATGGCGGAAGTGAGACCGGTCACGGCCTGCAGATTCTGGAGCATCGCACCATCTGGATGGCCTGCAATATGCCGGTGGATGAAAAGTATTACGGCGTCAATTATGATGGATTCAAGGAGAACGCATGATGAACAGAACTTTTGAAATTCGTTATACCCCTGCGGATACGGACGGCGGCTTTTCATTTAGCAATATGGACACGGAGTATTCCGCGACATCCCGATATCTGACGCGCGGTGGCAAACCGATCCTGCCTATCTGCGGGGAGATCCACTTCTCCCGCTGTGAGCGGCAGGACTGGAAGCGCGAGCTGCTGAAGATGAAGGAATGCGGCCTGACCACCGTGGCCAACTACGTATTCTGGAACCATCATGAGCAGAAGAAAGGCCATTTCCGCTGGGACGGGAACCGCGATATCGCCGCGTTCCTGCGCGTGTGCCGCGAGGCCGGCATGGGCGTGTTCCTGCGGATCGGTCCGTGGTGTCACGGCGAGGCGCGCTTTGGCGGATTTCCGGACTGGCTGATGCCTGTCCGCGGTAAGCGGAAGGATACGCCGAAATATCTCCAATATGTGGAGCGCTACTGGCGCGCCCTGTATGAGCAGGTGGCCGAGTTCTGTGACGGGGAGACGATTCTCGGCATCCAGCTGGAGAACGAATATACCGGCACCATCGACCATATCCACACACTCCGCCGCATCGCAGAGCGCGTGGGCTTTAAGGTGCCGTACTTCACCATGACCTCCTGGCCCACCAACACGCCGGACAAGAGCTTCTTGCAGATGATGGGGGGGTATCCCGAGGCGCCCTGGACGCAGCATAAGAGGCCGCTGGAGCCCACAGGCCGTTTTGCGATCTGCAGGGGCCGCACGGAGGTGGAAATCGGAGAGGACTTGATCAAGGGAAAGCGGGAAAAGGCCACCTTTGATGACTTCCCCTATACGGGCTGTGAGGTTGGTACCGGCAATCAGGTTACGCAGCACCGCCGCCCGATCATCAGTGACCGGGACGGCTATGGCGTTGCATTTGCCAAGTTTGCCTCCGGTATGAATCTGATGGGTTATTACATGTTCCACGGTGGGCGTAATCCGCGCGGGGAGCTCCTGCAGGAGAGCCGGCGTACGTTTTACCCAAACAACTACCCCATCGTGGATTATGACTTTCAGGCGCCGCTCTCAAAGGACGGTGTCTGCCGGGCGCACGGTGACCGCCTGCGCCTGATGCACCTGTTTATCAACACCTGGGACGCGGATATCGCACGGAAACAGACCTTTTTCTCCGGGGAAGCCGGATTGCCCTATAGCTCCGTCCGCTGCGGCGAGAATACGGACGGCTATCTCTTCATCGGGAATTATGAGCGGGGGGAGAAGTCCGTGCCACTCGACTTCTGTGCAGAGCTGGACGGCGGCGATTCGCCTGTTGTACTCCCGGAGCTGAAGATCGCGGCCGGGGAGATGACATTTATTCCCTTCCGCTTTCAGGTCCGCGGCGTTACCTTTGACTATGTGACGGCTCAGCCTGTTGCGCGCGTGGACCGCGGCGATCGGACGGATCTGTACTTTATGCGCATGGAGCGCCAGCCGGTGATTGTCTCAGTAAAAGGGGAGGCCTCACTGTGTGCGGAGGACACCTTTGACGCCGGCAGTGGCGTGTGCCTCCATTTTATGGATCAGGAGCGCGCGCTGCGATTCCACCTCGTCAACGGGGCACCTGTATTCTGTGACGGGACGATGTGGACGGAGGAGGATGCTGTTTATGCGCTGCTTGGCCGGGGGCAAACTGTGACTGTCAACGGACAGGTGCACACCTGCTCCTTCCAGGAGCCGGAGGACTGTGTCCGTCTGGAACGCATCGGAAAGGTCCGCCTGCCGTACGATTATTACCTCTATTCCCACGGGGATCGCGGCTATTATCGCATGAATCTTCAGATGGAGCAGCTGCGCGAATTTGACGATGTGGTGCTGGATCTCAGGTTCAGGGGATTGAACCTTCAGGTGTTCTGCGGCGGCGTGCTGGTGGACGATTATTTCAACACGGATGGCGTCTATCACCTCCATATCCGCCATTTCCGGGACCTGCTCGAACGCAGCGGCGGTGAGATCCTGATTAAGACATCCGCCCCCACGGCGCACGGCATCGGCCACGTGTACAGCGAGATTGAGATGAAGCCTGGCTTTGAAGATCTGACGCTTGAAAGTGTGCGCCCGGTCTGCCTGAAGCAGATTGTGCTCTGATTCTGAAATGAATGGTTTAGGAGTATACACATGGAACAGTATCCGTTTCACTATGACTATACAGAATGCATGGTTATGAAAATGCCCATGGCCTATCCGGAGAAGAACGGGCAGAGCAGCCATGTGATCAACACCTTTGAGGACGCGCTGGATATGATCCGAACAATAGACGCCGTCACGCAGGGGATCACCAAGATCATCTATCTGGTCGGCTGGCAGTACCTCGGCCACGATGATAAGTACCCCGACTTTTTTGAGGTCAATGCGGCGCTCAAGCGTCCGCAGGATCAGACGGCGCATGAGAGTATGCTCTGGCTGATGCGCGAGGCAAAAAGGTACCACACCGTCGTCAGCGTCCATATCAATTTTAACGACGCCTACGATAACGCCCCGTCCTTTGACCGCTATGTAAAGGCAGGGGCGCTGATCCGGAAAAGGAACGGTCAGCCCGACCCGATCGAGCGCTATAATGCCCGGAAGTGCTATAAGGTCTCCTTTAAGGAGGAGTGGGAGTCCGGCCTGTTCCGGGAGCGGTTTGATCGGCTGCTGGAGCTGCTCCCCTTACAGGAGGCCGGGACGGTGCATGTGGATAATTTCCAGTGCTACCACAACTATCACCCCGATATCACCATCCGGGAGATGCAGGAGTACCGGCGTAAAATGATTGAGTACGTGATCGGGAAGGGGATCGACATCACCTCTGAGTTCACCTATCGGGAGGACGAGAGCCTGCCCAATCATATGATTTTTGGCCTGCCGCGGGAGCATCACCCCGCAGCGCCGCTGGACACACTCGGCCTGATTCCGGTCAGCTGGTGGTGCACCCGCATGCGCCGCGAGGAGTATGTTGCCATTCCCCCCAAGCTGTATGGCGGCGGAATGTACAAGGATAAGCGGTATGCCAATTACCTCTATGGCAACATGCACGGGGAGGAGATTTTTCAGGATTACCATAAGCCGGACGGGGACTGGCTCGTCCGATTTGTGCGTGATTTTGCCACCGTTCAGGTGCCGTACCGCTATCTGTGCCGCCATGAGCGGCTCGCGATAGAAGGGCACGGAAATAATGAACGCTGCATCCTGTCGGACGGAATTGTCTCCCATAACCGCGACTGCCGGATTACCGTCAACGGCGAGACATTTAAGGAGGGGGACAATGTCTTCCTCCCGCTGGATGCAGCGCAGACGCAGTGGATCGCGTACAGCGCAAAGGGGGATTCCCGTCCCTGGCCCTTCCCGCAGGGAATGTCCGCTGTCATCTACCGCATAGGGCCGTCGGGTAACCGCTTTTTGGAGAGGCGGGAGCATCTGGGCGGCTCGCTCTTCCTGACACTTGCGCCGGGCGAATTGCTGCTGGTTGAGGCAGTGGACCCCAAGGAAATACACGCAGAGGATTGAGGTATCTACCATGAGAATTGCAAGTAAAGATCTTTCCGTGACTTTCTCTCCGAATAACCGAAAATACGAGATCAGCTATAAGGGTTTCTCCTGGGTGAACGAGGGTCGGCCGCCCTATGTTGTTCTCCGCAAGAAAGTCGGGGATAAGTATATCGGCACCCTGCGCACCTTCGGCATGGCGGCGCAGAAGAGTGTCTCCTGCTCCGGGAACCGCATTGTTGCACGGTATGGCGGATTTACCGCGTTTGGCAAAAAACTGCCGTTTGTACTCGTCTGCACCGCTGAGATCACCGGGGAAAACACCGTTGAATTTTCCCTGAAGGCGGAGCACGAGGAGGGAATGGACATCGTCGGTGCGTATTTCCCCGGTCCGTTTAACGCCAAAAAGCCGGCCGGGCACACATATGCCGTAGATACCATGCGTCAGGGGTTCCTGATGCCGGATGGATATCAGAAGAATTTCCTGTCCACGTTCGGCTTTGCCAACTATATCCGTAAGATTAATACGGGTGACTGCTACCTTCCGTTCTGGGGGCGCGTCAGCGGCCGCAACGGCTTCTGTGCCATCGTGGAGACGCCATATGACGCCTCCATGTTCTCCTGCTTTGGCAAACATGGATCATTCCTGAATTCGGTCCATTGGCGTTCTTCACTGGGCAGGCTTGGCTATGAGCGGAAAATCCGCTTTGTCTTCCACAGCAACTGCGACTATAACACCCTTGCCAAGGATTACCGGGCCTATCTCATTGAGCAGGGGCGTCTTGTGACCATGCGGGATAAGATTAAGAAGAACCCCAATATTAAGAAGGTTATCGGCTCGCCGGTTCTGCACTGCGGCATTTTCTCCAATGTGCATCCCAAGTCCGGATTCTATGAGAAAAACGGGCAGAATCACAAGCTGATCGCCTCCTTCTACAAGCGGATGGAGCAGTACCGGCATCTCAAGGAACTGGGGCTTGATGAGCTCTACATCCACACCGATGGATGGGGGGAGAAAGGGTATGACAACAATCACCCCTATGTGCTGCCGCCCTGCCCTGAGGCCGGCGGGTACGAGGGGATGCGCGCCCTGTCCCAGGAGTGCCGTAAGCTTGGATATGTCTTTGCCATTCACGACCAGTACCGTGATTTTTACTACACCTGCCAAAAGTTTGACGAGCAGAAGGCCGTCACCAGAATCGACGGCTCGCACTTCTACAATGAGTATTGGGCGGGCGGCCCGCACACTTGGCTGTGTGCGTCGCAGGCGCCGGCATTTGTCCGCGATACGTACGATACGCTGGCGGAGCACGGCGTGGATATTCAGGGCGCTTACCTTGATGTATTCTCCATCGTCGCCAGGGATGAGTGCTTCCATCCGGATCACCGCATCACGCGGGAGGAGAGCATCTGCCGCCGCGGGGAGTGCTTTGATTTACTCAATGAGCGGGGGATCATTCCCTCCTCGGAGGAACCGGGTGGCCTGCTGGCCGACAAGCTGGCGCTCGTCCACCACGGCCCGTATACGCTGCGCCCGCAGGAGCGCGGGGAAGCGGTCGGCATCCCCGTCCCGCTGCTGAGTCTTGTGTATCACGACTGCATCATGATCCCATGGCTCAATAAGGGCGTCGGCGGCTGGGGCATTCCCAACGGGGACAGCGCGGAGCTCCACTGTGTCCTCAATGCCGGTATGCCATACTTTGAGCCGTTTGACAGCCGGGATGATCTACTGCCCGATGCGCAGTTGAAGGGGGAGATTGCCCACGTCCGAAAGCTGTCCGGGATTCAGGCCGCCCTCTACGATCAGGAGATGGTGTACCATCGCTTCCTGGACGATGCCGGCCGCCGCCAGCGTGCCGTTTACGCGGACGGCACAGCGATCACCGTCGACTTTGACCGCGGAACGTATACGATCGGGAGGGTAGACGAATGCTGACTTTTACACAGCGTGAATTTGAGTGCAGCCGGATGGGGGAGGAGTCCCGTCTCCCCGCTCTGTCCTATGAGCGGGAACCCGTGCTCCTGAAATCCACAATCACCGACTACGAGGGCCTGTTCATCGGCTTCGGCGGCCGGGAGACGGCCTACCCGTACACGGAGCAGAACCTGTATTCAGATACGCAAAAGCAGTTGCTCCCCGTAGCGGTTCTGGAGAACGAATACCTGTGTGCTGAGTTCCTGCCCTCTCTCGGCGGGCGGCTGTGGCGCCTGTACGATAAAAAACACGGCCGCAACATCGTCTATGTCAACGACGCCATTCGGATGCGGAACCTCAGTGTCCGCAATGCGTGGTTTGCCGGCGGCGTCGAGTGGAACTGCGGCGTGATCGGCCATACGCCGTTCACCTGTGCCCCAATGTACACGGCCCGCCTTCTGGATGCGGACGGCGCGGATGTCCTGCGCTTTTATGAGTTTGAGCGGGTGCGCGGGCTCTGTTATCAGATGGATTTCTGGCTGGAACGGGACCGGCTGATGTCCTGCGTCCGCATTGAAAATCCGCACGATACGGTTGTCCCCATGTACTGGTGGAGCAATATGGCCACGCCGGAATTCGCCGGGGGCCGCGTCGCTGTCCCGGCGGACTCCGCCTATAACAATTCCGACGGCCTGGGTATTAAAAAGTCCTCTGTTCCGGTTGACCGCGGGATCGATATCTCCTACCCGGAGAACATTCCCGATACCATTGATTATTTTTACGATATTCCCGAGGCGGCGGAGAAATTTATCGCCAACGTGGACGCTGAGGGGTACGGCCTGCTTCAGATTTCCAGCCGGAGGATGCGTGGGCGCAAGCTTTTCTCCTGGGGGCATCGCAAAGGGGCGGACAACTGGCAGACCATGCTCACCGGCGATACGGGTAAGTATATCGAGATCCAGGCGGGCATCGGCAAAACGCAGTATGAGTGCCTGCCCATGCCGCCCCGGACCTCCTGGTCGTTCGTCGAGTGCTACACACTCGCCCACATCGCGCCCGAAGCAGTCCGGGCGGACTATGCCACCTTTGTCCGTGCCGTTCAGCAGCAGGTAGATGCGGTTGCCTCCTCCGATGAGCTGGAGGAGATCTGCCGCCAAAAGGCACGAACGCTCTCCCTCCAGCGCGGGGCGCTGATTTGCAGCGGGAGTGGGTTCGGCTATCTGGCGCAGCTCCTCGGGCAGTCTGTCCCGTCCCATCTGGAGTTTACCCCGGAGCCGGATGTCCGTCCGTGGCTGGATCTTGTCCGGAATGGGGAATTCGGTGCGGAGCCGGAGAGCTTTGCATACGGCGCCGCAATGGAAAAGGCACTGGCTGCCGCCCTCAAGGATGGCCGCGACTGGGCGGTTCCCTATCAGCTTGCGCTCACTGCCTATGACAAGCGGGATTTTATCCGCGCACGCGCGCTGTGCGAGCAGAGCTTTGTCCTTGACAATAACGATCGGAACAACCACCTGTATGCCGCGATTCTCTACCAGCTCGGCGAGCCGTTCGCCTATTTTGTACGCAAGAGCATCCGGCAGAACAGCGGCTGTTACTCCGTCGCAGAGAGCAACTTCCGCCTGTTGCTGAAGGGGGAGTGCTACACGGAATTGATCGAGGCGTTTGACGATTTGTCCGCAGAGATCCAGGCGCACCCGCGCGTGCGGATGTATCTGTCCATGGCGTACCTGCAAACAGGGGATGCCGACACGGCGGAACACATCCTGACGCAGGACGGCGGCCTGATCCTGTTCGATTTCCGGGAGGGGGATCGCTTTTTGGATACGCTCTACCGGTCGATCCGCAAGCAGAAGTATGGGGAAACCTCAGCCGAAATCCAAATTCCCCAGCAGTTTGATTTTATTGTATCCAGGTCGGATGGCTTTGAAGAATAGATTTTAAAATATTGCTACAGAGAAGGGAGAATGATGATGAAAAAGAAAAAAGTCGTAAAAATTGTGGTGTCCGTCATCGCCGCGATTCTTGCGATAGTGCTGGTCATTGCCGCCGTGCTGTTCTTCCCGCTTATGGGGGAAAAGCACATTGAGGTCTGGAGCGCGGGGCAGGATTTTGACTTGAGCAGTATCCAGGCGGTGGAGAAGGCGCCGGGGGAGGATTTCAAAATTCTCCTGCTGACCGATACGCAGCTGTGGATGAATCCGGCGGATAATCAGGAGTGTTATGACCAGATTGCCCGGCTCGTCGAGAAGACAGGGCCGGATATGATGGCCACCGTGGGCGACAATGTATCCGGCGTCACGTCCCGGTTCCTGATCAAGGAGTGGATCAAGGTGATGGATTCCTTCCAGATCCCGTGGACGGCCGTGTTCGGCAACCACGATCCGGAGATCCCCATGACCACCCTCAACTGGCAGGGGGATCAGCTGATGGAGTCCGAGTACTCCCTCTTCCAGAAGGGGCCGTCCAACCTCTACGGGTGCGGGAATTACGCGGTGAATATCACGGAGAACGGCACACCGGTCTACACGCTGTTTATGCTCGACAACGGCCGGTATTACGAATACCTGGATGAGAACGGTGAACCCTATACAAGCGAAATCTACATGGGCTATGAGCAGATCGCATGGTATGAGTGGAACGTGAAGGGGATCGCGCAGGCTGTGGGCCACACAGTTCCGTCCATGACGTTCTCCCACTTCGCCCTGCCGGAGATGAGCGAGACGATTGAGGAGGTCGGCATTTACAATGAGGCGGACGGCAGCTATACCATCCCGCAGGAATACGGCTTTGGCAAGTGCGCCTATCTGCCAGGCTGTTCCCCGGTCGATTCCGGCTTCTTTGACAAGTGCGTGGAGCTCGGCTCAACCACCCACATCTTCTGTGGGCACGACCATGAGAATAACGCAAGCGTCACACGGGACGGGATCATGATGACCTATGGACTCAAGACGGGCCCCTCTCCGGCGCCGTGGAATTTTGCGGAGGAGATGGGCGGTACGCTGATCACAATCCATACGGGAGAACGTGATCAGGACCGGCCAACGGTCACAGTTGAACATATCGTCATGTAAGCGCGCAGCGGCCCCGGAAAGAGATCCGGGGCTGTTTTTATGAAAAAATTTGCTGTCCTCCCATATCGGGTATGGAAAGTTTTAATTTTCTCCGCTATAATAGAAAAGTCGATGCTGCCCGATCGGCAGGAAAGGGGAGCTTTTTGTTCTGCGTGCGCTGCCGAACGGGCATAACGGAGGGAATAAAATGACTGTGACAAGGAACGGGGAGACGGAGCGCCGCATGCTCCAGTCACCCGGCTGCGCAGGGGATGAACGTGAGCGGATTCCGCTTATTTGTGAAAAGGCTCCGGCGCTGACGCGGCCGGAGGCCGGATGTGTATCCATCCCCGTCGGCGGGGAGATCCGGCTGCAGCTGGACGAAGAACGGCTGATCAATACAGTAGCCCTGCGGGAACAGGGATCCCGCTGCACCTCCTTTGCGCTCTATGGGGAGGATCACGCCGGGAAGCGCACATTACTTTATGAGAATGATGTAATCGACCGTTACCTGTACTGCGCCTTTGAGCCGGAGAAGGTATCGGCATTGATTTTGGAGATTCGGGAAAGCCATCATGGGCAGCCGGTCCGGCTCTGTAATATAGAGGCCTTTTATATTGCGAACGGGGAGCGCCCGTTTCGAACAACGGTCTATTTTCCCTTGGAAAAGGGGAGCACCTATTTTACCGATCATCTGCGCGATCCGGCTCTGATCCGGCGGATCGGGCAGATTACGGATATTGTGCTCATCGGTGACGTCCGCTTCCAGCGCAGCGGGGCCCTGTCCTACGACGAACCGACCCTCACGCGTGAAATGGGGGCGCTGCGTGAAATGATCGGAGATCGAAGGGTGCGGATTTGGTGCTGCGTCCTCAATCCGCTAAAGAAAAACGGCAAGCTCTCGAACCCGGATTCCGTCTATGCGATCCGCCGGAATCTGGATGTGCTGATCCAGAACATCACCGCCCTATGCGGCCGATACGGCTTTGACGGGATTGATTTTGACTGGGAATTTCCCCTTTTGCCCCACGCGTGGCATGCACACGGGGAACTGTTGATCCGCTTGGGGGAGGAACTGCACCGCAGGGGACTTCTCCTGTCGGCGGCATTCGGCCCGTGGGGCATCCAGCTCAACAGGCGCGCGCGTGAGAGTCTGGATTTTGTCAATGTCATGGCGTATGACTGGCCCAAGAACCGGCGGAAAAATCACGCCGAATTTTATACATGCCACTATTTCAGCGCGTGCTATTTCCTCAAAAAGGGCTTCCCAAAGGAGCGCCTGCTCCTCGGAATTCCCTTTTACGGGAACACCTGCGGCGGCGGGAAGCTGGATCAGCGTGACTATTCCGGCTTTGAGATTCAGCGCAGGGGGCAGAACACCGGCTCACACAAGGGCAGGACGTACTACTTCAACGGGAGTCACCTGATTTACAGCAAGTGCGCCTATAACCGCGACATGGGCTTTGCGGGCACCATGGTCTGGTGCGGGAAGGCAGATCTCGCCGAGGATGGCGGACTCAGCCTTTTCTGCGCCATGGAACGCGCCGCAGACGACAGGAGAAAGGGGTAAATGTAAAATGATCTCATCCAGGCTTGAGCAATTCACGGTCCCGGGGGATGTCCTACGGGTAGGAGTAATCTCCGATACACAGCTCCCCACCACGCCGGGGCACCTGAAAAAATCGGACATCTACGTAAAAAATCTGGAGCATGCACTGACCGTGCTTAAGAATCACGGCGTGGGCCTGATCCTCTTTGCGGGAGATATCGGGGATTTAGGTACCCGCTTTGCTTTCCATACATACATGCGTACGATCAAAAAGATTTTCGGTTCGCAGCGCCCGATCATCCAGACCATTATGGGCAACCATGACTATTGGAGCAAGAGCTTCCTGACCTGGAATCCGCACCGGCGGGACTTTGAGCGGATCGTTGGCGTACCGGCGTGGACGCACTATGTAGTTAACGGGTATCACTTTATCGGCGCCTCTCCGGACAACGGCAGCATGACGGATGGCTACCGCAAGGTGCTCCCCTGGCTGGAGCGGGAGATCGCCGCAGCAGAGCGCGATACGCCGGACCGCCCGATCTTCGTCATGACCCACAATCAGCCCGTGAATACGAGCTACGGCGCGGAGGACTGGGGCGATATCGGTTTGGGGGACGTCTTTGAGCGCCATCCGAATGTGGTCAATTTCAGTGGGCATGTACACTACTCGCTGCTTGATGAGCGGTCCATCTGGCAGGGGAAATATACCGTCATCAACACGCAGTCTCTCTCCTATACGGAGCTTGAGCCCGGGAAGGAGAACGGGACCATCCCGCCGAACGCGGAGCTGACGCCCATGGGGTATATCCTGGATTTTGAGGCCCAGGCGATCCGCATCCATCGGATCAATTTTGCCGGGGGCGGCATGGGCCGGGAGGAGAAATCGGACCGCATCTGGGAGCTGCCGCTGCCCTACGTCAATGACGGCCGCTATTCCTTTGGATCGCGTCGGGCGCAGAACCGGCCGCCGGTCCTCTCAGGGGAGGGCGGTTCCTCTTCCCGGACGGATGCCGGCGTCTGTCTCGAATTCCCCGCCGGCTCGGACGACGACTTTGTCCACTCCTATAAAGTCGTGATTGACGGCGATCAGACGCAGTACTATTTCAGCGATTTCTATAACGGTTTGGATCAGATGCGCAAAACCGTCCATCTGGAAATTAAAAAGCTGAATCATCCGGAGCGGGAACATACCTTTGACGTGTACGCCGTGGACAGTTGGAGGGCAGAGAGTGAACAGTTTATCCGCATCCAGCTGCCTGCCGCTGAGTAAATCAATCGAATCGGAGAAAGGAATTATGAATATGTTCGAGATCAAAGATGGAGCTTTCATGCTCAACGGCAAGCCGTTTCAGATCTATTCCGGTGCAATCCACTATTTTCGTGTGCTGCCGGAGTACTGGCGCGACCGGCTGGAAAAGCTGAAAGCAGCGGGCTTTAACACCGTGGAGACATACGTCTGTTGGAACCTGCACGAGCCAAAGAAGGGAGAGTTTGACTTCACCGGGCGGCTGGATATTGAGCGCTATATCAAAACGGCGCAGGAGCTGGGGTTGTATGTGATTATCCGTCCGGGCCCGTACATCTGCGCGGAATGGGACTTCGGCGGCCTGCCGGCGTGGCTCCTCAAGGATAAAAACATGCGTCTGCGCTGCAATGACCCGGTGTTTTTGCAGCACGTCTCCGACTTTTACGCGGAGCTGTTCAGGCGCCTTGCACCGCTGCAGATCACGCGGGGCGGGAACATCATCGCCATGCAGGTGGAGAATGAGTACGGCAGCTACGGTAACGATAAGAAGTACTTAAACCGCATCCACGAGATCATCCTGAAAAACGGGGCGGAGGTGCTGCTCTTCACGGCGGACGGTACCAGCCCGAGTATGCTCGCAGGCGGCGGGATTGACGGCGTGTACAAGACGCTCAACTTCGGCAGCCGCGCGGCTTCAGCCTTCAAATCCCTGCGCGGAATCCAGGACAACGCCCCCAAGATGTGTATGGAGTTCTGGTGCGGCTGGTTTGACCACTGGGGGGAGAAGCACCACACGCGCGGGTATCAGTCCATCCTGCACGAGCTCGAGAGTTTCTTTGATCAGGGCGCTGGCTTTAACTTTTACATGTTCCACGGCGGGACGAATTTCGGCTTTACGGCGGGGGCCAACTACGCCAAATATTACCAGCCCACCACCACCAGCTACGACTACTGCGCCCCGCTGAATGAGTACGGCGGTTATACACCCCAGTACCACGCTATCCGCAAGCTGATGCACGAGAAACGGGGCCTCCCGCTTGGGGAGCTGCCGCCAGAGCCCAAGCTGCAGTCCATCGGCAAGGTAGAGCTGACGGAGAAGACGGGCCTGTTTGAGAATATGGATTTAATTGGCGAGCAGCACTATTCCCCCATGCCGGAGAGCATGGAGTACTACGGGCAGAACTTCGGTATGATCTACTATAAGACCACGGTGCACGGCGCATACGGCATGTGCTCCATGATGCTGCGTGACCTGCACGACCGCGCCTATGTGTATGTGGACGGTGAATTGAAAAAGACGTTTGACGTCATGAAGCCGGACGGCCTGATCAAACGAATTATGAAAAAGGACGGTCTGCTCCTGAACCTGAAAAACGAGGAGACGGAGTTAGGTATTCTGGTGGACGCGATGGGACGTGTCAACTACGGTGAACATCTGATGGACCGCAAGGGAATCAGCGCCGTGAACCTGAATTTGCAGACCGTGATGGACTATGAGGTGACGACGCTCCCGCTTGACAATATCGAAAAGCTCGATTTTACGCGCGGCGCGGCCAAGTATCCAATCTTCT
>DVHG01000002.1 GCA_018712345.1 Candidatus Onthovicinus excrementipullorum | reverse complement strand
GATGAGCGGTTTGAGGTGGAGTTCAAATCTGGGGCAAAGGTGGATGTGGAGAGGTAAATAATAGAATGAATGCGGTGCCTTGTGGCTTTTGAAATGGCTGCAAGGTGCTTTTTTAATAGGCTGTTAATTTTGAAGAAGGTAGCTTGTGCTTATCAACCATAGGGTTTATAATTGTACTATGCTGATGGAGGTGGAAAATGACAACATCGGATATGATCAGAGAATTGTGTGACAGAATGAATATCAGCCTTGCGGAACTTTGCAGACGGATTGGACAGACTCCACAGAATTTTAATAAAAAACTGCAGCGTGGTACCGTATCCTCCGAGGAAATGGCGAAGATTGCAGAGGCGTTGGATGTTGGATATGAGCAGGCGTTTGTGTTGCCGGATGGATATAAAATAAAAATAGGTAGCAATAAATAAGGAGAGAAAGTGTATTATGACAGGAGCCGTAATAACGAAACAGGAAGAAGGAACATTTCTGATGCTGTTTAATAGAAGCGGATATGTTCTAAACTTCTCAACTAATGATTTTGATGTGTTTACAACAAACAGCATAGGAGAAGCGTTATGTGCGAAGTATGGTCTTTCAAAAGGAAAGTCTCTTATAGCATACTTGAATAGTGCATCCGATGAGAATAGGTTTAAGTTGCTTTCTGATTTATTTCACTATTATGAAGAGAATATGGAATATGAGTACAATGAAAATTATGAGGATGATTTGTATTGGGGAAGTAGCATTTCAAGATACGATGAAAGATACGCAAGAATCTATAAAAAGTGTAAGACTATTATAGATAGATTGGAAGGCGGTTCATCTGCTATTGCTAAAACGGCCGATAACTTGAAAGGTAAATTTTCAAGTGAATATATGTCTCAGCAAATAGAGTTAATGGTTTCTATGCAGTCAACGAATCCAACAAATGCTATTGGACTTGCAAAAGAGCTTATAGAGAGTTGTTGTAAAACGATTTTGGACGAGTTAGGTATTGAATGGAGTAAAAATGACGATGTACCTCAGCTTACCAATAAAGTAATGAGTGCATTGAGCTTGCTACCAGCCAATATACATGAGACAGATCAGGGGGCAGATGCTATAAAAGCCGTTTTAGGAAATTTAAGGGCAATTCCGACAAAGTTGGCAGAGATCAGGAATCCCTTTGGTAGCGGACATGGGAAAAGTGCATCTTTTCAAGGACTGGAAGAACGCCATGCGAAGCTGGCAGTTGGAAGTAGCATTACATTTGTTGATTTTATCTGGAGTACATTTGAAAATCAGCAGAAAGCTGGAAGCAAGGTAATATAAATGATCCCGGCATACTGCTGTTTCCATTGAAAAAGGAAGATAAGATATGTAGTTATTGGCAAGGAGAAAACATATGGAGGAAAAGATAAAAGTATTAAAAGATAAACTGGAAAATATCGGTACACGTGATTTGTTAGGGATGATTGGAATTCATTTTATTACTTTTGCAAATGGGGCAGAAGACTTTGCTGAACAATCGGATATATTCAATAAAACAGAACTTATTTCGCCACAGAAGCAATACACTTACTTAGCCGGTCTACTTATGAGTACAGATGATAAAAGTAATGGGCACATTACGCAAGATGAAGAAAGTGGAATATACAATGAATTAGAAAATGATGTACAAGAAATAACCTTGGAATATATAAAAACTTTTCTTGATATTGATAAGACGTCAGATCCTAATGATATAAAGCGAAATTTGGTATCTATGGAGGCGTTTATATCTTATTTTGATACAGGGATATTAAGGTATGTAGAGCAAACGGTTGATTTGCTTAGAATACTGTATAATCCTTTTGATTCAGAATTGGAAAATCTGACAGGGCTAAGGGTTGAGGATTATATTGCCTTTTATCAATTGATATGTGATGAATTTCAAGATGCGATGGATTCGTCTATATATGCGATTAACAATCTAAAAGATTTTTTGAATTCTTTTAATCCTTATGCAGTTGATGTTGAAAAAGAGTTTGAGCGATTAATGGCATTCGCTCAAGGCCCGGCAAGGGATAATTTTCAAAATGCAATGGATGGAATAAATTCAATAAAGGCATCAAAGGTACGAGAAAAGTTTGGAAAAGAAAAAGGAGAAAAGCTATTAACTATTTTTGGGCTGTACAGAAAAGCAAGAGATTTTTTATATTATAATGGGAAAAATCCATTTGCGGAGCATCCGCTTTGTTGGATTGATGAAGGAGAAACTTTATTTATCGTTCATCCACAGTTTTTATTAAATGCAATTTATAATTATATAACTGAAGTTTTGGAAAATCCGAAGAATAAATTTGCAGATAAATATAAAAAAATTAAAGCTGAAATTGTGGAAAATCAATTTCTTGACTATTTCAAAAGAGTTTTTGGAGATCAGGCAATATATCATACAAATGTGTGTGAAGAGAGGGGAACGAAAGAACATGATCTATTAATTGAGTTTCATGATTATATTTTGATAGCGGAGGTAAAGGCTTCTAAAGTTAGAGAGCCATTTTTTAATCCTCAAAAAGCATATACGCGCATTACTGATCATTTTCATTCGGACAGTGGGATTGGGGGTGCCTATGCACAGGCAATCACCCTGAAAAAGTTTATTGAAAGGCAAAACAATGTAGTTTTGTATGAGAATAAAAATAATAAATTTCAAATTCAAAACATCTCACGGAAAACTATATTGCCACTGGTGCTTACCCTGAATCAATTTGGTGGTCTGGCAGTAAATACATCGTTAATATTAGAGAAAGATGTAGATGAGCCGTATCCGTGGGTGTGTAATTGGCATGATTTTGAAAATATAATTGAAATTTTGAAATACTTATATAAAGGGGCACAGGACTTTATTGACTATCTTGTTTGGCGAATAGAGAATCACGTCAATGTTTTATCTTCTGACGAGCTGGATGTTATAGAAGGATATTTTTTGGATTCGCAATTGAAGGAACATATAAAAGATAGTGCGGCTTTTTTCCCACCTAATGGTCCAAGCCTTATCGATAAAATATATTTTGAAAAACATGGTATTCCATATGAGTATCCAGGTATCAAAAGTACAGATATAAAGAAGAAAAAAGTAGGAAGAAATGATCCATGCCCTTGTGGTAGCGGAAAGAAGTTTAAAAAATGTTGTCTCGGAAAAGGAATTTATGATTAAAATAATATGATATGTTCCCACATACGACCAAGAGGACAGAAATACCTGTGGATCAAGTCGGACAAACTGCCTGACAAATGACGTACTTTCTGTCCTCTCGTGCCATTGCGAGACGGTGGCGGAGTTGTTCTTGTAAAAAAACAATTTGCCAAATCCACTAATGGTACTTGTGATTGTGCCCCTGCTGTGGTACAATCGCGGAGAACGGGGGGAGATTTTATGTACCGGTATCTCTTTTTTGACCTGGACGGGACGCTGACAGACCCCAAAGAGGGCATCACCAACTCCGTCGCCTATGCGCTTGACTCGTATGGCATCCATGCGGAGCTGGAGGAGCTGATCCCCTTTATCGGCCCGCCGCTGCATGAATCGTTCATGCAGTTTTACGGCTTTGACCGGGAAAAGGCCATGGAGGCCGTAGGGAAATACCGGGAGTATTTTGCGGACCGCGGTATCTGGGAAAATGCGCTCCTTCCCGGCGTGCCCGAACTGCTGGCAGAACTGAAAGCGCGGGACAGGGCAATCGCTCTGGCCACCTCCAAGCCGGAGGTGTTTGCGCGGCAGATTTTGGAGCACTTTAAGATTGCTGACTGTTTTGACGCCGTGTGCGGCAGCTGCCTGGATGGCTCACGTACCAAAAAGGCCGAGGTAATCGAGACGGCGCACGCTCGCCTGGAGCAGGCGCTGGGCACACCGGTTCCGCTGGAATCGTGTGTCATGATCGGGGACCGCCTGCACGATATTGAGGGCGCCCGCGGCGCCGGGATGGACAGTATCGGTCTGACGTTCGGCTACGGCGGCGTGCAGGAATTGAAGCAGGCCGGCGCAACTTACCGTGCAGACAGCTTTGCACAGCTGCTGAAAATTATCGGATAGAAAAGGCGAACCCTGTGGGTTCGCCTTTTTAAACGGATTCAGTACCGGGATTGGGCGCCCTGCCCGACCGGTTTTATTTCATGTTCCCTGTGGCCGGATTGTCAAGCAGCACCCCGTTCTCGCTGAACCGGGAGCCGTGGCAAGGGCAGTCCCACGAGTGCTCCTGCGGATTCCACTTGAGTGCGCAGCCCAGGTGCGGGCAGCGCCGGAGGGTGGGGGTCAGGAAATCGACCGCCGTCTCAAAGGCATTCACAGCCAGCTGCGGGTGCAGGATGCTGCGGGACGGATCAAATACCGCCGCGCAGGGGTTCTCCTCCCCGCAGATCAGATCGCGCAGGATCAGGGCAGCGGCCATGGCCGAGGTCATACCCCATTTGTTAAAGCCCGTCGCCACATAAAAATCCGGTGTGGTAGGCGCGTACCGCCCAATATACGGGACGCCGTCGAGTGCCATGCAGTCCTGGGCGGCCCAGTGAAAGGTCTCCGACGCCTGCGGATAAAACTGCGCAGCGGCTTGCCGCAGGGTGGTCCATCCGCCGCCGGCCTTTCCCGTCCGATGACCGCCGCCGCCCAACAGCAGCAGGCCGCCGGCATTGCGGAAGGAGAACCCGCCCTGTGCCTCATCAATATACATTCCCTGCACATCCGCGGCGTTTTCCAGCGCCAGCACATAGGAGCGCGCCTGATACAGCTTGAGAAAGTAGAACCCGTGCTTATTGATAAAGGGGAAATGCGTGGCCGCGATAATCTTTTTAGCCGTAATTATGCCGTCCGGCGTACGCGCCTGATGCGGGGAGAGCATTTCCAGTACAGGCGTGTCCTCGTAGATTTCCAGCGGACCTGCAATCCCCCTGAGAAAGCGCAGCGGATCAAACTGCGCCTGCCCCGGCACCCGTACGGCACCCGCCGTTGGGAAGGGGAGGGATAATTTTCCAGACGCATCCGCCGGATAGCCCAGCGCCCCATAGGCGTGAACCTCCCGCTCAATCCGATCCGGGTGCTCCCGCGTATACACAAAGGCGTCCTTCTCCTCAAAGGAACAGTCGATCCCCGCGCAGGCCTCCCGGTATTTTTCAAGTGCGTTCTGATTGGCCTTCAGGTACAGGGCAGCTTTTTCAGAGCCGAAGCGGCGGATCAACCTGTCATAGATCAGCCCGTGCTGTACCGTGATTTTCGCCGTTGTGTTTTGGGTCACGCCGGAGCAGATACGCCTTGCCTCGGCAACCGTACAGCGGACCCCCTTCTGCCCGAGTGCCCAGGCGCACAGAATACCCGTGATGCCGCCGCCGATGACCAGCACGTCTGTCCGGATATCCCGGTCCAGCTTTTTAAAGCGCGGCAGCTCGGTGCCGGCCGACCAGATTGATTTCATCATAATCACCTCGCCGTTAGTATGGCCCGGCGGGGCGGCGGTTACTGATGCACGTCAAAATTTATGGTTGGCGATCGGGCGGGCGGTTTCCCCCTGTGCTTTTTTCAGCAGGAACATCACACCGCTGCGCGGGGGCAGAATGTTTTCACCGTCCAGATGCGTCGCCCGGGCAATCCTGCGGCGCTCCCGCCAGTGGAGCTGAATTTTTTCCAGCGTACAGGCGGCAAACGGCATCCTGGCGAAATCAAGCTGATAGCGGAACCTTTTCTTTTGTTCGGCAAAATTATACACAGCCACCAGCAGGGCATCCTCTTTTTCATATACAGTGGCGAGGACATCCGGGCTGTCCGTGTGCACGGGGCACTCGCTGTGCCAGTAGCCGAGCATGCGCGCGTCCTGAATGCCAAAATCGTCCCACACCCTGTAAATGCGGTCCGCATTAAAAACATGCCAGCCGTACCGGTTGTTCATACCGTAGAGCATGCCCGCGTACGGATCGCCGCCGCCCTCGAGCATTTCACTCATATTGCCGTACATCAGGCCGCTGACCTCTGTGAAGATATAGTCCGGGGAGAGCCTGCGGCAGTCAAACCCCTCGCCGATCCACAGGCTGTCCACAAACGGGAGGATGTTGGTATAGATATTCATGCAGGCGCAGTCCCCGGCGCGTTCCTCCTCGTGGTTCCACATGTGCATATCGATCAGCCCGCCCGTCCGGTCGAGAATTTTCCGGGCCCGTCGGAGCGTCACATCGTCCAGGGAGGTATCATCAATATAGATCCCTTTGATCCCCATGCGGCCCACCAGCCACTGGAGGCCCTCGATGTAATAATTTTCAAGGCGGGAATCCGGCTGAATGATGAAGGCGATGTCGTCATCCCCCTTATGCGGGCCGCTCTTATAGTGGACCTGCCAGGCGGGGATAATATTTTCTCCAAAGTATTTGCGCAGCCAGGCGCGGTCCTGAAATGTATCGAGCCCCTGCCCCTTCTGCTGGAAAATGATCTCATTCCCAAGCGCCTTGTAGCAGAAGAGCTCCGCGGTGTGGTTGCTCATCTCCCGCGCAGTATAGTATACCTTTACGCCGATGCCCTTCTGTGCGGCGGTATCAATGAATTTTTTCAGCCGCCGCGTCTCAACAAACGGGTAGTTGATATACGGGTGCAGGGAATTGCCGTGGTGGACATTAAAATAGTTCAAGCCTACCTTTTCCGCCCGCCGCAGATGCCGGTATTCGCGGTCGTCTACGTGATAGCTTTGATAGTACCGTATGCCGTAATGCTTCTGATAGTCCACCGGCTTGAACGGGGTGAGAAAGACCTCGTACCGGAATGTGTATGTTTCCCCGCCGCGGTAGCGAATATTGCCCGCATCTGCCGTAAAATCGGCCCCCTCCGGCGAGCTTGTGGACGCAATTCTTCCCGCGCCATGGTTATCCCACGTATCCTCCGGGATCCGGATGGGCAGATTTTTATAGTAGACGTTGACGAGCGGCGTGCGGTAATCCGCCGCCTTGAGCCGGATCATCGCCCCGGCATTGACGGTGCCGGTGTACAGGCAGTCATGGCGCAGGCCGTCCCACCGGACCTCGACCGCCTTAAAATAGCCGCCGCGCTTGCCCAGCCCCATATTGTAAACGCTCGCCTGCCCGGAAAACGGGACATTCAGCACAGTGCGCGCGTCAAAGTCCTCCCGCGGTGTGAGCACAATAAAATATTCGAGCTTCCCCTCGCAGCGGACCTCCAGCCGGATGTCTGCGGTGAGCCGCTCGCTCTCCCCCTTTACGGAGAGCATGGCACAGTCGCCATCATTTTTCACCGCCGGAGCGGAAAAGGTGAACGTCTCCCCCACCACCCGGAAAGACGACGGCGCCCTCAGCAGCCGGAGCTGCGGCTCATTTCGCAGGCAGACGCCCTCATCAAAAAAGCTCTCCACCTGGCGGAGCTGAAGGTCCGGGCCGAGGGTGACCGTTCGGCCCAGCAAACCGATCTCCGTGCCGTCCGTCCGGATGGGGAGGAACGGCGGGACTACTGCATGGTCCTGCGCCCGGGTGCTGTTGAGCCAGTTGAGGCGGGAGAGCCTCCACAGGTCCTCGTATCCGTGATTCCGGACAGCGTCCTGGGATACATGAAAATGCAGGGCAACCGTCTCCCGCTGTGCGCCGTCAAACAGCACCGATGCCTCATATTGCCCGGCCGGCAGGCCGGAAAAATCAAAGCCGATATACACCGGATTGATCTGCCCGGCGGCCGCGTGGAATTTCCGGGTGAACGGCCGGCCGAACTTATCGATCCCCTGTGTATTGTACACGGTGGCCCGTCCCTCCATGCCGGAGACGGAAACCGCGTAATCACCGGAGCACTCACACAGCAGCAGCTGAACGACGAAGTACTCCTCCCGCATCACATCAAAGGTAAAATCCGCCCCGCACTTGAGCCCGGTGAGCTCCGCCGGATCGTCAAAGAGCCTGACCGGATTCTTTCGGTCTTTCTGATAAATTCTCATGTGCTACTCATCCCCTTACACTCCTATTTTACAGGATTTTTTCTGCCAGAGACATGTAAAATCTGGCACCGGACATACAAAAATCAGAATACCGAAAAAATAGAAGGTCCATATGGAAACGCCCCGCGCAGCAGAACTCAATCCCGGCTGCGCAGGGCCGTTCTATTATAAAACATACAGCACTGTTACACTTTGGCATCGTCGTCCCAGGCGGGCTCCATGTACTCCCGCTCCCCGCAGTGGGGACATTTGATAATCTTGCCATCCACCGCGTTGACAGAGAAAATCATTCTCAGCACCGGCGGCTTAAAGCAATGGCCGCACTTGGGACAGCGGAAGTGCTTGTATCTGTAAAAGCGGACATAATAGACCGCCGCGGCAATCAGCGCCGCCGCCAGTACACACAGCGCAAAAATCAGCAGTATTTTTGAAACGGGATTCATCGCGCGCTCCTCCCTAAACAGAAATCCGCCCGGCTGCACCGGGCGGGAGATCAGTCGATCATATTCTGGATCTTGGCGGCGGTGACAGTGTTCTGCAGCAGCATGGCAATCGTCATCGGGCCGACACCGCCGGGCACCGGCGTGATGTATGACGCCTTTGGCTCCACGGATGCAAAGTCCACATCCCCGCAGAGCTTTCCATTCTCGTCCCGGTCCATGCCCACGTCGATCACCACGGCGCCCTCCTTGACCATATCGCCGGTGATAAACTTCGGCTTGCCGATAGCGGCCACCAAAACATCCGCCCGGGCGGTGATGGATTTGAGGTCCTGGGTGTGGGAATGGCACGTGGTCACAGTGCCGTTGCTGTGGAGCAGGAGCATGCTCATCGGCTTGCCCACGATGTTGCTCCGCCCGACCACGACACACTCCTTGCCGTCCACATCAATATCATAACGGCGCAGCAGCTCCATGATCCCGGCCGGGGTGCAGGGCAGGAAGTGATAGTCCCCCAGCATGATCCGCCCGACATTGGAGGGATGGAACGCATCCACATCCTTAATGGGCGCGATATTTTCAATGACGGCGCGCTCGTCTAGACCGTCCGGCAGAGGGAGCTGGCAGAGGATGCCGCTGATATCACCCCGGCTGTTAAGCGCGCGCACAAGTGCGATCAGCTCATCGAGCGTGGTGTCCGCAGCGAGCGCGTGCTCCTCCGAGTAGATACCCACCTCTGCACACGCCTTCTTCTTATTATTGACATAAATGCGCGAGGCCGGGTCGTCCCCCACCACGATGACCGCCAAGCCGGGCGTGATGCCGCGCTCCCTGAGCTGCGCCACCTCCGCTGCCACATCGGCGCGCACCTGTGCGGCCACGGATTTTCCGTCAATGATCTGTGCCATCTGTATTCCCTCCGTCCTGTTTTTCCGGCTCCGTGGGTGCGGGGGCCGTTCCCTGATCCGCCGGGGCCTCCTGCTCCGCTGCGTCTGTTACAACAGCCTGCGCGGCCGCAGCCTTTTTCTTCTTTTTCGGCTCCTTTTTGGGCTCTTCGGGGAAGAAATCGACGCCCTCAATCGGGCGGGGATGCTTTTTGACCCGGATCAGCATGTATACCAGAACCCCGATGCAGACCACCACAAGTACTGCGGAGAGCAGCTGGGAGACGCGGATGTTCGTGTTCCCAATATAGAGGCTGTCTGTACGCAGGCCCTCCACCACCATGCGCTCCAGGCCGTACCAGATGCCGTAGCACAGGGCGATCTGGCCGCTGAACTTGCGGAATTTAGCGCAGATCAGCCACAGGACAAAGAAGCCCAGCAGGCACCAGACCGATTCATAAAAGAAAGTGGGATGTACCGGCGCGTATGGATCCACCATCACGCCCCCCGCCTCAATCTCCGCCTCATGGCTGAGCAGATAGGCGGTTGTCTTATCGCTGATCATGCCCCAGGGCAAGTCGGTGTTGCACCCGAAGGCCTCCTGGTTCATGAAATTGCCCCAGCGGCCGATGCCCTGGCCGATGAGCAGGCTCATGCCCGCCATATCCGCCAGGTTATAGAAATTAAGCTTGTCAAACTTACAGACGATGAAGGCCGCAATGACGCCGCCGATGATTCCGCCGTAGATTGCCAGGCCGCCCTCCCAGATTTTCAGGATATCCGCCGGGTGTGCGGAAAAATAATCCCATTCAAAGATCACGTAGAAGAGGCGCGCACCGAGGATGCCGCCGATGGTGCCGAAGATCAGCACATCGAGCATCTTGTCGATGCTCATCTTCCATTTATAGGCGAGATGGCCGCCCCACAGCACGGCCAGGAAAAATCCGAACGCGATGATGACGCCGTACCACTTGATCGTGAACTCGTGGCCAAAAAGGGTGAACTGCGCCGCAATGGATGGGACATCCAGACTCCAGCCCAGCCCGGGGAAGTTAACAGTGGTAAAGTCTCCCATGGTCTCAATCCTCCAAGGTAGATGATTCGGCCCGGAGGATCAGGCGGGCAGGATGACGGACAGCGCGCTGAACTCCTCATCCAGCACCTGTGCCGCACGGTTGACCTGCTCAATCGTCACATTCCGGTACCCCTCGGCCCGGTCAAAGATCTGCTCCCCGCACAGGTGCGCGTCGATCAAATTGTTGGCAAGGCCGTCCACATCATTATACCCCATAATTTCCCTGCCGTAAAGCAGCTTTTTGGCGCGTTTAAACGCGTCGGGGTCCACGCCGTCCTTCCGGATGGCCGTGAGCGCCGTGCGGATCACCTCTGCGGCCTCGTGCGGCCTGGTGGACTCGCCGGCGAAGAATACGCTGGCATAGCCCGGCCCGGTAAAGTACTCGCTCCCGAAGCCGGGGCTGATGAGCCCCTGGGTCATCAGGTCATGGTACAGCTGGGAGGACTCGCCCGCCGCCGCCTCCAGCAGGGTGTACATGGCAATGCGCTCGCCGAGCGGGCGCGCCGTGGTTTTGCAGTCCTGCTTATAACCGAGCATAAACATCGGCACAGCAACCGAGAGCTTCTGCTCCACGAGCTTCTGGCCGACCTGTGCAGGCTCCTCCGGGAATTTGCGCTCAATCTCAATCTTTTCACACGGATTTAAGAGCTTATCAGCCGTTTTGAGCACCTGGTCCACTGTCACATTGCCCACCACGGCGAGCGCCATATTGTGCAGATTGTAAAAACGGTCATAGCATGCGTAGAGCAGTTTATCATCGATCTGGGCGATAGAGTCAATCGTGCCGGCAATATCAATCCGCACGGGATGCTTCTGGTACAGCGCGCGCAGGAGGTTGAACTCCAGCTGCCAGCCCGGCTCATCCTGATACATGCGGATCTCCTGCCCGATGATTCCCTGCTCCTTCTGCACCGTCTGTGCGGTGAAGTACGGGTGCTGGACGAAATCGAGCAGAATTTCAAAGGATGCGTCAAAGTCCCCGGAGGTGGAGAACAGGTAGCACGTCCGGTCAAAGCTGGTATAGGCATTCGCGCTCGCGCCCGTCTTGGCGTAGCGCTCAAAGGCGTCGAGTTCCTCACTCTCAAACAGCTTGTGCTCCAGAAAGTGGGCGATCCCCTCCGGCACTGCGGTGAACTGCTCCTCCCCCTTCAGTCGGAAGCAGGTGTCCACAGAGCCATAGCGCGTGCCGAACACGGCGTAGGCGGAGGAATAGCCCTCCTTGGGCAGCACGTAGATGCGCAGCCCGCTGGGATGATCGATTTCAAAGTAGCGCTCCCCGAGCGCCTCATTTTTGATCTCACGGATATTGTTCATGACTGCGCCTCCTCTTCATTGGGTTTCAGGAGATACACGGTGTCCAGCATCACGCCGCGTGCCGCCTGCTCCACCTGCTCTCGGGTGACGGCGGAGATCTGGCGGGCGTAATCCTCCGGCGTCTCCACCGCGTCCAGTGTCATTTGGCGGGTGTACCAGGTGTCCAGATAATCCGGCATATCGTTCATGCTGCGCGCCGAATCGGACAGCGCCTTGACGGAGGCGGCAAACTCACTGTCCTCAAACCGGCCGTCCTTCATAACCTGGAGCTGATAGAGGATCTCCGCGCGCGCCTTGCCGGCGTTTTCGCTCTCCACACCGCTGGAGACAAAGATCAGACCCTTCTGCCGTGTCAGGCGGGCAGAGCAGTAGTAGCACAGGCTCAGCTTTTCACGCACATTCATGAACAGGCGCGAGTACGGGCCGCCGCCGAAGATATCGGTCATGACGGCGTTTGCGTAAACGTGATCCGCCGGCGATTCCATTCCGGTGCGCAGGCCGAGCACCAGCTTGCCCTGATTGACGGGGAGCCGTTCCTCCTGCTCCCGCACCGTGCCGGAAAATTGGCCGAACACCGGCGTCGGCAGCGGGCGGTAATCGCGCCCAAGCTGCTCAAACGCCCGCCGGAACCGCTCACCGACGGCCTGCGCATCCGCGGAGCCGATCACGTTGATCTGCACCTGTGCCGTGCGCAGCAGCTTTTTCATGGCGTCCGTCGCCATCTGCGGCGTAATCGCGTCGATCTCGGAGACTTTTCCGTACTTGCTCAGGCCGAACGGCTCTCCCGCGCACATGGCGGCCTCGCACTGCTCAAGCGCGTATTGGCGCTTGTCACTCAGCTCACTGTCGATCTTCTCCTTGAGCAGGCGCTTTTCCATCTCCACGGCCTGTTCCGGCAGAAGTCCGCCCTCCGTCACGGGGTTAAACAGCATATCGCACAGCAGGCCCGCGCACGCATCGGCGAGCTTTTCCCCCTCCAGGGCAAAGCGGTCGTCTACGGTGCTGATATACAGGGTGAGCACCTGTGCGTCGCCCTGCTTGGTGATCCGGGCGTAGACGATGGCGCCGTAGAGCTCCGCAAGGCGCTTGTTAAGCGCAGTAAAGTCCGGATATCTGGCGCACGAACGCTGGAGCATTGAAATCACGAGCGCATTGACGCCCGCAGTCTGCGCACACAGCTGCACGGCAAAGCTGACGCTCACGCGCAGCGTCTTGAACCGGGAGGTCTGCACGCCGACGATTCGCACGCCGTCGGCCAGCTCCCGCTGATAAAGGGGATGTTCCATCCTTTTAAATCCCTCCGTTACAATGATTTTGGCGGCGGGCGGTGTCCCGCCCGCTGATACTATCATAACACGCCGGCGCCGTCTTTTCCAGATTTTGGCGGCGAATTAACAAATTGTTATCACGATCCGGTGCTCTCCCCCGTCCGGCGGGATGCGGATCGGGTCGTTTTCCGATCTGTCCCCGCGGCGGACTGTAAGGTGTACGCGCGTATTTTTCCCAAAGCGGTAATGGGCCGTGTATCCGTCCCAGCCTGAGGGGAGGCGCGGGTGAACGCAGAGCACGCCGTCCTCCAGATGCAGGCCGAGCAGCTCCTCCACCGCTGTCACATAGAACCAGCCGGCCGAACCGGTGTACTGGGTCCACCCGGCCTGACCCGGCGCGCGTGGATTAGCGGTGACATCCCCCGCAAGGGCATACGGCTCCGCCCGGTATCGTCTGGCCGCCTCCGGATCGGCACAGATTGCGGCGGGATTGATCTGGCAGAGCAGGCTGTACCCCTCATCTGTCCGCCCGGCACGCAGCAGCGCCATGCAGAGCCAAACGGCCGCATGCGTGTACTGCCCGCCGTTTTCGCGCACTCCGGGGGGATAGGCCGCGACATAGCCGGGGTTTGGCGCCCCCTCGTCGCCGTCAAACGGCGGCGTGAACAGGCGGATCAGGTGGTTCTGCGGATCGGAAAGTTCCCGCACGGCAGTGTCCAGTGCGAGGGAGAGGCGCTCCTGAGCGCGCTGGCCGCAGAGCACGGCAAAGGACTGTGTGAGGGAGTCGATCGCACATGCGCCGCGCCCCCTGGCGCCGAGCGCCTCACCGCTATCAAACAGGGCGCGGATATACCGGTCGCCGTCAAAACAGTTTGCCTCCACATTTGCGCGCAGGATATCCGCCTGCTCACGGAATCGGCGGGAGCGCCACTCCTCTCCCATGTGGGTACACAGCGGGGCAAAGTCATCGAGCGTCAGCGCGAGGAACTGCGCCAGCCAGACGCTCTCCCCTTGCCCCTTCTCCCCAATGCGGTTGTATCCGTCGTTCCAGTCGCCGCCCCCGATCAGGGGCAGGCCGTGCGGGCCGATCAGGGTCAGCGCGCGCTCAAGTGCGCGGACAGCGTGCTCATAAACACTGCCCTCTTCCGCCGACTGAGCGGGACTGAAGTAGCGCTCCTTTTCCTCCTCGCGCAGCTCTTCCCCCTCCAGATAGGGGACGGACTCTTTCAGGAAATCCAGGTCGCCGGTACACCGGCAGTAGCGTGCCGTCTCATAGGCGATCCACACGTAGTCATCGCTGTACCGGGTACGCACCCCACGGACCGATCCGCCATCGGCCGGGAGCTCATGCCACCAGTGCAGGCCATCCCCTTGCGGGAACTGGCGCGCGCATGCACGCAGGAGCTGCCGACGGAGCGGCGCACTGTCCAGAAGGACGAGCGAGCCCGCATCCTGAAGCTGATCACGCAGGCCCCAGGCACCACCGCACTGGTAAAACCCGGTGCGCGCATCAATCCGGCAGGCATGGATCTGATGTGGCAGCCAGCCATTAATCATCTGATTCAGGAACGGATCGGGGGTCTCAACGCAGAGTGGGAGGGGCTCACGGTGCTGATCCCGGCTCTCGCGTACCAGATCGGGCAGCGCCTCCGCCCGCTGTGCAAAAGCGAGGAAAAAGTGGAGCTCAGCCGTACCTCCCGCCGGGATCTGCACCTGCCGGCACACGGCCGCACACGGGTCCGTCAGCGGGAGCAGGCGCGGATCGTCCCACCCGCCGGAGAGGAAGCGGACACGGTCACAGCAGTAAAAGCCGATCCCCCCTTCGATCCCCTGCCACAGGAATCCGGGTACGGCACAGCCGTAGGGGTTTTCCATCAGCAGGCCGTCGCCCATCGTGCGGGCGCGGATAAAACGGGCGTTTTCACGGGTAACGCCGAGGACGGGTTCGGTATAATAGGCACAGGTGAATGTCTCCTCCCGATCTGAGCGGCTGTGGATGTGCAGGTCAATATATTTGACACTACCGCGCGCCGGAACCGTAACGGAAACCCGCGTGGAAAACGGTCCAGCTTCGGCATTCCAGCACACCCCGTCCGGCGAAAAGGTGCACCGCGCCCCGTCCAGCAGGTCATAGACCGTACCGCCGGTGGACAGCAAGAGGAGCTCGCCGCGGTTGTCACAGCAGGGGTCGTTCAGCCACGGGGTCAGTTTATTTTCACGGGAATTGACCGCCCACGTATATCCGAGGGCCGCATCGCTCACAAGTGTGCCAAATGCCTCGTTGGCGAGCACGTGGGTCCATGGGATCTGCGGACGCTCCGTCACGGTAAAATCGCCGCCGCGGAAAGCACCGCCCGCCACACGTACTACGGGCGATTCCTCAGCCGCCATCTCACACGGGCGGACCGGGCTGATCTGCAGTGGGACGAATTCGGGCAGCGGGAGCAGCATTCGCTCCGCCCCTTGCGGCACAATATACCGCGCCGCGGCGGTCAGGCACTGCAGCGCCTGGGGATCTGTACGCTCACGGCACAGCAGGTGGATCCCTCCCCGGGCGCCGAGCAACTCCGCGCAGCCGCAGCGCCGTGCACAGTCGCGTACAAAATCGACCGTCCGGTCAAAGCGGTCCTCCGCACCGATCACGGCCAGATCAAACGGGAGGCCGCACAGGGCCAGCCGTTTGCAGAGCCGGAGACAGGCGGACAGGCGGTCGTCCTCCGGATCCGGGCTCATGAGCACAATTGGCAGGTCTCCGGAGATTCCGGTGCTCCACAGAGCGCTCTGTCCCGCCGTGAGCTGCGCCGCGGCCCGGTCATACTCCGGCCCGCCCTGTGCCGTATAGAGCAGATGCGGCAGCATCTGGGAGAGGAGGACCCCGTCCAGACTGTCCCGCGCAAAGGGGACAGGCGCGCCAGCCGTGCCAAGTGCATCCGCCCTCGCCCGCAGCAGCCGGAGCTTGGCCTCCTGCGGCGTCTGAGCTGCCGTGATCACGAGCGCCGTGTGAAACGATCCCCGGGGAGCCGCCTCAAAGGGGATCCGAATGGCGGCGCACACATCCTTGACACCAAGCGTGTTCCCGAACGCGGGCTCTTCGCCCGTCAGGGAAAAAATCCCCGCGGGACGGTGGAGCAAGGCCGTCCTGTCCGTTTCAAAAGAGAGCGGCCCGCCGTCCGCAAGGCCTACAGCCATACTCAGCGGCGGTTCCTCCCCGCGCGGCCGGCGGGTGTACACCAGTGCATGCAGGGATGCGTCATACTCCACGGTGACAAACAGCCGCGAAAAGGCGGGGTGGGCACGTCCATCCGCAGCGGCGGCGAGTCCAGGCTCCAGATAGAGCACCAAACTCCCCTTCAGCGGTGCGCCGCGCCTGTTTCTGATGCTGATGCGCCGGATCTCCCCGGGGATGCGCGGGTGAACGAGCACCTCCATCCGGGCGCGCACGGCGCTCTTCTCCGCACTGAGCACAGCGCGGTCCGCCGTAAAGCACGCCTCATACTCGGCCTCCTCGTCCGCCGCGGCGAGCCCCTTATTGATCGGAAACCGGACGCCCTGTGCCCGCAGGACGCAGAAAATCCCACAGGGCCGGCGGAGCAGGTCCCCATCTGAAAAGGTCATTTCCGCCCCGCGGTACAGGGAACGGCTCAGGCCCGAATCGGTCACCACGGTGTTCCACTCCCCGTTGGACAGCAGCGCCGTCTGCGGACGCGCCCGGTCGATCCGATAGACGTCCACGGCGCCGGAGTCGGGCTGCTCCGGCCTCTTGGGCGGCTGATCGCGCAGGACATCGTCAAAAATCACGGCTCCCTGCTGTGCCTTCTCCTCCAAAATACTCTTGGCGGCGGCCATGTCCCCGTCCGCCATAAAGCGCTTTTGCATAATATTCCCCCTGACGGTATTTACACACGCGAGCATGCTCATCCCCACATGATGCGCCATATAGCTGCGCACCACGGCGTAGTCCTGCCCCTGCACACGGCCCGGTGTAAAATCCGCGGCCTCATAGAAGCCGCAGCGCCCTGTCATCTCCAGATCCTCAATCTCCTTCAGGTTGCGGTAGGCCTCCTTCGGCGCAAAGGGGAGGGTGAGAAAGGTGGAATAGGGAGAGATGACCAGATCGTCATCCAGCCCCTGCTTGAGCCCCAGCTTCTGTACGCCGTGCGCTTCATACTGATAGTTGAGCGCGGGGTCAAAGGCGTAAAAACCGCTCTCTGAGATTCCCCAGGGGATCCCCCTGCCGCGCACACGCTCCTGATGACAGTGCAGGCAGAATTTGAGCGCCTCGGAGAGGAGCGTGTTTTCATAGGCGGGCAGGAGCAGATGCGGCATATAGTACTCAAACATGGTCCCCGTCCATGAGACAGGGCCCGCATAGGCACCGTCCCGCGCGAGGGTGCGCCCCAGAGCGGCCCAGTGTTTTTTGGGTACGGTCCGCCGGGCCACGGCATAATAGCTCGTCAGGCGCGCTTCGCTCATGAGCAGGTCATAGCAGGAGGGAGTAAGTTCCTGCTTTTCGACATCGTACCCAATGTGGAACAAATTCTTTTTTTCATGGTACAGAAAATACAGATCCGTCCCCGCGGCCAGGCGCCCCAGCCGCTCAGCCAGCTGCGTCAGCCGCGGCTCCTCCGCCGCATACTCCGCCAGCCCCGCGCGCAGCGCGGTGATGCAGCCGAGGAAATTGCCGCTGTCCACCGAGGAGACATAGACCGGCTTCATGGGGCGGAGCGTCCGGGTGTCATACCAGTTGAGCAGGTGCCCCCTGTATTTTTCCAGCCGTTCCACGGTGGAGAGCGTGTTGTTCAGCCGGGTGAAGAGTTCCCCGCTGCCGATGAATCCAAAATCCCGCGCGGCGAGCGTGCACAGCATCATCAGGCCGATATTCGTCGGGGAAGTCCGGTGCGCCACACGGGCGGCGGGCGTCTCCTGCACGTTGTCCGGCGGCAGGTAGTTTTCCGCCGCCGTCACATATTCCGTATAATACCGCCACTGTGCTGCGGCGCAGGAGGTGACATACTCCCGCAGTACGGGATCGCCTAAGCGCTCATCGGGCTGCGCCTTGGCACTCCACCGGTCGAACCACACATCTCCCCACTGCGTCACACCGATCAGGATCAGCGGCCACTCCAGTGATAGGGCCAAGTAGAACCCTGTCAGCAGAGAGGGCAGCAGCGGTCGGAGCTTGGGTGAGTCACTTTTTTCACTGTCCGCGGCGGTGGTCCACTCAAGCATTTTTTTACGGGAGACGGCCGTTCGCCACAAAGCCCGGACGATCGCATCCAGGCAGATGAATCCCGTACGTGCAGCGGAGATCATCTTCACCCCCGCCCGCGCGAGATCTGCTGCGGCGTCCGGCAGCACCCGGGAGTAAAACCGGCCGGAAAAGGCGCGCAATCCGCCGCACAGCAGCGCACTGACGCAGCCAAACAGTTCCCCAGCGGCACTCGTGACCAGCGCAAGTACTGCGAGCATAGCCCCCGCCGCCCCGCCGATGAACGGTGCGGCGAGCAACGCGATCCAGATCCAAGCGGATGTGAACGAGCGGCGGAGATTGTCAAAGAGCTGGTATTTCGTCAGCGCGCCTGCTGGATTATCACTCCCGGCGCCATAGGGATGGCGGCGTAGAAAGACGACGTTTTGCCAGTCCCCCCGGACCCAGCGGTGCATCCGCTTGAGGTAGGACTCCTCCCGCGTGGGGAAGGCGTCCGTCACATAGATGCCGCTGAGGAAGCCTGCACACAGGAACCCCCCTTCCAAAACATCGTGGCTGAGCACGGTCCCCTCCTCAATCCTGTCCTGCATAACGGTATGGAAGGCGTGCACATCCACAATCCCCTTGCCGGAGAAAATGCTCTGGCCAAACAGGTCCTGATAAAAATTGCTGCTGCCCACATCATAGGAGCTCACACCACCCGCCCCGGCCATGACGCGCGTAAAACCCGTGGTCCGGGCGGATTCGATTGAAGTCGCCACCTCCGGCACCAGAATTCCGTATCCGCTTTGGACGGCACGTGTGCGCGGATCAATCTGCGGCCGGTTCAGCGGGTGGACGGCGCAGCGCACCATCTCCAGCGCGGTGTTAAAGGGCAGATCGGTATCTGCGTCCAGAAGGATCAAATACTTCACCTGGGGCAGGTGGCCGGTACAGCCGGACAGATGCAGCCCCGGGACCGCCTCCCCGCAGATGGCCTGAACAAGCTGGGTGATGGCGCCGCGCTTGCGCTCATAGCCCGTATAACAGCCCTGTGCCGCACTGAAGGTACGGTCGCGCACCGCGAGCAGGAAGCCGCCGGAGTAGCGGTCGTTCAGGCGGTCAATCTCCTGCCTCATGGCGCTGTAATCGGCCTCATCGGCCGGGCATACGGGCTCCGCCGCGCTCTTATAATCGGCCAGCATCAGGATCTCCACAGCCCCCTGCCTGTTGGCGCGGTAGAGCTCTTCCAGATGGGCGGCGGCAGCAGGGGCCCGCGCTGCCTCCGGGAGCAGATCGGAGACCACGATCAGCGTCCGGGCGTATTCCGGCACGGCGCCGTCGAGCGCCATGCGCGGCAGTGGACGGGGGCGCACGCCGCGGGTAAAAATAGCCTGCATGGGATGGAGAAAGATCTCCCACAGGAGCGGAAGGAGCAGGATGGCCAGATACCACCGTCCGGACAGCACGGCGGACAAAATCCCCGTGCCCAGCGCCAGGACGGGCGGCAGTACCAGCGACAGAATTCCCCGCACCCGCAGCCGTTTCCGTTCGCGGGCAGCGCTGTCCCGCAGGAAAAAGCCAATGTGGTTTTGGCCCTCCGGGGCCTCGCGCGCCTGCCGCAGCAACTCGGCCGCGACCCGTGTCTCCCCAACGCCGCGCCTGACGGCCAGACGGGCCACGTCCTCGCGGTAATGCGCCTGCGTATCCGGATCCATGCGGGGATAGATGCCCGCCGGATCAAGCATCAGGATCCGCTGCGTCTCGCAGATCTCCTGCGTGACGGATTCAAAGTCAATTTCATCAAGCGCGAGGAGGGACCGGGCCGTGTTTTCCACCGTGCCGGTGGGATCGTCCACGCTCTCACGCGCACGGTGAATCAGCGCCGCGCGGAGCATCAGTGGCAAAAGCTGAACCTCCCACACCGACAGGTGCTCCGCCGCCAGTGTGCGGCAAAGCGTTTCCTGATTGGGCAGCCTGCCCTCCGCGCACAGGCCGAGGCACAGGGAAAAAATGCGAATTTTCCCGCTGTGCTCCGGGAGCGGTGGAACATTTTCCAGCTCGCACAGGGCGGCCCTCCCCTCTCGCTCCAGGCGGTGGAAGTGATCGGTCAGCCATTCGGTGCGGGGGGATAGCTCGCCCCCCTCCCGCTCCCGCTGCGCCACACGATAGGCGGAGCGGATGACCTTCAGGTCCGATTTCAGCTGTGATCTGAGGCCAGCAGTATGGTTCGTTTGACAGGTGCCGCGCATGATCGTTTCCCCTTTGTCCCGATGATTCGGTGATTTTTTCCATCCTCTATTTTGTCTCACGAATGTTCTTTCATTCAGCGGGGCGCTTTTTTGCTTGATGGCGGGCGTCCATTGGGGTATAATGGAGACAGAACCTGAGGAACCGGAGGAAAAGACTTTGAATTTTCGCTACATAGAATCAGCCGGCGTATATGAGGGATTTTGCCTGGTAAAATCAGTCAATATCAAAAAAACATCCAAGGGATCTACTTTTCTGGATCTGGTGCTGGCAGACCGGAGCGGCGAGATCGGCGCCAAGCTGTGGGACTACCGCGAGGAGATCCACGGCACGGTCTCCGTCAATGATCTCATCAAGGTGCGCGGGCCGATCTCGCCCTTTAACGGGGAAGATCAGCTGCGTGTGGACCGGATCCGCAAGGTGTCCCCCGAGGACGGCCTGCGGCTGGAGGACTTTATTCCCTGCGCACCGGAGGACGGCTTGCAGATGCTGGAAGAGATTGAAAAGGCCGTGGCCGGCTTCCGCGATGCGGGACTCCGGGATCTGGTGAACACGATTCTCAGTGAGCACCGGGAACGGCTGCTGTTTTATCCAGCGGCGTTTAAGCTCCACCACGCGATCCGGGGCGGGCTTCTGTACCACACGCTCTCCATCCTGCGCATGGCGCAGATGATCTGCGCACAGTATCCCTTTGTGGATGCGGACCTGCTGTACAGCGGCGTAATCCTGCACGATATCGGGAAGGTCTACGAGTTTGACGCGGACGCCACCGGCATTGCGGAAAAATACACGCTTGAGGGCAATCTGGTGGGCCATATCGCGCGCGGGGCCGGGATTGTGCATGAGACTGCGGAGCGCCTGGGGACCGACCGGGAGACAGCGCTCCTCCTGGAGCACATGATCCTCTCTCACCACGGCACGCCTGAGTACGGGGCGGTACAGTACCCCGCCTTCCTGGAAGCGGAGATCCTCTCTGAGCTCGACATGCTTGACGCGCGGATCTATGAGATCGCGCACGCCGTCTCCGCCGTGCCAAAGGGTGATTTTACCCAGCGGCAGTGGGCGCTGGACAACCGCCGCCTGTACAACCATGGGCGCATGGAGCCGGCGCAGGAAAAGGAATAACGGACCCAATCGGCTTTTTCTCAGGCCGTATGAATTATTGGAGCAGAAGGAGCGATAAAGATGAGAAATCACGAGGTTACAACCCCCGGCCCCCTGCTGGATGCCAACGGAAATATCGCCGAGCCCGGCTGGTCCAAACAGTTGGTACGCACGTACGACCGGACGAAGATCAAGGCCGGCTATCTGCGCATCAAGGAGTGGGACTACTATCTGGTGATGAATGACCGGTTCGGCGCTGCATTCACCATCTCCGACGACGGCTACATCGGCCTGCAGTCCGTCTCCCTCCTGGACTTTGAAAAGAAGTGGGAGCACACGGAGACGATTCTGAACATCCTCCCCATGGGCAAGTACCGCCTGCCCTACTCCTCGGCGAGCGGGAATACTGTCTACCATGACAAGCGGCTGCAGATGGAATTCTCCCCCTCGGAGGGGAAACGGCACATCACCTGCACGTTTCAGAACTTCTTTGAGGGCAAGCCCCTCATCTGCGATATCACCCTGCACCAGCCGCCCATGGACACCATGGTCATCGCAACACCGTTCCGAAAAAACAAGTGCTTTTACTACAATCAGAAAATCAACTGCATGCGCGCTGAGGGGGCTGTCCAGTTCGACGGGCGGGAGTACCGCTTTGACCCGATGACGGACTTCGGCACGCTCGACTGGGGGCGCGGCGTGTGGACATATGATAACACATGGTACTGGGGCTCCGGCAACACGCTCGTCAACGGGAGGCCCTTTGGCTTCAACATCGGCTACGGCTTCGGGGACACTTCCGCCGCCACGGAGAACATGCTCTTTTACGACGGAAAATGCCACAAGCTGGACGATGTGACGTTTAACATCCCGGAGAACAGCTATATGGAGCCGTGGACCTTCACCTCGAGCGACGGCCGGTTCGAGATGGGCTTTGTGCCGGTGCTCGACCGCGCGGCGAAGCTCTCCGCCCTGATCGTGGAGACAGATCAGCACCAGGTCTTTGGCCGCATGAGCGGCCGCGCCACGCTGGATGACGGAACCGTGCTGGAGATCAAGGACGTCATGTGCTTTGCTGAGAAGGTTCATAATAAGTATTAAAAATTAACATAGGGCTGCCGGAAAACCGACAGCCCAATGTTTTACCCGATTTTTTTCGTGCGGTCTCAGAAATCACGATTTCCCCCTGTACTTTTTTAAATCAATATAGCACAGGACTTCAAAGGCCGCAGGAACGGACGGAATTTCTCAATGCTTCTGAGCCCGGAACAGAATGCTGCGGTAATTCCATCACAAAATCCTATTGCACTTTGGAAGTTCTGCGTATTGCCCGTTTTTGCGGACCGTCCCGCGGGGGATCACCGCACCTTGTGCGATATGATTTAAGTCCTGATACTGAGAGGTGATGTGGGGTGAAACGCAAACGCCTGATCTATGGTTTTATCCTCCTGCTGAGCGCGGCCATCATTGCCGTAGACAAATTCGTTTTAACGGGCCCGTACGGCTGGGGAGAGCTTCTCGTATTTGCACTCTGTCTGGCGGCGATGCTGTATAGCATGATAAGATTATGTCAGCTGTCCAGATTATCAAGACCCCTGAGGATTCTGCTGGAAATCGTTTTGATCCTGATTATCTTATGGCTCAGCCTGCTGAGCATCGACTATAAAAGGCACCGGAACCTGTTCCCGCCGTTATTTAATGGAATCGGCTTTGAAGCTGTTCAGGATTATGATATGGATATACGAACAGGGCGCGTTTATCAATCCTCCAGCACATTCTATATATTCGGCATAGAGGTAAACAAGACATACGCGGCAGAAAAATAGCGTATCGCATGGCAAGGTTATTAAAAAAAGTGCATCCGGGCGAAGAAGCTCCAGCCGGATGCACTTTTAAAACTGTCTTTATTGAAGGGCTTCCGCCGCGGCCACATGAGCCTTGGCCTCCTGATAGCGGGCCTTGATCTCCTCAAAGTGGCTGTAATTCTCCGCCTGCTTGAGCATTCGAACCGCATCCAGCCACGGCTTTGCCGACCGGTTGAAGGAGAGGTGGTTATTCTGCTCATCGCGGATAGCACGATTGAGTGCAGCGAACTTCTTCTTTATGGCTTTAACATCGGCCTTTGCAGCCTTAACGGCCGCCTTATTTCCGGCCTCCTTGGCCTCGAAGAGCTTCTTGTAGATCGCTTCCTCCTGCTCGTTGTACTGCTCCTCCGTGGCGAACAGCTCCTCAAGCTTGTCGTTACTCATGAACTCAAGCTCCGCCTTGCCGTCGTAATACTTCCGCTGGTATTTGCGGGCAGTCAGACGCTTGCGGTTAAAATCAATCAGATACTTGCGCAGCTCTTTTTCCTCCTCCGTCTTATGCGGGAGGCGTTTTGCGCCGCGCAGCTCCGCCTTGAGCTCCTGAATTGTGGCCGCACCCAGACCGGGAAGGCCGCCGTCTACAATTTTCTGGGCGCAGGAGATCTGCGTCTTTCCGAGCTCACTCTCAAAGCGGCTCATCTCCTTGAGGACAAAGGGCGCGATCTTAATCTGCATATTGCGGTCCGCCGCAGCCTTGTAGGCAGCTCTGGCCTCCCGCACCTTTGCCTTATCCTTTAATGCGCGGGCCGCCTTGATCTCCGCCTTGGAAAGCTTTACCGGTGTTTTTTTCTCCAGCCTGTGGGCCTCGTCGACCATATCCACAACCTCAACCAGACTGCTGTCGCTCAAAGTGTCGTTCCCGAAGTCCTCGAAGAACGCGCGAATTTTGAGAACTTTGATAATTCCCTGCTGCTTGAGCTCCGTCAGGTCATAGAAGAAATAGGGGATGACGTTGATCACAGCGCCCAAGACGGAGACGAGAATCAGCATGCCAACCATGCTGGAGAGGATATCCAGATCATACAGGGAGAAATAGGAGACGTCCACGCTGCCGCTCGCGATAGCGTTGTTGATGACTTGGCCGACCGTCGTCCCGTCTGGCATAACACGGTTCATGACGGCGGAATCGCTCATAACCTGCCGTGCGACCGTCTCATTGATACCGAATTTCTCGTACAGCAGCGGAAGAACACCGCTTGTTGCAAGCGTGACAACACCGCCAAGCGCCGTGATCGTGGAGAACATGCCGTCGATGCGCTCTCCGGAGACATACTGCTGATAATCGCGGATATCGGCCTGGATCGTCGGGGTCAGGATCTGGGCAAAGGCGTTCATCAGTGCGTTCATCCAGAAGCAGATGACCAGCAGTGCCAGGCTGTTCATGAGCGGATACATCAGAGCGATAAAAACGACGTTGAGCACATTGGTCATAATCAGCACGCCGCGCTTGCCCCACTTGCGGATGCAGAACGGGGATGCCACCATGCCGACAAAACCGGCCGTCTGGCAGAAGAGCGTGATCAGCGAGTACTCCCCGCCGGTGCAGACGCCGCCGTAGTTATACAGCCACTGGAGCATGGTAGTGACGGCGGACTCCAGGAAGCCGAGCCAGCCGGCCAGCGCGATCACCCAGAAGTACTTGTTGCGCACAACCTCTCGCAGGGAATCCATAAACTTGATCTGAATGATGTGTGTCTTGGCCTGGACAATCTTTTCCTTCGTGTTGGCGTAGACCACGATGCACAGCACGATACCGAGGATGCACAGCGGGGGATAGACATACCGGTACAGCCGGATATCGTACATATTGTTGTTGGTGAACCACTGGGCAAACAGCGGCATAGCCAGTCCCATAATGGAGGGCGCAATGGAGTAGACAACGCCTTTGATGGAGGCGACGTCCGTGCGCTCCTTGGAGTTCGGGGAGAGGACATGCAGCAGGTTGTCATACGACTCATAGAAGAAATAATAGAAGAAGTTCTGCGCAAAGTTGAACAGCAGGACAACTACACACGTGGCGATGTAACCCTTGCTGTGGCCAAACAGATTCCCGCCGCCGAACAGGCCGTCCAGCTTATCATACGGGAACCAGACGAATGCAATCGTCAGCAGTGCGCTCGGGATGCCGGCCTTGACAATGTAGGGGCGGTATTTTCCCTCTTTGCCGCGCGTGTTATCAATGATATTGGCACGGACACCGGAGAGCGGGATGTTCACCAGCACGGAGATGACGTACAGGATATACATATCCGTGGGCTGAATGCCGATCGTGTTACCGATCAGGACGTTGGTTGTGGATAAGATGACGTTTAACGCCATGACGGAGAGGAACTTGACGCCAACTCCGCCTCCGGCGTACGCCACGATCTCCTTAAAGGACATGTACCGCCCTTTGGGCGCCTCATTCCAATAGAGCCTGATATCCGTAAGCAGCCCCTTAATCTTCGATGATGTACCTGAAGTATTCATCTGCTTCCCCCTCTTTTAGGTTCTGTTTTGGGTTTTTTTCGGTCTTGGGTCAATCCTCCTCGCCCCTGATCCAGGCGAGAGAAAGCTCCGCAAACTCGATTTTTTCACAACTGGTGTCCGGCTCAAACAACGCGCCGATATTGCCGTTTGGCAGCTGGGTAAGCGCGCTATAGACAAACCCCTCCTCCCGCAGCACACGGTGGTAGGGGAAGGTTTCGCCGCCATCCTCGGAGAGCCGGACCGTCCCGCAGCAGCGCTTTTTGCGGTCTGCCGGGTTGAGAAATACAACATAGTCCTTTTCCTGTCCGCTCAGGCGGAGAACGGAGCTCTGGCAGATGGGCTGCGGCAGGCTGTCATCCCAGCCAAAGTCCTCCCAGCTCTGCCCGCCGTTTTTACTGTATGCGACGGCTACGCTGCGGCGCGGATCGTGATTGCGCATGAAGTACTTGAGTGTGCCGTCGTGCTGCTCAATAACCTGGGATTCCGTGAGCATCTGATCGTTTTTAATGGTGCGGCTGTTGAGCTTTTTGCCATCTACAGTGCGTGTGTTATTCGGCGTCTCACCCAGGGTCCAGGTCTGCCCCTGATCATCGCTGTAAATCACGCAGCAGGACAGGCGCAGCGGGAACTTACGTGTCCCGTAATAAATGGGTACCACGATGCGCCCGCGGTACGGACCGCCGCTGATGACGATCCCGCAGCCCGGCCCCGGCCCGATGAAACTCATGTACGCGTGCTTGACCTGGTGGTTGAGCGAGCGGGGGCGCGACCAGGTGAGGCCGTCATCATCGCTGTAGCACATCATCAGCGTGGAGGTGTGCTCCTCCCGGAATTTGCCGCCGGTATAGATGTTCCCATAGCTCTTTTTGCCATCGGTCACTTCGCCGTCCGGGCTGACGCTGTAAGGCGTTTTCTCCCCGGAGAGCGTACAGAGCACGCCGCCCTTGAGGAAATACTTTTTCAATCCTCTCCGGATGATCCGGTTCCCGTCCGCATCCTCCCCGACACCACAGACGCTGTTGCGGATGCCCACCCCCGCAGGCGTGTGCGAGTAGTGGAGATAGATCCGCCCGTGCTCCGCGTCATAGGTCATCACGGGATCAATCGCGGCGGAGGATTTGAGCTGCTTTGTCCCGTGCTCCTGAACCGCCAGGATAAATTCGCCCCATGTTTTGCCGCCGTCCGTACTGCGCCGGACGACCTTGTCGATCCGGTTGGGATTATCCATCCCGGAGCAGTACCGCGCATCCGCACACGCGACCACCGTGCCGTTCTTCGTTGTCACCATGGACGGGATCCGGTAGTAATTGGACGGCCCTCCCAGCCCGGGGCCAAAAACTGTTTGAAATCGCATCGGTTTCTCCTGATTCCGCCTGAAGGCCAGGCCGTCTAATTCCTCATATTTTTATATTAAGGTAATTCTATCATGTTTTATAGAAACAATAAATAAGTTTCACAAATTCTGATTTCGCTTTCATAAATTATTATTTTCTTCTGACATTGCTTCTGAAATTTTATCCATATAAGCACAGCACCAGGAAAGTACTTTCAAAATCTATATAAAATAAAGGAAGAAAAATCAATTGATTTTTAATTTTCTGCACACCACAGTGAATCTGATCCGTCACTTAAAAAGTTGACATATGCGGGCCGTCACTGCCGTGTCACCTGGAAAGTGCTGGTAATCCTGCCAAAAACGGCGTATACTGAAAAGGAGTGGACAGAGATGCGGCGTTTGCCCGCAAAAAAAGGAGCAGGAGCCATGAAATATGAAGCTTTAAATCAGCACATTCTTGGGATAGCGGATGCGATCATCCAGGCCATACAGGAGTCCGTAAGGATTGACAGCGTCCGTGGAGCGGCGGAACCCGGCGCCCCGTATGGAAAGGGACCGCGTGCCGCGCTGGATCACGCGCTCGCCCTTGGAAAACAGCTCGGCTTCCGCACCGGCCATATTGACCACCGTGTAGGGTGGATCGAGTACGGCAGCGGTTCGGAAATGGTCGGCGTGCTGGGCCACCTGGATGTCGTCCCTGCGGGGGAGGGCTGGGAATACCCACCCTTTGGCGCAGAGATCCACGGCGGAAAACTCTACGGGCGCGGTGTGCTTGATGACAAAGGGCCTGTGATCGGTGCGATTTTCGGGCTGAAGGCCATCCGTGACTTGGGTCTCCCGGTCAATCGCAGAATCCGCGTGATGTTCGGCACGGACGAGGAGTGCGGCTGCAGCTGTGTCAAATACTATATTGAGCACGGCGGCGAGCTGCCGACGATTGGCTTTACCCCGGATGCCGACTATCCATTGATTTTTTGCGAAAAAGGGACGACCAATGTCGTTCTGGGCGGAGCGGTGGGGGACTATGGACAGATCCGGGTCCTCCGCATGGAAGGCGGCACGGCGCCCAATGTAGTCACACCCCGCTGCCGGCTGGAGGTCGAGGGCGACCTTTCCGTGGAGCCGGGTACGGGCATCCGTGTTAAAAAATCAGATGGGAGAACGATTGTGGAGGCCGAGGGCAAGGGGGCGCACGGCAGCACGCCTTCGCTGGGGATTAATGCGGCGGTTCGACTGTTTCGCGCGGTGCGAAAGAATCGCTTTGGCGGCGATTTTCAGCGGATGATGGATTTTATTCTGGAAAAGCTGGGCACGGAGACAAACGGCGAAAAACTGGGGATCCGCTACCGGGACGAAGAGACCGGGGAGACGACGGTCAACCTTGGGCTCGTACACTATGACGGCGCCCGGATGTCCTTTACGTTGGATATCCGCCACCCAAAGACCGCTGATCCCGAAGCAATGCGCGATCGGATCTTTCAGGCGGCGAAGGCGTATGGACTCGCAATAGAAAAATTCTGGCAGGTCCCAATCCTGTACGTGTCCAAAGATTCGGAGCTTGTGTGCAAACTGATGGCCGTATATGAGGCACAGACAGGGCGTCATGAGGAGCCGCTGGCCATCGGAGGCGGCACCTATGCAAAGTCTTTCCGGAACATGGTCGCCTTCGGGCCCGTATTCCCCGGTGACCCGGAGGTGATCCACCAGCCCAATGAGTGCGCCGAACTTCAAAAGCTGATGCAGTCCTTCCAGATTACCACCGCTGCCATGTATGAACTGGCCCAAAAATGATATTTTTCCTGCCGGACCGGCCCAATAGAAAACAGGCAAAAAGGCGTGGAGCATAAAACTCACGCCTCAGCTTGTCAAAAAGGCATAGTTCCGCACTTCCCTGTACAAAAGGCGATCCCTCTGATGGCGATAGATCCCCTGTTTTTACAGGTACTCCCTGCAAAACGCTGCCCCCTCATCCACCGTAAGCGGGCCCTCTTCCCCTCCAGGAGGAAGGCTTTAATGCTTGTGCTGCCTTTGGGGAACTCTGACTGATGGTCAGAAATGTATTTACCCACCCTGTCCGCTCTGAGTTGCGCAATCGGTAATTTCCCTGTATACCAAAACTTTATATATAGAATTAGGCGTGGAGTGCAGAACTCCACGCCTTTTGACAATTACAATTAATCCTCCAGATCAGCGTTGCGGCCGCAGCACTTTTTGTACTTCTTCCCGCTGCCGCACGGGCACGGATCATTGCGGCCCACCTTTTTTGTCTTGCGGACGGTACGGTTTTTCTCGGAACCATCCGTGGCGCCGGACTCGGTGGTCGGCTTTGCGACCTGCTCGCGCTTGACATCCTCCTGCCGGCGGATGCGGACCGTGAGCATCTGGCGCACGGTATCCTCGCGGATGGAGGCCGTCATCTCGTCAAACATGTCATAGCCCTCCAGCCGGTAAGCTACCACGGGATCCTGCTGGCCGTAGGCACGCAGGCCGATGCCCTGCTTGAGCTCCTCCATGGCGTCGATGTGGTCCATCCACTTCATGTCAACATTGCGCAGCAGAATCATGCGCTCAAGCTCGCGCATCAGCGGGGCGCCGAATTCCTTCTCGCGGTTCTCATAGACGAGGTGGCCGTATTCCTTGACCTGCTGGCGGATCTTCTCCCGGTCGAGCTCCCCATCGCGGAAGTCCTCCGGCTTGGTCAGCCAGCCGAGGAAACGCTCCCGGAAGCCGTCCACGTTCCAGTCGGACTTTTCAAGCTTTTCCGGGAAGTAGAAGTCAATGGATTCATCAATCAGCTCATCCATCATATTGAGTACTGTCGCGCGCAGGTCCTCGCCGTTGAGCACCTGATCGCGCTGGCTGTATATGATTTCGCGCTGCTTGTTCATGACGTCGTCATAACGCAGGACGTTCTTACGGATGCCAAAGTTTTTGGCCTCAACCTTTTTCTGGGCGCTCTCAATGGATTTGGTGAGCATGCGCGTGGTGATCGGGGTATCGTCATCCACGTTCATGGTATTCATCAGGCTGGTCATGCGCTCGCCGCCGAACAGGCGGAGCAGGTCATCCTCCAGAGAGAGGTAGAAGCGGCTCTCGCCGGGATCGCCCTGACGGCCGGAACGGCCGCGCAGCTGGTTATCAATACGGCGGGAGTCATGGCGCTCCGTACCGATGATGAACAGGCCGCCCGCCGCGCGGACCTTTTCCGCCTCCGGCTCAATCTGCTCTTTATATTTTTTCTCAAGCTCGGTGAAAGTCTCGCGCGCCTTGAGGATATCCGGATCCGCCGTATCGCCGAAGCCGGTGGCCTCCGCGATGTGCTCCTCCGCAAAGCCCATGCGGCGCATCTCCGCCTTGGCCAGATACTCCGCGTTACCGCCGAGCATGATATCCGTACCGCGTCCGGCCATGTTGGTGGAGATGGTGACCGCGCCGAATTTACCGGCCTGCGCGATAATCTGGGCCTCTTTTTCATGGTATTTGGCGTTGAGGACCTCGTGCTTAATCCCGTGGCGCTTGAGCAGTCCGCTCAGGTGCTCGGATTTTTCAATGGAAATGGTGCCGACCAGTACGGGCTGGCCCTTTTTGTGGCACTCCTCAATCTGCTCAATGACGGCGTTGAACTTGGCCTCTTCGGTCTTATAGACGACGTCCTCATGGTCAATGCGGATCATGGGTTTATTGGTGGGAATCTCCACAACGTCAAGCTTATAGATCTCCTGGAACTCGTCGCTCTCAGTCATGGCCGTACCGGTCATACCGGCCAGCTTGTCATACAGGCGGAAGTAGTTCTGGAAGGTGATGGTGGCGAGCGTCTTGGACTCGTGCTCAACGTTGACGCCCTCCTTGGCCTCAATGGCCTGATGCAGGCCTTCGTTATAACGGCGGCCGAGCATGATACGTCCGGTGAACTCGTCGACGATCAGGACCTCACCGTCTTTTACGACGTAGTCAATATCGCGCCGCATGACGCCGCGCGCCTTGATGGCCTGGTTGATGTGGTGCTGGAGCGTCATATTCTCCGCATCCATAAGGTTTTCAACGTTGAAGAATTTCTCCGCCTTCTTGACGCCGGAGAGGGTCAGTGTGGCAGTACGTGCCTTCTCGTCCACAATATAATCGCCGTCGCCGCCAATGCTCTTCTCCGCATCCTCCTTGGAGTCCAGCTCCGCGACCTTGACCATTTTCAGCGTCCTGGCAAAGGCGTCGGCCTGACGGTAGAGGTCCGTGGATTTCTCTCCGCGGCCGGAGATGATCAGCGGGGTGCGCGCCTCGTCGATGAGGATGGAGTCCACCTCGTCCACGATGGCGTAATTATGGCCGCGCTGCACCTTGAGTTCCTTGTACTGGACCATGTTGTCACGCAGGTAGTCAAAGCCCATCTCGTTATTGGTGCCGTAGGTGATGTCCGCCTGATAGGCCTTGCGGCGCTGATCGTTATTGAGCTCGTGGATAATCAGGCCGACCTCCAGACCCATGAAGCGGTAGACCTTGCCCATCCACTCCGAGTCACGGCGGGCCAGGTAATCGTTGACGGTGACGATGTGCACGCCCTTACCGGCAAGCGCATTCAGGTACGCCGGCAGGGTTGCGACGAGCGTCTTGCCCTCACCGGTCTTCATCTCCGCGATGCGGCCCTGGTGCAGGATGATGCCGCCAATGATCTGCACCGGAAACGGTTTCATGCCCAGCACGCGCCAGGAAGCCTCGCGGCAGGCGGCAAAAGCCTCGGGCAGCAGGTCGTCCAGCGTTTCGCCGTTTTTCAGGCGCTCTTTGAATTCCGGCGTCTTCGCCTTGAGTTCCTCATCCGTCAGTTTGGAATATTCCTCTTCAAGGGCAAGCACCTTTTTCTGCAAAGGAAGAATCCGCTTGACTTCCTTTTTAGAATAGTTGCCAAACAATTTTTCAACAAGACCCATTTTGTTCACCTCATATTAACATCCAATCGGACGTGTTCGTACAGAATGCAATATCTCGAATTATTATATCACACTTACAGGTGAAATGCACGTAAAATATTGCGCGGGGAAACTTTACATTCTGCATAAGAGCCGCACCGCCCGCCCATCACTGCCCCCAGCGTAAAAAACATGATGCCGCGTGATATTCCCCGGCTGTGCACACCGACTGCCCTTTTGCATTTGGCGCGATTTCATGGTACAATAATTAAAAAGCGGCACACCGCATTTGTGATATGCCGCCGGGGCCACTCTTTTCCGGATAACAAAATGCCGTGCAACTGAAAAGGCCCTGTTTGAACCACAAAAATATGCGTGCGATGTCTCATAATGGTCTGTCGTGAAAGAGGTGTTTGGATATGGAAAAGCGCAAGGACTACATCAGCTGGGATGAGTATTTTATGGGGATTGCCCTGCTCTCCGCCCTGCGGAGCAAGGACCCGAACACACGGGTGGGGGCGTGCATCGTCAACGGGCGCAACAGGATCATGTCCGTTGGATATAACGGATTCCCCCTCGGGTGCAGTGACGATGAATTCCCCTGGAGCCGTGAAGGGAACGAGTATGAGACCAAGTACCCGTATGTATGCCACGCGGAGCTCAACGCCATTCTGAATCATGCGGGCGGCCCGCTCGACGGATGCAAGATTTATGTGCCCCTCTTCCCGTGCAACGAGTGTGCAAAGGCGATCATCCAGAGCGGCATTCAGGAGATTATTTATATTTCCGACAAGTATGCGGATACCGTAGGGGTCAAGGCATCCAAGCGGATGCTTGATGCGGCGGGCGTGAAATACACGCGCCTGCAGGGGACACACAGTACCATCGCGCTCAATTTTGATGAAAAAAGCATTTAAACTCCCCTCTGGCAGATGGGATGCGCCGGATTAGGATTTGGCGTGTCCCTCTTTTTTGCTGATCTGCCCTAGATTTTTATTGCATTTTTATATAGATGTGATATAATCTGATTGTAATTCTGTTATAAACTATCGCATTTTTCTAAAATCAATAAGGAGGGAAGGGCATGGCTGTAATTGACTGGCTGCGGCGCGTGATCGCCGCCTTTCTGACGCTGTTCATCTTTTCCGCCGGGGATGTGACAATCAACGCGATGGCGGCACAGGAGGCAGACAATATCCGCCTGAACGTGAGCATCATCTCCGACGGGCATATGGAAGGGAACAACAAAACCCGCTTTGAAAATCACGGGCGTGCCTTTCTGGATATCTCAGGGGCACAGACGCCGGTGGACGCGCTGGTTATGGTGGGGGACAACACCATGAACGGCATGCAGATCGAGTATATGTTCCTGTACGGTCTGATGCGCAAGCACCTGACAGTGGACAATGTGCTCATCGCCCCCGGAAACCACGAGCTGTGCAAGGAAGACAAGTATGAGAAGTATTACAAGCGCTTCATGGCCTACAACCGGGCATTTTTTGATTATGATAATGAGCACGCCTATTTCAGTCGGGAGATTAACGGCTATAAGCTGATCGTCATGGCTACGGAAAAGGACAGCAAAGTGGAGGCCTACCATTCCCCGGAGCAGCTCGACTGGCTTAAAAACGAACTGGCCGATGCCGCGGCATCGGGAAAGCCCGCATTTGTCTTTAACCACAACCCTCTGGAAGGCAAATTTGAGCATAAATGGCCCGAGGGCAATGTCGGTCCGCAGGGCGAGGAGCTGGACAGCATCCTGAAAAGCTGCGGGACGGAGGTCTTTTACTTCTCCGGTCATCTGCACATGGGCATCTATGAAAACGGCAACGGACTGGCACAGGAGGACAACGTCACCTACATCAACGTGCCCGGCTTTGGCGAGGAGTGCAATTACGGCGATCTGGTGGACGCCGGCATGGGATGGCAGATGGAGGTCTATGACACCAAAGTCGTGCTCCGCCTGCGCAATTTTGTAAAGAGCGAATGGGTGGAAGGGTATGAGTACACCTACGAGCTGTAAGCTGAACACTGGAAGACACGGAAGCCGGGCGCAGTTTCCGCGCCCGGCTTCCGTTTGATCGGAAAGGGGGGGGAGAATAGATGGACAGTATCATCCTGCGTGATTACCGTTCCGGCGATCTGGACGGACTTGAGCGCCTGTTTTACGACACAGTCCACACCGTCAATGCGGCCGACTACTCCCCGGAGCAGCTCAACGCCTGGGCGCCCGGCCCGATAGACCGGGCACGCTGGGACCGGACGCTGCGGGAGCATTTTACGCGGATCGCCGAGCATGCGGGGCAGATCGTGGGCTTTGGCGATCTGGCGGCGGACGGGTATCTGGACCGGCTGTATGTCCACCCAAATTTTCAGCGGTGCGGCGTTGCCACTGCGATCTGCGGCGCGCTGGAGGCACATGCCCGATTGCTCGGCGTACCGGCGGTGACGACACACGCCTCCATTACCGCCCGCCCGTTCTTTGAACGGCGCGGCTATCACGTAGTCAGGGAGCAGCAAGTGGAACGCGCGGGCGTCACACTGATCAATTTTGTTATGGAGCGGACGTTGTGACAGCGCAATTCAGTTGCATCCTTTTGAGTATTGGACGTGGATTTTTGCAAAACTGCAAAACACAGGTATGAAAAATGGCATTCCTGACGTCAAAAAGGACGACAGAGAATGCCATTTTTCATCTATAATAATTTGAAAAGGGGGGCACCTCTTTAATGCAGTGCTATTTTTCCCCGGACGTGGCAGATGGATCATATTCCAGAGAGCGCTTTATCATCTGCCAAAAACGGGGATTGTCCACCGCAACGGCCACCCGGGCGTTGGGTTGCTCATGCGCCCAGTCCACCACGGAACGCCCGCGGCACGGGCCGGTGGAGCAGTCGATCTGCACAAAGCCATCACGCATCTCCAGCACCTGGGGATCCATCGCATAGGCCACTGCCAGCGAATCGTGCATAGCCACAATCTGAAAGCCCAGGTCGTTGACGCGGTAGATGTTGCGGTAAAAGGCCAGCAAATCGGCGTACGCCTTCCGGTTCGGGCCGCCCAGCTGTGCCAGCTCGTCAAATTCAGCATCGCTCAATCCGGTCTGCATTGTGACGTTCAGTCCCACCATTTCAATGGGGATCCCGGAGGAGAACACCACCTGTGCCGCATGGGGATCCACATAAAAGTTAAATTCCCCATAGGCCCCTCTGTTCCCCCACTGGGTGGAGCCGCCCATGATGACAAGGCGCCGGATCAGCCTGCTTAAATCGGGATATTTCCAGAGCGCAATCGCCAGATTGGTCAGGGGACCGATCGCGATCACCTCCAGCGATCCGCCCGCGGCCACGGCCTCCTCATGGATAAAATCCCAGGCGTACCGCCCGTCAAAATCGCGCTTTGGCTCGGGCAGTGGGAAGTTCCCCAGACCCGTATCACCGTGCACCTGCGCGGCCGTGATTTGCGGGATCAGGAGTGGGCGGTCCGCACCGATACAGACCGGCACCTCCCATCCGAGGAACTGAGCGATTCCGCGTGCATTAGCCGCGATCTTCTCCATCACCTGGTTCCCCGCTACGGCCGTAACGCCCCGGATCTCCAGGTTTTCCGCACTCGCGGCCAGAATCATGGCAAAGAAGTCATCGATTCCGGGGTCCGTGTCAATAATGATCCGATGTTTATCCACGCGGGCCGCCTCCTTTCGTCAGGCGGGTACAGGCGCGCTCTGCCAACGGGCGGAAACGGGCGCTGTCCAAGTCCACACAGATTCGGTGGCGGGGGAGCTGTTTATCCCGGTTCAGCCAGTCGATCACGCTGCATCCTCTGGAGAGGGCGCTTTCCAGATCAATCTGAAGGGTGTGTTCCTCCTCCCGCACCGCCTGCTGATCCATCATGCAAAGCATCAGACCAAGGCCGGGAGCTGGTACCGGGTGATCCCACAGGACCGCCGTACATTTTTCCGCCGTCTCCAGCGGCAGAAGATGCATCCCCGCGGCATGATCAACCATGATCTGCGCGGCCTCCGGGTCCTCGTAAAAGGAGGCCTCTGCCGCCGGAGTCCGATCTCCCCCGTAGACCGCGCCGCCGGCAGCATAAATGCCCCAAAAGCGGCAGGCCTGCTTGGGATATGCCAGGAAAAACAGAGCCAGTTCCGTCAGTCTTCCGGTGGAGAGGACGGCGGCGCCCTCGCCGGCCGCCCGCTCCAAAAGCTCCAGTGCCGTAAGTTGCCCCTGTTTCGTCTCCTCCTCCCTAGCCGTATCCGGCTGGAAAAGGGGGCTCCTGTTTGCAATTACGGCCGGAGCACTGCCGTTGAGCAGTAGGGACAGCTCCTGAAAAAAGCTCGGCTCGCTCCCCTCCCCAGGGGAAAACACGACACCCTGCAAGGTGATTGACGGCTCGTCAAGCAGGGCTGCGGCTGTGAGCAGGTCCCCCCTGCTCCCGCCACAGCAAAATATAACTGAAATCAGAGCCTCCGCCTCCTCTCATACATTTTATCTACCCTGATGTGGGAGACGCTATTTGGCGGCAGCCACAAAGTCCTGGATCTGCTGGGTGTCCATCCCGAACGCGGTGGGAACCTCGATTTCCCCGGCGATGATCTTCTGCTCAATCTCGTCGATCTGGTCCCGCTGCTCCTGTGTCAGGATGCTCTCATAGTACTCATTTTTTGCCAGCCCGACAGATTCATCCGCCAGACCAAACGATCCGGAGGAGCCCCACTGCAGCGTACCCTCCATGCTCTCGCTCACCGCCTTGAGCAGTGAATTATCCACGCGCTTGAGGATAGAGGTAATGATGCACTGTGCCTTCGCGTCATCGACGCCCTTGAAGGCCATTGCCTGGTCGGCATCGCCGCCGAGCGCATAGACGCCCTTTTCGGCAGCAGCCTCAATAGAACCGAGCCCTGCCTGTCCGGCGCAGCCATAGACCACGTCCGCGTTCTGATTGTTGATCTGGGACAGCGTGATCTCCTTCGCCTTGACCGCATCGTCAAAATTGCCAATGTAGGCAGAGGTGAATTTCATCTCCGGCTTGACATACTGCGCGCCGCTGATAAGCCCGATCAGGAAATCGTTGATCGTCACATTATCCATGCCGCCCACAAAGCCAAACATGTTCGTCTTGGAGGCGAGGGCCGATGCGGCGCCCGCCAGGAAGGCCGCCTCATTCTGCTTATACATGATGGAGTATACATTCTGGTATTGGCCGCCGGAGTAATCGACTTCCGCGTCATATACGATATACTTCTTGTCCGGGTAGTCCGGGGCCACTTCAATTACGCGGTCGACCATCTGCCACGTTCCGCTGATAATGATGTCCGTTTCCTCATCCTCGGAAAACTCGATCAGCGCGGGCGTCCACTTTGTGGCGTCATAGGACATTTCCACGGTCTGAGTCTCTACGCGATCGCCATATTTTTCCTGGATCAGGTCCATTCCGTTTTTCGCCGAGTCAAAGAACGACTTATCCCCGAGTGTACCGTTGATCAGGAGAACGATCTTTACCTTGTCATCTGTTCCGGACGTACCGCTGGTGTTAGGATTTTCCTTTGTACATCCCGCAAAAGCCACCAGGATCATTCCTGCTGCCAATAGCAGCGCAACTAATTTTTTCATCGTAAACCTCTCTTTCTTTTTTTATACAATTGATGCAGACTTTTTTGCTGCTTCTTTCTCAATGCCGAGTAGATAACCAGTCCCAATATTGTAGTGACATAGGGAACCATCTGAACGAACTGGGGCGGGAGCCCTACCCCTTGAAGGGATACGGACAGCGCCTCCGCACAGCCAAACACCAGCGAGGAGAAAAAGGTCCCCACGGCGCCGCCGCGGCCCAGCGCCTCCGCCGCCAGTGCGATAAACCCACGGCCAGCGCTCATGTTCTTAGAGAAATAGGTGAGCATGCCCATTGAGAGAAACGCGCCGCCCAGTGAGGCGAGAACACCGCTGAGTATCAGTGCAAGGTACCGGATGCGCACCACGCTGATCCCGACACTCTTGGCCGCGTTCTCGTTTTCCCCGACGGCCCGGATCCGGAGCCCCAGCTTGCTTTTCTCCATAAAGAACCACACCACAACCACCATCACCAGGGAGACATATGTCAGCACATTGTGCCCGGACAAGATGTTCCCCAGCACCGGGATATCCTTGAGCAGCGGGATTTCCACGGTTGGGAACACCAGGCTGTTCAGGGAGGTGGAGACGCCCTTATCCCCGCAGATGGAATAGAGCACAAAGACGGTTCCGCCCGTTGCCACCAGATTTACGGCCACACCTGCCAGGGTGATGTCCGCGTGCAGTGTCAGGGAAAAGTAGGCCATGATGAACGCAATCAGCACCCCTGTTCCCACGGCACAGAGCAACCCTACAAAGAGGCTCTGGCTGTAAGCACTCCCGATCACACCGGTCAATGCGGAAAACAGCATGATTCCCTCAAGCCCGATATTGATGATTCCCGCACGGTCCGCAATCAGGCTTGCCAGTGCTGCGAACAAAACTGGCGTCGTCAGCCGCAGGGAGGAGTAGACAAAATCTGTCGAAAAAATGGAACTGAGGATATCATTCATGCTCCTCCCCTCCTTTCATGGCCTCCAGTTTGGTCGCGTTGGCCACAATGTATTTGTGCTTGATGTTCTTTAAGAACAGCTTGGCCGCCACGAGGAGGATGATCGCCCCCTGCACGATTGCCAGCACTTCAGTCGCCACATCGCTGCGGCGGGACATGATGTCCGCCCCCACGCGCAGATAGGCAAGGAACACGGCTCCCAGCGGTACGAGCAGCGGATTGTTGCCGGCCAGAATGGCCACGATGACGCCGTCGAATCCATAGCCCGGCAGCGCGACCCATTGGAAGCGCGTATACCCACCCAGCACTTCACTGGCCCCGCCGACACCGGCGAGGATGCCGCCGATTATCTGCGCCATCATGATCGTAGCGCCCACCTTGATCCCCGAGTAACGGGCAAAATTTTCGTTCTGCCCCACCATGCGGATTGAATACCCGTACTTACTGCGGTAAAGGAAGAAATACATGACCACGCACAGCACAAAGGAGAGAATGATGCCTATATGGAAATTGGTTTTGGGGATCAGTGACTCCAATCGCGCGGTATCGGGCAGCCGCTCCGTGGCCGGGAACCCCGCGGATGGATCAAGCAGAAAGTAGTTGAGCAAATAGACCCCAAAATACAACACAACGTAGTTGAGCATCAGGGAGGAGACAACCTCGGTAGCGCCAAGCTTCACCTTGAGCAGGCCCGGGATGGCACATACTATTCCACCCACCAGTCCGCCTGCCAGCAGGGCGACGATCGGATGCACCACATAGGGCAGCACCAGCTTTACAGCTACTGCACTGCCTGCCAGTCCCCCGAGGAAAAACGCTCCCTCTCCGGCCAAATTGAACTGATTGCAGCTGAACATGATACTCACCGCGAGGCCGGAAAAGATCAGCGGAGCGGCCGTCTGCAGAACAGTGGCCAAGTTTTTGGGAGGATCCAGCGGCCCGGTCAAAAAGGAAACAAACGCCTGGAGCGGCTCCTCGCTGACCAGTAAAATCAGGGCCAGGCAGCATATCAGCGCAATGCCGACCGCCACCAGCGTGCGGATCAGTGTAAAGCGGTTTTCAATTTGCCGGTTGGTCAGCGGACGCCGGTTCTCCCGTCTGCTTTTCATAGACAACACCTCCAATCTGCTGTGCATCCATCTGCCGTATGCCCAGCATATATTCGCCCAGGACTTCCTCCCGAACCTGAGACGCATCCGGGAAATACGCGCTGATACCGTGCCCGCTGAAAACCAGAATACTGTCCGAAACCTCCAGCACCTCGTTGAGATCCGCCGAAATCAGCAGCACCGCCACCCTCTGATCACGCAGGGATATCAGCTTATTGCGAATAAATTCCGTTGCGCCCACATCGATTCCTCTGGTTGGCTGATTGGCCAATATCAGGGAAATATCTCCGCTGAACTCTCTTGCTACCACCACCTTTTGTATATTCCCGCCTGAAAGCATGCGAACCGGTTCAGTTTTCTCGCTGCATTTGATGTGATATTCCTGAATCAATCGGTCGCTTTCAGAATCCAACAGTTTTTTGCGCAGGAGGAGACCTCTGGAATATTTTTTACGGTAAATTGAGGTGGAGAACAGATTCTCCTCCACATTCGCATCCGCCGAGCAGCCGTAGGACATCCGGTCCTCTGAGATATGTGAGAGCCCGAGCTCGCGGATTTTTCGCACGGACAGGCCCCGGATCTCTTTCCCATTCAGGCGAATGGATCCCTGGGAATAGGTCCGCATACCGGAAATATAGTCCGCCAGCTCTTTCTGCCCGTTCCCCTCAACCCCGGCGATGCCGAGAATTTCTCCGGCCCTCAGGTCAAATGAAATCGTTTTTCCGTCGGGGCGCCCGGATAAATTCAAATCCCGCACCTGTAAAACTGTTTTCCCAGGCTTGGCCTTCTCTTTGGTGACCTGAAGCATGACATCCCGGCCAACCATCATGCGTGAGATCTCGGCCTCCGACAGATCCGCCACATTGGCGACGCCAACCGTTTTTCCTGCGCGCAGCACGGTGATCCGGTCACAGATCTGCTTGATTTCACGCAGCTTGTGGGAAATAAAAATCAGCGTATGTCCCTTTTCCCGCAGGCGCTCCATCTGCACAAAGAGCTCTTCCGTCTCCTGCGGAGTCAGCACGGCGGTCGGCTCATCCAGAATCAGGAGCTCAGCACCGCGGATAAGGGCCTTGAGGATCTCCACCTTCTGCTTATCGCCCACGGCGAGATTCTCCACCCGCTCCTTTGGATTGATTTGAAATTTGTATTTTTCCGTAATCTCCTGCGCCATGCGCAGTGCGGCACGGCGGTCAAAACGGCCAAAGCGGCCGGGCTCCATCCCGAGGACGATATTCTCCGCCACCGTCAGGGACGGCACCAGCATAAAATGCTGATGGACCATGCCGATTCCCATTTTGATGGCCGAGATTGAATTTTCCGGCCTGATCTCTTTTCCTTTAAAAAAGATCTTCCCCTGCTCTGCCTGCTCTTCGCCGAAAAGAATTTTCATCAGGGTGCTCTTGCCAGCTCCGTTTTCGCCGGACAGCGCGTGGATCTCTCCCTGACGGACGGAGAGGGAGACATCCTTATTGGCGATGAAGCCGTTCGGATACACCTTGGTAATATGCTCCATAGAAAGAAGAACTTCCGACAAGGCCCTCATCCCCTTTCCGGCGGAGAGATCTCTCTGCCCTCTTCAATAGCCCTGATCTGATCCAAACGGATCTGATGCCTGCCCCCTTCAAATTCAGCAGCCAGCCAGGCATCTACAATCTGCTTTGCGAGCCCGGGCCCTACCACCTGACTGCCCAATGCAAGCATATTGGTGTTATTATGCTGCCTGGAAAGCACTGCCGAATAACAGTCGCTGCAGACAACACAGCGGATCCCGTGCACCTTGTTGGCGGCAATTGCCATTCCAACGCCCGTTCCGCAGCAGAGGATTCCTGCCCGGCATTCCCCGCGCGATACCGCCCTGGCGGCGGCCAGCGCATATTCCGGGTAATGGCAGCGCTGCATATCAAAGGTTCCATAGTCCCGACAGAGAACGCCCTTTTGTTCCAGATGGTCCAAAAGCGCCTGTTTCAGCGCCAGGCCCATATGATCGCTGGCCAGCGCAATCATATTGCCTCTCCTCCTTCCAGCCGGGAGCGGGCGTAGAGCGCCGCTCCGATCACGCCGCTCTCGTCGGCGTTTTTTGAGAAATAAACCGTCAGCCCCTGATCGGGATACGGCTTGCGAACATGCCCATGCAGCGCTTCCATCAGTGCCTGCTGCGGGAACCCCCGCGATATCAGCACCCCGCCGCCCAGAATGACATAGTGCGGATCAAAAATATTAACCTCCGTCGCGATGACCACGGCGATATTATCAATAAACTCCCGGATACAGGGATCCTCGCGGTGGCGCGTCAGGACCTCATATACAGATTCCCCCGGATAAGCCTCTTTACACAGGCGCGCGATATATCGGCCGGATGCATAATTTTCATAGCACCCCGGATTTCCACAGCCACAGGGTTCCCCCCTGCCCATCACAGGCACATGGCCCAACTCACAGGCCACGCCATTTTTCCCGTGAAGGAGTCTCCCGTCAACCTCTACCACATTCCCGATTCCGGTGCCGAAATAACAGCCAATCCCGATCCCGGTGCGCGGTAACTTCAGCAGCAGTCGGTCATGCCGGTAAATCATATTGACATCCCGATCCAGAAACACCGGCAGCCCCAGCTGCCGCTCCAGAAGATCGGCCAGATCCACATTTTCAAACCGCGGGATGTTGGGTGTGGAGAGCACTCTGCGTTTGTTCTGATCAATGGAGGAGGGCATCCCCACCGCACAGGCGCCGGTATTTTCCGCTGTCAGGCCGTTGCGCCGCATATAATCCTTCAGGAAATCTGCGAGCTGCTCCGGCGGGCAGCGCCCTTTAAACACTCTGCTCTGCGGCAGCTTTTCAAAATAGAGCGGTGTCTCGTTCCCCGTCAAGGCCCCGACGCGGATATAGGTCCCACCGACATCAACACCGATACAGGCTTTTTCCCATTCCATCACATCTCACCTCTTCCCCTGTGTGGCCGCGGCAAATTCCGCCTTCATCTGTTCACAGGCAGCAGACAGATCTTTATTCAGCCCAAACAATCCGCTGCTGCCCAGCACATAGCTGTCAACCCCGTTTTGGGCCAGCGCGCCGTAAGTGTTCTTATTCACTGCGCCGTCCGCCTGTACGAAATAATTCCGCCCGTGCATCTGTTTCCATTGCACCGCCTGCCTGATTTTGGGCAGCATCTCCGGCACAAACGCCTGCCCCGCAAACCCGGCGTCCACGGTCATCACCGTAACCATATCCAGCCGGTCCAAATAATGTTCCACGGCGGAAAACGGCGTGGCCGGACTGAGCACGACACCCGCCATGCACCCCATGGAGTGGATGGCGTCAATCAGACGGAAGGCCTGACGTTCAATGGTCTCCGCATGCAGGGAGATATAATCCGCTCCCGCACGCGCCGTCTCTTCAATAAAGTCCTCCGGATGCTCTACCATCAAATGCGCTTCCACGGGAAGGTCCGTCGCGCTGCGGATTGATGCAATAAACGCAGGGGACAGATACAGGCTTTTGCAAAAGTGGCCGTCCATAATGTCGACATGCAGCATCTGGCAGGATTTATTCAAAATGTTTAAATCCCGTTCCATATGCAGCCAGTCCGCACACATCAGGGACGCGGAAAAGCAAGTCATCGCTGAGATCCCTCCTCACTCCTCAAAGTTGAGTAAACGTTTACTCAAAAGTCAAAAAAAGAAATTCCCTACGCTGCCAATTTTTATTAAAAACAGAATCCTCTCTTCCGCACAGGGCGATCTGCATTCTCTGCCGTCTTTTATGGAACCGCCAGCCCCTTCCGCCGCAATCAACGGCGCAAGCAGGGGCATGTCCGGTAGCTGGTGAACGCCCCCTCTCCTGACCAGAGAAAACGCGGCGTGTTTGTAGATCTTTTATTCAGAAGATTCTCTTCTGATCAAATGTACCGGCAGAAGCAAATGCCGCTCCTTCGGTTCTTCACCGTTCATGATCTGCAACAGCGCATCTGCCCCCAGTTGTCCAATACCCTCCATGGACTGATGCACGCTGGTTAAGGGCACCACGCCGTACTGCGCGATCGAAATATCGTCATACCCGACCAGCTTCACCTGCTCGGGGATGTGCAGGCCCCTTTCCTTCAACGCGTAGACTGCGCCTACCGCAAGCGCATCCGCCGTACAGAACAGGCCGTCAAACGCCACGGATTCCAGCAGCGCCTGCGTCTGGCGAAATCCCTCCTCTACACCGACTTGCTGCACAATGCGAACTGTCAAGTCGTCCGCGCTCCTGCCTGCCTGCTCCAGTGCTTTACGGAATCCCTGCTCGCGGCTGTTATGAGAGGAGATGTCGCTGCGGTATTTCAGCATGGCAATTTCCCGGCAGCCCTGATTCAGCAGCTCCTGCCCTGCTAAAAAACCGCCCTGATAATGATCTGATTCTATCAGCAGATATTTCCCCTCTCCTTTTGGAAGCCGGGGTTCTCTGTCGATAAATACAGAGGGCAGATGGGAAAGGCGGCTGAGATCCTGCGGTGTTCCGGAAATATAGATCATCCCGCTCACCTGTTGGGACAGGAGCATTTCCAGGTGGCGGCTTTCAATCTCCGCATTCTCGTTGGTATTGCAGATGATCGTGGAATAATTTGCCTTGAATAGCCTCTCCTGCAGGCTCAACGTAATGCGGGCAAAGTACTCATTTGTAATATCGGGGACAATTACGCCCACTGTGGGAATCCTTTTTGTCCGCAGCCCACGGGCCGCAAGGTTGGGCGTATAGTGGTACTCCTCCAACGCCTTTTTTACACGACGCTCCGTCTCCTTGGAAAAGCGGCCGTTGTTATTGATGACGCGGGATACTGTGGCTACCGAAACGCCCGTAACCTCCGATATTTTTTGAATGGACACGTTTTTGGGTTTCAATAAACTTTCCTCCGACTTTTTCCGCCTTTTATTGAGTAAACGATTACTCAACCTGTGACTCCATTATATCGACCTTTTTACGCTTTGTCAAGCACAAAAATAAAAAAAATTGTATATATTTTTTATGAAGTGTATCCAACCAGCCCTTTTCCCCTGCATTTTTCAGGAGGGAACCCTCTATTTCCCGGCCTTGATCCCGCGCATGGTGAGGGAGATCTTCTTTTTAACGGGATCCACATCCAGCACCTTGACGTCCACAATATCGCCGATCTTCACGACATCAAGCGGATGCCTGACATACCGATCCGCCAGCTGAGAGATGTGCACCAGGCCGTCCTGATGCACGCCGATATCCACAAACGCGCCAAAGTCAATCACATTGCGCACAGTACCCTTGAGCACCATGCCGGGCTTCAGATCCTTCAGCTCCAGCACATCGCTGCGCAGGATGGGCTTGGGCATATCCGCGCGCGGGTCGCGGCCCGGCTTATTCAGCTCAGCAATGATATCCCGCAGTGTGATCTCACCCACGCCCAGCTCCGATGAAAGCGCACTCAGCTCCGGCCCATTGACGGTCAGGCCCGGGATGCCTCCGTGCTTTAAATCGGCAGCGGTGTGCCCGGTCTTTTGGAGCAGCTGCTCAGCGGCACCGTAGCTCTCCGGGTGGACGCCGGTGGAATCAAGCGGATTTTTCCCCTCCCGAATACGCAAAAATCCGGCGCATTGTTCAAACGCCTTGGGCCCGAGCTTGGGCACCTTGAGCAGTTCCCGCCGTGTCTGAAACCGTCCGTGCTCCTCGCGGTAGGTCACAATATTTTTGGCGACCGGCTTGCTGATTCCGGAGACATAGGAGAGCAGGGATACAGACGCGGTGTTCAGATCCACCCCCACGCGGTTAACGCAGTCCTCCACCACGCCGGTGAGCGTCTCCGTCAGCCGCGTCTGGTTCATGTCGTGCTGATACTGGCCCACGCCGATGGACTTGGGATCGATTTTGACGAGCTCCGCCATCGGGTCCTGAAGCCGCCGCGCGATGGAGACAGCCGAGCGCTGTCCCACGTCAAAGGTGGGGAACTCCTCCGTGGCCAGTTTACTGGCGGAGTAGACGCTCGCCCCCGCCTCATTGACAACGACGTACTGCACAGGGCGGTCTGTCTCCCGTAAAAGCTCCACGATCACGCGCTCCGACTCGCGGGACGCCGTGCCGTTGCCGAGGGAGATCAGGTCGATCTTGTATTTTGAGATCAGCTGTTTTAACGTGCGGATGGATTCCTGAACCTTATTCTGAGGGGCTGTGGGATAGATGACGACCGTATGGAGCACCTTGCCCAGCGAGTCGACGACCGCCAGCTTGCACCCGGTGCGGAATGCCGGGTCCCACCCGAGGACGACTCTGCCGCTGATGGGCGGCTGCATGAGGAGCTGTTTTAAATTCTCCGCAAACACGCGGATAGCCCCCTCCTCCGCACGGTCGGTCAGCTCCCCGCGCAGCTCATTCTCGATAGACGGGGCGATGAGACGCTTATAGGCGTCCGCGAGCGCCGCCTCAATGGCGGGCGTGGTATTCGGATTATCGTGCCGGATCAAGCGCTTTTTGAGATAAGTTAAAATCTCATTCTCCGGCGCGTCAATCTTGACGGAGAGAATTTTTTCCTTTTCGCCGCGGTTGACGGCCAGCACGCGGTGGCCTGCCATCCTTTTGAGCGGCTCGGAAAAGTCATAGTACATTTCATAGGGACTGGAAGTCTCCGCGTCCTTCGCCGTCGTGGTCAGGATTCCGGCGGACGCCGTCCGGTTGCGGATCCACTTGCGGTAGTCGGCATTGTCGGAAATCTGTTCCGCGATGATATCCTGTGCACCGGCAATGGCCGCCTGCGCATCGGGGACATCCTTTTCCGGGTCGACAAACGCCTCCGCCTCCTGGATGAGCGGGCGCTGCGTCTGCTGGAGCAGGATCAGCTCCGCGAGCGGCTCCAAACCACGCTCCCGGGCGATAGAGGCGCGGGTGCGCCGTTTCTGCTTATACGGGCGGTATAAATCCTCCAGCTCCACCAGTGTGGCGGCGGCCAGAATCTGCGCCCGCAGCTCGTCCGTCAGTTTCCCCTGCTCGTCAATGGAGCCGAGGACGCTCTCCTTGCGGTCCCAGAGATTGTTCAGGTACCGGAGCCGCTCGTCAAAGGCGCGGAGCGTCTCGTCGTTCAGGTTACCGGTGGCCTCCTTACGGTAGCGCGCGATGAACGGGATGGTGTTCCCCTCGTCAATGAGTTTGATGACCGCCTCAACCTGCCATTTTTGAATGGACAGCTCCTGTTGAAGCGCAGCAACGATAGATTTTTCTCCCAACTGGTTCATAAGGATTCCTCAATCTTTCAATCAGTTTTTATTATTCTAAAGGGCACTCACCGATCTAACAGGGGAATAATCCCCTGCGCAGCAATCTCAAAACCGCGTGCGTTCAGATGCAGCCCGTCGTAGCAATATTCTCCGGACAGGTTTCCCTGAGCGTCGGAGAGCGGACCCGTCAGATTGAGCCAATGCGCATTAAACTGTGCCGCCAGCGGCCGCAGCTCCGCGTTGATCCGGGCGATGACCGCGTTTTCCCGCCGGCCAACCATGTATCGGGCGTCACGGCTGAGGTGTTTGTTGACCGGATAGACGGCCTGCAGGACGATGTTCAGCTTTGGCAGTGATTCCCGTGACCGCCGCAAAATTTTTTCCACATTTCCCACGGTAAAAGAGATAGGAGCCCCAACGCCCAGATCATTTGTGCCGATCAGAAGCACCAGATTGCGCGGGGCGATATTCAGAGCGTTGATTTCCAGCCGTTCCAAAAGGCGGTCGCTCGTATCGCCGCTGATGCCGCGGTTGTAGACGGCCTGCCCCGTCTCGCGGATAAAGCTCTCGAACAGCTCGTACCAGTTGAAAATCTCCGTGATGGAGTCGCCGAGCAGGACCGTCTGGCCACACCGTGCGTACCGCTGGTTGAGCAGGCGGAAATTTTCCCTCTTGGTCCGCTTGACCAGATCGTACTGCGTGCGTTTTTCGATCTTTTTCAAGGAAGGCGTCATAGCATATTCTCCTGTTCCGTTAAGGCTCGATTTCGGTGATCATTTCCAGTTGCTCCGGCAGGGTGAAAATCCGCTCCCTGATAAAAAGCGGATACAGCTCCACACTTTTCAGTTCTCCAAATGGGAGCCAGAAAAAGGTGTTGCTTCTTCCATCCTCATCCATGGAAAAGGGTAAATTCTCCGGGCCGGGCAGGGCGCATTCGGAGACATCGGTCAAAAAATAGATTCCCATCTCGTGTACACGCTCTCCGGATGGATCCAGTGTAAAAAAGTTCTCATTCAGCCACAGCGGACGGACTACAGACGCCTCTATGTTCAGCTCCTCCCAGAGTTCACGGCGAACTGCATCCCGGGCCGTCTCGTGCAGACGGATCCGCCCCCCGGGCAGATAATAGTGCGTGCAAAACTCGTCCCGCATAACGAGCAGGTTCCCTCTGCTGATAATCACGGCGGTCGCCCGGTAATTAAAGCGCCCCTCCGGCGTTCGAAAAGTGCAGTCCATAGCCGATATGCCTCCCCAGTTTTTGATAGGGCTCTGATCAATGGAACGCTGAAGGCAGCGTTCCCTCCCCCTACGGGTGTATACAGACCGCCGCCCTGTGCCTACACAAGGCCTCCCTGTGCAAGGGAGACTGGCGCGCGGATGCGCGACTGAAGGGTTGTCGGCTGAAAACCAATTGCTTTTACAGACCTTTTCCCTGTAACCTGTAACCGACCTAACGGTCATTCAGCTTCTGCTCCACAGGCGGTGCGCCTTTTGTCCGCTTTCGCGGATGTTTTCCCTGTCAGGGCCCCCTTACACAGAGGAGCCAGAGAGATTGTACAAACCAATATCCGTAATCCATTGGACTAAAACGAATGAACACCCCACCTAATTATTTCCCGGCCCACTCCGCTTTTTCGGGGGATTCCGCCCGGATTTCGCGGAGCATATCGCAGGCAAAACGGTGCAGAGAGCGGGGCTCACCACAAAAGGTTTTCTTTCCCGAATAGGCGTCCAGTGCAGACCGGATCATAGGTATATATTCGGCCGGCAGGTTTTTGAGTCCCCATTCACCACCCTGCTCCTTAGAGAAAATTTTTCCCTTACGCATGTAAGCCAGCACACGACAAAGGTTCAGGGTGAGATAGACAGGAGCCCTTTCGATCTCCGCTTCCGCATCCTGAACATCGCGCAGGATGCTGTCCAGATAGTCCTCACGAGGGACGGGACCGAACATCTCTGCGATGGGTGTCCCATACAGTATAATCCCCGCTTTGCGGATCACGGCAAAATGTGCCGCCAGATCGGGGTCTGTGCCGTGCATAGTCCGGCAATAAGATGTGAAATCCGCCTGACATCGTTCCCGGTGTGTGATGGAATAGTGCAATTCAAACGGCGTGGGATACATAAAGTTGCGGCAGTACTGATCCAGCACTACGCTCATCTCCACCCCCTTGGGCGGGCACTGCTCTTCGCAGTCCAGCAGACACCGGATCAGTGCCTCCTTCTCGGCCAGAGTGGGCACCTGATCGACAGTGACGATAAAATCGATATCACTTTGATTCCAGCGAAAACAGCCGAAGGCAATGGAACCATGGACGTAAAACCCTGTGAGGTGTCTGCCCAGTATTTTTTGATAGTGTAGGAGAATCTGCTGAAGGAGCGGAAAAGGATTCATGTTTTTTCTCCTTTGTTAAACGGTCATGGAGAAGCCAGCACTGCACAGGACAGCGGGTCCAGATGCACGCGGTCGAGTTCCGGCGTATGGCCGATAATCTTCTGCAAGCCATAATACTGCGGATGGAAGTAGAAATCCATGGGGCTGTCATTCCGGTTGACGATCACGACGAGCTTTTGGTCCCCTTTCTCCCGTACGTAGGCTACGCAGCCCATGCCGGAGGAGAGCTCGACGAACGCGCCGTCCCTGAGCACGGGATACTCGCGGCGGAGTTTGCCGAGGGCGCGGTACCAGCCGCGCAGCTCCTCATCCGCGTGCGCCCAGTCGTAAAACCTGCGGTTGAACGGGTCGCCGTACCCCTCCATACCGATCTCATCGCCATAGTAGATGCACGGCACGCCGGGCAGGGTGAACTGTAAAACGGCCGCGAGTTTCATCAGGGTGACGCCGTAGGCCCGGCGCTCCGGCGGTAGGAGGCAGTGTTCGCTCTGCCAGTCGCGGCCCCGGCCGCCGCAGGGTTCCCCGGCAAGGGCGGTGATGGCGCGCGCCGTATCGTGCGTGCCGATGGAGTTCATCAGTACATCCACCACCTGCTTGGGATAGTGGGAGAGCACCGTCAGGATCCGGTCACAGAAGCCGTCCGCGTTGCCGGTGGCAATATAGTCGAGCACTGCGTTCTGGAACGGGTAATTCATCACACTGTCGAGCTGTTTTCCCAGCAGGTAGCGCCGCCGCTGCCCGTAGCTGCACTTGTTGGAGGCGTCCTCCCAGACCTCCCCGATGATGACGGCGTCCGGGTTGACGGCTTTGACCCGCTCCCGCAGGGCATCCAGGAAGCCGTCGGGCAGTTCGTCGGCCACGTCCAGGCGCCAGCCGTCCGCCCCGGCGCGCATCCATTGTTCCAGCACGCCACCGGGTCCGGTGATGTAGTTTAGATAATCCGGCTGCTCCTCGATCACCTGCGGCAGGGTGTCGATCCCCCACCAGCTGGCGTAATCATTGGGCCAGGATTTAAAATCATACCACTTGCGGTAGGGGGAATTTGCATCGCGATAGGCGCCGCCCGCACCATACCGCCCTTCACGGTTAAAGTAGACGCTGTCCGACCCGGTGTGGCTGAACACGCCGTCGAGCAGGATGGAAATCCCGCGCGCGTGCGCCGCCTGGCAGAGGGATTCAAAATCCGCCTGCGTTCCGAGGAGCGGGTCAATTTTTGTATAGTCCGCCGTGTTGTACCGGTGGTTGGAGTGAGCCTCAAAGATGGGATTTAAATACAGGCAGGTCACGCCGAGGGATTTTAAGTAGTCAAGCTTTTCCTCGATGCCCTTCAAATCCCCGCCGAAGTAGTCATTGTTGCGCACAATGCCCTGTGCGTCTGGGCGGAACTCCGGCAGATTTTCACGGTCTGTGCGCAGGATGCGATCCTCCGGCACATTCTGCTTGGGCGCGCCGGAGCAGTTGAACCGGTCCGGAAAGATCTGGTACATCACGCCGCCCTTTAAAAAGTCCGGCGTGCGAAAGTGTGGGTCAAAAGCCGTGAGCTGGAACATCACGTTCCCGTCCGCAGTCCCGGTCTCCCGCTCCCCGCACAGGATGCGGCCACGTCCCCACGGGGTATCATACTCAAAGCGGTACCAGTAGAGGCCCGGTACGGGCGCGGCGTAGCTGATACTCCACCACTCGCCGTCCGGACCGTTCATCCCGCTCCAATACATGGGGATATACTGTTCCTCCGGCCGGGAATCCTCCCGGATGACGAGGAAGGCCGCGGAGCAATGGATCTGCCGCTCCAGCGCAATGGAAAAGTGCAGCTCCTCCCCAGCGGAGACGGCGCCGAATTTGCTTTTATACCGCAGATCGCGGGCGTTATAGACGCAGTCGGGCATCGCCGGCCCTCCCTTCGCAAAAGTAATGACTATGATGAAACGCCCCGGAGCACAGGGTAAACCGGCTTCGGGACGTATCCGGCGCTGATGACAGCGACTTATTTGCCGACTTTGGCCGGCTTGGTGTGCCAGATGTTGCGCGCGTACTCCTCCACCGCGCGGTCGGCGGAGAACGGACCGGCGCAGGCCGTATTCATCAGGGACATCCTGTTCCAACGGTCTCGGTCCTGCCACGCCTGCTCAATGCGCTTGTGCGCCTGGCAGTAATTGTCCAGATCAGCCATGACCATGTAGGGGTCCGTGATGGACAGGCCCTGAATGACCTCGTGGAAATCCTTACCCAGCAGCCCGCGGTTGACGGCGTCAATCGTATCGTGCACGGCGAGGTTGTTGAGGTAATACTGGTGCGGATTGTAGCCGTTGCGCTTGAGCTGATCGACCTCCGGCGTCGTCATGCCGAAGATGAAGATATTCTCATCCCCGACCATCTCCTTGATCTCGATATTTGCACCGTCAAGCGTACCGAGGGTGATCGCACCGTTGAGCATCAGTTTCATGTTGCTGGTGCCGCTGGCCTCCGTCCCGGCGAGGGAGATCTGCTCGCTGACGTCCGCGGCGGGCATCAGGTGCTCCGCCATGGTGACGTTGTAGTCCTCCATGTAGACCACCTTCATATACTTGCTGACCTCCGGATCACTGTTGACGAGGTCCGCAATCGCACAGATAAAGGAGATAATCTTCTTGGCCATAAAGTAGCCGGAGGCCGCCTTGGCTCCGAAGATATAGGTGTGCGGGATCCAGCCTGCGTTCGGATTGGCCTTAATGGCGCGGTACCGCATGAGGATGCGCAGGGCGTTCATATTCTGCCGCTTGTACTCGTGCAGGCGCTTGATCTGTACGTCAAAGATGGAGGTGGGCTCCACCTGAATTTTTGTATTTTTATAGATCAGCGCCGCCAGATCCTCCTTATTCTGGAGCTTGACCTCACCAATGCGGTCGAGCACGGACTTGTCATCCGCAAATTTCTTCAGATTTTTCAGCTCATCCAGATCGTCCACAAATTTGTCCCCGATCAGCTCCGTGACCAGCGCGGTCAGGCGCGGATTGGCCTGGCAGAGCCAGCGGCGCGAGGCGATGCCGTTGGTGACATTGGTAAATTTCATGGGCGTGAGGCGGTAGAAATCGCTGAACACGGTCTTTTTGAGGATTTCGCTGTGCAGAGCAGACACACCGTTGACATGGTGGCTGGCCGCCACACAGAGGTTCGCCATGCGGATGACGCCCCCGGAGATGACGGCCGTGTTTTCCACAACGCCGGCATCATGCGTGGCCCCCCAGACAAAGGAGCGCAGGCGGTTGTCGATCTCCCGCGTGATTTGATACACACGCGGCAGCAGACGCTTGAACAGGTCCTCCGGCCAGCACTCAAGCGCCTCGCGCATGACCGTGTGGTTGGTGTACGCCACGGTATTGGTGACAATGCGCCATGCGTCATCCCAGCCGTATCCGCAGTCGTCAAGCAGGATGCGCATCAGCTCCGGAATAGCCAGCGTGGGATGCGTGTCATTGATATGGATGGCCGTTTTATCGGAGAAGTTATCCATGGTCGGATTGTGGTGCAGGTGGCGGTGGACAATATCCTGCATGGAGGCGGACACCAGGAAGTACTGCTGGCGCAGGCGCAGGCTCTTGCCCTCCGGGTGGTTGTCATCCGGATAGAGCACCTTGCTGATAACCTCCGCCATGGCATTGCGCTCCATGGCGCGCATGTAGTCGCCCTGATTGAAGAGGTTCATATCCAGCCCCGGAGAGCTGGCCTTCCACAGACGCAGGACGCTCACGCCCTTACCGCCCTTACCAGAGACATACATGTCATACGGCACAGCCGTGATGGGCGTATACCCCTTGTGCTCCACGTGGTGATAGGTCCCATCCCACGACTCATCGATATAGCCCTCAAAATGGACTTCAACACTCTTCTCCTCATGCGGAACGAGCCAGACCTCACCGCCCGGCAGCCAGAAATCGGGCAGCTCCGTCTGCCAGCCGTCAACGAGCTTCTGGCGGAAAAATCCGTACTCGTACAGGATACTGTAGCCGGTGGCCTGATAGCCGCCGTGCGCGAGGGCGTCCAGATAGCAGGCGGCCAGACGGCCCAGCCCACCGTTACCGAGGCCCGCGTCCGGTTCGCACTCATAGAGCGTTTCAAGCTTAATGCCATGCTTGGCGAGGGCAGCCTCCACTGCCTGTGTACAGCCAAGATTATAAAGGTTGTTCTTCAGGGACCGGCCCATGAGGAACTCCATGCACAGGTAATAGACTTTTTTACAGCTCGGGGTCTTGGCTGCCTCGGCCTCAAAATTCTTACGCTTTTGCTGGAGGATGTCACGCAGCATCATGGCCGTAGCCTGATAAAACTGCTCATTCGTCGCCTCTATGGGAGATACCCCAAAATAGTGGGAAAGTTTATTGACGATGTATTCATCCGCCTGTTTTGATGTGATCGCTTTCGTCTCCATCAACCATGCGCCTCCTTGTTTCAGATCAGGCCGCTGCGGCCCGAGGGTTTCCTTTTAAGTTTATAACAATTTTTGACAAATGTCCACCCCATTATGCTGTCCGCAGGCAATTTAGGGCTGTTTTTCTGTGAAAATCCTCTTTTCTTTATCGCCCTGTTATAGTATAATAAATACAATGGATAATTGTGCGAGGTGTGGATAAAATGGAGAAAAACAGAGTCAAGCTGAATATCGCCGGCGTGGATTACAGTATCGTAACCGACGATTCACCGGAATATACACAGGAGCTGGGCGCCGATCTGGACGAAAAGATCCGCCGCGCGCTCAAAGAGAACTCCTATCTTTCCGTAACGCAGGCGGCCGTGCTCGCCGCGCTGGAATACGCCGACTCGTACAAAAAGTCAGAGGAAAGCGCGGACAACCTCCGCAGCCAGATCCGCGGCTATGTGGAGGACTATAACCGCGCCAAGCTGGAGACAGAGGTCGCCCGCAAGGAGGTTGAGCGCCTCAACCGCGAGAATCAGGATTTGCGCGTCAAGCTGACGGGCGGTATGAAAAAGTAATGGAGCATTCCCATCGCGCCCAGATTCTCGCCCCCGCCGGGTCTCCGGAGGCGCTGCGGGCCGCCGTGTGTGCCGGGGCAGACGCGGTCTACCTGGGCGGCAAAGCACTGAATGCCCGCGTCCGGGCAGGGAATTTCAGTGACGAGGAGCTGAAAGCGGCCGCCGAATACTGCCACACTCGCGGCGTAAAAATTTATTTGACACTCAATACAATTCTCTCCGACGCTCAGCTTCCCGAGGCGGAGAGGTGCTTGGAGCGCGCCTGTGCCATCGGTATAGACGCGCTTATTTTGCAGGATATCGGCCTAATTTCGCTGGTGCGGCGGGCCGCCCCGGGGATGGAAATCCACGCCTCCACACAGATGTCCGTGCATACGCGGGCGGGACTGCGCCTGTTAAAGGACATGGGCTTTTGCCGGGCGGTGCTTGCGCGAGAGATGAGCGAAAAGGAGCTGGAGCGGGCACTGCAGGAGGATATTGAAATCGAGGTGTTTGTTCATGGCGCCCAGTGCATGTGCGTTTCCGGCCAGTGTTACATGAGCGCGATGATCGGCGGGCGCAGCGGCAACCGCGGCGCGTGCGCCCAGCCGTGCCGCCTGCCTTTCTCCGTTCCCGGCGGGACAGGGCATGATCTGAGCCTGAAAGACCTCTCTGTACTGGACGAGCTGGGTGTGCTTGAAAAAATGGGCGTGGACTCATTTAAGATTGAAGGGCGCATGAAACGCCCGGAGTACGTGGCGGCCGCCGTGGATGCCTGTGTTAAATCACTGGAAGGGCGGCTGTGTCCCGCCGATATGAATACCCTGCGCACGGTTTTTTCCCGCTCCGGCTTTACCAAAGGATATTTGGAGGGGAAGCCGGGCCGTGAGATGTTCGGCACCCGCCGGAAAGAGGACGCCGAAGGCTCCCCCCCGGTGCTGCGGGAACTGAAAAAGCTCTATGAAAAAGAGCGGCCACGCTACAGCGTGGATCTGCATCTGATTTTGCACGCGGATGCTCCCGCCGTGCTGGAGGCTTCGGCGGGCGGGAAAAGCGTCCGAATCGCGTCCGGGACCCTCCCGGAACCCGCGCTCAGGGTGGCACTGACGCCGGAGCGGGCGGAGGCGCAACTGAAAAAGTGCGGCGGGACGATCTTTTCCCCCGGTCAAATTTCCATTCAAGTGGGGGAGGGCCTGAGTTTTCCCCTGTCGGAGCTCAACGCCCTGCGCCGCCGCGCCTTTGAGGCGCTGGAACGGCAGTTGGGCGCACGTGATTCCATCCTGTTTTCTCCCGTCGATCTCCACATCCCGCCGCATCAGCGCACCGCCCGTCAGCGGCTCTGGCTGCGCGCCGCGGACCGGGCGCAAATTCCGCAATCGCTCCCGAGCTGTGTGGAAAAGCTCATTCTCCCCTGCCATTTCCCGGACGAGGTCTTTGCAGACCTGCCCGCCGGAGTCTGTGCGGAGATCCCGCGCGGCCTGTTCGGAATTGAAGAGCGTGTCGCGGAGCGCCTGCGCCGCCTGTACCGCCTGGGGGTCCGCGAGGCCTTTGCCGGCACTCTGGACGGCGTGCGTCTGGCACAGGAATGCGGTATGCGGGTGCTCGGCGGATTTGGGCTGAATATCTGCAACACATTTGCCCTGCGGGAAGCCGAGCGCCTCGGCATCTCGGCCTGCGTACTCTCCCCTGAGATCAACGCCGCGGCGCTCAATCATCTGGGTGCCGGAATTCCGACGGGCGTCTTTGCCTATGGCCGTCTCCCAGTGATGAGCGTACGCAACTGCCCGCTGAAAAACGGCAGGACCTGCGCCGCCTGCACGCCGGAGACCCGCTTCATCACAGACCGAAAGGGCTGCCGCTTCCCGGTGGAGTGCTTTAAAAACCCCTGCAATGATATCCTCAACTGTGTCCCCCTGCGGATGGAGGACAAACTCGGCGAGCTGCGCCGTGCGGATGCGTTCCTCCTCTATTTTACCGGGGAGACGCCGGTAGAGGTCCAGGAAATTACTGCAAAGTACGCGCAGGCGTTGGATGGCTGTCCTGTGGACAGGCCTGCGGGTGCATTCACCCGCGGTCTCTTCTACCGCCAGGTGTAACCCGGCGCTCAAAAACGCTCGTCCTGGCGCTTCGTCTAAAAACGCCCAACCCTGCCAAATATATTCGTAAATCCGCTCTTTCCCGGAGCGGGTTTTTATATTTTCTGCCAATCCTGTCCCCGCTGTGCCCTCGGCAAGGGGCTGTTTTCACAATTTTGCAAGGTGTACAGGGGTTTGCCTTGCGAAAAATAAAAAAAAGGCGTATAATAAACTTGATAATGATTCTATATTGAGCAGGTCTGCCTAAAAAACGGATGGTGAGAAGATGTTTGCGGATTTACACTGCCATACAAAACTTTCGGACGGTTCCCTTGGGATTGAGGAGCTGATCACCCTTGCTGCCAGCACGGGTGTTTCGGTGATCGGCATCACGGACCATGACTCCATGGCCGCGACGCTGCGCGGAAAGGTGATCGGCCAGCGCCACGGTGTAAATGTGATTCCCGGTGTGGAGTTGTCCACGGCGGACCCGGAGACGGGGCGCAATGTGCATCTCCTCTGCTATCTCGCTGATCACCCGGACCGTCTGGAGGGGCTGTGCAAGCGCATCTCTGTCGCGCGACGGCGCGCCGGGCAGTATATGGTTCTGCGGGCCGCCAAACGCTTTAATCTGCCGCCGGAGTTTATCCTGCGCAGCACTGCGGGCAGCACTAATATTTACAAGCAGCACATCATGCACGCCCTGATGGATGCCGGCATCGCGGACTCCATCTTCGGCGAACTGTTTGACGAACTGTTCATTCACCCTGGTGAGCATAATATTAAAGTCCCCATCCGGTATCCGGACTGCCGGGAGGTCCTCAGTGAAATCCATGAGGCGGGCGGCATCGCCGTACTGGCCCATCCGTATGAATACGACAGCATCGGTGTGATGGAAGAGCTCGTTTCGCTCGGCCTGGACGGGATTGAGGTCTATCACCCGTCGGCCGATAGACAGCAGACGGATATGCTGCGCTCCTATGCCGCTGCACACGGCCTGCTGGTCACCGGCGGCAGTGACTTCCACGGCATGTATAATAAGCGAAAGGTCGCCGTCGGTTCCTACGGACTCGGAGAGACGGAGCTGGACGCACTGCTCAATTATAAGACCAAAAAGAAACGCAGGGAGGCTGCCGCGGCGAAAAAAGCGGCAGCGAATGGATAAAGGGCAGGTGAAGCTGATGAACGCAGATGAAGATATCAAGATTTTTGACCCGGAACGGGACGAGAAGCTGGAGGAACGCCGGACAGATGACGATCTGCGGCGCCTGGCTGATGAGATGATGGCCCAGCGCCGCAATGGGAACAGCCGCCGCGCATGCCTGCTCGGCTCCGCGCTGTCACAGCTTGCTCCTTGCGATGGGGAGCTGGAGGCTCTTTCCGGCAAATATGCCAACGATCCGGAGATTCTTTATCAAATCCGGGTATTGGCCACGTTTACCGCAGAGTCCGGTATGCACGCGCTGATCCCCAATCAGCTGCTGGCAACTACGGCGATCAACGCCTTTTATGAAAAGCTGATGGTCCGCGCGCCGGAGTTCTACAGCAATATTTCTGACGGCGGCGCGTTTACTTTTTACTACCTGGAGCTGCGCAAGGGAGGCAATACAGGCGCCAATATCGGGAAGGCGTTTGCCATGCTCTGTGACATGGAGACCAATGAGCAGATCCGCGCGCTCGGCACACAGATTTACGAGACATTCAGTGAGTATGTAAAGCGTCAGATCGACGCGGCGGGTTTTGTCCGCTGAGCCGCATCCGGCGTCCGGCGGGGAAACCCGCCTTTTTGCTGTGCGGCTTTAGCCGCTGACAGGAGGTTTTTATGGCAGATACAATCGCGGCCGTGGCCACACCGGCCGGCGAGGGCTCCATCAGTGTAATTCGAATTTCCGGCGGGCAGGCACTCCAGATTGCGGCACGCGTATTCCGCGCCTCCTCGGGCAGGTCCCTTTCAGAGGCGGCCGGCTACACCGCCATGCATGGCATGGTCTGTGAGCCAGTCACCGGCGAAGCGGTGGATGAGGCAGTGGCTCTTATTTTCCGCGCGCCGCACAGCTATACGGGTGAGGATGTCGTAGAGCTCTCCTGCCACGGCGGTCAGGCTGTCACGCGCGGCGTACTGCGCTGTGTGATTGACGCCGGCGCCACGCCCGCACAGGCCGGCGAGTTTACAAAGCGCGCCTTCCTCAACGGGAAAATGGATCTGGCGCAGGCTGAATCCGTGATGCAGATCATTTCCGCCCAGGGTCAGGCTGCAGCACGGGCCGCACTGGGTACGCTCGGCGGGCGGCTGAGCCGGGATCTCTCCGGGGTCCGGGAAAGCCTGCTGGCGCTCGCCGCACATCTGGCGGCCTTTGCCGACTACCCGGAGGACGAGATCCCCGAACTGCGCCCGGAACAGGTACAGCAGACACTGGAAGAGGCGCTGGCGGACCTGGAAAATCTGCTTGCCCGTTTTGATACCGGAAAACTGATTCGGGAGGGTGTCACTACCGTGATTGCGGGGCGGCCCAACGTGGGGAAGTCTGCTTTGATGAATCTGCTCTCCGGCGAGGAGCGCTCCATCGTGACCGACATCGCCGGGACAACGCGTGACATCGTGGAGGAGACTGTCCAGGTGGCGGGTGTGACGCTCCGTCTCGCCGACACGGCCGGCCTGCGCGACACGCCCGATCCGGTTGAAAAGATCGGGGTGGACCGGGCGCGCGGGCGCCTGGAGGAGGCGCAGCTTATCCTGGCCGTTTTCGATCGCTCCCGCCCGCTCGACGCAGAAGACTATCAATTACTGAGCCTGTGTGCCGCGCGGACGGCTGTGGCCGTGATCAACAAGTCCGATCTGGCTCCGGCGATTGACTTTGCCCCCATTCGGGAAAAGATTCCCTGCTGCGCGGAAATCTGCGCCACGGACGGCACAGGCGCCGCCGAACTTGAGCGCGCCATCGCACGCGCCCTTGGCACCGCCGGATTTGATACCGGCGCTCCCCTGCTGATCAGCGACCGCCAGCGTGATTGCTGCAACCGCGCCCGGACGGCCGTACGGGAGGCGCTGGACGCGTTGACCGCGGGCGTCACGCTGGATGCGGTGACGGTATGCATTCAGGATGCGCTGTCCGCCCTGATGGAACTCACAGGCGAACGGGCCGGCGAGGCCGTGGTTGACGAGGTGTTTTCAAAATTCTGCGTTGGGAAATAGCTCTGAAAACAATGGACTGAATCCGGCGATTCAGCATTTCATTGTGCGATACGGGCAGCACAGTCCATTTTATAATGATACAGGCGGGAAGTTTAATGGAATTTTTTGCTGGAACATACGATATAGCCGTCATTGGCGCTGGACATGCCGGGATTGAAGCGGGCCTTGCCGCCGCACGGCTGGGCGCCAGTACAGCGGTATTCACCATCAATCTGGACTGGGTAGGCAATATGCCATGCAACCCCTCTATTGGCGGCACCTCCAAGGGGCACCTGGTGCGGGAGATTGACGCGCTGGGCGGTCAGATGGGCATCGCGGCGGACCGGAACACCATCCAGAGCCGGATGCTCAACCTGTCCAAAGGCCCCGCAGTCCACAGTCTGCGTGCGCAGATCGATCGCCGCGCCTATTCGGCGGAGATGAAGTACACGCTGGAAAACACCGCAAACCTTACGCTCAAACAGGCGGAGATCGTCAGTCTGCGGCGTACGGACAGCGGCTGGGAGCTGCGGACACGGCTGGAGGAGTGCTACACGGCACAGGCCGTGGTACTGGCGACGGGGACCTTCCTTGCGGGGCGTGTGTATATCGGCGATGTCTCCTATGAGAGCGGACCGGACGGCATGTTCCCCTCTACGGCGCTGGCGCAGTCCCTACGGGAGCTTGGCATTCCGGTACGCCGATTTAAAACGGGCACCCCCGCGCGCGTCAACGGTAACTCCATTGACTTTGAGAAGACGGAGGTGCAGCCCGGGGATGCGCACATCGTCCCGTTCTCCTTTTATGAAACAACGCAGATCGCCAACAGGCGTTCCTGCTACATCACCTATACAAATCAGGCGACAAAGGATATTATCCTGAAAAATCTGCATCGCTCCCCGCTCTACGGCGGAAAAATCGAGGGGGTCGGGCCGCGCTACTGCCCCAGCATCGAGGATAAAATCGTCCGTTTTTCGGACAAGGAGCGCCATCAGATTTTTATTGAACCGTGCGGGCTGAACACGAGTGAGATGTATTTGCAGGGCCTCTCCTCCTCCCTCCCTGTGGACGTCCAGCTCGCCTTTCTGCACACGATCCCCGGCCTGGAACACGCGCAGGTCATGCGTGCGGCATACGCCATCGAGTACGACTGCGTGGATCCGCTCGCCCTGCGTCCCTCGCTGGAATTTCTGGACTTTGAGGGGCTGTTCGGCGCCGGGCAGTTCAACGGATCAAGCGGATATGAGGAGGCAGCCGCCCAGGGACTGATCGCCGGGATCAACGCCGCGCGCAAGGTGCAGGGCAAACCGCCCTTCATCCTTGACCGGGCCTCCTCCTACATCGGCACGCTGATTGATGATCTCGTCACCAAGGGCTGCTCCGACCCGTACCGGATGATGACTTCCCGCTCGGAGTATCGCCTTGTCCTGCGGCAGGATAATGCCGACCTGCGCCTGACTCCGTATGGGCGTGAGCTGGGGCTGATCAGCGATGAAAAATGGGCTCGTTTTTTAAAAAAGCGGGAGCAGATTGAGCGCGAAAGCGCGCGCGTCCGCAACACGGTGCTCCCCCCGAGCGACGCGCTCAACGCAATGCTTGAGCAGGCCGGCACAGCCCCGGTTCACTCCGGGGTTACAGCGGCGGAGCTGCTGCGCCGCCCACAGGTCGATTATAACATGCTGACCCCCTTTGACAGCAGCCGTCCTCCCCTGCCCGCCGAGGTGACGGAGCAGGTCCAGACGCAGATCAAATATGAGGGATACATCCGCCGTCAGGAGGCGCAGATCGCAGAGATGCGCCGGCTGGAGGTTCAGCGGATCCCCGCCTCCATCCGCTATGAACAGGTCACCGGCCTTCGGCTGGAGGCCGCGGAAAAGCTCGCGCGGATCCGCCCGGAAAACGTGGGCCAGGCCTCCCGTATTTCCGGTGTGACGCCCGCCGATATTTCCGTATTGTTAATCTTTCTCCGGTCCATCCGGAATGAACAGGAGTTTTGACATGATTGTTCCACGTGAAACATTGCTTCAGGCTCTATCACATTTGGGCGTTTTAATTGACGAAACGGCAATCGAAAGGCTTGACCGCTATGCCGAAATGCTGATCGATTATAACACCCGCGTCAATTTGACGGCGATCATAGAGCCTGCGGAGATCGCTGTCAAGCACTTCGCGGACAGTCTGACAGTTCTCGCAGCGGTGGATATCCCACAGGGCGCCCGCTGCATTGACGTGGGAACAGGTGCCGGCTTCCCCGGGCTGGTGCTGCTGATCGCCCGTCCGGACCTGAAATGGACCCTGCTCGATTCCACACAGAAAAAGCTGCGGTTCATTCAGGATGTTTTAAACGCACTGGGACTGCACGCCGATGTAGTCCACGCCCGGGCGGAAGAACTCGGCCGCAGGCCGGATTACCGCGAACAGTTTGACTTTGTGACCGCCAGAGCCGTCGCCGCGATGGACACGCTGTGCGAATACTGCCTGCCGTTCACCCGCATCGGCGGGATTTTTGCCGCCATGAAAGGGCCGGACGCAGAAAATGAACTGCAGGCGGCCCGCCCCGCCGTCTCCCGGCTGGGCGGCGGAAAAATTGCGTTTCATCATTTCACTCTGGGGGAATCGGCGGAACGGAACATTTTGACCGTTGAAAAAACATCGCACACTCCGCCAAAATACCCGCGCCCTTCGGCACAGATCGCCAAACGAAAAATCGGTTCCTGACACGCTGTGTCGATCCCCGTCCCTTTTGCCCGACGTAAAATGCTGGACTTTTGGAATATTCGTGCTATCCTTGGAATAGGGCGAGGTTCCGTCACCACTTTTACGGAGGGCTTTTATTATGGTGCATGAAAAGAAATCGCTTCCTCCCGCGGCGGGGAGCATTCTGATGATCCCGCGGGATGAGATTTATCCAAATCCGGATCAGCCGCGCCGCCGCTTTTCAATGGACGAGCTGGAGGGGCTGGCACAGAGCATCCATGAGAACGGGATGCTTCAGCCCGTCAGTGTCCGCACACGGGAGGCCGGTGGATATGAGCTCATTGCCGGGGAACGGCGTTTGCGCGCCGCCAAAATGATTGGGATGAGTTCGATCCCCTGCATCGTGATCCGGGCGCGGAGTGAACAGTCCGCCGTATTTGCCCTGATTGAAAATTTGCAGCGGGAGGACCTGAACTTCTTTGAGGAGGCCCGTGCCATCGAGAGCCTGATGGACCACTACGGGCTCACGCAGGAGGAAATGGCCCTGCGGCTGGGCAAGGCGCAGTCCACCCTCTCCAACAAGCTGCGTCTCCTCCGCCTCTCCCCCAGAATGTGCGCCCAGATTGAACGCGCCGGCCTGACGGAACGCCACGCGCGTGCACTGCTGAAGCTTGATCAGGAAAAGGAGCGGCAGGAAGTCCTCGATCAGGTGATCCGTGACGACCTGAATGTCTCCCAGACGGAAAAGCTCATCGCATCCCGCCTGGCCCCAAAGGCGCACAAAAACAAAAACGTGCGCTTTTTGTTCCGCGACGTGCGTATTTTCCTCAATACGATTGGACACGCTATCGATACGATGCGCCGGTCCGGTATTGAGGCGGACAGTGAAAAGACGGAGGATGAAAACTTCATCACCTACACGGTCCGCATCCCAAAGGCCGTCGCCTACCGCATGCCGGCTTCCGGCCGCGAGCCCTCTCTGAGGACTGGCAGCCGTTAAGCATACGGACAGCGGCCCATCCACCCGCTGTCCGCCATATCTTTCTCTCACACCCCATATCCGGGAAAAAGCAGGCGTTTTGCCTGCTTTTTCTCTTTTTCATGTTTCACGTGAAACATTTACTTTTACCCCGGTCTGTGGTACAATAAAATTCAGCCGCCCGGGCGCTGTCCCGGGCGTATCAAGACAGGGGGCACAATATGGGCAAAATCATTTCAATCGTCAACCAAAAGGGCGGGGTCGGCAAGACGACCACAGCCGTCAATCTGGCTGCAGCCATCGGCGCACGCGGGTTCCGCACCCTGCTGGTAGATATCGATCCCCAGGGGAATACGACCAGCGGTATGGGCGTCAACAAAAAATCCATCCACTACTCCACCTATGACATTCTCATCAATGACACGCCGGCGGCCCAGGCAATCGTTCACAGCATGTACCAGATGGTGGACATCCTGCCCGCCAACATTGATCTCGCCGGGGCGGAGCTGGAGCTGGCAGACGCCGACCGCCGGGAATCCAGGCTGAAGTATGCGCTTGGCAGCATTCGGGAGGATTACGACTTTATCCTCCTCGACTGCCCGCCCTCCCTCGGCCTGATTACAATCAACGCGCTGTGCGCCTCCGATACGTTTATGGTCCCGATCCAGTGTGAGTACTATGCGCTGGAGGGCCTCTCGCAGCTCATCAACACCGTTCGGCAGGTGCGCCGCCTCTATAACCCCGCGCTGGACACGGAGGGCGTGCTGCTGACGATGTACGACGGCCGCCTGAATCTGACGCAGCAGGTTGTGGATGAGGTGAAGCGGTTCTTCCGGGACAAGGTGTACGCCACCGCGATCCCCCGCAACGTCCGGCTCTCCGAGGCGCCGAGCTTCGGCAAGCCCGTCATGTACTATGACCGCGGATCACGCGGGAGCCAGTCCTACGATCAGTTTGCCGAGGAATTCCTCGCGCGGAACGGATTTATCAAAAAACAGTGAGGAGGCAATCCCAATGGCAGTAAAAAAAGGCGGCCTCGGCAAGGGCCTGGACGCCCTGTTTATGGACAATTCCACTGAGGATGCGGAGAGCGCACACATGCTCTCCATCTCCGATATTGAACCAAACCGCGATCAGCCCCGTAAGCAGTTTGACGACGCATCACTCAAGGAACTGGCGGACAGCATCGCCGAGCATGGCGTCATTCAGCCGCTCCTTGTACGCCCCATCGGGGGCGGAATCTATCAAATTGTGGCCGGAGAGCGGCGGTGGCGTGCATCGCGTCTGGCCGGTCTGACGGAGGTCCCGGCTGTCGTGCGTGAGCTTTCGGACAGCGAAACCATGGAGATCGCCCTCGTCGAGAACCTTCAGCGCGAGGATCTGGATCCCATCGAGGAGGCCGAGGGAATCGCACAGCTGATCGAAACCTATTCGCTCACCCAGGAGGCGGCCGCGCAAAAGCTCGGCAAATCGCGCCCCGCGGTAGCCAATGCCCTGCGCCTGCTTCACCTCCCACAGCCGGTGCGTGAAATGATCCGGCAGGGAAAGCTGACACAGGGCCATGCGCGCGCGCTGCTCTCCCTGGACGATCCGGACGCCATTCTGTCCGCCGCACAGGAGATCGCAGAGAAGGGCCTGTCCGTCCGCGAGGCGGAGAATCTGGCCAAGGAGCCCAAGAGCAAGCCTAAAAAGCCGGCCAAGACCGCGCGCCGCCCCGTCTTTATTGAGGAGGCACAGCTCGCACTGACGGAGTACTTTGGCCGTCCCGTCAAGCTCAGCGGCGGAACAAAGGGGAAAATCGAGTTGGAATATTACAGTGAGGAAGACCTGGCAGAGCTGACCAGAAAACTGGAAAAATTAGGATAAAGAGGTAGTAACATGCTGGATATTAAATTTGTTCGGGAAAATCCGGATGCAGTCAAGGAGAATATCAAGAAAAAATTTCAGGACCAAAAGCTCCCCCTCGTGGATGAGGTCATTCGGCTGGATGAGGAATACCGCTCCGCCGTCACGGAGGCCAGCGAGCTGCGCGCCTCGCGCAATGCGCTCTCCAAGCAGATCGGCATGCTGATGGGGCAGGCAAAAAAAGACCCCGCCAAGCTGGCTGAGGCGGAGGCTGTGAAAGCGCAGGTCACCGCCAATGCGGACCGTCTCAAGGAGCTGGAAGTGCGAGAAGAGGAGCTCCAGAAGGAGATCCGCGACCGCATGATGGTCATCCCGCAGATGATTGATCCGAGCGTTCCGATCGGTCCGGACGATTCCTGCAATGTGGAGATCCAGCGGTTCGGCGATCCGGTCGTGCCGGATTTTGAGATCCCCTATCACGCCGATATCATGGAGTCCTTCGGCGGCCTGGATCTGGATGCCGGGCGCCGTGTGGCCGGCAACGGCTTTTATTACCTGCTGGGCGATATCGCCCGCCTGCACGAGGCCGTGCTCGCCTACGCGCGCGACTTCATGATCGACAAGGGCTTTACGTATGTGATCCCGCCGTTCATGATCCACGGCAGCGTGGTGGAGGGCGTGATGTCCTTCCCCGAGATGGACGCCATGATGTACAAGATCGAGGGGGAGGATCTCTACCTGATCGGCACAAGTGAGCACTCCATGATCGGGCGCTTCCAGGATCAGATCCTGCCCGAGGCGGATATGCCGCTGACGCTCACCTCCTACTCCCCCTGCTTCCGCAAGGAAAAAGGCGCGCATGGCATTGAGGAGCGCGGCATCTACCGAATTCACCAGTTTGAGAAGCAGGAGATGATCGTTGTCTGCCGGCCCGAGGAGAGCATGGTCTGGTATGATAAGCTGTGGCACAACTCTGTGGAGCTGTTCCGCTCACTCGATATCCCGGTACGGCAGCTCGAGTGCTGTTCCGGCGATCTGGCGGACCTGAAGGTCAAGTCCTGCGACATTGAGGCATGGTCGCCCCGCCAGCAGAAGTACTTCGAGGTCTGCTCCTGCTCCAACCTGGGCGATGCACAGGCGCGCCGCCTGAAGATCCGCATCAAAGGGGAGGACGGCAAGCCGTATCTGGCCCACACGCTCAACAACACATGCGTGGCCCCGCCGCGCATGCTGATCGCCTTCCTGGAGAACAACCTTCAGGCGGACGGCACGGTCAAAATCCCGGAGGTCCTGCGCCCCTATATGGGCGGCAAGGGGCTGCTGGTGCCAAAGAAGTAAAAAAGAAAAACGCCTCCGTTGGGGCACCCTCTGTAAGGAAGGTGCCCCAAGGATTATATTATATCTTTTTTTCGGATTGTAGTGCCGCAATCCGATGCCCGTTATTCCTGTGGGTGCAGACGGTTCGAAATTTAAACAGCCTATGCTTTTTTAAATATTGATTATTACTAAAATCTAATTTCTGCATTTTTTCCCGCACATTTTATTTCTTTATCGGCAGTTTTAACGATCATCTCATAGTTTTCTTCTTTTCGGATAATCTTAATATCTGCCGTTTCGCCGCATAGTTTAATATTGTTTATCTCCATATGATTCCAATCCGAAGGTAAATCAGGCTTTAATTCAAAGCTCTTAAATCCTGTTGGGCGATAGCCAACAATACCTTCGGTAAAAATGCGCAGATACAAACCGCTTTCAGCAGATAAATGCGACTGGTTTCCTTCGGGGAACGCCTCAACCGCATAAGGAATATGCTCTCCTAAAAGTCTTGCACGGGAATAAGTTTTCAGCAATTCATTTGCTTCATCGGCGAATCCTGCATAAAATAATCCTCTAATTGCATAAAGGGTCGATCTGTCCCAAAAAGTTTTTTCACCGCTTCTTGTGACAAACCCTTCCTGAACATGCAATCCGGGTGATAAAAGCGCTTTGGCAGTTTCATCTTTTCTTGTGAAAATGCCGACTGCTAAAGGAATAGAAATCCAAGAACGCAAATGCTTTTCACCTTTGCAATACATATAGGTTTCATAATTTTCAATATTTTTTCCGAAATATGCTTCTATTGCGTTTTTCAAATTGCCTGCTTCTTTAAAATATCTATCAGCGCGCTGTTGATTTCCCAAGTCCTTTTCAAGGTATGCTGTGCTTAAGAATGCATCGTATGCAAGACATGATGTGCAAAGATTGGCTTTTCCGCTTTTAAACCGATTTTCCAGTTCATCGGAATCGCTTTTTATGACGCCAAATCGATTTTTCTTTGAGATCGTATATGTGAGACAATCTCTGATCCCTTGGATATATTTTTCGGCAATTTTTTTGTCACCCAAAGCCAATAAAAAGCGTGAACAGCCATAGGCATACATAGCACTGTCGCCTCGATCTTTGGCACCGTGCCATATGCCGTCTCCCTGAGAAATAATACTTGTTATCAAAGCCTTTTTGGGATTAATATACTTTTGATACATCTTATAGCAGTTCAGACTTTGCTTTACGGCTGTTTCATAACCCAGATTTGCGAATAAAGGATTTATGTATTCGCACTGGTCATTGGTCCAAAGCGCTGCATAATATGCTCCACCGCCGGGAGAATGCATTAAGCCCGCCTTCGTTTTGTATATGCTTTCAGCAGCCCTTATTTTTGCATAATATGCCATGATGTTGATTTTTTCATCAGGAGTATCGACAACAAATATAGATTTCAGACGCATTAAAAAGTCCGTTCGTTTTTTATGTTCTTCAATACAATTTACAATTAAGTTTTCGCTCCCGCTGCAAGCACCATAGGCAACATAAAATTGATCTGTTTCACCGGGCGCAATCCGTACTTCGTGTTTATCGATTTGTGTAAATAGTTTATAGCCATTAAATCCGACACAGTATTCAGATGAAATTAGTTTTTCACTTTCCAGTCCTGTAATGTTAATATTTGCCGTCTGTTTTGAGCCGTTTTCTACTTCAATTATTTCGACAAGTGACGGACTGTCCGGCGCTGTAAATATTTTTCTGTGTATTTGGAAATCGCCGATTATAGAGTATACATTCAAAATCCCGTCAAAAACAAATCTGACTGCTTTTTCGTTTGATTGCATGCCATTAATTTCAATAACAGCACCGTTGAAGTTACAGGCGAGATGACTGTCGGTTAAATTCGGATTTACTCTTAAGGTTGGGAAAACGACGTGTCTCATAAAACGGACAAATCCGTTTGCATCACTGCCGTAACTGATAATAGACGAGCAGTAAAACCCACTCATTTCTACGTGATTTGTATACTCTTCACCCGCTTTAACATCAAAGCATATTTTACTTTCATGCAAATAATGCTTTTCATTTTTAAACGGTTTGTTCATCAACGCCCAAGAAGCAAATCTCGGAACTTTTTCTAAATTCTTTTTCTTTTTTATCATCATATTTTTCTCCTGTTTTTATAATTGTGTGATACTTTCTTTCATAATAATATCATCATAACAATTAATACAAAAATTACGAAAATGTGCTGGTTTTTTTAGAAAACCCGCCATTTTGGAGAATATTTATCGCAATATAAGGCAATTTTTTTCTGGTTCAAAAACAGCAATTGATTACGTTGACTAAAAGTTGATGCCTACAATTTTCTTGTGAATGTAATATATATCATATCGCTTTTGTGCCATAATATCACATCAATTGAATATATGGAAATTGCGAAAAAACACACAGGAAATATTTCGAGATGAAATTCAGCACCAATTTAAAGCGCAAGTATGCTTCGCACAAATTTTGATGTAGTGGGCATCATGTCGGCACAGTTATGAGAACAAAAAAACCAATATTTCAGTGCTATGCTTTTGTTTCCGGCGCTAAGACGGTATTTGCTGCTTATAGAGGCGGTGGTACTACTCGGTTAACTGGTGAATTTAATTAAATATAGATGGTGCTTGTTGGATTATTTCTGTTGCTGTCACATAAATACGATTTAGTTTTGCCGCTTAGTATTTGATTTTCTCATTTGACCCTTTTCGGTTATGACATCACGCTCCGCCATTTGTTTTATAAGCTGAGACGGCATGGTAGTTGTTCGGTTTTCCATTTGTGAGAAGGTTCGCGCATGTATTTCTGTGGTATTCTTTCAGATATTGTAAACGCCTTTGCCCCATACGCCGATAGGTTTTGTTCCTTTTTCGGCGAGTAAAGTAAGATAAGGCAGATAATCATCGCCATGAAGAGTAAGGCAGATACCCATCCTTTTATCTGTGTAACGCTGTTTCATTCTGTAATCCTCCAATATGATTGGTTTTCCTACAATTTCAATCATTCCGGCTGATTACAAAAACCGAAGGGAGAGAACTTCCTTACGAAGCCTCTCCCTTACGGAGACGCTTTCCCGAAAGGGCGCTCTTGATAAGCGCCTTTTTTCTTTCTCAAATCCAGATTGCAGCCGAGGGCATTCCGAAATCCATTCCCCCAAAAATGTCATTTTTGCACTAAATTTTCACTCAAATATGTCGAGTTTCACTTTTTGAGCCGACTGATATTCATGTTTTTAACAAAGTGGAAATACAGCATTCTGCGCGGTGTCAATTGATCTCCGGGTTCTATTTCGAACAGGGAAAAGGCTGCATTTAGATGTATCAAAACAACTTGTATCAATAATTTTATCACACTTTTCAATCAACTTTTCTCAGAGAGTCCACAGCATCCCGTCCTCGCAGTCAAATCGGCAAAGGCCCGCATGTGCACGGTCGTGCGTATCCGTATACCAATAGCGCATTCGGAAGACGCCGCTCTGCTCCTCCCACTGCTCGAATCGGAATGCAATTTCCGGATTGCCGCTGCCATCATAGACGAGATCCGGAAAATCGCTGTTTTTCCAAAGTGCGCCGTTGAACCGCCCACCCAGGACGACTACGGCATTTTTCTCATAGTCCTCCAAAAACAGCTCCGGTTCCCCGTCCTGCACCAGGGAGAGCAAAAAGTACCGGCTGTCCGGAGACCACCAGGAGTTTTCAAAGGACACGCCGCCATAATGGTGATCGCCGTCCCCGATCACACGAATCGTGACCCCCTCGGACGACGGAAAGGCGCCAGATAAATTGCGATCGTAGGCGATGATGCGCGTACTGCCGTCCGGCGACGTCGAACGCTGGGCCACGGAGAGACAGCCGCGGCTCCACAGGAGAAGCAGACACAGGGCCGCCGCCGCACAGGCGAGTACCATAAACACAACTGCATCCCGCCTTCTTCCGCCATAAGCGGTCCCAGATCGCTCCGGTATAGTGGGATCGGATTTTTGAGCGTCCGCTTGAGTGAGTAACATCGCAAATGACCTCCTCCGTATCAAATTTTCAGTTCATCCCGCTTCAGATCCGCCGGGACAATCGGGCGGTGCGCTGAAAGAGAATATGCCAAAAGTGCCCGCACGGCCTTGCGCTCACGTCTCTTCAAAAAGAATCCGCCATCCGATCTCTGCCGCACGGCCAATAATCTCCGGACAGGGGCGCTTTTTATAATACGCATCGGTGCGCGCCTCCGGCTGTGGAGAGCCCTCCGCCTTTTTCAGGCCGAGCAGTTCCTTGCAGATGATTGAACCGTTTGCCGCGCGCATCTCGGCGGCCATCTGCTGCACCAGGCGGTAAATTTCCCTTTTGCCGTCAATATCGCGGCCATCCTTCATCGGATGGCGGAATCCTGCCAGCATGGCGAGTGCCCCCATGGCCCCGCACACCTCGCGCATGCGGCCCACACCGCCACCCAGCCCCGCAGAGACCATGAGCGCCGTCTCCCGGCTCATGCCGATCTCATCTGAAAAAGCGGCAAAAACAGACTGGGAGCAGTTGTATCCGGCGCGGAAAAGCTCCTGCGCCTGTGCACGTTTTTCCTTTGCATTCACGTTAAAAGCCCCCATTACTCAAACTGATAACCGGCTACAATCGAATCAAACCCGATCTCCTCCAAGGCCTCGCGGTTTTCAGTGACCCCCATTGCGCCGTAGGTCCGATTATTCGTATTGAAAATATAGATCTTCCGGTACTGGACCGGTTTCTGGCCGAAATCGGCATATGCATACACATAGGTCTGCCGCCCGCCGATCTCCCCGCACGCAAGCGCGGAGAGCTCCTCAACACGCTCCATTTCAATAGAGCTGACATTTGCTTTTGCGTATGCTTCCAAATCCTCCTGATATGCCGCCGCCCGCTTTACGATAAAACGGGCCGATCCGCCCGGCGAGATCCAGTGTTCCTCCCCCTGGGATGGCTCGGCAGTCCACCCGGTCAGTGAGGCATTGGTATTCTGCCCCGCGGGCGCCTGATAAGCGGGAACCTCCCCCGAAGAGATGGTCCCCGGCGCGTTGCCGGGCTCCCCCACCACTGTAAAAACGACGGACAGCCCGGCGATCGCCGCAATATAAACGGTGGCGCAGAGTATAACCTTGAGTGACTTTTTCAAAATGATCCCTCACATTAAATTTTCACAGATTCCGCAGGATGGTAAACACAATACCGGCGGCGATCAGAGCGATCAAAAAAACTTTCTGCCATACTGCGAGTCTGCTTCTCCCCGTGCGGATATACCGCCCTACCCAGGCGCCGGCAAAGAGAAGCAGCGCCGGTATCGCCATAAACAGGTAGGGGTTATAGGAAAAGGCCGCCATAAAGTCAAATTGCAGCAGGGAGAGGGTCATACGTGTCCCCCCACAAAACGGACATTGCATGCCGGTCAGCTCATAAAATGGGCACGGGATTCGAAACGGCGTCCACAGGAGCACGGCCACACCGGCTGCCACGGCACAGAGAATTATCACTGCGCCGATTGCCACCTTTTTTCCACGTGCGCAGACCGCGACATCCCGTCTCATTTCAACAACCCTCAGATCAAAATTTATTTTATTCTAATATATCGCTGCGGAATTGTCAAATTCACACGGGACTTATACCGCGTACAGGCCTCCAAAATTTAGTCACCCAATCACCGGGCGCAATTTGCTCCCATAATCCAAAGGACCGATGTAAACACGGTAAATTCCCCTGCATGCCATCATCCCCTGCCAGTACACTTTTAACTGCCCAAATTAGATCACAGGATGCAGCTCTCCGCTCTGCCCCGCCTGCTGTTAAAAACGTTCTCCCTCCGCGCGGGGAGCACCACTTCAGTATTTTTTAAAAAGTCTGAAAAAAATCCACCTCTGGTCAGAGGTGGATTTTTAGAGTTAACAGTTTAATCGTCGCAGTCGTAGTGCGGGATTTCGGCCTTCTTGCCCTCGAGGATGCCCTTGTTGTCGCGGCGCTCCTCGTCCGGGAGATCGAGCGCAAGCGTTCCGCCCGGATTCATGATATTGTTCGGGTCGAAGTGCTTTTTGAGCGTGCGGTAAATATCAAGCTCCTTTGAGCCGATCTGGCCCTCCAGCCACGGGGCGGTCATCTTGCCGATGCCGTGGTGGTGGCTCATCGACGCACCGGCCTTCTGGATGTGGTCCATGATGCCGTACTGGTACTCAAGGTATTCGTCGATCTCACTCATCTTCGCCTCAAAGATGAAGTAGAGGTTGGCCCCCTGCGGATAGAAGTGGGACATGTGCGTCATACAGATCGTGTTCGGGCGGGATTTGCAGTACTTGCGTACCTGTTTATAGACATCCATAAAGTTATCCCAGTTGACCGAGCACTCGAGCGTGTCGAGCATCAGGCCGTAGTCGCCCATATCCTCGCGCAGATACGGATCGCGGAAGCGGCCGTGCTCCCACGCCTTGGTGACGATGCCGGTGGTGAACATGGCACCGTACTTGTGGCAGATGCGGGCGATCCTGCGGCGGACATTGTGGCTGAAGTGGCGCTCACCCTCCGTGAATCCGAGCATCAGGCAGCGCTTGCCGTCCTCATAGCCGCGTGCCTTGAGGATGGTATCGATCGGCGTATCGGCCACGCCGTACAGACGGAAGCCGATGGACGTCTCCTCCGGATCGGAGACGCGGAACACGGACGGATAGCCAAACTCACCCTGCATGATCTCACGGGCGGCTGTGACGGCAGAGTTCCAGTCCTTAAACACATAGCTGAAGCGGAAGCGGTTCTCCGGCATGTACTTAAAAATACGTAGCGTCACATGCGTCAGGATGCCAAAGGTACCCTCGCTGCCCATCATGATCTGATCGATGGACGGGCCGGTCGCGTTGCGCGGACATTCATCGGACTTGATAATGCCGATCGGGGTGACATAGGTCTGGCTGATGACGATATCCTCGATTTTGCCGTAGTAGCTGGAGTTCTGGCCAGCGCCGCGGGTGACGGCCCAGCCGCCGACGGAGGAATATTCAAACGACTGCGGGAAGTGACCGCAGGTGTACCGGCCCTTGGCGTGCAGGATCTCCGGCGCATGGTTGAGGATCTCTTCCAGCCTGGGGCCGCTCATACCGGCCTCCACAGTGATGGTCTGATTGTGCTCGCTGAAACGGACAACCTTATTGAAGTTCTTGCGCATGTCAAGCGAGACGCCGCCGCACATCGGCTCCACGCCCCGGGTGACGGAAGAGCCGCCGCCATAGACGTACATGGGGATCTTATTGTCGTTACAGTATTTGACAAGCTTGACGATATCCTCATGGGAGCGCGGGTAGACAACCGCATCAGGCAAATTCTCTGCGATGTGCTTGCGCAGACGCATCAGGTCGATCATCGTCTTGCCGTACGCGACGGACAGGCGGGCATAATCATCCGTAGTCACGTTGTCCTCGCCCACGATCGCCGCCAGATCCTTGAGCTGCTGCTCCGTGAAGTGAGACGGGCTGTCATACTCAACCTTTTCCAGGCCCATCTCTTTTTTCTCCTTGAAGTCGTCATCCGTCATATTAAAGACGTCCTTCATCATGCGGTAGAGCGCGCGGCTGGGGGCCTTGAACTCATTCGGATCGCCCCACTTGAGGATGGAGCGCCAGGAGCCTTTGGGGGCCTCCTCGTGGTACCAGTCGGGGTAAAATTCTTCTACTTTTCTTTTCATAAAAGCGGTCCTCCTTATTATCAGTAACCGAATTTCTATTTGGATCAAAATGCCGGATCAGCAGTCCGGGATATCCTCCGTGGCCACGATGTCCGTCCCGCAGACATCCGGGATGATGACATCCCCCACATGGACCTTTTCCGTCACAAGGACCTCATTAATGCGGTCCATGGCCTTGAAAATATCCTCCTTGGGGATCACGTCCTTTGTCTTCACGGGCAGCCGCGGGAAGTGCGGGAACGATGTCGCCACGGTGCTGGAGATGGTGCGCATCGGGTGCGTCATCTCCTCCCGGGCAAACTGCTCGCCCTTTTTGCAGATGTTTCCGGTAACGGTAATATTCTCCCCATCAGCCGTCACGGTCAGGCGGCAGCCGTTGGGGCACACGATACAGGTCATCTCTCTCACTTGTTCCGCCATAGCCTCACACCTCCATTTTCAGCGCTACCCGGGTCACGGGATGATCGATCTTCAGCGTGAGCTGCTCCATCTCCGAGGGGGAAAGATGGATGTATTTTTTGCGCTTGGCTGTCTCCTCATTCACGCACAGCTGCACGGACGGCTTTTTCTGCTCGCGGCGCGGGCGGAAATACATCGTCAGATCATCCTGGCGCATCACATCGTAATACTGCGGGACCACATAGGCAAACTTTTTGCCGTCATAGTCGATCTTTACCCGCACACGGCGGCCGGGCCGGTACTGTGCCGCATAGGCGCCCGCCAGCTCCCCGCTCTCAGAGACATAGTCAACCAGGTCATTGACATGCAGCGCGTTGCCGCAGGAAAATACGCCTGGCACGCTGGTCATAAACGTCTGGTCCACGTACGGCCCTTTCGTCGCCGGATCGATCTCCACCCCCAGCTTTTCGGCGATCTCATTCTCCGGCAGCAGGCCGACGGAGAGGATCAGGGAGTCGCACTCGATCATGCGCTCCGTGCCGGGGATGGGCTTCATCTTCTCATCCACCCTGGCAACCTCAACGGCCTCCACGTGCTTGGCGCCGATGACACGCGTGACCGTGGTGGAGAGGTGCAGCGGGATATTGTAGTCGTCCAGGCACTGGGCGATGTTGCGCGCCAGACCCGCAGGGGTATCCTTGATCTCATATACACCTTCAACCTCGGCGCCCTCCAGCGTGAGGCGGCGCGCCATAATCATGCCGATGTCGCCGCTGCCGAGGATGACACATTTTTTCACCGGCATGTAGCCGGAGATGTTGACAAAGTGCTGTGCCGTACCGGCCGTGAATACGCCGGCAGGCCGATCGCCGTGGATAAAGACCTGTTTCGCGGTGCGTTCCCGGCAGCCGCACGCGAGTACGAGCGCCTTGCAGTGGAAAAATTTGATCCCCTGCGCGCTCTGCACAGTAAGGGCAAAGCTGCCGTCCGGCTTTTTCTCCGCGTCGGTCACAAAGGCGTTGACGATGTGGTCAATCCCCATCTCCAGCATCTCTTTGTAAAAGCGACCCGCATACTCAGGGCCAGTCAGACGCTCGCCGAAGCGGACCAGGCCGAATCCGTCATGAATGCACTGCTTTAAAATACCGCCCATGCGCGCCTCACGCTCGATGATCAGGACACTCGCACCCTTTTGGGTGGCGCTGATCCCTGCGGCGAGTCCTGCGGGGCCGCCGCCGAGGACGATCACGTCATAAATCTCCTTCACGCTTCAGCGCCCCCTTTCTTTTTTGCCGCACCCTTTTGGGCAGGCGCTTTTTTTGCAGATTTCTTCTGTGTGCCGGCGGCCGCCTTTCCCGCAGCTGCCTTTGCAGGGGCCTTGCGGGCCGGCGCCTTTTTAGCCGGGGCCTTCGTCTCAGCCGATGTCTTTCCCGTGCCCTTATTCGTGGGGCCGTAGAGGAACTCGGTGCCATCGCCGTTCTTTGTGATCTGTTCAGGCCTCAGGCCCGTCTCCTGTGCGATGATATTTGTCACCAGTGGGGAGCAGAAGCCGCCCTGGCAGCGTCCCATCCCGGGACGGACACGGCGTTTGATGCCGTCAAGCGAGGTGACGGGGATCGGGGAGTGGATACAGTCGATGATCTCGCCCTTGCTGATCTCCTCACACCGGCAGATAATGACGCCGTAATCGGGATTCTTCTCAATCAGCTTCTGCTTCTCCTCCAAGCTCATGTATTTGAGCACCGGAGCGGCCTTGCGCACCGGATCAAACCGGTCGTTTTTATGGACGTCCATCTGCTCGCCCAGTGCCGCCGTGCTGATCTCCGCAATCCGCTTGGCGATGGCCGGGGCGCTCGCCAGACCGGGGGACTGGATCGCCGCCGCGTGGACGAGGTTATCAACCTGCTCCGAGCGCTCAACGATGAACTCCTCCTCATAGTTGGAGGCGCGTACGCCCGCAAAGTATGTAATGACGTCCGATTTGGCAAACCCCTTAATCAGGGGCAGATGTTTTTCCAAAATGGCGTCGATGTGGTCGGCATGCGTGCTGAAATCCTCCCGCAGCGGCTGCTCATAGGCGTCCGGCCCGACGAGGACATTTCCGTCAATGGTCCGCATGACGCCGCCGCCCTTGGTATCGGACGTGGCAGCCTTGACGGAGACGAGGCCCATGGACCGCTGGACGAGCCTGCCCTTCTTTTTATCGAGGATGACGAGCTCTCCCTTGCGCGGATGGATGGTGAAGAACTGGTCGTCCGCCATTTTTGCGATGACATCGCTGAACACGCCAGCCGCATTGACCACCAGGCGTGGGTATACGGTGCCGCGGTTTGTATGTACGGCCGCGATCCGGCCGTGCTCCATCTCCATGGAGGTGACAATGGTGTCCAGCGACACCTGCGCACCGTTCTCCACCGCATTTTCCGCCAGCGCAACGGTCAGCTTATACGGGGAGAGCACGCCGCTCATCGGGTAGCTGAATGCGCCCAGCGCCTCATCTGTGATATTCGGCTCCATCTCATGCATGCGGCGGCGGTCCACATGGCCGCCCGGGATGCCGAACGCCCTGGCACGCGCGCCGAGCACGGCACGTCCACCGACGCCGAACAGATGGTCCGAATAGAGAATAAAGTTGCCATACCGCTTGAACGGGATCTTCAGATCCTTGCACAGTTGGGTGTACATCAGGTTTCCCTCAACGTTCATCTTCCCGCGTAGCGAGCCGATATGGGAGGCGATGCCGGGGTGAATCATTCCGTCGTTGCGGGAAGAGGCGTGCATCGCGACGTCGCTCTCCTTTTCGCACAGCAGTACGGAGATATCCCATTTACGCAGTTCCCGCGCAATGGCGCACCCAATGACGCCGCCGCCGATGACAAGGACATCCGGGCGTTCACCGTCGATTGCGCCGTCCTCAATTTTACTGCGGCGGATGGGTGGAGGCGTAAAGCCGTCGAGTTCAATCTCATTGACAACGCCCTTGTAACCGAGCTTGGCGGCCTTTTTCCCGGCCCGGACAATCGATTTCCAATCGTCACAACCGCCCGAGAGCCGGATGCTCCTGCGGAAGACGGAGACCTCCGCCTCCCGAATGCCGAGCCCGCTGATTTCTTCGCGCAGACGTGCAAGCCTGCGCTTTTCTTCCGAAGAGGACATCGCACCTGACCTCCTTTAAATTCTGAAATCCCGGCGCTAGACGGCCGGGAGCCGGAAGGAATAGCCGCATCCCTGCAGGCCCTTCCGGCGTTAAAGATTTATTTTGTAGAAACGAGTTGTACGTACATCTTGACTTTATTCTAACAATTTACTATACTATTGTCAAGAGATTTGAACTTTTTGTTTACTTTTTTTAATTTTACGGAGAGCGAGGCGCTTATCATGCATGGAAAATCTGTTCCGCTCCATATAAAAGTGAAGGATGCACTGCTGCAGGCGATTCTGACCGGGAATATCCCCCCGGATGGGACTCTCCCCTCAGAGGACGAGCTTGCGCGGCAGTTTGATGTCTCCCGCGCCACAGTGCGCACGGCCCTGTCCGCGCTGGAGCGGGAGGGAATCATCACCAAGCAGCGCGGCAGCCGCACACGCGTGAACACAGGAGGCTCCACCCTTGCGTTTGAACCGCTGATCTCTCTGAATTATTCCCTGAAGCGGCTGGGGCTTGACTGTAACAGCCAGATCGTAGAAGACCGGATTATGGCTGCTGGCGGTGCACTGGCGGCGGGCTTTGGGGCCGGGACGGTCATCCGGCATCTCAAAAGGATCCGGATGACCGGGAGCTTTCCCATCGCGGTGGAGGACACCTACTTTTCCACAGAGTATTCGGAATTCCTCGATCGGCTCAGCCCGGAGGACTCCGTCGCGCACGCCATGCTCAGCCTGAAGGGCTTTTCCGTGGAAAAGGTGAATATGCAGCTGGTAATGCGCCCACCCACCCCAAAAGAGCGAGAGTTGCTGAACATCCGCGGAAACCCGCGTGTGGTTGAGCTGGCGCGCTGGATCTATGATTCCAGAGGCCATGCAGCCAATTTTGTAAACTTCGTCATTCCGGAGACCATTATGAAATACCCATTCTCCGTAATTGGCGTGGAAAATTAAAAGAAAAAACTAAAAAAGGACGCTCGCGGGCGTCCTTTTTTATGTGTGTTTATGTGTGCGATATCATCGGGACCTGAAGAGAAAGATGCTATGGCGTGCCGGGCGGCGGATAGGGATCCCGCCGGTCCGTCAACCCAAGCAGGTAATCCACGCTGGTATGGTGAAATCGCGCCAGCGCAGTGAGCACCTCCGTGGGAATATCACGCAGCCCCAGCTCATACCGGGAATAGGCCACCTGAGAGCAGTGCAGATACTCCGCCAGGTCCTGCTGGCGCAGATCGCGGTCCTCCCGCAGGCTGCGGATGCGGTCATACATAGCACGACGCCTCCCCATCGGCAAAATCGAACAGATTTATCGTTCCCTCCTGTATTATATGATAAACCAAATTGGTATATTGACTTATAAACCAAAACGGTTTATGATAAAGAAGATCCGATCGTGCCGAAAAAGGGGGAATCCTCCGTGAAAAAACTGCCCGCCCTCCTGTTGCTCCTGCTCCTCTTGTTTCTGTATGCGTGCGACACCGCGCCGCATCAGGAGGCGACGTCCGGAACAGCGGCACAGGCGCCCGATACGACAGAGCGCAGGCAGATGCAGGCCGGCTCCCCGGTGATCCTCCCGTTTGTCCGGCTGGAGGCGGAGCCGCCGGGATGGTGTGCGGGTCTTCCAGGGGTACACGACATAGGCGGCGGAATGCAGCTGCTGACAATGCGCGTATCCATCCAAAATACGGGAAAGATCCCCTACTCCCTCGGCTTTGGCCGTGTAAGCGTCACCTTTCTGCTCAATGGGATGTATCATTTTGGCGCCGTCGTACAGACGACAGATGAATCGGGCGCCGCCGTGCAGGAATACGCGCCCGGACAAGGGGGATTCCTCCTTTTTTATGCCCAGATTCCCGATGAGATCCGTGAGGAATCCGCCTTTTACAGGGTCACCCTCTGCTTTGACACAGAATTCCGGGATACAGGCTGCGCGGCGCCGGAGTACATCTACGAGATGTCCGGTTTGTTTTGACCGTGGCCTACGCCGACCAAAAAAAGAGGCCAAAGCCCTCACCGGCCCGGCCCGAGTTCAGAATATCAAAGCGGCAATGCTCCGCTTTTCACTTTTCGCAGGAAGCCGTTTAAAACGGCACATCCACAATTTCACGGATTTTGGGCAGGATCCCGATTCCCGGGGGATCCAGATGGCGATAGTTCTGGCACATATTGTATCCGGGCAGGTTATTCCCCTCGATCAGAATGGGGCCCGTCTCCGTAATGGCTACATCCCATCCCACATACCGCATGTGCGGCTCGACAAGCGCGGCCTTCAGGCACAGATCAATGCATTCACGATAGAATGGGATTTGAAATCCCGCAAACGCAACACCCGTCTCCGGGTGACAGCGGTAATAGAGCCCCGTTTTATCGGAAAACGCTTCCGCGGAAAGCCTGCCCACCGCCGTGACGGCGGTGTACATCCCGCCGGAGGAGATATTATCAGTCGCGCTCTTTCCGCTCCCCGTCCTGAAAAAGGCATAGATAAAATGGGGCTCCCCGCCCGATAAAATTGTGGTGATGCGAAGCGTGTTGACACATGAGGGACACAGGCGCGCGAGCTCGCGGTGCTGGATAATAGCTTCCTCCGCTAGGTACTTGTGCTCCTCCATCAGCCTGTTATACAGCGGCACGGGATCCACGCCTGCCGTCTCAATCCGCTCAATGCCCCGGCCGCCGTACAGATCCAGCCGCTTGACAAAGACTGCCTGCTGACCCTGGATAAAGCGTGCAAAACCGTCCGGCCCGGACTTCCGCAGGTCAATCCATGCACGCCCCAGATATTGATCAAACCGCTCATTAAAGCGGATCTTATCGTTAAATATCGGGTAATATTCCCGCTCATTGAGCGCGCGGACAAGCGCAATATTATGATTCATCGTCATAAAGGTTCTGCGCCTTTCGCCGCGGTTTACCGCAAAACCAAACACGTGATAGTCCAGATATCCCACCCCATAGCGTGCGGAGCAGTATATCATATCCAGCAGGATTATAAGCTGATGACGTCCGGATTCCTGATGGATTTGCACTACATGATTCCACATGCGCTTCAGGCTCATACCGCACAGGCGGCGGAAAAATGTTCTCAACCGTTCCATGGCCAATATCCTTCCTTCACAAGACGTTCCCAATAATAGATGAGTATAGTACGCGAACTTAAATTCAAATTAAAAAACAGTATTTTAGCTCTTGGAAGCATGGATCTATCTGCTGTTTTTTGTTATTCGCTATGCTCATAACTAAAAAATCTCCGGCAGGACCGGAGATCTGGCAGGATATTGGTTTTTACGGCAGGCGGATCATTAAAGAACCGCCGTAAACCGGACTGAGTGTCCATCCGGGCTCCTGGCGCTGATCTTGCCACCGTGTGCCTCCACAATCGCCTTGGCCGCGGACAGACCGATTCCGTAGCCGCCCGTCTCGGAATTGCGCGAGGCATCCAGCCGGTAAAAACGATCAAACAGCCGGTTCAGGTTCCCCTTTGGGATCTCCCGGACCGTATTCCATACGGTGAGTCCTATATTTTTTCCCGAAGCAGTCAGGTTCAGTGAGATCTCTCCCCCGTCGTCTGAATACTTCATTGCGTTGTCCAGCAACAGGGTGACCAGCCGCCGGATGGCGTGCTCATCCCCGCGGTACATCAGCTCCGGCTCAATCTCCAGCCGGAAGCTTTTCCCCTGCGCCCGCGCAAGGGGGCGGAATTCCTCCGCCTCCTCCGTAACAGCCTCCGAGATGGGGAAGTCGGAAAAGACCATTCCGGAGCGCTTTTCCTCCATCCGGGTGAGGAATATCAGCCTCTCCGTCATCTCTGAAAGCCTGCGAACCTGATTTTTGATGCTGTGGGTCCATTCATTTTCCCCGCCCTCCATCTCCAACACCTCCGCATTGGCGTCGATAATGGTCAGCGGTGTCTTAATTTCATGGCTGGCATCGGTGATAAACTGCCGCTGCTGCTCCATGCTCCGGGAGATCGGCCGGACCGCCAGCTTGGAGAAAAGCAGCACCAGCACAAACACCAGCAGTACACCCAGCAGGCTGATGGAAATACTCACCGCCAGGAAGGAGTAAAAAGTGGCGAGCTCCCGGCCGCAGTCCAGGAAGAGATACAGCGTTCCCGCTTCGTGGGGGACAGCGCAGTACCGGTAGTTGTCCAGGAATCCGTGGGTCTCCCCGTCCGCCCACAGCGCAAGGGCGTAGTTTTCCGCCTCTTCATCGGAGACCGCAGCAATACATGCAGTATCCGCCGACACAACACGGCCCTCTTCATCCACAATCACGGTGAAATAGCGGGTATCAAACGGCGCCTCCGGCGAATCCTTACGGTAGGAGGATTGATTCCACTTGACGCTTTTTTTATCCTTAGGATAGACGCCGCCGTTTTGCGCAATCACATCCAGCAGCATATCGGCATCCTGCCGGACATTGTGGAAGTTTACAGCATTTACCACACCGATGATCCCGCCCAGAACAACGAGAACGGAGATCATCGCGATTGCAATAAACTGGCGCCGCAGTTTCTTAATCATTCACACCCCTCCAGTGAATAGCCCAGGTTTCGCGCCACGCGGATCTGCACCTGAGCATCCAGTAGATGGAGTTTTTTGCGCAGGCTGGAGATGTACACCCACACCACGTTTGTTTCCGCATCGCTGTCATAACCCCATATTTTCTCCATAAAACGTTCCACCGGGATCACCTGCCCGGGATTCTCCATCATCATTTCGATCATCTGGTATTCCCGGTTGGCCAGGCGGAGTGATCCCTTCTCCGTGGAGAGCTCAAAGGTGGACCGGCTCAAGGTAAGATTGCGTATGGTAAGGACGGGCGAGGCGTTCTCTGTCCGGCGTCGCGTCATTGCACGGATACGCGCCAAAAGCTCCCGTGTGGCAAACGGTTTGGTCAGATAGTCATCCGCCCCGCAGTCCAGGCCCAGCACGCGGTCGTCCACCTCAGACTTGGCCGTCAGCAAAAGAACCGGCACCGCATTCCCGGCCGCGCGCAGCCGCCGCAGAACCTCTATGCCGTCCACCCGCGGCATCATGATATCCAGAATGACGCCGTCATAGAGCCCGGTCTCCAGATAGTCGAGCGCATCGGCCCCATTGTACACCGCATCTACAGAATAATTGCTGTGTTTTAAAATTGTCACCAGCGCGTTGGAAAGTTCACGCTCATCCTCCGCCAGCAGCAGACGCATAGCCATCGCCTCCGTTCCTTTACCAGAATAGCACGCCCACTTTAACTGAAGCTAAAAGATCCCGTAAAAAGTCAGGGCGGCGGTCTGATCACTCAGACTGCCGCCAAAATTATGTCTCGTTTTTCTGGGATTCCATTTTCAGATAGGCGTTGATAAAGCCGTCCAGATCGCCATCCATGACGGCGTTAATATTGCCGCTCTCATAGCCGGTGCGGTGATCCTTGACAAGCGTATAGGGCATAAATACATAGGAACGGATCTGGCTGCCCCAGGCAATCTCCTTCTGTACGCCCTTGATATCCTCAATCTTCTCCAAATGCTCGCGCTCTTTGATCTCCACGAGCTTGGATTTGAGCATACGCATCGCAACCTCACGGTTCTGGTGCTGGCTGCGCTCCACCTGGCAGGCTACCACGATACCTGTCGGGATATGCGTGATGCGCACCGCAGAGGAGGTCTTATTGACCTTCTGACCGCCTGCACCGCTGGAACGGTAGGCCGTAATCTCAATATCGTCGGGATTGATCTCCACATTGGTGTCATCATCAATTTCCGGCATAACCTCCAGCGAGGCAAAGGACGTGTGGCGCCGGCCGGAGGAGTCAAACGGGGAGACACGCACCAGGCGGTGGACCCCCATCTCACTCTTGAGGTAGCCATAGGCATTCTCCCCCTCGATCAGCACCACGGCGGACTTGAGCCCCGCCTCCTCCCCGTCAAGGAAGTCAATGGTGGTGGCCTTAAAGCCGTGGCGTTCAGCCCAGCGGTTGTACATCCGGTAGAGCATGGAAACCCAGTCCTGCGCCTCCGTGCCGCCTGCGCCGGCGTGAAAGGTCAGGATGGCGTTGTTGGCGTCATATTCGCCGGAGAGCAGCGTGACAAGCGTCTCTGCCTTGATCCGCTCCTGAATCTGATCAACGTTTGCGCGGCACTCAGGCAGCAGGTCGAGATCCTCCTCCTCGTTGGAGAGCTCGATCATCATCAGCGCGTCGTCAAAATCGGCCCGCAGCTTTTCATACATGGCCACCTTATCCTTGAGGCGGCTCGTCTTCTGGAGTACCTTCTGGGAATTTTCCAGATTATCCCAAAAACCCTCCCTGGCGGCCTCGGCCTCCAGCTCCGCGATCTCTTTCTTTTTTTCCTCAATATCCAGAGCATCCCCCAGCTCGTCCAGGGAACTCTTTTCGTTCAACAGCTCCAGACGAAGCTCCTCGAATTGCAGCATACTGCATTCTCCTTAAAGTCAGAATTCAATCATACTCAGCCTATTATACCGGATCACGCCCGAAAAGTAAAGGGCGCACAGAACAGAACGAGACCGCGGGACATAATCCCACGGTCTGCGCGTGAAAACCATTTAACGATTACAGCACGTAGATCCGCACCATGCGCGAGCCCCACTGATAGCACTGAGACACGGTGTTCATATAGAGATCTACGGTGAAATATCCTTCGCTGGCGAATCCGCCCGTATCGGCCGCAATGCAGTAACCATAGACGTAGCTGCCGTCCAGGGAAACGATATACAGCTCCGTCCCATACGGGATCTGGTTCGGATTGACGGCCACATAGCCGGGCTGAGCTACCTTACCGGTGGCGGTATGGCCGCCGCCCGTGTACGCGGCGGCACGGCCCTCGATAATGCCCTTATAGTTGATGGGCTGACCGTTTTCATCAAACTCCAGCCAGTCGGGCGTTGCAAACCCGGAGATGGGCGTGTTCGACTTCAGCTTGATATCTGCATACTTTTTCTTGGTTCCGACGAGCTTCACCTGGGACACCGGTTCCTGAAGAACCTCCTCGGAAACGACGGTGCTCTCGGCAATTTCTCCGTTGACGATCTTGTCGCGATAGACAACATTGCGCACGCCGTCCTTGCCGGCCGTCTCAATCTTCGTCTCGCCCTCATAGAGGCTGTCAGTAGACTTTTCAATGGTCTGGTAAGGAATAGCCTCGTTTTCAACAGAGCGCTCCTGATACGTGACCCGGCCGACTGTGATGGACATGCCATCCGTCAGCACGGTGTCCGCAGCGGGATAGGTCTCGTCATCCGGCCCCAGGACGATGCCTGCGCCTTGGATTGCCTCGGCAACGGTATCCCCCTGAACATCATAAGTGGAGGTGACGCCGTCCGCGGTGATGGATACGGTGTGTCCGTAAAGTACACGGATCGTCATTCCCTCTGTCAGTGGGGCATCTGCCCGGCAATCGAGATTGTCGCGGGATGTCAGTACGATGCCGGCGGCATCCACTGCGTCCTCCGCCGTGCCGGCGGCACGTACGGCAATCTTTTCCCCCTTGCTGACGACGGTTACCGCATGCACGCGGCTGATAACGATCTTGCTACCGTCCGCCCCGGTAAAGGAGGAAGTATCCACCCGATCCTCAGGAGCGATTTCGATATTAAACTGTTCTAGGATATCCTGTGCATTGGTTTTCACGGTTCTGACTTCCTGTGCGACGCCGTCATCCACAATGTTTACCGTGTAGGTGACGTTGGCCGCCGCAACCGCCGTCCCGGCACTGAACACCGCAAGCGCGATGATCGCCAGAAGACGGGTACGCAGCGGGCGCGCAAAGCCTGCCAACTTGTGTAAACGTTCTGACATGAAACTCTCCTTTTCAAAACACAGGGGCGACCGGTTCCCCGGATCGGTGATGCCCCCACTTTTTGATCATCGGAGCCCCTTGCTTTGAGACCCGATGTTGCCCATTATATTTGCAACTTTTCAAATTGTCAAATAAAAATGCACCCCCGTTTTATACAAATTGCACAATCAAAGGCCTGTTCACGTGGATTTTACCCCCGATTTATCCCTTGATTTCCCTTTTTATGCCATTACTATGCCCCAGATTTTTGTGAAAATTCGAAAAAGTTACACAAAGGTTACAAATAGGTGACAAATTCTTTCGAAAAAAAATCCCCGGTTTCCCGAGGATTTTCAAAAAAATGACGTATTATCAACCTTTTTTGCGCAGGAAAAATTGACGAATAGCGTGGTTTGCGCCCCCACCGGAATGAATTGTGTACATGTCAGGCAAGAACGATCACCAATGCAATCAATGTCCCGATCAGAGCAGCCCCAAACGACAGGGCAACACTGATGAGTGCGCCGATCCCGCAGGACCTTGCCGTGTTCGGACGGTCATTACGCCATATCAGATACAGCACCAGTCCTGCAATCGGGATACAAAAGCCGAGCAGGCCCCAGAGGCATCCGCTGCCGTCCTCGGAATGTGCAGAATCCTTCATCTGGCGCTCCGCGGAAAAGGACTGTGGATACCGGAAGGAGTCAGCGGCGGGCCGGGGATCGATAGGACCGGATTCCTTCTCCGGAACAGGAGAACCGCAGTTGGTACAGAAATGTACATCAGGGTCGTCCGGGATTGTAGTTCCGCAATGTTTGCATACCATTGAAAAGCACTTCCTTTTCTCGGTTAAAAATTGTTCTGATCTTTTATTCCCTGCAACAGAGCTTAAAAAGTACAGTGGGCTGTATCCGGATACGCCTGACGATAAAATTAATTTAAAGCATCATCGAGAGTAATGTACTGAACTGATCAAACACGGACATTTGCAAAGCAAAGCTGATAATAAAAATAATAATAAACAAAACAACCTCGAGAATCACGCTTACCAGCGCGCCGATGCCACAGGCGCGTGCGGTGATCGGCTTATCCTGTCGCCACACCAGATACAGGATCAGGCCCACGATGGGGAACAGGAAGCAGAGGCCGCCCCACAGGCATCCGCCCTTGTCATCCGGGTTGGCCTGCGGCGGCTGTTGATACATCGGAGGGGTGGGCGGCGGATAGGCGCCATACGGATTCTGCTGGGGAGCGCCGGCGGGCGGAGGCGGCATTTGGCCGTTGCCCGGTGTTGGGGACGGCGGTACCTCTCCCGCCGTGGGCGGTACAGCGTCGGGCTCCAGAGGAGCGCCGCAGTTTGCACAGAAGCGTATGGAATCATCTTCGGGCAGCTGTGCACCACAATTTTTACAAGTTGCCATATAAATCTCACCTTTCATGATAAATATCAGAAATCTATCCTCAGAATAACATATTTTTTATGAAAAATCCAGTATGTTTTGCAAAATATACCGAATTTCTGGTTTTTTATAGTAAACATGATATGGTGATATATTTTGAATCTGTTTTCTCAAATTGAAAGCCTTTGATTATGGAAAGAGTTTCACGCAATGATCCGGCAAGCCCGTAATAATTGCAGAAATATTAATAATGACCGTCTACTTTCAGCCTTGAACTCAAAAACATAAAATTCCTTTAAGATTTTCCGAATTCCTCACCATCCGCTGATCCCGCTCCGGATCATCGCTCCGACTATTTTTTCACAGACGCCGTCGTATTCTGTGTCCAGCCGTTCCATCAGCAGTTTGGTGCGTTCCCGCTGGGTATTTCCATCCACCGGGCAGCGGCTCTTCACCACCGGGAGGGCCAGCCGGGTAACAGCGGCCGCGACCTCCCGCTCTCGCATGAGAATCAATGGCCGGATCACAGTCAAATCCTTGCGGGACAGATACGTCACCGGGGAAAAACAGCCGATCCTGCCGCCCCGGAACAGGTTCATCAGGAAGGTCTCCGCCGCATCATCCATATGATGGCCAAGGGCAACCTTATTACAGCCGTGCTCCCTGGCCAGATCGTCAAGCGCACCGCGCCGCATCCGCGAGCAGAGACTGCACGGATTTTTCTCCTGCCGGATCTCAAAAATGACCCGGGCCAGCTCCGTCCTGCGGATGACGTATTCCACGTGATTTTCTTCGCAAAAGGACTGCAATTTTTTAAAATTCGTTTCCTTATTATTATAGCACGGGTCCAGGGAGATGGCGACGAGGTCAAAATGATGCGGAAAATACCGCCGAAGTTCGCACAGCCCCGCCAATAAAGCGACGGAATCCTTTCCGCCTGAGACCCCCACGGCAATCCGGTCCCCCTCGGCGATCATCTCATATTTTTCTACGGCGGCGCGAATGCCGCCGGCAAGTTTCTGCATGGCAGTGTTCCTCCCAAACTGACTTTATCTGCTATTTTAGATGATTCATGCCCGTTTGTAAAGAAAAAATGGAACATTAGATTTTGATATGATTAAAAGAGAAAAAATTAGAATAAATGAGATTTAAAATTATAAATTAAAAAATTGAAAAAAATTCGTTGACTTTTTGCGGGGGATGTGATATGATCTACACTGTTGCAGATTGGAACGCGATCGATTTTACAGAAGGAGGAAGTTCAGTTATGTCAACGTATATGCCCAAGGCGGGCGACATCACCCGCGCCTGGTACGTTATTGACGCAGCGGGCAAGCCGCTCGGCCGCGTCGCCGCTGAGGCCGCAAGGCTGCTCCGCGGCAAGCATAAGCCCACGTTTGCACCCCATGCGGACTGCGGCGACCACGTCATCATCATCAATGCCGCACAGGCCGTCCTCACCGGCGGCAAGCTGGATAAGAAGATGTATTACCATCACACCGGCTATATCGGCAACATGAAGAAGGTCAAGTACTCCACCCTCATGCGTGAGAAGCCCGCCTTCGTCATGACAAAGGCGATCAAGGGGATGCTCCCGGCCAACACGATCGGCAGGACCTCCCTGACCAGGCTCCGCGTATATACAGGTGCCGAACATGAACAGGCCGCTCAGAAACCGACTGAGTGGAAATTTTAATCAGGGGAGGGTATAACAGATGTACGAGACGAATCCTTTCTACTACGGTACGGGCCGCAGGAAGAAGTCTGTCGCCCGCGTCCGTGTGTATGCCGGCACAGGTAAGATCACCATCAACGACCGGGACATTGACGAATACTTTGGCCTTGAGACGCTCAAGCTCATCGTTCGCCAGCCCCTCGCGCTGACGGAGACGGCCGGCAAGTTTGACATCGTCTGCCGCGTCAACGGCGGCGGTGTGACGGGCCAGGCCGGTGCGATCCGCCACGGTATTGCCCGTGCCCTGCTCCAGTATGATCCCGAGCTGCGTACCGCACTCAAGAAGGCCGGGTTCCTCACCCGTGACCCGAGGATGAAGGAGCGCAAAAAGTACGGCCTCAAGGCAGCCCGTCGTGCGCCGCAGTTCTCCAAGAGATAACAGGCCCGACAAACCAATTCAAAAATGCTCAAAAACCCCGGAACCATGCGGTTTTCCGGGGTTTTTCCTTTGCAAAAAGTCTGATGGCCTTTGGCAAAATTTCGCAGGATTTGAACGGTTCTGACCCTGTTTTTCTTGATTAAAAATGGGGCAACAGACCCTTTTTGACCCCGTTATGATTAAAAAATGGGGCAACTGAGAAGCAAAATCAGCCCCCTTGGAGGTTCATTTTCTCCTTTGCGGCGGCTCCCATTTCACGAGCATTTTACCTCTGTCGGGGCTGTCCTGATTTGTCAGGATTTGACCAAACCAGATGTACTTTATCTCGTTTGTGGTTCTTTTCCACCGGATGGAACCTGGTACATTTGCGTTGGATGCTTTCTCTTTTTACAATGGAGGCAAGAAGGAGGAACGCCCTATGAAAAAACGTAAATTCAAGATACACCTCACCCCCGCCGAGAACAGCATCGTGATCCAGAGCCTGAACCACCTGCGCAATGCCATGCTCCGGGAAAACCGGGACACCGGCTGCCTGGATGAGCTTCTGCTGAAGGTCATGTGCGCTCCGGTGAAGAAAGTCTAAAATTACATATTGCAGCTTGATGAGCCGCTTATTCTTAGATATAAAGAGTAAGCGGCTTTTTTCATGCCCATTTTTTAGATTCCCCCATACATAGCCGTCCGTCCTGCCAACGGGCGGCTAAATCTATGAAGAAGGAGGACATGAAAATGCCGGAACAAAGAAGCCGCCCCAGGGATGCCCGCGTGATCGCGCTGGCCAATCAGAAAGGCGGCACAGGCAAAACCACCACAACGGTAAACCTGGGTATTGGCCTGGCCCGCCTTGGGAAAAGGGTTCTGCTCATTGACGCGGACCCCCAGGGGGACCTCACCACCTGCCTGGGCTGGCAAGACCAGGACAGTTTGCAGACTACGCTGGCCACCGTCATGGAACAGGTGATCCGGGATGAGCCGTTCACCGCCGATGAAGGAATTTTGCATCACAGCGAAGGCGTGGACCTGATGCCAGCCAACATTGAGCTGTCGGCCCTGGAAATCAGCTTGGTCAACGCCATGAGCCGGGAGTTCACGTTGCGCACCTACGTCGATGAAGTCAAGAAGCAGTATGATGTGGTTCTCATTGACTGTATGCCGTCCCTGGGCATGATTACAATCAATGCCCTGGCTGCTGCGGACAGCGTGATTATCCCGGTGCAGGCTCACTACCTTCCAGCAAAGGGCATGACGCAGTTGATGAAAACCATCGGCAAAGTCAAACGGCAGATCAACCCGGCCCTCAAAGTGGACGGCGTACTGCTGACCCTTGTGGACGGGCGCACCAATCTGGCCAGGCAGACGGCGGAAACCCTGCGGCAGAGTTACGGGAGCGTATTGAAAATCTACCGTTCCGAAATTCCCGTTGCCATCAAAGCCGCAGAGATCAGCGCCGCTGGCAAGAGCATCTATGCCTATGACAAGGGAAGCAAGGTGGCGCAGGCTTACGCCGAGTTTTCAAAGGAGGTGCTGACGGATGGCGAAAAGCAACGGGCTAAACTTCAATCTTCCCTCAGTCGATGACCTGTTTTCCACCGAGGCGGAACGGGTTGAGGCAAGGCTTGAAAAAGTGGTCCAGCTTGCGCCTGCGGAGATCAGCGACTTCCCGAACCACCCGTTTCAGGTCCGTATGGACGAAGCCATGCGGGAAATGGCGGACAGCGTGAAGCAGTATGGTGTTTTGGTCCCTGCCCTGGTGCGCCCCAAGCCAGAGGGCGGCTATGAAATGGTGGCCGGACACCGCAGGAAGAAGGCGGCAGAGCTGGCGCAGCTCCAAGAAATCCCCTGTATCGTGCGGCAGCTCACCGACGATGAAGCCACGATTATCATGGTGGACTCCAATCTGCAAAGGGAGCAGATTCTGCCCTCGGAGAAGGCGTTTGCCTACAAAATGAAGCTGGACGCCATACGGCGACAGCCTGGGACAAGGACAGATTTAACCTCTGTCCCACTGGGACAGAGGTTAGGGCAAACATCCAGAGAAGCATTGGCAGACAAATCTCCCGATAGCAACACCCAAATCCAACGCTATATCCGCCTCACCCACCTCATCCCGGAAATCCTGGAGCTGGTGGATAACTCCGTCATCCGGGACCCGGAAATGCTGCAAATTGCCATGCGGCCAGCGGTGGAGCTGTCCTACCTGCGAAAAGAGGAACAGGCAGACTTGTTCGCCATCATGGATGAGATGGATTGCACCCCCTCCCACGCCCAGGCCATCAAAATGCGCCAGATGTCCGAAGCCAAGACCGGCGGAGAACGGCTGGCCAAAGACGCCCTTGTCTCCATTATGAAGGAGGAAAAGCCCAACCAAAAAGAACAGTTCAAAATTCCAAAGGAAAGAATCAGCCGGTTTTTTGCGCCGGGGACGCCCGCGCAGAAAATCGAGGACACCATTGTGAAGGCGCTGGAATTTTACCGAAAGCGCCAGCGCAGCTTAGAGAGATAACCTACTGCCAAGGGAGTGGTGCGCCCTTCTGCGGACCCGGTGTGTTTGGCCGGTTCCCCCTCTCCACACCTCACCCCTTCCAACTGCCTAAACATCCTAAAAAAGAAGATATTTCCGGGGCCTGAGAAGTTTTGCACAGTCCCCGTTGAAACGGCAGGATAAATGGGCGGAAGGCGCTGGGCGAACTCTCTTTTTTAGAACGTAAACTAAATCCAGCCGCAGGCAGCACATCCAGAGCGATGTGCTTTTTTGCGGCCATTTTAAGGAGGTAATACGATGAAAGCATTGAGAAAGCCCCTGTCCCTGCTCATGGCCATGCTCATGTGCCTGGGCGTCTTTGCGGGAACGGGGACCACGGCATTTGCCGCCACGGAGGACGTGGGAACCATCACTTTTACACGCACCTACGATTCTAACGGAAACGGGATGTATTATAACAGCAGCGCCGATTTTAATGGGAATACCGCAGGCGGCGCGAATCACATCAAGTACCGGATGTATGTGGACGGGGAAACGGCCTATTGTATTGAACCCGGCGTTCCGCTAAAGACCGGGAATACTCTGAAAAAGGATTCCTCGGAAACCTGGAACGCCCTTTCCGACAGCCAGAGGAAAGCGGTTGGGCTGGCTTTGCTCTATGGCCGCCAAGGAAATGCGGCAAACCTGTCCGGCAATGATGATGAGCAATGGCTTGCCACGCAGACCCTGGTATGGGAGTTTGTCACCGGTTGCCGCAATTCTACTGGTTCTTTTGAGCAGGTGGATACCAAGGTTTATTCCCTGCACTTTGGTGAGAACCAGCCCAACAGCGGGGCCAGGGCGGTTTACGACCAGATCGTCTCCCTGCTTCAGCGGCACAACACAGTTCCCAGCTTTATGAACGGCGGGAGCATCGACCTGGATTACCAGGACGGGAAATATACCGCGACCCTCACGGACACCAACGGGGTGCTGTCCGAGTATGATTTCACCAGCTCAGACAGCAGTGTAGTCCTTACCAAGTCCGGGAACACGCTGACAATCAGTGTGGACCATGCGATCAGCGGTTCCGTGAGTATTGCAGCAACCCGCAATAACATTCCCACCGTGAGCGAAAGTGCCAAGCTGATTGCCTATGGCGATCCCAGTCTGCAGGATGTGGTGACCGGCGTGGAGGGCGCAGATCGTGTGACCGCCTACCTGAACGTGGGAACACCGACCGGCAGCATGAAGCTGATTAAGACTTCCGAGGATGGCCAGGTGGAAGGCATTTCCTTCACCATTACTGGCAATGGGTACAGTGCCACCAAGACCACCAATTCGGCGGGCGAGATTGACATTTCCGATCTCAACCCCGGCGTTTACACCGTAACGGAACAGTCGATTGAGAAGTATGAGCCCCAGGCCAGCCAGCAAGTGACCATCGTCGGCGGCCAGACTGCTACTGTTACGTTCAACAATGTCCTCAAACGCGGCAGCTTGGAAGTGACAAAAACCAGCGAGGACGGGCTGGTGGAAGGTATGACCTTCCATCTGTACGGCACATCCCTCTCCGGGCAGCCGGTGGACGAGTACGCTGTGACGGATGGGAGCGGCGTTGCGCGTTTTGAAAATGTGCTCATCGGAACGGGCTATGTACTGGAGGAGGTGGATACCCCCATTCGTTATGTGGTGCCGGATTCCCAGACTGTCACCATCGAGTGGAACAAAGTCACTCACAAGAGTGTGAACAACGTGTTGAAGAAGTTCCGCGTCACCGTCACCAAGAGCGATGTGGAAACCATCTCTCCCCAGGGCGACGGCTCCCTGGCCGGCGCTGTGTATGGGCTGTATCAGGGTGAAACCCTTGTGGACAGCTTTACTACGGACGAAAACGGCCAGTTCACCACCGGCTATTACGTCTGCGGTTCCGACTGGACGATTCGTGAAATCAGCCCCAGCGAAGGGTATCTGCTGGACTCCACCATTCATCATGTGGGCGCGGAGCCGGAACTTTACACCATTGAGCGGAACGACACCGCCAACAATGTGACGGAACAGGTTATCAAAGGCGACATCGCCATCATCAAGCACACCGACGACGGGGAAACCCAGATCGAAACCCCGGAATCCGGCGCGGAGTTCCAGGTATATCTGAAATCTGCCGGCAGTTATGATGCGGCCAAAGACTCCGAGCGAGATGTTCTCGCCTGCGATGAGAACGGCTTTGCACAGTCCAAGAAGCTGCCCTACGGCACCTATATCGTCCATCAGACCAAGGGCTGGGATGGCCGCGAGCTGATGGACGACTTTGAAGTGTATATTGCCCAGGATGGCCAGACCTACCGCTACCTGATCAATAACGCCAACTTTGCCAGCTTCATCAAGGTGGTCAAGGTGGACGCGGAAACCGGCGTCACCATCCCCTATGCGGGAGCCGGGTTCCAAATTTACCGTCCCGATGGCAGCAAGGTGGAAATGACTTTCACTTATCCCACCCCCACTACCATTGATACGTTTTACACCAATGCCGAGGGCTACCTGGTAACGCCTGAAAAGCTGGAATACGGCTCCGGGTACTCTCTGGTGGAGGTGCAGGCCCCCTACGGCTATGTGCTGGACAGCACCCCGGTTTACTTTGATGTGACCCAGGACGCTTCCAGCGAGGAAGGCGGCGTGACGGTGATCGAAGTCACCAAGCCCAACATGGCCCAAAAAGGAATCATCAAGGTCAGCAAGACCGGCGAGGTGCTTTCCTCTGTGGTGGAAAGCGAGGGCGTGTACCAGCCGGTATATGAAGTGGCCGGTCTGTCCGGCGCGGTGTTTGAGATCACGGCGCTGGAGGACGTCTACACCCTGGATGGCACCCTGCGCTATTCTGCGGGCGAGGTAGTGGACACCATCACCACCGCCGAGGACGGCACAGCCCAGAGTCAGCCCCTCTACCTGGGCAAATTCCAGGTGAAGGAGGTCCAGTTCCCCCACGGCATGGTGGATACCGGCGAGAATATCACCAATGTGGAGCTGGTGTACGCAGGCCAGGAGGTGGAAGTCACCGAAACCTCAGCCAGCTTCTACAACCAGCGCCAGAAGGTCCAGGTGTCCCTGAGCAAGGTGCT
>DVHG01000014.1 GCA_018712345.1 Candidatus Onthovicinus excrementipullorum | reverse complement strand
TTTTTCCCGTTCGTCGTCACCGAGGACACCAGCGGCGTCGTCTTGCCCGTACCGGCGGACTCATACGTATACGACGTGTTCACGATCCCGTCGATCCCCACCTCGGACAGGCGCGCCAGCGGGTCATAGCTGTAGGTCACCGCCTTGCCCGTGGGCAGCTCCACCTGTGACACCCGTCCGTCCGTCAGATATTCATAGCTCGTCGTGCGCTGCGTGCCGCCCAGATTCGTGTGCACCGCCGTGAGCCGGTTGTTCGAATCATACGTGATCTTCAGGTTCCCGCCGTCCGGGTACACCATCCGCGTCACGCGCCCGATCGAATCGTAATAATACGTGTACTTCCCCGTGGCGTCCGTCACCTGTGTCAGCTGGCCCGCACGGTTGTATGTATAGCGGGTGACGCTGCCGTCCCGGTTTTCCTGACTGAGGCGCTCATAGCTGTCATAGCCGTACTGCACCGTGTCCCCGTTGCCATAGGTTGAGGACAGGAGCTTGCCGTTGCGGGCGTTGTATTCATTGGTGATCAGCGTATGCCCGCCCGCTCCGGTCGTCTTGGTGTTGCCGAAGGCGTCGTATGTAAAGGTATAGGCAAAGCCGTTATGCCCGATGGCGGACAGGCGGTCTGCGGAATCGTAGGTGTAGGTGTTGGTAAACACCGCGTCGCCGTCCGTCAGGCTCACCGACTCGAGCGCCTTGGTGTCGCCGTCATAAGTATAGCTGGTGGTCCGGCTGCCCGCGCCCAGTGTGCCGTCCGCATTCTCGGTCAGCGACTGCAGCGTGCCGTCCACCGTGTTGTAATCATAGGTGGTCTTTACCCCGCGGCTGTCCGTGGAGGAGGTCATAAAGGCCTCGTTCTGCGTGTAGGTGGCGGTGGTGGTCATCACGTCGCCCGCCGGCGCATCCACCGGCGTGAGGTACCACCGCTGCGCCGAGGACTTGGCGTTGTAATCGGCCAGCGTCATCAGCGTGCCCTTTTTACCGCTGAGCTCCTTGAGCGTGACGTACTTGTTGTGGCGGACATTCTTGATGCTGAACGTGCCGTCGTCGCTGTTGTAGACGGGCTGGAACTCCTCCGCAATGGAGCCGTTTGTGGTAATCTTCATCAGGCCGTCTCCGGCGTAATAGTACAGCCAGCCGGTGGAGAGCGAGCGCGGATAGATGCGGTAATTGCCATTCGATTTTTTCACAAACCGCCACATCTGGTTGCTCGTATACCAGGTGGTGTACTGCCCGACCTGTGTATCATTTACCGTGGTCGCGCCGATGGCGTCCATAAACAGGCCGCTGTACTTGTTGCGGAAGGTGTAGTAGGCGCCCTCCACAATCGTATGCTCCGCGTTGGGATTGGAACGGGTTGTGAAGGTGATCGGCTTTTTGCTGTCGGCCGTCTGGTAGGTGAGTGTGGTCTCCACGCCGGAGCTGGTGCGGGCCTTGATCAGGCGCTTTCCGTTATCGGAAAAGTGCACATAGTCCCCCGAGGAGGAGAGAAGCTGGGTGACGTTGCCATCTGTAAAGGCGGACTGCGTCTCCTGCTCGTTCGCAGAGGCGCTGATGAGGTTGCCCTCCTTGTCATATTTATAGGACGGCACATCATCCTTGACAAGCTGGATGTTGTCAAAATACGCCGTGTTCTCCTGCCACTGGTAGCACAGGTAGACGCGGATATACGAGGGCGTGCGCTCGTTTGTGGTGCCGTCATCCATACTGATGGGCATGGAGAGGAACTGCCACGCGGAGGTCTGGTTGTTAAAATCCCTGCCCTCCCAGACGGAATAGCCGTCCGAATACACCTTTTGGATGGAGAAGCGGTAGCTGTGCTCCGCAGCGTCCGGCAGGGAGTCCGCCCTGGCCCAGCCGCTCAATACAAACGTATCTTTTTCCGTACTGCCGGTCACATCCACCTCCTGCCAGACGCAGACATTCCGGTTGATGTCGCCCTCGATCTTCAGCGCGGAGCCCCATACCATCGCCCCCGTCTGCGACGCATATTGGGCGACGCCGGGGTTATTGGTGCGCCACACAGAGCCGGAAGAGGCAAAATTGGAGGTGTGCGAAAAATACGGGTCCTTAATCAGGTTGTTCTGATTGACACAGTCGCTCATCTCGAGCTGGGCGTTGTCAAAATAAACGGTGCCCGTGGTGTTTTTCCCGAGGCAGAGCCGGTGAGAGAAGGAAGTCGCGCCCGAGGGGAGAACGCCCGTGACGTACAGCCGCTCCCAATCGCCGCCCGTGTCGGTCGTCAGCGGGTCGGAGTAGAGATAAACGCGGTCGCTCTCCGTCTTGCCCGCGGGGATGTAGGACATGCACAGGCGCACGCCGTCGCCGCCGTCAAGCACCTTCAAATTGCTTGTCTTTACATAGGCCGAAAACGTGAATTGATTATCCGGCCAGCTCGGGAGCTTCCACACCTGCCAGTGGCTCTCCGTGCCGCTGGGCTGGGACGCTGAAATACGCAGGCTGTTTTTCCCGATATATCCGCTGTTTTCCAGGCTGTAACTGACCCCGGAAACGCCGTTATTGCTCCAGCCGCCGATTCCGTCTATATTGCCGTCCGAAAGCAGGTTTTCCGTGGCGAACATCGCGGTGGCCGTGCGGGCAAGCTTATTGCTTGTCTTTGCATTCTTAGTACTGCTGCCCGCCGAAGTGTAATCATACATCGAGCCGCCGATACATGCGCCGTTTGCAAGCTTTTCAGAGACGGAGACGGTCTGTCCAAAATTGTTAAAGGTATAAGTCGTCAGGACGTCGTCACTCGTATCTATGATATCATCTTTTCCGCTGGACGTAAAGGTGGTGGTGTTATCCCCGCCATACTGGATTTTCAACGTCTGCCCGGGCGTGCTCCCCGCCTTTTCATCCACCCGGATCACGCGCTTGGCGGCGTCAGACGTATAGGCGTAATTGAGGGAATAGCCGGTGGTGGAATCCGTGGCGGATTTGAGCGTGCCGTCGGAATTGTATGAAAGCGACGTGTAGGACCCATCGGGGTAAGTAATCTTCGTCAGCAGCCGCCCGGCCGAGGTTGTAGAACCATAGGTATACTGGATGGTTTTCGCGCCGTTTTCATAGGAAATGGAGTCCAGATAGCCGTTTGACTGGTTTAAAACGATCGTATTGCCGACGGCGTCCGTCACCTTGGAGAGGCACGGCGTGTTCCCGTCCTTCCCGTACGTATATGTATTTTCATTCCCTGCCGCATCCTGAATCCAGGCAATGCGGCCGCTCGCGTCAAAATCAATGAGTGTCTGATCCGCTGTGGTAATCCGCTTGCCGCCGTGCGTACCGTTCGTGATGGTATAGCCAAGGCCGTCCTCATCGATGATGCTGTTTGTCTCCGGATCCTGGAAAAAGTAATGGATCGTCCCGTCGGCATCATTGTACAGGTATTTATAAACACTGGTATCCAAACCGCTTGCAGAGCTGACAGGGACCAGTGACTGATACGCATTCAGACGGAAGCCAAGGCCGACACGCGGCAGCATGACATTGGAAAAATCCAGCGGTGACTGCGGGTCCCGCGTCATGTGCGTATTGGCCTGATAACCGTTATACACATGGCTGATATTTGCGTCGAGCAGATTGCTCACGGTGGTGGCGTCGTTATGCACAAAGACAAGATTGCCCGTGTAATCATTGATGTAGCTGGTAGACTGCCCGACCGCTTGGGTGTGGAAAGACCAGTAATCCTCAAGCCCTTTATTATTGCGGTAGTTAATCTCAATAATCGGGCGCGGGGCGGTAGTGATCGGTGTAAATTCAGAGGCAAACCATATTTTGGCCGCGTTCAAACTGCTGAAAGACTCCGCATCCCGCTTGATAACAAAGCCCGTCTGAGAGGATGGGGTGGTATACCACTTCTTGATCGTTTTGCTGACGTCGTAGGTGTACCATTTGTAATCAACCGCGCCACCCTTGGGGTTTGGCACGCTCAGGGTATCGATCACCAGATCATTATAGCCGGGCTGATTGCCCCAGTTAATGGTGTTGTATTTCCAGTTGCCGCTCTTTGCCTCGTGCAGGTCCAAAACGGCATCGGGCACACTGTTGCTGTAAAAGCTGGCGTCCAGCAGGTACAGATTTAAATAGGCCCCCACCACGATATCGGACCGGTCCAGCTCCGGCAGATTGAAGTTCAGGTAAATGCGGGATTTGTACTGCGTGTAGCTGTCGTACCCGACTTCATAGAACATCTCCCCGTAAGCCTCATCTCCCGCACCCTGGCCGTTCTCCTTTACGGAGACATAGGAGCCCTCAATATCGGACCGCTCCTGTTTGGTGAAGATAGCCGGATCAACCGTAACCGGGTAGGCGCGCCCCTCCTCCTGCAGCCAGTTTTCATCAATATTGGTGCGGATGGTGACGCTGTTATTTTTGGATTCAATAATTTCTATGGTGATATCTTTGCTCATCGCGCCGTTTGCGTCGAACATGCACGGCGCATACAGCGTAAACACAGCATTACCGTTCGGATCGCAAAATGAAATCTGCTGTGCGCTGTCCTGAACAGCAGTCAAGCCCTTGGTCTTATACTCCGCAACAAATTCTTCATCCGTATTCGCGGAATGCAAAATAAAGTTTTCCTTAACCGTGCTCCCTGAGACGATATATTGCAGATCCGCATTGCGAAATACATTTTTATAAACAACATTGGATTGCAGCTTGTCAAGTGTTTTGGGATCATCATCGGCCGCACAATTTGTCATCTCAGCATTTTTCTTGGCAATCCCCTGATAAGTCCAGGCGAGCTGATAGCCGTCCTTCTCCAGTCTGACAAGCTTTTTCCCATTTGTCTTTTTCGAAAAACGAACGGAGAAATCCGCTTTTTGATTGACAAAATCCTTGTCCTTAAAAAGTTTAAACGATTTCTCAGTTTGGTCCTCTTCCAAAGCATCGGTTTCGGCCAGGGTGTTGTCATACTCCTGCCAGCCATCTTCCCCATTGTTAAAATGCACCGGAGAAGCGTACTGAACCGCCATATAGGAACCGTCGCTCATCAAAAAATGCTTTTCATCTTCTTCACGCCGGGAAATATCTTCCGCTATGATTTGCGGCTGCTCTTCAGTTCCCTGCTGCGATATTACAGAACTGCTTTCCGTAACGGCAGCCGCCGGCCCTCCGGCGGAAGGAAAACTTTCCTGTGCAAACGCAGTCAGGGGCAAAACCTCCGAAATCAGCAGCCCGGACAGGAAAACCGACACGACCCGCATTGCCTTTTTTACCGATTTTTTCATCATGCTCCTCCTTTTTAATAAAACCCTGCAATTTTCTCTTTCTGATATTTTTGTTGCTGTATGCATCTCCTCCCGCTGACAGCTTTACTGGTTGACAGCCCCGGTGGACAGGGGGCTATTGTTTTCAAAAAAACCGCCCGTTTTAAACACAAAAACCTCGAATTATATCATAATAACAAGTATGTTTTGTCAACATTATAGCGTGCCATCAGGTTAATTTCAATAAACTTTTAAGTTTATTTTGAAAATTATTTTACAAAATCCTGTGGTATTTTTCGGTACCCTATTCCCTCTGATCTTTTTCAAAATTTTTCTTGACATCATTCGGCCGTTGTATTATAGTTATAACAAGCTGATTTTATATTAGCGGTTTAAAGTACGAGGCTTTCAAGTCTTCGTCGGAGGATTTTCTTATGGCAAACATCGCAGCAAAAGAGTATTTTTACTTTTATGCTCTCAACTTCTTTTTTGGTTGGGATTTTTTTGCTGTGAAAAAATGCTGTGAGTAAACCTTCATGATTGCGCCTTAAATTTTTTAAGACATCATTGTAACGGGCTCACAGCAATGCTGTGGGCCCATTTTTACGTATGGAGGGAACAACTGATGATCGTCGTATTAAAACCACAGACAACCGCAGAACAGATCAAGAAATTCTCCGATGAGATCACCTCACAGTATAAGGTGACCGTCAACACTTGGGTCGGCACGCAGTCCACCGTACTGGGCCTGATCGGGGACACCGCCTCGATCGACACGGACATTATTCAGGCCAACCCGATCGTGGAGAGCCTGACCCGCGTCCAGGAGCCGTACAAGAAGGCCAACCGCAAATTTCATCCGGACAACACCGTGATCGACATGGGCAAGTTCAAGATCGGCGACGGCTCCGTCACGATGATGATCGGCCCCTGCTCCGTGGAGAGCAGCGAGCAGATGGCGGAGATCTCCCAGCGCATCAAAAAGGCCGGCGCGGCCATGCTGCGCGGCGGCGCGTTCAAGCCCCGCACCTCCCCCTATGCCTTCCAGGGCCTGCGCGCGGAGGGGCTGTACCTGCTCACGGAGGCCAAACGCAACTTCGGCCTGCCGATCGTGACGGAGATCATGTCCCCGGCGCACCTGCCACTGTTCGAGGATGTGGACATCATCCAGGTAGGTGCACGCAATATGCAGAACTTCGAGCTGCTCAAGGAGCTCGGCCACTGCGATAAGCCGATCCTCTTAAAGCGCGGCCTGGCCAATACCATTGAGGAATTCCTCATGAGCGCTGAGTACATCATGGCCGGCGGAAACGAGAAGGTCATTCTCTGCGAGCGCGGGATCCGCACCTTTGAGCCCATGACGCGCAACACGCTGGATATCTCCGCCGTGCCGCTGCTCAAAAAGCTCTCCCACCTGCCGGTCATCGTGGACCCGAGCCACGCCGCCGGAATCCCGTGGATGGTGGAGCCGCTCTCCATGGCATCGATCGCCTGCGGCGCGGACGGCCTGATGATTGAGGTGCACAACAATCCCGCCAAGGCGCTCTCCGACGGCGCGCAGGCACTCACACCCGACCAGTTCGACGGGATCGCGGAAAAGATCAAGGGCCTGGCCGGTTATCTGGGACGCAGCGTCAACACGCTGGAATGAGCGCGGAACGGGGGCAGCAATATGAAAACCATGCATGTGAAAACGGGCAGGGAATATGATATTCACTTTGAGCGCGGAGCACTGCAAAAGTGCGGCAAGCTGATCCGCAGTGTAACCGCGGCAAGGCGTGCGGCTATCATTACGGACTCAAATGTCGCAGGATTTTATGCGGCGGAGGTGCGCGCCTCCCTCTCTGCGGCCGGATTTGAGACGAGTCTGTTCGTCTTCCCCTCCGGGGAGGAGAACAAAACGCTCGCCACGATTGCTGATATGCTTAGCTTCCTTGCGGAGCAGTCGCTCACGCGCGGGGATATCGTGGTCGCGCTGGGCGGCGGTGTGACGGGCGACATGGCCGGATTTGCGGCATCCTGTTACCTGCGCGGTGTTCAATTTGTCCAGATCCCCACCTCCCTGCTCGCGCAGATTGACTCCTCCGTGGGCGGGAAGACGGGTGTGGATCTGCCGCAGGGAAAAAATCTGTGCGGGGCGTTCCATCAGCCTGTGCTCGTCATCATCGACCCCGATACGCTCGACACTCTGCCCGCCAAGTTTTTCACTGACGGCATGGGCGAGGCAGTCAAGTACGGCTGCATCAAGAGCCCTGCGCTGTTTGAACGGATAGAGCAGGAGCACGTGCATGATTTTCTGGATGATATGATCTACGAGTGCGTGGATATCAAGCGCCGCGTCGTGGAAAACGACGAGACGGAAAAGGGCGAGCGAATGCTTTTAAACTTCGGCCACACGCTCGGCCACGCGCTGGAAAAGTATTATAACTTCACCCGTCTGACGCACGGGCAGGCCGTGGGCATCGGCATGGTGCTGATCGCCCATGCCGGGGAGCGCAATGGGATCACCGCACCGGGTACAGCCAAGCGGATTGAGGAGGTTTTGCGCCGCCTCGGCCTGCCGCACACAGACCCCGCTCCCCTGCCGGAGCTGCTCCGGGCCGCCCACGCCGATAAAAAGCGTGCTTCGGATGGGCTGAATCTGGTCCTGCTGCGTGAGATCGGCTCCGCCTTCATCCAAAAAGTTCCGGAGGCCGAACTGCCCGTGTTTTTCGGGTGTGGGACTGCGGAGGGTGAAAAATGAGCCGATCCGTCACCTTCTATCCCGGTACGCTGAACGGAGAGATCCGCCTCCCCTCCTCCAAGAGCGTCTCACACCGCCTGCTGATTGCGGCGGCACTCGCGCCCGGAGAGAGCATTGTGCGCCGCGTGGACCCGAGCAATGACATCCACGCCACCGTGCAGGTCCTTTCCGCACTTGGCGCTGCCATCCGAACGGAGAGCGGCTCAGGCGGGAGTGTGGACTATTATATCAGCGGGATTACTCCCGGCCATTCGGACACAGTAAAATCCGCGGACTGCGGGGAGAGCGGCTCCACGCTGCGTTTTCTCGTCCCCGTGGCGGCGGCATTGGGGCTCCCCGTCCGGTTTACCGGGCACGGCCGGCTCCCGGAGCGCCCCATGGGGGAGCTGATCGACGCGCTCACCGCACACGGGGCGGCAATCTCAACCCCGGCGGGATACACGCTCCCGCTCACCCTGCATGGGCAGCTCACACCAGGCGAATACACCCTGCCGGGCAATATCAGCTCGCAGTACTTCACCGGGCTTTTATTTGCGCTCCCCCTCCTGAACGGGGACAGCCGGCTGACGATCGCAGGCAAGCTTGAATCCGCCGCGTATATCGACCTTACCATTGACGCGCTGAAAACGGCCGGGATCCACATAAAAAAAGAGGCAAACGCCTTTATCATCCCCGGCAATCAGCGCTACCAGCCGTTTGAGACACAGGCCGAGGGCGACTGGTCGCAGGCCGTGTTTTTCCTGGCGGCAGGCGCGCTGGGCGGGGATATCCGCCTGACGGGGCTCAATCCCGAATCCGCACAGGGGGACCGCGCGTGCTGCAAGATCCTGCGCGCCTTTGGGGCCGATCTCACCTGGGAGGGGAACACCCTGCGATGCCGGGGCGGAGACCTGCACGGCTGTGAGATCGACGCCGCGCAGATCCCGGATCTGGTTCCGGCGCTGGCCGCCTGCTCCTGCCTGTGCCGGGGAGAAACGCACATCTATGGCGCAAACCGGCTGCGGCTGAAGGAGAGCGACCGGATTGCGAGTACATGCGCGATGATCCGCTCCCTCGGCGGGATTGCGGAGCCGGATGACGACGGCATCACCACCCGCCTGTCGCACCTGCACGGCGGAACCGTCCGCAGCTTTAACGACCACCGCATTCTGATGTCCGCCGCCGTCCTCGCCCTGAAGGCGGACGGGCCCGTCACCGTGGATCAGGCGGAATGTGTGAATAAATCGTACCCCCGCTTCTTTGAAGACTACCGAACACTGGGAGGGATCGCCAATGTCATCGACACTCGGGACGAATTATAAAATTTCCATCTTTGGGGAGAGCCACGGCACGGCCATCGGCGCCGTGATTGACGCGCCGCCCCCGGGCCTTGAGATCGATATGGAACAGGTACTCGTACAGATGGCGCGCCGCGCCCCGGACGGAAAGGACGGCTCCACCAAGCGCGTGGAGGCGGATACCCCGCACATCCAGTCCGGTGTGCTGGATCGGGACGGCAAATGCATCGCAACCGGTGCGCCGCTGTGCGTACTGATTCAGAATACCAACACCCGCTCCTCCGACTACCAGAATATCTCCCATATCGCCCGCCCCGCCCATGCGGATTACACGGGTTATATCCACTATCACGGATACAACGATATCCGCGGCGGCGGCCACTTCTCCGGTCGGCTGACGGCTCCGCTCGTCTTTGCGGGCGCGGTCGCGCGTCAGGCGCTGGCCAAAATGGGCATTCGTGTGTGCGCTCATATCGCCTCCATCGGGGATGTGTGTGATACGCCCCTCGATCCATGCGCCATCCCGGCGGAAATCTCGGAGCGCCTGAGCCAATCGGGATTCCCCGTGCTGGATGAAGTTCAGGAAAAGCTGATGAAAAACGAAATTGAGCGCGCCCGCATGGACGCTGACAGCGTAGGCGGGATCATTGAGTGCGCGGTGACCGGAATCCCGGCCGGGATCGGAGCGCCGATCTTTGACGCGCTCGAGTGCAAAATCGCCCATGCTGTGCTCGGCGTGCCCGCCGTCAAGGGGATCGAGTTCGGCGCGGGATTTGCGATCACCCGGATGCGCGGGAGCGCCGCCAACGATCCCATGCGGATGCAGGGCGACCAGGTTGTAACCACCTCCAACAACAACGGCGGGATCCTCGGCGGGATCACCAACGGCATGCCCGTAATCTTCCGCGCGGCCGTCAAGCCGACGGCCTCCATCGGCCTGCCGCAGCAGAGCATTGACTATGTGGATAAGCAGGAGGCAGACCTGATTATCAAGGGCCGGCACGATGCGTGCATCGTCCCGCGGGCTGTCCCGGTGATTGAGGCCGCGGCAGCCGTGGCCATTCTGGATGAAATCATGGCGGAGGGTAAATATGAGTGAGAACTATGACTATCAGCAGGATTTAAAGGCGGTCCGGGATGAGATCGACCACATTGACAGCCAGCTGCTGCCCCTGCTGGAGCGGCGCATGGATACGGCAAAGGAGGTCGCCCGGATCAAGAGCCGGGCCGGAATCCCCGTGCTTAACGCCGCGCGGGAGGAGGATATTCTGAACCGTGTGCGGGAGAAATCGCCGGAATACGGCGACGCGCTGCGCGTGGTGTACTCCTCCATGATGGATGTCTCCCGCGCGCTCCAGCATAAAATCCTGGGCGGCGGAAAGGCGCTGCGGGAGGAGATCACCGCCGCAGAGCAGGCACGGTTTGACCCAGCCGCCACTTGCTCCGTCATGTGCCCCGGCGTGGACGGCTCCTTCTCCGCGATCGCGGCGCGGCGGATGTTCCAAAACGGGAACCTACATTTTACAGAGCGCTTTGCCGACGTGTTTAAGAGCGTGGCGGAGGGCAAGACCGACTTGGGCGTGATTCCGATTGAGAACTCCTGGGCCGGCAGCGTACATGAGAGCTTTGACCTGATGATGAAGTACCGCCTGCGCATCGTGTGCGCGGTGGAGCTGCCCATCCACCACTGCCTTGTGGGCGTGAAGGGCGCTGAAATTTCCGGAATCAGGCAGGTAGTCTCCCATCCGCAGGGGCTCGCCCAGTGCGGGGACTATATCACCGCGCACGGGTTTGAGTCCATCTCCTACTCAAACACCGCCACTGCGGCCATGGATGTGGCCAAACACGGTGATCCGACGGTGGCGGCCATCGCCTCCGAGGAGACGGCGGCGCTCTACGGGCTGGAGGTGCTCGAGCGTGACATTCAGTCGAGCAGCGCGAACGTGACGCGAATCATCGCCATCTCCCGCGATCTGAAGATTGCGGACAATGCCGACCGGATCAGCCTGATTTTCACCGTGCCGAACGTGACGGGTTCGCTCTATCGCCTGCTGGCGCGCTTCGCCCTGTGCGGCCTGAATCTGACCAAGCTCGAATCCCGCCCCACTAAGGACCGGAACTTTGACTACTACTTTTATCTGGACTTCACCGGCTCCGTCGGCCAGGAGAACACACTTGATCTGCTCTGCGCACTTGAGGAAGAACTGCCGGTGTTCAACTTTTTGGGCAACTACCCCGAACTGCGGGGATAATTATCCCCTTAGAACCACGCACAAAGAACGCGGCATACGTGACATCCCAAAGGGTATCATGATGCCAACGGCGTATAAGGAGTAACGCCAACCGCACGATGGCGTTACTTTTTATTTTGCTCAAGAGCAGAAGCGCCACTTAATTCAGACAGCAAACAGTTATAAAAACAAAAAGCAACGCCCGGACATCACTTTATCAGTGACATTCGGGCGTTGATATTAATATCCCAGTTATCCTCTTTGTTTTTTGCGATTGGCGGTCAACATCAGAACTGCGCTGCCGGAGATAAAGAGCAGAACGCCCCAAAGAGCGATATTATCGTTTTAAACCAATGCCCGCCGTTTTTCAAGATTTTCCACACAGAAATACGGGGCTGTGCTCTCCTTGATTTTGGAAACACTACAATGCAGATCATGGCCGCAATCTTTTAAATAGAATAGAACGCGGAGTTAAGCGGGGGAATGGAAATCGAGCAGGGGGAGCAGTTTTCTTTTTAGTTCGCCCTGGCTTTTTGTTGAACGGTATTTTATGATCCTTTTGAATCCGCTTATTTCAGTTCCGATCGGTACTGTTCCACCAATCCAACGAACGCATCCCACCGTCCGTTGTCCCGGATGGTCATGGGGCAATTTTTACCGTTGAAATTAAAGTGCTGAAGCAAGGCGCCGGTGTCGAGCCCATAGGCATTGAGCAAATAGGCCGTCAGGCGCGCCCCGTTGTCGAATGTCTTTTCAAAGTCGCCGTCGTCATTGACGCACAGCTCGATGGAGATGCCATTGAGGTTCCCACCGTTTGCGCGCAGCTTATCGCCCGCGTTCCAGGAGACCTCATTGTCCGGGATGTGCTGGACGATCTGGTGGTCATCCACCGTGTAGTGCCAGGAGGTCTCCTCATCCCCGCCGGCCGCCAGGTAGTCGGCATGCGCCTGTGCATCCGCCCCCGTGTTATGGTTGGCCGTCTCATGGATGACAATGTACTTGATCTGCCGCAGGATGCCCGGACGGTTATCAATCTCCGGCGAAATGTACTGCACGCTCAGGGGGACGCCGAGCACCTCGTCCGTCTCCGGCCGGTTTTGGCTGTACTCCGGCGCGCCGCCCGCTCCACGCATGATCAGGAAAACAATGACGGCGATCACCGCGCACACCACTGCGAGAAAAAGCAGGGCGATGCACACCTGTCTCCTCCGGATGGAAAGCACCCGGTAAAATCCTATAGTCCTTCGCATGGTCAGCTCCCCTCCTGAACCGCTCTGCCCGTCCAAATCCACATCCTTTATTGTATGCGCCGGAACATCCGCCCAGAACGGCCGGACGAGGGAGGATTCTGTTTTGAAAGACAGTGCAGAATGATCCTTCAAAATTCATGTATATTTTGATCTTTTCGCAGCCATTTGGCTCCCGATTCGGGCATATGAACTGCAATATACAGGCACAAATGAATGATTTCCGAGTGCAGATTGTGTAATTGTTTCGCCTTTACACTGTGGAAAACTCCGTTGAAAAAGTTAAAATCAGCCTAAAACCAGGAGTGATTCCTCACTTTTCGCTTTTTTCTGTAAAGGGATTCACTTGTTTTTCACAAAACTTTCCACAATTTCCCCAAACCAGGCTGTTGAATATTCAAAAACGGGATATGCACATTTTTGAACAGATTCCGACCCGATCTTTCATTTCTCAATCAATCCCGCGGGGCGAAATCGGAGACAAGCGGCCCGTCAAAGCAAACGGGCGGGAGCACCGACCGGAGAAAAGGCGCACAATTCCCTTATCGGACGAACAGACGGACCAGCAGACCATACGCCCGGCGCTCATCGTACCCACCGGGGACATTTTTAAAGTTTTTCAGCCCCACCCAGCGCGCGGCGTACCGATGTGCCTCCTTGGTATCCATGTGCAGTTCCACCGCCGCCAACGTGTCAACCATCGTTTTAAATTTTGTAAATGTCATGCCAAGCGTGCCGAGAATCTCGCGGACCACCTCCGGCGCGCTGCGCTTTGCGTACTTGACCAGCGCCGGCAGAAAAACTGCGCAGGCCCGGCCGTGTGGGATCCCATAATTCTCCGTGAGGACATATCCCATCGGATGCGGGAAGGCGGACCCGCACGCCGCCAGCACCACGCCCGCATACAGGGAGCCGTAATAGAGCCGCTCGCGCTCGGCTGCGTCCGGCAGCGTCCGCTCCTCATTCATGCGCACGAGCGCTGGCCCGATCAGCTCCAGTGCCCGGCGGCCAAACGGCCTGATCACATCGCCGATATTTGGATTGAGCATCCCCTCCACGGTGTGGCAGAGGGCATCCAGCGCGGTAGAGACCGTCACGTCGTACGGCAGGGTGTATGTATACCGCGGATCGGCAAAGGCGACCCGCGCAAAGCACCAGGGGCCGGAAATACTTTTTTTGCGCCCGTCAGAATCCCGCGTCAGCACGGAGACGGCGGACACCTCGCTCCCCGTTCCGGCAGTGGTACCGACGAGCACGACCGGCAGCGGGGCATTCCCTTTCTCCGGCGTGTAATCATAGATCTCCTCCCCGCTGAGCTTTGGGTTGGCGGCAAAAATTGCCGCGGCCTTGGCAGCATCCATCGGGGAACCGCCCCCGATCCCGATCAGGAAATCCGCGCCGAATTCGCGCGCCATGGCCCCGGCCCTGTCGCAGGTAGAGACGAGCGGATTGGCCCCAATCTCACTGAACACCTGATGGCTGATCCCCTCCTGTTCCAGCGCAGCAATCACATCGTCCAGCGCGCCGCTCTTCTGAGCGGAGTTGCCCCCCGTGACAATCACGCACCGTTTCCCCAGGGGATGCAGCACCTCTGCGTGATCCCGCACCGCATGTTCCCCACTGATGACCTGTACCGGCATATGAAAGTTGAAATCCATGATAGCCTATCCTCCTCTGACGCCTGAGAGCGGCATCCATTTTAAGATATAAAGATACCTATAGTATAACATGAGCTTGCGCGAATGTGTGAAATAATATAAAATAGTTTTTAAATCGACCGAGGGGAGGATGACCATGGCAAAGAGATTTGCCCACGCGCGGCGCGGGGCATTGGCGGCCGCCGCGATTACAGCCGTCTGTGTGGTACTGCTGGTCGGTCTGCTGATCTATGATGCCACCTCCGGCAGGAACGCTGCCGTGCGGAGCACGACCGCAATGGCAACCGTCGTCACTGCCAAGGTCTGGGGACCCGCCGGGGAACAGACGGCACAGGATGTGCTGGACCGCATCACAGCGCTTGATGAGGACTGCCTTTCCGCCTATGCCGACACCTCCGACGTCTATCGGATTAATCACGCCGCAGGAAATCCTGTAAAGGTTAACAGCTATACATATAATCTTCTCGTGGAACTGCTTGATATCGTCCGCCAGACAAATGGCGCATTTGATCCAACCATCGGCGCGCTCACGGCCCTGTGGGACATCGGCGGCCCTGACGAACGCATTCCGGATGATGGAGAAATCACCGCGGCGCTGGGCGCTGTCGGCTGGGATAAGCTGCATCTGGCAGATGGCAACGTTCAAATCTGTAAAGGCCAACTCCTTGACCTTGGTGCCGTCGGAAAAGGCGCCGCCTGCGATGCGGTTCACACGGTTCTGGAGGAGGACGAGGCCAGGAGCGCCGTTATTTCCGTCGGCGGTAGTCTCCTGCTCTACGGAGAAAATCCCGAGGGGGACGATTGGTCCGTGGGGGTACGCGACCCGCGCGGCGGATCGAATGACCGGCTGGGGACCCTAAGCATCGGGGCGGATCTGTGCGTCTCCACCTCCGGGGATTATGAGCGCTTTTTTGAGCAGGACGGCGTGCGCTACTGCCATATTCTTGACCCTGCGACCGGCCGCCCCGCCGACAGCGGATTGATCAGTGTGACTATTATCAGCCCCAGCGGACTGCTGAGCGACGCACTGTCCACCGCGTGCTTTGTGCTGGGATATGAGCGCTCCCTGCCTGTACTGGGGCTGTTTGAGGGCACGCAGGCACTCTTCGTCACTGCGGACCGAACCGTATATGTCACACCCGGTTTGGAGGGCCGCTTCACGTTGACGGCCGACGGATACACCATGGGGGCTGAATGATGGAAAAGCGCACCCGCGGCGGCCTCCGGTCGGTTACGCCGCTTGACATTATACTCGCTGTGCTGCTGATCGCAGGATCGTTCCTCGCGCTCCTGCTGCCGCCGGCCCTGCAACGGGATGCACCGGTCACGGCCGTCATCACCTGCGGCGGAGAGGTTTGGCGGGAGATCAACCTGGACGAGGTCCGGGAGCCGTATGAGCTTGATCTCCCAACACAGCCGGAGGTAACCGTCACGGTGGAACCAGGCAGCATCCGTTTTTCACGTGCCGGCTGCCCTGACCAGCTCTGTGTCAACGCCGGCGTGCTCGACGCGCCGGGGGACACCGCAGCCTGCCTGCCGGTGGGTGCCGTGATCTCCCTGCGCGCGCAGGGACGGGAGACGGATGATATCCTGACGTACTGAGGAGGTGGGGACCCATGAAATCTTCCGCATCTGCCGCGCGGCGGATTGCCCTGACGGGCATTCTGGGCGCGGAGGCCATCGCCCTGTCCGCACTGGAACTGATGATCCCCCCGCTCCCCTTTCTCCCCCCTGGGGCCAAACCCGGTTTTGCCAATATCGTGACCATGTTCGCCGCCGCGGAATACGGCCTTGCCGGCGCGGTTCCGGTCACGGTTCTCAAAGCCCTCTTTGCACTGGTCACGCGCGGCCTGTCCGCCTTTCTGATGAGTATCTGCGGCGGGCTGCTGAGTACGGCCGTGATGTGCCTGTGTTTCCGTTTGAATCGCGGCGCGCTCGGACTGGTGGGAATCAGCGTTCTCTCAGCGGCCGCGCACAATCTGGGCCAACTGGGAGCGGCCTGCCTGCTGACGGGGACGGCGGCGCTGTACGCCTATCTTCCGGCGCTGATGCTCTTCGCCGCCGGGATGGGACTGGTGACGGGGCTGATTCTCTCCGCGATTTTCCCGGCGCTTGAGCGGCAGAAGCGTTTTTTGAAGCTGCCTTAAACGTCCCAAATTATAGAAAGACATTTCAGCAAAGATATGGTATAATAGTAAAATACCGTTCCGTGTGGAACGTTTCCGATGCATTTGATCCGTTCCGCACATCCAACCCGTTCTATGCAACAGCGTACTTTTAGCCATGCAGAAAGGTCGGAGTCCATATTGAAACAGCTGAAAACCGGCATGGTCCTGCGCCCGGCACGCCGAGCGCACGGCGGGGTCCATGTCACCTATAACAAAAACACGGCAGAACTGCCCGCCGTCCGCATCCCGACGCCTGAGCGCGTGACAATCGCCATGCGTCAGCACATCGGCGCGCCGTGCGTGCCGCTCGTCAAACGCGGGGATCACGTCACCGTCGGGCAGAAGATTGGGGACAGCGATAAATTTGTCTGTTCCCCGGTCCATGCCAGCATTTCAGGCACGGTCGTCTCCATTGATGACCTGGAATTCCCCGGCGGGATCCGAACACAGGGCGTGACCATTGAATCGGACGGGGAGATGACCATGTGCCCGGACATCCAGCCCCCCAAGATCAACACCTATGAGGACGCGCTGAAGGCCGCGCGGGAGTCGGGCCTCGTCGGGCTCGGCGGCGCTGGCTTCCCGACGCATATCAAGCTGGATATCCGCGATAAGGATGTGGACACGCTGATCATCAATGCGGCGGAGTGCGAACCCTACATAACAGTGGACTACCGCGAGTGCATTGACAACAACCGGGACATCCTGTACGGCGTACACGAGCTCAAGGAAATTTTCGGCTTCCGGCGCATCATCATCGCCGCTGAGGACAACAAGCCCCTCGCTTTTCAGGCGCTCAGCGATATCGCGGATACACACGGCAGCGTCAGTCTGATGCGCCTGAAATCACGCTATCCGCAGGGCGCGGAAAAGGTGCTGATCTATACGGTGACCGGGCGGAAGGTCCCGCCCGGGCGTCTGCCGGCGGACGTGGGGTGCGTTGTAATGAATGTCACGAGTGTGGGACTCTTTTCCCGCTACCTGCACACGGGCAAGCCGCTCGTCTCCCGTTCCCTCACCGTGGATGGGGATGCGATCACAGAACCCAAAAATGTCCGTGCCCCAATCGGAACGCGGATCCGGGATATCGTAGACTTCTGCGGCGGATATAAAAGCACGCCTTACAAGCTGCTCATGGGCGGCCCCATGATGGGCAGCGCCCTGTATACGGATGACCTGCCCATTATTAAGAACAATAATGCCATCCTCGCCTTTGCGCATGACCCATCCAAGATCAAAAAAACGCGGGCGTGCATCCGGTGCGGCCGGTGTGTTCAGGCGTGCCCGATGAATCTGATGCCTACGAAGATTGAGAACCTGACCCAGACGGGTGATGCCGCAGCGCTGCGCGCGTGCGGCGCAGACATCTGTATGGAGTGCGGCAGCTGCGCTTATGCCTGCCCCTCCGGACGGCCGCTGGTGCAGTCCATGCGTCTGGCCAAAAATATAATTCGAGAGGCAGGTGCCCGCAATGAGTGATTCCACCGTTAAAAATCAGACTCCTGATGCACCTGTAAAGGAGAGGCGGCGCCTGCTGACCGTCACGTCCTCACCGCACCTGCGCTCGCCGGAGACGACCACGGGCATCATGCTCGACGTCATCATCGCTTTGAGCCCTTCCCTGATTGCAGCGATCTGCGTTTTCGGCTGGCGCACCCTGCTGGTGACCTGCGTAACGGTGGCTACGTGCGTAGTGTCTGAATACCTCTCCCGTAAGATCATGCGGCGGGACAACACCATCTCCGATCTGAGCGCTGTCGTGACCGGCATCCTGCTGGCCTTTAACCTCCCTGTCACCATTCCGCTGTGGATGGCCGCAATCGGTAGCGTGGTAGCCATTGTGGTGGTCAAACAGTTCTTCGGCGGCATTGGCTGTAACTTTATCAATCCTGCCCTGGTCGGCCGGATCGTCCTGATGATGTCCTTCCCCACGGCGATGAGCAGTTGGGCGGTCCCGCTCGCGTGGCGCTCCGGGAGCGCGGTGACGGCGGCCACTCCCATGGCGCAGCTCAGCTCCGTGCTCGACGCGGGCGTGAGTGCACAGTCTCTCAATGCGGCCGGCCTGCCCTCCCTGACGGAGATGCTGCTGGGCGTGCGGGGCGGTTCGCTGGGCGAGGTCTGTGCCCTGACGCTCATCCTCGGCGGCCTCTATCTGATCATCCGCCGTGTTATCTCCCCGGCAATTCCGCTGTGCTATATCGGCACGGTGGCTGTAATCATGCTCATCGCTGGGAAGGGGAATTTTACTTTTATGGCCTATGAGCTCCTCGGCGGCGGGCTGCTGCTCGGGGCGATCTTCATGGCCACCGACTACACCACCTCCCCCCTGACATTTAAGGGGAAAATCATCTACGCGGTGGGCTGCGGCCTTGTCACCGCGCTGATCCGCCTGTTTGGCAATATGCCGGAGGGTGTCTCATTTTCCATTATTCTGATGAATATCCTTGTCCCGCACATTGAAAAGCTGACGGCGCCCCGCCCGTTCGGGCGCCGCCGGGAAAAGCGGATCCGGCAGAAAAAGAATGAGGAGGCGGCGGAACATGCGTAAAAATACGGCCTCCCAAAAATCGGGCGGCACTGTGCGGGAGATTGTGGTCCCCTGCATCACGCTGACGGTCACCTGCGTTATTATCGCACTGCTGCTGGCCGTCACAAACGGAATCACCGCCCCGAAGATCGCGGAGCTTCAGGTCCAGACGCAGGCTGAATCCCGCCAGATGGTGCTGCCGGATGCGGAGACTTTCTCCGAGGAAAAGACCGTCTCCCTGGACGGGGCAAACTATACCTACTGCGAAGGTCTGGATGCGCAGGGGAACTGTGCCGGCTATGTCTTCACCACCAGCGCCAAAGGCTACGGCGGGGATGTCGTGGTCATGTCCGGCGTGGATCCAAACGGCAAAGTCACCGGCATACAGACGATTGAGCTCAATGAGACGGCTGGCCTGGGCATGAAGGCGGCCGAGGAGGACTTTCTCAGTCAGTTCGAGGGAAAGACGGCCGGGATCGGCGTGGCAAAAAACGATCCCGGCGCCAATGATATCCAGGCGCTCACCGGCGCGACCATTACTTCCAGAGCCGTCACGGACAGTGTCAATGTCGCTCTGGAGCTCTATCGGCTGGTAAAGGAGGGCGGCGCGTAATGAATGAAAAGAAAAAGCAGCGCATCGGCAGGGAGTTTACCAAGGGCCTGCTGCGTGAAAACCCCGTCTTTCGGCTGGTGCTGGGCACCTGCCCCACCCTCGCCGTCACCACCTCTGTGGAGAGCGCACTCGGGATGGGGCTGTCTGCGATGTTGGTGCTCGTGTGCTCCAACGTGGCGATTTCCGCACTGCGGAAGGTCATCCCGAACAAGATCCGTATTCCCGCTTACATCACCGTGATTGCGGCCTTTGTCACCATCGTGCAGATGCTTGTCAAGGCCTTTTTGCCCCAGATTGACGAACAGCTCGGCATCTACCTGCCGCTGATCGTGGTCAACTGCATTATCCTCGGGCGCGCTGAGGCCTTTGCGGGCAAGAATCCCGTGCTGGCCTCCGCAGCAGATGGGCTGGGCATGGGCGTCGGCTTTACGGCCGCGCTGCTGTGCATGGGGATCATCCGTGAACTGCTCGGCTCCGGAACCCTGCTGGGCTATCCCGTGCTGCCCGGTTCTATGGAACCCATGATTATCTTTATCCTGCCTCCGGGCGGCTTCTTCGTCTTCGGGATGCTCATTGCCGTGACAAACCGGCTCGTTGAGCGCCGGGGCGGACAGCCGGCCGAGCATACCGGCTGTGCCGGCTGTCCGATGGCCTCCCAGTGCAGACTGCAGGAGCAACGGGCGCTTGAGGCCGAGAAGGAAAAAACCGTCTCCAAGATAAAGCCGCCGGCCGGTGCCGTGGAGGAACCCACCGCGGAAAATATGGAAGGGGGCGATCACGTATGAACGTCTATCTCGCCATCCTGATGACGGGGATCTTGACGGAGAACTTCGTCCTCGCCAAGTTTTTGGGCATCTGCCCCTTCCTCGGCGTGTCCAAAAAGCTGAACACCGCCGCTGGAATGAGCGCCGCCGTGATCTTTGTAATGGTGCTCTCCACTGCAGTGACTTACCCACTCAATGTCCTACTCATGAAGTACGATCTGGAGTATCTCCAAACCATCGTGTTTATCCTTGTCATTGCGGCGCTGGTACAGCTGGTGGAGATCGTCCTCAAACGCTTTATGAAGCCGCTGTATAACGCACTGGGCATCTATCTGCCGCTCATTACCACCAACTGCGCCGTGCTCGGTGTCGTCCTGCTGAGTGTGCAGAATGAATATAATTTTGGCCAATCCATCGTCAACGCGCTGGGAGCCGGGCTGGGCTTTATGCTGGCCATGGTCCTGTTCGCGGGCGTGCGTGAGCGGCTGGAATCCTGCGATATCCCCAAATTCCTGCGCGGACTGCCGATCACACTAGTGTCCGCATCACTCGTCAGCCTCTCCTTCCTCGGATTTGCCGGCGTCGTGGACGGAATATTCGCGTGACCGTGCGGGAAAGGAGCTGTTAATCATGAATATATGGATTCCGATCCTAATCCTGGCCGCGATCGGCCTGATTGCCGGGCTGGGCCTGGCGATCGCCTCCAAGGTGCTGGCTGTCCCGGTTGATGAGCGAGAACAGCAGCTGCGCGATGTTCTGCCCGGTGCCAACTGCGGGGCATGCGGCTTTTCCGGCTGCGACGGATACGCAAAGGCCCTCGCCGACGGAACGGCGGAGAGCACGGCGCTCTGTGCCCCCGGCGGCGCGAAGACCGCACAGCAAATTGCCCAGATCCTCGGTGTAAAGGGAGATGCCATTACTCCAAAAGTTGCCCTCGTCCGCTGCCGCGGATGCCGGGAGTATACGGAACCCAAGATGCGCTATACCGGCGTGCAGACCTGCCGTACGGCCAACCAGCTCTACGGCGGCCCCGGCGCCTGCGCCTACGGCTGCATCGGGTTCGGTGACTGTGTGCAGGCCTGCGATTACGGTGCGCTCTTCCTGCGTGAGGGCGTGGCCGCTGTCGATCCTGCGCGCTGCACCGCCTGCGGCAAATGCGTCCGTGCCTGCCCCAAGGGGCTGATTGAGCTGTTCCCCACCGGGACGGCCGCTGCTGCCGTGCTGTGCAGCAGCCAGGACAAGGGCGCACAGACGCGCAAGGCGTGCCGCACCGGCTGCATCGGCTGCAAAAAGTGCGAGAAGGTCTGTGAGGCAGGCGCGGTTGAAGTCCGTTCCAATCTGGCGCATATCGACCCGGAAAAGTGCACCGCCTGCGGCAAGTGTGTGGAAAACTGCCCCCAGAACTGTATTGAGCTGTTCCCGGAGGCCGCGCGGGCTTCCGTCTGATTGTTTTTTAAAGGAGTTATTTATGAAAAAGCCACAGCAAGTATCCCCCCACGCAGTCAGCACCTCCCGCCTCTCTCGTATATTCTCCGCCCTGACTTCGGGGCGAAACGGGAATTTTACCGGGAGCGATTATACGATTCCGGAGATTGATCTGAGCGTCATGCCGCCAAATCTGCCCGAACAGTATCGCTACCTGTATGAGCTGACCACGGTGGATGATTCCCGGGACTATGTCGCCCATCCGGACTCCGTCCTGCTGCACAGCGGGGAGATCCTGACCGTCTATCCCGCCGGTCACGGCAAAGGCGCTATCCAGAACAGGATCAGCGTTGACGGTGGGCGCACCTACACCAAAACACTTCCCGCTACCCCGGAATCGTGGAAAAATTCTCTGGAGACGCCGACGATCTACCGTCTGGAATTTACGGACGGGACAGAAAAGCTGCTGCTCTCCTCCGCCAATTCCAAGTGGCCGGGGATGAGCACTCCGGGCGGCTTCAACTGCTCAATCTCCTGTGATGAGGGGCAGACCTGGACCGAATTTGAGACATTCTACGATAAAAGAAGCAGCCATCCTGTCATTCCGATTGTAGCGATGGCCTCCCTGACACGCCTAAAGGAAAACGGAAAATTTGCAGACAAGTGGATGGGCCTGTTCCACGATGCCAAGCTGCGCAACTATAAAACGATTCTCACCTTTGACCGGGATGGGAAAATGCACTGGAGCGTGCCGGAGCGCTATTTTGCCCCATACCGTGCCATTGAGCGCCGCTCCAAAATGTGCGAGGTGGAGGTCATCCGATCGGACGGCGGGCAGGGGGATGAGCTCGCCCTCCTGACACGCAGCAACAGCAAGAAGATCAACTCCCTGATCTCCTTCTCCACGGATGAGGGGGAAACATGGACTCCCCCGCGGGAGCTGCCCGCCGCCCTTAACGGCGAGCGCCTGAAGGCCGAATACCTCCCGGACGGGCGGCTGTTCATCGATTTCCGCTCCATTGAGCGCGGACCGAAGGCCGCTGCCTCCACGCAGTCCAAAGTCGACCGGCGGCACGGTTGGATCAGCGAGGGCTGGGTCGCCTGGGTCGGCACATATGACGACTTAAAAAACGGCACGGAAGGTCAGTACCGCATCAAGCTCGCCCACACCTATATTCACGGCCAGCGGGAGCCCGCCTACACCGCCCATGCCGATACGGGGTACTGCGGGAACGTCGTACTGCCCGACGGCACAATCGTCGCGAGCACCTACGGCTGCTTTGACCCGGACCGACTCACCGAAGACGGTTCCCTTTACCGGACCTACATCGCCTCCAAGCGGATCCGTTTGGGGGACGTGGAGGCCGTGATGCGCGATGTCCTGGGGATCACCCTGAAATGATTCGTGTGTACGATCAGGGGGACGGATTCCCTCCCCCCTTTATCATACAGCTTTAAAAAAAGGAGGAACATTATGAGAAAAGTTAAATCCGCATTGGCCGTGCTCTCCTGCGCGGCACTCACCGCAGCGCTGTTCTCCTCATGCAGTGTGGACACTTCAAAAACCTATACGGGCAGCGACTATACGATCCCTGAGGTGGATCTGAGCGTCATGCCGGAAGATCTGCCGGAGCAGTACCGCTATCTGTATGAGATGACGGTGGTCGATGACTCCAAAGATTACGTCGCACACCCCGACTCCGTCCTGCTGCGCAACAGCGATATCCTCACCTTTTACCCGGAGGGCCACGGGAAAGGCGCTATCCTGAACAAGTACAGCTCAGACGGGGGCCTCACCTACACCGGCACGATCCCGAACACCCCGGAGTCCTGGAAAAGCTCGCTGGAGACACCGACCGTCTACAGGCTCCAGTTCACGGACGGCTCGGAGAAGCTGATTCTCATCTCCGCCAACCCCCAGTGGGAGGGCGAAGCGGATACCCCCGGCGGCTTCAACTGCTCAATCTCCTCCGACGAGGGGCGAACCTGGACCGAATTCCAGCGTTTTTATGACAACCAGAGTGAAAATCCGGTTGTGCCCATCGTTGCAATGTCCTCCTTAACCCAGCTGAAGGAGGACGGAAAATTCGTCGATAAGTGGATGGGCCTATTCCACGACGCGGACTTTTACAACTACAAAACCATCCTCACCTTTGATGAGAACGGCAATATGCAGTGGAGCGCGCCGGAAAAATATTTTTCCGAGTACCGTGATATTGAAAGGGACTCCCAGATGTGCGAGGTGGAGGTCGTCCGTTCCGACGGCGGCCAAGGGGATGAGCTCGCCCTTCTGACACGCAGCAACAGCAGAACGATGAATTCTCTGGTCTCCTTCTCCACGGATGAGGGTGCGACCTGGAGCGAACCGAAGGAACTGCCCGCCGCCCTCAACGGCGACCGGCTGAAGGCTGAATATCTTCAGGACGGGCGCCTGTTCATCACCTTCCGCTCCATTGAGCGCGGGCCGAAGGCCGCAGCCGCAGCCCAGAGCAAAACGGAGAAAAAGCGCGGCTGGATGAGCGAGGGCTGGGTCGCCTGGGTGGGCACCTATGACGATCTGAAAAACGGCACGGAGGGCCAGTACCGCATCAAGCTAGCGCACACCTACCTGGCCGGCCAGACGGAACCCGGATACGCCGCCAATCAGGACACCGGATACTGCGGCAACGTCGTGATGCCGGACGGGACGATCGTCACTTCCAGCTACGGCTGCTTTGATCCGAACAAGCTCACCGCGGACGGGAGCGCGTATCGGACCTCCATCGTCTCCAAGCGCATTAAGATCTCGGATCTGGAAGCCGTTATGCGCGGCGTCCTCGGAATGGAGTTCTGATGATGTTTCCCCCTTCCCGGCTACGGGAGGGGGATTTTTATTGACATTTCCTGTATCTATTGATATGATTTGGGAGAAAGAAAAAAGAAATGAGGAGAAAGTATGATTTTACTGTATCAGGCAATTGCCGGCGCACTCGTCTTCCTTGCGGATTTTTTCCTGTTCCGGAAGGATAAGGTCTTCCCGGATATCCTTTTAAAGCTTGGAAACGGCGTGATCCTGACCAACCTGATTTCTATCACGCTGATGAAGTATGTGCTGAGGATCGAGAATCTCTTCCTCGTCTCTTCACACGGTCCGCTCTATCCGGTTAAGTACATCGTGCTGACAGTCGCGATCGGGCTTGTGCTTTTGATCATCAAGGGATTCCTGCTCCACGTATTCCAGCTTGAAAAAGAGGAAACCCGGCTGAGTAAAAAGCAGATTGTCCTGCGGGTGCTGCTGGTGGCCGTATTTTTCTTGGGAATCGCCGCCTTCACCGGCACGGTCTGGGGACATCAGACCTTCGGCGATATGACGCCGGATCAGTTCCTGGTCAACTTGAAGTCCCCCATTAACGGCACCAGCTCCGATATCTATATCACCATCTTCCAGCAGCCTGTGCCGGAATCCCTGTTGGCCACGTGGATCTTTGCCATTTTTGTCTTTGCGCCGTATAAGCTGCTGTACCAGAACCGGCACGCGGCCAGGGTCATTATCAGCCGCCGGGTTAAAGCGATTCTCAGCCTGATCCTCGCCCTCGTCATGCTCGTCTCCGGTGTCGGCTATGGGGTCCATGTATTCCAGCTGACCAAGGTATTTAAGGCTTATTTCTCCGATTCCCCCTTTGTGGCGGAAAACTATGTGAGCGCAAATGACGTACATCTGGAATTTCCGGAACGGCCAAGAAACCTGATCCACATCTATCTGGAATCCTATGAGAATTCCTATCTCACCAAAGAACTGGGCGGGTATATGGGCACCAACCTGATCCCAGAGCTGACGAATCTGGCTGAGACGGGTACCGTGTTCTCTAATACGGACTATCCGTTCGGCGGACCGCTCCAGACCTTTGGTGCCGGCTGGTCCGTGGCAGGCGTGGTCAACATGGAACTGGGCGTACCGCTGATGATCCCAATGGACGGGAACTCTTATGGTACAAACGGCACATTCCTCCCGGGTGTAGTCGGCCTTGGGGACATTCTGGCAGCACGAGGGTATGAACAGAGCTGCATGTATGGCGCGAACGCCGACTTCGGTGGTTTGACCACCTATTATCAGAACCACGGTGACCAGTATATCTTCGACTATAAAGAGGCCCTCCGGCTCGGTAAAATCCCCGAGGGCTACGATGTCGGCTGGGGCTATGAGGACGATAAGCTCTATGAGTTTGCAAAGGAGGAGATGACCCGCCTGTATGAGACGGGCAAGCCGTTCCACTTCAGCATGGAGAATGCCGATACACACGCACCGGACGGCCACATGACCCCGGACACGGAAATCATCTTTGACCAGCAGTACGCAAACGTCGTCTATCACTCCGAGAAACAGGTAGTTGATCTGGTCCACTGGATCCAGCAGCAGCCCTTCTATGAGAACACCACAGTTGTCCTGACCGGCGACCACAACAGCATGGATTACAAGTTCTTCAAGGACTTTGACTCGAATTATCTCCGCACGCCATTCAATTTGATCCTCAATGCGCCCGTCAGCACGGAGAATGTGCGCAACCGGCAGTTTGCCCAGTTTGACTTCTTCCCCACCATTTTGGCGAGCATGGGCATCCGGATTGAGGGAGACCGGCTCGGCCTGGGGACCAATCTCTTTTCCTCCACCCCCACGCTCATGGAGCAGTACGGCGTAGAGGAGGTGCGCAACCAGCTCGACCAGCGCAGCAACTTCTTTATTGACGAGCTGCTCAATATCAATAAGCGCTCCACCTATGAAAACACTAACGTGTCCCAGTATTGACCCTAATTAAGGCACAACACACAAAAGCCGGTTCTGGTTTAAATGCCAGGACCGGCTTTTCATCATGAAAAAAGTTGGGCAAACCGGGGGAAGACGCAGGATGGCACAATTCCCCTGTTCCCGTCCGGTTTTTCCGCCCTCGTTTTCTCCATGGGCACCTGTGAGCAGTCTTCGGTATTACGCGGGACGCCTTTCCTTTACGCTCTCAGGAGCTTCTTTTACCCGCGGTTTTGAACCAATTTACGAATTGATAAGCGTCCCACTCCCCACCGCTGGTGCTTACGCATCAGTCTGCCGGCAGCCCGGCTACGCGGTACATGATTCTCCCCGGAAAACATTCGGAATCTTTTCAGAGGAAATTGAAAATAGCTATTGACTTCCATGAGGGAACCGCATATAATAAAATCAAACATATGAATATATATTCATATGAACATTTTTTAGAATTCGGAGGTTTTCCCGATGGCCGATGTGAATAAAAAGACAGCGATCCCCACAGAAATGGCAGAGGACGGCTGCTGCCACCACTGTGCGGACGGCTTGAACATGCCGGATATTGAGGTACTGTACGATCTTTCCGAGCTGTTCAAGGTGTTCGGAGACAGCACGCGGATCCGCATCCTGTGCGCCCTGCTCGACCGTGAGATGTGCGTCGGAGATTTGGCGGAGGTGCTGGATGCCGGGCAGAGCGCCGTCTCCCACCAGCTGCGCATCCTGCGCACCGCCGGGCTCGTCCGCCCGCGCCGGGAGGGCAAGACGATCTACTACGCGCTTGATGACGAGCACGTCCACACCATCTTCCAGGCCGGCCTGGAACACATCCTGCACAAGAGAGGACTGATGGAGAATGAGTAAACAGCACACCCATGAGACCTGCCAGCAGCATGTTCCTGCACCCGCGCATGCTTCCTGCGGAGTGCACGACCACACGGCGCACAGCCACACCCATGCGGAGATCGATCTGGACTGCGGCTGTGGTCACGAGCACCATCATCACCATGAGCAAGGCAGCAAAAAGAATGTCTGGCCCATCGTCTCTTTGGTAATCGCCGCCGTTTTAATGGCGGCCGGGTTCATTCTCCGCCTGTTTGACGGCCTGCCGGAGTTTGTCTCGGATATCGTTTTTGTGGCGGCTGCAGTGCTTTCCGGATATCCGGTCCTGATCGATGGCGTCAAGGATCTGCTCAAGCTCCGTCTGGATGAGCACCTGCTCGTCTCCATCGCCGTAATCGCCGCCTGCATCATCGGCGAATTTCCGGAGGCGGCGGCCGTGACCATCTTCTTCCAGGTTGGGGAGATGTTTGAGGAATTCGCCGTCAACCGCTCCAAAAAGTCAATTGCCGCACTGACGGAGATCCGCCCGGACACAGCCCACGTGATGGAAAAAGGCACCCTGGTGCAAAAACGCGCGGAGGAAATCCCGATCGGATCCGTCATCACGGTCCTCCCCTTTGAACGCGTTCCGCTGGATGGGACCGTACGCACCGGGCAGTCGAGCCTGGATGCCTCCGCCATCACAGGCGAGAGCATCCCGCTTGAGGCCTCCGCCGGCACCAACGCGCTCAGCGGCATGATCAACGGCTCCGGCACGCTTGAACTGGAAGTGACCAACACCTACGGCGATTCCGCCGCCAGCCGCATCATCGACATGGTGGAGAACGCCGCCTCCCGCAAGGCGTCCACCGAACGGACCGTGAGCAAATTTGCCCGCATCTACACGCCGGTCATCGTCGTGGCCGCAATCCTGCTGGCCGTAATCCCCTCCCTGATCACCGGGGAGTGGAGCGAGTGGATTCACCGCTCCCTGATCTTCCTGGTGGCCTCGTGCCCGTGCGCACTGGTACTCTCCGTCCCGCTAAGCTTCTTTGCGGGGATCGGCGCGGCCTCCAAGAAGGGCATCCTCGTCAAGGGCGGCGAATTTATTGAAAAGCTCTCAAAGGCCGACACCGTCGTCTTTGACAAGACAGGCACGCTCACCACTGGAGAGCTCTCCGTCAGCAGTGTGATCCCCTCCCACGGCCATACGGAGGAGGAAGTGCTCCAATACGCTGCCGGATGCGAATACTACTCCAACCACCCGATCGCCAAGGCGATCGTTACCGCCTATGGACGGATGGAGGAAGCCTCCGTCTCCGACTTTCAGGAGACGCCCGGCCACGGCACAGCCGCGCGCGTGCTGGGAAAGGAGGTACTGTGCGGCGGAAAAAACATGATGCAGCAGCGCGGACTCGACTTCGCTGCACTTCCCGAGGCACAGGTCTATGTATGCGTGGCGGGTGAACTGATCGGCGCCGTTCAGGTGTCCGGCACTGTTCGTGATGACTCCGCACAGGCCGTCCGGGAACTGAAGGCGCTGGGCGTCAATCACGTGGTCATGCTCACCGGCGATAACGAGCAGGCCGCCGCCCAGACGGCACAGGCGTGCGGCATCACAGAGTACCGCGCGGGGCTTCTCCCTGGAGACAAGGTCACCGCGCTGGAGGAGCTCAAAAAGGGCAGCGCCGGGACCGTCTTTGTCGGCGACGGGATCAACGACGCACCCGTACTCGCGACGGCGGATGTCGGCGTGGCGATGGGACTTGGGACAGACGCGGCGATCGAGGCCGGGGATATCGTGCTGACGAATAACCGCCCCTCCCGGCTGTCAGATGCTGTCCGGCTCTTCCGCAGGACAATGGGCATCGTCAAGTTCAATATCGCCTTTGCCCTGATTGTAAAAATGGCCGTGCTGCTGCTCGGCGCGCTGGGGCTGGCCTCCATGTGGGCGGCGGTGTTCGCGGATGTGGGCGTCTCTGTCCTCGCAGTGCTCAACGCCTCCCGCATCCTGCGGGTGCGGCGTGAAACAACGCAGCAGCTAAAATCATAAATTCACGTGTTTTAAAAGCGGACGGAAAATTTTCCGTCCGCTTTTTGCTGTGAATGGGGTATTTATTTGCCTCAAGATGTGATATACTATTTTTATCATTATATGGAAATTCAGGCGGGAGAAATTTATGTTTGTAGATTATGCGGTCATCCACATCAAGGCGGGCAACGGCGGTAACGGCGCCGTCGCCTTTCACCGTGAAAAATATGTGGCTGCAGGCGGACCGGACGGCGGCGACGGCGGACGCGGCGGGGACATCATCTTTAAGGTGGACGACAACCTCTCCACGTTGGCGGACTTCCGCTACCGGCGGAAATACGCCGCCCCCAGCGGGCAGGATGGCCAGGGCGGCCGCCGCAACGGCCGTAAGGGTGAAAGCCTTGTCATCCGTGTGCCGCGCGGCACCATCATCCGGGAGGATGAGAGCGGGGCCGTGATGGCAGATATGTCCGAAATGGATGAGTTCACCGCCGCAAAGGGCGGGCGCGGCGGCTGGGGGAACACCCACTTTGCCACTCCGACGCGGCAGGTCCCCCGCTTTGCAAAGAACGGCACGCCCGGCGAGGAGTGGGACATCCGGCTGGAGCTCAAGCTTCTGGCAGATGTGGGGCTGGTCGGATTCCCGAACGTGGGCAAGTCCACCCTGCTCTCCGTCGTCAGTCAGGCAAAGCCCACGGTGGCGGATTACCACTTCACCACCCTCTCCCCGGTGCTCGGTGTGGTCAGCATTGGCGAGGGAACCTCCTTTGTCATGGCGGACATCCCCGGCCTGATCGAGGGCGCCAGCGAGGGCGTCGGCCTGGGGCATGAATTCCTGCGCCATGTGGAGCGCTGCCGCCTGCTGGTGCACGTAGTAGACGTTGCCGGGAGTGAGGGGCGCGACCCGATTGAGGACTTTGAGACAATCAACAAGGAGCTGCGCAGCTTTAACGAAGAGCTCGCCTCCCGCCCGATGATCGTCGCGGGGAATAAAGTCGATCTGGCTGAGGAGGAGCAGGTGGAGCGCTTCAAGCAGTATGTGACAGAGCGCGGTTATGAATTTTATCCCATGATGGCGGCTATCGCCGAGGGGACAAGGGAGCTTATCAACGCCGTGGCGGCCAGGCTCGCCCAGCTCCCGCCCATCCGCATCTATGAGCAGGAGGAAATCCCGGCCGAAATGCTCGAGAAAAAGAGTGCAAACGGCTTTACGGTCACCGAGCACGACGGCGTCTACTTCGTGGAGGCCCCGTGGCTGGTGCCTATCCTTGCGCGTGCCGACATGGACGATTATGAATCCCTCCAGTATTTCCAGCACGTGCTGGAAAAGAGCGGCATCATTGACGCGCTGCTGGAGCACGGCATGCAGGAGGGCGACACGGTCAGCATCTACGATTTTGAATTCGAGTACATCCCGTGATCGGGAAGGTACTCCTTTAGGGGGGATTGGACTTGGAAAACGGCCTGCCCGGCTTTGGCGGCGCCAACACCTACAGTCCGCTGTCACTCGCCTTCATCGGCGATGCCGTGTTTGAGCTGCTGGTGCGCACAAGCCTTTTAAAAAAATGCAACCGTCCTTCCGGTGCGCTGCACCGCGAATCCGTCCGGCGGGTGTGCGCCCGGGCCCAGGCAACGGGCTATGAGCGGATCCGCGCCATGCTCACCGAGGAGGAGGAGGCCGCGTTCCGCCGCGGGCGCAACGCCAGCCCGTCCCACTCGCCCAAGAGCGCATCCTCCCACGATTACCACTATGCAACCGGGCTGGAAACCCTGTTTGGCTATCTCTATGTCAAAGGTGATATTCCGCGGCTCGAGGAGCTCTTCGACGTGATTGAGCGCGGATACGAGGAGGCATCGGCATGAAAAAATTTGCCCTGAAGGGAAAGTTCACCAAGGATACGGCCAAAAATGGCGCAATCGATGCCCTTTTCTGGATCGCGGGGTGCTCCTGCTACGCGTTCTCCACAGCCATGTTTACCGCTCCCAACCATATTGCGGCGGGCGGTGCGACCGGTCTGGCTATCGTACTCAACTACGTGGTGCCCCAGATCCAGATCGGTACGTGGAGCCTGCTGGTCAACATCCCGCTCTTTATCCTCGCGTGGAAAGTCATCGGGCTGAAGTTCATCTTCCGCTCCGCGATCGTCACGGTGCTGCTCTCGGCCGCAATCGATATCTTTTCGCTCTTTGTCCCGGCGTACACGGGCAATCCGCTGCTGGCCGTCGTGTTCGGCGGCGTGTGCAATGGCGCGGGGCTGGCGCTGGTCTTCCTGCGCGGGGCAACCTCCGGCGGATCGGACATTCTGGCACGCGTCATCCGTACCAAATTTTCCTATGTCCCAATGGGGCGGATGATCCTGTTCATCGACTGTGCCGTAATCCTGATCTCCGGCTTTGTATTCAAGAGTCTGGAGAGCGTGCTGTACGCGCTGATCGTCGTGTTCATCTCCTCCAAGACGATTGATTCCATCCTCTACCGCACCGGCAGCGGTAAGCTGCTGATGGTGGTCACGGACAATGCGCGCAAAATGTCCGATGCCATCACCTCAGAGATGCACCGCGGCGTCACCCTGCTGCCCGTGCGCGGCGGATACACGGGTAAGGAGAAGAGCATGCTCATCATCGCCGTGCGCAACCACGAGATCGCCCGGGCAAACCGCATCATTCACGAATTTGAGCCCAAGCCATTCATCATCATCAGCGATGCCGGTGAAATCCTGGGCGAGGGCTTCAAGCAGGGGGCGGAGTTATAGCCGCCCCTTGCACTTTTTTGCGTGATATGGTAGTATATTAAGCGTGTTTGAATCAGGAGACAGGAGGTCTAAGCATGTCAGGACATTCTAAATGGAGTACCATTAAGCGTAAAAAGGAGAAGACGGACAACCAGCGCGCCAAGGTTTTCACCAAGATCGGCCGTGAGATCTCCGTTGCCGTTAAGGCGGGCGGGCCCGACCCCAACTCCAACTCCAAGCTCAAGGACATCATCGCCAAGGCCAAGGCGAACAACGTCCCGAATGACAATATTGAGCGCATCATCAAAAAGGCCGCCGGCGAGGGCGGCGCGGACAACTATGAGGAGATCGTCTATGAGGGGTACGGCCCCTCCGGGATTGCCGTCATCGTGGAAACGCTGACCGACAACCGGAACCGGACCGCCGCAGACGTGCGCCACTACTTTGACAAGTACGGCGGGAACATGGGCCAGAACGGCTGCGTCAGCTTTATGTTCAACCGGCAGGGTGTCATTGCCATTGAAAAGGAAGGGCTTGATGAGGAAAAGGTCATGGAGGACGCACTGGAGGCCGGCGCGGTGGACTTCCTGACCGACGGTGACGTCTTTGAGATCCGTACGGAGCCGAACGACCTCGGCGGGGTGCGTGACGATCTGGAGGCCAAGGGCTACTCCTTTGTCTCCGCGGAGGTGGAGTACATTCCCACCACCTACACCAAGCTCACCAATGAGGACGACATCGCCAATATGAACAAAATGCTGGACATGATGGAGGACAATGACGACATTCAGAATGTCTGGCACAACTGGGAGAATGATGACGAGTAATTCCCTCCCCTTTGCCTGCAGGCGCCCGCAGCACATGCTGCGGGCGTTTTTTGCTTGCGCTTTTGCCCGGAAGTCGATATACTGAATACCAGGAGGGATGGAAATTATGGGGAAGAGAAAAATCCGCACCGACTTTGAAGTGACACAGCTGCGGCCGGGGATCTACCGCATCAATGAATTTGACGTGGCCAACTGCTATCTGGTAGTAGGGGAAGAACGGGCGCTGCTGATTGATACCGGCACCGGGATCGGCAATATCGGCGCCGTGGTGCGCGGGATCACAAGCCTGCCCGTGGACGTGTCCGCCACGCACGGGCACCCGGACCATCTGGGCGGGAAAAACTGGTTTTCAGCCTACTACGTCCATCCGGATGATGAACAGATGAGCCGGAAGATCTCTCTCCCGCTGCGGGCCGGGCTGCTCCTCTTCCAGGGGTCGGCGCGCAAAAAATACGGCGTCGGCCTGCGCGATCTGACCAGAGGTGACCATACTGCCCAGCCCCGCCGGATGGAAGAGGCCCACCGGTTTGATCTGGGCGGGCGGACCGTAGAGGTCTATCATACACCCGGTCACACGCGCGGCTCCGTCGTACTGAAACTCATCGAGGATCAAATTGTTTTCAGCGGCGATGATGTCAATCCGTTTCTCTTCCTGTTTCTGCCCGGCAGTACCACTGTACGCGAGTGGATCCCGGGCGCCGAGCGGATTCTCGCACTCAGCGAAGGATGCGAGAACTACTGCGGGCACGGCACGGATCCCATACCGCCGGAACAGATCCGATCTCAGATCCGGTTGGCCAAGGAACTTGTCAGCCGCGGGAACCACTTCCCACTGCCGCTGCGCATCGCCAAATGCTCGGACTTTAAAGCCTGTATCCTGTACCGCCCCGCCCACGTAAAATAGCAACAAAAAAGCGCCGCACTCAACATGCGGCGCAGAGCTGATCTTGAAATTCGTGGAGGTTACTCCTCTTTAAAGGTGGAGACATATCCCTCAGCGGAAAAGCGCTCCCCCTTGACGGTGTAGCTGACGCGGTCCTCCTCCGTGATGGGGCGCAGAACTCGGCAGGGGCTCCCGACGGCCACGACATTCGGCGGGATGTCCTTGGTCACCACACTGCCGGCACCGATCACGGAGTTCTCGCCAATCGTCACGCCGGGCAGGATGACCACATTGCTCCCGATCCAGACGCGGTCCCCAATGTGCACCGGGGCGGAAAACTGATCGCCATGCGGGCGCAGTTCCGGGTGTACGGGATGGCCCGTCACGCTGATGGTCACATTTGGGGCAAACATGACATCATTGCCAATATAGACGTCGATGTCATCCACAACCACCAGATTGAAATTGGCGTAAAAATGATCCCCCACGTGCACATTACACCCATAGGACATGTGGATGGGCGGCTCCACATAGACGCCCTCCCCCACCTCGGCGAACAGTTCCCGGAGGATCGCGCTGCGCCGCTTTTCCTCATAGGGGCGTGAGTGGTTGAATTCATACACGAGCTCCCGCCCGCGCATCCGTTTATCCGCAAATTCCTCCACATCAAAATCGTTATACAGCTTTCCGCTGTCCATGACTTCCCGAATATTCACTTTCCCTTACCGCCTCTCATGTTTCGCGTTAAGCCTATCTTACCATATGCAACAGCCGGTTTCAAGAAAAAAGGAGAATATGCATGAACCGATACACGCAAAAGGTGGACGGCCGCTGGACCATCCGTCCGGACGCCCTGACCCCGTCACAGCCGGGCTATACCGGTGAGGCAGCAGACCGCCTGGCCGCTCTTGAAGAGCTGATCCACTCCCTGCTGAAAGAGCAGGCCGAGCTCTCCGAATCCCTGGCCCATCTGCGGGAACAGGGACGGACAAAGACGACCCGTTTTCACCAGCTGCTCGCCCGCAAGCTGACGATCGGGCAGATGATGAGCGCCTTCCGCGCATTTGGGGTGATCTCACCAGCTGATGACGCCTAAGTGCTCCAGCAAAATTTTCAGTCCAATGAGGATCAGCACGATCCCTCCAATCAGTTCGGCGCGGGATTTGTACTTGGCGCCCAGATAGCTGCCCGCCTTGACCCCGACAAAGGAGAGGATAAAAGTCACAGCGCCGATGATAGCGATCGCGACCCAGATGTTCACCGCCATAAAGGCAAAAGTGATGCCGACGCCGAGCGCATCGATGCTCGTGGCGATGGCCAGCGGCAGCATGGCCTTCACGCCGAAGGAGGAATTGACCTCCTCCTCTTTTTTGCGTGACTCTCGGATCATATTGATCCCGATCAGTGCCAGCAGCACAAAAATGATCCAGTGGTCCACGCTGGTGATAAACCGCTCAAAGGCCGAGCCGAGCAGATAGCCGAGCAGCGGCATCAGCGCCTGAAATCCGCCGAAATACAGGCCGGTGATTACGGAGTGCTTCACCGTAGCCCGCTGGACGGAAAGTCCCTTGCAGATCGCGACGGAAAAGGCATCCATCGCCAGGCCGACCGCGATCGTGAACAGTTCCCAAATCGCCATATATTTTCCCCCAATTCAGTGTTCACTGAAGTCTATAAGAATAATATATTACCACAGTCACTTTCGGACTGTCAATGCTTTTTCAGGTCCAATTCCGTCCGATTTCGGCAAAATGTGCATTCCATACCTGCGGACTATTTTAATAATAGAAAGGTGCCCATCATGCAGGAAAAAGAACCATTCGCCGATATCCTTCGCTTTTTTGAAAACAAAGGTATTGAATATACGCTGTACCGGCTGCTGGAAGAGAAAATCCTTACACAGTTCCCGGTGGAACGCATCCGCGTGCAGAAGACGCAGATCGCCTTTTGGGCGCGTCATCCCTTTACCATTGTATCGCTTCGCAGGGCCAGCGGGTGGCCTGAACACTGCATTGTCGTCACCTTCGGGCTGGCATATCGTCTCAACTCTCCCCGCATCGCAGTGGCCACCGAGCCCTATCCCAACCGCTGGACACACCATGTAGTCGTCAGTGAGCCCGCGCAGATCAATCAGAGCTTCTCGGCTGGATCGAGAAGGCCTTCTGCTTTTCGGAATCCAAAACACGATAGGTCTATTACCGTCTAAAATATAAATATATTCTAAAATCAAAAAATAATATTGAATTTTTTGTGTCATATCGTATAATTAAAGGTAGGATTAATTCAGGGAGGGAGAATGGATGAAAAAGAAAGAAACCGTAAGTCCGCTCACACCGGGGACCAAGGTCAGCATTAAAATATGGATCCCGCTGATCCTGTTCGGGATGATCGGTCAGGTAGCGTGGACGGTGGAGAACATGTTCTTCAATGTCTATGTCTACAACACCATCACCGGGGACCCGAACGTGATTGCCAACATGGTGGCCTTCAGCGCCGCCACCGCCACGATCACCACCCTGCTAATGGGCCTGCTCTCCGACCGGCTGGGCAAGCGCAAAATCTTCATCTGCGGGGGCTACTTTATCTGGGGCTTTACGACCCTGGCGTTCGCCTTTATCACGGTGGACAACACCGCCAAGCTCGTCGGTGCGGCGAGCGCCGTCACCGTTACGGGCATCATTGTAGTGGTGATGGACTGCGTGATGACGTTCTTCGGCTCCACAGCCAACGACGCGTGCTTTAACGCCTGGGTAACAGACGTCACCGTGCCGGAGCAGCGCGGCAAGACGGAATCCGTTCTCTCGATCATGCCGCTGCTGGGCATGGTCGTCGTATTCGGCGCGCTGGCCCCCTTTACGCAGTCGAACAACTGGAAGCCGTTCTTCTTCATCGTGGGCGGGCTGACGACGCTGGCCGGTATTGTCGGCATATTTCTCATCAAGGATCCCCCACAGCTTAAGCCCGACAGGGGCAACTACTTTGTCAATATTTTCTACGGCTTCCGCCCTTCCACGGTTAAGAACAACACGCTGCTGTACATCGCGTTCTGTATCCTGGCCGTCATCAGTATGGCCCAGCAGGTCTATATGCCCTACCTGCTTATCTATATTCAGAAATATCTGGGGTATGAAAATTATATCCCCGTTGTGGCAATCGCCGGTGCGATCGCCATTGTGGCCAATCTGGTCCTCGGCCGTCTGATGGATCGGTACGGCAAATACAAATTCCTGATCCCGACTACGGTGATCCTCGCGCTCGGGTTCCTGGGTGTGTATCTGATCCGCGATCAGGGCTCAATGATCGTGTTCGGGGTTGTCGGCGGCATCATGCTCGGCGCGGGCCTGCTCCTCGCCGCGGCGGTCGGCGGCATTATCCGCGACTACACCCCCGAGTCCAAGGCAGGGCAGCTTCAGGGCATCCGCATCTTTTTCTCCGTGCTGATCCCGATGGTGACGGGGCCATATATCGGCGCTGGCGTCATCACCAATACGGGTCTGACGTATGAGGAGCTCGGGCAGGTAAAGCCCGTCCCCACACCGGAGATCTTTCTGGCAAGCGCGATCGTGATTCTGTTTGCGTTTATCCCGATCGCAGCCTTCCTCATTGTGCGCAGAAAAAAGCAAAAACAGACTGTGGCGGCCGACAACGATAAATAATCGCACTGAAAAGAGGACCATCCGTCTGGATGGTCCTACTGTTGATAACTATTAGAAACAAAATAGCAAAAAAGTTTTTGCGTACCGTTTTAAAAGGCGGTACGCAAATTTTTTAGCGGACAGTTTTGAAAGGTGTGTACAAGCTTATTCCGGCTTCCCCTGATAGGGAAAACATCGCGAAGCGGACAAAAGGGTGCTCGCTTGCGGGCAGGGCTGGAGCCAAATGACGACTGATGAGGCAGAGAGACAGGAGGTTCTATTTATCCCGTTCAAAATGTTGCATGACACCTCATCCGTCACGGCTTACGCCGTGCCACCTTCCCCTCAGAGGGGAAGGCTTTGTATGTGCCGTGTTTCTTTATTTATAAACGCTCCAAACCTCCCTGTGTAACGGTAATCCCCCTGTCAAAGGAAATGTCTGCAAGCGGGCAAAAGGGCGCTCTCCTGCGGGCAGGACTGGCGCCGAATGGCGACTGATGAGGTTGAGAGACAGAAGGTCCTGTTTATCCCGTTCAAAACGTTGCATGACACCTCATCCGTCACGGCTTACGCCGTGCCACCTTCCCCTCGGAGGGGAAGGCTTTAATGGGCAGTGCAAATCCCTCCTCCCGTCATTAAGATTTTTTACTTTCACGCCGCACGCTTATCAAAAACCGGGAAGGCCATCCGGATAGATGTCCTCCCATCAGCTGGTCGAAAAAGTATATTCCAGACTCCCCATGTAAGGAGAGATACCAGGTCTGTGAAGCAGGAGCTAAAAAGTCTGTACAAACTGATTTGGCTTCCCCTTGAGGGGAAGCTGTCGCCGTAAGGCGGCTGATGAGGTGGAAATCCAGTTGTTTACAGGTACTCCGTGCAAGCCGCAGGAACCACCTCATCCGTCTCGGCCTGTACAGATGTTGGGGTATTTCTAACGGATGACCAAAATTGTACCCATCTGCCCTGTCTGATCTGATTTGTACGATCAGGTGTTTTTCTCCTATGTCCATAGAGGTTTTTAGACAGTCTCCGGGGAGACCATCCGGATGGATGGCCTCCTCTTTTATATTCAGCCGTTTTCCTGAACATTATATGGGAACTGACCGTCCTCCAGAATGTACTGCTGATAATTCAGGTTCTGCATCACCTTTACCTGCTCCACATAGAAGACCGGCTGCGCATTGCTGTCAAACTTCCCGATCTTCTGGCCGTGAGGGCCCCAGCCGTCGCCCGCATCCATCTCCACGGTCAGGCGCAGGAACTCCGGCACTTTTGCAACGCCGCCGCCCATTGACGCCCAGGTTGCAACGCCGTCCACATACCAGACATAATATTCAGGCGTCCACTTGAGCGCGAACGTGTGATAGCCATCATAGAGGTCCTTCCCGGTATCGAGGATCGCGTCATCCACCTTGGCAAAGCTGCCGTACCCGTCCCAGAGCAGCGCGTGACCCATCCATGTCCTGTTGCGCTGGAAGGCGGATTCATAGACGTCGATCTCCGTCCCGTCCAATCCCTGATGGGACGGATTGTTCTGGTTGACGGACTGGAGCCAGAATGCAGACCAGAGGCCGTCCGCATCTGGGAATTTGACCGTCGCCTCAAAATAGCCGTATGCCTGCGAGAAGAGCTGGGTGGACGAGCCGTCCTCATTGATCTTTCTGGTCTCAATTCCACCGCTGAATCGGCCATTTTTCGGGCAGCTGTCACAGGTGTGATCCTGCGTTTCATAGGCCTTGATCTCAACCTTGCCGTCCCGGAGCGTCACCATTTCCGGGCACCAGTATGAAGTCTGGTCTGCGCTGCCCGTCTGTGTCTCCCATCTTACGTCATGCGGAGAATACGTCCAGATATCGGTCGTGATCGTTTCGCCCGGTGTGCCGTCCGCGTTCCTCAGCTGGCCGATGGCCGTAGAATCATTCAGGGTCTCCCTGTCAAAATCATCGACAAAGACGGTGTACCAGCCGTCCCGGCCATCCCGCGGCAGCGATTTGTCAATACTCTCATTTTCCATCAGCGTCAGATCGGCATGCAGCCCCGTCTGACGTGTACAGCCGGAAAATACGCAGGCTGCCATCGCCAGCGCAAGGGCAGCTACAAGCACTTTTTTCACTGCTTTCATCAACAATTCCTCCTCATAAAAATCATTATACTGTGTAACCGTATAAAAATGAAATTCTTAAATCCAAAACCGGCCGCCATAACGCCCAAAAACGTTCCGCATCGGAACATTTTGTCCAGCATGAACCTGACTTGAACTTATTTATCGCATACACAGAGCACGTTCATATCCATCAATCAACCGCTTGCCCGTCGTTTTCACGCCGCGGCAGCGCTCATTCGGCTCAAAGATCAGCGGGGAGGCAAAGCCCGCACGCAGGAGCGCCTCCTGAATCCCTTTAAAGTCCACCATCCCCTGCCCCGGATGCCAGTGGCACTCATTGATTCCATCATAGTCGGAAAGATGCACGGTGACAATCTGCTCCGCAAAGCGGCGGGCATATTCGACGCCGTCCTCAACCGGCTCCGGATTCAACCGCCTGCGCAGGGACGGGAATTTCCGCTGGAGCGGCCGGAAACGGACATCCGGCCGCAGCGGGGTAAAGTGGTTGGTATCAAAGCAAAGGCGCAGGTCCGGCACGCGATCCAGCAGGAACCCGATCTCTGCCGACGTCCGCCCGATGCAAGAACGCGGCAGGTTTTCAAGCGCGAGCGTCAGACCGAGGGGCGCCATGTGTGACGTCAGTTCCCCCAGCGAGTGCGCAGCAGCTTCAAGCGCCCGCTCCCGCCACGCCTCGTCCACCGGCTCCGCCGAGCCGTGGATCACATAAATTTGGGCTCCGAGTTCCGCAGTACTGTCAATCAAGTTGCGGATCTTACCCACATTTTCGGCGCGGCGCCCCTCGTCCGGCTCCGCCGGATTTACCGTTTCTCCAAACGGGAGGTGAATGGAAAAGACGGACAGGCCCGCCGCACGGACCTTTTCTGCCGCCCGCCGGCATCGTTCTCCGTCATCCTCCTCCCGCAGGCAGAGCTCCACGTAGGCGATCCCATCCTGCCGCAATTCCGCCAACCGGTCCAGATAGCAGTCCCTCCCGCTCAGCGATGTAGACAGCCCGTATTCCAAAATTTATCCCTCCAAATCAGATCCCTTAAAATCTTCAAGTTTTTCTGCCCTAAATATAGCACCGTTTGCCCGCCCGGTCAAGACCGCAAAAATCCCCTCCGCTGCGGCAGCGAAGGGGATAATACCGTTGTTTGCTCAGGCCTCAATCGCGGACGGAATCTGCTCAAAGGTCAGCTCCGAGCAGTCCGGGCTGAGCGTGATGAGCGAATAGCCCAATATGTTGTCATCATGATAGCTGTTCTGTGTCACCTTATAGCCATAGGCCAGCTCAATTCCCTCGTACTCAATCACGGAGTTGTTCAGGTGGTCGTGCCCGGCGATAAAGGCGCGTGTGCTGCCAAGCTCCTTTGCCCGGTCAAACAGGCCGCTGTTGATCGGCGGGCAGCACACATTCTCCCGGTTTTCACCGGTGTTGCCATCCACCTGCGGCGGCGCACCCACACCGTCCTCATCCACATAATCGCGCATGGCGTACTCATACTCCGGCAGCGGGATATGGAGCGCGCAGATCGATGGGACGACCTTGCCCTGCGCCGGATTGTACTCGCCGTATACCGCCTCACTGATCCCGCGGATGTACCAGTCGTACCAGGCGATCTGGTCCTCCTTGATAAAGTCATAGCCGCCGGTGCCGTCCGTATAGGTTCGCCAGCTGCCGGAGTCAAACATGATAAAGGAATAGACGATCTTTCCGTTCTCCGTCAGGTTAAAGGCATAGTTTCCCACACCGAACAATGTGATAGGTCCCTTTTCAAACAGGCAGTGCTCAAAGCTCTCGTAGACATCGCCCTGCCAGTTGAGATCATAGGTCCCCTCCCCGTCGTGATTGCCATAAATGGGCGCCCACGGAATGCCGAAGGAGTCGATGAATTTGCCGAGTGATTTCAGGATCGCGCCGCCGATCTGGCCCTCGACATTATCGCCCGTGAGCAGCAGCAGATCGGGATCCGTGGCGTCAATGGCCTCCTGAATGCGCGCCTTTGTCTCGGACATCTCCGTCATGGAGCCGATCTGGATATCCGCCAGCTGGAGGATCTTGAAATCCTCTCCGGGCGTTTTTTCTACGGTCTGGTAGTGATTGACGTCAAATGAATCGCTGCTCAGCCAGATCTCATGGGAGGCCTCGCCCTTCCTCGGAATAAACAACCACGCACACACGCCGCCCGCAACCAATGCGGCTACACAGATCAGGCAGATCAGTGCGATCAGCAGTCGTTTGAGTGTCTTTTTCTTTTCCATTCTAAGTTTCCTCCTCTTTCCCTTTAACAAAAACTGTTAAAAAGGCATAATAATATTATAAAATCGCGGCCATTATTATATCACATTTCATTCTCCGGTGCAATGATTTTGTATTGACAGATAAAATGGAATGCTTTAAAATGAAAGCGTTTAAATCAGACATGGAAAAGGACGTGTTACCATGCAGCAGGCCGCCCTGTGCGCCGGAAAAATCAAAATGCAGCTCTCCTGCGAGGAGAATCGCGCACCGCAGATCTGTTTTTATAATCTGAAAACGGGGGAAGAATTCAGCCCGAAGGAGCTATTCTCCCTTACATACAGCCTGAGCAGGACGCGTGAAAAACGTATCCTGAACGCCTCTGACTGTAAAGTAAATTCCATTGACACATCTGAAACATCCGTCACACTCACGCTGAGTGCAGATGATTTTCAGCTTCTGTTCCGCGTTGAGGCTGGCAGCAGATCTTTCCTGCGCGCCCGCCTCACTCTGTTGAAGGCGGATACGCATTTAACGATTGACAAGGTAGACTACTTTACCGCGAACATTTCCGGATTTGATTTCAGCTGGTCCATCCCCATGCCGGAAAAGCGCGTCCATATTCCGAAATACATCATGACGCTCGGGCAGCCTGTCTACTTCGGTTCCTTTTACGCGGGCGGAGAATTCCCGACCTGTGACAATAAGATCCGGGAGGGTGTTGCCCGGTTTACCGCCTATTACGGCCGGACCTGCCGGGAGCTCCAAAAGGAATCGGGCGTGATTGAGTTCCACTCCTGCGTGGTCGGCGCGGCAGATGCCGCCAACTACGACGCCTGCCACAACGCGTTCTTTGCCTATATGCGCACGTTCGCCCGCCCGGAGCGGTTCCGCCTGCAATTCAACTCCTGGTATGACAATATGCTGGATATTGGCACTGACAACATCGCCGAATCCTTCCGCGCAGTAGCAAAGGGGCTTGAGGAGCACGGCGTCCGCAAGCTGGACAGCTATGTGGTGGACGACGGCTGGGTTGACTATAAAAAGGCTGCATTCTGGGCCTTCCGCGACGATCGTTTTCCCAATGCGTTCCGCAACGAGAAAAAGCTGATGGAAGAGCTGGGCGCCGGATTCGGCGTCTGGTTCGGCCCGCGCGGCGGGTATACGGAGGCCAACCGCTACGCCAAAAATCTGAAAAAGATCGGTTATTACCGCTGCCGCCAGTCCCGTGACATCTGCACCGGTTCCCCCAAGTACATTGATGCGCTCATTGACCGTATGATCAGCTTCATGAAGGAGTATAACGTCAATTACTTTAAGCTCGACGGCTTCTCCATCCAGCCCTGCAGGAGCAAAAAGCATGGTCACCCCGCCGGCGGAAAAGAGGAGGAGGCCGTGTACTATTACAGCTTCCTGTGGGAAAAGTGGCTGGCCGGCTTTGAGCGCCTGCGCGCGGTGAATCCAGATGTCTACCTGAACCTGACCTCCTACTCCCACTGCAGCCCGTGGTTCCTGAAATGGGTAGATGCCGTGTGGCTGAACAACAGCGCCGACATGTACTACGAGGGGGACGGAAGCAATCTGGACCAGTGCCTCAACTACCGTGACGGCCGTTACTATGACTATTATGTGGTCCGTCAGCAGCAGTTCCCAGCCAGCTGCATCTACAATCACGAGCCCTGCTACGGTAAGAAAAACTATAATCCCCCGCTGCCATCCAAATCGCACAAGACGGTCTGCTACACGGCGGAGGAATTTACCAAATACCTGCTTATGTGCATGATGCGCGGGACTGGATTTATTGAGCTCTATTACAGTCCCTCCATGTTCGATGATAAAAAATGGGAGATCAACGCCCGCATCCTCAAGTGGGCGGAAGAGAACTTCCACATCCTGCGCCACTCCGAATTTTTTGGCGGGATCCCCAAAACGGGCGCGTGCTACGGCTACGCGGCCTTTGAGGACGGCAAAGGATATATCATCGTGCGCAACCCGTCCGCCAAGGCGCAGAAATTCACCGTCCCCCTGGCAAAATACTCGCTGCTCGGGAGCCACACGCTGCGTACAATCTACCCCGTGGACGGGCCTAAACTCACCGCGGCGGATGCCCTGGAGCTGGAGCTCGCCCCGCGTGAGATCCGCCTCTTTGAAATCACCGCTGAGTAAGTACAAATCCGTCATCTGCCTCTGCGCCCGCTAGGCGGGCGCAGAGGGCCCAGATTCCAAAACAGGTCTTGACAAACACAGTTTTTGTGTGTTAGAATATTTCTCGTCTCACGTGGAGAGATACCGAAGTGGTTATAACGGAACGGTCTTGAAAACCGTCGTACGGCAACGTACCGTGGGTTCGAATCCCACTCTCTCCGCCAAGCCTGTCAAATAAATTTAATAGGAATAAAATCAAGTTACCATGGAGAAGTACTCAAGTTGGTGACGAGGCGCCCCTGCTAAGGGCGTAGGTCGGGTAACCGGCGCGGGAGTTCGAGTCTCCCCTTCTCCGCCAAATCACTGTGACAAAATAGATGTCCAAGCGTTTTGTCCAGTAAAATCAAGGGTTAACGGGCTTTTCAGAAGAAATTCTGGAAAGCCCGTTTGCCGTAGATGTCCAAACAGAAATCCATAGATAATCCGACTAAGCGGAGTTTTCACCTGATTTTTCAGGCTGGAAACTCCGCTTTTTTGCGTTTACCACCCTTTTCCCCGTTGTCGGAAGTGTAGAAGTTTCCGGCAGTTTCATAGATAGATTGACGAAAGCCCTAAATGGGCCAATTTCAAGCCCTCAAGATACAAGGGGGTAGTGCGCCCTTTTTTAGAACCGCTCCGGCTGAACGGCCGGGGCGGTTCTCCGCTTCCCCCCCTCTCACACTCTCCCCCCAAATACTTTACCAGCTGGGAAAGAACAATACTTGTTTTCGAACAATACTCTCTAAACTCTTAACCAGCAGGAACCTCAAGTTTTCAACGATCACCAAGAAAGGATGAGTAAAACCATGAACATTGGCATCGACCATGGCTATTACGCCATCAAAACCCGGCATTTTTCTTTCCCAGCCGGTATCTCGGAATATTCTCACGAACCCTACACCCTGCAGAACACACTGGAATACGGCGGGAAGTTTTTCGTATGCGGGACGGGTAGACAGCCGATCCTGCGCAACAAAATGGAAAACGACAACTACTACCTGCTTACCCTCGCCGCCATCGCCAAGGAAATCAAACAGCGCAGCGGAACCACAGAGTGTTCCGTCAAGCTCGCTGCAGGACTGCCTCTGGCTGGTTTTGGCCGGGGAAAGAAACCCTTCCGGGAATACCTTCTGCGTTCTTCCCAGCTGGTGTGCTTCAAATTCGAAGGAATCGCCTACAAAATCACCATCGAGGATGTGAAATTGTTCCCACAAGGGTATTCCGCCATCGCTCTTCACCCCGAACTCATCCAGAATGAGCCTTCTGTCCTTCTGATGGACATCGGCGGCTGGACAGTGGATCTCATGCGGCTGGACAATGGTGTTCCCAACGCTTCTACCTGCCGCAGCTTGGAGCTCGGCATGATCCGATGTATCGATGAAACGAAAGAACAGGTCCGCCGGGATACCGGGCTGTCTGTGACCGACGCTCAGGTGGAACGTGTTCTGTCCGGAAAGCCCTGCAGCATGGATGAGGACGCACGGAATATCATCCAAAAACAGGGACGGCTCTACACAGAACGGCTTCTCTCGGCAGCCATGGAATCGGGGTTTGATCTGAAAGCCATCCCGGTGGTGATGCTGGGCGGCGGCGCAGCGGTGGTCAAGGGCAACGTGAGCGAACAGGACGCCCTGTGCCGGGTTTTTGCCCTTTTAGACGACAAGGTAAACGCCGAAGGGTTCGAACGGATTTTGGGGCAATTCTCAGGCGGTGTGGGCAAGGGATGACAAGGCCCCTGTATATGTTCCGCCCCAACCTGCAGAACGAGGATCACCGGAAAGCGTGGGAAATCCTGCAGGCTGTCCCGGAAGGACAAAAAAGCGCCTTTCTGGTACGGGCGATTCTGGCAACTGAGCAGCAGAGAGAATTGGAAGCAACCCTGCGCCGTGTGCTGCGGGAAGAACTCAAAGCTGTGCCTTCCCAGCCGGTACAGCAGCCGGAGGAAGCGATCCCGCAGGAAATGCTGGGATTCCTCGGTTCCCTGCTGGGAGAAGAATAAAACAGGGATAGTTGGTATTGCTTACTTTGCCGTCTGGATTCTTGTTGGTCTTGGTAATAGCTTTTTTCCGGCTTTCCCAGTATGCTTTGTTCTACCCCAACAGAGAAAGGAGATTTGTCCATGAGAAAAGAGATTTACAAAATCAAATGCCCTAAACACATCATATTTGGCGATCCACAGTATTTTGAGGAATTCAAGGGAGCCGAACTCAAACGCCTCACGGTAGACTACAAGCCGTCCGAATATTTCGATACAGCCCGGCTTGTCCTGCAGGAGCAGCCTAATCAGGAATTCCCCGATTACATGGAGCGCTCCATAACCCTTTATCTCGCCCCCAGACAGACGATGGAAACCTACTTAAAGGGAATGATATTTACTTCCCAAAAGGTTGCTCAAAAGAATATCGGCGTAGACACGGCCCGCTATTATTTCAATGTCGATGGTCGGGATGATGAGATCAAGACCGAAGGGGATGGCTGGTGGGGCTATTTCGAGGAATACTACCGGCAAAACGGAAAGGACCGTATCTCGGATGCCGTTGTTCTAACCGTGGCAATCCCGGAGGATTATGATTTTGACGGGATGAAGCAACTGGCTGGGTATTTCTTTGGAGATATGCAGCCGGACATTCCTCAAAAGCAGAAGAAAAAAGACACCCCGGCCCGTTAGAAACCATTTAGCATTCCCACACCCCCGTCTGGAAACAGGCGGGGGTTCGTTATTCCCCCAAAAACAGAGTCCCACATAGCCTTTATTGGTAGTGACGTTTGTTGAGCCTGCTTTGGCTGAAAGGTTGTTGGTGTTGGTAATAGCTTTATCCGTAGTTTTTCGATATGCTTGTGTTGCCCGAAAGGGAAAGAACGAAAAAAAGGAGCGATAGGGCGTGGAAACAAAGGGCGTAACCTGCAAAATCCCGCTGGACCTGCACAACCAGATCAGCGAGGAAATCCGGGACACGGAAAGCACAATGAGCAAGTTCATCGAAATGGTCATTCGGGAACATTATGAGAAAGGGGCTAACAGAATTATGGAAAAAGGAAGAACATTAGCGTTTCAGGTAAGCGAGGAATTGTTCCAGAGAGTCAAGGAATACCTTGAAAACTACGAGAAAGCCTACCATCGCCGCCTCACCCAAAAGGAATTCGTGATCGGGCTGATTGAACAGGCGCTGGAAGAAGCAGAAGAAGAATTCGAAGCCGCCAGAGCCGCCGAATATGAGCAGCAGGCAGAGAACGGCTGGGAACCCGCAGAAACCGCCGAAAACGACGAGGACGAGGAAGTACCCGATGACGAAGAACCAGAGGACTGGGACGAAGAAAACGGTGAAACTGAGGACCCCGGCGAAGAAGAAACAACCGATAACAGCTGGGAGCCTGCGGAAAATGCCGAACTCGATGAGGATACCACGCCGGAAAATGAGCCGGAAAGCTGGGAGCAGGGCGAGGAAGAAGAAACTGAGCCGGATGACAATACCATGGAAACCGGCGAAACCAGTGAAAATGAAGATGAAACCTACGCATAAGACAGTCAGTAACAGCCCGCAGGAAACTGCGGGCTGTTTTCATATATATATCTTTCAATTAATCCAACAGAAAGGGGCGATGTCCATTGATTGTATGTTAGCTTTTCATAAAGCCTGAAAAGGAGTGTGATAAGAAAAACCATACGATATATTGACCTGTTCTCCGGCATTGGCGGGTTCCGGGAAGGACTCAGCTGTGCCGGAGGATTTGCCTGTGTAGGACATTGCGAGATCGACAAATATGCCGACCGCAGCTACCGGGCACTATTTGACACCAAAGGAGAGTGGTTCTGTGAAGATATCCGAAAAGCCGACCCAAGCGACCTGCCCGACTTCGACTTGCTGTGCGGCGGATTTCCCTGCCAGTCTTTTTCGATTGCTGGACACCGTGGAGGATTCAGCGACCCAAGAGGTACCCTGTTCTTTGAAATTGCCCGGCTGACTGCGGCAAAAAGACCTGCGTATCTGCTGCTTGAAAATGTTCCCGGACTGCTTAACCATGACGGGGGCAGGACGTTTGCGGCCATCCTCCATACGCTGGATGGATTGGGGTATTTTGTGGAATGGCAGGTGCTTAACAGCAAGGATTTCGGAGTCCCCCAATCCCGAAAAAGGGTGTATCTTATCGGATATCTTGATGAGCGATGCAGAGGAAAAGTATTTCCTTTCACCGAAACAGCAGGAACATCTCTTGTGCAAGTCCTTCCCGGAGCGCAGGGAGAACGAGTGTACTCCCCCGAAGGGATAAGCTGTACCCTTGCGGCGCAGACCGGCGGTTTCGGCGGGAAAACCGGACTGTATGAAGTGGGCCTGCCCATCAAGGAGAACACCAAGAAGGGGTATAAAATGGCGTATCCCGGCGACAGCATCAATCTGGCCTACGCCCAACGGAACACCCGCCGCGGCAGGGTTGGCAGAAAAATCGCCCATACCCTCACCACAAACAGCGACCAAGGCACCTTGGAAGCCCGTGCGGTCCTCACCCCGGAACGGGAAACGGTTCGCCAGAACGGACGGCGTATCAAATCTGCGGAAGAACCCATGTTCACCCTCACCGCCCAAGACCGCCACGGCGTTTTGTTCGGCGGCAGAATCCGGCGTTTGACGCCAAGGGAATGCCTGCGATTGCAGGGATGGACGGATGACCGGATTGATATTGTTTTACCCCTCCAGTCGGACGCCCAGCTCTACAAGCAGGCCGGGAACGGCGTTACCGTTACTGTAGTGGAAGCTATCGGGAAGCGCCTTGCCGCCGCCCATCGGGAGGTGAATGCCATCGATTGATTTAAAAGACCAATACTTCGGCTGCGAAATCGAGATGACGGGGCTCACCCGCCAGAAAGCAGCGGAAGCGGTGGCTTCCCTATTCGGCACCATGGCCCGTCAAACTCACGAATCCCGCATCTACGATCCGTGGGAGGTTATAGACAACGAGGGCAAAAAATGGCGGTTTGTCTACGATTCCAGCATCCACGGCTCGCAACGGATTGGGCGGCAGCAGGTTTCCAATGGCGATGGAACCTACAAGGTGGAAATGAATTCCCCCAAACTGGAATACAGCGAAATGGGAAAACTGCAGGAAGTCGTCCGTGCCTTACGCCATGCGGGGGCTGTGGTGAATCCAAGCTGCGGGATGCACGTCCATGTGGACGCTTCCAAGCATACCCCGCAGAGCCTGAAAAACGCCCTCTCCATCATGTATTCCAAAGAGGATATCCTGTTCAAAGCCTTAAATGTGAATGAGAGCCGGGTGGAGCGCTGGTGCCAGAAGGTGCGGGAGCCCATGCTGGAAAAAATCCGCAAGCTTCCCACCAACACTACCATGGATCGGCTAAGGCAGGAATGGTATGAGGGTTCTGACGGAAGCTATGAGCATTACAACTGGACGAGGTATTATGCCTTAAACCTTCATTCTGTGTTTTACCGTGGGACATTGGAATGGCGCTGTTTTGAAAGCACCCTCCATGCCGGTAAGGTGCGGGCGAACATTACGCTGGCGCTGGCGATCTCCGCACAGGCCATCAACCAGAGCCGGACGGTCATGCGCAAAACCGAGATCAGCGAAAACCCCGCCTTTACCTTCCGCACCTTTCTTTTGCGCCTTGGCCTCATCGGACCGGAATACAAAAATGTGCGGGAGCATCTGCTCTCGAACCTCCCCGGCGACCGGGCATGGCGATATGACAAATCCCAATATCCCAGCCTGCAGAACCGCCGAAACCAAGAACGATAACACTGGAGGTGATGAAAACCAACGAAAGACTTTACTTTGCCTATGGTTCTAACATGAACCTAAATCAGATGGCATTCCGCTGCCCGGACGCGGAAGTGGTGGACACCGTCCGATTGGAAGGATACCGCCTCGCTTTCCGCATGAATGGCGGCGGGAACGGCGTCGCCACCATCCTGCCGGAACCGGACAGCTATGTGGACGGCGTCCTCTGGCGGATTTCTGAACGGGACGAACAGCATCTGGATCATTACGAGGGGTTTCCATACCTGTATGGGAAAGAGCCTGTCACGGTAACCGATCAGGAAGGAGTCAGGCGGGAAATCATGGCCTACACCATGAACAGCCCATATAAGGATACCCCCGCCATGCCATCCAGAGCCTATCTGGAAGGAATCCTGAACGGCTGCCAGCAGAATGGGATCGAAACCGCTTCTGTCTTGGAAGCGGTCTGGATCACTCAGCGGGAGCTGCCCGAAAAGACAGTTCCCCATAAAAAGCAACGCCGTCAGAAAAATGGCGAAGAACGATAATTTCAGTACCTGCCCCCGTGGGTTTGAGGTTTTCCCTCAATCCTGCGGGGGCTTTTTGTATTTTACGAATAAGGAGAATTGTATGAAAAAACATCTAAAACGGCTGCTGTCCGTTATGCTGGCGGCGCTGCTCTGCTTAGGGATCGTACCAAGCAGTGTTTTTGCCGCCGAGTATGAGTACGACGGATATATCTCCATGATCGACCATAACACCAGAGGGTATTCCCTCAGTTCCAATCTTCCCGCCCCGTTTGGCGGCTACAGTTCCAATAAGTTCACCGAACTGCGGATCAATGACCTGAAAGCCTTCCGCACCGCCTACTGCATCCAGCTGGGCGTCGGCGTACACACAGGTATCGGTTATAACCAGTCGGATGATTACGCCGCCTTTACCGCCGAGCAGAAAGCGATGATCAACACCGCCCTGACCTTGGGATACAACGTGGAAACCGGCACCAAGTACGGCGGCAGCGCCATCGACGAGTACATCGCCACCCAAATTCTCATCTGGCTCATTGCCCATGAGCAGTTTGGAACTGGATATGAAGATCAGATCGTCAATGAATTCACCGTCAACAGCCCCGCCGCGAAGCCCATCTTCTATCAGCTCCGGGAGAACGTCGTGAATTACCACACGATCCCATCCTTTGCTGCCGATGATCCCGGCGCGGTTGGGGCATATACCCACGACCTCAAATACAATGAAAGCACCGGGAAAAATGAAACCACGCTGGTGGATGAAAACAATGTGCTGGACAATTTCGCCGTCAGCTATCCGGGCGTGGACTTTTCCATCAGCGGAAATCAGCTTCATGTTTCCACCGCCGAAACCGAATTCGGCACCATCACCGCCCAAAAGCGCCTGCCTTCTTCCGTTCCCGGCGTGGTCACAGGCGGCACCAAATACTGGCTGCGGGACGAGTACCAGAACGTGGTCACCTTCGATGTGGGAGGCTCCGCAGAACCGGTGAAATGCTACTTTTCCCTCGAAATTAAGGCAGGCACCCTGCAGCTTGTGAAAACCTCTGAAGATGGAGAGGTTTCCGGTATTCCTTTCCACATCTCCGGAAACGGGATTGAGAAGGACGTTGTGACAGGGCCGGATGGCACCATCCGGGTGGATAACCTCCAAGCCGGAAATTACACCGTAACCGAGAAGGCCCCGGACAAATATGTCCAGCCCGAATCCCAGCAGGTAACCATCTACCCCGGACAAACCTCCAGCGTAAGTTTTTCCAATATCCTGAAAAAGTTTACCGTGGAGATGCAGAAAAAGGATTCCGGCCACAACAAGCCGAGAAGCTCCGAATACGAAGCACAGGGCGACGCCACCTTGGACGGCGCTGTGTACGGGATGTTTAAGGGCGAAACTTTGCTGGATACCTACACCACGGCGAACGGGGGCAAATTTACCACCAAGGAATACCCCTGCGGCCCGGATTACAGCATCCGTGAAATTTCCCCCAGCGAGGGGTACCTGCTGGACGAAACCGTCTATCCGGTAGGCGCGGAACCGGGGAACTTTACCTTAGAAAACAACAGCATCCCCATGACCGCCACGGAGGACGTCGTCCTTGGCAGCATCGCCATCACCAAGCATACCGACCAGCCTGCCATACCAAATCAGGAAGAACCGGAACAGCAGCCGGAAGCATCCGCTGAGGAAAATACTGCCGCAGAGAACACACCAGCAGAAGAAGCCCCGATAGAGAAAGCGGAAGAAAACGTAGAACCCGCCAATGACGATGTGCAGATCGAGCAGCCGGAGGAAGGGGCAGAATTCCAAGTCTATCTTGCCAGCGCAGGCAGCTATGAGAACGCCAAGGAAGAAGAACGGGATCTTCTGGTCACCGATTCCCATGGATTTGCCCGTTCAAAGGATCTTCCGTATGGCTTGTATATGGTGCATCAGACCAAAGGCGCCGAAGGACAGAAGTTTGTCCCGGACTTCTCGGTGTTCATTTCTGAGCATGGCAAAGTCTACTACTTTATTCTCAATAACCCCACCTTTACCTCTCTCATCCGCTTTGAGAAGAAAGACGCCGAATCCGGCAAAATCATTCCTCTGGCGGGAACAGCAGTCAAAATCCGTAATACCGATACCGGCGAGTGGGTGGTGCAGCATATCAACTACCCCAGCCCCATCGATATCGATACCTTCGTGACGGACGCCACAGGTACCCTCATGCTGCCGGAACCGCTTCCGTTCGGAAATTACGAACTGGTGGAACAGCAGAGCCCGTGGGGGTATGTGCTCGACGGAGAGCCGGTGCCCTTTGTGGTGGACGGTTCGCTGGAAGTCATCACCGTAGAGAAATACAACGTCCCGCAGAAAGGAACGATTACGGTTTACAAAGAGGGCGAAACGTTCAGCCATGTGGTGGAATCCGGCGGGATGTACCAGCCTCAGTATGAGGTGCAGGGACAGCCGGGCGCTGTTTATGAAATCACCGCACTGGAAGATGTCGTGACCCCGGATGGCACCGTCCATCTGAAAGCTGGCGAACTGGCCTCTACCCTGACCACCGGGAGCGACGGAACCGCCACTTCGGAACCTTTGTATCTCGGCCGCTATCAGGTGAAGGAAATCACTGCGCCGGATGGCATGGTAATTGATCCTGAACCCAAGGAAGTCGTTTTGTCCTATGCTGGTCAGGAAGTAGAAATCACCTCCGCCAGCGTTGGCTTCTACAACGAGCGCCAGAAAGTGGAGATTTCCCTCAAGAAGCTGCTGGAACAGGACGAAACCTTCTCCCTCGGCATGAATGAGGAATGGAAAAACATTACTTTCGGACTGTTTGCAGCGGAAGAACTGACCGCATCAGACGGAACCTCCATCCCGGCAGACGGGCTCATGGAAACCATCGGTATTGACGAAAACGGAAATGCTGTCTTTAAAACAGACGTGCCCTGCGGGGCTTCCCTGTATATAAAGGAAATCGGCGTCGATGATCACTACATTTTGAGTGATAAAAAATACCCGGTGGTGTTTGAGTACGCCGGTCAGGATGTGGCGAAGGTAGAGATTGCCGTGAACGACGGGGTACCCATTGAAAACACCTTAAAGCGCGGCAAGGTATCCGGCTGGAAAGTGGATCAGGATGGCTTTGAACTGGCAGGCGCTAAAATCGGACTGTTCCGTTTCGACGAGACCGAGTTCACTGGGGAAACCGCATTTTTGGTCACCGAGAGCAATGAGATCGGGTACTTTGAGTTTGATAAGGTACCTGTTGGAAACTTCCTCATCCGTGAAATCGCACCGCCGGAAGCCTTCGTTTTGACGGAAGAAATCTTCCCGGTAGAGATCACTGAGGAAGGGCAGACCATTGAAATCACCATTGAAAACCAGATCATCAAAGGCACCGCCGAAACCATAAAGGTGGACGCCGATTATCCGGACCACAAGCTGTCCGGGGCTGTCTTTGAAGTTTACGCCGATGTAGATAACAACGGGGAATTCGACGCGGATATCGACCAGCTGGCGGGTGAAATGACAGAAACCGAACCGGGTCTCTACCAGATGAAGGACCTTGTGTATGGGAACTACTTCCTGCACGAAAAACAGGCGCCGGAATTTTTCGAGAAGGATGACGGGTATTACCCCTTCTCCATCACGGAAAACGAAGCGATCGTCCGTATCGAAACCGAAGCTGGCGTTGGCTTCCTGAACAAAGCTCAAACTGGTTCTCTGAAGGTAGTAAAGACTGCCGACGATGATAAGGTCGAAGGACGCACCTTCAAAATCAGCGGTACTGACTTCATGGGCAATGCCTATGAGCAGGAATTCAAAACGGATGAAAACGGTGAAATCAACCTCACTCTTCGTGTGGGAGAATACACCGTATCTGAAGTAGCTGGCGAAGATTCCGAAAAGTATATTCTGCCTGACGATCAGACCGTAGAAATCAAGGCGGGCGAAACAACAACCGTAAAGATGCATAACAAGCTGGTACCGGAGATTCCCTCTGTTCCGCAGACCGGTGATAACCCGTGGATGCCTGCTGTTTTGATTGGCCTTTCCGTGCTGGCGGTTTTGTCCGGCGGCGCTTTGTTCTTCCTCAACCGGGCAGACAAAAAGCGCAAATCTGCTGATCAGGCCGATGAGCAGCAGGATCGCAAACAATGAAAATCTTTTTGAAAGGATTTTGCATCGGCCTTTTGTGCCTGAGTCTTTTAGGACTCCTCTGGTTTTTGATAATCCAGCCGGGGCTGACCAATGGAGAAGCACAAGCCCTGAAAAAAGAATACACACAGCCTCTCCCCGGAGCCGAAAGCTCCGGGGTTTTACCGGCTGGGAAAGAACAGCTCGAACCAGAATTCCTTGTGGACCTTCCCGCTTTGCAGGCTGAATACCCGGACATCAAAGGCTGGATTTCCATTCCCGGCACCTGTGTGGATTACCCGGTTTTGCAAAGCAGCGCCGACGATCCGGAACATTATTTGCGGCGCACCTACAAAGGCGAGCATCGCACTGCCGGGAGTATTTTCTTTCAATGGGATTGCACCCCGGAGAGCAAGAACCTTGTGGTCTACGGGCACAACATGAACGACGGCACCATGTTCGCTGTTCTTCAAAAGATGGCAAAGGAAGCCTTCCGAAATGAGCATTCCAAAATCCTGCTGCAGACCAGCGATGGACTGCGGGAATACCAAATTGCGGCTGTGCTGAAAACCGATATCTCAAAGCTGCGGTTTAACCGCACTGAATTTGCGGACGGTGCGGACTTCCTGTCTTTTCAGGAGGAACTCTTCGCCCAGTCGATATATGAACCACAAACCATCCCCGGCGAGGACTGCCGCCTGCTGACGCTCGTCACCTGTTCCTATGAATGGGAAAACGCCCGCACGGTGGTCATCGCCACAGAAGTGAGGTGAGAATCAATCAATGGAACCAAAAGCAATTATTTTGATCTGTTTATGCGCTGTCATTTTGGGCGGCCTTGTGTTCCTGCATATTCGTAACCGCAGGAAAAAATAGCGTAAGAAGCAATCGGGCGGGGCGCCATAGAGCGTTTCGCCCATATTTTTTATTGCATCGGAGGGATTGATTGAAGAAAACCGGATTGTTAGACCTTTTAGCCGAACAGCACCGCACCTTTATCTCCAACCTGCGCCTGCTGCCGGAACTCAAATGGGCAGCCCTTGGCGATTTGTACCGCCTGCCGGATAAGGAGAAATACCCCTTAAAAGAATGGGAAGAAGCGGTGTCCTATCTGTTGGGCTGCGAGGTGCATTTTGAAAACTATGAAGCAATTGGAAAAAGCCTGAAGCCCTTTTCCCTACAAATGAGGTGATCTGCCAGAATGCGAGTGTTGCTTGTAGAACCGGGCAAAGCAGCCCGGCCTGTTGAGATGAAAAATGACCTTCATGAAATGCAGCAAATGGTAGGCGGCCCCATTCAGGCACTTTATCCGTGGGAGGAACCGGTTGCTGTTGTCTGCAATGACGAAGGAAAGATCATGGGGCTGCCGCTAAACCGTGTGCTGGAGAACTATGACATAATTGCGGGAGCTTTTTTTGTCTGTGGTATTCAGGGGGAAAACTTCTCCAGCCTGACTGAAAAACAAATGCAGAAGTATC
>DVHG01000013.1 GCA_018712345.1 Candidatus Onthovicinus excrementipullorum | reverse complement strand
CGACTGATAAGTGCGTAGTACACAATATAACGAAATAACATTTCAATCCACGCTCCCCCTGCGGGGAGCGACATTACCTTCGAGCGTATAATCTACACCCTCGATAATTTCAATCCACGCTCCCCCTGCGGGGAGCGACCATAGACGCTCGTTAATCTATAATCGTCTTTATCTTATTTCAATCCACGCTCCCCCTGCGGGGAGCGACCTCGTTCAGGTATTTCTCGAAAACATCACGCGTATTTCAATCCACGCTCCCCCTGCGGGGAGCGACCTTCCTCCGTTTGATCCAGGGTTTCCATGAAGGATTTCAATCCACGCTCCCCCTGCGGGGAGCGACCGGGACAACAGCCGGTGCCGGCACAGACTATCGCATTTCAATCCACGCTCCCCCTGCGGGGAGCGACTATCTTTTGTGTGGGAAAAAGGTTTGTACTTTTTGATTTCAATCCACGCTCCCCCTGCGGGGAGCGACGAATAATAAAATGATCTGGGTGTAATCCTAACTATTTCAATCCACGCTCCCCCTGCGGGGAGCGACTGGCAAAGATGATAAGGCCCCCATAAATAACCTGCTGATTTCAATCCACGCTCCCCCTGCGGGGAGCGACTTTTGTCCGACTTCAAGCTCTTCCGTTAGGCGTATTTCAATCCACGCTCCCCCTGCGGGGAGCGACGGGGTGGATGTATCAATCCTCAAAGAGGAGAGAGATTTCAATCCACGCTCCCCCTGCGGGGAGCGACCGGGTCGCAGAGTGCGGAGCGTTGGAAACCTATATTTCAATCCACGCTCCCCTGCGGGGAGCGACCGGAACCCCGGAAATTATCAGTCAGCGCCTGCTTCATTTCAATCCACGCTCCCCTGCGGGGAGCGACAGCAAACATGCACAACTCTGTTCTGCACCAACATTATTATAGCTCAAACCTGCACAAAAAGGCAACACATTAGCGCCTAAGGCCCTCCATTCGGGTGATTTTTTCCCAAAGCAGCTGTGTTTTTGGAGTGCGAACCTGCCGGGAGAATGATGTTCACTTCGGGTTCGCACGCTTCTGCATGGGAGGAATTACTACAGTCGGTCTTTTCTACAGCCTAACGGCCTCCACTCGTTTTACGAATGGAGGCCGTTGCCTTCCCGTAAAGACAGGAGACTGATAAATTCTCTTTATTCCTGCGGCGCGGCACAGCGTGTAACTCTGCCGGAGAAGTCGCCGAGAATTACAGAACCATCCTCACAGAGCACAACCTTGCCGAATACGGGGGAACCGACGGAGCTTTTGGAAATCACGGAGCCATCCGCTTTAGAGACATGATAGAGGTATCCATCGGAGGCGGCAAAGATCAATTGATCCCCGGCGAGCACGGGTGTACCCTCCACGGTGAGGGCATTTTTCGCGTTGGTATAGCAGGCGGTAAAGGCGAGCGCCGTACCGGGCTGCATCTCCCAGACGATCTGCTGCGTGTCCAGATTGAAGGCGACGATCCCCTTTGTAGCAGTGGGCAGATAGGCGATGCTGCCATCGAGGACCGGCTGGCCGCTGGAGCCGAAGTTATATTCCTCAAAGTTCGTCTTAGTGATCTCTCCGTTCTCCAGATTGACGATCGCCACGGCGTCGTCATCGGCCACCAGCAGGCGGCTGTCATTGATCGCGACAGGCGTGGAGCTGCGGAATCGGATGTCGTTATCCATGTTCTCCCAGATCTGTTCCCCGGTATTTTTATTCAGCGCAATAATGGCATCCCAGTGGGAACTGATGATCAGCTTATCGCCCGCGACCACGAACTCCGCCGGCGAATTTTCGCCGCGGTTGCGGTGATAACCCCACATCTCTTCGCCCGTCTCCGCGTTAAAGGCCGTCACGTCGGAAGCGGAGCCCGTGTAGACGGCTGTCCCGTCCACACAGATGCCCGAGCTGGTTCCCAGCGAGCGCTCCAGCTTGGCCTGGGCCGTCCAGATCTCACTGCCATCGTCGGCGTTCAGGCAGTAGACGCGGCCGTCCACATCCTGCGCATAGATTTTCCCGTTCTGATAGACTATATTGTTCTTAATGGAGTTCTTGGCCGGGACATTCCAGAGGATTTCGCCCGTCTGGGCATCCAGGCAGTAGATGCCGCAGCTGCCCGGCACATCGTCACCCACGGTGGCCGTATAAACCCTGCTGCCGTCCGGCGACGCGACCATATCCGTAAACAGCACACGCCCGTCGAGCTGTGTGCTCCACACGGCGTTCTCCGGCGCGGACGGCTCCCCTGTAAAGTCGTAGTAGAACATCTGCGTGGTGATGCTTCCGTTCCCGTCGAGGGTGATCAAACGGCTGCCGCTGACGGAGGAGTCAATCCCGCCCCCTCCGGGCTGGGAGGTGCAGATGTTAACAACACCGTTCTGCTCATAAATGTAATTGTAGTGGTAATGGCCGAAGATCCACGCGACCAGATTGTGCGCCTTGAGGTCAAGCGTCTGCTTGTCAAACTGGAAGACATAGTTCTCCTCCGGGGAGATGGTGTGGTTGAACATGACGATCTTCATATCCGGATCCGTGTTGGCGAGGTCGTTTGCCAGCCAGCGCCAGCGGTCATTTTCATTATAGCCGGACTTGTAGTCCCCGCCGTTCTGGAACGGGGTGACGACGTAATGGATATTCCCCACCTCAAAGGAGTACCACACCGGGCCGTAGATGCTCTCAAACAGCTCCTCTCCGTACTTGCCGTCCACATAGTCGTGGTTGCCGATCGTATAGTAGACGGGTACGCCCATATTTTCGGAATTCATATCGTGAATATGGCGCTTGAGGCCGGCCTCATAGCAGATGTCGCCGGTGTGGATGATAAAGGCGGGGTGCTGCTCCTCCACCATGGTGTGGATGCTGTCGATCCACGGGCCGACGCCGTCCTCGCCGATCTCCGAATCCGCCACCTGGATGAAGGAGTGCTTCTCCTGCCCCATCCCCGCATTCGGGGTGAGTTTAAAGTCGTAGGACTCCTTATTCTTCTCCACGCGCTGATAGTAGCTGTCCGCCACATAGCCGGACGGAGTAGTCACGGTGACAAATCGGCTCTTGTGGTACCCCTCCAGCGTAAACCGGCCGTTATCATCCGTTTTTACCACGTTGCGTCCATCGGACACGCTGACGCCCGCCATGGGGGCGTTGGTACTCGCATCAATCACTGTTCCGGTGAACGGCCCCTTACTCGAGAAGAGGACACCGACCGTGATACCTGCCGCCACAACGGCCGCAGCGAGCACCCCGCACACGATACCGACGGCAATCTTAGCCTTTTTGGACATTTTCTTGGACATGTTTCTTCCCCTTTCATTCTTTTCTCTCCCGCCGCAGCGGGAAAATAATCGACGGACGGCTCCAAAGGCGAAACCCGCTCCGCGAATAATCTGATCAATCCGCTGCTCAGGCATCAGGATCACGCCCGATCGATGATCCCTCCGCCGAGCACGCGCCCTGCATCATCGTAAAAGACGGCAGCCTGCCCCGGTGTCACAGCGCGCTGGGGGCAGTCAAATTCGGCCTTCACCCGGCCCCCTGCCCGGAAGATCCGGCACGGCGCGGCCTGCTGGTTATAGCGGATCTTGCCCATACAGGCGATCGGTTCCTCCACCGGGAGCTCCGGTGAGAGCCCCATGGCGTTAAAGTCCCGCAGCACGACCCGCGTACGGAACAGCTCCTCATTATCTCCGAGCAGGACATTCCCACTTACGGGGTCCAGAGAGCAGACATAGACGGGCCTACCAAACGAACGGCCCAGCCCCTTGCGTTGGCCGACCGTATAATGGCACAGCCCCAGGTGCTCCCCCAGATCCGCGCCGGAGGCATCGATAAAATGCCCCTTTTTCCCGTCCCCGGCGCCGCTGCGCCGGAGGAACCCGACGTAGTCCCCATCCGGGACAAAGCAGATATCCTGACTGTCCGGCTTGGCAGCCACCACAAGCCCCGCCTGCGCGGCAATGCCGCGGATCTGCTCCTTGGTATATCCGCCCACGGGCATCCGTGTGCGGGCAAGCTGTTCCTGAGAAAGGCCATACAGCGCATACGTCTGATCCTTCCGGCCCCCGTTGACCATGGCGACTGTCAGCCGCCCGTTCTCCAGGCGCTCCACACGTGCGTAATGCCCGGTGGCGACACACAGCGCGCCGATCCCGTCCGCATAGCCGAGCAGCGCCTCCCATTTGACCTTGCGGTTACACACCACACAGGGGTTGGGCGTCTCCCCGGCCAGGTAGGATCGGATAAAATAATCCTCCACCTCCCGGCGGAAAATCTGCGTAAAATCAACTGTCTCAAACGGGATTCCCAGCACACCGCAGACGGCCTGAGCATCGCGGACTGCCTCCTGTTCCCGTTCATCCATCGCACGTGTGACCATGTACACTCCGTGCACATCGTATCCCTGTTCCTTTAAGAGCCAGGCGGCCGCGGAGCTGTCCACCCCGCCGCTCATCCCGATCACGATACGTTCCTTCATCTTATACACCGCTCTGCCTGCCGCCGGCACACGCCTCCGGCGTGCAGTTCCCATTCATCAGATCCTCCAGCGTGACAGCGTCCACATAGCGGTCAATCGCCGCGCGCAGCCCCGCCCAGAAAACGGCCATCTCACAGGAGGTGTAGCGGGGACATTTCTCAGCCTCATCATCTGCGCAGGAGACGGGGCACAGGCTCCCCTCGGCTGTGCGCAGGATATCCCCTGCTGTATACTCCCGTGCCGGGCGCGCCAGCTTATACCCCCCCTGGGGACCGCGGATGCTTTTGAGATACCCGGCCTTGCACAGCTGGGAGACGATCTGCTCCAGATATTTCATGGAGATGTCCTGGCGGCCCGCGATATCGCGCAGCGGGACAAATCCCCCATCGCTGTGGCGGGCAATATCCAGCATCAGGCGCAGGGCATAGCGCCCCTTGGTTGAAATCCTCATTGTTTTACATCCCCCATCCCGTCAGCGGAGCAGTAGGCTCAGCGGCAAAAAAATTGCAAAGATCACCGGCTGGTGCAGTACATAGACGATCAGCGCATGGCGCCCCAGGAAGGCCAGCGGGCGGCTGTGTGTTCTGTACACCGCCTCCGGCAGCTTGGCGCGGATGAGCCATCCCCCGCCAAACACACCCGCCATGAATACAAAAATCCACGGCAGCAGCGGGAAATAATCGGCGCTGTAGAACGACGCATTATGGAAGCCGAGCGGGAACAGCCAGCCGCAGTCATACAGGCTATCCGGCAGGTGGATGTTCATCGCATCCACATAGGGAATCCCGAAAATTCCCGTATCGATAAAGCGGGTGAACACATACAGGATCAGGCTGACCAAGATCCCGATCTGCGCCGGGACCTTATTAAGCGGCTTGGCCAGGACAGCATAAATCAGAATACAGGCGGCGAGCATGTGGATCACGCCAAAGCGGATCTCCGCCCCCTCAAAGCCGATCGCCGGCAGCACAAACACCGTGACCACCGTGATCAGCGCGGCAACCCCAACCAGCTTGATCCCCCGCAGGAAATTATTATGGGAGAGGCGTGAGGAAGCGCCGCAGATTACGATGAACAGCCCCGCAAAAAGCGGCTCCAGCGGGGAGGTGAGCTCCAGCAGGACGGAAAAGGTCTCAAAATTAAAAAACTCCCCCGCCGTATAGAGCATGTGGTAGATCACCATCAGGAAAACGCATAGGCCGCGTATCTCATCGAGCAGCACAATCCTCCTGCGCGCGGTCCCCGACCCGCCCCGGAAAAAGGCGGAAATTTTACCGGGGCGCTTTTGCTCCTCCGCTCCGGAAGCGCCGGGAACGTTGATATCGATATCCATGAGAGCCCTCCCTCGCGTTCTCGCTTGCCTGCGATCCCGAGTCACATTCTCCGCGCCGCAGGATCAGTATGATTTATAATTCTACCACAGAAGTGGGGAAAAGAAAAGAAAAAAGCGCCGCACCGGAATTAAAAAGCAAATGGCCCAATTCTGAAAGAGCATGCAAAAAAGCCATGAAGCCCTTGCATCTCAAGGATTTTATGACTTTTTCTGCCAAGCGGCCATAAAAAGATATTTCAACGATTTTTGATGGGAGCTTTGAACCCCCGCATCCCGCAAAAGGTTGACAGCGAGATGGAACCGTTGCGCGGGCGTTTACAACCAAGCAGGCGGGCCGAGCGTGACTTTTTGCGGAAAAGAAGACGCAGCGCAACGAGCGCGCCGGTGACTTTTATATACAAAAGTCGCCGCAAGCAATGTGAAGCTTGCGGCGACGTGGTGGGAGCTGGCGGGCTCGAACCGCCGACCTCCTGCGTGTGAAGCAGGCACTCTAACCAGCTGAGCTAAGTTCCCGTAAAATGTAGTTATTATTTTAATCGAAAATCCTGATAAAGTCAATAGAAAACCAGCGGTTTCTTGCGGAAAGATTTTCAGAATACTAAAATTGCATTCACCACGGCGCTGTACGCCGGAGATAAATCTGCATTTTTACGGCTCAGATGTACCCAGTGGCGGCATGGTTGAGAAGGGCGGCCCCCTTTCACCGGCACGGCGTGCGAAAGCGGCCCGGAGCGTTACCCCCGGACCGCTGACTTGAGACGGATTTTTAATATTTGCGGGAGAGCTGTGCCTCGGCTTCCTCGTGCGTAATCTCGCCAAAGTTGCACTTGGCCATGATGCGGACGTCCTTATCCCGCAGCTTGTAGAAGGCAAGCGGGATCAGGGAGAGAAGCAGACCGATTGTCGGGACCAGAATGTAGGTGATCCACAGCCCCTCGATCGCGGATGCCGGTTGTGCCACATTGAGCCGCTCGAGTTCTTCAAAGCTGTCCGCGTTGACGGAGATCCACCCGAACCAGCCCACAATAATCATACCGAGCGAGGAGCTGATCGCCGATCCGACCTTAGAGGAGAAGGTCTGGATGGCAAAGGTGATCCCCTTGGCGTCCGTACCGGTTTTGAACTTGCCGTACTCGGCGCAGTCAGGTGTAAACATGAAAGCCAGCACACCGGTTGCGCTTAGCGGGATCGCCCGCAGAACGATCAGAATAACAAAGGCGGTCACGTTTTCATATCCGACTGCAAAGATCGCAAAACCCAAAATGATCTGTGCGATGATACAGGAGACATACAGCTTGTATTTATCGACCTTTTCAAGAATTTGGGGGATAAACAGTGCGATGATCAGGGCAGGAACTGCACCAATCGCCGTGAGCAGGAGGTTGAACATGGAGTTGCCGAACAGATAGTATGAGACGAGCATCCCCAGCGCGGAGGCCGTGGCGGTGGCGCCCCCAATGACATAGCTGGAATAGAACAGCAGCAAATACTTGTTTTTCCCCAAATACCGGAACATCTCGCGCAGTGTAAAGGAGTCGTTTTCAATACCGGTATTGCCACGTTCACGCCCATTACGGCACAACGGGAGCATGGTCGCAGCTCCCAGAATGGCGATGATGATCGAAATCACACCGTAGCTCAAACCGACGGATTCGCTGACAAGCACTGTGCACAGTACCATCGCGATCCCGCCTCCGAGTCCGGAGAACACGCGCCCAAAGGACATCAGCGTATTGCGCTCGCTCATGTTGTCCGTCATGGTGGTGACCAGGCTGTACACCGGTACGTCACAGATGGTGTAGGCTGTATCGTACAGAACGTAGGCAATGGCAAACCACGCAAGCTTGACCGTCTCCCCGGCGGAACGCGGGATGATGAACAGCAGCACGGTGGCAATCGGAAGAAGTACCGTGGAGATGCGCAGCCATGGCAGGCACTTCCCTTTTTTAAATTTGACCTTGTCAAAGATCAGCCCAAAAAGCGCGTCATTGACTGCGTCCCACAGCTTGACCGCGAACATGACCGTGGCGGTTTTAGTCACATCGACGCCGATCATCATCATATACGTCACCAGATAGTAGGCGACGATCGCATAAAATAAATTTTGGCCGATGAAGTAAACCCAATAGCTGCCGCGCTCTCGGCGGGTTGTCAAAAAGTCCGGATGGCGATTTTTCATTTCTTTTCTTCCTCTTCTTTGATTGCGGTTTCACAACTTTCTCCAGAATGTCATTTCCTCAAAAAGTTGCCCTCGGCGCGCTCCATCGCCGTGGAGTGGAGGGCAAAGTTCAGCACATTTTTCGCCGTGCGCTGCATCTCCCCGAGCGTGATACCCTCTGGCTTTCCGTACGTCTCCAGCAGCGTGCCATCCGGCTTGAATCTGCGCTCCAGCTGCTTGCCGCCCGGCATGAGGATATCCACCTGTGCGCGCACGCGGTAGGCATTGTCCCGCATGGACGGGAACTCCGGACTTCTTGAGGAGCGCATCCACCAGTCCGTCATGACACAGCCCTGATAGTTCCACTCGCCGCGCAGGATGGTGGTGCACAGCTCGTAGTTATAGTGGCCCCACACGCCGTTGATCTTATTGTAGGAGGTCATGATGAAGCGCGGGGCGGCCGTCTTTACACAGATCTCAAAGCCCTTCAAATAAATCTCACGCAGCGCCCGCTCGGAGACACGGGAGTCGTTGCGGTTGCGGTTGTACTCCTGATCGTTGCAGGCAAAGTGCTTCGGGCAGGCGGACACGCCAGTGCTTTGCAGACCGCGCACCGCCGCCGCAGCCATCACGCCGGTGACAAGCGGATCCTCCGAATAGTACTCAAAGTTCCGTCCGCACAGCGGGTTGCGGTGGATGTTCATCCCCGGCGCGAGCAGGACATCCGTGCCGCGCTCTATCATCTCCCGGCCCACCTTTTCATAGAGATCCGAGACCAGGGCCGGGTCGTATGTGCACGCGAGCAGTGTGCCGATCGGCAGGAGCGAGCAGGTTGTGTTCAGCCGGATGCCGGAGGGACCGTCCGTCGTGATGACCGGGGGAATCCCCTTTTCCCGCATGGAGGGCAGCACCCCTGCCAGCGCACCGGCATTGCCGGAGGGGCCGAGTGGGCTATTCATCCTGTAATCGCCGCGGGAGATTGCCTCCAGCTCCGTCAGGGAGAGCTGAGCCACGAAATCATCCATGGTGGCCTTGCCGGCCTTTACATCAGCCAGCTTGATTCCGCGGTCCCCGGTGATAGGGGTACCCTCGGGAAGATTGTCCAGGATTCGCTTCTTCAGGTCGCGCGTTGCGGTCGGAACAATCTTGCGCACCGGAACGCGGGTACCATTTTCCTCTTTGGCGACGACGACGGCAAACGGGTGCACCGGCGCACTCGCCTCCGTCAGCTGGGCGACGACAGCCGTCTGATCCTGCGTGTACGCAAATACCTGCTGCGCATCCCGCACATTTTTGCCCAGATAAAAACGATAAGTGCCCGCCTCAACGACATAGGCGCTGCGGTTCCCGGTCAGGCCGCCGCCGTCATAGGATGCCAGCGCATCGAATGGGACGGTGATCTTCACTGTTTCCAGCTCGCCGGGGGCAAGTGTCTTTGTCTTGGCAAATCCGGCCAGAATACGGCTGGGGTTCCCCAGCACACCGCACGGCTTTTCCACATAGAGCTGAATGGTCTCACGCCCCGGACGTGCGCCCGTGTTTTCCACATCGGCTGTGAGTACAAATTCATCCCCCATCTGTTTTGCGGCAGCATCCTGCACGGTGAAGGATGTGTAGCTCAGGCCGAAGCCGAAGGGGTACAGGACATCCTGCGGGGCAAAGGTCTCAAACCACCGGTAGCCGACGTAGATGTCCTCCTCGTAGTTGTTAAATTCCTTTTTGCCAAAATTGGCGGCTGAGGGATAGTCCTCATAACGGCGGGCCACCGTATCGGTAAGCCTTCCGTTCGGGCAGACGTCTCCGCACAGCAGGTCCGCGGCGGCATTTCCGCTCTCCATGCCGCCCTGCCAGACGATCATAACGGCGCTGATCCGGCCGCCGAAGCCCTCCGCCCATGAGAGATCCATGATGCTGCCGATGTTCAGCAGGACAACGGTCTTGGAAAAGCTCGCCGTGACGGCAGAGAGCAGATTTTCCTCCTCATCCGTCAGGTAATAGCTTCCCTCTTCCAGTGCGTTCTCACGGTCCTCTCCGGACGAGCGCCCGATCACCACCACGGCGGTGCCACACCGGACGGAGACACGCTCCACCAGCTCATCGGATACGGGCATCTCCGGATAAAAGCGCGGCCAATGACCCCAGAAGCCGTCGTCCGGCGGGTTTTCGGCACACCATTTCTGATAGGTCTCCGCCAGTTCCTGATCGAACCGGATCCGGCCGTTGGTACGCAGGCCGTCCATCAGGCTAACCTGATAGGGCTTGCGGACATCTCCGCCCGATCCATAGCCCGTATAAAACCAATCATTCTGCACGCGCCCGAATACAGCCACAGTCTCCTCGGACGCCAGCGGAAGAGCCCCGTCATTTTTCAGCAGGACAGCCCCCTCTGCTGCGGCGTTCCGCAGGCGCGCGGACATTTCAGGTGCGATCTCGTGCTGTTCCACAGTTTCTTCCCCGGTATTTTGCGCAAGGCTGTTGCCTAGCTTTAAAACGGTTTTAATAATCGCCTGTTTGATCTTCTTTGGCATGGAAGGCTCCCCTTTCCGTCACATTTGACTTACAGTTTACGGATTATATTTTATACTTCTATTGACACCATGTCAATACTTATTATATAATATATTTGAAAATTATATTATTTTTTTGGAGTTTTTACCATGAACGATGCAAAAAATAAATATCAGCTGCAGCACGAGGAGCGCCGCAGGCAAATCCTCACGGAGGCACGGCGTCTCTTCCTTGAGCGGGGGCTGGCCTCCGTTAAAATGGTCGATGTTGCGGACGCGTGCGGAATCTCCCGCCAGACGCTTTATAAATACTTTAATGGAATCGACGCGATCATCTTCACCGTACAGGAGCAGATCATCCGCCGGTTCAGCATGCGGGATGAGGCAGATCTGAGCGGCATTCTGGATCACCTGTTCCATTACTACACGAAAAACCGGGAGGATTTTTTCTTTACCAGCCTGTTTGACGTCTATGTTCATACCCATCAGATCCCAGAGAGCCTGATCCGCCGCTACCACGCCGTAATTCACGAGTGCGTGCCGGACATCCGGGCGATACTCCCCACAGACGGCGCCGTGGACAGTGCGCCATTGGACCGGTATTTTATCGTGGCAATCCACACTGTATGGGCGATGATTACACGAATGGCCATCCTAGGCCAGGACTATACAGCTGAATATCACATCACGGAGGAAGAGAGCTTCCGTATCCTGAAAAACGCCCTGTGCGGCTATTTGAAAAACAACACGGACCCGAGTTTTAAATAAATTGTTACGAAAGAGACAAAAAATTGTTAATTACCCGCGGAACCGATGCCCGGAAACCAGTTTTATGGTACAATGGAAGCACACCACACAACTCGGTAAAGCAGGTGATCGACCATGGAAGCCACCATCGGCAACGCAAACATCTCCATAACGGTCAACACACTCGGCGCGGAGATCACATCCATCCGCAGCGCCGCGACCGGTTTTGAATACATCTGGCAGGGGGACGCCGCCTACTGGACGGGGCACGCGCCCGTTCTGTTCCCGATTGTCGGCTCCCTGCGCGGCAAGCGGGCCGCCCTGCCAAACGGGAAGGAGTGCCGCCTGGAGCGGCACGGCCTCGCGCGCAGGCAAAAGTTCAAGCTCATACGCAGCGGGGAGAACTCGCTCACCTTCCGCACGGTGGCCAATGCTCACACCACGCATCTGTTCCCCTACCCCTATGAGCTGGAGATCGGATATACGATCCGCAACCGCAGCATTGCCGTCAAATACACGGTGTACAACCCCGGCCCGGAGCCCCTTCCGTTCTGCATTGGGGGGCACCCGGCCTTTAACTGCCCGATCAGCGGGGAGGACAGCTTTGGGGAATACGTGATCGAGTTTGACGAGCCGGAGACGGCCTACTGCATGTCCCCCGACCCGGAGACGGGACTGCTCAACCCCTCCGACCGGCGCTGCATTCTCAATAACCGCCGCACGCTGCCGCTGCGTCACAGCCTGTTTGAGCACGACGCACTGGTTTTTGACCGGCTCAACTCCCGCGGCGTGGTACTTTATACGCCGGTGCGCTCCCTGGGTGTGCGGCTCGATTTCCCGGACTTCCCCTACCTCGGGATCTGGAGCACGCGAGATGCGCCCTTTGTGGCTCTGGAGCCGTGGCACGGGATGTCCACCTGTTCAGATGAGGACGACCAGTTCATCCACAAGCGCGGCGTGTGCGTGCTCAAGCCGGATCGGAAAAAGACCTTTAAATACGTTATCACCATTCTGGAACCCTGACATTGTAAAAAGGGCGCGCTCCGCCGGGAGTGCGCCCCTTTATTTTATCCTATTTATTTTATATGGATCCGAGATCGCCCGGCCTGCTCCGTCAGACGGCGGACGGGGCCTCCTCAGGATGGGTATCATCCGGCCCGCGGCCGGGATCGTGCTCGGTGAGCAGACGGCGCATGGTGAACAAATAGGAGGTGCACAGCGGAATCAGAGCACCCACCCAAGCCAGCGGATTGGAGGCGCTGGCGCCTGCGAATCCCAGATAGTGGGCCAAAATCAGCGCCGTAAAAATACGCATACACAGCTCCATGACGCCGGCCAGCGTGGGGACAAAGCTCTTGCCAAGCCCCTGAAGCGTGTAGCGGATGATGAACAGGATCGCCAGCAGAAAATAGAGCGAACAGTTGATGATCAGATAGATGTGGGAGAGCCGGATAACCTCCGTCTCCTCCGGGCCGACAAAGATCCGGGTCAGCGCCTCGCCAAAGATAATGATAATTACGCCGACCGCCACACTGAATGCAATGGACATCGTCAGGCACTGGCGGACCCCCTTGCGGATGCGATCCACTTTGCCCGCACCGTAATTTTGCGCGGCAAAGGTCGCCATCGTAATTCCGAAGGACATCATGGGCATGGTGCCAAAGGTGTCAATCTTCTGGGCGGCGGTGTAGGCGGCCACACTGGTAGCGCCAAGCGAGTTGAGAGCTGCCTGAATGGCAATTTGCCCAATGGAGATAATGGAGGACTGGAATCCCATCGGGAAGCCGATCCTACAGTGGGGTGCCAAATCGCCGAGAGAGGCGCGCCAATCTGCCCCCTTGACGCGCGTGATCGGCAGCTTGATGAGCATAAAAACCAGGCAGCAGACCGTCGCCACGATCTGCGCAATAACGGTTGCAACCGCAGCTCCAGCCACACCCATGCCGGCGTAGCGGATCAGCACGTAATCCAAAACCACGTTGATTACGCACGCGATCGCCAGAAAGATCAGCGGCGTGCGGCTGTCCCCCAGCGCCCGCAGGATATTGCTGAAAAGATTGAAAAACATTGTCACTACCGTGCCCGCGAAAATGATGGACAGGTATGCGTTGGCATCATCCAGAATCTCCTCCGGTGTATTCAGCAGCCGTAGGATCGGCGCGGTCAGCGGAAGACTGACCGCAGTGAGCACTGCGGAGGAAAAAACGCCCAGTACAACGGATGCCGCAATGCTCTTGCGCACCCCGTCCAAGTCCCCGGATCCAAAGCGCTGAGCGGTAATGATCGAAAATCCGGACGTGATTCCCTGTGTGAACCCCACGATAAACGACATCACGGTTCCGGCACAGCCGACGGCAGCCAGTGCATTGACATCCATGGTGCGGCCGACGATCAGCGCATCTGCCATATTGTAGAATTGCTGAAAGAGGTTCCCGATAAGCAGAGGAATCGTAAATAAAATAATCAATTTTGCGGGACTGCCCCGCGTCAGGCTCTTGGTCATCTGTGTGTTCCTTTCCGCCGCCGATGGGCGGTGCTTGAATTAAAGATCCACCCTATTTTAATATCATCGCCACACAATTAAAAGAGAAAATTTTAATTTTGATAATCTTTGTGATGTATGATAAAGGACATTCTTCATCCGTAAAGGTATTTTATACAAAATGAATACGTACTTTTTGGTCAATCTACAATCGCTGATTCTTCCACAGGACACGGCATGCATCCAAGCCATCAATTGGGAAGCGTACGCCTGTGCGTGCCAATTTAGCGCATATTTCCAGACAACTTGTGATGTGATCTGCCCGAGCCCCCTTAAATCTCTCAACTCTCAATGCAAATCAGGATAAAACACCCCGTAAAAAACTACCAAACTTTTTTGTGTCCAAAAGGTAGCCCTTACCATCCTGAAACATTCAGATTACAATTCGTTCATTTTCTGATGTCATAATGCACAAAAAACAACTATTTTGATTGTACTTAATTACTTGTAAGTCAATTTCGACTTCTTTTTGATTTTCGTTATATTGCACAATCAACATCCATTTCAATTGTGCAACATGTCTTGACATTCGCCATAAAATGGAGTATTATGAAGTCACCAAAGAACGAAAGGAGCGATACAGTATGATGACAAACAAAATTACTCCCGTCGACATCAGAAGGGCAATGGACGAAGTCGCCAACACGAAGTCCTGGAGAAAGCTCGGCAAGGCGTTAAAGCTGTACGGTCTCTGCACAGCGCAGGAATGCATGAGCAACTTCGAACCGGTCGTTCGCTGAGTGCAGCCTGATAACAGGTAATCCCCCTCTCCGAAGTAGGGAGAGCGGGCTGCACAGCGAACGGCGGGTGCAGTTGGCGCAAGCGCAATCTTCAGCCAAAAGGCTGTTGTTTATGGTGAGTTCGCTCACCGATATATAGAATATTTTGTATCGCAAAATCGTGGTACTGTTGTGATGAACTGCCCCGGAGGATTCAATCCCCCGGGGCGGTTCTTATTATATTATAGGCACAGCGAAAAATGCCCCGGCAATCCAAACCAGAATTGCCGGGGCACATCTTATTCTGTTGAGGTTTTCTATTCGGCGGCATCCTCCGGGGAAACCCAGGTGTAGGTACAGTTCATGCTCTCCCGGAGCTTCATGGTGACATCCTGCGTACCGAGGGTTGCCAGCGCACCCCTGCACTCGGCCTGCGCCTGGGCTGTCAGGTTTTTCTCATAGGTCACACTCATCATCTCTCCGGTGACACCGTTGATGGAAGCGTAGATATAGCATCCCTCATAGGCGGTGGCGTAGTCGTCCACATGGATGAAGTCCGCACCCTTCGTATTAATTTCATCCAGAACAGCTTGCTTATCATGGATCTCAAACACCTTGCCATGGGCGCTGGTGAGCGGGGCGGGATTCTCCTCCGGACGCATCCGGATGACAATCTTAAATTCCTCCCCATTCACGGTGCAGGTGGCCCACTCCACGGCGGAACGCTCCAGCCGGGAGCCCCAGGACTGTCCGGTAACAGGGGCAACATCCGTCAGATCGCTGCCGCGCTCGCCACTGCGGCTCGTCCCGAGGGACATCTGGTCACGGAAGAGCGGGAATATCCGGGCAAGCAGCTCATCACTTGTCTGGATACCATCGTCCGGGATGGATACGGAGGCGGAGACACTCGCCTCCGGCCTGTCCGTCTTGACCTTATCCGCCGCCGCATTGAAATACGCCACAATCTGGCTGATGGACTGTGGTGCGGTGGAGGGATCCAGCGAGGTCTGCTGTGTCTGCGTATCTGACGGGGTGCAGGACGCAAAGGAGAGAATGAGCGCGCCGGCCGCGAGCGCCGACAAAACCCTATAGACAATTTTCTGATTCATGGTGTGTCGCCTCCGTTATCTGACATAGAGTTGATTCAAATGCCGGAAAAATCCGGCATCCGTCGGTTCCAGGGATTCTCTTGTGATACGAAACCGCCAATTTCCTTCCGCCTCACCGGGGATGTTCATCCGTGTGTCTCCCCCATACCCGAGGACATCCTGAATCGGGAGGATCGCGATACGCGCAGCGGACTGCCACAGCGTGGTGATGATGTCGTGGAGTACCCGGCTGCGGGGGCCTCCTTCCAACGGGTCTTGCCCTGCAAACCTGCAATAGTCCAGCAGGTGCTTCTTCTCGCCCGGCGGTGTCTCCCACAGCCAGCCAAGCATGGTGTTATTGTCATGTGTTCCGGTATAGGCCACACAGTTGGCCGGGTAGCAGTGGGGCATGTGCAGGCTCTCCCCGCCGCCGAAGCCGAACTGGATCACGCGCATACCGGGGTACCCGGACCGCTCCAGGAATTGGGCGAGGCCCTCGTCCCATGTTCCGAGATCCTCAGCGACAATGGGCACCTCACCCAGCTCGCTGCGGACGCGGTCAAACAGCGCCATCCCCGGGCCGTCCAGCCAAGCGCCCTCCTTTGCCGTATCTGCCCCTGAGGGAACGGCCCAGTAGCGGTGAAACCCGCGGAAGTGGTCAATCCGCACGGCATCACAGAGGGCGAGGCTGCGCTCGATCCGCCGGACCCACCACATATAACCGTCCTGCGCCATCCGCTGCCAGTCATAGAGTGGATTGCCCCAGAGCTGGCCATCAGCGGAGAAATAGTCGGGCGGGACCCCCGCCACGCGCGTGGGTATACCCTCCTGCGTATCAAAGAGTTCCGGATGCGCCCAGAGTTCGGCGCTGTCGCGGGAGACATAGATGGGCATATCGCCCATGATTCGGATCCCCAGGTCATTGAGTTCTTTTTTGCACGCCGCCCACTGGGAAGAAAGGATGTACTGTTCAAAGATATAATAGGATCGGTCGGCCGGCGGAAATGTGCGGTCCCACGCCCACCAGGGAGTTTGACCGTTCGCCTCCCGGCGCGCCATATAGTCCGCATAGTCCGTCAGCCAGAAGCATTCCTTTTCCTCAAAATCCCGCAGCAGCCGCGCCGCCTCCGGCCGCCGGCAGAAACGCTCGTATCCCCTGCGCAGCAGGCACGGCTTCACCTGCCGGGCAAAGTCATAGTCAACAGCGAAAGGCTCTCCGGGATACCGGGCGCCGAGGAGCTCCTCCCGGCTGAGCAGTTCCTCCTGCGCGAGCATCTCCGGGGAGACATAGAGCGGGTTGATCGCAAAGGCACTGCGCCCCGAATAAGGGGAATTTCCCGCCCCGATCGGGCACATGGGGAGAATCTGCCACCAGGTAAAGCCCATCGCGCGCAGATAGCGGCCGAATTCCACTGCCTCCGCGCCAAAGCCGCCGATCCCGTACGCTCCCCACAGGGAGGAGATATTCATTAAAATGCCACTGCTCCGCTGAAACCCCAAAATTTTCCCTCCATCCGCCCGCCGAAAACACGGCGGCACGTGTATGAGGATATTTTACCACAAATTAAAATGAATTTCAAAGATTTTTTGTATAAAATGGAACCATTTTCTGTGCGTATATGTTTTGGTTAAACATTTATATTCGTATGCGCCGGTTTTTCCTTTCCGCCGCATGTGGTAGAAACTCTTTACAGCCTTTAAAGTCATGTATTGCATATTTGGTTGTTTTATACTAAAATATAGTTAATCGAGAGAAATAAATATTAAATAGCAATCATAAAGCAGGAGAGGATTGAGATGAGAAACCGACATCCGGAATATCTGACCACGCCGAAGGAGCGCGGCAGCTACTGGACCTACTTTGTGGGGCAGAACCTGATCTACTACCTGGTCACCGGCTACCTTGTCACCTACACAATGATGATCGGCGCCGATGTGACCAAAACGGCCACGATCATGTTTGCGGTCAAATTTTGGGACGCGATCAACGACGCACTGTTCGGCCTGATTTTTGACAAAGTCAAGTTCAAGAGCGGCAAATGCCTGCCATGGATTCGAATTTCCACCGCGCTGCTCCCGGCGGCCACCATCCTTCTGTTCATGATCCCCCGTTCCGCGGGGGAGACGGTTAAGCTGATATGGTTTGCCGTGGCCTATATCCTGTGGGATACCGCCTACACCATCTGTGATATCCCCGTCTACAGCCTCGTCACCACGATGACGGACAATCTCAGCGAGCGCAACACGCTCATGTCCTTTGGCCGTGTGTTTTCCGGCATCGGCACCGGTGCGACGACCGTCGTGTGCACCGTGCTGGCCAGTGAAAATGTCGGCGTGAGCTTCAGCATTATCGCCGTTATCATCGGCATACTCAGCATCATCACAATGGCGCCGCTGAGCTTTAAGGGCAAGGAGCGCGGGAACACCGGTGTGGACAGCGGCTCCTTTACCCTGCGGGAGATGCTGAGCTACCTTGTCCATAACAAGTTCCTGCTCCTGTTCTATGTTGCCTATATCATTGCCAACGCCCTGGCTACCTCTGGGGCGATGGGCATGCTCGTCTCCTACTACCTGTTTGGCAATTCGCTCTTCAATCTGCTGCTGGGCGCCCTCGGCGCGATCCCATCCCTCGTGATCGCGCTGTTCATCCCCAAAATTCTGGAGAAAGTCGACAAGTTCCGGTTTTATATGGCATGCACCGTTATCCAGATTATTCTGGGCTTCCTGATCTTCTTTATCGGATACAAGCACGTCATCCTGTTCCTCGTGCTGACGGTCATCCGCTCCATCCCGCTGAGCGCGACCGGGACAATGGCCTTCATGTTCACCCCCGACTGTGCGGAGTACGGAAAATTCAAGACCGGGACGGATGCCAAGGGGATCACCTTTGCCATCCAGACCTTCTCCGCCAAGGTCGGCTCCGCTGTGAGTTCCTCGCTCGGGATGATCATCGTGGGCTGGTTTGGCTGGGTCACCGTCAATGCGAGCAGTTTTGATGAGCTGGAGGCGCTCAACGTCGTACAGCCGGAATCCGCGCTCAACGGCCTGTGGATCACCTATGCACTCGTCCCGGTGATCGGCGCGCTGCTCTCCCTGATTCCGCTCTTCTTCTATAAGCTGCGCGATAAGGATGTGCGCATCATGGCCAAGTGCAACTTCGGCGAGATCACGCGTGAGGAGGCGGAAAAGCAGCTCTCCCGGAAATATTAAAGCGGAACATAAAAAACAGGGGATGCCCGGGCATCCCCCGTTTTTTATGTTCCGTACTATCTATCCGATTGTGATCTCCAGATCGGTGCGCGTAATCCCGGCCGTCCCCGTCTCCCGCAGGGAGGGGAGGAAGTAAAATCCCGGCGCCCTGCCGGAGGGATAAAGGTCCAGCATCGGCACCATGACAAAAGCACGTTCCAGCGCGCGGGGATGCGGCAGCGTCAGCTCAAAGGTGTCCGAGCGCACGCCCCCGAACAGGATCAGATCCAGATCGATCACCCGCGGGCCGTCCTTTTTCCCGCGGACACGGCCCATGGACGCCTCAATCCCAAGGCACGCCCCAAGCATGGACAGGGGGGACATCTCCGTCTCTACCTCTAAGACTGCGTTGAGGAACATCGGCTGCTCCTCAACCCCTACCGGCGCCGTCTCATAGACGCGGGAGGCCCGCAGGACCTTTGTCTGCGGCAGCAGGTTCAGCGCGCGGACCGCCGTGTTCATATTCTGGAGGCGGTCCCCAAGATTTGTCCCGACTCCCAGTACCACCGTGTTCATTTCTGAATCCCCCTCTTGAATTTCTGATGTGCGTGCCGTTCGATCTCCACGGCCATGTACTCAAACTTGGCCTGAATGGGCGCCTGCGGCTTTTTCAAGGTGATCCGCACGCTCATTACAGCCGGGTACTCCCACAGCACCGCGTCCGCGCACACCTGAGCAGCCCGCTCAATCAAATCATATTTGTTTTCCGTCATGACGCGGGTCAGCGTCTTGACGATCTTTGCATAGCTGACTGTATCCTCCACCCGGTCGCTGGCGCAGGGGATCGTCAGATCCAGCGCGCACTCCGCATCAATGATGAAGGGCTGCCCGTTTTCTTTCTCCTCCGGGTTGACCCCGTGATAGGCAAAAATTTCAAGTCCCTTGACAATGATCTTATCCATTATATTCCTCCGTCCCTGTCGATTTATGCCGGATCACGGAGCGGTCCGGTAAATGGCATCCGCCACGCGGGCCGCCTGCACGCTCTGCCACACGTCGTGTACGCGGATGATATCCGCCCCGCCGGCGATGGCAGCGGTGTGAGCCGCCACTGTCCCCGGCATGCGGCGCTGCGGCTCGCTCTCCCCGCTCGGGATGGCAACCACTCGCTTACGCGAAGCCCCCACAAGCAGCGCACAGCCGTTGATCCGCGTCTCCTTCAGATCGCGCAAAAGGGCCAGATTCTGCTCCTGCGTCTTGCCAAAGCCGATCCCGACATCCAGGCAGATGTTTTCCTCCAGTACACCGCAGCGGACCAGTTCACGGCACGCCCGCTCAAAGAAGGCGCGCACATCCGCAAATACGCCGTCGGGGTATTCAGCCGGATGGTCGGCATCCCCGGAGCCCGTGTGCATGGCGATATAGCCCGCCCGGTATTCGGCAATACAGCTGAACATCTCCGGATGGATTTCCCCACTGACATCATTGATGATATCCGCACCGGCCGCAAGCGCCCGCGCTGCCACCTCCGGATAATACGTATCGACGGAGATCGGAAGCCCGGCCCTCCCCTCCAGGGCGGTCAGGACGGGCGCAAGCCTGCTCCACTCCTCGTCCGGGCTCACAGGCGTATGCCCCGGACGCGTGGACTGTGCGCCAATATCCAGAATATCGGCGCCCTCCTCCCGAATCTGCTCCGCACGGCGGACAGCCTTCTCCGGGTCCAGAAACAGTCCGCCGTCCGAAAAGGAGTCCGGCGTGACGTTCAGGATCCCCATGATATAGGTGCGCCGCCCAAGCTCCAGGGACCGCTCGCGGACGATAAACCGGTTCATCGTCCGCCCCCTGTCAGCAGTTCAAGCGCCTCGGCACGCGTGCGGGCGTCCCGCTTCATACTGCCGCGCAGCGCCGATGTCCGGGTGAGGGCTCCCGCGGCGCGGGCGCCGCGCATGGTCATGCACAGGTGCTCGGCTTCAATGACGACGGCCACCCCCTGCGCGTCGAGCTCCCGGTACAGGAAGTCCGCCACCTGGGCTGTCAACCGCTCCTGAAGCTGCGGACGCCGGGCGTAACAGTCCACAATCCGCGCCAGCTTGGACAGGCCGAGGACCTTCCCCTCCCCGGGGATATAGGCGATGTGCGCCTTGCCTACAAAGGGGAGCAGGTGATGCTCGCACATGGAGTACAGGGGGATATCGCGGACAATGACCATCTCATCGTTATTCCCCTCATTAAAAAACTTGATATGCCGCCTGGGGTCCTCCTCCAGCCCGCGGAAGATCTCCGCATACATCCGGGCCACGCGGTCCGGTGTCTCCTGAAGGCCCTCACGGTCCGGATCCTCCCCGACCGCCTCTAAAATATCGCGCACGGCGCGCCTGATTTTTTCCTGATCCACTTTTTACCTCACATCCATATTCCAATAAACAGGGGTTGTCCACACCACTTAATGCTGAAAAACGGCGTCCGTCAGGCTCTGCACCCAGTCCGCCGGTTTTCGGTCCCCGCTGCGTGCAAGAACGGTCAGCGCGTTGGTCCAGGCGGCATAGTCGTTCGCCGTAATATTAGTATCAATCAGATCCATTACCTGCGCGAACAGTTCACTTCCCTGAACAATATTTTTCTCCGTCAGGAACGTATCGAACATGGCGCACATCACTTTGGCCCGGTTTTCGCCGGCATTGGATACCGGAGCCCGCATCAGCTTGAGAGCCGTATCCGCGTTGATACTCTGTGTCCCCGCGGGGAGTGAGATGCTGTATGTGTCACACTCATATGCCACCGCCTGGGTCAGATCGACCTCCACACTTTTCCCAAACAGGCCAAACACCTTTTTAAAATTGGAATATGTCACGATGGCATATCGGTCGACCGGGATTCCTCCCAGCGCTGCGACAGCCTGCTGCAGCTGCCGCCCACCCGCATAGAGATAGTGATCGCTGAGTGTGCGCGATATGCCCTGAACCTCCGCCGTATCGGACGGGGAGAGCGGGCAGACGTGCGCGGTGATCTGATCCATATCGACGCACACCAGTACCAGAAATTCCACATACGAGTAGTCGTCCGGCGTACAGGCAATTAGGAAGTTCTCCTTCCCGCTCACCTCCGGCAGGATATATTCCACGCTGTCTGCTTCACCGGTGACGCTCTCGGGCTCCGTCGATTCCACCGGCCCAAAGAAACTGCCCCCGTTTTCCTGGTACATCCGGTACATCATGACCGCGGCAATAGATCCAAAAACAAGCAGGAACGCCAAAAAGCCCGCGATGAAATAGAGCCGCTTCCGGCTCTGCGTGCGGGCCTTTGTCTCAAACCTCAGCCCGCCCTTTTTTCCGAAGCCTTTCATGGTGATCCCTCCCACGCCGGATGTCTATTTCTGGTATCTTTTACATTATACCCTATCCGTGGATAAAAAAACAAGGGGCGGGGGCGTATATTTAGCTGTGCGCGTTTACAAGGGAAGCCGGATCGGGTATAATGGATGCAAATCGTCATCAGCGCGGAAAGGGGGCACAGCATGCAAAAGATTACTGCCGTGCGCGGCCTGAACCGCAATCAGCTGAAGTATATTGCCGCTGCGGCGATGGCGGCCGATCACATCGGCGCGTTCCTGCTTCCGCACGCCGGGGCAGTGTATTTTCTCTGCCGGTTGATCGGCAGGTTGACTGCTCCGATCATGTGTTACTGTTTGGCGGAGGGATTCTATTACACCTCTTCCCGGAAGAACTACGCGCTGCGGCTGCTCGTGTTTGCCGTTCTCTCCCAGGCTCCCTATGCGTTTTTACATGGCGGATTTTTGGCATCAAACCTCAATGTTCTCTTTACACTGCTGGCCGCCCTCTGCACGCTTGCCGTCTATGAGAGCACTATCCAGGCCCCGGTCAAATGGGCATTGATCGCTGTGCTGCTCCTTTTTTCTCTCTGGGGGGACTGGGGCGTCACCGCGCCGCTGTGGGTGCTCCTGTTCTATTTGTTCCGCGGGAACTTCCCGCGTCAGATGGCCGCGTTTGCCCTGATTGCGGGTGTGGAAGTTGTCCGAACTGTTTTGTCGGATATGATTCATGGCACGCTCTGGTATGGGCAGCTGTGGCAGCTGGGGATGTTCCTGTTTCTCCCACTGGTGCTGTGCTATAATGGCCGGCGCGGCCGGAGCGGGAGTTTTGGCAAATGGTTCTTTTACGTGTTCTACCCGCTGCATCTGGCTGTGATTGGTCTGATCCGCTGGTACGCACCCATTTAAACGAAAAGATATATTGACAAATTTTATTGGGGGAATCACACATGGAATGGGTTCAAGTGAAAGTAAAAATAAACGCCGCCGATATCGATACGGCAACGGACATCTGCTCCATGGCGGCGGACGGCGGAATCTATATTGAGGACTACCGCGATCTGGAGCAGGAGGCCATGGAGATCGCGCATATAGACCTGATTGACGAGGAGCTGCTCCAAAAGGACCGCGCCGTGGGCTACATCCACACCTATTTTTCCGACGCGGAGAGCCCTGCGGAGCGCGTGGCGCTCATGCGCGAGCTGCTCACCGCGGCCGGCATCGACTTTGATATCGAGACGGATGTCTGCCGCAACGAGGACTGGGAGAACAACTGGAAAAAGTATTTCAAACCGCTCAAAACCGGGGAAAAGCTCGTCATCCGCCCGCTGTGGGAGACTGAGCTGCCCGACGGCTGTGAAAACCGCAAAGTGCTCAACATCGAGCCCGGCCTCGCCTTCGGCACCGGCGGCCACGATACGACGCGCCTGTGCCTGGAGGCCCTGGAAAGGCACATCACTCCCGGCTGCTCCATGCTGGACCTCGGATGCGGCAGCGGGATCCTCGCCATCGCCGCTCTGCTGCTGGGCGCCAAGAACGCCGTGGGCGTGGACATTGACGAGCTGGCCGTCAAGACAGCGCGCGAAAACGGCGCGGAAAACGGATTCCGTGAGCCGGAGCTGACCATCCTGCACGGGGACCTGACGGAGAAGGTACACGGCAAATTTAACGTGATCGCCGCTAACATCGTAGCGGATGCCATCATCCTCCTCTCTCAAAACGCAAAGGACTTTCTGGCGGACGGCGGCACCTACATTGTCTCCGGCATTATTGACAGCCGCGAGCAGGACGTGCTGGATGCCCTGGACCGCTGTGGATTCACAGTCACCAACCGTACACAGAGCACCAACTGGATCTGTCTGGAGTGCCGCGCACGGTAATTTCACATCAGCAAAAAAAGCATAAGCATCTCACGGATGCGCAGATAAATGGATTCAAAGTTTTCAATCGGCAGGGGATTTGTACCCCTGCCGATTTCTACGGTAAAACCGGGGCGGTTCATCTCCGCAATGAACCAGTCCTTTGCGCCGCCGTGGGAGGAGATTGCAGCCGGCTGCGCCAGACGGTACCCACTGGATGCGGACAGAATCCGCGCCATCATCGGGGAGCGTTTAGGCGTGCTCACGCCGTACTGCCAGTAGATCTCCTCCCCCTGGCTGTGCAGGCAGAGCAGGGAACGCGCGTCCGTCTGGCGGCAGACGCCCGTGACGGCGATCGTCTCCGGCTCACTCTCCGGGTGGTCCCCGCCAAACCGGCGCGGGGCCGGACCGGTGATGCCCATCTCCCGCTCCATCCGCCGGGCGATTTCCCATCCGGCGTCAAAGTTGTGGTTGATATCCACACCGCGGGCATTGGCGTTCCATTTTTCCGTGCTGCCGCGCATCGCCTGCTCCACGAGCGGCTGATATTGCCCCGCCGCGCGCGGGCCGTGGAGCGCGATCTCCACCCCATCCGGATTGACACAGGGGAGGAACACGGCGCTGCGCCCCTCCAGCGCCGAAGCCGCCGGGACACCCGCCAGTTCCTTCCCGTTGGTCAGCGCATAGCAGAGCTCCTCAAAAAAGCGCAGCAGTGCAAGCGTTGTCAGCCACTCCTGCCCGTGATAGCCCGCTGTGTAGACAGCCGGGCTCTCCCCTTCTCCCAAAATAAACGCATAGATGGACCGGGAACAGAGCGATCGCCCGCACACCGTATAGCGTGCGATCGGGTACTTGCCGCGCAGGGCGGAAAAGGCCGCCTGCGTATATTGGTAATCCGGCGGCCGGCGCTTGACGATGCGCTCCATTTCACACCCCTCCCCACACGGCCCTCTGGTGGGCCATACCGGATATTTATGCGGTATTTTTCCCTTTTATACCGGCCCCACGAACATGGGTACGGGATGGACTTTTCCGGACAATGTGGTACAATGATATCAGATTGTCACAAGGGGGACTGGAACGAGATGGATCTGGAAGAAAAGACCATATCTCAGGAGTACAAATACAGGGGCCGGATCGTCAACCTGCGCGTGGATCAGATCGAGCTGCCGGACGGCAAGCCCGCCATGCGCGAGGTGGTGGAGCACCCGGGCGGGGTGACGATCGCCGCACTGACGGACCGGGAGGAGCTGCTCTTTGTCCGCCAGTTCCGCTATCCGTATAAGGAGGTGGTCACGGAACTGCCCGCCGGCAAGCTTGAGTACGGCGAAGACCCGCGTGAGGCCGCCATCCGTGAGCTGCGGGAGGAGACGGGCGCCACGGCCGGTGTCTTTGAACCGATGGGCAACTTCTACCCGAGCCCCGGCTACTGCGGGGAGATCATCCGTATGTATTTTGCCACCGAACTGGATTTTGGCGGGCAGGATCTGGACGAGGATGAATTCCTTGAGGTGGAGCGCATCCCGTTGAAGGAGGCCGTGCGCATGGCCATGACCGGGGCACTGCCGGACGGAAAGACGCAGGCGCTCGTGCTGCGGACATACCTGTATTTACAGAAAAAGGCCGCTTTGACCGATGAGTTGAAAAAGGAGTAAGAAACGCCGTTAAAAATCGTGCGGAATGATATCACCAAGATGGCCGTGGACGCCATCGGAGGCACAATGCATCACATTGGCAACACTCACAAGTACGCCCGCCCGGAAGATGTGCGGGAGCGCACCCTGTTCCTCACCACCGCAGATGATTAAACGTCAAAAAGAAAAGTATGGGTGGGAGTTTATATTTCTGAGGGCCAATATTGACGCCGTGATGAGCGGCACCACTTGCGCCGTCCGGAAAACCGGGACCCTGTCCGTCGATTGGAAAACACGTAGTGATGAGGATTTTAAGAAAAGAAAGAAAAAGTAAATCTTCTGACCAAAAGGGGTCTTTAGACACATCAATAATGAGACTTACTGTTGATATAAAACAGTCTTCTGCTCGTAGATATACAAAAAATCCGGAGAAGGCGCTGCCTTCTCCGGATTTTTTAAAACTCATTTCGGCTGACAGGGCAGCCCCTTGGGATATCTATGCAGCACGTTCCCATCCGGTAATCATATCCGCACTGCGGAATACGTGGCGTTTTCCCGTTCGACTGAGCTTGACTTCAAACTGATAGACGCCGTCGAGCTCCTGAAGATTGAGCACGTAGCCGTATGCATCTGTCAGCTCCTGCCGCGTCCAGGTGGCACCGCCATCCGCCGTGGTGTAGATCTCGGTCTGATACTCGGGCGGTCCCTGCACGGAAATCACCCCGTGTTCAAAATCCATAAAGGAGATGCCGCTCAGGCAGTCACTTTCCCCGCCGGGAAAATTCATGGTGCTCTGCGTCTCCCAATGACGCCCGCCGTCGTGCGTCACACGCCAGATCCGCGCACCGCCATGGCCCATGGACCAATCGGTCCCAATTGCAACGTAGCCGTTGAGCACGTCAAAAAAGCGCACGGCCCGGGCGCTGTACCCCAGCTCAGAAACATCCGTATCCGGCAGCACCGGATAGGAGTTCCAGCTCTCACCGCTGTCCCGCGTGATGTAGAGGTGCGGCTGCGCGCCGTACAGAAACGCCGCCGTATACGGCTCCTCCTCGGAGACGTAAAATTCCCCCGCCGGGAGGATTCCGTCCGGGTAGACAGCGAGCGCGTCCTCCACCTGATCTGGTGTGATGTCACAGGGAATCCAGGTTTCACCGTAGTCACCGCTGAAACGGAGCAGGCCATCCTCCGTCACCTCGCGCTGCTGGCGGTCTCCGGGGTTTCGGCTGGCAACGAGCGTGCTCTCGTCGGCGAGCGGACAGAGATAGATCAGGTTCAGATCGTCCGCCTGCAGCCCAATCTGCACGGCGGTTTTCCCATCCCCAAGCCCACCCGTACCTTTCTGATATTCATCAGCCGTCAGTACCGGGAAATCCCCGCCGGACCGACCGTCGATCACCGGGTCCCCGACAGCGCTCCGGGCTGATCCATGATAGTTGACCCGCCCCTGTTCGGCATTCAGTGCATCCAGCTGGCTTACGAGGGGGAGCTGGCTGATCTGGCTGCTGATATAGGAGGCGTCCGTATTTGCGTTGTAGGGGGCGGCGTCCGTACCGTTCTCCTTCGGTGATGTGTAGAGGAGCGCTTCCCCCGTTCGCTGCAGTCCGAACACGCCGAGCGATGCCTCGCCGGCGTCGTACCCCTCCACCGTCAGCAGAAAGTCACCCAGCACGGCGTTAGAATCAATATCACCGCTGAAGGAGATCAGGCGGTACAGCGCCGGCCGGGTCGATTCAATCTGTTCCTCGAGCAGCGTCATCACACCGGACAGCCCCGTCTGCTGGAGATTGATAGATACCTCCTCCTCCGAATCAGCGCACCCTGCCAGGCACAGGAACAGTACAGCCAGACAGGCGGCGACTGTTTTTTTCATCGCCGATCGCATCCTTTCCAAAGCGGCGCGGATCGCCTGAGGGAACAGACGATCCAAACCGGTTTACAGATACTTTTTGAGATATTGGCCCGTGTAAGAGGACGCGCACGCCGCGACCTCCTCCGGTGTCCCGGTGGCGACGACCATTCCGCCGCCGTCCCCACCCTCGGGCCCGAGGTCAATGATGTGATCGGCCGTCTTGATGACATCCAGATTGTGCTCAATGACCACCACCGTGTTCCCCGCGTCTACAAGCTGCTGGAGCACATCGATCAGGCGGTGGACATCCGCCGTGTGCAGGCCGGTCGTCGGCTCATCGAGGATATAGATGGTGCGGCCCGTGGCGCGCTTGGACAGCTCCGTGGAGAGCTTGACCCGCTGCGCCTCACCGCCGGAGAGCGTGGTGGCCGGCTGGCCGATCTTCACATATCCCAGCCCGACGTCAAAGAGCGTTTTGAGCTTACGGTGGATCTTGGGCACGGAGGAAAAAAACGCCATGCCCTCCTCCACGGTCATCTCCAGCACATCGTAGATGTTCTTACCCTTGTACTGAACCTCCAGCGTCTCACGGTTGTAGCGCGCGCCCTTGCACACGTCACACGGGACATAGATATCGGGCAAAAAGTGCATCTCAATTTTCACAATGCCGTCGCCCTGGCAGGCCTCACACCGGCCGCCCTTGACGTTAAAGGAAAAACGATTGGATTTATATCCGCGCATCTTGGCATCCGGCGTCTGGGCGAAGAGCTCGCGGATATCCGTGAACACGCCCGTATATGTGGCCGGGTTGGAGCGGGGTGTGCGCCCGATGGGGGACTGATCGATATCGATCACCTTGTCAAGCTGGTCGACTCCCTCAATCGCATCGTGCGCGCCGGCATAGCTCTTGGCGCCGTTGAGCTCCGCCGCCAGCTTTTTATATAAAATCTCATTGACAAGCGATGATTTCCCGGAGCCGGATACGCCCGTCACGCAGACGAACTCCCCAAGCGGAATTTCCACATCGATATTCTTCAGGTTGTTTTCCCGCGCGCGGCGGATCACGAGCTTTTTGCCGTTGCCGGGGCGCCGCTTTTCCGGGACGGGGATCTTTTTTGTCCCGCTCAGGTACTGCCCGGTGATGGATTCTTTGCACGCCTTGATCTCGTCCACCGTGCCGGCACACACCACATGCCCGCCGTGGATGCCCGCACCGGGGCCGATATCCACGATGTAGTCCGCCGCATACATCGTATCCTCATCGTGTTCGACGACGATCAGCGTATTCCCCAGATCGCGCAGGTGCTTGAGCGTGGCGAGGAGCTTATCGTTATCGCGCTGGTGCAGGCCGATACTCGGCTCATCGAGAATGTAGAGCACCCCCATCAGGGAGGAGCCGATCTGCGTCGCCAGGCGGATGCGCTGGCTCTCACCGCCGGAGAGTGTCCCGGAGGCGCGTGAGAGCGTCAGATAACCGAGGCCGACACTGTCCAGGAACTTCAGGCGTTCCCGGATCTCCTTTAAAATCAGGCGCGCGATCATCTCCTCACGCTCGGTCAGCTTCAGCTGCTCCAGGAATGCGATCAGCTTTACGACGGACATGTCTGCCAGCTCATTGATGCTCTTGCCCCCCACGGTGACGCAGAGGGATTCCTTTTTCAGCCGCGCGCCGTGGCACTCCGGGCACTTGACGCTGCCCATGAACTGCTCAATCTCCTGCCGGGAGTACTCGCTTGCGCTCTCCTTGTACCGCCGCTCCAGATTGGGAATCACGCCCTCAAACGCGGCTGTATACGATCCTGCGCCAAATGCGCTGGTACGGGTGAGCTTGATTTTTTCGCCCCCCGTGCCGAACAGGATGACGCCCAGCGCGCCGTCGGGCAGATCCTTGACCGGTACGTCCAGCGAGAAGCCATAGTGTTCCGCCAGCCCTTTAAAGTACATGCCAGCGATGGTGCTGCCGTCCGCAATGGCCCAGCCCGGCGCCCGGATGGCGCCCTGATTGATGGTGAGCCGCTTATTCGGGACGATCAGTTCCGGATCAATTTTCATAAACATCCCCAGGCCCGTGCACTTGGGGCACGCGCCAAAGGGGTTGTTGAAAGAGAACATGCGCGGGTTGAGCTCGTCGATGCTCGCGCCGTGCTCCGGGCAGGCGTAATTCTGGGAGAAGAGCAGGTCCCCGCCCTCTTCGCCGGTGTCGATAATGACGGTGCCTCCTGAGAGGGAACACGCCGTCTCCACGGAGTCGGTCAGACGGGTATTGATCCCCTCCTTGATGATCAGACGGTCCACGACGATCTCGATGTTGTGCTTTTTGTTCTTATCCATGCTGATGCTCTCGGACAGATCATAGATGCTGCCGTCGATCCGCACGCGGACAAAGCCCGATTTGCGCGCGGCATCAAGCTCCTTGATGTGCTCGCCCTTGCGTCCCTTGACGACCGGCGCAAGCACCTGGATCTTTGTGCGCTCGGGCAGCGCGAGGATCCGGTCCACGATCTTGTCGATTGTTTGGCGACGGATCTCCCGCCCACAAATGGGGCAGTGCGGGATGCCGATGCGCGCATAGAGCAGGCGCATGTAGTCGTAGATTTCCGTGACCGTTCCCACGGTGGAACGCGGGTTTTTAGAGGTCGTCTTCTGTTCGATCGAGATCGCGGGGGAGAGGCCGTCGATAGAATCCACATCCGGCTTTTCCATCTGCCCGAGGAATTGGCGGGCATAGGAGGAGAGGGACTCCACATACCGCCGCTGCCCCTCCGCGTAAATGGTATCAAATGCCAGTGACGACTTTCCCGAGCCCGACAGGCCCGTGAAGACCACCAGCTTGTCCCGCGGGACGGTGACATCAATATTTTTCAGGTTGTGCTCACGCGCACCCTTGACCACTAAATCCTTTTGAGGCATAAAGGCTCCTTTCTATTTCTCGCCCTTGAGCTTGGCGATCTCATCGCGCAGAAAGGCCGCGTGCTCAAATTCAAGCATTTTGGCCGCCTCCTTCATCTCGCGCGTCATCTGCTCAATCAGCTGCTCCCGCTCGCGCTTGGGCATGTTTTGGATCTTCAGGGAGCGCGCCTTCGGCTTGGAGGTGATCTCGATCACGTCTCGGACGCCCTTGACAATCGTTTTGGGCGTGATGCCGTGTTCCCTGTTATAATTCTCCTGTTTTTCACGGCGGCGGAAGGTCTCGCGGATGGCCCGCTCCATGGACGGAGTGACGCTGTCCGCGTACATGATCACCTCACCGTTGGCGTTGCGCGCCGCGCGCCCAATCGTCTGTACGAGCGATGTCTCAGACCGCAGGAACCCCTCCTTGTCCGCGTCCAGGATCGCCACGAGCGACACCTCCGGGATATCGAGCCCCTCACGCAGCAGGTTAATGCCCACGAGCACGTCGAACTCCCCGGTCCGCAGGCCGCGGATAATCTCCATACGCTCAATGGTATCAATATCATGGTGCATGTAGCGCACCTTGATGCCGGCATCCGTCAGGTAATCGGTCAGGTCCTCGGCCATCTTCTTGGTGAGGGTGGTGATGAGCACGCGCTCCCCCCGCTGAGTGCGGATATTAATCTGGGAAATGATATCATCAATTTGGCCCTCCGTGGGCTTGACAGTGATCATCGGGTCGAGCAGGCCGGTGGGCCGGATGACCTGCTCCACAATGTTGGCACTCTTGCTGCGCTCAAACTCGCCGGGCGTGGCGCTGACGAAAATCTTCTGCCCCACGCGCTCATAAAACTCATCAAAGGTCAGCGGCCGGTTATCGTAGGCCGACGGCAGGCGGAAGCCGTACTCCACCAGCGTGTCCTTGCGTGCGCGGTCCCCCGCATACATGGCGCGCACCTGCGGGAGCGTCACATGGGACTCGTCCACAAACAGCAGAAAATCATCGGGGAAGTAGTTGAGGAGCGTGAACGGCGGCTCTCCCGGTCCACGGCCGGACATGACGGCGGAGTAGTTCTCAATCCCCTTGCAGAAGCCCGTCTCCTGAAGCATCTCAATATCGTACTCCGTACGCTGGCGGATGCGCTGCGCCTCCAATAATCGGCCGCGCTTTTCAAAGTGTTTGACGCGCTCCTCCATCTCCTCCCGGATCTTCTGGATGGCGATTTTCATCTTCTCCGGCTCCACCACATAGTGGGAGGCCGGGTAAATCGCCGCGTGGTTGACAACACTTTTGACCTCGCCGGTGAGGGCGTTGATCTCGCTGATGCGGTCAATCTCGTCGCCGAAAAATTCCACGCGGATCGCGGAGTCGCTGGAATACGCCGGGAAGATTTCCACCACATCCCCGCGCACGCGGAACTTGTTGCGGGTAAAGTTGACATCATTGCGGTCGTACTGGATCTCAACGAGCTTTTTGATCACCTCGTCCCGGCCCTTCTCCATCCCCGGGCGCAGGGAGATGACCATGTTGCGGTAGTCAATCGGGTCGCCGAGGGAATAGATGCACGACACACTCGCCACGATGATGACATCCCGCCGCTCGGACAGCGCCGAGGTGGCGGAGTGGCGCAGCTTGTCGATCTCATCATTGATGGCTGAATCTTTTTCAATATAAGTGTCCGTCGTGGGGACGTACGCCTCCGGCTGATAATAATCGTAATAACTCACAAAATATTCCACTGCGTTTTCGGGGAAAAATTCCCGGAACTCCGAGCAGAGCTGGGCCGCGAGTGTCTTATTGTGTGCGAGCACGAGCGTGGGGCGGTTGAGCTGTGCAATGACGTTGGCCATGGTGAATGTCTTGCCGGAGCCGGTCACGCCCATAAGCGTCTGCTCCAGATCGCCGGCCCGTACGCCCCGCACAAGGGATTCAATCGCCTCCGGCTGATCACCCGTGGGCTGATAATTGGATACGAGCTTAAAGTAGTCCATCGGCATCCTCCCTCCCTGATGAAGTATTGTACAGGAACCTGTCCTAGTATACCACAAATACGGTAGTTTTTCAAACTTTTGTTCTATTTTTAATTCTCATAGCAGGTAAGCGGAAAATTACACCAGAAAAATGCCCCGGGTGCGGCTCATCCGGGGCAGGGCGCTTCCCCTGCCGGCGCAGTCAGTCCCCGCGGGACAGCGGCGGAATTTTTTTGATAATCAGGCGTTTCTGGATGGTGAGCTCCCGCGTCTGCCGCCCGTCCAGACAAGCGGCAAAGGCGACATTGTCCGCCATGGAGAGATATTCTCCGCCGCAGAAGATCAGATGATCCTGCAGGCAGACATCCAGCCCCTTGAGGATAGCGGCAACGCGCGCGGTAGCATTGCAGTCATCCCCGGAGGGATAGCAGTGATTGCTGCCCGGATGGTTGTGGGCGAGCACGATATTGGCCGCCCTGACCTCGATCGCCCACTCACAGATGCGGCGCACATCAATCAGCGCGCGCCCCGGGGATCCCTCCGCGACAAGCTGGGTCCCGATGAGCCCGCCGCTTGAATCCATCGCCATGGCAAAGACGGCCTCCGTTGTCCGCCCGATGAAATGCGGCGCGAGGATCTCCGCCGCGCGGGCAGTGGAATTCACCTTCTGCCGGGGTATCCGGCTGCGATCCCGCTCATAGGCGCTCCACAGATCCGGGATCAAGCGGATGAGCGTCGCCGTGTGCAGCCCGATCCCGGGAACCTTCACCAGTTCCGCAACCGGCGCGTCAAACACGCCGGAGAGGGACCCAAACCGGTTGAGCAGGAGGTGGGCGAGCTCGTTTGTATCCTTCTGCGGGATCGTATAGAACAGCAGCAGCTCCAGAATGTTGTGCGGCTCAAAACCGGACAGGCCCTCCAGCAGATAGCGGTTTTTCAGGCGCTGGCGGTGATTCCGGTGGAGCCCCTCCGGGGCGCTGTTTTTGGATGCCATGCTTCCGTTCCCCTTTCTCTCCGGCTGTGCGGCCCCATCCCGCTTTGGAATTTGACTTTGGCGGGAGGGGATAGTAATATAATAGCAGTAATTTATAATTCAATATGGACAGTGAGGTGCCCCGTGAAAAGCTTTATCATCGGCCCGAATGACGCCGGGCAGCGTCTGGACAAGTTTATCTCCAAGGCGGCGCCCCTGCTCCCGCAGGCGCTGATGTACAAATACATCCGCATCAAGCGCATCAAGGTGGACGGCAGGCGTGCCCAGATCTCCACCCGCCTGCCCGAGGGGTGTAAGGTGGAGCTGTACATCAACGACGAGTTTTTCCGTCCCGCACCGGAGCGGTATGACTTCCTCTCCGCCTCCAAAAATCTGGATATTCTCTATGAGGATGACAACATCCTCCTGCTGGATAAGAAAGCCGGCCTTCTCTCCCACGCGGGCGATGGCGAGTACGGAGACAATCTGATTGCCCGTGTTCAGCGGTATTTATACGAAAAGGGCGCGTATGACCCCGCGGCGGAAAACGCCTTTGCCCCCGCGCTTGTCAACCGGATCGACCGGAACACCGGCGGTATCGTGATTGCGGCCAAGAACGCCCCTGCCCTGCGCATCCTCAACCAGAAGATGAAGGACCGAGAGCTGAGCAAGTATTACCTGTGCATTGTCCATGGAACATTGGCGCAGAGGGAGGGGATGCTGGAGGGCTATCTACTCAAGGACGAGGTCAAAAAGACAGTCCGGGTGCTGACGCATCCGTGCCCCGGCGCGCGTACGATCCGCACGCAGTATCGCGTACTGGGCGAGCGGGACGGTCTCAGCCTGCTGGAGGTAGACCTGCTCACTGGGCGCACGCACCAGATCCGCGCCCACTTTGCCAGCATCGGCCACCCGCTCCTTGGGGATGGGAAGTACGGCTCCAATAAGCTCAATAAAAAGTACGGCTATAAAAAGCAGTGCCTGTACTCCTATAAGCTGGTCTTCCGTTTCACAACGGACGCCGGCCCGCTCGAATATCTCAACGGAAAAACCTTTGAAGTGCCGGACGTCTGGTTTGCACGCGCCTTTGCCGACGGGACGCTCTGAGTGCGCCCCTACTCCTCCGCACTCTCCAGTGCATAGGCTGTCAGTCCGTCGCGATCCGTAACGCAGATGCGGCGGTAGCGGATCTCGATCAGCCCCCGGTGGGCAAAATCGTTGAGCGCCCGGCTGACCGTCACGCGGGAGGACCCCGTCATATTCCCGAGCTCCTCCTGTGTGCAGTTGATAGGCCTACCCGGATTAATCTCATCGTAGTCGAGCAGTACCCGCGCAATCCGCTTATTGGCCGGCAAAAAGCTGACCGTATCCAGCTGATTGGAGAGCATCCGCACCGTACGGCCCAAGTAGCGCAGCATCGTCACGGCGAGCTGCGGCTCCCGGCTGAAGCACTCCGTGAGGAGCGCGTTGTCAATGGCGATGATTCGGCACTCTGTGTCCGCGCTGGCGCTGGATACGCGGTCCAGCCCGTCAAAAAAGGACGCCTCGCCGAAGATGTTCCCGCTCTCCTTTACCGTCAGGGTGCGCTGCGCCCCGCTCTCCGAGGTCATAAAAATGGTCACGCGCCCGCTGACCAGATAGTAGAACTCTGCCGGGGTGTCCCCCTGGAGATAGACGATCTCCCCCGGACGGTAGGTCACGGGATTCCTGTAGTTTTCAAAAATTTTCCACGCCGGGTCCTTGGGCAGAAACTGCGTCTGCATGCCGCTCACCGCTTTCCCTGTAAAAGATTGCGTTTAGATTGTATCATCATTTACGATTGATTACAAGCATCCGTCGGGTTCAGGTGATTTTTTTCAAAAAATCCCTTTACTAAAAATGGCAAAGCCGATATAATAGGTGAGGTTCAATTCTTGACTACAGGTGGGATAAACGATGCAACTGGGCCCTGTCTACACGGCGCCTCTTTATGAGGACGGCCCCTGTTTTGAGACGGCTCCGGCCGCCCGGATTGCCTCCTTCCACTGGGAGGGGGAGCACCCATACCGCCCCATATCCGTGGGGAGGCTGTGCGCCGTACGCAACGGAGGGATCTACTACCGCGCCTTTTCCGCAGAGACACAGCTGCGCGCCGTACATACACAGCGGGATGATCCCGTCTGTGAAGACAGCTGTCTGGAGCTGTTTCTAAACCCTTGTCCGGAACTCTCCGACTGTTATATTAACGTAGAGGTCAACCCGAGTGCCGTATTCCTCTGCCAGTTTGGCCCGGCGCGTGAAAACCGCCGCTGGGTGCGGGAGCTGACCGATCTCTCACCGGAGGTGTCCGCCTACCGGGAGGACGGCGGATGGGGCATCACCGTGGTGCTGGGAGAGGACTTTTTGCGTGCGCTGTATGGGGATGCCTATCATACGCAGGCACGCACCATGCGCGGAAATTTCTTTAAATGTGGGGATCGGACGGCCCACCCGCATTACGGCGCATTCGCACCGGTCACCACTCTGCCGCCCGGGTTCCACAACCCGAACTGCTTTGCCGATATCGTCCTGCTGTGAGCAGCGGGCGCCCATCGAATATTGTTTGAAAGGTTTGTGAAGCACTTGAATACTCCTTTTAATGCCGCGGAAATCCAGAAAAACTTCGGCCTGAGGGGCACATTCTCTGAGTACAATCAGATCCATGACGGCCATATCAACTACACCTATAAGATCGTCTTTGAGGATGGAGGGATCCGTACACCGTACCTGCTCCAGAAGATCAACACGGATACCTTCAGGGATCCGGACGCGCTGATGGAGAACATTCTGGGTGTGACAGAGCACCTGCGCGCCTATATTCTTGAGCATGGGGGGGACCCGGACCGCGAGACCCTCAATGTCATCAAGACCGTGGAGGGAAAGCCCTACTACCGAAACGAGGCGGACGAGTGCTACCGTATGTACAAGTTCATCACGGAGGCATACACCTGCCAGCAGATTGAGAACCCGACCGTCTTTTACAACGCTGCGCGCGCGTTCGGCGATTTCCAGCGCAGGCTGGCGGACTATCCGAGCGAAAAGCTGCACGAGATCCTGCCCGACTTTCACAACACGGCCAAGCGCTTTGAAAACCTGCAAAAGGCCATCGCCGAGAACAAATCCGGCCGCAAGGGCAATGTGGCGGCTGAGATCGCCTTTGCCCAAGCACGCGAGGCAGATTCCCATGTCCTTGTCGATCTTCTCGCGGCCGGCAGGCTGCCCCTGCGCGTGACGCACAATGATACCAAGCTCAATAACGTCATGTTTGACAATCATACGAACAAGGGCATCTGCGTGATTGATCTGGACACCGTCATGCCAGGCCTGTCCCTGTACGATTTTGGTGACAGCATCCGCTTCGGCGCTAACCACGCTGCCGAGGATGAGAAGGATCTCTCCAAGGTGTGGCTGGACTTGAACCTGTTTGAAAACTACGTCCGCGGCTATCTGGAGTCCACGGGGGAGAGCCTGACCACGACGGAGATCGAGTACCTCCCCTTCTCCGCCAAGCTGCTTACGTTTGAGTGCGGCATGCGTTTCTTGACCGATTACTTGGACGGGGACACCTACTTCCACACCAATTATCCGGATCACAACCTCGACCGTTGCCGAACCCAGTTTGCCCTTGTGGCGGATATGGAGAAGAAAATGGACGAGATGAAGGCCATTGTGGAAAAATACAGGAGATAAGCCGATTAGGCGGACCAAACCCCAATTGTTCATCGCAGCACAAAGGCGCACTGCAAAGATTTGCAGTGCGCCTTATATTCGCCGGGAATGGGGAGAATCAATACAGGAAATCAGGAATCATATAAGTCGCATAATTCATAATGGTAAGCACTGTGGCATAGGCCACCGGCCCCAGATAGATGTTCCCTGTCTTTAAATACACCCTGCGGTTGACAATAGTACCGATCGTCATGGTAAGTATCATGTACAGCATTGCCATATAGGCCTTCCAATCCGAGAACTCTCCCAGTCCGGCTCCGGTGGTAAACATGGTGGCATAGTAGATGATTACAATAACCACCAGTCCAATAATATTGCATCCAATGCACAGGATAAGATTGACGCTCTCCTTCATTCCCTTGAACCGATTACAGCCGTTCATAATCAGCGAATTGACACACCAGAAGAAGATATAGAACGGGACATATCGCAGGCACAGCCCCAGCTTGGAAAGCGACGTAAACTGCCAGGACATATCCACCAACCGGAACCCCACTTGGAAGACATAGGCACCAAAGCATGCCACCAGATAGCACAGCACAAATACCAGAGTAGCCAGCAGGATTGTGCGGCCTATATTCGGGAGTGTGATCCGTGCACCAAAATCTTTCATGCGAAGGCCGTTCCTGCGATGGATCACAAAGTAGAAGATCAGGAATACGGCAAGGTTGATCAGTGCAAACGCCGTTGTCCACGTCAGAACGCTGTTTGCCATCCCACCCAACAGGAACCATCGGCTCACACCGGCGTGGCCGTCAAGAACAAAAATTTTGTTCGCCAGGCCGAACATCTTAGGTGCAATCAGCGGGGAGAGGAATGCCACGCCCAATGATACAACAATAAAGATCACTTTATCCTTAACGGTTTTCAGCTGTGCGCAGGGTTCCCCGACCGGCTGAATCATTGGCTTAAAGAACGACAGGTTGGCGAGCAGGATACACAGTGGTACAATCATGGTGAGTACTGCGATAATCCCCAGCGCAGAGAAGGCAAAATTCCATCCCCACACTTGGCTGTCTGCCGGAATTGCGACAGGTGCGCCGAGCGTATCTGTGAAAAACTGAACGCATTCACGGATGAAGGAACTGCTCACAGAACCGAGTCCATGTGTGGAATCCTTAGCGTTATACACCACTCGTCCGGTGCCGTTGTCATAGCTGCCATATACATGACCGATCTGAACAGCGGTGTTGGGATCGGTCAGCTGCTCCTGGGTAAAAGTGCCAGGAACGCCCTGATTGATGAATTCCTTGATCTCCGTCTTTACGGACAGATCTCCAGGGAAATGCCCCTCCACCGGAGCAAAGGATAGTCTGGAGTATGGATCGAACATACCAACATCCAAACCGACATTGATACCCGTGGCAAAGTCCTCCATGCTGTCCCACTTAGGGGCCATGACAAAGGCGGCGGAGACGCGCTGCTGATAGGTATCAGGATGTTCGCGCTGTTCACGGCCATAGGCATTCATCGTGTCCATTACGTTAACACCGCCTTTGGAATATCCAGTGATACCAATACGGCTGTTATCTACGTAATCCAGCGTCCCATAGAGGTATTCCACCAGATCATACATACTGTAACCGATCGTCTGGTCGCTCTCCACAGGGGAGGACAGACCGGCCGAGGTCAGGTCCGGGGCAAATACGACAAACCCGCGCCTGGACAGCTCCAGTGCGTAGTTTTGATATGTTTCCGCAGTGTTGTCATTTCCATGGCTAAAGACGATGGCGGGTGCTGGTGTCTCTGTAGTGGCGTTGGAGGGCCGGTACTCCAGCACCCGCACCGTCTCTCCCGTGGGGAGGGAGACATTCAGATTATTGATTTCAACCTTACCCAGGTTGGTCACTGTTAAATTTGAGGCGATCAGGCTGACCAAACAGATGGCCAGACATACCGCCAGCGCCACAAAACTTTTTTGGCGAGAGCTTAGTTTCATTGCTTTTCCTCCTCCTGAGAAAATTGATAGGTGATAGCCGAAAGAAATAGTAAACGTTTACCTGTATCGATATTAACGCAAAATCAATATAATTTTCAATATTTATGATTATTTAAAAATGTTTTTGGTCTGTTTATACAAAAGCATCTCCTCATAGTTGTGGAAACGTCCGTTGACAAACCCCCTGCTTTTTTCTATAATAATTTAAACGTTTAATTTTTGGAGGTTTTAAATGGGTGCAAAAATCACGGATGTCGCTGCCCTCGCAGGCGTGTCCATCGCAACGGTATCCCACGTAATCAACGGCTCCCGCCCCGTCAGGAAGGAGACGGCCGATCGGGTTCAGCGGGCGATCCGGGAACTGAATTATACACCAAACAGTTCCGCTCGTAGCCTGAAAACAGGGAACAAAAGAATGATCGGCTTCCTTGTCCCGGATATTTCCAACCTGTTTTTTGCTACGATGATTGACTCCATTGAGCGGGAAATTGCAAAAAAGGGGTATCATCTCATGGTAGTCAACACCTGTGAGAGTGGAGAAAAAGAGCAGAGCGTCCTGCAGTCACTATGCACCGGAATTGTTGACGGGGTAATCATCGCCTCCTCCGTTGGGGATTCCCAGGAGTTATCGGACTATCTGCCCAAGAATTTCCCCGTCGTTTTTGTTGACCGCCGTTTAAAGAACAACTGCGCGGACCTGGTGGAGACCGTCTCCTATCGGGCAATCTATGAGAGCGTTGAATATCTTCTGCAAAAAGGACACGAAAAGATTGGATGCATCTTCGGTCTCCCCCACCTGAGCACTACTCAAAATCGATATGACGCATACTTTCGGGCTGTCAGCGACCATGGCCTTTCACCCGATAAAGCCCTCGTCCGAAATTTGTCCATAGAAAACAGCAATCCAGTGCCACTATGTGAGGAACTAATCGAAAATGGCTGCACGGCACTCTTTTTTGGTAACTCGCGTACATGTATGCAGTCACTATGCGTACTGAATCACTATCCGGACCGATATGAAGTTGTGACCTTTCTGGACTCCCCAGAGTACCGCGAGCTATTCCGCGGGATGCATGTAATTGAGCAGCCCACAGGTACGATGGGGGCCATGGCGGGCGAGCAGATTCTGAAACGGATCGCTCATCCGGATGCTCCCACACGGGAGATCTTATTGTACAGTGTTTTTCACGAGAATTGAGGAGATCAATATGGATATTATTGCTTTTGGCGAATGTCTTATCGACATGCTCAATCAGGGCGATCCGCTCGCGTTTCAGGGCTCGGCCGGAGGCGCCCCATGCAATGTATTGGCCCAAGCGTCAAAACTGGGACAAAAATGTGCATTGATTTCTATGGTCGGGCAGGATTATTTTGGAGACTGGCTGCGCGCTTATATCGGTTCAATAGGTGTTGATACACAATATATAAAAACGACAAATCAGGCACACACAACAATCGCATTCGTGACACTGGATCAAAGCGGAAACCGCAATTTTTCTTTCTACCGCAAACCGGGAGCTGATATGCTGCTGTGCCCCGAGGATATCCCGCTTTCGGCTATTAAAAATGCGCGCATATTTGTGTATGGCGGCGTAAGCCTGACGAAAGATCCGGCCCGGAGCACGCTATTTAATACGCTAAATATGTTGGACGGTCAAAAGGTGGTAAAAGTCTATGATCCAAATCTCAGATTCCCCCTGTGGGAGGGAGATCTGGAATCGGCAAAAAAGATTTCCTTGATAGGAATGGAATACGCCGATATTATTAAACTTAGCGATGAGGAACTTGCCTTTTTGACTGAATGTCAGTCAGAGCGAGATGCGGCACGCATGGTCTTTGACCAGACTCCGGCCCGGCTCCTTCTGGTCACCAAAGGGGCGGCAGGCTGTACCTATTACACGCATAGTCATATCGATCACTTGGATACCTACCACACGAAAGTACAAGATACCACAGCATGCGGCGATTCTTTTCTTGGAGCATTCTTACACCGCATACTGGCGCTGAATGCCACAGCTGAGTCCATCAGTATTGAGCAGATTTCAGACTGTATTGATTATGCAAATGCCGCGGGCGCTATGACCGCCTCCCGAAAAGGTGCCATTTCCTCCTTACCTGATGACGCTGAAATCCGTGAATGTCAGAAAAAAATCCCAAGGTTATGCGTCGCTTTTCCAAATGAAGAGAAAAATCGGATAAACATATAGACTTTTTGTGTTTTTTAATCGCCTTTTGTCTCTACTGTTCTCCGACTTTCAAGTCACCATTTTGATTACATTTTATATAATGGAATTGTGGTAATAGCCGCGCCAACCAAAGCGCTCAAAAACTCGTACCGCAGGGGGAGAATAAATGTGGAAAACAGCAATTCCGCTCAAGATTTCGTGAAATCTCTTTAAAAGGTGGTACCGATGTGCTATACTCACCCGTGAAAGGTAATTTAAATTTTAAAAATGGCCGTATAAGCCGGCTGAGGGGAAGCTTTTATTTATGAAAAACATCCGCGGTGCAATCTTTGACTTTGACGGCACACTCCTTGACTCCATGTGGGCTTGGACGACGGTTGCCTCCCGCTATCTTAAGGCGCAGGGCGTCACCCCGAAGGACGATATTGACGCACGGATTTTCCGCATGAGTCTGGCGGACGCCTCCCGAATGATCCGCGAGGAGTACCGCCTTCCGCAGGCGGCGGAGGAAATCCAGGCGGGGATGAACGGCCTGGTCGAGGAGATGTACCGGAACACCTTTGAACTCAAGCCCGGAGTCACGGAGATGATACTGGGCCTGAAGGAGAGCGGTGTCCGCATGTGCCTGGCTACGGCGTCTGACCGCGCCATTGTGGAGCCCGCGCTGATCCGTACAGGGATCTATGACTATCTGGACTTTGTATTCACCTGTTCAGAGCTCCATACGGATAAAAACAGCCCTTATATATACAACTATGTGCGCAGCTACATGGAGACTCCACTTGAGGAGACCCTCGTGTTTGAGGACGCATACCACGCCATCCGGACAGCCAAAGGCGCCGGGTTTGCCGTGGCCGCCGTCTATGACGCCACAGAGGAGGAAAACCAGCCGGCCATCCGGCAGCTGGCAGACTTTTACCTGGAGACACCCGTCCAGTGGCGCAAAATTCTGACCGGCTTGGAAAGCCGCTCCAATTTCGTCTACTCCCCCCTGCTCTACCATTCCGCACATCTCTCCTGAGAAATTTATACAAACCAGCGACCCGTCGGAGCATTCCGACGGGCTTTTTCGTGTTTTGTGCCCCCTCATCCGTAGAAAATCGCGTGTGGAATCTTATTTTTTGTTTGAAGCGCCTGATTTTTGTCCATGCTATGGACGGAGGTGTTTTCCATGTCACATACGCGCGCCCATCTAAAGGTACGGGCCAAATCCCTGCTCATCGGCAACGGCGGCAAGGCTTTCCTGCTGCTGGTCATCCCCTCCTGCTTCTCCATGCTGCTGAGGGCCGCGGGACTCTTCACCGCCTCTTCTGGGAGGCTTACCCAGCTCCTGCCGGGCTTTTTCTCTTCGGACGGGTGGCGGTACGCTGCGCCAGTCATCCTCTTTGTGCTGGCGCTACTCTCTCTGCTCATCCTGCCGCCTCTTCTCCTCGGACGGGACGCCTGGTACTGGCAGCGCAGCGCGCGGGAATACCGTCCCTTCACCTACGCCTTTTGCTGGTACAGGCGGATGGGCCGTGCCGTCACCCTGTATCTGATGCGGTGGGTGGTGCGGATCTCCTCGGCACTCCTCTTCCTGGCCCCGGCGCTCGTATGTACGGGGATCGCCCTCGCACTTTACAGTAGGGGGACCTCTGTCTATACACTTGTGATCCTCGGATGTGCCGCCGGCGCGCTCTGGATCGCCGGCGTCGGATTTACCACGCTCTTTTTGCAGCGTTTTTTCCTCACGCCGTATCTGATCGCGGACGATCCACAGCTTCGGGTACGGGACGCACTGCGGGAGAGCGCGCGGATCATGGACGCCTGTATGATGCGCGGCAATACGGCCAAGATGAAGTTCAGCTTTTTCCCCTGGATCGCCAGCTGTATTTTTATTTTTCCGATCCTCTATGTCTATCCCTATTACAAGCAGTCCTGCGCCTGCTATGCCCGCCACATTTTGAACAATGAGCAGACCCCAAAGCTTATCTGATCCCCAAAAATCAAAAACCGCACCCGGGGAAGAGCTCCGGGTGCGGTTTTTTTATGGTTGGGGCGGGCGGCACGCCGGTTTTTAAAACGCAGCCATACGGCTCCGGCGAGCAGACAGAGCAGAATGCCCGCCAGCGCGCCAACAGCGTCAATTACAACATCTCCCAGCTGCCCGCTCCGGCCGGGTACAAACAGCTGGTGAAACTCGTCCGTGCCCGCATACAGCACCGTACAGGCCCAGCTGATACCGAATCTCCGCCAGCCCCGTATGCCATACGCACCAAACATAACCGTCATCAAAACACCGAGGGCCGCATACTCCGTCGCGTGGGCCAGCTTGCGCACGGGATGGTTGATCCGCTCCGCGAATTCGAACTGCTCCTCCGGTGTCCACACCGAAAAATCGGAGACAAAAATTTTCCCAATCAGCCCGCCGACTGAGAGGCTCGTCTCGTCCGAGCTGTCCCCAGGCTGTGCCGAGAACAGGAAGATCAAAACCATCGCCAGCAGAACAAGCAGCGTTGAGATCGCCTTTTTCACTTTTGCCGCCCTCCCTGAACAGATTGGTGCTTTACTGAGCCGAAGTCTTTATTTTCCAGCACGCATACAATATCTATGCGAAAAGGCATCCCGGCGATAACAGGCCGAGATGCTCTTTGTTCTGTCTATTTCCGTTTGATATAGCAGGCAACAGCCCATCGCTGACATTCAGGAAAAAGCAGGTTTTCTGCCTCTATGGCCGGCCGCCACACCATCTTGTGATCTTCTTCGATCGGCACGGAAACCTTATGAATCAGTTCCCCCCGCAAGTAGTACTGGACGGGATGAAACCAACCGATCGTCTCATGCCGCACATACATGTCCGCTGTGCCAAGCACTTCATCTATCCGGACGGTATAGCCAAGCTCCTCCAGGATCTCTCTGCGGATACAGGTCTCCGCGCTCTCGCCGGGTTCCATTCCTCCGCCGGGCAGAAAATATCCCTTTGGTGTTTGGATCAGCGCGATATGTCCCGCATGCTCCGTGACGAGATAGGCCCCCACCCGATCGCGATACCTCCGGCCGGGCTCGGGAACACCAAACGTACGGTCCGTTTTCAGATTCACGGTCATTTTCTCCTACTTATCTACGGAAAAACGGTACTCCGTGACGGAATGGTACTCCTCCCCGGCCTTAAATGTACACTGCGGGAACTCCGGGCGGTTGGGCGTGTCGGGATAGTACTGCGTCTCCAGCGCTACACCGGCATAGGCGCCCATGTGCACGCCGCCCTTCCCCGGCATATCCAAAAAGTTGCCCGTGTACATCTGAATGCCGGGATTGTCCGTGAGCACCGTCATGGTGATGCCGTCCTCCTCCGAGCGGAGCACTGCGGCCTCGCGCAGCGTGCCAGCCTCTCCGTCCAGGCAGAAGTTATGGTCATAGCCGCGTGCATTCTGGATCTGCTCGTCCGGCGCGTTCATATCCTGACCGAGCGGTTTTGCCGTACGGAAATCGAACGCTGTATTTTCGACCGGCCGGATCTCTCCCCATGGGATATCCAGCTTATCCACCGGCACATAGGCGGCGGCGTTGATTTTCATGGTGTGGGTCAGGATATCGCCCTGGCCGGAGAGGTTGAAGTATGCGTGGTTTGTGAAGTTCAATACCGTATCCTTATCACTGACGGCGCGGTACTCGATCTTCATTGCGCCGTCAGCCGTCAGCGTGTAGCGGACGGTGGCCTCCACACGCCCCGGGAAGCCGCTGGCACCGTCCGGGCTGTAGTGGATCAGCTCCACCGTATCCTCGCCCACCGTGCGGCTGGCCCAGTTGGCAAAGGAAAACTCCTTTGCGCTGTGCAGGCAGGTGACGCCATTCTCATTTTTCTCCAGATCAAAATTTTCCCCGTTGATTGTCACGGAGCCGGAGAGGCGGTTGGCGTACCGGCCCACGATCATCCCCTCGTAGTCGCCGCCGAGAAGTCCCTCAAGCGTATCAAACCCGAGCAGCACATCGCGCCTGCGCCCGTCCTTCCCCGGGACGGTCATGGACTGCCATGTAGCGCCGAAGGAGAGGATCTTGGCCGAAAAGTCCCCCATGGTGATATCATAGGCATAGACCGTACCGTACTCCTGCGACTGTGCATATTTACTGACTGCAATGGACATGGTGATTCCTCCTTGATTTTAGTCCGCCGGGTTCACAGCACGCTCACCGCGGAGCTGCCGATGATCCGGGAAAAATTGAACAGAATATACAGAATGATCCCCAGTATGGCGCACGTGCCGGACAGGGACGCCCCGATCCTGCGGGATGTTCCGATCATGGGGGCCTCGCCCTTGGAGCCGTTCCCCGCCGCGATCAGGTAAAAAATCGTAAAGACAAAGGCAAGGATCATCCCTGCCGCCAGCACAATCATGGCCAGCACAAACATCCAGCCCGGTGCGGACCAGCCGCCGCTGCCGCTGAGGCTGATCTGAACCATCGCGATCAGCAGGCCGGACAGCACCCGCGCTCCGGCCACCAGCCAGATATTCCCGATGCGCACGGCAAGGCACCCCATCACCAGCCCGATCAGCAGTGAATACACCAGTCCGTCGAACCGGAAGTTAAAGAACGCAAACATCAGCGCGCTGGATACAATGGCGAACCGCTCGCCATAGCGGCACAGATTATTCAGGAATACCCCGCGGAAAATCAGCTCCTCCAAGACGGGGGAGAGCAAAAGCGTGAAGAGCAGCACTGCAGTACGCGGCCCCGTCTGCGTGGGGAGGGCCAGGCTGCCCGCAGACAGATTGATCCCCAGCAGGGAGAGCGGGAGGGCTGCCAGCGTGACCGAGAGACTCCCCAGCATCCCGGCGCCTGCGCCGGCCAGGCCCCCGAGGGCGGAGATGCCCACCTTTCGCCCAACAGATGCCGGCGGGATCTCCCGCGGGCGGAATCCCCCGTCCAAAAAGCGCCAGGCCAGCAGCAGGAGCACCAGCTCGCCAAGCAGGAGCGGCAGCACCTGCGTCAGCACAATTCCCCAGCCGTAATTAAACTGGAGCTCTGCGCGTGACGTCCCATTGATCCAGTCCGCGATATGCGCCGGAGCCCAGAAGATGACGGAAGCTGCGCCGGCTGCAACGATAGCCAGAATCATCACCGCGTAAAAGCGGTTTGCCGCGCTGCGGACAAGCCCTCTTTCACGTCTCCGCTCGGCCTCGTAGGGATTGAACGGGGGCACTGGATTGTAGTACGAATAATTCCCGTACGGGCCCTGCGCCCCTCCGGGCTGATAGGGGCCGTATGTACCGTTCCCCGGCGGCGTGCCGGGGCGGTAACGCGGATCACTCGGCTGCATGAATGTATCCTCCTGTCATTCTTGTTCTTTATTGGAGCGGCAGATCGGCGCAGTCGTCGGCGGGCGGCGCGTCGTACAGAATTCCGTTGAGGAGCTCCCTGATTTTCCCAATAAGATCCTCTCCCAGCTCAAATCCGAAGTTGGCCGCAGCTGCGGGGGCGGCATCCACCAGCCCCATGATTGCGCGATACTCCGGCGTCTCGGGCGTGATATCCTCATCCCCGCCGAACAGATTGCGGAAGGCGCGTTTTACGATCTCTTTGACCGGCATCTCGGCGATCTCCTCCACATCTGCCCGGCTTCCGAGCATGGCAGAGAGCTCACCAACCGTAGCCTCGTTGAGGACATTCCCCACAACCGCAATAATCATACCGTTTTCGTCAATCGGCTCCCCGGGAATCCCAAAGCCGTCCGCCATCACCTTGAACAGCTCGTGATCCTCCCGCGCAGCGTCAATGGCGTGGTCAACAAGGGCATCAATCTTTTCCCGCGTGTAGGATAGGGTATCGTACTGCTGTCCCTGGAATTCAAAGGCGCCGGGGTGCTCTGTGGAGACCGCCATGCGGCCGTCCGCGATGACCACCTTTCGCATCGGCACCGGATAACCGACGAGCGCGCCGGTGGCAATGTCATATAACGGATTCCCGGCCACACTGCGCACCATGCCGATATCGTGCATATGGGTGTGTCCGGTAAAGACGAACCGAATCCCCGCATCGGCAAAAATCTGCTGTACTTTTTTATAATCGCCTACCATATTGCGCTCACTCATCATCGGGTAGGCGGGCACCGGCGCGATCACGGGGTGATGGGTCATGGCGATCACCAGCTCCCCGGCCTCCCGCGCCTCCCGGGCGCGATCCAAAATCCACTGGACACAGTCCGCAGAATATCCGCAGAAGCTGCGGCCGTTCCCATCGTCATTGAGGGCGAGCAGACGCACGCCGCCGCCCAGATCGACGGCATAGGACATGGAGGGCTCGTGGATGCTATACGCCTGATTGAACCCGTAATCCGCATAGAATGTACGCAGCTCCTCACGCGGCATGCCCTCAGCCGGCTCCGTGGAATCGCCCACAAATTTCAGCGGGGTAAAGCCGTTGTCCATCCCCGCTCCGGTGGCAAAGTCGTGCGTCGCGGTGGTAATGTAGATCTTCTTCCCTGCGGCGCGGAGCCTGTCGAGCTTTTGGCGGAACTCAATATGATTGATCCGCTCGCCGTTATTGATGAGGTCCCCGTGCAGCAGGACGGTGTCCGTCTCCCGATCCGCCGCGATCTTCTCAAACGCGGCATCAATGATCGGGCCGCTCTCGAGCAGCAGCACCTGATCGCTGATCTGCCGGTTGCGGAACGCCTTGCCGGGCGTCATCAGCGCGGGGGAAAAATAATGGGTATCCGTAATTACGTAGAACGAAGTTTTTCCAGCCATGACAGCCTCCCGTCCCCGCGCCGCACGATCCCGCGGGCAGGTTTATTTCCCGTTTATCATATCACAATTATTTTCCGCTTTCAACCTTGCACGGCAAGTTGTTTTCGATTATAATAGGGGTGCCTATCTACGCTCTATTGAGAGGTTTTTATATGTACAGCTATAAAATCATCCCACAACCGGCCACGTTCACTTTTTTGGAGAGGGCGGGGCTTGACTGCACATCGGGCCTTGGCCTTACCGTTGACGGTACAGATCCGTCCCTGACGGCGGATTTCACGCGTTTTCTAACGCTCAGCCATATCCCCCACGGTGCGGAAAATATTCTGATCCGGGTGGGCGGCGATCCGGCCGACGAGAGCTATACGTTGGAAATCTGCGATGGTCAGGCACACATTGATTCCCCTGGGCCGCGCGGCGCTTTCTATGCCTTGCAGACGCTCAAGCAGCTGATCCTCCAGAGTGATGGCGGGCAGGTGGCCGCCCTGCATATCGAGGACTGGCCGCGTTTTCCATACCGTGGATTTATGCTGGATACGGGGCGTTACTTTTATCCGGTGGCAGAGGTCAAACGATTTCTGGACTGGATGGCGCTGCAAAAGCTCAATACTTTTCACTGGCATTTGACGGAGGATCAGGGCTGGCGCATCGAGATTAAAAAGTATCCCCGCCTGACGGAGTACGGCTCCCGCCGCAGCCACACAAACTTCGGGTTTCGCCCGCACGGCGGCTTTTATACGCAGGAGGAGATCCGCGAGGTCGTTCGGTATGCCCACAGCCTGTATATACAGGTGATCCCGGAGATTGATCTGCCCGGCCACATGCAGGCAGCCATCGCATGTTATCCGGAACTCTCGTGTTTTGACCGGAAGCTTCCGGTGGCCACCCATTGGGGGGTTAAGCACGATATTTTATGCGCAGGCAAGGAGAGCACGTTCCAATTCCTCTTCGACGTGCTCGACGAGGTAGCGGAGCTCTTCCCGGACGGGTGGATTCATCTGGGCGGGGATGAGGCTGTAAAAATGCGTTGGAAGCTGTGCCCCCACTGCCGGCGGAAAATGAGGGAGCTCGGCCTCGAAACAGAGGATGACCTGCAACTCTGGTTTATGTCCCGTGTGGACAATTATCTGGCGCAAAAGGGCATTCGCACCCTGATGTGGAGCTGGGATGGCATCCCGCCCAAGGATCTGCTCAACCGGTCGATCAGCTATCAGCTCTGCGGCATGGGATCCCAAAATGGCGGTATATTCAACCGTGAGATGGAAAACGGCCGTGCGGCGGTTCAGTCGAGCGCTTTCCCCTATTACCTTGATTTCCCGTACGGATGGAATAACCTGCGGCAGACCTATGACTTTGAACCTGTCCCGGACAGCCTGTCCGAAAAGGCGGCCCGAAGCCTGATGGGAGTGGAAGGGCCGCTGTGGACGGAATATGTGCCTGATATGAAAAAGGCAGAATATTGCACCTTCCCCCGCCTGTGCGCCATCGCGGAGAGCGGCTGGACCCCGGCGGACGCCAAGGATTATGCGCGTTTTCACGCCGCGCTGGATCCATTCTACCGGTTACTGCAGCTCTACGGTATGCGCCACGCGGCCACGGAAAAGCAGTATATGCCCGGCAAGATCCGTGCAAAGGGGTTTTCTCTCTGGTTTAACCGGCGGCAGCTCCACTGGCAGGGGTTGCACAACCTGATTGACGACGCGCGGGTCGCCCGGTTGGCCGCAAAGGGGCATGCCGGTCACGATAACCAGTCGTGATAATTTAGATTTTACAAAAAGGAAGGAAGCACCATGAACATCATTCCAAAACCCAAGAAGGCAATCGAAAAATCCGGCCGGTTCACTTTGAGTGCATCTACCGGTTACTATATGGACACGGCATTTGCGGCGCAGGCGCCGTTCTTGAACAGTCTGATCGGTAAATCGCTGCAAACGCCGCCGGCCGCCTGTGCACAGAACGATGCCGCCGTCAAATTTTTAAAGGACGAAACACTCCCGGAGGACGGCTATAGGCTGAGTGTGGCGGCGAACGCCATTACGGCCTATGCCGCTGACCGCGGCGGTATCCTCTACGCCATGCAGACGCTGCGCCAGCTGTTTGACGCGGATCTCCACACAGGCGTGGAAAGCCTCACAGCCCCCTGCTGCGAGATCGAGGATGCACCACGTTACAAGTGGCGCGGTATGATGCTAGATTCCTCCCGCCACTTTTGGGATGTGGCGGCCGTCAAGCGCTATCTGGACCTGATGTTCCGCAACAAAATCAATGTATTCCACTGGCACCTGACGGATGACCAGGGCTGGCGGATTGAGATCAAAAAGTACCCGTTGCTGACCGAGATCGGGTCCAAACGAAAGGACACGGAGATCCACGGCTGGAAGTCCCTGGATATGGAGGGCAAACCCTACGGCGGATTCTACACCCAGGAAGAGGTCCGTGAGATCGTCCGCTATGCGGATGCGCGCAATATTATGGTTGTCCCGGAGATTGATATGCCGGCTCACTTCGCCGCGGCGATGGCCGCCTACAACTGGCTCGGCTGCCGGGAGATCCCGTGCGAGGTGCACTGGTTCTTCGGCGGGTTTGTACCCAAACACATGAACTGGCCGGACTGGAATCGTTCCGCCTGCGCGGGCAAGGAGACAACCTATGAGTTTGTCTTCAACGTCCTGGACGAGATGGCGGAGCTGTTCCCGGCGCCCTATTTCCACATCGGCGGCGACGAGGCCCCCAAGGATGAGTGGAAAAAGTGCCCTGAGTGCCAAAAGCGCATGGCGGATAACGGCCTGAAAAACGTAGACGAGCTCCAGGGGTATTTCAACAACCGCGTGGCAGAGCATCTCAAGAAAAAGGGCAAGCGTCTGATCGTCTGGAATGAGGCGCTCAAGGCCAACAATCTGGATAAATCCGTGATCGGCCAGTACTGGACGCCCCAGCGCGACCGCTATGCGGAGAAATATGTCAATGGCGGCGGGGAGATGATCCTCTCCAAGCATCAGGCGTTCTACTTTGATATGTACTACGCCCAGTATCCGCTGACCAACACCTATAAGTTTGAACCGGCAAAGGTCGGCGTCAAGGAGGAGGCACAGAACCGTATCCTCGGCGTGGAGGGCGAGCTGTGGACCGAATTTATCGGCGAACAGGAAAAGCTGGAGCTGAATACACATCCCCGCATGGAGGCGCTCGCAGAGGTCGCCTGGACCCCAAAGGAAAAGCGCGACTTCAAGGACTTTATGGCGCGCATGCACCACGAGGAGAAGGCGCTGGAAAAGCTGGGCGTCAACTATGCCGTGGATGAGGTCGCCATTCCGAAAGGGCTCATCAGCAGGCTGCGCACCGAGCGGATGTTCTACACCTGTGACCAGCACGTGGAGATGCGCCGCAACCGTGAGTACCGCGCAAAACAATCCGAGTAATCCCCGCCCGAATAAAAGTGTATAAAGCAGGGCCCCCGGTGCCGTTTTGACACCGGAGGGCCTCTTTTCACGCCGATTCGGAATATATGCCCGGATCAGGAAATGGTTACGCTCGACTCTTCCGAGGTCGGGACCAATCCAATATAACTCTTGCCCGCATTGAGCACCAGCGCCTTCCCGGAGGCGTCCCTGAGCTCCAGCGGAGCGGCAGCGGATCCCTTCTCCCACCGGATCTCCTCGTATGTACCGTTTGAGATATAGACACCCTTTCCGGAGCTCAGATCCATCTCCATATGGCCGGAGGCATCGCCAATATTCCGCACGCCGCAATAGAGCAGGATCACGTTCGTCACTGCCATCTGCTCCCCGCCGTCCTGACGCATCGGTTCCCCGCCGATGCGGTTATAGTAGAGGCCGTCCTGAGCATCATAGTTAAAGGTGTGGCTGTAAGAGCTCGCCCCGGAGAAATCAAAATCAACCGACTGGCAGCTGCCGCCCGTGAGCACGCGCGGGGATCCGGGCTTTTCAAAGGCAAACGGGGTGTCATACCGGGAGCCCAGCTGAGTACGCAGGCTGAGATCGGAGATCGCGGTGCGGATATCCTCCCCGGTTGTATAGCCGCGGTGCTCCGTGGCTACGCTGCGCGTGTTGTCCCGGAAGAAATATTTTCCCTCATAGCGCAGGCCGTCAATGTCGTCCACATCGCGGTCCCTGATCACATCATAGGCCAGATCGCTCCCGCCCCAGTGGACAAAGACGGCGTCCAACCCTTCCGCCAGCTCCACAAAATCATGACGTGCACTGCGGATAGAGCCCACCTTGGGGATGTCATTGGCATCGGCATAGACCCACATCATACGCGTGGCTCCGCCCTCTACCACGCCTTCAAATACGATATCCGGCGAGCACAGGCCCCACTGCGGCCGGGCCGCCGGGGCATTATTGATCATGATGGCGATCGGCCGGCTGCCGAGTTTGTCCGGATCAAATCCGGACTCACCGGTGAGCGGATTGAGCGTACCCAGATCCTCCGCCTGCACACTGTTGGAGTCAGACTCCTCCAAGTCGGCCGTACCGTCCCGATTCAGGCTGAAATAGGCCACCACAGCCACGATCACCACCGCCAGAACGGCGATAGTCCCCACGATCACCTTTGTCCTCGAATTTCGGCCGCGCCGCCTTCTCCTCTTCTGTGCCGCCATGGCCTCTCTCCCCTTTTCCCTTAATTTCTGATTCCATTATAATACATCCGGCCGTATCTTTTCAAGGGCCGTAAAAAAGGTTTGACAAACGAAAAAAAGTATTATAAAATAAACAATGCACTTGAATGGGCGTTTAAATTTTTAAACTTGTCTCCGTAGCTCAGCAGGATAGAGCGTTCGCCTCCTAAGAGAACTAACTACGGTTCACTAAAGGAGGCGGCGTGGGATAACTTTGTTAAGTTCAAAATTTAATATGTGCCAGTAGCTCAGTTGGATAGAGCACCGCCCTCCTAAGGCGGGTGTCGGGGGT
>DVHG01000012.1 GCA_018712345.1 Candidatus Onthovicinus excrementipullorum | reverse complement strand
AAATTCAAGTTTGCTGACGAGTTTCGCAGAATTGCCGAATACATTGAAATTAACATTTCTGAAATTCCCGCCGCGGCGGGCTGATGCCCGCCACACCATTTCTGGCAGTGTGTTTTCCTAATATGAAACATTCATATGAGTTTTGCTCAATACTATTCAGAAGAATTGGCACAAAAAGTAACACGCGGAATGGAGATCAACGCAGAGAAAGGCCGGTCAAACGGCGGTACTACCCCACTGGGTTATCGGATTGAAAATAAGAAGTATGTCCTTGATGAAGAACGTGCTCCTATTGTTTGGGAGGTTTTTACAAAGTATGCAAACGGGTGGAGCATCAAGCAGATTTGTGACAGTTTGAATGAAAGACATTTGACAACAGCACAGGGAACTACTTTCAATAAAAACTCATTACATACTATGCTTAAAAACAGAAAATATCTGGGGATTTATATTTATAACGGTCACGAAATTCCAGGCGGAATGCCGCAGATAATTGATAAAGACCTTTTTGACAAAGTGCAGGAAAAAATGATAGCAAATAAAAAAGCTCCTGCGCGTGCAAGAGCAAAAGCAGAATATATCCTTTCTGGAAAATTGTTTTGCGGTTACTGTAAAGAAAAAATGGTGGGACATAGTTCTAATCAAATCAGCAAAAAAGGCATAATATTCAATTACTACAAGTGTAAGAACGCTGGAAAAAATAAATCCTGTAAAAAGAAGATGGCCCACAAGGACTATATTGAAGATATTGTCATAAATGAGTGCCGTAAACTTCTCACACCGCAGAATATCCGCAGGATAGCGAAAGAGGTTGTAAAAATTGCTTTAAGCATGGACGACCGTTCCGAAATAAAACGCTTGGAAGGATTGATTCAAAAAGCGCAGGAAGAAAAAGCAAATCAAATGGCCTCGCTTCGTGCCTGTAAAGATGATATGATTCGAGAAATGATATTTGAGGACTTAGGGAAAATAGGGGCTGATATAAAAGAACTGGAAAAACAGCTTGAAGTTGAAAAAGCAAGACATTATGTTATGACGGAAAAGCAGGTGATTTCTCATTTAACTAAATTGTCAAAAGGGGATATCCATGATATTACCTATCGAAAATCTTTAATCCGTTTGTTTGTAAATAAAATATTTTTGTATGATGACAAATTTACCATCACCTTTAACACCGGAGATGAAGAAGTCACCATCACTGATATTTTGCTATCAGAAATCGAAGAGGGTTTATCGGGGGAAACTCTTTGTATATCAAACCATCGGGCTCACCACGTCGCCGCAAGCTTCACATCGCTTGCGGCGACTTTTATATATAAAAGTCAGCGGCGTGCTCGCTACCAACCTTTTGCAGGACGCCAGGGGTTAAATCTCCCATCTAAAATCGCTGAAGTATTTTTCCATAGCCACTTGATACGAAAAGGCCTCGAAGCCCTTGATAAATAAGGGTTCCAGGGCTTTTTTCTTATTTTAGATTTGCATAAAAATAAAGATTATAGCATTTTCTGCGCCTTTTACTGATGAAGTGCAAGTCAAATGCATGTCAAGCAGGTTTGGAGTCGCCGTGAAAATCTCTGTGAAAAGCGCGGCACGGCTCCTGCCTTTTAATACACTTGTATTGAAAGTCTAATATATCTAATATGAATTATTTGGTGAATATTTTTTGTGCAAAATATTGGATTTCCCTCTTAAATCCTGTATAATTGATAAAGAAATATCAATCTTTTCGGGAGGAATTTCATGAAAAAGGCTTTTAAAATTACCGGCATCGTTCTGGGTGTGCTCTTACTGGCCGTCGTGCTGATCCTCGTGGGATTCATCGCTTTTCTGAGTATCAGGGAGTATAAGCCGGACGATGTAGAGCCCATTCAGGTGCAGAATACGGAAAACACATCCGCATTTTCAGGCGACACGGTGACCGTACTGAGCTTTAACACCGGCTATGCCGGACTGGGCGACAACGCGGATTTCTTTATGGACGGCGGCGAAAATGTAAAATCCACGGACGAGGCGCGGATGCAGGCGAATATGGATGAAATCATCGCCCTGATCCGTGAGACCGGCGCGGACTTCAATCTCCTTCAGGAGGTCGATCAGAATTCCAGCCGCACCTATCACACGGATCAGACGCAGCAATATATGTCCCAATCGGGGCTGGCGGGCGCGTATGCACTCAACTACTCCTGCCCGTTTGTCCCTTATCCCCTGCCGCCGATCGGGCAGGTCAACTCCGGAATTTTGACGCTGACGGATTACGCGATCTCCTCTGCGGAACGCATCAGCCTGCCTTGTCCGTTTTCCTGGCCAGTCTCCACTGCCAACTTAAAGCGCTGCCTGCTGGTCACGCGCGTCCCAATCGCGGACAGTGACAAGGAGCTGGTGATGGTCAATCTCCATCTGGAGGCCTATGACGATGGCGCGGGCAAGGCTGCGCAGACAGAGATGCTTTTCTCCATCCTCCAAAACGAATATGAAAAGGGAAATTACGTCATCGCGGGCGGGGACTTCAACCAGACATTCCCCGGCGGACTGGAGGCGTATCCAACACTGGAGACGACTGCGTGGGTGCCCGGCGTGCTGGAGGACAGCGTTCTGCCTGAGGGATGGCGCTTTGCCTACGATACACAAACCCCTTCCTGCCGCCTACTGAACCAGCCGTACGATCCCGAGAGCCCGCTGACACAATACTACATCATCGACGGCTATATCCTCTCCCCTAATGTAGAGGCAGTCCGTGTGGAAACACTGGATCTGGATTTCCAGGCCGCGGATCACAACCCGGTGTACTTGGAAGTAAAGCTGAAATAGCGCAACTGAGAGGCACAACTGGGCGTAACAAATAAGAATTTGCATCAAACATCCTGCATGACTTTGCTCTGAATCCCTTTCCCCTTATGTGAGGAGAGCTTCGGACCTTTTGGGTTCGTCAAGAAAACCGTCGTTAAGGACGATATTTTTTATCCGCAGGTATGTTTTTATTTACAAAATTCATATTATATATAAATCTCAGTATTTGGAGTTTCATCCATATTCATTGTACAATCTATCCTAAAAAATCTTTTTGATTTATTCATCATATACAATAAAGCGATTTGATATTTACTTTAGATAGTTTTTTTGTTACAATTTATTAAAGAAATCCTTTTGTACACCCGTGCTGAAAATAAATTATGAATGATTGATACTTTGAAAGGGGTAGAATTACTTATGAAAAAAAAGATTGCAAGGCTGTTGGCACTTGGGATGTCCATTGCTCTGGTATTTTCACTGGCGGCATGCGGCGGCGATGCGGAAACCGGGAACACTACCACTGACCCGGAGGCCATTTCCTCCGCCATCGGTGGTGAAACGTCAGCGGAGTCCGTGCCTGGTGAGACAGGGGCCGATCCCGCAGCTCCCGGTGCTGAGGATCCGACTCAGGCTCCCGGAAGCGGAACGGGAGGCGACAGCACTACGGTTACCGTACCAACCAATACGGCAGGTGTTATCAGCCTGTTTAACTCCGCTGTTGATAAGATTGCCAGCGCCTCCGCCAAATATGACCGTGCCATTGCCAAGAGCGGCGGCAGCATCAGCGCAATGGGCGCGGATATCATCAAGTTTGATGCAAACGGGAATGAAAACGCCCGTTGGAACTACACGGTCCTGTCCGGCAACTTTGACCGAACCGGTGCCTCTCTCGCTGCGGATAAGACCGCTTTCAGCAAGCTGGATTCTGGCTCTGTTTCCGGCGCTACGGCAACGGACAACGGCAGCACCATTACCCTGAATATTTCCCTGAAAGACACTACTGTCAACCAGTCCTCTGACCAGAATGGCAAGACTGCCGGCTTTGGCCAGGGTGGCTACATGTATTTCATCAACTTTGAAGAGACTGATTCCATCGTAAGGAATGTCGTCGGCGGTCCTAAGTATAACGGCGATACTAAGCAGGGCGGCTTTGACCTTCCCGGTTCGGGCACAGTCCGTCTGAAGAGCGGCACCTTTTCACTCAGCGGGGGAAAAATGACCGCTATAATTGACAAAGCCAGCGGCAAGCTAACGAGCGCCACCCTTTCCTTCTCTGAAAATATTCAGGGCGAGGCATCATATCTTTCCCTTCCCGCCTCTGCCAACATTTCCGGTTCCGGCACCATCTATTACTCCTTCAGCTAATTGAATCCGATTCAAAGCTGTGAAAAGCGGCGTATGGCAATCATACGCCGCTTTTCCTCATATCAATCACTGCATAAATAACATTTTGGTGAACATCTATTGACATTTTTAAATTTCGCGTTACTATAAAAATAGATTCTTAGGATATGAGGCGTGCCGTTTAGAGCGGAATCCCGTCATAGATGGGCCAAAGTTTGACAGTGGCTTTACAGCTGCAAGGTTTTCATTATCCCCGGATAAAAAGGTGGTTTTTGACGTGAAAAAGTTTGCTGTTTTGCTTACCCTGATCCTGGTATGCACCGCGCTGACCGCCTGCGGCGGCGAGGAAGATGTACCGAAGAGTTCTTCCGATGCCGCTGCGGCCGTGGGAATCGTGTCAGGCGCGGAGGAGACCGGAACGCCGGCTGAGACCGGAAGCGATCCCTCCACAGCGCCGGAGGCCACCAGGGCCGGCAGCAGCGCACAGCAGGAGGCACCCGCGCAGGGGGAACAGACACCCGTCTATGCGCCGAAGGAGTACAGTTCCTACACCACGCAGGATCTGTGGTGCAATAACGGCGGTAAAAGGATCTATGGCAAAATGTATTTACCCGAGGGGGCGCCCTCCCCAATGCCTGCGGTGATCCTCTCCCACAGCTTTTCCCTGACGCATGAATCCATGAATTCTTACTGTATCGCCCTGACCCGCAAGGGTTATGCCGCCTACTGTTTCGACTTCTGCGGCGGGAGCAAAAACAGCAGGAGCGACGGGGAAACGACCGACATGACCGTATTCACGGAGGTCAGCGATCTGGAGGCGGTGCTCGCTCATATGCGGTCCCTCAGCTATATTGACCGGGACAACATCTTCCTGCTGGGCACCAGCCAGGGTGGACTTGTCTCCGCACTCGCAGCGGCCGAACACCCTACGGAGGTCAAGGGGCTGATCCTGATGTACCCGGGGTTCAGCATGCCGGAACAGATCACCAGCTTTTTTAAAGATCCGGACAACATCTCCGATATGATGCTGAGCATGTTTGCGATGACCGGGATGCCCGTGGGGCGTGACTATGTTAAAGCACTCCACGGCTTTGATGTGTATGCCAATATCAAAAATTACAGCCGGGATGTTCTGATCCTGCACGGATCCAAGGATTTCATCGTGCCGATCAGCTACTCCGAGCGGGCCGTTGAGGTCTATCCGCATGCGACGCTCCGGGTGATCGAGGGCGCAGGACACGGCTTTAACAGTGAAAATATGAGCATCAGCGGTAATTATGACGGCATCGTGCTCCCGTATGTGTATGAATACTTACAGGCGCATACAAACTGAATTCAAAAACGGCAAAGTGATAGAATGGGCAGCGTATGTTAATTTATGCGCTGCCCGTTTCTATTTTCTTTTAATAATTTGGAAGAACTATTTTTCGTTAGAAAGTCCCAGAATATAGTCCGCACTTACCTTATAATGTTTTGCCAGCTTAATGATCCTATCAGCAGTAATTTCCGTGCCACCGTTTTCAATCTTGCTGTAATGTTGTTGGGTCGTATTTAGCAGATTTGCAATGTCTTTTTGCAACTCATTATTGTCCTCACGTAGTTCGCGAATCCTTTTATAATACATATTTTAATCACCGTGTTTATCATACAATACATCTAAAATAAGTATCGACAAATACATCTAAAATATGTATAATCAAGCTATGCACATCTAATAGTTGTATGAAATGGAGGGTAACGTGAGATTATGTTAATCAAACATCAGGAAAGATTGAAGTCCAAACATCCAAATTATGAGGAAGAAATCGGACTCATCAAAGAAGTGGTAGATACCGCTGTCGCCGTGCTGAATACGGATTTATCTGAGGTAGCCAAAAGCCTCGATTATAATTGGAATTGGTCGGTGAAAAACTACTTGTTCTCCGGACAGCCAAAAGAAATTCACTGCACCATACCCAATGAAAAAGGCGGAACACTGGGATACTCTGAGCTTTTCGACAAGGGTGGAAAATTCTCAACCTCTGTCAATCATCCAGCCATACTATCTGCTATAACGCAAAACGATTTTTTGGATCAAATTGAAATATTGTTAACTGGTATATCCCAAATTACTTTTCGGAAGGCAGAATGCTATCATGGGCGTGCTCATATTGAAGCACAAAATGGCACTCCGGTATTGATTAGTTATGAATTGACTATGGAATAAAAGTCACACATGTAGCTATATGGCAGAATAGTGCCACGTTAGGGATTGAACGCAGCATTATTTTGATCATAAATAAAATTTGAAGTTAGGAGGTGAAAATGTGGCCATTTGTCCCTATTTCGAGGATAAGGGTAGCTTTTGGACGGTTGAACCATACTGCAAGCTAATCTGCAATAAGGTTCCTGAACTGAAATACAAAAATTTTTGTGATACATACGCATACAAAGATTGCGATTATTACAAGGAAAAGAAGTAGTATCACGGTTCAGCTCCCAGAAAGGTTTTTTTGGCAGTTCACTGGCTCATCAGTGAACTGTTCTTTTATTTCTTATAATCTGTAATTTTAGAAGTCACTTTTTCCATGAACCGGTCCAGCTGGCGCTGATTGCGAATCACGGTGACCTTATCGCCGTATTGGCGGATCAGATGATGATAATGTCGGATCTTTGCAGGAGTCCTGCCGCGGAGCAGGATCCAGCCCAGGAATTCAAGATCCAACTTTTCCGTGCAGCCGTCCGCCATGCTCTCCCGCGACCGGTTGTGAAACTGCCAGTTCCGCTGCACGATACGCCACAGAGCGGAAAAGCGGTTAAATAACATCAGGATGATCTGATCCGCCTGCTCCAGCCGCTCCTGCTGGTAAAACCGCTGATAGTTGCCATCGATGACCCAGTCGGGCTGTGCCATAAAATCCCGGACGATTGCGCGCGCCTCCTCCACTGCGCGTTCCTGCCAGTCGGATTCGAAATTCACACGGTCCAGATACAGCAGCGGGATGTCATAGATGCCTGCCAGATATTTGGCAAGCGTCGACTTTCCGCTTCCACTGTACCCCATAACTGCAATTTTCATGTGTCTCCCCCTCCCAATTGTTGTATCATACCGACAAGTAAAGACCGGTAATGCACCCACCGCATAACCGGTCTTATTTGTTTTAGAACGTATTTTTATTTACGCCAGCAGTGCCTGCATGTCCTTGCCGGCGAGCAGATGAAAGTGCAGATGATGGACCGTCTGCCCGGCGCTCGCTCCGCAGTTGGTAATCACGCGGAAACCGTCCTGAACGCCCAGATCCGCAGCAATCTTTGCGATCACCTCAAAGATATGTGCCACGACTGCGCTGTTTTCGGCGGTGACGGCATTTGCGGCAGGGATATGAACCTTGGGGATCACGAGCACGTGGACCGGCGCCTGCGGCTCGATATCACGGAACGCGAGCACCGTATCGTCCTCATAGACCTTGTCGCTCGGGATCTCGCCGCTGATGATTTTACAGAAAAGGCAATCAGACATTTCTCATTTCTCCTCTATCATGGATTTTAAAATTTCCTCGGCGGCATCGAGCGCCTCGGTAACCTTGGAAACATCCTTACCGCCGGCCATGGCGCTGTCCGGTCTACCGCCGCCGGAGCCGCCGGCAATGGCCGCGATCTCCTTGACCAGTTTGCCTGCGTGTGCCCCCAGTTTGACCGCTTCCGGGCCGCAGCAGGCCGCAAAATTCACCGTCCCCTTTTCCCGGTTCACACCGGCGAATACGGCGACAATCTTATCGCTCTTTGCTTTCGCCTCATCGCCCATGGCGCGCAGCTCATTGGCGTTGGCGCCCTCTACAACGCTGGCGACAAGCTCCAGCCCACAAACCTCCCGGGCATTCCCGAGGACGGCGGACGCCTTCATGGCGGACAGCTCTGAGGTGAGGGACTCGATCCGGCGGCGGTTCTCCTTATCCTCCGCCATCACCTGACCGGCCCGTGATACAAGTTCCTTGATATTGGAGGCCTTCAGCGTGGCGGCGCACTCCTGCATCAGGGAGAGATTCTCACGCACATATGCCAGCGCACCCGTGCCGGTCACAGCCGTGATCCGGCGCACACCGGAGGCGACGGACGTCTCCGACACGATTTTGAACAGGCCGATCTCCCCGGTATTTCGGACATGCGTACCACCGCACAGCTCAACGGAGAAATCTCCCACTGAGACGACGCGGACAATATCGCCGTACTTTTCGCCGAACAGCGCCATCGCACCGAGCTTTTTCGCCTCATCGATTGGCATCTCACGGCTGTCCACCGGACACGCGCTGAGGATGACATCATTGATGATATTCTCGATTTTTTCCAGTTCTTCAGCGGTCAGGGCCTCATAGTGCGTAAAGTCAAAGCGCATCTCCTGCGCATTGACAAGCTGACCCGCCTGCTCCACATGGCTGCCGAGAACCTGACGAAGCGCGGCCTGAAGCAGATGCGCGGAGGTGTGATTCCGGCGCGTTGCCAGCCGCTGAACGCGGTCGATCTCCGCATGGACCTCATCGCCCGTCTGAAAGGAGCCCTGCTCCACCATGCCGTGATGCAGGAAAGTCCCGGCGGACGTCTTGCTGACGGAAGAGACGCGGAACACGCTCTCCCCACGGGTAATCACACCGGTATCGGCTGCCTGCCCGCCGCTCTCCGCGTAAAATGGTGTGCGCGCCAGAACAAGTGCACATTCCTGCCCGGCCGCCGCGCTGTCTGCGGTCTCATCACCGATGAGGATCAGCGTAACGGTGGAATCATCCGCCATGTTTTCATATCCGGTAAATTCCGTCTGCCCGCCGGCGGATACGGAGGCGTTATTCTTCCAGGCCTCCTTGTCCATGTCCTTCCGTGCAGAGCGCGCGCGCACCTTCTGCTCCTGCATCATGCGGTTAAAGCCGTCCTCGTCGATCGCGAGCCCCTTTTCTGCGAGGATCTCCCGGGTCAGATCGAACGGGAATCCGAACGTGTCATAGAGCATAAATGCCTTTTCACCGGAAATCGAGCCGTCCTCAATCATATCGGAAAGCATCTGCATACCGGCGTCGATCGTCCGGAGGAAGCCCTCCTCCTCCACGCGGATCATTTTCTCGATCATATCGGCTTTCTCCGCCAGATTCGGGTAGGCATCTTTGTTGATGTCGATCACCGTGCGGCAGAGCTCATAGAGGAAGGGGTGCTCCATCCCGAGCAGCTTGCCATGGCGCGCTGCGCGACGCAGCAGGCGGCGCAGGACATAGCCGCGCCCCTCGTTAGAGACGAACACGCCGTCCCCGATCATCATGGTGGCGGAGCGAATGTGATCCGTAATAACGCGGATGGAGACATCCGTCTTTGGGTCCGCACCGTATTTGCTGCCCGTGATTTCACAGACCTTGTCCAGAATGTGGCGCACGGTGTCCACCTCAAAAATGTTATCCACATTCTGCACGATGCAGGCCAGGCGCTCCAAGCCCATGCCGGTATCGATGTTCGGGTGATCCAGACGGGTATAATTACCGTTCCCGTCGTTGTCAAACTGCGTAAATACAAGGTTCCAGTACTCCACATACCGGTCACACTCGCAGCCGGGGCCGCAGTCCGGCTTGCCGCATCCATACTCCGCGCCGCGGTCATAGTGCAGCTCCGAGCACGGGCCGCACGGGCCGGAGCCGTGCTCCCAGAAGTTCTCAGACTTGTCCTTGCGGACGATATGGGACGGATCGATGGTCGTCTTTTTGGTCCAGATGTCGTAGGCCTCGTCATCCTCTTCATAGATCGTCACATAGATCCGGGCCGGATCCAGGCCGATGACCTGCGTGCTGAACTCCCACGCCCAGGTGATGGCCTCGTTTTTAAAGTAATCACCAAAGGAAAAATTGCCCAGCATTTCAAAAAAGGTTCCGTGGCGGGCCGTGTGGCCGACGTTTTCAATATCCGGCGTGCGGATGCACTTCTGGCACGTCGTCACGCGGCGGCGCGGCGGCTCGACCTCGCCGGTGAAATACTTTTTCATCGGCGCCATACCGGAGTTGATGAGCAGCAGGCTCTTATCCCCGTTCGGGATCAGCGAAAAGCTGGGCAGGCGAAGATGCCCCTTGCTCTCATAAAAGCTGAGGTATTTTTCACGAAGTTCGTTCAGGCCCATAAATTGCATATTTTCCACTCCCAATGTCCAATAAAAAAGCGCCCGGATAGGACGCTCAAAGCCCTGGATAATTCCAGTTTATTATATACCTATCGGGCGGCGTTTGTCAATTCTGCTCCAGCGCCATAATCCCCTCTGAGATCGCCTTGAAAACGGGCGCGCAGTCAATCCCGCCGGAGACGCCGTCCTCCTTGAGGACGACGACCGTATAGCGCGGCTCCTCCGCCGGGAAAAATCCCGCGAACCAGGACTGGTTCTTTTCCACACCGTCAACATACTGGCCCGTCTGGGCCGTAGCCGTCTTCCCCGCGGCGGTGAAGTGCGTGCTCGATGCCGCGGAACCTGACCCCGCGCGCACCGTTTTTTCCAGATAGGAATCGATCAGCAGGACATCCGTGCGGTCTACGGCATTCAGGGCGGCCGGAGGGTCCCAGGCACGGGCTTCAGAGCCGTCGGCGCCGAGTTCCGCCTCCACCAGATAGGGCTCAAAGTACTGGCCGCCGGATGCAAAGGTATTATACATGGCGGCGATCTGAAGCGGCGTTGCGGTCAGGCTGCCCTGGCCAAAGGAGAAATTAGCGAGTGCGGCCGGGTTGGAGAGCTCCGCCGCCGTCGGGAGCGTCCCGGCATCACCGGCAATCCCGGAGGCAATCTGGTTCCCCGTGCCAAAGCCCATGCTCTCCGCCGCGGAAAGCACTGCGGAGACACCGGCGGCCTGCCCGAGCGCGATAAAATAGGTGTTGCACGACTCCGCAACAGCCATATCCATCCCGATTGTCCCGTGGCCGCTCTCCTCATGGCAGTGGAACACCGTGTCCCCCACCTGAATACTTCCGGTGCAGGTATAGGTAAAGTTCGGATCCACACCGGCGGCAAGGGCAGCTGCCACGATTACCGGCTTGAACACGGAACCAACCGCATACGGATGCAGGGCACGGTTAATGAGCGGGGCATCCGGCGAATCCAAATAATCGGCGATCCGGTTTGCATTATAGGCTGGGCGGCTCGCCATGGCGCGGATCTTTCCGCTGCCCGCCTCCATGACGACGACCGCCCCCAGATCAATCCCATTCTGATCCATCGCCTGCTCCACAATCTGCTGGATATCCCGGTCCACCGTCAGGCGCACTCCGCCGCGGATCTCCCGGAGCGTGTCGGTGATCTCCGCCCCGCCGCCCGCGAGCAGGCGCCCGTTCGCATCCACGGGATAGGAAACACGCAGCTCCCCTTCAAATTGGCTCAGCCAATCATTATAGGCCTTTTCCAGCCCACTCTCGCCCGTACCGCTGTCCCCGCCCGTATATCCGATGAGATGGCATGCGAAGCCAGACTCGGAATAGCGCATCGGAAGCTCGAGAACCGTCACATTCTCCCCCTCCTCCGGTGCCCGGTCCAACAGAATGGCTGCCGGCTTGCCGCCAGACAGACGCGCGTACAGATCCGCCAGCTCCTCCTGCGTCAGAATACCGGAGAGCTGATCGAGCGCCTCCTGCGAGGGCTTAACGGCTGCGAGCAGGCGGCTGTCCCGGTAAGTGATCGGGCGCATCTTACAGTCATAGATCACACCCCGCCCGCGCTCATAGTAGACCGTCACTGTACTGTTGGATACTGCGGCCGCCGCCCAGGCGCTGTTCTGGATCTGAAGCACGCGCATGGACAGCAGCCCGAATACCAGTGCAAAAACGGAAAAAAGCGCGACGACTCTTTTATACATCCTATCACCGCCGCTTTAAAAAATATTCGTTTGTATTATGTTCGGAATTTCTAAGAAAAACCGAAAACATTTTTCCAAAAATCCATTTTCCATATTGACAAAATTCCGATAAACTGATAGAATAATGTTCGCATTCTGTTGCATGGGCCATTAGCTCAGTTGGTTAGAGCAACCGGCTCATAACCGGTCGGTCCGGGGTTCGAGTCCCTGATGGCCCACCAAATTTATCTACATAGGGGTATAGCTCAGTTGGTAGAGCAGTGGTCTCCAAAACCACGTGCCGAGGGTTCAAGTCCTTCTGCCCCTGCCATTATGGCCCGGTAGTTCAGCTGGTTAGAACGCTAGCCTGTCACGCTAGAGGTCGACGGTTCGATCCCGTTCCGGGTCGCCATATGCTGCTATGGCTCAGTAGGCAGAGCACGTCCTTGGTAAGGACGAGGTCACCAGTTCGAATCTGGTTAGCAGCTCCAGGACGCCGCAAGCAAAATGTGCTTGCGGCGTTTTATATTCCTGTTTCCTTTAACGGGATATTCCATTCAACTATAATTATTTTTACCAGGCCTCCACTTTGGGAAACATTTAAATTTAAAACGGAGATGGTCAAATGGCATGCGCAGTCATTTTTGATATGGACGGATTAATGTTTGATACGGAGCGCCTCTTTTTTCAGGCGTGGGACTACGCCGGGGAAAAGGCCGGTCTGGGCAAAACCGGGTACATGGTGATGAAGACGCTCGGCACCAATCGGGAGACCGGACGGGAGATCTGGCGGCGGGAATTCGGCCCGCGGTACCACCAGGAGGAGATTGAGGGCTATACCCGGGAATTCTTTGAGCAGTATTACCGGGAACATCCCCTGCCGGTTAAAAAGGGACTATATCACCTGTTATCCTATCTGAAAGAGCAGGGGTTCCGAATGGCAATCGCCTCCTCCACGCCGCGCGATCAGATAATGGAGCACCTGGCAGAGACAGAATTGACCGACTATTTCATGGCCGTGGTGGGCGGAGACTGTGTGGAGCGCTCCAAGCCAAAGCCGGATATCTATCTGCGCGCCGCAGAGCTGCTGGGGATTCCGCCCGCCGAATGCTACGCGCTGGAGGATTCGCGCAACGGCCTGCTGGCCGCCTCCTCCGCCGGATGCAAAACGATCATGGTCCCGGACCTGTGGCAGCCGGATGAGGAGATCAAAAGATGTGTGCTGACCATCCTGCCCGATCTGGACGCTGTAAAAGAATATCTGGAGCAGCATCACCGGAACAGCGACTGATTTTAAAACGCCGCCGGATTATAGTATCCGGCGGCGTAATTTTTGAAAGACAATTTAAGATTGCTTAGCTTTGAAAATCACAGTCTATTTAAAGTCCCATCCTGAAAATAATAGATGTCCTCTTTTTTGTAGCCGTATTTTGAGCCGTGCATACTAATATGCGGCTCAAAGGTAAACAGCGAAACCTGTGACAATCTGGTATGATTACCGGATTCGATATAAATGCGCCCCATCTTTGACTTCGCGATCGAATGCCCCAGATTCCCCTTAAAATCCAGGTTTATAAATCCATTTTGGACGATATAACAATTCATATAGTCATATAATTCTTCAAAGGTCGTTGCCGGTGTTGCAAAGTGTTCCAGCTCGCGGTGCAGACATTCCTCCATCAACAGTCCGGCCCGCCACTCGTCATTTGAAATATTCTCAATCTTTTCGACAACGCGTCCCTTTTCGAGAACAACCGTGCGGGCATAATCACCCCAAATCTTTTTACGCTGAGGGCTGAGATCAATCGTTATGATATCATCCGCGGCAATCACACGGTCTGACGTACGGTACTTTTTCCCCGATACGGACACTGCCGTTTCATCTCCGGAAAAGCAGAGCGCGCCAATATTCCAGTACCAAAAAGAGTCAGCACCCAGCCGCATCATTTCATTTTCACACAACTTGCGCAGTTCAGGCAGAGGCATACCGGGCTCTATGATTTGCCGGGCATAGGAGAGTGCCTGTTTGGCGATTTTTTGGACCTCTGAATAGTCCATTTTACACGGTGCACTGTTAGGATTTCCGCTTCCATTTTCTCTGCCAAACATTTACACACATCTCCCCTCTGCCAAAAGAAAGGACTTGGATCAATGGGTTACTTCAGGGTAAACACATAGGCTTTTTCCGTTTCAAACGGCCCTTTCACGGAAACCCCAATCCCGCCGATCTCCTGAGAAAAGGGCACCTCCCGCCCATTGAAAACGACCGTATGCACCGCCCGATGAAAGGGAATGTGCAGTTGGAGCGGGAGAATATTAGCGTCGTCGTCCTCATCAGGCAGATAGATCGCGTAGACCTCGTCCCCCTTGGACGTATAGGCAATATTTCCCGCCCGGTACGGAGCGGCCGGACGTGTCCCATAGATCGCGTAGCCATTCTTTTTAAGCCAAACGCCCACTTCTTCCAGAATGGAACAGGCCTTCGCGGGCAGCCGGCCATCCGGCTGAGGCCCGATGTTGAGGGCGAGGTTCCCGCCCTTGGCGACGATATCGCACAGCATATGTATCACGGTTTTGGCGCTTTTATAGGTGTCGTCAAATCGGTAGGAAAAGCTGGTCCCCAGCGTGACGCAGCTCTCCCACGGGACCAGAATCGGATGGTCCGGCACCGACTGTTCCGGCGTAATGAAATTCTCATTCCGCCCGCCGACCGTCCTGTCGGCAACCATCAGCCACGGCTGGATCTTACGCGCCTCTTTCATGATCCGGGATAGATGGATATCCATCCCGTTGATCGGGCGTACCTGCCCGCCGTCCAGCCAAAGGCACTCAATCCGGCCGTAGCGGGTCATCAGCTCCAGCATCTGATTTTTTGTGTACTCGCAAAACCGCTCCCACAGCTTTGGATGCAGGAAGGTATTATAGCTGGTGTTCCGGGTCATGAACTCATTTTTTGCATATCCCTTTGGCCAGTAATATTCGCTGTGCCAGTCCGGCTTGGAAAAATAGGCATGCACCTTCAGCCCCTCATTGCGGAATGCGTCAAACAGGCTCTTACAGATATCGGCATTCTTATTTGTGCTGAACGGGCAATCGCGCGATGTGATCTTAAAATCCGTATATTTGGTATCCCACATGCAGAACCCGTCGTGATGCTTTGTGGTAAACAGTACGTATTGGAACCCCGCCTCCCTGGCCATTTTCGCCCACTGCTCCGGGCGAAAACGCACGGGATTAAAGGTTTTCTTTAAATCCCAATACTGCTGTCTGAACTCGGCGCAGGTCAAGTCACTGTCTATGTCGCTCCACGCCCAGTCCCGGTCGGCGTCCGGCAGCGCCCAGGACTCAACAATCCCCCACTGCGAATAGAGGCCCCAGTGGAACATGATGCCGAATTTTGCGTCCTGAAAGTGTTCCAGGGACTCCTGCACTTCCTTTTCCCTGGGCTTTATATACCGCCGCTCTTCACTGTACCGGTGATTATGCTGTTGATTAAATTCCTTTAACTCCATAGTTCCCTCTCATTTTTTTCATAATTTAATCGATAATTACCCCGTTCTCCTCCAAAAAGTCAAGGATGGCATCCATGGAGGGCGGGTTGACTAATGATTCACTCCGCTGCCCGTCCCGAAACAGGATGAGGGTCGGGATCACGCTGACGCCGAACTGCTGGGTCAGGATCGGGATTTCATCCGTATTCAGCTTTGCGACGGTCAGGCGATCCCCCGCCTCCTCCGCCAGCTGGTCCAGCAACGGGGCGATCCGCCTGCAATACGTACACCACGGCGCCCAGAAGTCCAACAGGACCGGCCTCTCGCTCTCCAGCACTGTATGCCGGAAATTTTGCTGCGTCACCTGGATCGGCGTCATTACAATCATCCTCCCGATAGTTTCTACCGCCAATATATCAATTTCGTTTATTTCTGTCAAGATTTTTCCGATTTCTTCTTTGATTTTCCGAACAGCTCCATCAGCCCGACCACAATCAAAAATGCCGCAAAAAGCTTAGACAACAATGCGGCGTGCAGAATCTTTGTCAGTCCCATCCCGATAAGAACCCCACCGGCTCCGCCAAGGGCCATCCAACCGGCCGTAGGGAGATCGATCATCCTGCGCTTGAGCTGAATCACAATGGAAATAATCGCACAGGGCAGAAAGAAGAGCAGATTGATCCCCTGCGCCTGAAGCTGCGGCATACCGAGCGACAGTGTTAAATACAGCACGAGGACGCCACCCCCGCCGAGCCCCATCGCCCCCACGGCACCGGAAAAAAACGCCGCCAGAATACTCCACACATTCATCGCAGCATCATCCTCACGCCCGCCCAGAGCATGAACACCCCAAAGATGCGGCGCATGATCTGGTCCGGAATTTTAGACAGCAGGAAGGCCCCGGCCAGTGCACCTGCCGCTCCGGGCAGCAGATAGATCAGGGAGTCCTGAAGGGTCATATATCCGTTGTAGAGATACATCCCCGCGCTGATGAGCGAAAGCGGGAAGATCACCGCGATGCAGGTTGCCTGAGCGCGCGTCTGTTCCGGGACAAAGCGGCGGATGATCGGCACGCCGATCATCCCGCCCCCCGCGCCGAGCAGACTGTTTACCGCCCCGACGAGGAAGCCGCCCGCCACCTTGAAAACCGTATCCCGTTTTTTCCGTTCCATGCGCTGCGCCCCCTGCCGTTTGCCCTTAGTATGGGCAAAACAGGGCCCTGCCATGCATGAAAAGGGCCCGGGAACATTCCCGGGCCTGTGGAGCGTGATCAGATGTGCGTGTCCAAAAACTCGGCCAGCTCCTCAAGCGGGCGCAGGCCGGAGAGGCGCTCGACCTCTTTGCCATCCTTCATCAGGATGAGCGTCGGCACACTGACGATGCCGTACATGACTGCCAGATCTGCGTTCTCATCCACGTCGATCTTGCAGAATTTCACCCTGCCCTCGTATTCCTGCGCGAGCTCCTCCAGAATAGGTGCGAGCATCCTGCACGGGTTGCACCACGTCGCCCAGAAATCCGCCAACACCGGGATGGGGCTGTCCAGAATCTCCTGCTTAAAGGTATCCGCTGTAACCGGTACTGCCATATAAAACACCTCCAAATATGTTCCTATTGTTTACGTCCGGCGTCTGTCTATTCAAACCGCCAATCTTCAAATATCTTTTCCCCGAGCTTGCGCGCGCCGTCAAGCGCCTTCTCCGTCACGCCGGCCTCATCCGTCCCGCGTGCAAATGCGGCGCCCGCTACCGTACAGTTGAGGACAGTGGCGGCCCGCTTGAACTGATTCTTGATCTCGCTGAGCCCGTCACGATCCCCGGAACCGCACGTGGCCAGAATAGCTGCGACACGCGGCTTTGCAATCGGCGGCTTGATCCCGCGGGAAAAACGGGCGCTGTAATAGCGCTGAAAGCGGTCAATCACCGCCTTGAGCGGGGCGGGAAAGGAGTTATAGTACACGGGCGTTACAAGGACAAAGATATCACAGGTTTCAAATGCCCGCATAAATCCGTCCAGATCGTGCTGGGAACACCCCTCATGGCGTGTGCAGTAGCCGCAGTCCAGACAGGGCTCCGGGCGCTCCTCATAGGCGGAATACACCTCAACAGATGCCCCTGCCGGGAATGCCTGGGAAAAGGCCTCATAGAGCTGCCAGGTCTTCCCCCGCTTATGTGGGGAACCGTACAGCACCAGGACGGATGGATTTTCACACTGCTCCCTTGGCTTTCTCTTAGATCTTAGCATTGCAGTAACGGCACTCCTTTACATCGCCATGTTCGCAATAGAGCTTGGGCAAATAGCCCTCCGACTGGGTGACACAGCGTGGATTCGTGCAATGCCCGCCCTGTTCATTCTCAATTTTTTTCGCCGGCGGGTACTTTTGACCAATCATCTTCAAAATCAGGGCCATGCGCGCATACATGCCATACTCCGCCTGTTCAAAATACTTGGCGCGCGGGTCATAGTCCACTTCCTGCTCAATTTCATCCACACGCGGCAGCGGATGAAGGATCTTGAGCGTGGGCTTGGCCAATTTCAGGCGCTGGGTATCCAGAATATAGACGCCCTTCTGGCGCTCATACTCCGCCCGGCTTGCAAAGCGCTCGCCCTGAATGCGTGTCATATAGAGCACGTCCAGCTCGCCGATCGCCTCTTCAAGCGTGTCACGGAATTCATAGGTGCAGCCGCTCTCCCGCAGCACATCCTCGATGTACTCCGGGATGCGCAGCTCCGGCGTGGAAATCATGACGAACCGGTTTCCCGGATATTTGGACAGGCACTTGATGAGCGAATGGACGGTGCGGCCGTTCTTCATATCGCCGCACAGACCGATTGTCAGATGGTCCAGACGCCCGAGCTCCATGGAGAGGGTGACCACATCCGTGAGCGTCTGGGTCGGGTGCAGATGGCCGCCATCGCCGGCGTTGATCACCGGGCACCGGGAGTAGAGCGACGCCGCATAGGCCGAGCCCTCCAGCGGATTGCGGATCACCAGAATGTCGGCATAGCCGCTGACAATCCGCACGGTATCCTGCAGGCTCTCCCCCTTGGAGACGGAGGAATTGCTCGGGTTATCGAACCCGATGATCTGCCCGCCCAGGCGGAGCATCGCCGTCTGGAAGGACATCTGCGTGCGGGTGGACGGCTCATAAAAAAGTGTGGCCATGATCCTGCCGTGGCAGCGGTCCATATACGCCGACGGATTGCTGTGGATCTTTTGGGCCAGACGGATAATTTCATCCAGCTCCCCCGGGGAGAGCTGGTCCAGATCAATTAAATGCTTCGCTTCCATCAATGATCACCTGCTCTATGCATTCTCATACTATTTTACCAGCAAACCGGCGCGATAACAAGGGTCAAATCCGCCCCGTCAGGCGAGCTTCTGTTCCAGATAGGCGCGCAGGCCGGCCACGGAGTCAAAGACGTGCCCGGGGTTCATCTGCTCGAGCAGCTCCGGCTCCGCCGTGGATGCCCACGCCGCTGACGCAACCTCCACGCCGACCTCCCGCGACTCCGTGATATCCGTCGGGGCATCCCCGACATAGAGCGCCTCCTGCGCGGTAATGCCCAGCTCATCCAAAATTTTGCGAATTTTGGCGGCCTTGCAGGGGCCCTCAGGCGAGCCCGCCTCCAATATATCGAAATAGGAGGCGATTCCGTATTTTTCCAGCGTGATCTGCAGCGTACGCATGCCCTTGCCGGTGACGATCGTATTTTTTATCCCCTTTGATTTCAGGAACGCAAGCAGGTCCGTAATGCCGTCAAACGGCTTGGGCGCCATATCGTGGAGCTCGCGGTAGCTGTTGATAAACAGCTCCAGTGCCTCCTCATACCGGTCCGGGAACAGCTCGCGGATGACCCCCTCCTCCGACGGGCCGAAGTGAGAGATAATCTCCCGGGGCGTCAATGTGACGCCGCCGAGCGGCTCGATCGCCTTTTTAAACGCCGTCACACACAACGGCAGGGTATCGCCGATCGTGCCGTCCAAGTCAAAAATTACGATTTTCAGCATAGCATGACCTCCAGAAAACTGCCTTATTCTGTTTCATTATAGGCCGCAATCGCCCCAGCGTCAATATGCCCCTCCCCAAAAGTCGGATATTGTGGTACAATGGAGGTGAAAAATCATTGGGAGATGGTGTTATGAGCAATCCTTATGGGAGCAGGGTCCTGATCACCGGCGGGAGCAGCGGGCTCGGCAGGGCATGTGCGCTCGCCTTTGCAAAAGATGGCTGCACCGTGTACGCACTCTCCAGAAAGTGTGAGGAGAGACAGGAGCTGCTGGGGAGCGGAAAAATCGTCTCCGTCCGCGCGGATGTGACGGATATGGAATCCATCCGCCGCGCCTATGGGCAGACCGGGCCGGTGGATATTATCATTCACAGCGCCGGCTTTGGGATTGCGGGGGCCGCGGAGGATACGCCGCTCAAGCTGGTCCAGCGGCAGATGGATACCAACTATTACGGCGTGCTGCGGGTCAATCAGGTGTATATGCCCGATATGCGCCGCCAGCGGCGCGGGCTGATCCTGATCATCAGCTCCGTAGCGGGGCGCGTGCCGATCCCGTTCCAGTCCCACTACTCCTCCTGTAAATATGCGCTGGAGGCCTATGCCGAATGTCTGCGTATGGAGTGTGCCCAATACGGGATCAGGGCCAGCCTGATTGAGCCCGGCGACACGCACACGGGATTTACCGGCGCGCGCAAATTTTCAGATGCCAATTCCCCCTACTATGAGCAGTGTAAAAAGGCTGTGGCCCAGATGGAGCACGATGAGCTGAATGGCCGGCCGCCGGAGAGCGTTTCCGATGTGGCGCTGCGGATCGCCGCCAAAAAGAATCCGCCGGTGCGCACGGCGGTGGGCTTTGAATACAAGGCTTTGCTGTTTTTACAGCGCCTGCTGCCGTGGAATACGGCCGAGCGCATTTTAAAGATGATTTATTTAAAATAATCTTCCAAGGTAAAAGGAGGGCTCCGGTGACGGAACCCTCCTGATTTTTATGACGCTGGGCGCTCAGTACGCCTCATCCTTTAAAACGGCCTCGGCCACACGGATGCCATCCACCGCGGCGGAGACGATTCCGCCGGCATAGCCCGCGCCCTCCCCGCACGGATACAGGCCCCGCACATTGGACTGGTAGAACTCATCGCGCAGCAGGCGTACCGGGGAGGAGGATCGCGATTCCGGCGCCGTGAGTACGGCGTCCGGCATGGCAAAGCCCTTGATCTTGCGGTCCATCTGCGGAAGTGCCTCCCGCATGGTGCGGACGACCTTCTGGGGCAGGATGCGCGTGATGTCCCCCGGAACCACACCGGTGGGACAAGTTGGAGTCACAGCGCCAAGCTTTTTACTCGGGTGATCCTGCAAAAAGTCCCCAACAAGCTGGGAGACTGCCGAATAGCTCCCGCCGCCCAGCTCAAACGCGGTGCGCTCCATGCGCCGCTGGAGTTCAATTCCAGCGAGCGGATCCTCCCCCGGCAGGTCCTCCGGCTCGATTCCCACGAGGATGGCTGAGTTTGCATTGCGGCCGTCACGCGCGTAATTGCTCATCCCGTTGACGACCACGCCCCCCTCCTCGGAGGAGGCGCACACGACTGTGCCACCCGGACACATGCAGAACGTATAGGCACCCCGACCGTGCGGCGGATGGCATGCGAGCTTATAGTCCGCCGCGCCGAGGTCCGGATGGCCGGCAAATCCGCCGTACTGTGCAGTATCAATAAACGATTGGGGGTGCTCAATGCGCGCCCCGACGGAAAACGGCTTGCGCGCCATGGTGATCTTCTGCTCATAGAGCGTGCGGACGGTATCGCGCGAGGAGTGCCCCGCCGCGAGGATCACGGTATCCGTCTCATAGTCCACACAATGGCCGTCCGCATCGGTATAGGTGATGCCGTGCACTGCCTTGTTGGCAACGATCAGCCGGTCAAACCGGCAGTGGAACTTGACCTCTCCGCCGAGGGCGATGATCTTTTGGCGCAGATTTTTGACCACCTCGCCCAGCCGGTCTGTACCGATGTGCGGCTTGCCGTCATAGAGGATCTCCTCCGGCGCGCCGCAGCGGCAGAACTCCAGAAAGACCTCCCGGCAGCGTGGGTCCTTGATGCCGGTGGTCAGCTTACCGTCTGAAAAGGTTCCGGCTCCGCCCTCGCCGAACTGGACGTTGGACTCCGTGTCGAGAATCCGCTTTTCCCAAAAGGTCTCCACATCCCGCTTCCGGCTGTCCACATCACCGCCGCGCTCCAGGACGAGGGGCCGGTAGCCCGCCTTTGCCAAAATTAAGCCTGCAAACATCCCGGCAGGGCCGAACCCGACCACCACCGGCCGAAATTTGCTGTTCCGGCGTGCCTCCGGCATTTGATAGACATACTCCTCCGTGCGGAACGCGCGCGGTGCACCGACATGCCGCAGGATCTCCTCCTCATCCCCGTCGACGATCACATCTACACTGTAGATCAGCCGGATATCCTCCTTCTTCCGGGAGTCAATGGAGCGTTTGGCGATCCGGAGCTCCCGGATCCGATTCTCCCGGATATGCAGCGCTTTAGCCGCGCTGTATTTCAGACTGTCCGTCCCCTTTCCGAGGGGGACTTTAATTTCATTGACACGAATCATTCACGTTCCTCCGCCAAAAAGTCAACGGCACTTTTCCCGCACCGCCGGCCGGAGGAAAAAGCCCATTCCAGATTATATCCGCCGCACATTCCGTCCACATCCAGCACCTCTCCACAGGCGAAAAGGCCGGGGACTCTTCGCGCCATCAGGCGCTCGTCAAACGCGCGCAGGTCCGCTCCGCCGGCGGTAACCTGTGCCTGATCAAATCCGCGCACCGCACTGATGGGCAGCCGGAGCGCCTTGATCTGCGCCGAAATCTGCGCAATCTTATCCTGCGGGATATTCCCACAGGTATTTTCCCCGATCGGGATGCCGCACCGCTTTAAAAGGTAAAACCCCAGCTGTCTGGGGACAATCCCGGCGAGGAGCTCCGCCGTCAGCATATCGCGATGACGGCGGCACACCGCCCGTAAAAAACCAGTCAGCTGTTCCGCTTCCATATCCGGCGCCAGATCAAGGACGACCTCGGCACGATGGCCCCCTCCGCCATTGAGCGCACGGGCAATGGGGCGTGACAGCTGCATGACTGCAATTCCGGAAACACCGTATTCCGTAAACTGTACCTCTCCGTGTTCCACTGCAACTCTTTTTCCATCTACGAAAGCGCAGACTTCCGCTTTCGCGCGAATCCCTTTCAGCGATTTAAAATCCCGGTCCGGCACCTTTAATCCCGTCAAAGAAGGGATCGGCGGCACGCATGGAATCCCAAGGGATTCCAAAATCCGGATGCCATCGCCATCGGAACCGGTCAACGGATAGGCACATCCGCCGCATGCGACGACCGCGCAGTCGAACATCTCCGTTCCGTCCAGCAGGAAGTGCGATCCCGTCCGCGTGAGCCTGTCCACTTTATGATCCGTGCGCAGCCCGGCCCCCAGACGCTCCGCCTCCCCGCGCAGGGCATTGACCACACAGGAGGCCTGCATGGAGTGCGGATAGACACGCCCGCACGCATCCGCAACCGTCGGGATCCCCAAGCCCTCAAAAAAGGCGCGCGTATCCTCCCCTCTAAGCGAACGGATCACATTCACCGCCCGGGGAGTATTATAGCACCCGGCATCGAGAGACGTATTTGTCAGATTACAGCGCCCATTCCCCGTGAGCAGCAGTTTTTTGCCAACACGGGCATTGCGTTCAAATACGGTCACCGACACCGGAAATTTTAACTTTTGGCTTTCCCGGCAGGCCTCAATTGCAGCGCACAGGCCGGAGGCCCCGCCGCCGATAACAGCGATCCTTTTCATCTTCCCACACCGTTTCCGCTACTGGATCATTTCCGGTATTCGAGCCGGCGCCGCGGGCGCCGCAACAATCTTTTTTGCTTTTTCTCCGCGTTCCGCCGCGCGCGCACTCAGCCGCAGCGCCGCCTCCAAAAAGCCCATCACGACCATAACCACCTGCAGCTCCTTGGGCGTCTGGAATGTAAACTCCGTCAGGGACATCGTCATCAGCCCTGCCACCGCGGAGAGGGTGCACATCCCAATGATTTTCCACTTCCCACCGCGGGAAATGATCTTAACACAGTCCTTGACAATAAACGCCAGCACGGCTCCGATCAACAGCAGTCCGACGACTCCGCCCTCCACCATGATCTCAAAATAAAGGTTATGCGCGTGCGGCCAATGGATCGCATAATCGTTGACGAGCCGCTGGTGCAGATTATCGCTCCCCGCACCGATTCCGAGGAAGAAATTGTTGCTGAAGATATCAAAGCAGGCGCCCCAGATTTTGAAACGCTCCCCGACGGCAAAATCCTTCACGCTCACCTCGGACAGGCGGCGGAAGACGCTCGATGGCAGCACGGCAAGCACCGCTACAAAGGTGATGCCAATATTCAGCGCATAGTTGCGCCCCAGGAACATCAGGACAAACAGTGCGACGATGATTGCCAGATACGCACCGCGCGAGTAGGTGGAGGCTATGGAAACAAAGTAGATCAGCACGCACACACCGCTGACCACGCGGCGACCGCCCTTTTGCGTGACGGTGCTGTAGAGCGAAAAAGGGAACATCACCAGCATAAAAGTGGCAAAAATCAGGGAGTTTGTAAAGGTAGACGCCGGTTTTTCCAAAACAAAATTGGTATCAACCAGATTCCCCGGCAGCAGACCGAGGACCTTGGCGTCGATCTCCCCCCAGAAAGGGTTTGGAAAATCGAGGTCCGCATAGAGTGCAAGCGTCTGGATTAGAGCGATCGCGCCGACAAACGCGCCGCCGATCACCGCAAAATAGATCATCGTGTCCAGACGGTACTCCGTGGTTGCAAGGTTGGAGACCGTCAGCGCTCCGAGGAACATGCCCATCCACAGCAGTCCGATCAGCACCGACATGATCGGATTATCCGACCACATGGCAGAGAGGATCATATACCCCATGTAAACGAACATCATCTTCCCGGTCATGCCGAACTCAATATGACGGCCGGACTTCTTACACTGAAGCTTAAATATGACAAAGGTCACGAGCGTAAAGATGGGCCCAATATATTCAGAAAGAAACGGCGACAGGATCAGCGTGATCAGCATCGCCAGAAAAGAGAGGCGGTCCTCACGAGGAAAACCGGAAATAACTGTTTTCAAAGAGACACCTTGCTTTCCGCAGTAGGATTTATCTTCATTATACTTGAAACCGATCGATTTTTCAACAAAATGAAAAAATGCCCGGATCTGGCTTTCCACATCCGGACATTCCAAAATTTGTCCTTTTGACCGGCCCAGCAGCATCATTTTCCCCGCAACAGGCCGATTTACAAGCCTTCAGGCTCATACACACGGGTGAAACGCTTACTTTTTAGCGGTTGATTTTTTGGCGGTGTTTTCCGCTTTTGGTGCAATTTTTTCAGTCTTTGGTGCGGTTTTGACTGACTTGGCGGCCGCCTTTTCCGCTTTCGGTGCAGCTGTTTCCGCCTTCAGGGCAGGTTTATCCGCCTTTTTAGCGCGCGGCGCACGCTTGGCCGGAGTCTTTTTTACAGCGGGCTCCCCCGCCTCCTCCAAAAGCCACATCTGGTTCTCTCCGCGCACATCGTCCCATATCTGAAGCTTGGCATTGTTCAGCACGGAGATCCCGACGATGTCCACACACTTATCGCAGAGCTTGGACTTGATAAAATAGTACCCGTTCCCGGCGCTCTCCAGCTTCCAGAGCTGGCTTTCCGCGCCGACATAGTCCCACTGGTGCAGCCAGGCACCATTCTCGGAACCACCGTTGATGATATCGAGGACCTTGCCGCTCTTCTTAGAAACGATGCGGTAGTAATCCCCCTGCGTCTTGACCAGCTTCCAGAGCTGGGAATCATCGCCGTTCTGGTCGAAGATCTGGACGAGCGCCCCGTTGAGCATGGAACCGTTTTCGACCTCGATCACCCGGTTGGTCTCATGTGTAACGATCCGATAATATGTATTTGCTTTTATCGAGCTCATACAAACGCCTCCTAGTTTTATTGGTTTTATTATAGCACAGTTAACAAATATGTCAACGTGTTTTGAGCTCATAGCCACAAAAATGTGGATTCACAGACAAAACGGCGTTATAATATTAGATAAATCCACACGATGAGGAAGTGCCAAAATGATCCATATTGTCGCAGACACCCACACCCACTCCGTTGCCTCCGGCCACGCCTACGGAACGATCACGGAAAACTGCCGCGCAGCCGCAGAAAAGGGGCTCAAATTCCTGGCCGTGACCGACCACACGCCGCTGATGCCGGGCACCACGCATCCGTTTTATTTTGACAACCTGATGACTGTGCCGCCCGTCCTGTGCGGGATCAATGTGATCCGCGGCTGTGAGGCCAATATCATTAACATTGCCGGGGAGGTTGATCTGCCGCCCCGCATCCTGCGGAAGCTGGAGCTCGTCATCGCCTCCATGCACGCGCCCATTTTCCCACCGCCGGGGCGCGAGACCGTCACGCAGACGTATCTGAACCTGGCGCAGAACCCGGATGTGGATGTGATTGGCCACTGCGGGGACAGCCGCTTTGACTTTGACCATGAGCCGGTCCTGCGCGCCTTTGCGGAGAACGGAAAAGTAGTGGAGATCAATGCCCATTCCTTTGACGCCCGCCCGGGGAGCCGCGAAAACTGCCCGAAAATTGCACGGCTGTGCGCGGAATACGGCGTCAACATCGTCGTAAGTACGGACGCGCACTTTTATACCGATATCGGGAATTTTAAAAACTCTCTCGACTGCCTGGAGCAGATCGGCTTCCCGGAGGAGCTGATCCTCAACGCCGACGAGGAGCGCTTTAAAGCATTTATCACCTCCAAGACGGGGCGAACTGAATATGTATAAATTGAGCCGTTCCTGTGGCATTTTACCACCGGAACGGCTCAAAATTTGTCATTTACTGCGCTGAGCGTTAATAAAACTCGGCGTTCCGTCCACGGGAGAGAGATAGATCCCGGAAACATTTTTGGCCTGCACAAAAGAGGAGGCCTGCGTATACATGGGGTACATCACACCGTTTTGGATCAGGTGGGATTCCGCCCGCCGAATCACCGCCGCACCGGCACCTGCAAGCGTCTGAGAGACAAGGTCGTCATAGATATCGGACTTATAACGGAAGATGTTGCCGTCCGCGCCTGAGACAAACTGTTTCAGGAAGGTGGAGGGCAGAGCCGTCTCCGCCGACACCGGCGCAAAGGCAATCTGGTAATCTCCGTCCGCGATCCTCTTTTGAAAGGCCGCCTCATCCACGGACTCCAGCCCGATGGAGACGGCGATGCCAAACACGCTCTGGCAGCCCTGGATCAGCCTTTTCATCTGATTTTCATATTCCTTGGTACACAGCAGCTTGAGGGAGACACTGTCCACCTCCAGAGCGGTTTTCGCCTGTTCCCAAAAGCTGCGGGCCTTTTCAGCGTCAAAGGAAATCAGATCCGCCTGACCGGCGGCGTCCCGGTAGGCAGAGGCCCCGATGCGGCAGGAGGGCGGGATCACCCCATAGGCCTGTGAGGCCATAGTATCCGGCATCTCCAGCGCCGATGGATCCAGTGCGTTAAACAGGGCCAGACGCATATTCTGATCTGCCATGATCTCGTCCTGCGTATTGATGCAGATCCCCCACACCATATTTTCCCGGCGCTCCACAGTCATTCTGGTCCGGCTGCCGATATCCGCCGTTGCCGCCGCCCCGAGGACCGCGGCATCATAGGTCCCGTCTGATACCAGGTTATAGCGGGAGGCCTCGTCGCTGTCGATCGTGAACGTGATCCTGTTGGCGGAGGGGGGATTTTCGCCCACGTAGTCCACATTCCTCACGATAGTGACGGAACCGGAATCTCTATCCCATCTGGAGAGGTAGTAGGGACCGTTGTACATCATCAGTTCAAGCTCCAGCCCATATCGTCCGCCGGTGCTGTTGAAGAAGGCCTCGCTGCATGGCATTGCCGCGCTGAGCGTCAGCAGGGAGAGAAAATCCTGCGTAGCCTGCTCCAGCTCAATAATGAGTGTATAGTCATCCGAGGCACGCACACCGAGCTGATCTGTGGTGAGGGTACCGGTATGCACTGCCTCGGCATTCCTGATGGCGTAAAACCGCTCTGCATCCGGGCACGCCATGGCCGGATCAAGCGCCCGCCGCAGCGCAAAGACAAAGTCCCTGGCGGTGATCCGGTTATCAAATCCCTCCGGGAAATAATTCTCGTCCGAAAAGACGTGCCATTTGGCATTCTGGCGCAGCTTGAACTCATAGGTCTTTCCGTCGTCGGAGACGTTGATCGTCTCGGCAACACCGGGCACAATATTCCCGTCTGCATCCGAACGCACCAGCCCCTCCATGCAGTTTGCAATTATGGTACGCTCGGAGAGCGTGTCGGCAATGGTTGGGTCAAGGTGTTCCGGCATCTCATCAATAGGGTAGCCAAAATTGACAGGTTCCCCCCCTGTATTGCCCGAACAGCCCGCCAAGGCAGCGGTCGGGATCACACATGCCAGGAGAAACGCCGCCAGCTTTTTAAGCATCGGTATCCCTCCCGGACTTCATGGTATGCAGATTGATCAGACGCTGCTTTTCCTGCCACAGCGCCTCGGACAGATCCACATAGTAGCGGTGCGGATTTTCAAACCGGAGCACTTCCTCCCACAGGGAGTCCACCTGCTCCAGGCAGTAGTCCCGGATTTCGCGGATCTCCCGCCTGTGGCAGACGCATTCCCCGCCGCGGAAGACGGGGCGCAGCAGCTCCCGCGCCACGAAGTTTGTCACGCGCTTGCGCTTCCAGACATGGTCCTCATCAAAGATCTCATACGGCTTTGTATCGTCAATCTCCTCCCGGTTGAGGGTGACCACATCCGCGATGGCCTTGCCGCTGTCCCGGTCAAAAAGACGGTACACCTTTTTAAAGCAAGGGGTGGTGATCTTACTGACGTTTTCGCTCAGCTTGATTTTCGGCTCAATCTTCCCATCCTTTTCAATGGCAGAAAGCTTATACACACCGCCAAAAACGGGATCCGAGGCAGAGGTAATCAGCCGCTCGCCGACGCCGAAGGAATCCACCTTTGCCCCCTGGAGCAGCATATCCTGAATGATGTATTCATCCAGCGAGTTGGAGGCCACGATTCCGCAGTCCGGGTAGCCGGCTGCGTCAAGCATTCTGCGCGCCTTTTTGGAGAGATAGGTGATATCGCCGCTGTCAATCCGTACAGCCTTTGGCCGGAAACCGCGCGGGACCACCTCCTCGTCAAAGGCCCGAATGGCGTTTGGAATACCGCTGGAGAGCACGTCGTAGGTATCGACAAGCAGCGTGCAGTCCTGCGGATAGGCATGCGCATAGGCCTTGAATGCCTCCAGCTCACTATCAAAACACTGGATCCAGGAGTGGGCCATAGTTCCCAGCGCTGGGATCCCAAAATCGCGCTCGTCCGCGATACAGGCCGTCCCGCAGCAGCCGCCGATATAGGCGGCACGCGCGCCATACACGGCACCGTCTGCCCCCTGTGCCCGCCGGGAGCCAAACTCCATGACGCTGCGTCCCTGCGCCGCGCGGACGATTCGGTTTGCCTTGGTGGCGATCAGGCTCTGGTGGTTCACGATCAGCAGGAGCATCGTCTCAATCATCTGGGCCTGGATCATAGGGCCGCGCACGGTCACAATCGGCTCCCCCGGAAAAATCGGTGTTCCCTCCGGCACGGCCCAGAGATCGCACTCAAAGTGGAAATCCCGCAGATAATTGAGGAAATCCTCGCTCATGCCCTTGCGACGCAGAAGCTCAAGATCCTCCTGGGTGAAGCGGAGATTTTTCAGGTAGTCCACAATTTGCTCTACACCGGCCATGATGGCAAAACCGCCGTTATCCGGGATCCGGCGGAAAAACAAATCAAAATACCCGATCGTATCCCGCATGCCGCTGATAAAATAGCCGTTGGCCATGCTCATCTCATAAAAATCCATGAGCAGTGTATTGTTGCTTCGGTTATCAAAAGACTGAATCACTGTCAAGCGCCCCTTTGCTCCGCGGCCGCCCTGCCCTCCCGGACGACCGTGTCCGTTTTTTTCTGTCCCCTCCCGGGATTTTCATTTATTCTAAACATCTCCGCGAGCGGAAATGCAACAATACGCTCCAAAGCTCTCGAAATCCCAGAAATTTAGGTTATTATAACATCTCCGCGAGCGCACATGTGCGAGCAGGCATGTTACAATGTTCTCCGGAACACCCAAAATCTTCAATTTGGCTTTGTTCCGTGAGGTTATTATACTGCGGATCAGGCGCTCCCAGCGCCCCGCCGTCAGGCGGGAGAGGGCGCAAGCCCTGCTGATCCTGCAATACAATGTTCTCCGGAACAGTCAAAATCTTTGATTTGGCTCTGTTCCGTGAGGTTATTATACCACGCCCGTCCGCATTGGACAAGTCATTGTTCGCTCTTGATTTGAATCGGCAAAACGGCTATAATAGCAATAATGAACGGTACAGCCAGATCTATTCTGCCCCAATAACGGGCACTTTTGACTTGGAGCCGGCGGATAGCTGCGCCCCGGACTTGAGAAATAAAGAGGTGACGCACCTTTGGAACAGGGAAAAACACTCTACCTGATTATCCCCTGCTATAATGAGGAGGAGGTTCTGCCTGAGACATCCTCCCGCCTGACGGAGAAGCTGCGCGCGATGATCGCCGCGGGAAAAATTTCCGAAAAGAGCCGGATGGTCTTTGTCGATGACGGCTCAAAGGACCGGACCTGGGAGATCATTGAGGAGCTGCACCGCACGAACCCGCTTGTAGACGGCATCAAAATGTCCCGCAACCGCGGCCATCAGAATGCCCTGTACGGCGGACTGATGACGGCGAAGGAGCACTGCGATTTTGCCATCTCCATGGATGCGGACCTTCAGGACGATATTGAGGTCCTGGATCAGTTTGTGGAGAAATTTTACGAGGGCTATGAGATCGTGTACGGTGTGCGGAACTCCCGCAAAAAAGACTCCTTTTTCAAGCGTTTCACGGCCCAGTCGTTTTATAAGATCATGAAGGCGTTTGGCGTTGATATCGTGTACAATCACGCCGACTACCGCCTGATGAGCAGGCGCGCCATGGATGAGCTGGAAAAGTTCCGGGAGGTCAATCTCTTCCTGCGCGGTGTAGTGCCGCTGATCGGGCTGAAGGCCTGCACCGTGGAATACGAGCGGCAAAAACGCTTTGCCGGAAGGTCCAAATATCCACTGGCCAAGATGTTCGCCTTTGCCACGGACGGGATCACCTCCTTCAGCATTAAGCCGATCCGCCTGATCACCTCGCTGGGGCTGCTGATCTTCGTCATCAGTATCCTCATGCTGATCTATTTCCTGGTCGTCTACTTCCTTGGAAAGACCGTATCCGGCTGGGCGTCCACCGTGATCTCCATCTGGGCCATCGGCGGCCTGCAAATGATGGCCATCGGAGTGATTGGGGAATATATCGGAAAAATTTATCTGGAGACAAAAAGCCGCCCCAAGTTCATCGTGGAGAAATATCTGCACGATGGCGCGCAGGAGGAGCAATAAATCTCCCTGTTTGTTCGGAGCCCTCCGCATCAGCGGAGGGCTCCTTTTTTATCAATGCACTGTATCCGGAAAATCGGTGCACACCGGTCTGGCGCCGTGAAGCGGGATTGTTAAGGAATTCTTACAAAAGCCGGGCAATTATTACATTTCCTCTAAGTTTGCCGTACAGAGATTGTAAAGCAGTACTTTAGGGGCTATGATGGAGGTGAAAACCAATCCAAAAGGAGGAAAAGGAATGATAGAGATTGAGAAGGTCACGAAGAAATTCGGGAGCTTTACGGCGATTGAGGACCTGTCCATCACCGTGGAGGAGGCCTCCATCTACGGTCTCGTCGGTTACAACGGCGCCGGCAAGACCACGCTCCTGAAAACCGTCTCCGGCGTCTACCGCCCCGACGGCGGCGCGGTCCGCCTCTTTGGCGAGAATGTCTTTGATAATGCCAAAGTCAAGCAGCGCCTGTTCTATATCCCCGATGACCTCTACTTCCAGCCCTATACCACCATGCGCAAGATGGCAAAATTCTACCGCGGCTATTACCCCCGCTTTAACCTTGATACCTTTCACAATCTGGTTGAGGTCTTCGGCCTTGACCCCACCAAACGCATCAACGGCTTTTCCAAGGGCATGCAGCGCCAGGCTGAGATCATCCTCGGCCTGTCCACTCACCCCGACGTCCTCCTGCTGGACGAGTCCTTTGACGGACTGGACCCGCAGAAGCGTGAGATCGTGCGCAAGATCCTGCTCGAATACGTGGCGGAGTCCGGCGCGAGCGTCATCATCTCCTCCCACGACCTGCACGACCTTGGCAACATGTGCGACCGGATCGGCCTGATCAACGCCAAGCATCTGGCGCTGGACGCAAAGATTGACGAGATCAGCGAGAACCGGTGCAAGTTCCGCCTGGCCTTTCAGGAGGAAAAGAAGAAGGAGGATTTCTCCGGCATCGACTACAGCGGCTTCAAACAGGACGGGAAGATCATTGAGATTACGGTGCGCGCCAACGCGGACGAGGCGGAGCAGAAGCTCAAGGCGATGGAGCCCGCACTGATTGAGCGCATGCCGCTGACACTGGAAGAGATATTCCTGGATGAAATGGAGGGTACGGACTATGACTTCTCAAAAATCTTCGCCGGCCAATAACCGCCGGGCCTTCAGCCCATTTCTATACACTTTCTCCCGCGCTTTCTCGGAGAATTTTATCTTCCCGCTGCTGAATGCCGTTTTCCTGAGTGTCTTTGTGGTGATTATCCCGGCCGCGTATACCTTTTCCAGCTCGCAGAACCCGGAAATTACCGCCATTTTGGAGAGTGGAAAAACGATCGGTGACCTGTACCGCTATGTTGTGACGATGGACGAATCCATTATGGCATATTTTATCATTCTGGGCGTATGCCTGTCCTCGACGCTGACCGGCGTGTTCCTGTTCCGATTCATGGCGGCTAAAAAGACGGTCAACGTCTTTTACTCCCTCGGCATCAAACGCCGCAGCCTGTTCCTGGCCAAATATGCCGCCGGAACCATTATGATGGCGGCGTCCATTGTGATCCCGATGCTGATGAGCATCCTTGTGAACGTCCACTTTGTCGGCTCGTCACCGGAATTGTGGCACGCCGCAGCCTATTATATTATCGGACTCTTCATCCTCGCCATGCTCTGCATGACGGTGACGGCGGCGGTATTCAGCGCGGTGGGCACTGTGCTGGAGGGTACATTCTTCTCCGCCGTGATACTACTGCTGCCTACATTTGTAATTTACTGCCTGCAATTCCTGATGTCCAAGCTGCTGTGGGGCAGCCCGTATGGGCAGGGATCGTTTATCTATGGAGCGGAATACCTCTCCGTCAGCGAATCACTCGTTGTCTCCCTCTCGCATTTTAATCCAATCTTTTTCCTGGCGGATGGGCTGAACCGCACCGCCCTGATGGATGCGGGAACCAAGCCGGCAGACATAATGTGGCCGAGCTTTTGGGAATTATTGATCTGGGGCGCCGTGACAGTCGTCTGCCTGGGGATTTCGCTGCTCGTATTCCAGCGCAGAAAGACGGAAATCTGCGGCTTTCTGGGGAAGAACCGGGTTCTCAATTTCGTTGTGGAACTGACGCTCGGATTTACAGTCGCCACCGCCGTCTTATATGCGCTGTATGACCGGATTCCGCATATCCTCGCGTACGTGATCGCCATCATCGCTTACGCTATCGTGTACTTCGGAATCGAACTCCTTTTGGAGCGATCCGTCAAGACAACACTGAAAGGAGCCTGGAAGCTGCCGGTTCATCTGGCGTTCCCCGTGGCGGTATTTTCCATCTTTGCAACCGGCCTGTTCGGGTATGAGAACCGCATCCCCGAACTCTCGGAAATTGATAGCGTGTATGTGGACGCGGACTATAACTTTGAATTCTACGAAAACAGAACCGGCCCCTCCGGCTCAGGGATGGGCCCATACGGGATTGTAGAAGTGAGTCAAAACCACGGACTGGGCGGAGCGCTCACCACAGAGCGCGATAAGGAGTTTGCCGTGCAACTGCACCAGATGATGATCGATGCAGAAACCGCCGACAATACGCAGATCCTCCACAAGCCGACTGCCATTGTCTACCGGCTGAAAAACGGGAACACGATCCGGCGCTACTATCCCCACACTACGCTTGAGGAGTGCCAAGAATCCCTGAAGCTCTATGAGACAGACTGGTCCCGCGAATATATGGAAAAAATGATCTCCGCTAATCCCAAGAAGCCGCCGGAGAATGCCAATATTGTTCTGACGCCACGCGAGGATTATCTGCGATATGGCTATGAATCCGGGGAGGTTCGGATCGGTAACGGTGGCGAATTTGTCCCGCTGACGCTCACACAGGATCAGCATACCGCGCTCAAGCAGGCGCTGATCGCCGATATCACCGTCGAGACGGCACAGGATCATTTCTTCCCGGAGACAGTGCTCGGGTATTTAAAGTTTGACGATCCGTCAAAAGATGAAAGTTACTTCCAGCATCCTGCCGGACTTTATCCCATTACGGATAAAATGACACATACCCGCGCCCTCCTCGAGCAAAACGGATGGATGTCCCTCATTCCGGCGTTTCCGGAGCCCAGCGCGCTCTATGTGATAGAGGCATACGAGGCTCCATCGTCGGAGTTCGAGTTCGGATTGGCCTACTCGGCACGCAGTTTCTGCTCCTATCCCGCAGACCCGATGTCCACGGACTTTGAGCCGCAGGACTTTAACGGAAATCCTGCCAAGTCCCTTAGTCCTGACCTGCTTGATGATGTCAGGAATCATCTGTTTGCCACCTATTACACGGGGAACAGCGGGTATATCATCACGTTCCGTTTCCCGGCGTATACGTACAGCTGCTATCTGCCGGAAAAATACGCCACATCGGAGATTAAAGCCCTGTTCAAAGCATAAAACACAGATCAAACCCGGCCGGGTAATTTTTCTGCGAAAAGCCCGACTAGCATGTGCGGACCCTCAAGCCACCATTTTTAGACAAGTTAAACCCCTCTGGGCGGCAGGCTCGGAGGGGTTGTCATCTTATTCAAAAAGCAGGAAGGGATTTACAGCTTGGAACAGTACTTCTGGATCTCCGTGGGGATCTCGCCGTTGATCTTTCCCGTCTCGACGTCGTGGAAATACGAGCATGTCTTCGGGACGACGAACTTGATCCCCTTCTCCAGCACCTCAAATGTGACATCGTTGACGTACATATACTCGCCGTCGCAGTTGATAGCCGCCTGCTTGTCACTGTGGATCTTGATCTTTTTGCCGCGGATATAGGTAAGGATGTTCCGGTCCGCAAGCTTGGCGTGCTCGCCGTTTTTGTACATGTTGATCAGTGGAAGCAGCTTAACACGCGGTATATTCTTCTCTACAATAACAAAATCCAGATATCCATCATTTGGCAGGGCAAACGGGGCGGCTTTAAATCCACCGCCATACCACCTGGAATTGGCCGCAACACAGAAAATCACGTTCTTTTTGACAGGCTCACCATCATCGATTTGAATGGTAAACTCATTTTTCATTTTCCGGAAAAAGCAGTAAGCAACCGATGCCGTATAAGCTGTATCACCGTGCATCAGCGGAAGCCGCTTAAACTCCTCCTTTTTGGCACAGACCTCGCCGTCAAAGCCCATGGAAGACTGATTGATGGCGACCTGTCCCTTATCACACTTGACAAGATCGAGCGTGACGGCCGTGCCGTTGACCTGCGCATCGATATCCTTAAACTGCTCGTGAGTGCCAAAGAGACGGATAAAGTCGTTCCCCGAGCCGAGCGGGATCACGCCAACCTCGGCGTTTTTAAACGGATATGCGGCGTTGACCGCCTCGTAGAGCGTTCCATCGCCGCCGCAGGCATAAAAACGGATGGGGCTCTCCCCCGCTCGCTCCGCCTCAGTACGGATAAACTCCCGCGCGCCGCTGGGGGAATCCGGTATATAAACGTCCCAGTCCAGCGCGTGCTCCGAGCAGTATTTCTGGATTACGGGGTGAATGCTGGCAAGCGCTTTCCCCTTGCCGGCGTTCGGATTGATAATGAAAATGTGCCTCATTCCCTCTCTCGCTCCCTTATTTATAATACATGAACAGATGGCACTGCATCATGCCGTTATACAGCTTGCGCCGCTTATCCGCCCGGCGTCCGAACAGCGCTTCAAACTGCTCGGACGGGCTGATAATATAATAACTCCATCCGCGGTTTTTGTCAAACTTTTCTCCTAAAATTTTAATAATTTGTTCAGCTTGACTAATATCTAACAGACGTTCTCCATAAGGTGGATTTGTGATGACGGTCCCTTTTTCGCTCCTGTGTGTGAAATCACGTACATCCCGCACCTCTAAATGGACCCAGTCTGCCACACCGGCCCGCCGGACATTCCCGAGTGCCGACTCGACGGACTTCGGATCGATATCCGAGCCGTACGCCTGGAAGGAAGCGTCCCGGCGAATCAGCTCACGCGCGCGTTCCCGCTCGCGGTCAAAGACGGATTCGCCCACCGTGTCCCACCGCTCCGCGATAAAGTTCCGCCGCAGGCCCGGCGCGATATTCAGCGCCATCAGTGCCCCTTCCGTCAGGATCGTGCCGGAGCCGCAGAGCGGATCATAGAGCGTGTGATACTCACGCAGCCGCGCCAGAGCGCACATCGCCGCGGCAAGGGTCTCCTTGATGGGTGCATCATTCGTCTCCAAGCGGTAACCGCGCTTGTAAAGCCCGGTCCCGGAGGTATCCAGCATCACGCTGACGCGGTCCTTCAGGATGGAGAAGCGGATCATATGGCGCGCGCCGGTCTCCTCAAACCAGCCGACGCCGTATCTGGACTTCAGGCGCTCAACAACAGCCTTTTTTATGATAGACTGGCAATCCCGCACACTGAATAGTTTGGAGCGCAGGGAGTAGCCGGTAACTGGGAACGCATCCCGCACGCCGATGTACCGCTCCCATTCAATGGCGCGAACCTGCTCAAACAGCTCCTCAAACGAGCGCGCCTCAAACTCCCCCGTGAGCAGCAGCACACGCTCCCCGCAGCGCAGACAGAGATTGGCGCGCGCCATCATTTCCACTCCACCGGAAAACAGCACACGGCCGTTTTCACTGACGACATCCGCCGCCCCCAGCTCCCGCAGCTCTGAGGCGACGATTGATTCCAGCCCAAACAGGCACGGGACTACAAAACGATATTCCATAGACATCTCCAAACTGCCCATCGGCGGACAAAAGCCGGCAGGGAAGCGTACATCCCACTTCCGATGAAGGCAAAATTTAAAAAGGGGCGGATGATCCGCCCCTGGGATACAAAAAACTATTCCTCTGGTTCAATCAGGCCGTAAGTTCCATCCTTGCGGCGGTAGACGACATTGACGCTCTCCGTCTCCGCATTGAGGAACATATAAAACGCATGGCCAAGCATGTTCATCTGAAGGATCGCCTCATCGAGCGACTGCGGACGAAGATAGACACTCTTCCGGCGCACGAGATCAAATTCCTTCTCCTCCTCGCCCGACGCCTCCGCATCAAACATCTCCACAAGGGAGCCGGAGTGGATCTGGCGGGCCACCTTTGTTTTATTTTTACGGATCCTGCGGATCAGCGCATCGACACAGTCATCCAGCGCGTCCTCCAGGGAATCGGGTGATGTGCGCTCCGCACGGAAGAACATCCCCTCGTATTTGACCGTGATCTCCACGATTTTTGTATTGCGCTCGACCGTCGCGGTGATCTTCGCCTCCGCGTCATCGCCGAAAAAACGCTCAATTTTGGCTAATTTAACTTCCGCCCGATCCTTGAAACTCTCCCGCGGTGTGCACTTACGTCCCGTGATGGTTATCCTCATAAATAACATCTCCTTCTTATTGGGAAATCCCGGAAGTTCAGAGCGGTGCGGGAGATCATCTCCGGCTTGGAACGGTACTGCCGCGGGATCAATTCTCCCTCACGGTCTGTACCTATATTATATCATATTTGGATCAGAATTCAATGAAATTTATATGAATTATATAATTTTTGACGCATGGCGGGTGACATGACACCCCACATTGACTGCCACGGGCAGGCCGGCAATGTGTGTGGGCGCTGCCTCAATATTGACACACAGCGCCGTCGTCCTGCCGCCAAAGCCCTGCGGGCCGATCTCCAGCGCATTCAGGCGGGTGAGGATCCGTTCCTCCAGACGCGCATAGAACAGGTCCGGGTTGCGCATCTGCGTATCACGGCACAGCGCCGTCTTGGCCAACAGCGCGCACTGCTCAAAATCGCCGCCGATCCCGATGCCCAGCACCACGGGCGGGCACGGATTAGAACCGGCCTCCTGCATGACGTGCACAACGTATTCAACAATGTCGGATTCCGACGCCGCGGGGGTGAACATGCGGATCGCACTCATATTCTCACTGCCGAAGCCCTTGGGCGCTACGGTCAATTTGACATGATCCCCCTCGACGATCCGGGTATGGATCACCGCCGGGGTATTGTCGCCGGTATTGATCCGGCGGAGCGGATCGCGCACCACGGAGCAACGCAAAAGCCCCTCCGTATAGCCGCGGCGCACCCCCTCGTGGATCGCCTCCTCAAACGGACCGCTCAGGTGGACGTCGCGCCCGACCTCCGCAAAGACAACGGCCATTCCGGTATCCTGACAGATCGGAATATCCAGTTTTTCCGCAGCATCCAGATTATCTGCGATGTCACCCATGATCGCGCGGGGCAGTTCCTGCTCCTCCGCATCACGTGCCTGACGGATCAGCCTGCAAAGCCCATCCGGCAAACACTTGTTGGCCTGAATGCACAGATCCCGCACGGCCTGTGTGATCTCCTGAACATCAATTTCCCTCATTTAAAACGCCCGTCCTTTTATCCAAGATAATCCGGCCGCTGATGATAACACACTCCGGCCCGGCCTCGACCGAGAGTGGGTCCCCCCGGAAGAGGACGAGATCGGCGTCCTTCCCCGGCTCGACAGAGCCGACGCGGTCACTGATCCCAGCGATCTCCGCCGGATAGATGGTGATGGCCTTGAGCGCCTCTGTGCGGTCCATCCCGGCGCGCACGGCGATACCGGCACACAGGGGCAGGTACTGAATTGGGACCTCCGGGTGATCGGTGATGATACACACCTTGACGCCCGCACGGCTGAGAAGTCCTGGATTTGCCGGAGTGGAATCGCGCAGCTCCGGCTTACAGCGGTCGGAGATTATGGGACCGCACATCGCACAAGCACCCTTTTGCGCGAGCTCCTCCGCCGCCAGATACCCCTGTGTACAGTGGACGATGGAGTAATTCAGGCCGAACTCCCGGGCCAGACGGACGGCTGTAAAAATATCATCCGCGCGGTGGGCATGGATCTGAGCCGGGATCTCCCCACGCAGCAGCGGGCCGAGGCTCTCGCTCTTCATATCATACTCCGGCTGGTCCTCTTCCTCGCAGTCCTGCTTCCGTGTAAAATAATCCTTTGCCTTATAGAGCTGTTCCCGGATCAGCGCGCTGGTTGCCATACGTGTGACAGGGGCCGTGCTTTTATCGTGATAGACGCTCTTCGGGTTCTCACCGAGGGCAAATTTCATGGCCGCAGGCGCGCGGATAATCATATCATCAATACACTTGCCGTCCGTCTTTATGGCTGCGAACTGGCCACCGATCGGATTGGCGCTCCCCGGTCCGGTGAGGACGGACGTGATGCCGGCCTCGCGTGCCTCCTGAAAGCAGCGGTCCAGTGGATTGACCGCGTCAATGGCGCGTAGATGGGGCGTGCACGGGTCCGTATCCTCATTCCCGTCATCCCCCTCGAACCCGAGGCCGTCCTCAAACATCCCCAGGTGCGTATGGGCGTCAATAAAGCCGGGATAGACCACAGCACCCGCGGCGTCGATCACTGGCTCTCCCTCCGGAAGGACAAGTGTTTCCATCGCCCCCACCGCCTCAATCCGGGTGCCCGCGATGCGCACAAACCGGTCCTGAGCCAGGGTGCCATCCGGCATAAAAACAACTGCGTTGATGATAAGCATGTATTTCCTCCGATCAATAAAAACGTGCGGAGCAGCCCGCCCCGCACGCAACCTTCCGTATCATTCAGCCCTTTGAGCCGCGCCTGGAAAACCCGCCGTGCTTCACCTCAGTGGAGCGCTTGAGATCCGTCATCTTATCATCACTGATCTGCTTAAAGCGGGACATCATATCCTCAAAACTCATATTTTCCTGCGGCTGGCGCTGCTTGGTGCCCTGCCACACGTTCGGCTTAGATGGACCCGGACGCCTGCGCTCCCCACGGGCACCCCCGCGGCGATCCTCCTGCGCCTGCGGACGCTCCTCCGCCCGACGGATAGAGAGGCTGATCTTCCCATCCTCCCCGATGTTCAGCACCTTGACTTTAACGGTCTGCCCCTCCTGGAGATAGTCATGGATATCCTTGACATAAGTGGAAGATACCTCCGAAATATGGACCATTCCCGTTTTTCCGCCCTCAAAACTGACAAACGCGCCGAAATTTGTAAGACCTGTTACCTTGCCCTCCAAAACCGCTCCGACCTCAACCTGCATAAAAAGCAAAATCCTCCTTAATTAAAACAATAGATATAAATTATTTGGAAGAGGTGTCATAGTACACCTTTTCATCCGGCATCATATAGCCGAGGCTGTCACGTGCGATGCGCTCCATATACGCCGCCTCATCGCCGCTGTCAAGCGCCTTCTGCAGGTCCTCGTTTTCGGCTGTTTTTTCATCGATCTGCTGCTGAAGCTCAGCGACCGCCTTCTCCTGGCGGGAGATCTCCACCTGCGCCTGAATGATCGAAACGGAAAAGTACCCTACCAACAGGATCGCGGCAATGAAGAGGATGACGCTGAAGCTGCGCTGACCGGCCGTCTTTTTCTTTTTGCGTGCCTGAGACGCCACCCAAATCACCCGCCTTTCAACGACAGAGATACTATTTTAGTATAATTCATTTGTATTATACAACAACAGCCCCTATTGTTTCAAGACAATTTTTGATTTCAATTTAAAATTTTTCAGCCGTGCGGGCAAACGGGCGCGGATTTTGCCCCCCAAGCGCCGGAACAGGCGAAAAACGGCGCGTGGCGGCGCGGAGATTACCCGGAACAGGAACCGCAGCAGACGGCGCAGTGCACAGATGATCCGATTGCTCCACTTGAGGACAAAGGCGCCAAATGTGAAATAATAGATCAGGAAGCCGAGCACGATCCCCAACAGCAGATAGAAACGGATCTCCCCGGAATTGAAGGCCAGCATAAAAATGAATACGGCGATCCCGGCCAGAAAAAAATACAGGACATCCATCACAAAGACTGCCGCCTTCCCCCGGGTGACCGTGAGGCGGGCAATCCGAAACAGGTCATAGACCACGCCCAGCAGGAACCCGAATCCAAACGACATCAAAAACAGCCGCGTCTGTGCGGCAATGGCGACCTCCGGCATATCAGCGGAACACCCGGCTGAAGAATCCGCCGCCCTGGCGCGGAGCGTCATCCGTATAAGTGAGAGAGGTGATCTTGCCCTCAATGCTCAGCTCGCCGGTATCCACGCTGAGCTTATTGATATGGAGCTGCTCGCCGCGCACGGTCAGCTCGCCCATCTCCGTGAAGACGATCACCGTCTGCTCATCAAAGCTGTCCACATCCGACACCCCGGAAACCATCAGGGAACGCCTGTCCTCCAGGACGAGATTATGGGGCAGGGAGATTGTCTTTTTTTCCTCTGGCATATTCGATTCCTCCTTGTCAGCACTGTTTTATCTATACGCAGCGCCCGTCCGTTTTATGACAAGGAAAGGAGCGCCGCTGAAACGGCGCCCCGACGGGAATCATATGGTTTCATACATCTGCGCAGCAGTATCCTTGGTGGCATATTCGTTCACGGTGAGCACACGCGCCCGGAAGCTCCCCTTGGAGCCCATGGCGATCTCCAGCACATCCCCTGGCTTGACGTCATAGGAGGCGCGGGCCGCCTTGCCGTTAACCAGAACCTTGCCCGCGTCGCACACCTCGTTTGCCACGGTCCGCCGCTTGATAATGCGGGAAACCTTCAGATACTTATCCAGTCTCATCGCTGATCCATCCCTTCGTCCGGTCAAAAAAAGAGAGGGGGAATCCCCCCTCTTCCCTAAAACCGTAATTTATTTCACGGCATCCTTGAAAGCCTTGCCGGGCTTGAAAGCCGGGACATCCACAGCGGCGATCTTCTGGCTCTCGCCCGTCCTCGGGTTGCGGCCCATCTTTTCACCGCGGTGGCGGGTCTCAAACGTGCCGAAGCCTACCAGCTGGAGCTTGTCGCGATTTTTGAGCGTGTCAACCGTGACATCGACAAAAGCCGCGATGACCTTCTCAACATCCTTCTTCTGGATGCCCGTCTTCTCGGAAACAGCGACTACAAGTTCAGACTTATTCATTTTGACTTCCTCCATAAATGTGAAATATTATATCCACAGCCGGAGCCGGCTGTTGAAATCATTCCGACTTTGCGCACTCCCAGAGCTCGTCCAGCTCCTGCGCGCTCAGCTCGCTCATCGGGCGGCCTGTCTCCTCCGCCATGGCCTCCACCCGGCTGAAACGGGCGGCAAACTTATCGGTCGCGGCCGTGAGCACCTCCTCGGCATCCGCCTTGAGGAAGCGTGAGACATTGACCGCCGAAAACATCAGATCTCCGAGTTCCTCTGCGGCACCCTGTGCATCCCCGCCGGAAACACACGCCTGCAGCTCTGCGTACTCCTCCGGGATTTTTGAGAGTGCGCCAGCGATATCCTCAAACTCAAATCCGGACTTGGCGGCCTTGCCCTGAATCTTCTGGGCGCGCATCAGCGCCGGGAGCTGCCGCGGCACGCTGTCCATCGCCTGGGTTGTGCTCTTCTGTCCCTTGGTGCGGCGCTTGATCTCATCCCAGTTGGCCAGGACGTCCTCCGTACCGCTGACGGAGACATCCCCAAATACATGCGGATGGCGGATGATGAGCTTTTTACAGACCTCGTCGGCCACGTCGTCAAACGTGAAGCGCCCCGCCTCCTCCGCCATACAGCTGTGGAAGACGACCTGCATCAGCACATCGCCGAGCTCCTCGCGCATCATAGCGGGATCATCCCGGTCAATGGCCTCGACTAACTCGTAGGTCTCCTCAATCAAATTTTTCCGGATGCTCTGGTGCGTCTGCTCACGGTCCCAGGGGCAGCCCCCCGGCGCACGCAGCAGGCGCATGATGCGGAGCAGATCCCGGACGTCGTATTTTTCCTTTGCTTCAAACCCCTGCACCATTGCGAACACCCTAACCGAAAAATCAATTGTCACAAGTAATATTACCCTATCAGACGATATTTTTCAAGTGTTTTTGCAATTTTTTCGCCCTTTGGCAGCATTAAAATATCATCTTTGGACAATCCGCGGAACAGGAACAGGGAAATCACATATACAAGCGCCGCCACAACGATCGCGACAATTGTCGCAACGGCGTTCGCCGTCATCATCCCGGAGACCTCAGAGAGCGCCCGGTAGAGCAGCCCATTTACCGCCCACGCGGCCGCCGCACAGAGCACGGCACACACAAAGGGCTTGAAAAAGACGGAGATGAAATCGGGCCGCAGCTTTGTCTGACGCAGCAGCACAAACAGCTCATATCCCACGATCACAAGGTAGCACAGCACCGAGCCGAACGGGGCGCCCTTGACGTTAATCTCCGGATTCCCGATCAGGACAAAGTTGGCGATCAGCTTGACAACTGCGCCGGCGATCATCGCCTTGACAGGGACGTCTGCGCGTCCGATCGCCTGAAGCATATTGGTAATCGGGGTGGAGACGGACATCAGAAATACAAAGATGCCATAAACAAACAGCATATCCGCCCCGATGGGCACAAGCGACGGGCGGGAGCTGCCGTACACCAGCGTGAGGATCTGTGTGGAGAGGACCGCCATCCCGAAGCCGGCAGGCAGCGAGAGCAGCATGGTCACGCGCAGCACCGATTCCACGGACACCTTGATCTTCTCCCGGTTGCGGGTAGCCCACGCAGCACTCATCGCAGGGATCGCGCTCACGCCGAGCGTCATAGTGATCGTGGGCACAAGGTTTTTAAAATCGAGCACCGTACCATATACGCCATAGAGATACTTAGCGATATCCTCATCGAGCGTCTGGGAAACGGCGAGCGACTGGGCATACATCTCCCGGATGATTTCGGGGCCTTTTTCAAGCGCATAGTCCAAGCGGTTTTGGATGGTGACCGCGTCAATCAGATTGGTGATATTGAGGATCAGCGAGCTCAGGACGATCGGTACCGCAACGGCGATGAGCGTCTTTGCGATGCTGATGCTGCCGGCAGGGCGCGGTGCGTTGGCAAGCTGCGCGCGCGTAATCCGGTCACCCACAGCCCGATGACGGATGAACAGAAAGACATATCCGATGAGCGTACCGATCGTCACGCCGCTGATTGCGCCGGCCGCAGAGTATGGATAAATCGCACTGAGCGCCTCCGCCTCCGTGGCGGCCTGCACGCCGAATACAGCCCTGCCCGCATGGAACTCAGCCATGCCGAGCTTCATAATCAGGAACGCGAACAGCAACCCCAGCACAAGCTTGCCGAGCGCTTCAATCACCTGGGAGATCGCCGTGGGCACCATATTGCTCATGCCCTCATAATAACCGCGGTACGCGCTCATCAGGCAGCAGAACAGGATGGACGGCGCAATTACCAGAATACACAGCAGGGACTTAGGATTCCCGATCAGGAGGGAATACGGGTAGGAGAGCAGCAGGAGCAGCCCTGTACCCAGAATGCCGGTGATGACAAACAAGCGGAAGGCCACCCGGAAGATCATTCTGGCATCCCGATAGCGGTGCAGCGCCACATTCTGCGAGACGAGCTTGGAGACCGCGACAGGCAGCCCTGCCATGGACACAGCATACAGCGGTGTATAGATATCATACGCCGCGTTAAAATAGCCCCGCCCGACCTCGCCGATCAGTGCCGTCAGCGGGATTTTATAGAGCATCCCGATCAGATGCACCACAACGGTCGACACCGCAAGGACGATCGCACCGTTGAGAAGGCTCTGTCTTCCTTTTACTGCCACTGGCAACACTTCCTCATTAAAATCGATTCATCCCTTTACTCTGCGCTGTCCGCAAAGCGCTGCCCGCAAGAGGGACAGAAGGATGAGCCCTTTGCCACCTGAGCGCCACACGCCGGGCAGAGGACGATATTTTTTGCATTGCGGATCTCCTCGTTCACGGCCGCGAGCTTTTCATTCAGCGCGGTGATTTCCTCCGCGACGGCATTGATCTCCGTACTGTGGCTGACGCCGTTGAGGATCTCATCATAGCAGAGCTTGCCGATCGTGAGGTATCTGTCCTTAATATCGCTGCGGATATCGGCAGCCTTTAAATGCTTCTTGGAGCTCTCAAACACGTCTCCGGCCGCATTGCCCACCTGACGGGCCGTCTTTTTCACGGTATCCAGCGCATCATCCCACAAACTCATTTCAGGAGCCTCCCTTTTCCAGATTTACCTGTTAATGGCACAAATTATATCATAACTAATCCGGGACTTCAACTTAAAAATTCCCGCAGAAGCGAAAACTCCGGTACCCGGTTCGCTCCCAGAGAGATAAATCGCCGCAGATTGCGAATCAGATCACGCGCCTTTGAATAATAGACGCTGTCCCCATCCACGTCCTCCAGCAGGGAGACGGCCTCATCCCGAAACACACAGGGCTCATAGGCGTGGAAGGAATTGATCCGGATATCTGCGCGGTGCCGGAACGGGAAGAGATACGCATCCTCCCCATGCATAACACCGTCCCAGAGCAGGAAGGTGTTATCAACCGTGCTGGAGCGGTAATGGTAATCCCGGATCATCCGGCGGACAAAGCGGAGATCCCGCTTAGAGAGGACGACATCCCCGGCAGCATCATACACGCGGGAGGAGACGTTCACATACAGCTTGAGCGGATTTCCCGCCGGGAAAGAGTCCGTAATCAGCGGATTGAGCGCGTGGATGCCCTCCACGATGATGACATCCCCCTCCTCCACCCGCAGGTGGCGGGTCTCAGCCGCCCGGCCGCCGGTCGTAAAATCAAAATGCGGAATCTCACATGATCCAGTCTCCAGCAGCTGTGCAAAGGTCTGGCGCAGCAGCGGGAGATCAAGTGCGTTCACGCTCTCAAAGTCGCGCTCGCCCTCCTCATCCACGCAGCTGTTCTGCGGTCGAAAAAAATCATCGAGCGATACGGTGTACGCCGTATGGCCCCGCGTCGCCAGCGCCTCTGCCAGCATAAAGGCCGTCGTCGTCTTGCCGGAGGCGCTCGGCCCCGCAAGGAGGACGATCTTCGTCCCGCGGCGCGCCTCAATGCGCCCTGCGACATGCTCTATTTCCGCGGCGTAACGGCGCTCCTCCTCCCGGATCAGCGCCGGCGCATCAGCCGTGACTCTGCGATTGATCTCCGCCAGGCGGTCAGGCCGTTCGGACATGGCTTCATCTCCCATAAATGCTCCAATCATAGATATGAGCGGCAAAATTCAATTATTCGGTCCTTCCGCCCGATCATTTCATCAAAGCGGCTGATGTACTCGTACGGATATTTATAGTCAAAGATCCGCTCCAGATGCTCGCTGTTGGGGTCCTTGAGTTTGGTGACGCTCCCGGCCCCCGCGGCAAGAACCGTGTGGCTCTCCTCCATCATATAGACGTTATATGCACATTCATGGCCCGGATGTGACCAGCCCACGTTCTCCAAATTGCCGAGTGAACGGCTCTGGCGGTACATGTAGTAGGGTTCATAGCCCGCCGCCCGGAGCCTGTGCTGCGCGGCTTCAAGCATCTGATCCGTCATCATGGCGCCCGCCCGGACATCCTCGCGCCGCTCCACGATTGAGGAGGAGCGCTTGAGCGCCAGAGTGTGCACCGTAATGTTCGCAGGATCAAGCGCGATGGCCATATCCACCGTACGGGCAAAGGAATCGGGCGTATCGCCCGGCAGGCCGGCGATCAGATCCATATTAATCTCGCGGAACCCGGCATCCACCGCCGCCCGGTAGGCCTCCAGCGTCTGCGCGGAGGTATGCTTCCGCCCGATCCGCACAAGGACCTCGTCATTGAAGGTCTGTGGATTGATGCTGATGCGATTGACACCGCCCGCACGCGCGGCGGCAAGCTTTTCCGGCGTGATCGTATCCGGACGTCCGGCCTCAAAGGTAAACTCGCCGATTCCGCCGCCGAAAGCGGCCGTCACCGCCCCCGTCACCCGCGCAATCTGATCAGCCGTGAGCACCGTGGGCGTTCCCCCGCCGATATAGACACTCTCCAGCTTCAGGCCGCAGGCCCTGGCCTGTTCCCCTGTCAGTGCGGTCTCCCGGCACATCAGATCAACATACGGGCCGATCAGCTTTCCGGCCGTGGCGATCGAATGGGAGACAAACGAGCAGTAACTGCACCGCGACGGGCAGAACGGTACCGAGGCGTAAAAGCTGAACGAACGGGGTCCGCAGGCGGAGATGATCTCCCGCTCCCGCGCCGCAACACGCGCCGTGAGCTCCGCTTTGTCCGGATCCACCCGATATTTATTAATAAAAGTGGTATGCGCGGCATCCGCGCCCTCCTGCTCCGCCAGCCGGTTCATCAACTTGGCCGGGCGCACCCCGGTGAGCATCCCCCAGCGCGGGTGGTAGCCGCTCACCGTACACAGGACATCAAACAGCAGAGCCATCATCCGGTATTCGCTCTCGTGCCTGTCCTCATCCACGGGGCCGGAATCGGTGCGGATGACGCCTCCGGAGCGGACCGTGTACACCGTCTGCCCGCCATTCTCGTGTGCACAGGTCCACACATCGCGCCCGGTGCAGGGGCCGTCCTGCGTGCATTTTTCGACCGCCTCCTCGGGATAGAAAAGGCGGCACAGATTCTCCGCCTCAAAGTGAAACGGATGATTGATGATATACAGCTTCATGACAGCTTCCTCATATAGCGGTTTTTAACCCGCTCCTCACCGAGCGTTGTGGCGCGGTTATGGCCGGGATAGACGGTATAGTCCCCCTCCAGATCGGACAGGCGCTGAAGCGAGGCCATCATATCCGCCATGCTGCCGCCGGGGAAATCCGTGCGCCCGCACGTGTGGCAAAACAGCGTGTCCCCGGAAAAAATCACATTTTCGCACAGGTAGCACACACCGCCCCGGGTGTGGCCGGGCGTGTGCATCACACGGAGCTTTAACGCACCGAGCGTGATTTCATCTCCATCATGCACAAGGATATCTGCATGAACATACTCCTGCACCCCGGGGCACTCGTGGTCCGCCAGACTCTCCCGCTCGTCCTCCAGACAGGGGGCATCCAGCTCATGGATTACAATCTTTGCCCCGGTCATCCGCCGCACCTCCGCCGCACCCAGGATATGATCGAAATGGCCGTGCGTGAGCAGGATATACGGGACCGAGCCCACGGGGAGCGTCCTCAGAAAGGCCCGGAGTTCGTCCGTCATCGCGCCCGGATCGATCACCGCCGTCAATCCGCTCTTTTCATCCGTGAGCGTATAGCAGTTCTCTCCGATCAGCCCCATCATAAAATTCCTTATTTTCAAAACAGCCTCACCTTTTCCATTGATCTGTATCGAGCAGGATCGTGACCGGACCGTCGTTGGTCAGAGATACCTGCATATCCGCCCCAAATACGCCGGTCCCCACCTGCATGATGCCAAGATTTTTTAGGCATCCCTGGTACTCCCGGTACAGGGAGTCGGCCTCAGCAGGAGCCGCCGCAGGCGTAAAGGAGGGCCGGTTTCCCCGGCGCGTATCGGCGCACAGGGTGAACTGCGAAACGACCAGGACGCCGCCCCCGGTATCCAGAACACTGCGGTTCATCTTGCCGTCCGCGTCCTCAAAGATCCGCAGGGAAGCCGTCTTCTGCGCCAGCAGTTCCGCCTGTGCGGGGCCGTCGCCCTGCATCACTCCGAGCAGGACAAGCAGACCGGGACCGATCCACCCCACAATCTCTCCGCCGACGGCGACCTGCGCCGCGCTCACGCGCTGAATCAATGCCCGCATCCGTCACACCCCCGTCCGCTCAATCCGCTCCACACCACGGACAGTGCGCAGCTTATCCATGACACTCCTGAGGTGCTCCGCACCGTTGACGGTAATCGTGATCGTGATGGCACACAGGCCGTTTTTCAGCTCCCGGGTGGACAGGCTGTGGATCATTACGCGCATCTCCGCCAGCTTACCGGAGACATCCGCCAGCAGGCCGACACGGTCCACGGAGACGATGGCCAGCGTGGATTTGAACTGGGCGCTCGTGGGCCCCTCCCAGTAGGCGGAAATCCAGCGCTCCGGCTCCGATGCCAGCGGGATGGATTTGGGAACATTCGGGCAGTCGCGCTTGTGAATAGAGACACCATGCCCGCGCGTGATGAACCCGATGATGTCGTCCCCCGGCAGGGGGTTGCAGCACCGTGAGAGTTTAATCAGGCAGTTGTCAATCCCCTCCACGACGACGCCGCCGCTGGAGGTAGACCTGCGCTGCTTTGCCTCCGGGACAAGCTGGATCTGCTGCGGTTCCTCGGACTTGATGAGCTTATAATAGTCCTCCTTAAAGCGGGGCATCAGCCGCTGGACGGAGATCCCTCCGTAGCCAATGGCCGCATAGAAATCCTCCAGGGTGGAGCAGTGCTGGCGCTGTGCCTCCTCAAGCAGGAAGCGGTTGAGCGAATCGCCCGTCAGGCGAATATTGTTCCGCCGGAACTCGCGCTCAATCTCCTCCATCCCCTCGCGGATATTTTCATCGCGCCGCTCCTTCTTGAACCAGGAACGAATCTTGCTGCGCGCCTCGCTCGTCTTGACGATCTTAAGCCAATCCCTGCTGGGGCCCTTCCCCTGCTGGGAGGAGGTGAGCACCTCCACGATCTCGCCCGTCTTGACCTTATAGTCGAGCGGGACGATGCGCCCGTCCACCTTTGCGCCCACCATGCGGTTGCCGACGGCGGAATGGATGGCATAGGCAAAATCGATCACCGTGGCTCCGGACGGGAGATCAATAACGTCCCCCTTGGGCGTGAAGACAAAGACCTCCTCCGGGACCAGATCGCTCTTGATTGTGCGGACAATATCTTCCACATCCTCCGCGTCGCTCTGGCGCTCCAGAAGCTGGCGGATCCACGTCAGGCGCTCCTGGAACTTGTCATCCTTGCCGGAGACGCCCAGCTTATATTTCCAGTGGGCGGCAATCCCGTACTCGGCCGTGTAGTGCATCTCCCACGTGCGGATCTGCACCTCAAAGGGGATGCCCTCCTTGCCGATGACGGTAGTGTGCAGGGACTGATACATATTGGGCTTGGGGGTGGAGATATAATCCTTAAAGCGCCCGGGGATCGGTTTATACATATCGTGGATAATACCCAGGCAGTTATAACAGTCGATTACCGTATCGACAATGATCCGCACGGCAAAAATGTCATAGATCTCATTAAAGTTATGATTCTGCATGTACATCTTGCGGTAGATGCCGTGAACACTCTTAACGCGGCCCTCGATATGGGCACCCTTGACGGACTTGAGAATGCGGCCAGAGATGCGCTCCTGAATCTCCTGAAGATATTCCCGATTGGACTGCCCCATATCCCGCAGGGACTGCTCAATATCCCGATAGCCGATCGGGTCCAGATAGCTGATGGCGCGGTCCTCCAGCTCCTCCTTAAGGGCGCGAATACCGAGCCGGTGCGCGATGGGTGCGTAGATTTCAAGCGTCTCAAGCGCCGTATCGCGCTGCTTCTGCGGCTTTTTGTATTCCAGAGTGCGCATGTTGTGCAGGCGGTCGGCCAGCTTGATAATAATGACGCGGATATCCTGCGACATGGCCAGCAGCATTTTACGGATATTCTCCGCCTGAACCTCCTCCTTGGTGGAGAGCGGGACCTTGCCGAGCTTGGTGACGCCGTCGACGATTACGGCGACCTCATCGCCGAATTTCTGCTTGACCTCCTCGTAAGTGACATCCGTATCCTCTATGACGTCATGCAGCAGCGCCGCCACGATTGACTCCTTATCCATCCCGAGCTTGGCGACGATTTCCGCCACCAGAATGGGATGGATCACATACGGCTGGCCGGAACAGCGCATCTGCCCCTCGTGCGCCTTGCAGGCAAAGCGATAGGCACGGGCGATAAAATCGCGGTCCTCCTGCGGGAAATTCTCCGTGGTTTTCTGCAAACTCTCCCAGCACTCCTCCGGCGTGGCATCCGGGGAATAGGCCTTCTGATCAAGTTTCATCCGTGTCACCATCCTTTCCTGCGGCCCCGATCGCCTGAAATACCGGCGAGCGGAACAGGTCTGATTTCTCTTTTTTATCCGAAAGGGAGATACAGCCGCCACTTTCGACGACCACCCCCGATTCGGCCATGGCCTCCAGCGCCATCAATACGGTGCCGGAGGTGATACCCCGGTACTGGCGCGCACAGCAGATCCGGTAGGAGAGCTCCGCGGCGCCGCAGTGCCATGCCCCCGCCTTTTTGAGAAAGGCGAAAATCAATACTGCGGCCTCTCGGCTTGCGGGCGCATAGGTGGCGTCCTCCCGGGTGAGCTTCTCCCCACGCATATATTTTTCATACAGGTCGATCCCACGGCGCGTGTCATCCTGCTGCTCATCACAGTGGCGCATATCCTTGATATGGAGCTCAAGCCTCTCCACTCCATTATATGTACTTTTATCCAGGGTAAACGCCACATCGGCCAAGTCGCCCTGCCGGAACTCAAAGCTGTCCGCCTCGCGGTGGAAAAACATGGCGGTAAAGACAGCGCCATCCCGGCTGAAGGTGATCCGCTGGTGGTTCCTGTTCTTGCCCAGGGGGACGATGCGGTCGATCTGTACCTTCAGCATCCCAAAGACGGGCTGGGGATTCCCCGTGCCGAAGGGCTCAAGCACCTTTACTGCATCCACGATGGGGAGCTGCAGGAAGGCCGGGCGCAGGCAGCAGTCAATCTCCATCACCGGCTCCCCGGCGCCGTGCCCGGCGGCATAGGCGTTGAGCCGCTCCCGCAGCTCACCGATGCGGTCCGCACGCAGGCTGAACCCACCGGCTCCCGCGTGCCCGCCGTACTGATCCAGCACATCCGAGCAGGCGCACAGCGCATCATAGATTGAGAGCACACCGGCTGAGCGAGCCGATCCCTTGGCGCTCTGCCCGTCGATACTCACGGCAAAGCAGGGCTTCCCATACTCCTCCGCCAGCTTGGCGGCGACAATCCCGATGATGCCCTGATGCCATCCCTCCGCCGCCACGACGAGCACACGGTCAAAGGCTGCCCGCCCCGCGAGCTGCTCCCGTGCCTGGAGGACCATCTTCCGCTGGATCTCCGAACGGACGGCGTTATCGTGATTGACTGAGGCGGCGAGCTCGCGCGCCTGATCGGGGTCATCGCACATCAGCAGCTCGAACGCCTTTTTGGCTGAGCCCATACGGCCGGCAGCATTGATCCGGGGCGCGATCGCAAAAGCGATATCCGTGGCCCCGATCTCCTTATCCCCCATCCCGGCACACTCCAGAAGCGCCTGGACACCGGGGCGGCGGACACCGGCGTTGATCTGTTCCAGGCCGCGCCGCACAATCATGCGATTCTCCCCGCGCAGTTCCATCACATCGGCAATCGTTCCGATCGTGACGATATCCGCGTACTCGTCAAGCAGGTCCGCGCCGTCCGACCCCTCCAGCGCACAGATCAGCTTAAACGCGACGCCCACGCCGCACCAGCCGCGGTAAGCACACAAATTATCCTGCCGCATGGGGTCCACCACGGCATATGCCCTGGGAAGCGTGTCCCCGGGGAGGTGGTGGTCCGTGACGACGAGATCCACTCCGACACTCCCGGCATAGGCGGCCTCCTCTACGGCGGCAATTCCGTTATCCACCGTGACGATCAGCGTTGCACCCTGTGCGGCAATGGCGTCGATTGCCTCCCGATGCAGGCCAAAGCCTTCCGCCTCGCGCTCCGGGATATACACGCTCACCTGGGCCCCGATCATGCTCAGATAGGAGTACAGCACCGTGCTGGCCGTCACGCCGTCCGCATCATAGTCCCCGTAGACGACGATCTGCTCCCCGGAATCCACTGCCTGCGTGATCCGCTCCACGGCGCGGTCCATATCGCGCAGCTCAAACGGATCAATCAGTTCGGCCTCCCGGGAGAGGAACGCCTGCGCCTCCTCCGCCGTCGTAATTCCACGGGTGACGAGCAGCAGTGCGGTCAGGGCGTCAAGTCCGCAGCTCTCAGAGAGTTCGGCGGCGAGTTCCTTATCATGTTTTTTGATTTTCCATTTTCTGCGCCCCAACGACAACACTCCTTTTGATAATACTATATATTGTATCATCTGGAGCGCTGTTTATCAAGCGAGCATTTTAAACGCTTTGCGCCGCTCAGATGCCAAAGGCTGCATCGTACCGGACCACCCCCTGAACAGGAGCGGCATCCTTCCGCAGGCGCACAGCCATGAAATGATCATCCGGCACGTCAAAGGGCGCATAGATCCCCATGCGCGATGCGGGAACATAGCCGAACCTGGGATAATATTTTTCACTGCCCAAAACGACCGAATGGGAGAAGCCCAGTTCCCCGGCGGCACGGTGCCCCGCACGCACCAGGGCTGCCCCGACCCCCTGCCGCTGGAACGCCGGAGATACGGCCAGCGGCGCCAGGGCCAGGGCCGGATGACCGCCGATGTCAATGCGTGTAAACATAATAAATCCCGCAATCTCCTCCCCGATCCGGGCGACGAGCGCCAGCTGGGGGATATATGCTTCACTTTCCCGCAGCGCCATGACAAGGTCCTGCTCGCTGCCGTCACTGTGCTCGGCTCCGGCAAAAGCAGCCTTTACCATCTGATAAATCGCGTCATAATCCTGTGGCACTTCCTGTCTGATTGTCAAATTCATGGCACGGCCTCCTTCAGGTACTTTATTGATATTTTACCACAATTCTGACGGATGGGAACACTGGGAACGGCGCGCATCAGGCGCAATTCAAATTGTAATACAATGATCAGTATTGTTAACAGCTATATTCTTCGCCACAGGAAAAAGCCGGCGAAAAAACAGGAGTCCTTTGTTACAGGCGACATGAGGTCGGCCCCGTCGCCCTGCGGCCTTGACTGCACTGTTTTTCCGCCGGCAGGTCCAAAAGTTTTTGGGTGCAAAAACGGCACCCATCACTGAGGACCATCCCGTCGTCTGTTTTTTGGCTTTAATAGCCCTCCCCTCTGTTCTCCGTGGGGAAGACGTTCATAAAAGCACCGATACTATTAAATCCGCAATCTGCACATCGCGCGGTAAAGCCCCTCCCTATCACTTTCTTTGAAACGCCCAGATGTTACGGATCTGGTCTTTAATCTCATCATATCCCCAGAGCTTTTCCGAGTTGGCACGGCGATTGGGATCGTTCACCGTAAACTTACCGTCCTCCAACCCCGTCAGGACGATAAAATGGCCGGTTGTCGTAAAGTCTCCGGGGCCCATGACACACACGACGGGATTGCCGGCCTCCAGATTGCTGACGATACGCTGTTCATCAAGCGGCAGTTCGGTGGAATCGAGCCCCAGCTCTGCCGCACCCTCGGAAAACAGTGTCCAGGAGGTGCCGTTGCCCCAGGAGACATAGCCGTTCTCCGCGGCGAAGTCCCCCATCTTTTTAGGGTCAAGGCTGGTATCGCCCGTCAGATAGATCGCCACCATGGACAGGCAGGTCGGCCCGCAGCCGGACAGGCCGAAGAGCTCGCCTGCGTAGCGGGTATAGCCCCACCGCTCATCCCACTGCATCAGCAGCGGAACATGGTCCGTGTGCGCATATTCACTCAGATCAATGGTGAATTCGCGGTCTCTGTTTTCCGGATATCCCAGCACAAAATCCCGCGCCTCAGGATTCTGATCATACAGCTTGAGCAGCTCGTCCGGCCATTCCGATACCGGAATATCATGCTGGCCGGCGTAATCCGCGATCCCGTCAGGGACCAGGGCATCCTCCGCAAACGGCCCGCCCGGGCGGAAGAGTGACCCGATCAGCACCGCCGCGGCCAGCAGAGCGCCGCCGGCAAGCAGCCATTTCCGCAGGGATCGGCCCTTGCGCCCCCTTCTCTTTTTATTCTGTCCTGAATACTGATTCCGCTGAACCATTACTGCACACTCCTTAAAATAAAAACGCCTCTGATCGATATAAACGGATTATACCGGAATCAGAGACGTTATATTTGTGTTTTTCCCAGCGGAGAAGTGACAGTTTAATGATGAAATTCTTACTTTTTTCTTACGAGGCGGGCAGTGTCACCGTAAAGGCAATGCGTTCCTGACCGCTGGCGGCGGTGATCGTTCCGCCGTGGCGCTCGACGATCTCCTTTGCGATCGCAAGGCCAAGGCCCGCTCCGCCGCTCGCCGTCGTCCTGGCCGTGTCCAGACGGTAAAACTGCTCAAAGATGCGGCTGAGCTTCTCCGGCGGGATGGTATTGCCGCTGTTGACAAAAGTGATCGCCACATGGCCGTCCCGCAAAACGGCGGACACATCAATCCCGCTGTTTTCAAAACTGTAATTGACCGCATTGCGCAGGAGGTTGTCAAACACGCGCTGCATCTTGTTCACATCGCAGCGGATCACCAGCTCCGGCGGCACGTTCAAATTGCAGTGCAGATTTTTCTCCAGAAACATCGGCTTAAACTCATAGGTCAGCTGCTCCAGCATGCGTGTCAGGTTGACTTTGCTGTACTCCAAAGTAATGTTGGAAAGATTAAAGCGTGTGATCTCAAAAAACTCGTTGATCAGGTCCTCCAGCCGCTCCGCCTTCTCCAGTGAGATGGAGAGGTATTTCTGCCGCAGCTCCTCGGAGATCTGCCCCTCGTCCCGCAGGAGCGTCAGATAACCGATCACGGAGGTCAGGGGTGTTTTCAGATCGTGCGCCAGATAGACGATCAGGTCATTCTTGCGCTGCTCCGCCTCCTTGGCGGCCATGGCGTTGCGCAGGGAGCGCTCGCGCACCAGATTCAGGTTGTTCTGCACATCCTGGATTTCCGGCGGGAGCTGAATCGGATCGCTCCGGCGTGCTGTGAGCTGTGCCGCCGCCTCCACGATCAGGTCCAGATAGCGTGTCGCCTTGGATAAGTTATAGTATGTGATCCCGATCCACCCTGCAAACGCCAGAATCACAATGATCTGCGGCAGAAAATCCCGAATAGTCGTCAGAATCTGATAGAGCGGTTCATCTCCATACCAGCTGAATTGGCTGCAGATAAACCAGCCGATAAGGGCAAAAATCAGAAGCGCCGCCACATAGGCGATCAGTTCCCCGATGCTCTGAAGCAGCAGCTTGCGCGTGATGGCCGTATGATCGCCCCTGAAGCGGTTCCTGTTCTTTCTATTCAATGGTATAGCCGACCCCCCACACTGTCTTGATAAATTTCGGGTTCCGCGCCGGCTCATGGAGCTTTTCCCGGAGGCGGGCGATATGCGCCATCACGGTGTTGTTGTTATCCAGATACTTCTCGCCCCACACCGCCTCAAACAGCTCCTCCGAGGAGACGACGCGCCCCCGGTGGTCACAGAGATACCAGAGGATGGAGAACTCCAGCGGTGTAAGCTGGACCTCCTGCCCATAGAGGCTGCACTTATGGGTACCCCTGCAGATGAGGAGGCCGCGGATATCGTGCTCATCCGCCGCAGACGGAACCTGTACCGTACCGCCGTTATAGCGCTTATACCGGCGCAGCTGCGTCTTAACCCGCGCCACGACCTCCAGCGGATTGAACGGCTTGGTGATGTAGTCATCCGCGCCGATCGTCAGCCCGTTGATCTTGTCCAGATCCTCCACCTTGGCGGTGAGCATAATGACGGGGAAAAAATATTTTTCCCGGATCTTCCGGCAGAGGGTGAAGCCGTCAACATCCGGCAGCATGACATCCAGCACGGCGAGATCCGGCGGAGCTTCCTCAATACAGCGCAGCGCATCTGTCCCGTTGTAAAATTTGCAGACAGCATACCCTTCGTTTTTTAAATAGACCTCCACCAGATCTGCGATCTCACACTCATCGTCCACGATCAGTATCCGCTCCTGGGCCATTTTACGTCCTTCCTCCAGCACATAAAACAGGGGGGCGCGTCCGGCGCCCCCGCTCTTTGATTTTTTCTGCCGCCAATCAGCCGCGCAGCGTTTTGACTGCCAGGTCCGGGACATCCGTAATGATCCCATCACAGCCCCAGTCACGCAGGGTGCGCATGCCCTCCTCAACATCCACCGTCCACGGATTGACGATCAGGCCGTGCTCGTGCGCCTTTTTAATATATGCCTCATCCGGGAAAAAGCAGAGCGGATGAACGGCGTCCGCGCCGAGCGCCACTGTATACCCGATCGGGTCTTCATAGATCTTTTCAATATTCGGGGACTCCACGGAGTAGAGGAAACCGGTCTTTACGCTGGGATCAATCGCCTTGACCTCCTTGATGACCTCCTCGTCAAAGCTGGAGATCAGGAGCTTGTCCAGCATCCCGCGCTCCCGTACAATCTCGATTGTGCGGCGCACGATCGCAGACCCCTTCTGACGCGGCGGCTTAATCTCAACATTCATCACTTTCAGCGGAGCGGCTACATCAAGGTACTCCTCCAGCGTTGGGATGCGCGTCCCCTGAAAGTCCTCCGAAAAATAGGTGCCAAAATCAAATTTTTTCAGTTCCTCCAGCGTATAATCCGCTATATCCCCTTTGCCGTCCGAGGTCTCATCAATTTCATAGTTGTGGCAGATGACGACGTACCCATCTCTGGTCAGATGGACATCGTTTTCAATGCCGTCCGCCCCCATCTCAATCGCCCGGACAAACGCCGGAATCGTATTCTGCGGGGCGGCCTTGCACGCTCCGCGGTGCGCGATGATCCTGATCATTAGATTCACATCCCTCTCTGTTAACACTTTAGCTCTATTATAACGCCTTTCCAGATAAAAGCAACCTGATCCAGACGAATATATCCTTTTTTTCTTTCGGTCTTGGTGTGACAAAATTCACGTTAAATAAAACAATATTCATATTATCAGAACGTTTAATGATTTTTTTGTGATAAAAGTATGAAAATATTATTTTCTTTTTATATTATTATGCATCTTGACATTGGTGATGTCGCGAATATATCATAATATATGAACAAATTGAGAACGGAGGTTTTCCTGTGAACGTATTCAGAGAGGGAAAAGATTTAGCGGTCAACGTTGTAAAAGATGTTGTCCACCACTGGAAAAAACCCGGCGGAAAAAATCAGGTGTCCTACCGGGAGATTGTCAATCTCGGTATCGGCGGGATGGGGCAGCAGTTTGTAACTGCACTGACTGGGTATCTCGGCCTGAGCGTGGGCAACACGCTGATCGGCTCCACGATCGGCATCACCCCGATGCATATCCAGTATATGTCCATGATTTCCACCGTGCTGAATATCTTTTTCACAATCCTGCGCGGCAAGATTGTGGACAACACACGCACCAAGTGGGGGCGATTCCGTCCATATATCGCGATTATGGGCTTCCCAATTATCGCGATGGCAGCACTCTATATCTATCTGCCGGTTCCCACGCTCCCCTATACGCAGAAGCTGATCCTCACCTTTCTCTTTACAATTTCGATTGCCATGGTCCTTCCGCTCTTTACGGATACATATAATGAGCTCCAGACCGTCATCTCCTCAAATTCCGCTGAGCGGGCCAAAATCATCGCGATCAACAGCATTATCTATTCCTTCGCTCCTACGTTGACCGGGCTTTTCGTCCCAATTTTGGCGGACATGACAGGCGGCTATACCAACATCAACACCTATCGCTATGTGCTGGTCCCGGTGGCGGCACTTGGCGTCGGAATGAATCTCTTTACTGCTTTTGGCTGTAAAGAGCGTGTTGTTTCCTCCAAAAACTATGTCCAAAAGGTTCATATTATTGAGGGAACGCTGGAAATCTTCCGCAACAAGCATTGGTGGATCCGGACGGTTTCCGGATGGATCGGATTTCTTGAGGGCGCCACGGGTGTAATCTTCAGCTGGATTTTCATCTACGGCACTCAGGACTATACCATGTACGGAATCATGAATACCGTTACCGGCACCGCCTCCGGCTTGGCAATGTTCGCAACACCATTCCTGCTCAAATGGCTTGGAAACCGCAAACTCTTACTATGGCATAACACGTTAAATATCGCCTTTGTTATTGGAATGCTCTTTTCGTTTAAAATCCCAATGCTGTTCTTTTTCTTCAACTATCTCAACGCCTTTGTCAATGCGCTGTCCATCGTTTACAACAATGTCATGCACGCTGAGGTCAAAGACTACCAGCAGTACATCAGTGGCAAGCGAATGGATTTCGCCTTTGGCGTTGCCGGTATGATTGGGCTGCCTCTTACACTGAGCAGCGGCCTGGTACTCCCCTACTTCTATGAGCGTATGGGCGTCACCACCAATTACGATATTCTTTTTGATCCTACGATCCGTAACAACTTCTTTGGGACGCTGTGTGTGCTCTCTATCATTGGTGCGGCGCTCAATCTGATCCCATTTTTCTTCTACAGCCTCTCCGTGGAGAAGCACCGTAATATTGTCAAGGCGCTGGAATACCGCGCCCTGTTTGACGACTACGTAAACGATTGCCTGGATGATGAACGAGTCGTCGAGACCATCCAAGGGATTAATGAGACCTATGACTTCCTCAATGCGCCGCAGCCGGACTTTAAGGCCCTGCGCACCGCCATACGGTCGGCAAAAGGTAAGTCGGAGAAAAAGAAGGCAAGACGTGCACTGAAAGATGCTAAGCATCTGTTGGTAGAAAAAGATGCCGCGCGTTATCTGATCGATGAACTCGACAAGTTTAAAAAGCCGGAAATGCTCGCACGGGTCCGCCTTGCCAATCAGCTCGCCCAAGTGCCGATGGATGAGCTGATCCAGTTTGATGCCAGTGTCCTGAACAAGGCGGAACAGCTTCCGGCATCCTCTACAGAAGAACGCCGTGAGAAAAAAGCAGCAGTCAAGCAGGCTAAACAAATTCTCAAAATGGTTGGGATGATTCATAAAAATTATCCGAGCGGCATTGTCGTCCCGGATGAGAACCGCCTCCAGCAGGCGATTGACATGCCTTCAAAAACGTCGGCAGAGAATCGAGCGCGCACAAAGGCGATCAAGGCCGCTGAAAAGGAGCTTGATGTTTACCACAACACGCTGAAGGTCTACCTGAACGCTAAAGATCTGGTCCGCGAATATGAGATCAGTAAGACGATTCTGCCGGATATGGAAAAACGCTATCAGGAGATCATGAGCCGCCGCGCTGAGACGGCGGAGGCATGAGGAGGAGACCGCAATGAAAACAGCAAAAACAGTCAAAGCAATTATTGGAACAGCCCTGTGTGCCACTCTTGTCCTAAGTCTCTTTTCCGGGTGCAGCACATCACTCACCACGGAGGAAATTGAGATGTCGCTGGACACAGCGCTGAAAAATTCACTTGCGAGTGATCTTTTCTACTGGAAAGAGACGGACAACCGCACGGCAGATACGATTTATAAGCAGGTCAACGTTCTTTCCGACATTGACGAAAAAGAGTATGTCCCGCTGGTGGATGAGAATGGTGAATATACTACCCTGAGGATTCAGGTGATTGAAAAGAAAAATGATAAGGAGACATTCCAGAGTATTTGCGGCCACTCCTCCGGAATCAATGCCCAAGATGAAATAAAGGACTATTTGTTTGAGACCGTCACCGCCGAGGATGGGACCGTCACCAGAACCAAAGAGCCAATGACGGCCAAAGAGTACTATAATTCCGATGCGTTCAGTCAGTATTCCGTTGCGGAAAAGCTCAAGTGTCTGCAGGACCTGACTGTGGCGGACATGGACTTTACCGCGGACGGGGCTGAAATCAGCAAAAAGGGACATGTGACCCAGCTGCAGTTCAAGGTGAGTGATGACTACCTGAAACGGTATGAAGAAAAGTACGGCGAACCCTCCGTGCTGGCAAATTCCAAGCGCGTTTTGATTGAGATCGCATATGAAAAGATTTCTCAGATCGTACTCTATGTGGACGAACAGATTGCGGGAAGCTCCATGACCGTGGAAACGGAGGCCTACAACTTCCAGATCGTGTATCTGGGCCCGAAATTCAATGTCCCCAGTTATAATGAGATCAATTCCTCCACCGGAGAGCCGGTTTGGAAGGACGCATAAATGACAGTGGATCCGCCGTTTGGACAACGGCGGATCCATTTTTATGACAGTTTTTCTTTCAGCTGCCCGAACCACTCCAGAATTTTAAAGCGCGGCTCATATTCCGGGCTCGACTCGACGACCTTCACCTCGTCCCCGCTCAGGACGGCGTCGATCTCCGCCCTGCTCTCAGCGGCGGGCAGACACAGCGGCGGGAACATGACGCACCACCAGTTATGTCCCTCCCCTGCACCGATGACAACCTTGACCGCGTGGTACATCCCGGCCGGCAGGGTGATCTGGTCCTCATACGTCCGTGTATTGAAATACTCCTGCGTGACGGTGACTTTTACTTCATAGTCAAACCCCTCCGCGGCAATGGTCTCTCTGGCTACACGGGTCAATTCATCAATCCTGGGCGTAATTTTCCGCTCGGCCTCCTCCGCTGTCACGGAACCGTCAAAAATATCGGCCCCCGCCTGTAAAACGGCGTCGCGCACCTTCAGTTTTAAGGTCTGATCCTCTTCGCTGTCGGAATTGGCGATCACATGCATGCGCAGCACACTCTCATTGATGACCTCGCACGAGCGCACAAACGCCGTCATGCTGAACGCCGCGCAGATGACAAAAGCACACAGAACAGAGATCTCCAGGCTCCGAATCCAATTTTTATGTCTCATAAAAAACCGACCTTTCATGTATGTTAACATGATTTTGGTCGGTTTTTTGAGCGTTTATTCAATTTTTACGGGATTACATCCAAATTTTACCGGATGGCAGATAAATACATCATCCACGATGGTTCGCAATTGCCGGACCGCTTTTTCGGCCCGCACCTCATCGTCAAAGAGGCCAAACACAGTAGGCCCACTCCCGCTCATGCAGGAGCCAATCGCCCCGCAGGAGCGCAGGATTGATTTGATCTCTACCCGCCGCGGCGTATCGATGAGCTGCTCAAAGGAGTTGCCCAGCTTCTGTGCGATCTGGTAGAGGTCCCCGCCGCGTATGGCGGCGAGCATTGCCTTACTGTCCTGCCCCCGGCAGGAGCCCCGCTCGTCATACCGCGCATAGGCGGCCGCTGTGGAAACGCCTTCCGCAGGCTTTGCCAGCACAATTGTGCACGCCGGCATATCCTCCAGCGGGGTGAGCACCTCCCCGATTCCCTGGGCGATCATTGTCCCCCCGGCGATGCAGAACGGGACATCTGCCCCGATCTTCACCCCAATGCGGCACAGATCCCGCTCCCGCAGGCCAGGCGCATAAATCGCATCAAGTGCGCGCAGGACGGCCGCTGCATCCGCGCTTCCCCCGGCCAATCCTGCCTCATGCGGGATCTTTTTATCAATATGGATTCGAAGGCCGCCGTTTTGAATCCCCGTCTGCTCAAAAAAGCATTCCGCCGCACGGTAGGCGGTGTTCCGTGAATCACAGGGGATCGCCTCACGCGAACAGGTCAGTTCTATGATCCCCGTATCTGTCTGCTCCACCGTCACCCTGTCGCACAGGCTGACGGACTGCATCACCATGTACAGGGAATGATAGCCGTTGGGCAGCTTTCCCTTAATATCCAGCAGCAGATTGATCTTCGCCGCGGCGTCAATAATCACGCGCATCCGGTCACTCCTCATCTGATCTCACTCAAAAATTCCGCAATTCGCTCCACCGCGATTTCCAGATTCTCCATGGAGTTGCAGTAGGATACGCGCGCAAACCCCTCGCCGCACGCGCCAAATGCAGTACCGGGAATGATGGCGACATGCTTGCGCTGGATCAGCTGTTCACAGAACTCATCCGAAGACATGCCGCTGATCTGGATCGACGGGAAGCAGTAAAATGCTCCGCGCGGCTCAAAGCAGGTCATGCCCAGCTCATTGAACGCATCCACAATAAAGCGCCTGCGCTTGTCATACGCATCGCGCATATATACGATATCCGGATCACCGTTTTTGAGCGCCTCAATTGCCGCGTACTGCGCAGTGGTCGGTGCGCTCATGATGCCGTACTGGTGCAGCTTGGTCATCTCCTTGATGATGGGGAGCGGGGCAATCGCATAGCCGAGCCGCCAGCCCGTCATGGCGTATGCCTTGGAAAAACCATTGACGATAATGGTGCGCTCCTTCATCCCCGGCAGCGACGCAATGGAAAAGTGATGCTTTCCGCCATAGGTGAGCGTGGCATAGATCTCATCGCTGATAACGAGGAGATCATTCTCTATAATGATATCTGCCAGCTTTTCATAATCCTCTTTTTCCATGATTCCGCCCGTCGGATTGCTCGGATAGGCCAAAAGAAGGATTTTGGATTTGGGGGTGATCTTGCTTTTCAGCAGTTCCGGTGTCAGCTTGAACTCATCCTCCACCCGTGTCTGAAGCGGGACGGCAACACCGTCCCGCATCATTGTCAGCGGTGAGTAACAGACAAAACAGGGTTCCGGAATCAGGACCTCATCCCCCGGCTCCACCAAAACACGCAGCGCCAGATCCAGCGCCTCGGAACCGCCAACCGTCACCAAAGTCTCATCCCCCGTTGCGGGGACATCATAGTGCGTGCAGTAATATTCCGCAATGCACTCCCGCAGCTCCGTAATTCCCTTGTTTGCCGTATACTTCGTATGCCCCTGTTTCAGCGATTCAATGCCCACATTCCGGATATGCTCCGGCGTTGTAAAATCGGGCTCGCCGATACTCAGGGACACGACGTCTTCCATCTCCGCAGAGATGTCAAAAAACTTCCGGATCCCGGACGGCTTTACCCGCCGGATCGCCTGACACAGTTTGCTCTCATAATCCACCATAATTCTCGCCTCTCTCTTCTATTACTCAATCGGAATGAGAACCGGTGCGCGGTTCTGGAAGATCGTCACATTTTCAAAACCGCATTCAAGCGCGATCTCCATCCCGCGCTCAATTCCCGCTCCGATATCGTTTGCCTGATGGGCGTCGGAACCGACAGTGATATACTCACCGCCCAGTTCCCGGAAGCGCCGGACAATATCCACATCCGGCAGCGTCCTCCCGATCGGCTGGCGCAGACCGGAAGTATTGATCTCCAGCGCCTTGCCGGCGGACGCCAGCTTAATTAAAATTGCATCAATTTTTTGGGAAAAATGGGACAGGTTTACTTTCAGCCCGTGCTCCCCGACCATATAGCGCAGCGGATAGGTCAGGTGTGCAAGCGTGTCAAACTTCCCCCAATCCACCAGATTTTCAATCTCATCAAAATATTCCGTGAGCAGCGGGACAACATCCTCCTGGGTGCACGGCAGCGTCCAGAAGTCCTCCTTCCCGCGCAGGTTGTGGATGGAACCGATGACAATATCATAATGATAAAGGCTGATGATCTTTTCAGCCAGCTCAATGTCATACGGCGCCTGCCCCAGCTCAATCCCCTCCAGGATGAGGAGACGCCCACTGTATACAGTACGGGCCTTGGCTACCTCAAAATAGGCCTGAACCGTCGATTTATCATAGTTATCCCGGTAATAGGCATCCACCTCGCAGTGGTCCGTAAACGCCACGGCACGCAGGCCGTGCATCTGCGCCTGCTCACACATGTACATCGTAGAGTGGACGCCGTCGGGAGAATTGTCCGTGTGGGTGTGCATATCTACTTTTCTGATAAACTCCATGCTGATCCTCCGTACAGGAAAAAATTACAGATTATACATATTGTAGCACAATCCGGTTCAATATCAAAGAGCTTTATAAGAAATCGCTATGTAATTTCTCCGTAAGATGTGATAAAATAAGAGGCAGCAATCTACATAAAAGATTTGGAGGTTCCCTATTATGCGAAGCGTCATCACCGTAGTCGGCAAGGATGTGGTCGGTATTCTGGCGGCCGTTTCCGGCCTGTGTGCCGAGCACAGCGTCAATGTCATTGAGGTTTCCCAGTCCATTCTGCAGGATATGTTCTGCATGATCATGCTCACGGACGTGAGCCGGTGCGATATCCCATTCACCCAGTTCACGGAAGAGATGGAGCGCCTGGGCGACCAGCATGATCCGCAGCTGAAAATCCACGTTATGCACGAGGACATCTTCAACTCCATGCACAGGATATAAGGGACGGAGGCCGAAAAGCGACTATGATAAACACACATGATATCCTTGAGACGATCGAGATGATCGATAACGAAAATCTGGATATCCGCACCATCACAATGGGCATCTCCCTGCTCAGCTGCTGCGATGCGGATATCGATGCCTCCTGCCGGAAAATCTATGAGAAGATCACCACCAAAGCGCGGGATCTTGTCAAGGTCGGCGAGGACATTGAGCGTGAATACGGCATCCCGATCATCCACAAACGGATCGCTGTGACGCCGATCAGCATGCTGTGCGCCGTGAGCGGAGGCGACCCGGTCAAGTACGCGCTGGCGCTGGAAAAAGCCTCTCAGGCCGTGGGGGTCAACTTCATCGGCGGGTATTCAGCGCTGGTACACAAGGGATTTTCCGCCGGGGATGAGGCGCTGATCCGCTCCATCCCGGAGGCACTCGCTCGCACGGAGCACATTTGCTCCTCTGTGAATATCGGCTCCACCAAAGCGGGGCTCAATATGGACGCCGTGGCCATGATGGGCCGCACGGTGAAGGCCGCCGCCGAGGCCACCAAGGACCGCGACTGCATCGGCTGTGCCAAGCTGGTAGTGTTCTGCAACGCCCCGGAGGACAATCCGTTCATGGCGGGGGCTTTCCACGGCGTTGGGGAGCCTGACTGCGTTATTAACGTGGGCGTCTCCGGCCCCGGTGTCGTCCGCTCTGCTCTGGCCAAAAATCCAAACGGAGATCTGAGCGAGGTGGCCGACATCATCAAAAAAACCGCCTTTAAGATCACACGTGTTGGCCAGCTGGTGGCCAATGTTGCAGCACAGCGGCTCGGTGTGCCGTTCGGCATTGTGGACCTCTCTCTCGCCCCCACGCCGGCAGTCGGAGATTCCGTGGCGCACATTTTGGAGGAGATGGGACTTGAGACGTGCGGTGCAGCGGGCACTACGGCCGCGCTCGCACTGCTCAACGACGCTGTCAAAAAAGGCGGCGTGATGGCCTCCTCCCATGTGGGTGGGCTCTCCGGCGCTTTCATCCCCGTAACCGAGGACGCCGGGATGATTAATGCGGCACGGCAGGGCGTGCTGAAGATCGAAAAGCTGGAGGCAATGACGGCTGTCTGCTCCGTGGGGCTTGATATGATCGTAGTTCCCGGCGACACAACGGCCGAGGTCATCTCCGCCGTGATCGCGGATGAGGCGGCGATCGGCATGGTCAACTCCAAGACGACGGCCGTCCGCCTGATCCCCGCCATCGGCAAGGAGGTCGGCGATGAGCTGAACTTCGGCGGGCTGCTGGGCAGCGGCCCCGTGATGGCGGTGAGCAAGGCCTCCCCGCTCCGCTTTATTTCCCGCGGCGGTAGAATCCCAGCGCCGATTCAGTCATTGAAAAATTAATTATTTATGAATAAAGCATTATTTTCGGCTCATACTAAGCATGAACGCATAAAAAGGAGTTGAAAACAAATGCTTGATAAAATTGCGTTGATAATCCTTATCATCGGCGGGATCAACTGGGGCAGCATCGGTTTATTTCAATTCGATATTGTCGCATGGATTTTCGGCGGACAGGGTGCTATCGTGAGCAGGATCATTTACACGCTGGTTGCATTGTCGGCAATCTGGTGTTTCTCACTCCTCTTCCGCGAAAACGAAGTTCTGGTGGAATCCCACGATAAAACCTGACACAGATACAACAATCCGGGCGGGAGCATGCTCCCGCCCGGAACTTTATCTTAATAATTTAGCCTCTTAAGCCATGAAAAAGGAGTTCCCCGCCGTGTGGGTATATCCGGCGGGGATGTGTGTTGCTTGCCATCTTGTGGATGACAATGTTATTATACATCACATGAAAAGTTTTGTCAATACGTGTTTTTTATTTTTTTCACATATTTTCGACAAACTCTGCATGTATATTTTTTCATCCACTGCTCACGCGAATTTACCGAGTTTGTCCTCTACTCCGTCAGATAACACAGACGCGGAACAAAGAAACCCAACGCCGAAAATATGGTAGCAATGGCAAACGCCAAGACTGCCGCCCTACCTCCCGCCCGGTCCACTTTGTTCTAGGCATACGAGGTATTAATTCCTCTTTTATGATATTTTCCCCTTTTTGATTAACCTACAGGGTATTGTATTGTAATGCTATATGGGAGTGACAGATCTATTGCCATAGGAGATATCAGATATACTCCCCCATTCGGATACATGTGAATGGACAAGAGTCCTATACCTGAGAGATCACCAGTGGCGGACACGATGGCGCCCGTGACAAATTCCTCCTCCGGGGGTACTGTCACAAACATCAACTCTTCAGCTGATATTTCCGGTATGTCATAAAAAATCAGCGTTAGGGTAACAAGGTGGCCGTCCACACTTACAATGTATCGTCCAATATCACTAAAATTAGACGCATCGGCCATCTCCATGTAGGGGCGAGTCCTCAACGAACTAATTCCCGACTGTGCGGTGTCCATCTCCCCCTCAAGCGTCTGCACACGTACGGCCAGATCTCCGACTTCCGTCCCCTCGATCGCTCCTGCGGCCTCGTTTGCCCGGTCCGCTGCTGCGTTGGCGGATCCTGCTGCGTTGTTGGCGGCGGATGCGGCGTTCTGAGCAGCCTGTGCCTGTGCCTGAGCCTGTCCCGCCGCGCTCTCAGCTGCTCCCGCCTGCGTCTGCGCAGCCTGCGCGGCTTGTGTTGCGCTCGTGGCGGCGATGTTTGCGGCACCCGCGGCAGTGTCGGCCAGCCCCGCTTTGGTGTTGGCGTTCTGCGCCGCAGTATCGGCAATGGATGCTTTTGTGTTGGCATTTTGGGCGGCTGCCTCGGCACGTTCAGCTGCACCCGAGACAGATGCCGCCGCGCTGTTCGCATTCTCGATTGCATCATTTGCCGAAGCAAGTGCTGACTCCGCATCTGTGATCGCCTGCTGATAGCCCGCAGTTGATTCTTCACACTGCTCGTTCATGGCCTCGATGGACGACGCGATGCTCTCGCGTACTTCTTCCCCGTAGATCGCCTGACGGATCTGAGTAACCTGTCCTGTAATGTCTGCCATAATAAAATTCCTCCTTTAAATACGCACAATTATGATACCACCGGTTCTTTATGTGATAGACAAACGTCCAAAGAGCCTGAGAGAAAAACTTATACTGCCCCGGCGTTTTCCCTTTTTCCTTCAGGTTCTTTTGGTTCATTTCGGTCTCGAACTTCCCCACATACAATGGATTATGGTGCCGGATAGGAAAGATCTACAAAACAGGGAAATGTTTTGATATCAGTTCCCGTTATACTGAGGTTCAGCTGCCGATTGCTCAAGAGATTGCGGTTGATACTGTATGTGCCGCCTGTTACAGAGTACGGGAGAACGATTGGCGTGAGCGCACTTGCTCCCAAGTGATCAAGCGCCAATTCTGCCGGCAGTTCACAGACCGTGCCATTTGAAGCAATTGTGACATATCCCACTAATTTACAGAGATTCCCGATACGATATCCCCTGAGTTCACCCGCGGCTCCGTTAATGAGTTCCAGATCATATTCTTTATATGAAGGCGCGCTGTCCACTTTGTCCTTATACGTATCTGTAAAGTCATTGCTCGAAAGACCTTGCCCCTCAACCTTTTCGACTTTGTTGACCTGCAACTGATCGATTGTCGTTTGTGCTGTGCTTATGTCGCTCTGAAGCTGTGTAACCTCGTCCTGCAGTTGTGGAAAACTATTGATCGTATCAGATACGCTGTCCACCTCCCCCTCCAACGTCTGGAGACGCAGGGAAAGATCACCGACATCCGTATCCTCAATGGCCTCCGCCGCTGTGTTGGCACGGTCGGCCGCAGCATTGGCCGAACCGGCAGCAGTATCCGCCTGCGTTACAGCCGAATTTGCCGCGATGACAGCCGATTCCGCACTTATAATGGCCTGCTGGCACCCCGCAGCGGATTCCTCACACTGCTCGTTCATGGCCTCGATGGATGACGCGATGCTCTCGCGTATTTCTTCCCCATAGATCGCCTGACGGATCTGAGCGACTGAATTTTGAATGTTGGCCATCATTAGATTCCTCCTTTTTATTTTTTTAAAAATGTTTGGGTAAATCCTACTCCCGACCAAGAATTTTCCATAGCCGGGAGGATTCTATTGAAAACCACGATCCCATATGATACAATGGAACACATAGGAGGGTGATGATAATGAAATGGAATTTAAGGCCATGGCAGATCGGGCTGATCTGCGCTGCGGGCGTTGTGGTGATTGCCGGGGCCGGTACAGGCATCTGGTATGGCGTGACCCATGCAGGCAACACCGCAGAGGACACCACCCCCTCCGTGATTGAGAGTGTTCAGGATGCAGAGCCTGCGCTTGACAGCACAGAGCCGGCTTCTGCCGTGGAGACGGAGATGGAAACTGAAACAGAACCTAAAAATGAGCCTGAAACTATCACTGTCTATGTCACCACAAAAGAAACAGAAATGCAGAATATAGAGGTTTTTACTGGTAAAAACGAAACTCCGGATTATATTGTTACTATTCCGTTTCCTGATTTGTTTTAATAATAAGTTGTAGCTCCGGTAATTAAACCATCCTTGATCTCAAGCGTTAGGATTTTGTGTCCCAAACTATCTTTTACATCCAGATTGGTAGAAAGAAAAGTCAAGTTCCACTCCTTAATCAGCCCATTTTCAATTTTAATCCCACCACTGGGGTTATCACTGAAAAGTGTGCCAGTTGCTGTTCCGGGAATACGTATCTGATCAGCAAGAAGTTCCAAACTCCCGTCCGTATTTACTCGTATTCCTCTGGCACTGCCGTTTTTATCAGCAAAAAGCATAATGTCCTGGGCTGACATTGCAATGCCCTTACGGTCTGTCGCCGTATTGTTTGTAAAATAAGGCGCAGTCCAAACGGCCCCTGTTCGATCTTCAGATCCTACTGCTACTCGATATACAGAAAAGATATTTCCATTTTTACCAAGTGTCTTATCATAAACATTTACGGCGCCATAGTTTTCCGAATTTTCCGATGGACCAACATCCATTATAAAATTCGGATATCGTGCCGCTGACAGACGTGAGGCTGAAATTTCGCCTTTATCCAGATCAAAATAAATATATGGATTATCAGCGCCTTCAATTTTTCCTGTTTTAATCTTATTTGCGACAATGGTCTTCGCGGCGATGTTCTCAAGGATGGCGTTGCCGTCCTTATCAAGGCCGTGCCACGGTCCGTTCATCCCATTGTTGGAGACGGCCACTACCAGACCATTCCGTTTCCAGATGTTCGTGCTCTGGGAACGCTCCGGCTTATCGTGCGAGTAAGTGATGATCGATCCGTCCGCCAGCGTCTCCGTGGAAGTGTAGTACCCCACTGTGGCCGCCGCCATCGCTGCGAACCGCTGGGCCGCCTCCTCCGCCAGCTTCACCGTGGATGACTGGCTCGGCAGGCTCTCGATCCGGTGGATGATCTCCTTGTTCCCCTCCGCGAT
>DVHG01000011.1 GCA_018712345.1 Candidatus Onthovicinus excrementipullorum | reverse complement strand
GCGGGCAGCCAAAGCATGAAATCCCTTGTGCCATCAGGATTTGCGCCATTTTCTGAAGGATAATTTCAATGTGCGATTTTGAAACGCTGGCGAGTTCATCTGAAACGATGACCTCATGCTCCAAGGCAGGGGCGTCGTGGCCTGCGCTGTCCTCCTTCGGGAGTTCCAGGCGAATGTTAAGCGTCATAGCGACCTCCTCTTTGTCCACCATCACGTCAGAGATCTCGAACATGGTGGACAGATATTTTTGCAAATAGATCACGCTGCCATGCCGGCCGGGGAAGGACATGAGGGAGATATAGTCCAGCGCGGCCAGCTTTTTCAGGACACGGCCGACTGTCGCCCGGGACAGCCCCCAGCGGGCAGCCAGCTCGGTGTAGGTGACAAGGGGATTTCCGGTGCCGTTGCGGAAATAGACCACCGGCCCCAGGTCTGACCCCTGCACCTGATTGTCGTTGTAGATGGCTGATACCCACAGGTCCAGCACAATGTCCATCTCTGAGCAGCGGTCTGAACTGATAAGGTCGGTGGCAACGGAAACCGGCAGGAAGAAAAAGCCGGTGTCCTTCTGGCAAGGGGCATTGTACTCCAGGACCGTGTTATGCCGCGCCCAGTCGCAGATCTTATAGCGGACTACATTCCCGCGGCCCAGGGTCTGGAAAGAAATGAGGTGCTGCTTCTGCAGCCGTTCCAGCTCGGCCAGCGCCTGACACTGGAACCGGGTGCGGAACCATTGGGACAGCTCTTTGAGGGTGCAGACCCATTCGCCGGGGTAGACGGTATAGCTGATGCCGTCGATGCGGCGGTATGAGGTACGGAAGTTTGCGTAGCTGCAAAGTACCGTAAAATAAAAAAGGCCGGAGCCCCCGCTTACGCGAATGCTCCGGTCCTCCATCAGAAAGCGGACAAACTGCCGGTAGATCCGGCAGCGTGGGTAGTCCACCACCTGTTTAATTTGTAATTGATAAGTTGGCATTTGAATTCTCCATTCTGTATGCTATAATGTATCTGGCGGAATCGAGTGTTTTATCCAATTCACTTGATTCGCGCTAAGGAAGCTAAGGAAAAATACGAAAAACCCCAGTCACTCCCGGAATACCGAGGGACACATGACACTACATGCACCATTCGATAAATCCAGTAATGACGGGGGTTTTCGGCTATTACAGACGCTTCGGGATTCCTGCGGATAATGGGGGTCGTACTCCTCCTAAGCGAAAGGCCGTGCGTTCGAATCGCGCCGGGGACGCCAGACCTGCGGTCAGCAATTCGCGACCGCAGTTTTTTATATTTGAAGCTTTTCTGCCCGCGTTTATGGCGGATATCTTTTTTTGTCAACACTCCCCAAAACAACCGCTGTAGGCCATCTTTTGGTGGTTTGCAGCGGTTGTTATTTTTGTTGTAAGAAAACCCGTCTCGGTTGAGGAGGGTTTTGAACAAACATATTCAGTGTTTTACTATAATTACTTTCACATTTCCGGAGTTTTCAATATCCCGTCTAAACTCCTCCGCATTTTGAATAACTCCCAAATCATAAACAACGAACAACTGACGTTCATATTGTTTGGCATAGGCGGTAATATCTGCGCTTATTTCCTCAATGACTTTTGACTTCCGACCGTCTCTCAGCAATTTAACCTCAATGCAGAGTTGCAGTTTGGGAATTATAAAGTCTGGAATGTATTCTTTACCCGAAAACTCAAATTTCCCTGTTTCTCTGTCATAATCGGTTCCTTTACTTAGGCCGCGTCCTAATAGTAAGGCTTCAATTGCGTTTTGTACCTCAACCTCCTTTTGAGGCTTTTCAAATATGACTGTACGCAGCCGCGATTGAATAAAGTTTTCGAGATTGTCAAATTCATCGTCAGCAAAGTCAAGACTACCTTCCAAACTGGAATATAACAGTTTGGCACTTACCCAAACTTGTTCGAGAATCTTCTTCTGTACAGGCCATACCGTATTTCCAAAACTTGGCATTTCGTCTACATCGAATGTGTAAAACATAGATGGTACTCGCAACAAAACCCTTGCAGTTTCGGCCAAATCATTGTATGTATGGGCCATATCTTTAAAACTGGAGTATCTGCCAGTTTCGGCGGCATCCTGATTGTGGAGTATATCCTGAATACTTTCACAGAACCCCCGCACTTGAGCAAGTAGTACTTTTAATGCTCTTGTTTCATCCAATGTATTTTTAGCCATAACAGCACCTCTTTTCTAGCTCAATTCTATCACACTCTTTCCATCAAATAAAGTATAGTAAAGTTTATTTGTTCGTCGTTTCATCTTCCACCTCGCTGGGCTTGGTGGTGAGCAGCCTGTAAAGCTCCGTATCCTTGGGGAAGTCGTCCGCAAAGGGCTTTCTGGAGATGCAGATCATGTTGCCGATGCGGATTGTCTTGAACAACCCGGAGTTTTGTGCCCGCGTTTATGGCGGATATCTTTTTTGTCGCTCAAACCCACACCTGCGGTGAGCAAGTCGCGCACCGCAGGTTTTCTGTATTTAAAGCTTTTCTGCCCGCGCTGATGACGGGTATCTTTTTTGTAGCGCAAACTCATGTCGCCGCAAGCTTCATATCGCTTGCGGCGGCTTTTTTGGTTTAAGATTCTTTGGTCTTTCGGTTTATATTTCCAAATGACATCCTTTTTGCAGCGTAAACTCACGCCGGAGCAAAGCGAGCTTTGCCCCGGCGTGTTTTTTGTCAAAAAGTTTCATACCGCCAGTCAGGCACGGCGCAGTACCCTCTGCCGCGCGGGCTCCTGTGTCAAAAAGCGGTTCCTCCCGTATGATGGATTAAGGCCCAGTACAGACACAGGAGGAACCGACATGACAGAATCTGCAATTGCTCAGATCTCTTTAGATACACTCGCACCGTCTCAGCACGCATTTATCTGCTCCGTAGTGGCACGGGATGATATCCGCCGCCGTCTGCAGGAGCTCGGATTCCTGCCGGGGGCGGAGGTCGTCTGCCTGATGCGCGCCCCCTCCGGCGATCCGACCGCCTACCGGATCTGCTCCGCCGTGATCGCCCTGCGGCGTGAGGACGCACAGCGGATCCGCATCAGCTTCCACACACCGGAACACACCGAAACGGAGGTGCTGGCCCATGGCACCTGATGAGAGCGGACGAACCCTCTCCATTGCACTTGCCGGGAACCCCAACGTGGGGAAAAGCACGGTGTTCAACGCGCTGACCGGCATGCATCAGCACACGGGGAACTGGCCCGGCAAGACGGTTGCGCTCGCGTCCGGGAGCTTCCGATCCCGCGGGAGGCCCTGCCGCATCACTGACCTGCCCGGTACATATTCCCTGATGTCCCGCTCAGAAGAGGAGACCGTCGCGCGGGATTTCATCCTCTTTGGCGGGGCGGACTGCACCGTGATTGTCTGCGATGCCTCCTGCTTGGAGCGCGGACTCAATCTCTTCCTCCAGACCGCTCAGCTTACGGAGAATATCGTCCTGTGCGTGAATCTGATCGACGAGGCCGATAAAAAGCACATCCGCGTCGATTTTCAGCGTCTGGAGCGGGAGCTGGGCGTGCCGGTCATTCCGGTATGCGCCCGGGAGCGGCGCGGCCTTACAAAGCTGATTGACGCAGTGGCCGGTATGCCCAAATACCGGCAGACGCACCACTGTCTGCGGGTGCGCTATCCCAAGCTGATCGAGGATGCCGCCGCGATGCTGGTCCCCGCTGTGGAGCGGGAGAGCGGCGGAAGAGGCGATGCGCGCTTTTTGGCCCTCAAGCTGCTGGAGGGCGACCCCGATCTGGCTGAAAGCATGGAGGAGCATCTGCATCTGGATCTCTCCGCTCATCTGAAGCAGGAGGTCGAACGCGCCCGGCAGTACCTGCGGGACCGCTTTATCGATGATGACCGCCTCCGGGACATCCTGACACAGACCACTGTCCGCGCGGCGTCGGAGATCGCCGGACGGTGCGTAGAAATTCCCCGGGACTGGGACCGGCGGGACCGGCGGCTGGACCGGATCCTGACCGGCCGCTTCACCGGCACGCTGTGCATGCTCCTGCTGCTGGGGATCGTCTTTTTCATCACGATCACCGGGGCCAACTATCCCTCCGGATGGCTGATGGATGGTTTCAGCGCGCTCGGCACGGCCCTGCGCGGCGCATTGGAGGCCATCCACACCCCGGACTGGATCGTGATGCCGCTGATGGATGGCGTATATCTGACACTCACCTGGGTGGTCTCCGTAATGCTGCCGCCCATGGCCATTTTCTTTCCAATTTTCACCCTGCTGGAGGACTCCGGATATCTGCCGCGCATTGCCTTTAATCTGGACAGCAAGTTCAAACATGCCGGTGCGTGCGGCAAGCAGGCTCTGACCCTGTGCATGGGGTTTGGCTGCAACGCCGCGGGCGTGACGGGTTGCCGGATCATCGATTCGCCGCGTGAGCGGATGATCGCCGTGCTGACAAATGCCTTTGTCCCGTGCAACGGGCGCTTTCCCTTCCTGATCACGATGATCTCCGCGTTCCTGACCGGAACGCTCGCCTTCCCGCTGAATGCGGCGGCATCCTCACTGATTCTGGTGTGCACGATCCTGCTCGGGATCGGGATGACGCTTCTCGTCTCCCGCCTGCTCTCCGGGACGCTCCTGCGCGGTGTCCCCTCTTCCTTCACGCTGGAGCTGCCGCCGTACCGCCGGCCGCAGATCGGGCGCGTGATCGTGCGCTCTGTGCTCGACCGGACGGTCTTTGTACTCGGGCGGGCGGCGGCCGTAGCCGCCCCCGCAGGGCTGGTGCTCTGGCTGTGTGCCAACGTCCGGTTCGGTGGGAGCAGCATATTCGAGTGGCTGTCCGGCCTGCTGGACCCCATCGCCGCGTGGTTTGGGGTAGACGGCGTAATTTTTGCGGCGTTCCTGTTCGGTCTGCCGGCCAATGAAATTGTCCTGCCGATCATGATGATGGGCTACCTCTCGACGGGCACCATGGTGGAGGCGGGCAGCCTTGTTCAGATGAGCGCCCTGTTCACCGGCAATGGCTGGACGGTGCTCACAGCCGTGAACGTGATGATCCTGTGCCTGTTCCACTCCCCGTGCGCCACGACGCTGTGGACTGTAAAAAAGGAGACGGGCAGCCTGAAATGGGCTTTGCTTTCGGCGGCGCTGCCCGCCGCGTGCGGACTGCTGCTCTGCTTTGTTATCACCCAGCTCACCCGTATGATTGGCGCACTGTGACTGTCATCCAGCCTGTGCGGATACAAAAATCCCCCGTCCGGGAAACCGGGGCGGGGGATGCTTTTACTAAAAGGCTGTTTACGCGTTGTGCTGAATATGATAGCCCTTCCGCTCCAGAAACGCGTAGATCCTATCGGATGGGTTGAGCAGCTTGCTGACGGACATGTCATGGTTGAGTGTATCGATAATGTAGGAGATGTACTTAGACATGTCCACCTCACAGTACCATTTGCGCTCAAGCAGCTCCGGGCTGCGATAGACGAGGTTGGTGGTAAACACGCGATCAAAGAGCCCTTTCTCATACGCCTCGTCGAAAGTATTCAGGCCCTCGCAGAACAGGCCGAAGCAGGTGCAGATAAAGATCCTGTTCGCCTTGAGATCTTTAAGCTTTTTGGCAACCTCGATCATGGAGTCACCGGAGGAGATCATGTCATCCACGATGATGACATCCTTTCCCTCGACATCGTCCCCCAGGAATTCATGGGCAACGATGGGATTGCGTCCGTTGACCACGCGGGTAAAGTCGCGGCGCTTATAGAACATGCCCAGCTCCAGGCCCAGCACGGTGGAGTAATAGATGCAACGGCCCATGCCGCCCTCATCCGGGGAAATGACCATCAGGTGCTCCTTGTCAATCTTCAGATCCGGCACATTGTTGACGAGCGCCTTGATCATCTGATATGCGGGCTGTACATCCTCAAAGCCGTTGAGCGGGATGGAATTCTGAACACGGGGATCATGCGCATCAAAGGTGATGATATTATCTACGCCCATGTTGTTACACAGCTCCTGAAGCGCAATGGCACAGTCAAGGGACTCGCGGCCCGCACGACGGTGCTGACGGCCCTCATATAGCATCGGCATAATAACGGTGATGCGGCGAGCCTTGCCCATGGTGGCGGAGATGACGCGCTTGAGATTGGCAAAGTGATCGTCCGGGCTCATGGGAACCTCGCGCCCATACATCTTATAGGTGCAGCCGTAATTGAAAGCATCAATGACGATATACAGGTCATACCCGCGGATTGTCTGAGTGATGACGGCCTTGGCCTCCCCGGTACCGAAACGCGGGAAGTTGGCGTTGATGATGTAGGACTCCTTCTGGTATCCGGAGAAGGCGATCGTGTTCTTGTGCTCGCTGTCGCGCTTCTCCCGCCAGTCCACGATGTAGCGGTCAATCTTCCTGGCCAGTTCCTCACAGCCGGGCAGGGCGATGATACCCAGCGGCCCCACGGGGATCGTCATAAACTCTTTGATCATATCGGGCATAATAAATCTCCTTCCTCAAATACGCGCATATAATTGTCTCAATTCTATTTTAACCCATTTCCCGACATTTTTAAATAGATTTCGCCACTTTTCCGCTGAGAATTAGCCGGAACAAACAGGCATTGTTTTGTCTATAAGCACCAAAAGCGGCCTGTATTTGCGCCCTCAATCGATCAGAGGCAGCTTCCCCGCTCTTTCTCAAACGCGCCTGCTGCCCAGGAAAAGCGTGGCGGCTGTCCACAGCGCCTGTAACAGAAGGATCTGCCACATGCCAATCTGCGCAAACGCGGAGAGCAGCACCATCAGCAGTATGACTGCCGCACCCGCGGCACACGCAATTTTCTGAACCATCGTCATCACGGCCAGGCGCCCATTCATCCCCAGTGCGCCGGACAGTGCCAGCAGGAAGGAGTTGAGCCGCCCATCGTGCAAGATGTAGGCCGGAGCCTTCCCCTTGACACGGTCATGGTACCGCTTGTAAACGGCGGCGGCCTTGGAATTCATAATTTTTACACTGTTGGGCTCCAGGCCAAAGATGTCCTCCACCAGCTCGTCCGTAATATTCGCATCCATGGTGCGGATCAGCACCGTCACCCCGGAGGAGAGGATCTCCCGCAGCCGCGCGGCGATATCCTCGTGGACCATATAGCTCACGACGAACATGGCCGCCAGCTTTCCGGAGACGGAGAGGTACATCACCTGACGCCCGTCATGGCGGTATTTCTTTTCGCTCTCGGCGGGCGGCGTCTCAATGTTATGGTGCAGAAGCATCTCCCGATTGCCCACGATCACCCTCCGGCCGGCCACCCATGCGGAAAGGCCGAGCCGGTCCTCATAGCGCAGGTCCTCCACCTCCGGCAGCAGGTCGCGCCGCCCCTCGATCACGCGGTCAAAGATCTCCCCGCATGGGCCGCCCGCCTCGATCACCAGGGCCGCCGTGTGGAGAATGGCCTCATCAATGCGCATGTTGTGGTACGTCTTAATCCCGTGAATATTGCAGCCGCCGCGCGCAAAAATATCCGAGGAATCAAACACCACGGCGTTGGCGTGTTCACAGTCCGCCACGGCCGGGAAACCGGAGATCATCGCCCCATCCGTCAGGCAGCGCCTGCCCAGGCGTGCCATGGGCAGGTTTGTTGCCAGCAGCGCCGCAGCCGGGGCGGCAGCACACATGGCCGCGGCCAGCGCCGTAAACGCATAATAGACAGAATCCCCCAGCAAACCGCCTGCAACCGCTGCGATGACACCTGCGGCCAGGACAATCAGCGTAGTAAAACGCCCCGTCCGGTCTGCGGGATCCCCCTTCAGGGACAGTTCAAAAAAGGCAGCCGGAAATTTAGCGCGTGCGGAGTACTTGATCTCCGGAGCTCCCATCAGCAGGCCGCGTCCGATCTCCTCCGCATCCGCCTCGTCCTCAATGGAATTGATGGAATAGAGCGTCTCCCCGGAGGAGCAGAATGCAAAGTTCCGCTCGATCCGCCCGAGCAGCACCGCCTTGCCCGCGAAGCCGAGCGCCAGCTCAATCCCCGCGAGGCCCGCGAATACCGTCATCCCGCCCAGATTGATATCGTCATAGAAAAACAGGGCGATGATTTGAATCAGCACGGCGGCACACGCGAGCGCCACCGGCGTATCCGCGTTGGGCTTCAGGCGGAACAGGCCCTTGAACCCCCGGACAAGCAGCGGGAACCCCACGATCACACACAGCAGCAGTACCACCGCGTTCATCGCCAGCAGGCCCGTCTTTCCGCCCGGGAAAAACAGGTCGTTCCCAGCGGCGGCGCGGATCTGCTCGGCCACGGCGACGCCCGCCGCCAGCACACCGGCCACGCCCGTGACCACGCTGCGCACCACAGACGCCCGCCGGTCCCTGCGCAGGCGTTCCGCAATGCCGTCCGCATCGGACACATCGTCGTAATCGCCCCTGTGCTCCCCAGTCTCCTCGTCTGGCGGGAGGGGCTCGCCGAACTCCTCGCTGTCCCGGAATTCCTCGTTGAGTTTAAAATTTTTAATGCGGTCACGCCGCTTCTGCCGGAGCTCCAACTCCGCGCGGTGCTCGTCGATCTGCTCCACAGGCTCTTCATCCTGCATAAAGTCGCTGAAGAACATCTGCCCCTCAATGCTGTCCTCCGGCGCCGTGGGGGGATGTTCCTTTTTGGGAGGATCAATTCCGGCATCTGCCGCTACGATCATGGGCAGCGGGGAGAGATCTGCCGTGGCGTGCAGGCCGCTCTTGCGCCGGATGAAGCCAGGGCTGTCCACGGCCCGTCTTCCGCCACGCCGGAGATCTTCGTCTGTAATTTTATGAAAAAAGCGCGTCGGCTCCTCTGCCGCCTGCTCCATGCGCACCTGGACATCCGCTGTCTTAATCGTGTCCAGTTCACTGTCCCTGCGGATGACCGGGACCTCGCCCTCGTTTTTCTCCGCGCGGGTGGAACGGGCAAAAATGTGCGCCTGTCCCGCAGGGGTCTCCTGCTTTTCCGGCGCGGGGGATTGCTCCTGCATTTCATTGACAGGGGGCAGTTCCTCCCCGGTGCGGAACAGACTGTCCCCCGTATGTTCCAGGGCCACGTCCTCCAGCAGGGAGCTCGGCTCATCCGCGAGCAGGGCGTCAATATCCTCCATACTCCACTTGCGGCCGCTCTCCCGGCCATGCTCCGCGCGATTCTCCATCAGGATATCATCAACGGAAAATTCTTCCGGCTTAAAATCTTTTCCCATCACGAACACCTCCCGGATTGCTCACTGCCCGCGCGTAGAGCGCGTCCGGCTGACCTCATACATCAAAATCCCCGCCGCCACTGAGGCGTTCAGGGAGGAAATTTTCCCTTTCATGGGCAGGCTGACGATAAAATCGCACTTTTCGCGGACGAGGCGCCCGATCCCGGCGCCCTCCGAGCCGATGACAAGGCCCACCGCCCCGCCAAAATCCACCTGTGTGTAGTCCGTGCCGCCCATATCCGCGCCGTACAGGAATACGCCGCGTGCCCGGAGCTCCTCCATAGCGCTGACCAGATTGGTCACCCGGACGATCGGCACATGGCTGAGCGCCCCGGCTGAGGCCTTGTTAACCGTAAAGGAGAGCGGCGCGCTGCGCCGGGCCGGCACGATGACGCCGTGCGCCCCGGCCGCGTCAGCGGTACGGATAATCGCACCCAGGTTGTGCGGGTCCTCAATCTCGTCACAGATCACGGCAAACAGCGGCTCACCGCGCTCCTGTGCAATATGGAACAGATCCTCAAGCTGTGCATATTCATACGCAGCCGCCATGGCAATCACGCCCTGATGGCGCGAATGGCCACATAAAAAGTCGAGCTTTTTGGCGCTGACATCCTTGACGAGGATCTTGCGCTCTCTGGCGAGTGCAATGATTTTCCCAACGCTGCCCGCCCGGTCCCCCGCTGCGACCAGCAGGGTATCGATCCGGGTGCCCGCCCGCAGCGCCTCAAGCACGGAATTGCGCCCGATAATCATATTGTCATTCCCCGTCCGCTCCGGGCGGGGGGATTGATGTTCACGGCCCATTGATTTTCACATCCGTCCGGCAATTTTCTATGGTTTAAGTATAGTATATCATACTCTGATTCTCTTTTGTATCTCCGGGCAAAAATTTGTCGAATCTTTTTTCTCTCTGTACAAAGGTTACAATTTGTAATCGAACGCGCCGTTTTGCAAGAATTCTTAATCCTTTTGTAATCATTTTGCGGTTTAATTTGTAACCTTCCGCCGGTATAATAAAGACAGAATCAAAAAACAAAGGGGCGATTCAAATGAAAGCATTTCTCAAGAAAAACCTGCACACCGTCATCGCTTTCGGTGTGATCGCCGCCCTGTTCCTGGCGGTGGCGATCGGCGCCGGACTGTTTAACACGGTAACTCCCGCGGATATGCTGATGGCCTGACCCCCTGTGCCGCCATATCCGGACCTTTGATACACAAAAATCCCGGTACGTCTGCGTACCGGGATTTTTGCATGCGGGCGTTATGCCCCCATGCAGTGCTCGCGGAAAAATCCCTCCACATCCTGCGGATGCAGGGAATAGATCTGGGATCCATCCACGCGGACGGACACGCCGTCAGAACACTTTCCCATGCAGAAGACCGCCTTGAGCTCCACCCGATCCTCCAGGCCGTTGTCGGAGATCAGGTGCTTAAGCGCGGAAATCACCTCATGGGAGCCGCGCAGGTGGCAGGCACTGCCGATACAAACCTCAATCGTCATTTTAAAAACACTCCTTTTTCCCGTAGGGGACCCGGCCGGCAGGCCGGGGCGTTTTTTTACAGAGAATCAATATCCAGTACGCTGATGGCGCCGCGCATGGTTTTCTCCATGGCGAGCTTGCCGTAAGCGTCCACATCCGCCTTGTTCTTGGGGCCGTGCGTGAGGCACGCCGGGCCGCCGATACAGCCGGATTCACAGGCCATGCCCTCAATGAAATTCTCCGCGAGCATGTTTTTGGATGCCTTGAGCAGCGCCGCACGGCACTCCAGAATCCCGTCGCAGGAGATGGGCTTGTACTCAAAGTCGCCCGTATTCAGCAGATCCTGCTCCGTCAGGCCCTCGCGCACCGCCTCAGCCAGGCCGCCGCTGCGGGCGAAGATGCGCCCGTAATAGGTCGCGTTGTCCAGGTACTCCTCCGGCAGGGCGGTGATATCAATATCGCGGCTGTCAAACAGCGCCTGAAGCTCTTCAAAGGTAATGACGCAGTCGATATAGGGGCGCACGGTATCCCACTTCTGCTCCGCCTTTTTGGCAATGCAGGGGCCGATGAAGATCACCTTACAGCCCGGGTCGGACTTTTTCAGATAGCTGGCGATCTCCGCCATCGGGGACAGGTTGTGGGAGACGTTTTCCGCAAGCTTCGGGAAATTCTTGCGTACATACATCACAAACGCCGGGCAGCAGGAGCTGGTGAGGAACTTTTTCTCATACAGCTCCTTTGCCTCCTTAAAGGCGACCATATCCGCGCCCAGCGCCGCCTCCACCACCGCGTGGAAGCCGAGCGCCTTGATCCCGGCCACCACGTGCTCCACGCTCGTCTGCACGAACTGGCTGTAGATCGACGGCGCCACGACCGCATAGGTGTGATATTTGGTGTTCTGCTCAGACTCCTTGAGAATATGGATCGCGTCCAGGATATAGGATTTATCAGAGATCGCTCCAAACGGGCACTTGTAAACACACGCACCGCAGGAGATGCACTTGTCATTGTCAATGACAGCCTTCTGGTCCTCATCCATGCTGATCGCTTTGACCTTACAGGCGCTCATACACGGCCGCACATCCTTGCGGATCGCGTTATACGGGCAGGCGCTCAGGCACCGCCCGCACTCCACGCACTTGCTGCGGTCAATCGTGGCGTGGTGGTCCACAATTGAGATCGCGCCGCGCGGGCAGGTGTCCACACAGGCGTGGGAGATGCAGCCCCGGCAGGAATCCGTGACCTTGATCCCATCCGCGGGGCACTCGTCACACGCGATATCAAGCACCTCCACCACGTTCGGATTTTTCTCATCCCCGCCGATGGCAAGCTTGATGCGCTCGCCGATGATGGCGCGCTCTTTATAGATACAGCAGCGCAGGGTCGGCTTGGGGCCGGGCATGATGATCTTCGGGATATCCGTCATATCCCGGAGGAGCCGGTCCTCAAACTCCATGCGCGCAACCTCGCGCAGGACCTTGTATTTCAGCTTTTGTACCGCGGTATCAAACAGCTTTTTCATATGTTTACCTCTTTATCTCGCAGTTGTTCCGCTTTTCCGGCGGAATAAATTTCCCATCCAATAGGATATCATTTTTAAAAACGATGTCAATAATAAATTTTCTCAACGTGCTTGCCCATCTTCTCCATTGCTGCGGAGAGCTTATCGAGCAGGTGGAGCTTCATGCTCAGTTCCGACTGAATGGCAGGGTCGGAGTGTGCAGGGTTGATCGCCGATCCGATGAACATCTTCAGCCGGGTGCAGTCCTCGTACATCAGGCGCGCCAGCAGCGCTGCGCCGTCCTTGCGCTCCAGGCGCTCAATGGCCGCATCGTCCGGCGGACGGTCAATCAGGCGGCCCAAGATCTCCAACGCCTTATTGAGCGTCAGCACGCCCTCCGTACACAGGTCAATCCCCTGAATATGGCCGATGGGCGGCACGTCCTTGTCAATATAGTCGAGTGAGGTGGTGATCTGCCGCCCCAGCTCCCGCGCGACGATATTGGCGCTCGTTCCGCCGCACACGGCCTTGCGCCCCTCCGACGCCATAAAGTCGCGCACCATCTGCGCATCCATCGCCTTGTTCTCCGGCGGGCCCGCCAGCAGGCTGACCGGCTTTTCCGCCATCACCTCCGCCACCAGGACGGTGGAATCGTCCCCCGGGCGGTGGTGGTACAGGTCATTGACCGCGTCGCTGAGTGCCACCGTCAGCTGCGGGGCCGGCAGCTCCAGCGCTGCGGCGTTCTGGAGCCATTGGAGGACGCTGTCCCACGTCCAGCCGAAATTCATATTGTCCCCTACACCGGCCCAGATCACCCCGTCACTGACAAGGGTAATGATATCACCCGGCTCCGCCTTAAAGTGCGTCTCATACACACCGCGGCCGGAATACTCGTTATACTCGGGGCGGAACTCCTGCTGCTCACCATTACGCAGGTAAAAGCAGAAGGGATTGTCGAACTCTGCCAGGTATCCATCCCCATTTTCGGAGATCTCCAGTACGCTGAACGTGGAATAGGCCAGCTTGCGCACGCTGCACACGGGCAGCGTCTTGGCGATCGTCTCCACCGCCTCGCGCACGCTTGCGCCCTCATAGATCATGGTGGAGAGGATCTGGCTGGTGAGAGTGGCGAGGATATTGGCCTTCACGCCGCTGCCAAGCCCGTCGGCCAGCACGGCGATCATCGTACCCCCGCGGCGCACGATGCGCACCTTGTCCCCGCACAGCTCCTCTCCCTTTTTATTCAGGCTCCGGTAGGAGGTCTGTACATAGATCCCCATCTCACTCACCGTCGCTTTCCAGCATTTTTTTGAGCTTGGTGAGCGTCACCTTGGTCTCGGCCGTTGTCTCGCCGAGCAGGCTTGCAATCTCCTGCGCTACGATCATCTGCTTTTCAATGACATTCTGGGCCATGCTGACGGTGTCCTCCCGGATCTTGAGCATATCGGCGCGGCGCTTTTCCTCCGCGGTGATATCCTTGAAAACACCCATCACCATGTTGTTCTCCGGGATATAGACGATGCTCATCATCAGGATCAATCCGTAGCGGGGCAGCTCAATCTTCTTATCCGTCACGTCATTCTGCGTGTCGAACACGCCGAGGAAATCCTGCGTGTCAAGGATCTCATACAGGCCCTTTTGGAGCGCCTGTGCGCGGCTGATGCCGAACGCACGCTCCGCCGCGGGGTTGAACTCCACAATATTCAGATCGCTGTCCGCAATGATGGTGATATTGGGCGTCTGCGTCATCACGGTGTTGGAGAGCGACTCCGCCCGCTGGCGCATGTACGGCACGCACATGGTCAGCTCCGCCTTGCCCTGATAGACGGCAATCGCCTTATCGCGGCAGGTGGGATAGCCGCAGGAGCCGCAGTTGAGCTCCTGTGCCGGGGTCTCCTTACCGATCTTACGCAGGATGGCGCGGATGGTCGCCTCATCCGGGAGATCCCGCTTCTCCTCCCGGGCGAGGAACAGCTTGTGCATCTCCGGCTCCTCCGGGATCTGCGGGTAGTTCGTACCCGTTCTGGCGACGTGCTTCTTGAGCTTGATGGACCCGGTAAAGCGATTGGCCCCCATGTTGCCCCGCGCGGGGCCGTTGACGCAGCCGCCCTCACAGGCGTTGAGCTCGATGAAGCAGTGCTCAATCTCACCGGAGCGGATGGACTCAAACACCTCTTTGCACGCGTCGATCCCCTCTACACCGGAGAAGTCATACTTCTCCACCGGGCCGAGGGCCTTGACCGTCTTGATAATGCCGCCGGCCACCGGATAGAGGCGCATGATCTCCGCATTCGGGCGCAGGAACTCCTCCTCCGCACAGGCGGAAATATCAATCTCCCGCTCCTCCAGCCACTGGGCCAGATCTCCGAAATTGAGCACATAATCGATCTGCGTATTGTGCCGGATATCCATGCTCTCGCCCTTTTTGGCGATGCACGGTCCGATGAATACCGTCACGGTGTCCGGGCCGTACTGCTGCTTGACCATCTCGCCGCACACGACCATGGGGCTCTTGACCGGCGCCAGATACGGGACCATGTCCGGGTAATACTTCTCCGCCAGATCATTGATAACCGGGCAGCAGGTCGTGAGGATATTTTTCATCTCCCCGGCCTGGGCAAGACGGTAATACTCGCGGGAGACATAGGCCGCCGCATAGGAGACCTGCGCCGTCCCGTAAAAGCCCAGCGCCCGGAGTGCCCCGGCAATCTTCCCGTCGCTGTCCACGGGAAAGTCGGAGAAAAACGACGGAGCCACCGCGGCGATGACCCGCTCTCCGGACGCGATCCGGCGCTTGACCGCCTCCAGATCGCTGTGCAGCGTCTTGGCCCCCTGCGGGCACTCATTGATGCAGCTGCCGCAGAGCAAGCAGTCCGTATCCAGAATGCGCGCCTGCTCATCCGTAAATTTGATTGACTTGACCGGGCAGACCTTCAGGCACCGGTAACAGCTCCTGCAGTCCGCCTCCTTCAGACCGATGATTCCCATTTTTCTCACCACGTTTATCCCATTGAATCAATCTCCGGTTCCCGACAAATACCGGGGACGGAACTGTTTTTATTTTAACATGATTTCCCGCTGTTTGAAAAGTGGTATTTTACACGAGAAACACAGGGATTTTTTGCCGTCCGGCACAGTCGCCGAATATCCCTGCCGCACTGTCATGGCCTTACGCCGTCCGCACCCGGAAGTGCGCGGCCGCTTTTGGGAAGAGATAGACGAACAGCCGCCACAGGCCATACCCTGCCATCACGCCGAGCGTGTTCAGAATCAGATCGTCAATATCCGAGGAGCGGCCCTGCGGGTACTGGAGCACCTCCACGCCGAGGGAAAAGCCGGCGCCCACCAGCGCTGTCCGCCAAAGAGGAAATTCCCGCCACAGCAGCGGCACGCAGAACCCGATGGGCATGAACATGACGATATTCCCGGCGATATTGATTGCGGCGTACATTGGGTCCGCCGCCCGCATCACATCGGCAAACTGCCGGAATGGGATCAGATTGATATGGCAACCCGGCCGCTGGCGCACCAGCTCCAGGGTGCCGTCCGCTCCGATCACAATCTGCGGCAGAACAGTCTGTGAGATCAGCCCGACAAGGAAGAGCAGAAACAGCACCACCCCCACCTCCCGCAGCGGGGACTCACACAGACCGCGTCTGCGCATCCGCCGCCGGGCGACGAGCCGGAACAGCAGCACAAATGGCAGTGCCGCCGCCATATACGGCGCCATGGCGAGTAAATATTCCACAATCTGCAACTGTCACACCTCCTGTGGATGCCGGACAAACGATCAGACCCGGCCGGCCTTTAAAAAAGCCGTCCGGGCCGGGAATCCAATTACTTTTCCCTGCCGGGCGCCACGATCATGGAGATCACGGAGCACACGGCCGTGAATGCTGCCAGAAGTGGCCACATCACATCCCACCCAAAGGTGCCGGGAATCACCGTCAGCATCAGGAACGCGGTGACCGCCGTCAGCAGGAACAGCACCGGCATGGAGACCGCCGAGGCCCCCGGCGTTTTGATCGGGCGCCGGAGCATCGTCCCCAGGGAGAGCCCACCGAAAATCATCACCAGAATATAGACGACATACTGGACAATCAGCGCGTTGCCCATGATCGTAGGCGTCAGCCAGTAGAACCGCCCCGCCGAAAGGAGGGAGAGGGCATATGGCGTCCCCACCGGGATCAGCGCAAGCGCCCCCGCGAACGCCAGCGGAAAAATGGCCGGGATCTTTTCACCCAGGCGGATCACATTACGCGTCAGGTAACAGACAGACATTGCGATGGCAAAGACCACCAGACCGACTGCCACCATCCCCGTGACATAGCCCTGCTTGCTCTCCACGGTGGCGATGACGGACTTATAGTAGTCAAAGTAGCCGAGCGCCACGGTGATGAGCGCCGTCACAAAGCCGTAGATCAGGAAAAACATGGAGGCAAGGCTCCTCTTTTCACGGTTATTCATGGATGTCACCCCCTTCAATCCTGTGGGCGATCGTGTTACCAATCGCCTTGGTCAGGGACACCGGATCGTCATACGGGCGGTCCAGCTCCAGGCGGAACACCATCACGCCGCCCAGCCCTTCGGAGATCGCATAGGCCGTCTTATCCATCACGGTCTGATAGCTGTTAAAGTAGGACTGGCCGTAGTCCGCGACAAATTCACTGTCCGTATCGTCGTACCGGCCCAGCTGATACTGCGCATCGCTGTAGGAGGGCCAGTAGGCACCGCCGTCCACCGGGCGGCCGTAATAGGGGATGCCGATATTGAGCTGGGATTTGTCATACCCCAGGCTCAGGAAATAGTCGACCGCCTGCACGGTGGACTCCAGGAAGGAGGCCTGATTCCCGTACTGGTCAAAAAGGTCGTAGGACATGATCTCGATCGCGTCCGCCGTCTTGACGGCCTCAGGCTTCATGTTCACACCCCATGATGCCCACGCGAGTGTCAGGCGCATGCCGGCCTCGGTCAGCCGCGGCTTGAGCTCAATGAGAAAGTCACTGAAAGCGTTAAACTGATCCTGATTCTGCGGCCGCTCCCAGTCAAAGCTGATGCCGTCAAATCCGAACCGGCCGGCAAAATCCATAATATTGGCTATAAGCGCGTCGCGGCTCTCCGTCATCGCGCGGTAGGTGGTGTCCGGATCGGGTGTGCCGATCGTCATGGTGAGCTGCACATCACGGTCCCCGATATATGTACGCATCCGCTCGAGTGCCGCGGCAAACTCATCGTCCGTCATTAGGACGCTCTCCTCTTCACCGGCATCGTTGACCTGGGTCCTGGTGAGGACGATGTTCCCGTCGCCGTCCAGATTGACACAGCCGAGGAAGTTGAGCTCCGTGGCGACATCCAGGAACTTGGAGTCCAGATACACGCCGCCATCCGGGTCATACAGGCTCCCGTCCACCATCAGATCCGTGCGCACATAGGCACTCACACGGAAACCCTGATTATTGGACTTGGGCGCCATGGCGACTTCAATCTCACTGATGGAGAACACCTGATTGGAGGAATCGACGATCAGGCGCAGACCGGAGGCCGTGACCGCCTGCTCCAGCGCGCAGTAACGCAGATCCTCAATGCGGTCGCCGATATAGATCGTCTCCCATTCCTCGCCAATCAGTACGTCAATGTGGTACTGGCGGATGTTCCATCCCTTTTCCCGCAGGACAATGGTGTCAAAGGTGACCTCGCGTCCAAAGTCGATCTCAATCGTTCCCTTTTCACTGCGTGCACAGAAGGCGGTGGAACGATCGCCATCCACCGCTTTGGCGGCATCCCGCTCCCCCATGGCTGCCGGTGCGTTCAGCGCCAGATTTTCCGTCTTTCCCTCCTGAATGGAGAGAACGTCCCCACCCGTTGCCGGGCCGGCGCATCCCGAAAATGCGGCACAGGCAATCGCCGCCGCGGACAGCGCCGCGATGATCTTCCGGATTTTCATGCTTCAAACCCCTTTTCAAAATGGTCTATCAGCTAAATTATCACAACCCCGGCGAAAAATCAATTGGAACCATTGACCGAAAACGGAGAAGATGTTTTATGGAATTTTCACAGAGGATTTTAAGAGAAAAACAGGCTGGTTCCGGACGCGGCGGCGCATTCGCCCAAACGCCTGCCGCCGTTTCCTCATCATTTGACAGAATTGCGAAAAAAACTATACTGTAATCAGAAGGGGGATACACCATGAAAAAAATCGTTCTGATTCCGGACTCGTTCAAGGGAACGCTGACCTCCATGGAGATCTGCTCCCTGCTGACCCGCGCGGTACGGGAGATTCTGCCCGGGACCGCCGCAGTCCAGATCCCCGTCGGTGACGGCGGCGAGGGGACTGCGGACGCTTTCTGGATGGCCATGGGCGGGCAGCGCCGCGCACTGAGCGTCAGCGGCCCGCACTTTGAGTCTGTGGGTTCGTCCTATGTCCTCCTACCGGACGGCACGGCCGTGATTGAAATGGCCGCCGCCGCGGGGCTGCCCCTGTGCCACTCCCCGCTGGACCCAATGAACGCGACGACCTACGGCGTCGGGGAACTGATGGCCGACGCTCTGAACTACGGCTGCACACGCATCATCCTCGGTCTGGGCGGCAGCGCGACAAACGACGGCGGCTGCGGGGCCGCCTGTGCTCTGGGCGCAAAGTTTTTCAGCAGCAGCGGAGAGGCGTTCATCCCCACCGGCGGCACGCTGGAACAGATCGCGTCCATCGACCTCTCCTGCCTGCACGCGACGCTGGGCGGCATCCCTGTCACCTGTATGTGCGATATTGACAACCCCCTGTACGGGGAAACCGGTGCAGCCCGTGTCTTCGCCCCGCAGAAGGGCGCGTCGCCGGAACAGGTCCGGGTGCTCGACCGGGGCCTGCGCCATCTGGCGAAAAAAATTCGGGAAGCCGTCGGTTTTGATATTTCCGCTCTTCCCGGGGCCGGAGCTGCCGGCGGAATGGGCGGCGGCTGCGCGGCGTTCTTTGGCGGTCAACTGAAGAGCGGCATTGAGACCGTACTCGACACCGTGCGGTTCGACCACCTGGCGGCGGATGCAGACCTCATCGTGACCGGCGAGGGGAAAATTGACAGTCAGTCCGTCCATGGAAAAGTCGTCTGCGGCGTGTCAAAGCGGGCGCTGGCGCTGAAAATCCCCTGCATCGCCATCGTGGGCGACGCCGGGGAGGGGTATGAATCGCTCTATGAGCAGGGGCTGACCGCCGTATTTTCCATCAACCGCACGGCCATCCCATTTGAACAGGCGCAAAAGCGCGCACAGGAGGATTTATACCGCACGGCGTGCGATATTTTTCGAGTGGTACGCACATTCCCGCCCGGCGGACCTTTTGACGTGTAGCCAAAATCCTTCGCCGTCAGAAATCGTACGGCGGCTTCGTAAAGAAGTGTGTTTTTGGACTATATAAATGATCCCCAGGGAGGTCCGTACATGAACCACCCCGGGGATTTTAAACTGAACCTTTACACTGCACCCTCTCAAAAGGGGCGCTTTATTTTTCTTCAGCGGCGGCTTCCGCCTCTTCACGCTGTCTCGCGGCGAGACGTGCGATTTCGGCCTGCCCCTCCGGCGTGTCACGATAGTACTGAGTCATGGGCTTGGTGTGCGGAGTGGACTCCCAGATCTGCTTGGCACGCGGCGCCCACTCCTGCGCAAAGGCATCACACTTGGCGCACAGGTCGTCCACATCCTCCGGCGCGGCCAGATCGGTGCTCTTGGCTCCTGTCTCCTTAACCATGCGGCGGAGCATATCGGGATTCTCGAGCATCGGGCACGGGCGCAGGTGGTTATCGTTAAACGGCTGGTTGTGATAGTACGCCGTGAAGAGCGGCTTTTTCAGCGCCTCGAGCAGCGTATCTTTCCGGATGTTGGAATCCGAATAGTGGACAAAGACGCACGGCTCGATATCGCCCGCGGAGTTGATATGGAAGTAGTTGCGTCCGCCGGCAATACATCCGCCGACGTACTCGCCGTCATCCTGGAAATCAACGGCGAAGAACCCGCGGTCCGAGTCCAGCGAGCGCACCTTGTGGATCCAGTGGTACATATACTCGCGCTGGTCGGGCGTGGGGATCAACTCCGGCACGGCATTCTTGCCGACGGGCATAAAGTTGAAGTACCAGGCGTAGCGCACGCCTTTCTCCTCCATCAGGTCCATGAATTCATCACTTGTGACGGACATGACGTTCTCCCGCGTGTAGCACACGGAGATTCCAAACAGGCAGCGTTCCTTTTTGAGCAGATCCATGGCATTGAGAACTTTCTGATAAACGCCGTTGCCACGGCGGGCGTCGTTGCTCGCTTCCTTGCCCTCAATGCTCAGCGCAAGGGTGAAGTTGCCCACGCGCCGGAGCTCCCGGCAGAACTTCTCATCCACGAGCGTTCCGTTCGTGAACGCGAGGAATACACAGTCGGAGTGCTTTTCACACAGGCGGATCAGGTCATCCTTGCGCACCAGCGGCTCGCCGCCTGTGAACATATAAAAGTAGGCGCCCAGCTCCTTTCCCTGGCGAATGACACTGTCCATTTCGTCAAAGGTTAGGTTCAGCTTGCGGTCATATTCGGATGCCCAGCAGCCCTTGCACTTAAGGTTGCAGGAGCTGGTCGGGTCCATGAGGATAATAAACGGGATATTGCACTTGTACTTTTCCCGGTTGGCGCGGACTGCCTTTGTGCCGTAATATCCGGCGCTCAGTCCGAAGTTGAGGACAATCTTTTTGAGGATCGCCGGATCGACTTCCTCAAGTGCCCGCAGGAGGAAGCGGTTCCACGGATTGTTCGGATCATCCAGAATCTGCTGCATGATCTCAAAACCGGAGTCCGGGAACATATTGCCCATGAGCCGTTTGGCCATCCGGAGAATTTTTTTCATTTTTTCCGTGGGATTCTTGTGGATATACTTGAGGACCTGCTCAATTGCGGCACCAAAGGCCGCCCGCTGAATGCCGTGATCAATTTCGCTCATAAAAATGATATAACTCCCCTCTGGTCGCGATCGGATACGGCGGCCTGATGCTCGGTTGACTGCACCCCGGGCGCCGAAAAAATCCTATATGGATTTATTATAATACCTCGCCGGTTTAAAGTAAACCGAAAACAAAATTTGTTTACAAATTCCATCCCGTCCGGGAATCAGATTGCGGTGACTGCAAACGGGATCTTTTCCTCTTTTTTCTCTACGGCGGACTGATACCGCTCCCTGCGCTCATCCAGATGGCTGTAATGATCCGCCTGCCGCACAAGCGCGGCCGCCCCGGTGTAAGGGGCAATACAGCGCCTGTAAATGGGCTGCTCCTGCAGTGCCAGCCGGAAAACGCGCCTTTTGCGCAGAAAGTCCGTAAAGGACGCAGCATTCTTCCCCTCCACCGCAGCGGGGACAGCGGGCTCCTGCGCCGGGCTTGCCTTGCAATTCGGAATGGGACCTGATAAAATATAGTCCGATCACCGGGAAAGGACGTGGGGATATGCTCAGGCGGGATATCTATGAGGCCGCGGCCGAGGAGGAAGCTGTTTGGGGCGGTACGTATGAGGGGGAGCATCTGACGGATACCGACTGCTCCCGCCTCGACTTTCAGGACTGCACCTTTATCGGATGCACCGTGACCAACTGCGACTTCACCGGATGTTCCTTTTCCGGCGTACGGATGGAGCAGTGCCGGTTCGACGGTTGCCGGTTTGGCTCCTCCTTTTTTAAAAATGCCGTGCTGTCCTCCTGCCGGATGGACAAGAGCAATTTCAGCCACAGCGTATTCAAAGCCTCCCGCTTCCAGGGCGGTTCCTACTGCTATGCCAACTTCTCCGGCTCTCGCTGGGAGGACTGCCGGATCACCGGCGGCTACTATACCAACGCCTCCTTTTCGGAAAACAGATGGAAGCGCCTGACTATTGCGCAGGCAAATCTCGTTGGGGCGGACTTCTTTAAAACGCCGCTCAAGGGGGTGGATCTGAGCACCTGCGAGATCGCAGGTATCATGGTCTCCGACCACTATGGGGAGCTGAAGGGCCTGAAAATCAACCCCCTGCAGGCCGCGGACATCGTGCGGATGCTTGGAGTCAAGCTGGTGTGAGCCCCTCCCTATTGAAAAAACACAGGGCCTCCGGGAATGATATGGACGTCACTTGGGGTAGAAAATCGTGAAGCTGTTCTAAAATTCTGCCCCCTCAGCGAGCGGGCAAATAACTGTTACTGATCGTGGTAAATCAATTTGCCATCAATAAAGCGGGCCAAAAGGTACACGAAAGTGCGCCTTTTGGTCCGTTCGCTCTGTCATATTGCGATTCCGGAAAATTCTTTGTCCCGATGTTCCCGTTTTTTATTTTTGTACTTTCAGAAAAAAGTTTTCTTAATAAAATCAAAAAAGCCTTCCCCTTGAGGGAAAGGTGGCACGGCGTCGGCCGTGACGGATGAGGTGGAAACCATTCTACTCCCTGAGCGCCCCGCGGTGGACTGGATAGAGACAATAAAAAAGAGAGGCTTGGAGTTAACCCTCCCGAATCCCAAAAAGGTTGGCAAAAACCGAACTGTTGTGCCCGCGTTTACAAGGGCATAGCCGCAGCCAGCGTGACTTTTTGCGGAAAGGGGGAATGACGGAGCGGTATGAGAAATCCCCAGCCATTCGGCTGGGGATTTTGAATGGAGCGTAGTCCATTCCGACGTGGTCGGAGTGCGGGGACTCGAACCCCGGGCCTCAACATCCCAAATGTCGCGCGCTACCAACTGCGCTACACCCCGGCATATTCAAATGTAAAAAAAATCTGTGCACCGCCAGATGCACAGATTGGAGCGGATGACGAGGCTCGAACTCGCTACCTCCACCTTGGCAAGGTGGCGCTCTACCAGATGAGCTACATCCGCAAATCCGACGAGTAATATTATATATGATGCCCCCGCTCCTGTCAATACGGAAAATGAAAAATAACCATTTCCGCACTGCATATGGAGACGCTGACGGGTCGCTTTTGATCAAAATTCCCAAAGTGCCCCTATCCTCAATAGGCAAAATGGAATATGGCTTTACAGAAAAATACAGTCACGCGCTTTTTTACCGCCCTGAAACCGTGGGTTAGGGCCACACAAAAACCGGATGCCGCCAGGGCCGAAAGCGCTTCAGGTCCGATTTCAGCCGACATCAGGCTGTTATCCCCTTTTCACCGTGGGACAGTATAAAAATCCCCGCAGGGATATACCCCGCGGGGATTGCGTTTCAATGTATGATTATTTGCCGTAGTACGCCTTCAGGAACATCTCCTTGATCTCGCTCATGAGCGGATACCTCGGGTTTGCACCGGTGCACTGATCGTCAAACGCCTTCTCGACCATGTCATCGAGCGTATCCAGGAAGTACTTCTCATCTACGCCGTAATCCTTGATGGTCTTCTTGATGCCGACCTTGGCCTTGAGCTCCTCGATTGCGGCGATGAAGTTCTCAAACTTCTCCTCCTTGGTCTTGCCCTTGATGCCGACGAACTCAGCACACTCGACATAGCGCTCAAAGGTGTGCGGGTACTGGTACTGCGGGAAGGTACCCATCTTACGCGGGGTCTCGGAGGCGTTGAAGCGCATGACCTCGGTGATCAGCAGCGCGTTGGCAACGCCGTGCGGCAGGTGATGGAACGCACCCAGCTTATGCGCCATGGAGTGGCAGACACCCAAGAACGCATTCGCAAACGCCATACCGGCCATGGTGGAGGCTTCCGCCATCTTCTCGCGGGCGACCGGATCATTGGCGCCGTTGTCGTAGGCGCGCGGCAGATAGGTGAAGATGCTCTTCATTGCCTGAAGCGCCAGGCCGTCAGTATAGCCGGTGGCCATCATGGAGGCGTACGCCTCAAGCGCATGGGTCAGCGCATCGATACCGGAGGCAGAGGTCAGGCCCTTGGGGGCGTTCATCATCATGTCCGCGTCGATGATCGCCATCTTCGGCAGCAGCTCATAGTCGGCCAGCGGGTACTTGACGCCCGTGGTCTCGTCGGTGATGACGGCGAACGGCGTCACCTCGGAGCCCGTACCGGCAGAGGTCGGGACTGCGATGAAGTAGGCCTTATCGCCCATGTGCGGGAAGGTATAGACCCTCTTGCGGATATCCATGAAGCGCATGGCCATATCCATGAAGTCCACTTCCGGATGCTCATACATCACCCACATGATCTTACCGGCGTCCATCGCAGAACCGCCGCCGATGGCGATGATGCAGTCGGGCTCGAAGTCCTTCATGGCCTCCGCACCGGCCTTTGCACAGGCAAGCGTCGGATCCGGAGCGACATCGAAGAACGTAGTGTGGACGATGCCCATCTCATCGAGTTTATCGGTAATCGGCTTGGTGTAGCCGTTCTTGAACAGGAAGGAGTCGGTCACGATAAAGACCTTCTTCTTGCCCATGACGTTCTTGAGCTCAGCCAGCGCGACCGGCAGGCAGCCCTTTTTGAAATAGACCTTTTCAGGCGCGCGGAACCACAGCATGTTCTCTCTCCTCTCGGCAACCGTCTTGATGTTCAGCAGGTGCTTGACGCCAACGTTCTCGGAGACGGAGTTGCCGCCCCAGGAACCGCAGCCAAGCGTGAGCGAGGGAGCGAGGCTGAAGTTGTACAGATCGCCGATACCGCCCTGAGAGGAGGGGGTGTTGACCAGAATACGGCAGGTCTTCATCCTGGCGGCGAACTTGTCGATCTTATCCTTGTGCTGGACGGCATCCACATACAGGGAGGAGGTGTGGCCGTAGCCGCCGTCCGCGATCAGGCGCTCCGCCTTGGCGATTGCGTCGTCAAAATCCTTGGCGCGGTACATCGCGAGGACCGGGGAGAGCTTCTCATGCGCGAACTCTTCCTCAATGCTGACGCTCTCGACCTGACCGATGAGGATCTTCGTATCCTCCGGGACCTTGACCCCTGCGAGCTCAGCGATCGTGTGTGCGCGCTGGCCGACGATCTTGGCGTTCAGGGCGCCGTTGATGATGATGGTCTTGCGGACCTTCTCGGTCTCCTCCGGATTGAGGAAATAGCAGCCACGGGCGGCAAATTCCTTCTTAGCCTGCTCGTAAACCTTATCCAGCACGATTACGGACTGCTCGGAAGCGCAGATCATACCGTTATCAAAGGTCTTGGAATGGATGATGGAGTTGACAGCCAGCGTGACATCGGCCGTGTCATCAATGATGGCGGGCGTATTGCCGGCGCCGACACCCAGGGCCGGCTTGCCGGAGGAATAGGCCGCCTTGACCATGCCGGGGCCGCCTGTTGCCAGAATGATGTCCGCGCTGCGCATGACCTCATTAGTCAGCTCCAGAGAGGGGATATCGATCCACGCGATGATATTCTCAGGCGCGCCAGCCTTAACCGCCGCATCCAGAACGACCTTTGCCGCCGCGATAGTGCTCTTCTTGGCACGCGGGTGCGGGCTGATGATGATACCGTTGCGGGTCTTCAGGGAGATCAGGGTCTTGAAGATCGCAGTAGAGGTGGGGTTGGTGGTCGGGATAACGGCTGCGATCACACCGATCGGCTCGGCAATTTTCATGATGCCGGCGGACTCGTCGCGCTCCAGAACACCGCAGGTCTGGGTATCCCTGTACTTATTATAAATGTACTCGGCAGCGTAGTGATTCTTAATGACCTTGTCCTCTACCACGCCCATGCCCGTCTCCTCGACGGCCATCTTCGCCAGCGGAATACGCTGCTGGTTAGCGGCAATAGCGGCGGCCAGGAAGATCTTATCCACCTGCTCCTGCGTGTAAGTGGAGAAAATCCTCTGTGCCTCACGGACTTGCGCCATCTTGGCAATCAGTGCATCCACATTGTCGACAAGGCCGGTATTGACGGCTGCCGCCTGTGCCTCGCGCTCTTTCTTCTGCATTCTCAAAAACCTCCATTTTTTGTAAGACTTCTGCCTGGTTTTTTGATTGGTTGCGGTTGTTATTTTTTTAACAAATAAATTATAGCAACTTCCCCCGCACCTGTCAATCCTATTTATTTGCCAACTTTCCCGCCGGATTTTCCCCAATTTGTATCTATTTTTTCTCACGGCTGCGCCGGCTGGATAAAAAGGCCTGATTTTCTTCCGTATATTTCGGGCAGAGGGAAACACACCCGCGCGCAGCGGGTCCCCCGTGCTTTTTGGCCGCACTTACTCTCCCTTTTGGCACACTGTGACTGGGTACGGACAAACGCACATACCACGAAAAACGCCCCGGACCGCAGCGCAGTCCGGGGCGTTGAGCACAAGTATCTTGTTCCCGGGATTATTCGTACGCGACGACATCTACCCACTTCATGAGCAGATCCCGCTCCTCGGGGATTTTCTCCTCCAGACGCGCCGCCGCCACGATGGGCAGCCAGTCCTGCACGTATTTCTTGGAGGTGTTGGTCTTCTGGCAGAAGAGGTTGAGGTATTTCTCCGCAAAATCAGGATTCTTCAGGCTGAGCAGCAGATAGGTCTTGGCCACGTCCGCGCTGGCGTTGCCCTGACGGGCGGCCACCCAGTCGACCACATAGGTGCCCTTATCGTTGATGATGATATTCTCGGGTACGAAGTTCCCGTGGCAGAGCTTGATATGTTTGGGCATGCTGTCCAGCCGGGTGAGCATCTCATACCGCTTGACCTCGTCAATGCAGTCGAGCGCGTTGATCTGGCGGATCAGCTTATCCTTCAGCTTGCTGAGCTTGGGAACCTTCTTGGAGTGGATCTCCAGCTGGATGTCGAGCATCTTTTCCAGATACTCATCCATGTGCTCGGGATCCTCCTTCATGATGTCTGCAAGGGTCTTCCCCTCGATGAGGTCCATCTTGATCGCCCAGCGGTTATTGATGACGCAGACCTCGCGGATGATCGGGATATTCAGTCCGGTGTCCTCCACACGGGAGTGCGTGAGCGCCTCATACAGCGTCATCGTCTTGCGGCACCCCTCCTTGAACAGTTTGATCGCCATATCGCCCTCACGGTAAACATCAACCGTTTCACTTGAAGAAATCAGGTGCTTGAGTTCCATTGTCTCCATAAACATATTCTCCTTTCAGAAGATTAGCCTTGAAAAAATCAAGGGAATCACTATGTATATTATACAACTTTTAACCGGTATGTAAATATCTTTTTATTAATTTTTATTTTTTCTGATAAATTTCACAAAGTCATGCCGAATGTTTTGTATCTGCTGCTCCCCAATACATCCTCTTCACCGCAGGGATATGGTGCAGGCGAGTGTGCTCTATCACGCTATGGCGCATATCCGTATGATATTCCCGCTCAGACACGGAACGAGGGCAAATCGCACGCACTCCTCAAAAGGCCACAGGGAATACTCACCACTGCGTATAAAAACAAAAGCGCCGTTCGGGAAGCGAACGGCATTGATATCAAAAAAGCCGCGAACCGTAACAGTTCGCGACGTTCTGGTGACCCGGACGGGAATCGAACCCGTGTTACCGCCGTGAAAGGGCGGTGTCTTAACCGCTTGACCACCGGGCCTTATAATTTCAGCGGGGAGCTTTTCCTGCGCGGACTCCCCGCTGAAAATGGTAGCGGTAATTGGATTCGAACCAATGACACTCCGGGTATGAACCGAATGCTCTAGCCAACTGAGCTATACCGCCATATTGCGCCCGTTTTTACGGGCGAATAACATTATAATATATGTCCGAGGGCTTGTCAATACCTTTTTCAAGATTCCCACACAAGGCCAGGTTATTCAAAAATTACGTCCTCATGCTGTCCGCGCACCCTTCTCAGGCAGCTTTTCTGTACGGATTCGCGCACCGTGACCTCGTACTCCTCCGCGCACTGGCGGACAATGGCCTTAAAATCCTCCGCCTTGAGTTCCCGGAGAGACTGCGCCTTGTTCTCTTCATAATAAACAGAATCCCCCGTGTACGGATCCATCCGCACGATCACATAGATGTAGTCGCCGAGCCGGACGACGGAGGCCCTGTCCTGCTCCAGCGCGTGGACGGTCTCAAAGAACCCCTCCGGATATCCCTGATCCGCCGATGAGGCAACACGGACGGAGACTGTCTCATTGGGTTCCTCATTGCCCAGGGACTCAAGGTAATCATTATATACCGTATCCACATCCGTACCGGCGTTGATTCTGTCCGCCATGGAGGCAAAGGTACTGTCCGTCGCAGCGCGCTGTTCGTCACTCATGGGGACGGTATTGCCGTCCTCATCAATATCGGTGTAATAGCCGCTGATCGCGCGGAATACGATGTGGTGATCCTCATAGTACTTTCTCACTTCCGCCTCCGGGACGGGCTCCGTGCCATCTGCCCCGTACAGGGCATCCAGCACCGCATCACGGCAGACGCTGTTATACTCAATCTTATACAGTGTCTGCTTGGATACGCCAAGCGATTCGTAATAGCTTCCATAAAGCCGCCACAGGTCATTTGTCCGGACGGAGGCAGTAGACTTCTCCTCTACGGAGAGGGTGCAGTCGTACGCCGCAAAAAGGGAATTGACGGCGACATAGTCGGCGCACAGCTCCGCCGCACGGTCATACAGGGACTGGAGATCAACTGATCCCGCAGAGACTGCAGCCGTTGTATTCCGGGCATCGGCGGCGGTGGCCTCCGGTTCGCCTGCCGGCACTGAGGGGTCAGTGGGAGCGGCCGCTGCCGGGGCTGCGCTCTCCGGAACCGTCTCCGCCGGAACGGAGGAAGCCGGCTGTCCCACGTCCAATGCCGCGGACAGCTCCCGGGCCGCAAGGTCCAGAAAATACACATAGACCTCGCTGTTGATTTCGGCGCCGCCAACGGTGAGCGCCGTCCGCTGTGTACTGCATCCGGAAAGGCATCCGACAATCAGAAACACCGCACTACAGAGAGCGGCAGCAGCTTTTTTCATCATGGAATCCTCCGTCCTAATCGTGATTCGATAAGACAAGTATATAACAACTTGCGGAAAAAGTCCACAGGCCCGCTTTTATTGGTTTTGAAAGTATGGTATAATAACCTCACAGAACAGCACTAAATCAAAGATTTAGGCTGTTCTGGAGAACATTGTTACGCGGGATCAGCCGGGCTGACGCCCTCACCCGCCTGACGGCGGGGCGCTGAGAGCGCCTGATCCGCGTAATAATAACCTCACTCAACACCAACAAAATCAAAAATTTTGGGTGTTCCGGAGAACATTGTTACGCAGAATCAGTCCTCACTTGCGTCCGGTTCCGCCTTGCGGCGGAACGCTGGAAGCGCCTGATCCGCAGTATAATAACTGCAATCCAGGCTTCCCCTCCGAGGGGAAGCTGGCGAACGAAGTGAGACTGATGAGGTGGAAAGGCAGTTGCTTGCAGAATCTTACTGAAAAAGCACAAGAGACACCTCTTCCACCGCAACAGTGCCTTCCCTTGTAAGGAAAGGCTTTTTGCTCGCTTTGCGGACATTGCCTCTGACAGGGCCGGGCAGAGCGGAAGCAGATAAAAACTTTGATATCTTTAACTTTCATAAAAATCTGATGCCATGCGGGGCAGGCACTCTAAGACGGCCGAGCCCCGTTTTAAAAGGAGGCGCGTGATGGACGTACAGGTCGGCGATGTGCTCGTCATGAAAAAAAATCACCCCTGCGGCGGGAACACCTTTGACTGTCTCCGCTCCGGGATGGATTTCCGCCTGCGGTGCACACAGTGCGGGCGCGAATTTATGATCCCGCGCGCCAAAGCGGAAAAGAACATCCGCAAAATCCTGCGCGGCGGCATTGCGGTCCCCCGGGACCCAAGGAAGGCCGATTGACGGGAAGGAATCCCCAGCAGCTGATTTTTACACGATTCGGAGGAGACGGCATGCCAAGTGAATCCATGCTTGAAAAGCTGAAGACCATAGAGGAAAAATTTGAGGAGATCGGGCGCAAGCTGTGCGACCCGGATATCGTCAGCGACATTGATACGTACACCGCCCTGCTGCGTGAGCATAAAAAGCTGGAGCCCGTGGCAGAAAAGTTCCGCGAGTACTCCGGAGCGCTCAAAAACGCGCAGGAGGCGCAGGAGATCGCCGAAGATGCGAGTCAGGACCGGGAACTGCGCGAGCTTGCGCGGGCCGAATACGAGGAGGCCTCCGCCCGGGCTGAAAAATGCGAGGAAGAGCTGAAGGTCCTCCTCCTCCCCGCCGACCCGAACGACGACAAAAACGTCATCATTGAGATCCGCGGCGGTGCGGGCGGCGAGGAGGCCGCCCTTTTTGCGGGCGTGCTCTATCGCATGTACTCCATGTATGCGGAGAAGCGGGGCTTCAAGTCCGAGCTGCTCTCCGCAAACGAGACACAGCTGGGCGGATATAAGGAAATCAGCTTCATGATTGAGGGGGACGGCGCTTACTCCCGGTTTAAATTCGAGAGCGGTGTCCACCGCGTGCAGCGCGTGCCGGAAACGGAATCCCAGGGGCGCATCCACACCTCCACGGTCACCGTTGCCGTACTGCCCGAGGCACAGGAGGTCGATATTCAAATCGACCCGGCGGACTTACAGATTGACACCTACCGCTCCAGCGGTGCGGGCGGCCAGCACGTTAACAAGACGGAAAGCGCCATCCGTATCACGCACCTCCCCACCGGTACGGTTGTGGAGTGCCAGGATGAGCGCAGCCAGCACAAGAATAAGGAAAAGGCCATGAAAATCCTGCGTTCCCACATCTATGAGATGGAGCGGGAGCGCCAGAACTCGGAGATTGCCGGGGAGCGGCGCGCACAGGTGGGCACCGGTGACCGAAGCGAGCGGATCCGAACCTATAACTATCCGCAGACACGCGTGACCGACCACCGGATCGGCCTGACACTCTATAAACTGGACGCCATTCTCAACGGCGATCTTGACGAGCTGATTGACGCGCTCATCACTGCGGACACGGCCGAACGTTTGAAGGCGGAGGCCTGATATCATGGAGACAAAAGTCATCAAAATCAATTCCCCTGCGGATTATCCGCTGCTCGACCCGGCGGCCGCATGCCTGCGCAGCGGCGGACTGGCCGCCATCCCAACGGAGACTGTCTACGGCCTTGCGGGCAACGCGCTTGACGCCGATGCATCCCGGAAGATCTATGCGGCCAAAGGCCGCCCGCAGGATAACCCGCTGATTGTGCACATCTCGGATTTTTACCAGTGGGCGCCGCTCGTTCAGGAGATCCCCGCGAGCGCTTTAACTTTGGCGAAGGCCTACTGGCCCGGCCCCATGACCATTATTCTGAAAAAGAGTGCACTCATCCCGGATGCCACCAGCGGCGGTCTGGACACCGTGGCTGTGCGCATGCCGTCGGACCCCATTGCGCGGGAGGTCATCACCCGGTCGGGTGTTCCGCTGGCGGCTCCGTCCGCCAACACCTCCGGCCGCCCGAGCCCCACGCGGGCCGAGCATGTCTATGAGGATCTGAACGGCAAGATCGACTACATTGTGGACGGCGGGCCGTGCGCTGTGGGAGTGGAATCCACCGTTGTAACCCTGGTGGACGGCGCGCCGCGCATCTTACGGCCGGGCGGGATTACCCCGGAGATGATCCGCGATGTCCTCGGCGCATGCGAGGTCGATCCCGCTGTCTACGAACAGCTGAAAGAGGGCGTCAAGGCGGCCTCACCCGGCATGAAATACCGGCACTATGCCCCCCGTGCGCGCGTCACGGTCCTCAGCGGCCCGCTGGACGCCTATGTTCGCTGTGTGAACGCTCACGCGCAGGAGGAGGGCGTATACGCCCTCTGCTTTGACAGAGAGGGCGCGAAGCTCTCCGTGCCGTACATCGAATACGGCGCACAGGCCGACTCCGCCGCACAGGCACATCAGCTCTTTGATGCACTGCGCGAGCTGGATGAGCGGGGCGCCAGACGCGTATACGCGCGCATGCCCTCCGGGGAGGGCGTAGGGCTGGCCGTATATAACCGGCTGATGCGCGCGGCGGCCTTCGAGGTGATCGAACTTGAAAAATAATGTGACCGTGGGGCTGACCGGCCCCACCGGCGCGGGTAAGAGCACCGTTGCCGGGCTGCTGCGGGAGCACGGCTTTGCCGTTATTGACGCAGACTACATTGCGCGCGAGATCACTCTGCCCGGCAGCCCGGTGCTCACGGAATTGGCAGGGGCCTTTGGCACAGATATTTTAAATACAGGTGTCCTGGACCGCGCCAAGCTCGCGGAACGCGCCTTTTCCACCCCGGAGCGTACACAGACGCTCAACGCGATCACCCATCCGCACATTGTCCGCAGGATGGAGGAGGAGCGCGAAAATGTCTTCCGGTCTGGCGCCCGGGTCGCCGTGATGGACGGCGCACAGCTCTTTGAGGCCGGTGCGGACCGGATCTGTGACCTTGTGGCCGTGGTTACTGCGCCGGACGATGTCCGGCTGGCGCGGCTGATCCGGCGGGACGGCCTGCCCGTGGAAAAACTGAAGGAGCGCATGGCCGCCCAACTCCCCCGATCCTGCTATGAGGAACGCGCCGATATCATCATCCGCAATTACCCGCCCTTTCTCCTTGAGCAGGAGCTGGGGCCGCTCTACGAGAAGATTGAGGAGGCACTGACGTGACCAGACGCAGAAAACGCACCGTCGCGTTCCTTGTGATTGCGGCGGTTTTGATCCTCACGGCCGTCTGCGGGGCGGCGGCATACCACACCTTACAGAAGGCCCTCTATCCGCTCAAGGAGACGGAGCTTGTGGAGCAGTACGCCCGGGAATATGAGGTGCCGGCGTATCTGATCTACGCCGTTATCAATACCGAGAGCGGCTTTGACCCCGAGGCGGTCTCCGATCTGGGGGCACTGGGTATCATGCAGATGACGCCGGACACATTTGACTGGCTCCAGACCAAGACGGGCGATACGCTGCCGGAGGACGCCCTGTTTGACAAGGACATTTCCATCCGGTACGGCACACTCTTTCTGAGCATGCTGCTGGAGGAATTCGGCGATGAAAACACGGCGGTTGCGGCCTACCACGCCGGGCGCGGACGGGTCAACGGATGGCTGGAGAACCCGGACTATTCCGCTGACGGCAAAACTTTGACGACGATTCCGACCACGGACACGGCACACTATGTGCATAAGGTCTCCCGTGCGGTCGAAAAATATAAGGAACTATATGATCTGTAGGAGGTTCTGTGATATGAGTGAAAAAAGTGTCAAGGAGCTTAAAAAGGTGCTGTTTTATCAGTCCGAAAACGGCGCGGAGACGATGGCGGATGACGAGATCCGCGAGGCGGATTCGTTCTGCGCCGGGTATATGGACTTTTTAAACCGCTGCCGGACGGAGCGCGAGGCTGTGGACTTTTTTGAGGAAAAGGCAAGGGAAGCCGGCTTCACAGCCTTTGTCCCCGGGGAAAAATACGCGCCGGGCAGCAAGGTCTACTACAACAACCGCGGCAAGGCAATCATCCTGGCCACGATCGGGAAGCGGAGCCTGCGTGAGGGCGTACGCATCAATGCGGCGCACATTGACTCCCCGCGCCTGGATTTAAAACCCAACCCCATGTATGAGGACACGGAGCTGGCGCTTTTTAAGACGCACTACTACGGCGGTATTAAAAAGTACCAGTGGACGGCCATTCCGCTCTCCCTGCACGGTGTGATCGTCAAAAAGGGCGGGGAGAAGGTCACCGTCAACATCGGCGAGGACGCGGGCGATCCGCGCTTTGTGGTGACGGATCTGCTGCCCCATCTGGCGGATGAACAGATGAAGCGGACCGCCCCGCAGATCATCAAAGGCGAGGAGCTCAACATCCTGATCGGCTCCCGCCCGTTCAAGTGCGATGACGAGAGTGAAAAGGTCAAGCTCAACATTCTCAATCTCCTCCATGAAAAGTACGGCATCATTGAGAAGGACTTCCTGAGCGCGGAACTGACGCTCGTCCCTGCGCTCCCGGTGTGCGACATTGGCTTTGACCGCAGCATGATCGGCGGCTATGGCCATGACGACCGTGTGTGCGCCTATCCGGCGGCCATGGCCGCGCTGGGCGCAGTCGATCCGGAGGTCACCTGCGTCACCGTGCTGACCGATAAGGAGGAGATCGGGAGCGAGGGCAACACGGGCCTCAAGTCCTCCTACCTGCGCTATTTCATTGAGGATCTGGCCGCGATGGAGGGCCTGGCAGGCCGCGATGTACTCACAAAGTCCGAGTGTCTGTCCGCGGATGTGAACGCGGCGTTTGACCCCACCTTCCCGGATGTCAATGAGCGCCGCAACGCGGCTTATCTGAACCACGGCGTGTGTGTGACCAAGTACACGGGTTCCCGCGGCAAGGGCGGCACCAACGATGCGAGCGCGGAATTTATGGGCCGTGTGCGTACCTTCCTGGAGGAGGCGGACGTCCTGTGGCAGACAGGCGAGCTCGGTAAAGTCGACGCGGGCGGCGGCGGAACGGTGGCCATGTATATTGCCAACCTCGGCGTGGATGTGGTCGATATGGGTGTGCCGGTGCTCTCCATGCACGCGCCGTTTGAGGTGGTCTCCAAGCTTGACGTCTACGCGGCCTATCGGGCATTCAGCGCATTTATCGCTTACTAATATTTTATAAAAGGTCAGGCCGTCCGGGGATTGTCCCCGGGCGGCCTGTATGTTATCATAGAAATACATTTGATCAATTGATGGGAGGTCAAAGCGATGGAACTGCGGCGCACCTTTGACGAAGATGCGGCAAATTACGACCGGTACCGCCCGGGATATCCGCCGGAGCTGTTTGAGGAGATTACCCGGTACACCGCTTTGGGGCCGGAGAGCCGAGCGCTGGAGATCGGGATCGGTACCGGGCAGGCGACCTCCCCGATCCTGAAGACCGGATGCCGGGTGACGGCAATCGAGCTGGGTGAAAATCTCAGCCGCTTTGCACGGAAAAATTTTTCCGGCGAGAGCGGTCTGGAGATCATCACCGGCGATTTTATCACGCTCCCTCTGTCACACAATTCCTATGATCTAATTTACTGCGCCACTGCGTTCCACTGGCTCCCAGAGGAGGTGGCTTATCCAAAAATATTGTCCATCCTCAGGCCAGGTGGTGCCGTCGCACTGTTCTGGAATCATCCCTTCCCCAACCGGGAGGGGGACAGCACCAACGATATCAACCGAAAGGTCTATCATAAATACCGCCCCTCCGACGAGAAAGCGCGTGAATTTTCGGATCGGGACTGCGAAGCACGCATTGCCGAGCTGCAGGAATATGGCTTTCGGGATATCACTTGCAACATCTATCGGCGGGTTCGCACGCTGACCTCCGATGACTACATTGGTCTGCTGAACACCTATTCCGATCACCGCGCCATGGACCCCACTGCCAAAGCTGCCTTTGAGCGGGAGATGAAAGATCTCCTTGACCAGACCGGCGGCTTTATCCGCATCTATGATACGATTGATCTCTATCTGGCACGCCGGCCATGAGTGTCAAACGGAACGCCGAGGGCGGCGCTCCCTACGGGGGAAGGCTTGAATGGCCCCCCGGCTCCCCTGTGTAAGGGGAGCTGTCACGCGTATGCGTGACTGAGGGGTTGTCGGCTAAATGCGCCCGTTTTTTGCAAATCAAGCCGTATCACAATCCCTCCACCGCCGTGCGGCGGTCCCCCTCCCTTTACACAAGGGAGGCTTTGACCGCACTAACTTCCGCGCCGTACCTTTTGGCTTCCCCTTGTGGGTGATCCCCCTGTTAGGGGAAATGTCCGCGGAGCGGACGAAAGGGTCCCCCCTACGGTAGACGTTAAAGAATTCGCACAAACAAATATTGGCTTCCCCTTGAGGGGAAGCTGTCGAACGAAGTGAGACTGATGAGGTGGAAAATCTCCGTCCCGCACTCAGCCAGCACAAAACGTAGCAGAACACCTCATCCGTCTCGGTCTGCGGCCTCGCCACCTTCCCCTCAAGGGGAAGGCATGAATGGCCTGTACAGACCATCCCGGATCCCTGTGTAGGTGGAGCCGGAGAATGGTGCAAATTCGTGCTCTCTGCGTGGCCGGAAGATTGCCTCAAGGGGATCCCGGTGGGAATTCGTCCCTTTTCCGGTGGTCAAACGGCCGGGAATATGGTACAATAGGGACATCCTGAATAAAAACGGTGAAAAACAATGCAAAACAAATTTAAATCCAAGATCGACTGGTGGTTCCATCTGGCAATGGCGTTCTTCATCCTGTTTATGGCGGCGGTGTTCGTGGCCACTTCCTATACAGAGCCGCCGACGGACTCCGTATGCGCGCTGACCTTCGTCGTACTGCTGGTCTTTTTCCTGGCGCTGCTGCTGCCGTCCTATCTGTTTACGTACTATGTGTTTGAGGACAACGGCCTGCGAATTCGCTCCGGATGGGGACACGGTCGGTTCATCCCCTACTGTGATATCATTTCCTGCGAGCCGCAGCGCGACCGCTCACAGGATTCCGCCGCCCTCTCTATGGACAAGCTGACGATCACCTACCGCCGTAAAAATACAAACAGAACGATCAGCATCTCCCCAAAGGAAAAATATGCGTTTATGGGGGAACTGGACGTGCGCAGAAAGGGAAAAAGCGACCACTAAATTTTAGATTGAAGGAGGGAATACGAAGTGACAGATATTGAGCAGTTAAAACCTATCTGCCATACCGGCACACAGCCGATTCAAACACAACGGCTGCTCCTGCGCCGATTTCGCCGGGAGGATGCGGGGGCCATGTTCCAGTGGGCATCGAATCCGGAAGTGGTCCGGTACCTCTCCTATTCCCCTCATCAGTCACTGAAAGAGTCCCAAAAGATCCTGAAATCATGGATATCTGCCTACCGCGATCCTTCGGTGTACAACTGGGCCATTGAATGGAACGGAACTGTCATCGGCAATATCAGTGTGGTTACGCAGGATGACGCCTGCCACACCTGCCATCTGGGCTGGCAGATTGATGTCCCCTATTGGAATCAGGGGATCATGACGGAGGCGGTCCGCGCGGTGATCGATTTTCTCTTTGACCGGGTCGGATATGATCGGATCACCTCCGGGCACGATACGAGAAATATTGGCTCCGGCCGTGTGATGCAAAAGGCCGGCATGACGCTGGAGGGCACCTTCCGGCGCTGTTGTTATCAAAAGGACGGCAGCATTGGGGATAAGAACTATTACGCCATCCTGAGATCCGAGTGGGAGAATGGCAGCACAAATCCCAATAGATAAAAAAGCAGGTAAATTTTTAACGGAGGATCCCGCTGTACGGGCTCCTCCGTTTTTTCGTCAAAATTTGATTCTATGGCCCGTTAAACCGTCGGGCATTCCAGAAATGTAATCGTTTTATTTTTACAGTCCAATTCTGCCTGAATCCCATAGGGGATAATGCCGATCGGTTTGGCGTGCCCAAAATTTACATTATAGAAAATTGGCAGACTATAAAGGCCCTCTTCCTGTCCCACTACCTGGATAATGGCAACTTTATATTCCTCATAGTACGCCTCACTCTGCGGCTTGCCCACCAGGATCCCCTTTATGACGTTCAAAATCCCCTGAGCGGCAAGGTTTCGGAGCGTCCACGTCACAAATTGCGGGGACGGCTTATCCTCACTTGTCTCGATAAAGAGAACAGCGTCTTTCCACTCTTCGAGGGATGGCCAGATCTCTGTGCCGATTGCCATTAAAAACACATCAATGCATCCGCCGAGCAAATGCCCCTGCACGACCCGGTCCCCACCGCTGATGATCTCATAGCCGTGGACATCCTCCTGCATGGCGTGGGGCGTGTTGATATTGTCCTCCTGCCAGGGGATATAGTCCGCCGACCACTGCGGGCTCGGCAAAAGATCGTAGCGCTCCCATTCGCTAAACAAAATATCCCTCACGGCATTTTTCGTGTAATCAAACATGTTGACATACTCGCCGAACTCGCACATGACGGACGGCCCATAAAAGGAGACCACTCCCGCCCGATACATTATCAGGTGGTTGATCGTGGAATCGGAATAGCCCATAAAGATTTTGGGATGGCTCCGGATCACTTCCAGATCAATATAAGGCAGTGTCCGGATCGTATCATCGCCGCCGATCGCACAGAAAACGGCATCAATGGAATCATCCGCAAAGGCCTCCATCAGATCCCTTGCCCTTAATTCAGGGTGATTTGCTACAAATTCGCTGCCTTTTAACGCATGGGGCATGCAGATCACTTCTAACCCGAAGTCCTTTTCCAAACGCTCTTTCGCAATATGGAATTTGTGGATCAGATCAGGATCTCCTAACCCGCCCCAGGACAGGCTGACGACTGCCACCCGATCGCCCTGTTTTAATCTTTTGGGCTTTATCATTGGACCTTTTCGCATTTATATCACCATCGAATCCGTTTTCACCGGCACGCCACAAAAAAGAACCGCCTGAATTTCAGGATCACCTCTCCGCTTGCAGTGGGGCGATAGGCCGCCTTTACCCGCGCCAGGATCTCCCCTTCAAACAGCTGTTTTTGACCGTCATCCAGTACCGCCAGATAGGGGCGCAGACGGGTCTCCCGCACCCAGTCGATCAGGTGCTCATGGGAGGGCAGTGCATGATAATAGACCGTTTCCCACTGCTCAAAGCTGCCGGAGCAACCGGACAGGATATCAAAATACTCCTCCGGCGCCAGCGTGTCGTTCGTTTCAAAACACACTTTCTGAAAATCCCATTTTGACTCCGCCGCAACGGTGCGTATGATCTGATAGAGCGGCTCCTCCCGGTTCATCGGCATCTGAACCGCCAGCGCTCCCCCGTCGGTCAGCTTTTCCATCAAGTGCGGAATCAGCATCCCATGATTTGGGATCCATTGCAGGCACGCGTTGGAAAACAGCAGATCATAGGTGCCGTCGAGCTCCTCTGCGCTGCACAGGGAAAAATCAACATCGCCGTGCTTTGCCCGCGCCCGCTCGATCATGCTTGCCGAGCTGTCGATCCCGCGAATCTCCGCCTCCGGAAAGACTTCCCGCAGCACCGCCGTGCTGTTCCCGGGGCCGCAGCCGATATCTACAATCTTTTTCGGCGTACAGCCCCGCACACGGTTGGCCAGATCAATAGCCGGCTGCGTGCGCTGTTTTTTGAATAACAGGTATTTTTCAGGGTTCCAGTCAGCCATGGGAAATCCTCCTGTCAGGGCGAAAGAATAAATGCATGAGAGTACAAGAAGCGCCATGGATGTCAGCCCATTTGGACTGCGTAACGCGCCCCTCTGCGGGGCCGGAGGGCACCGCATCTACGCTCCGGGGTTAGAGCCCTCCGAGAAACAGGATCGTCCCGGCGAGCAGGCACTGTGCCGCATAGTAGGTGACGATATTGACCACGCGCATGGGGCGCGGCTTTTTGTCGCCAAAGTGCAGGATTCCGATCAGTGCGTCCGAAGTTGCGAAGAGGATCCCGCCCCCACCGAGGAAGAGCAGCACCAGTGCGTGGTTCGTCAGGTCCGCCAGATAGTACTGAACAGCCAGATAGCAGGCATGGATCACCGTGCAGATGAGGATAGTGGTATACACATACAGCGGGATTTTGAGCTTGCCCGGCTTGAGGTGAAACATCTTGTTCCCCATCTGTGCAATCCCGAGGGCTATTACCAGCGCAACCAGCTCCAGCCAGGAGAAGGGCTTGATCTCCGGCAGCTTTACCGTCAGGATATAGATGTAATCAGTCAGATACAGCAGGTGCGCGATCCCGAAGGCGATCATACCATAGAAGAAATAGTCGTGATTTTCAATGACATCTTCATAATGGAGCAGGAAATCCCCCACCGCGGAACACACAAGCGCCGCCAGGATGATCCAGGAATAGATGCCTGTATGCCCTGCCAGGGCCATACAGGCGATTCCCACCCCGACAAAGAGCGCGGAGCAGATCATTTTCAGTGTTAGGGATTTGTAATTACGCTTGGGATACTCCGCATGCAGGAACCACGGGACGAAGATAATCTCTGCGGCGGAGAAACAAAGCATTGCGATCAGTGCGTTTGCCATATTCTCTTCCCTCCTGATATCCGGAGCATCCCGGCTGTGCGGCAGCTCCGGTAATTGCCAAAAGAAAACGCCCCCGGCGAAGGACAAATCAGTGCCGCCCGCCGGGGGAGTGTTGTTATGCCTGCGCCTCGCCGGAGGTGTCGGCATCCTTTTCCTTTTTCTTTTTACGCGGCTTTTTCTGATCCGAAAAAACTTTTTCCAGAACGACCATGCACAGCACGATCACCGCAATCACGATGAAGATACCGATCATGCCGATCAGCAGCGTCGGCAGGGAGGCCACAAAAGCGCTCACATTGATAATACTGAGAGAAAACATAAGCTGTCAGGCTCCTTTCTGATCGATTAGAATTTCGGGACAAGGTTCATGATCATGCCGCCCGCGATAACAGAGGCAACCTGACCGGAGACATTGACACCCGCGGAGTGCATGAGCAGGAAGTTCTGCGGGTCCTCCTTCAGGCCCATTTTGTGGACCACGCGGGAGGACATCGGGAACGCGGAGATACCGGCCGCACCGATCATCGGGTTGATTTTTTCCTTCGCAAAGAGGTTGTAAACTTTGGCGAACATGACGCCGGCCGCTGTATCGAAAACGAACGCAACCAGACCCAGGGCCATGATCAGCAGTGTCTCCCACTGGAGGAAGCCCTGCCACTGCATCTTGGTAGCCACGGTGAGGCCGAGCAGGATTGTGACCAGGTTGGCCAACTCGTTCTGTGCGCTCTTGGAGAGCAGGTCCAGCACGCCGCACTCGCGAATCAGGTTGCCGAACATCAGGAATCCGACGAGCGCCACAGACTTGGGCGCCACCAGACCCACGATCGCAGTAATCACGATCGGGAAGAGGATCTTCGTGGTGCGGGAGATGTGCTGCGGGTTATACTTCATCCGGATCATGCGCTCTTTCTTGGTGGTGCAGAGCTTGATGATCGGGGGCTGGATAATCGGGACGAGCGCCATGTAGGAGTAGGCCGCCACGATGATCGCACCCAGATACTTGGACTGGTAGTAGTTGGCCACGAAGATCGACGTGGGACCGTCCGCCGCACCGATGATGGCCGCGCTCGCCGCATCCTGCGGCGTAAAGCCAAACAGGGAGGCGAGGGAATAGGTGAAGAAAATGCCGAACTGCGCCGCCGCGCCGAAAAGGAACAGCTTGGGGTTCGAGAGCAGCGGGCCGAAGTCGATCATCGCGCCGATCCCGATGAACAGCAGCAGCGGGAAGAGCTCATTGGCAATACCCGCGTTAAACAGGGTATCGATGGGCCCGATTTCATCCCCCTGGGTGACTGCGCCGGAGAGCGGCAGGTTGACGAGGATCGCGCCAAAGCCCATCGGGAGCAGGAGCGTGGGCTCCATATCCTTCTTGATGGCGAGGTAGATCAGCACACCGCCGATGACCCACATGACGATCATCTGCCAGCGGACCTCCGCGATGTTGCCGAACAGGGCGGCAAACTGGTTCAGAATTTCCATGTCTCAACATCCTTAATTTTGGTTTCTTGACTGTACCCGTCCGGGCACACGCTACTACATATTATATCGGATAATACGGCGAGATTCAAGAGAGGAAGCGGAGAAAAGCGGCCAAATTTTCAAAAAGATTTGCCATTGATTTCCGTCCGCCGTGTTTTGCACCTCACGGCGTTCCCACTCGCGGGTGGATAGCATCGCGTAAAGTACCCATGCAGCGTTTGCAAATGCGGCCGTATCGCGCTATAATACGAGGAGAAAGAATAGAGCATATGCCTTTACGGAGGGGATCAGATGGCAAAACTCGCATTGGTCACAGGGGCCTCCCGCGGGATCGGCGCGGCGATTGCAGAGACGCTCGCACGGGCGGGGCTGAATGTCGCCGTCCACTGCCGGGCGAACAGGGCAGGCGCGGAGGAGACTGTACGCCGATGCCGGGAGCTTGGCGTGCAGGCGCAGGCCTTTTTCTGCGATGTATCGGACAGCGCTCAGGTGGACCACCTGCGCAGTGAAATTCACAGCGCTATGGGTGATCCGCTGGTACTGGTCAACAACGCCGGTGTGGATGCCTTTGGTCTGCTGACTGATACCACGGATGAAGAGTGGCGGCGTGTGATGGGCACGGATCTGGACGGCGTATTCTACTGCTGCCGCGCGTTTATCCCCGCCATGGTACACCAAAAATGGGGCCGCATCCTCAACATTGCCTCCATGTGGGGCATCGCCGGCGCCTCCTGTGAAGCCGTGTATTCCGCCGCAAAGGCCGGTGTCATCGGCCTGACAAAGGCGCTCGCACGGGAGCTTGGCCCCTCCGGCATCACGGTCAACGCCGTGGCCCCCGGCGTGATCCGCACGGATATGAACGCCCGCCACAGCGCGGAGACGATGGATCAGCTGCGGGAGGAGACGCCCCTGTGCCGATTGGGCGAACCGGAGGATGTCGCAGCGGCGGCCGCCTTCCTGGCCTCCGAACAGGCCGGATTTATCACCGGTCAGGTCCTGGGCACAGACGGTGGATATCTGTAGCCGCTCTACACGCCGGCTTTTCGGGCAGGTCCCGGCATCAGACGGCCTTTATGCCACGCACAGATGGGGACAGCGCCGCTTCAATCGAAAAATTTATTTTTTTATTTGTATTTCGCATCAAAAAGCGCCCCGTACGGTTTGGGAACCGTGCGGGGCGCCATTGTGTTATTCTTTTGGTTTGTCTGCGCAGTGGCAGCAGGTGCCGGGCGACTCCTGATGATCGTCTGTGGCAGCCGCGCAGCCGCCGTGGCAGGCGGAGCAGCCCCCTTTGGAGGAAGAACAGGCTTCACAGCCCACACAGCCGCCGTTTTTTCGCTTTTTAACGATATACCGGATCGCCAGCGCGAGCAGCACGATCAGCGCCGCGGAGATCACAATTGTCGCCGCATTTGCGGCCAACCATTCAAGCATGGTGAACACCTCTTTAAATCCCTGCGTACAGGGAGATTACGCCGCGTTTGCGGCCTTTGCAGCGGCGCGCATCCTTTTCTTCTGCGGATTGGGGCGGAACAGCATATAGAGCATCCCCGCCAGCAGTACAAACGCGATCACGACCCATACGGCATCCACGCCCGCAAATACAACTTCACCCGTAAACAGCCCGCCGATGCGGTAGATCATCATTGCGACGACATAGGCGAATACGCACTGGTAACCGATGGCAAAGGCGGTCCACTTGGCGCTGGCCATCTGCCGCTTGATGGCGCCCATCGCCGCAAAGCACGGCGCACACAGCAGGTTAAACACCAGATAGGACATAGCCGATGCATATCCGGGGAACATCGCAGAAACGGCCGCCAGCAGGCCGGGGTCCTCTTCCGTGACATCCGCCCCAAGGCCGAACAGGATGCCGAAAGTGCTGACCACGTTCTCCTTTGCGATCAGGCCGGAGATCGTGGCGACCGTCGCCTGCCAGTTGCCAAACCCCAGCGGGACGAAGATTACGTCAAAGAATCCGCCGATCGCGGCGAGCAAGCTGCTGTTCTCATCGACCATGCCGAACTTTCCGTCCGCCACGCCGAAGGACTGCAGGAACCAGATCAGCGCGCTGGAGACGAAGATGACCGTACCAGCCTTGATGATGAACGAGCGCACGCGCTCCCACATGTGCATCAGCACGCCCTTGGGTGCGGGGATATGATACTGCGGCAGTTCCATGATGAAGGGGGCGGGATCACCGGCAAACATTTTGGTCTTCTTGAGCATAATGCCGGAGATGATGACGGCGAAAATACCCAGGAAATACATCGCTGGGGCGACCCACCAGGCGCCGCCCATCAGCGCACCGGCGATCAGCGCGATGATCGGGAGCTTGGCGCTGCATGGAATAAAGGTAGTGGTCATGACCGTCATGCGGCGGTCTTTTTCGTTTTCAATGGTCTTGGTCGCCATTACGCCGGGAACACCGCAGCCCGAGGCGATCAGCAGCGGGATAAAGCTCTTTCCGGAGAGGCCGAATTTACGGAAGATGCGGTCCATAATGAACGCCACGCGCGCCATGTATCCGCAGTCCTCCAAAAGGGCCAGGAAGAAGAACAGAATAAACATCTGCGGGACAAAGCCGAGCACCGCGCCCACGCCGGCAATGATGCCGTCCACGATCAGGCCGGAAAGCCATTCCGCCGCGCCCGCATTCTCCAGCAGGGTCTGTACGCCGGGCTGAATCCACTCCCCGAAGAGAACGTCGTTTGTCCAGTCCGTCACGATGGTGCCGAGTGTGGTGACGGAAATGAGGTAAACAACGATCATTACGACCGCAAAGATCGGCAGTGCCAGCCAGCGGTTTGTGACAATCTTATCAATTTTATCGGAAGTCGTCAAGCCCATCTTTTTCTTGCGGGCGCATTTTTTGATGACGGAGGCCACGTACTCATACCGCTCATTGGTGATAATGCTCTCCGCGTCGTCATCGAGTTTTTTCTCGACCGCGCTGATGATGCCCTCGATCTGCGCCTTTGTACCGGCGGGCAGATTGAGTCCCTCCAGCAGTTTTTCATCGCGCTCAAACATTTTGATAGCGTGCCAGCGGGTATCATATGCCGTGGATATATCCTTTAAAATTGTACGGATTTGGCAGAGGGCATCCTCCACCGCTTTGCTGAACTCCGTCTTCGGTTTGTTTTTTTCTTTCTTAGAGGCGATCTCAACCGCCCGGGCGGCCAACGCCTTGGTGCCACGTCCCTTGAGCGCGGAAATTTCCATCACGGGGCATCCGAGCGCCTCGCCTAGCTTGGCCGCGTCGATCTGGTCGCCGTTTTTGTCCACCAGATCCATCATGTTCAGGGCGATCAGCGTCGGGAGCCCGAGCTCGAGCACCTGTGTGGTCAGGTAGAGATTGCGCTCCAGATTTGTCGCATCCACCAGATCGATCACCGCATCCGGATGCTCGTCAAGCAGGTAGTTCCGGCTGACGACCTCCTCCAGTGTGTACGGGGAGAGCGAGTAGATACCGGGCAGGTCCGTGACAATGACATCCTTATGCCCTTTGAGCTTGCCCTCCTTTTTTTCAACCGTGACGCCGGGCCAGTTGCCCACGTACTGCATGGAACCTGTCAAATCATTAAACAGGGTCGTTTTTCCACAGTTCGGGTTGCCGGCCAGCGCGATTTTTAAATCCATTTCAATAACCCCCTTGCCCATCATGCCTCAACCACGATGTTTTCCGCTTCACTCTTGCGCAGGGAGAGCTCATACCCCCGCACATTCACTTCAATGGGATCCCCCAGCGGGGCGACCTTGCGCACCAGAATGGTCACACCCTTGGTGATCCCCATATCCATGATCCGGCGCTTGAGCGCGCCTTCGCCCGTCAGCCGGGTAACGGTGACGGACCCACCCGGCTTTACTTCTTTCAGTGTCATGATGTTTCCCCCTTTTGACCGCTTTACTGAACAAAGATTTTATTCGCCATGGACCGGCTGATTGCGACGCGCGTGCCTTTGACACCCACGATCACATTCCCGCCGATCTCACTGATGACCGACACATCCGTTCCCGGGACAAATCCCAGATTTTCCAAGTACCTGCAAGTCTCCTCCCTGCCGCGCAGGGCCAGCACCCTTCCGGCCCCGCCGGAGCCGAGCAGGCTCAGCGGCATACCGCCTCCCTGTTCCGCCACTGGATCATCCTCTTTCCGCATTTTGATGTTAGCTTATGCTAACTAAAAGTTTACCACTGCTAACTCAAAAAGTCAAGATTTACCGCATGGGAATTCTCCCCATTCGGTAAGACCGTTTTTGTGAATATTGTAAAAAATTTTGATACCGGACAGCGAATGGCGTCCCCCGCCCCGCCATTTCGGTACAGCCACGCGCTGGCCCGGAAAGGTTATCAGGTGAACGCTGTCGAACTGATCGAGCACAATATTGATGTCTTCCGGAAAAACACGGCCAGCGGTGAGCCGGTTACCATCACACAGGGCAACGCCATGGATCTGTCCGCCTTTGGCAGCGATTCGTATGATATCACCCTGCTCCTCGGGCCGATGTATCACCTGTTTACATCGGAGGATCAGCCGAAAGCCCCGTCGGAGGCCGTGCGCGTGACGAAGCGGGGCGGGATCGTTTTCGCCGCCTATTGTATGAGCGATGCGAGCATCCTGCAATACGGATTCCTCCGGGGCAATATCCGGAAGCTCATGGAAAACAGCATGGTTGATCCGGAAACCTTTGAGACCTTCTCTAGCCCGAAGGATCTCTTTGCGCTGAACCGGAAGGAGGATATCGATGCGCTGCGAGGCCGCTTCCCGGTCACCCAGCTCCATTTTATGGCGGCCGACGGCTTTGCCCATTATATGAGAGAAACGGTTGCCCAGATGGATAACGAGACGTATGCACTCTATCTGAACTATCATTTTGCCGCCTGTGAAAGGGCGGATATGATCGGATACTCCAACCACACGCTCGATATTTTCCGAAAGGATGGGTGATGCTCCGTTCGCAGACAACGAAAATGGCGGTACAGCGTCATGCTGTACCGCCGTCTTGTATGTCATTCGTCTCGCCCGAGATGCTTTACACACGCGGAACGGTGCCATCCAGCTTGCGTGTCTCGAAGAGCAGCTCGATAAAACTCTTGGCGTATGGGATGAATGCACCGCTGTCGATCATGGAAAGGATCTCCTCCTGCCCCGCCCAGCGGACGGCCTGAACCTCCTCTTCCTGAAGACGGAGGGTGCTCAAATTCACTTCCCGCTCGATCAGGTAGATATCGTCAAACCCATCCTCAAAGTTAATCGTCAGCTTGGGGCGCGCATCGGAGAGGTCGAGTGCCAGCCCAATCTCCTCCAGCGTCTCCCGCTCCGCCGCCTGGCGGGAGTCCTCCCCGGCTATGGCGCTGCCGCCCACGGTGACATCCCACTTATCCGGCCATCCCTTTTTAAACGGCTGGCGCTGCTGGATCAGCATCTGGCCACGCGCGTTGAAGATGCACACATGGATGACCATGCGGTAATATCCTGCCGGCATCGGATCGCCGCGGCGGTGCGTTCTGCCCGTTTTGATCCGGTCCCGGTCATACAGGTCCCAGTATTCCATGAGTCCTCCCCTCTCCCGCTGATGCGGTAATCCTATGAATTGGCCAGATATTCCAGAATTTCTGCGGCGTTTGTATCGGGTTTTGCCTTCTCCCACACCTTTTCGATCGTCCCGTCTGGCCCGATCAGATATGTGGTGCGCACCACGCCCATGCTCACCTTGCCGTACAGCTTCTTTTCCTGCCAGACATCGTATGCCTGAATGGCCTGAAGTTCCGGATCAGACAGTAAAATGAACGGCAGGCTGTGCTTTTCCGCAAAGCGCGCGTGACTTGCCACGGAATCCCTGCTGATCCCGATCACCGGCACCCCCAATGCCTGATAGCGGTCCAGCGCGGCGGCAAAGGCACATGCCTGCCGGGTGCATCCGGGCGTGTTGTCCTTGGGGTAGAAGTAGACGACGACCCGTTTCCCCTGAAAGTTCTCCAGCGCGACGGTTTTTCCGCTCTGGTCCGCGAGTGCGAATAGCGGCGCTTTTTCTCCTGCGTGCAGCATAATAGTTCCTCCTTTTATCCTTGAACAAAATGATTGAGTGTTCCCTGACACCAGGCAAACAGCAGATTGAAGGCCCCGTCCAACTCCCAATCATCCCTGCCACGGTGATCGATCTCCCACTGTAAGACGGCGTGATCCTCCCCTGACAGCTGAGCGAGCAGCTCTTTTTTTGCCCCGCAAAAATTCCCCGTGCGGAAAAAGTGCAGATTTTGCAGGATAAAAAATGTCTGCTTATACAGCTCCGGCAGTGTTTGGCGCAGAGACTGTTCCGGGGCATGGATGCGGGTGTGGCAGAGCGCATGATACAGGTTTCCCAGAGATAGCTTAATGTAATTCAGAATATCTGCCTGTGTATAGGGCGGCACAAAGTCCCGCAGCGCACCGAAGATATCGCGCGTGGTGTGCAGCAGATGGCAGATCTCAAGCGGGTTCCAGTGCGCCATCTCCGCCCGGCCGCAGATAAAACCGCAGGAATTTTCCGGCTCCGCAGTCTGCTCCAGCAGTGTCCGGTAGCGCAGGAGATCATTCGGGGTCAGGCCGTCCAGAATCACCATTACGTCAATATCGCTGCGCTCGGTCGCCTCGCCGCGCAGGTAACTGCCCTGCAAACCGACATAGCACAGCCGCGTGCCGAATGCTCGCTTCAGCGCCGCCGTCAGCGATGCAAGGTAAGATTCGATCTCCACCATAAGATACTCCTCCACATGGCAAAACAGAGAGGGGACGCGATCGCGTCCCCTCTCGCGTGATAAAAAATCAGGTGTTTTTCCGTCCGCCGGACTCCCTCAGATAAATTTCAAAATACCGCCTGCCCAACTCCGCACAGCTTTTCCGGGAAAAGTGGATGATGTCCTCGGCGGAGTTCCCATCGAGTCCGTCGGATTCGGCATACCCGCCCAGCGGCAGGGATTCCATCAGCTGCCGCGTGCTTTCGGCGATCTCGTACGATTTGGGATTGGCGCGCATCCAGCCGGGGACCATATTCCCGGCGATGAACGGGACGTGCGCGATGTTTAATCGGTTTTGCGCCTCCGAGATCAGCGTCCCCAGCAGATTGGCATATGACGCGCTGTCCATTCGGCCGTACACATCCGTCTCGCCCTGGTGCCACAGGAACGCCTTAATCTCATTTCCCGGATTAAGCGCCATCACTTCCCGGGCCAGCCGGATCATGCGCTCAAACAGATCGTCGCCGATGCCCCAGCGGTGATCGGAAAAGCCCGTCCCGCCGACGGCGGTGTTGAGCAGCATCAGTTTGCGTCCGGGCTTCAAAAGCCCCGCCTTCACATATTCCTCGCCAAAGTACAGGCAGAATGACGCCGAAGTGCGGCGGCGGCCGTATTTTTTGTCGCACGCCAGATGGATGCCTTTTTTCTCCGTATAGCCGTAAATGGGATCATGCGGAGTGAATTTGTATGAATCATTGCCCCGCCCGTACCCCTCGGCATTTGACTGCCCCGCGATCAGGATGATGTCATAGGGATAGTTTTGAAAAGCTTTGTCGGTAATCAGATATCGGCTGTTCTGAAACAGATGGAACATTTTAATTTCCCCTGTGATATTGGTTTTGAATTCACGCCCCGCGGATCACATTGACACCGTTCTCATACCCCAGGGCATTGGCGGTCTGAATGTGGTAACCACCGTGGCGGTTGAATCGGACGCCGATGGTGTAGCCATCCAGTGTATGCGGGATCTCCGCCGTGAGCGTCTGCTGCCCATAGGTGCAGAGCGTTTTTACATCCAACCCGGCGAGCGGATAGCTCTCCTCATTCCCCGACGCATCAATAAGCACCAGCTCCGCATCCGATACATTCAGCGGCGCGCCGAAGCCGTAGTTCGTCACCATCAGACTGACAGCCGAAGATGCCCCGCTCTGTACGGAGAGGTCGGAGAGCACCAGATGGTAGCCGAGGAAATCGGCGATATAGTCATAGATGCTGTGCTGAATGGGATTCCCGTCCGCATCCGTGAAGTAGGCGTCATAGTACGGTACACCGAGCGCCTTGACGTCGTCCAGTGAGAGCATCTCTCTGCGGTAGCGCATGATATTATAGTAGGATTCCGGCTGGGCCCCACCCTTGATGAACTCGCGGTAGTTGTGCTCAAGTGAAAAGGTGGTCATATGGTGCTCGTAGAGCTGCTGGATCAGCTTTTTGCCGTCCACATACTCGTCCGGCTCCTGCGTGCCGCCGGCCCAGGGCATTTCGCCGTCATTAAGGCGGTATTTGTTGGTCTGCTCAAATTCCTGATACTCCTCGGAGTCGTTATTGCCGCCGGCCGTATTCCACGGGTGCGGGCGGCCGACGAGGAAATCGTTGTGATAGCCGACACGGGCGGCGTATTCTTCATCCGCCTCCTGCGTCACGACCATGTAGCGCCCCTGAATATACGTGTTTTCCGGCACCATGGCACACACGGCGTTGACGATTTTTCCGCGGTTGTACCGCACATTGGAGGAACCGAACTCGCCCCACGCGCCGATCATGCCGATCTGAAAAACCGTCACCGTATCGTACCACAGATCCAGGTTTTGATTGATCCATTCCCCGAGCTGTTCGATATGGCGGAGCAGCTGCTTCTGCTTGGGCGCGTATTCGGAATTCTGGTCGGATTCATAGGCAAAGCGCAGCACCATGGACATCCCCTTGGAACGGATGTACTCAAAAAAAGCCTTCATCTGGTCAAGCGCGTGCTGATCCAGATCCCTGTCATAATATTCCTTCAGGTAGATATACACCTGAATCTCGCGCACATTTTCCTCACTGTAAAAGGCCAGCATGTCGTTGAGATATTCATAGCCATCGATTCCGTCGCCCGGCCAGGCCTCTCCGCTGCCGAGCGTATAGTATGTCTCCAGCCGGAAGCCGCGGTCAATATTGCCCCGCAGTTGGGCGGTCTGATCCCCTGTCAGGATCGGGATGGAACCGTCAGGCTGTGCGGCGAGTATGTCTGCGGGCAGTTTGATGGAGTCGGATACGATCTCCTCACTTGAGCAGGATGCAAACAGCAGCGTGAGGCTGGTCAGAGCTGCGATTGCAGCAGCGATTCTTTTATGCATTTCTCTCTCCCCTTAAATTCTGTTGAAAAAATATTTTAATGGTTCAGGGCTGCAAAGTCAATTGGCCGCATGACTGAAGATTCGGCCCGGTTTTTAGTCGAATTCCCAAAAAGAAAACAGCCGCGCCCGTGGGCGCAGCCGGAATGGTTCTGCAAGGGGGGCTATTTCAGCTTATCCCACAGGACCGTCTTACCTGTATGGAGTGTGGCGGGCAGGTCGATCAGCCGCTGATTGGCCGATCCGCGAAAGCGCAGGGTGATGTCCTTGAGCGACTCCACAAACGCGCCGTCCACCAGCACATCGATCTGAGAGAGCATCCCGGTCGTGGCCTCGCAGTAATTTAAGCCGCCCGGCGCAAGATCCTTCTCCAGCGTACATCCGGTGTAGCACCAGATATCCTTGCCGGGATACGCCGCCCGCACCCGCCGGAGAAACGGCAGCAGCGCGCGCTGGTTTTCGGGCTCAAACGGCTCCCCGCCCAGCACCGTCAATCCGTTGATAAAGTCGGGCGCCAAAGCCCCCAGAATTTCCGTCTCCGTCTGATCAGTGAACGGCTTGCCGTAGGAAAAATCCCACGTCTCCGGATTAAAGCAGTTTTTACAGTGGCGGGTACACCCGGATACGAAGAGGGACACCCGCACCCCGATCCCATTGGCGATATCCCGTTTTTTAATTTCTCCATAATACATGGCGCTCCCCTTACAGATGAAGGACGCGGTCTTTGATCTCCGCCGTACGCCCTTGATTCCAGAACTGGGTGCCGATGTAGCCGCAGGTGCGGCGGGCAACGTTCATCTTATCCTGATCGCGGTTGCCGCAGTTCGGGCACTCCCAGACGAGCTTGCCGTCATCCTCGACGATCTGGATCTCGCCGTCAAACCCACACACCTGACAGTAGTCGCTCTTGGTGTTCAGCTCGGCATACATGATATTGTCATAGATATAGCGGATAATCTGGAGAACTGCCTCCAGATTCTGCTGCATGTTCGGCACCTCTACGTAGCTGATGGCACCGCCGGTGGACAGCGCCTGGAACTGCGACTCAAAACGCAGCTTTTCAAACGCGTCGATCGGCTCCGTGACGTGGACATGGTAGCTGTTAGTAATATACGCCTTATCCGTAACGCCCTTGATGATGCCAAAGCGCTTTTGCAGACACTTGGCGAATTTATACGTTGTGCTCTCAAGCGGCGTGCCGTAGATGCCAAAGCCGATGTCCGTCTCCGCCTTCCAGCGCTCGCAGGCGGCGTTCATGTATTTCATGACGGAGAGGGCAAACGGCGTGGCGCTCGGGTCGGTGTGGGATTTGCCCGTCATATAGCGGACACACTCGCACAGCCCGGCATACCCCAGGGAGATGGAGGAATAGCCGCCGTAAAGGAGCTTATCGATCGGCTCGCCTTTCTTCAGCCGGGCGATCGCGCCGTGCTGCCAGAGGATGGGCGCCGCGTCGGAGAGCGTGCCCTTGAGCCGGTTGTGGCGGCACATCAGCGCGCGGTAGCACAAATCCAGCCGCTCGTCAAAGATCTTCCAGAACTTGTCCATATCGCCGCCGGAGCTCAGCGCCACATCCACCAGATTGAGCGTGACAACGCCCTGATTGAACCGACCGTAGAATTTGTAATTCCCATTCTCGTCCTTCCACGGGCTGAGCGCGCTGCGGCAGCCCATCACCGGGAAGCAGTTCCCCTCCTTGAGCTCCTTCATCTTCTTCTCGGAGATGTAGTCAGGCACCAGGCGCTTGGCCGTGCATTTGGCGGCGAGCTCTGTCAGGTAGTAATATTGGGAGCCGGGAGTGATGTTATCCTCCTGCAAAACATAGATCAGCTTCGGGAATGCCGGCGTGACCCAGACACCCTTCTCGTTCTTGACGCCCTCATAGCGCTGGAGGAGCGTCTCCTCAATAATCATGGCCAGGTCCTTTTTCTCCTGTTCATTCTTCGCCTCGTTGAGGTACATGAACACGGTGATAAAGGGGGCCTGTCCGTTTGTCGTCATCAATGTGACCACCTGATACTGAATGGTCTGTACGCCGCGGTTGACCTCCTTGCGCAGGCGGCGCTCCACAATGGTGGAAATTTTCTCCTCCGAGAGATCTCCGCCGAGCTCCTGCGCCTCCTGGATCACTTCTTTACGGATCTTCTCGCGGGAGACCTGCACAAACGGCGCCAGATGGGCCAGACTGATGCTCTGGCCGCCGTACTGGTTACTGGCCACCTGTGCCACGATCTGCGTGGCGATGTTGCACGCGGTGGAGAAGCTGTGCGGCTTCTCGATCAGCGTGCCGGTGATAACGGTGCCGTTCTGGAGCATGTCCTCCAGATTGACCAGGTCACAGTTGTGCATGTGCTGGGCAAAGTAGTCCATATCGTGAAAGTGGATCAGCCCCTGCTCATGGGCCTCCACGATATCCTGCGGGAGCAGGATTCGGCGCGTGATATCCTTGGAGACCTCGCCCGCCATATAGTCGCGCTGCACGCTGTTAACGGTGGGGTTCTTATTGGCGTTTTCCTGCTTGGCCTCCTCGTTATTGCACTCGATCAGGCTGAGGATCTGGTTGTCCGTCGTGTTGGCGCGGCGCGCCAGAGAGCGGGTGTAGCGGTACTTGATATAGCGCTTGGCCACCTCAAAGGCGCCCTGCTGCATGATCTGATTTTCCACCAGATCCTGAATCTCCTCCACGGAGGGGGCACGTCCCATTTTCAGGCAGCTCTCCTCCACGTTGGAGGCGATGGTCACGATCTGCTCCTGGCTCAGCTCGCGGCTGTGCTCATCGGCATTGTTGGCCTTTGTGATCGCAACGATGATCTTTGTGATGTCAAATACGGCCTCCGAGCCGTTTCGTTTGATAATCTTCATGGGACAACCCCCTGATCCTTGAAATATAAAGCAGTTGCAATTATAGCATATTTTTACGCGGAGAACTGTTGCATGAGCAACAGTTATAAAGTATAATAAAGCATATCCTGTGTATTTTTTATAAGTGGGGCACTATATATACTGTTTTTAGGAGAGTGAAAAAATGGAGGAACTCACGATCTTTACCGACATCTCTCCGGAGAGCCGCTCCGCCATGCGCACCTGCTTCCGGTCCCGGGAGCTGCGGTACGACGCAGGGGAGATCATCACCACCTACACCAACCGCCCGCAGAAGATCGGCGTACTCCTGAGCGGCCACGCCCGGCTGTACTACTGCGATACTGAGGGGAATCAAAGCGTGATTGAAGATCTGTTCCCAAACAGCGTGTTTGGGGAGCTGTTCCTGCTGCCGGACGAGATGCAGGAATATTACGTGAGCGCCTGCGAGCCGTGCCGGGTACTGTTTATAGACTACGAGCACATCGTCAAGCGCTGCCCGAACGCCTGCGCCCACCACAGCCAGCTCGTGAGCAATCTGTTCCAGCTCACGGCCCGCAAGGCGCGCAGGCAGGCCAACCGGATCAACATCCTCACCCAGCCGACAGCCCGCATGAAGCTGCTGGCCTACTTTAATCTTCTGTCCGCAAGCTCGGAGGGGGGCCAGATGACAGTCCCCATCCCGTATAGCGCACTGGCGGAATACCTCTGCCTGGACCGCAGCGCCATGATGCGCGAACTCAAAAAAATGGCGGATGCGGGCATCATCCAGCGTGACAGGCGCAAGATTCATCTGCTTACAGGCGGCGGGGAATAAGACGGGGCGGTTTATGGAAATCGGCGTGCACAGGCACTTGATGACGGAAACCGGCTTTGATATAATTAAAAAGGGAGGGAATGTAAATGAAAACAAAATCCACCTTGCGCACGGAGATCCTGCTGTACTTATTCTATTTCGCCCTGTTCGGCGGACTTCTGGTGTACGCCACCTTTTATGATCTGCAGGTGAGCGAGCGACTATTTAACCCGCAGAATAACTTTGGTATTTTCTTTGAGTATTTTGCCGAAATCCCCCGGTATGTCCTGCGGGGATGTGCCTTCACCGTGCTGCTGTTCACGCGCCACAGCCTGAACGAGTGTCTGGAGATCATCGGGCGGATTTTCCCGTTTATCCGGCCTTTTTCCCGGGAAAAAACGGAGACAAAGCTCTTCCGCATCTGCGATAAAGTGTTCAACTGGATTGAAATCGCAGGTTTTGGCGTGCTCGCCTTTTTCGGATGGAAGATGGAGACGGACAGTCTCGTTAAGTATATCATCGTATGGGCCACCGGACAGCCGGCAAGCGACGTGAGCCGCTCGCCCCTGTGCATTGCCTGTTCGATCGTGCTCGCACTGTTCCTAACCGGGCTGGGCTTTTTCATTGCGTCCCGCACCAAGCGCGAGACGCTCAACAAGTTGGAACCGCTGGCCCTGCTGGGGCTGTTCCTGTACCTGCTGTACCCACTGCTGAATGAGATCAAAGCGTATATCTCCCGCGTGCGCTTCCGCGAGATGGTCGGGTATTCCAATGGCTTTTTGACGGCTGACGGCCTTTCAAACGGGACGCACCCGGGCGTGGTGCGGGATATGATTCAGACGACGGATTTCAGCGCCTTTACCCGCTGGTATGAGCGCGGCGACGCGATGGGGATTTACAGCCACGCCGATTCCTTCCCCTCGGGGCACACCGGATCGGCGGTGTTCATCCTGCTGAGCTATTACCTGTGCCGGGCGTTTGACAACCTGAAAAAATTTGCCGTCCCGTGCTTCTTCGCTTCCACCCTGTATATCGGTCTGATGGCGGCGGCCCGAATCATACGCGGCGCGCACTACCTGTCCGACGTCACAATGGCGGCGCTGCTGTGCGGCGCATTCCTGCTCATCGGCAGCCTGCTGATGCGCTTTTTATACCACAGGCATGTTTTCCCAACGCGGGAACTGCGCGGATAACAGCCCATGCATTATGGGGCGGAGCCACCCGCCCCATTTCTTATGGACAAAAAAACGGGGACGGGCGATATGTGCCCGTCCCCACGTTTTTATCAAGCTTACGCCTTGTTGATGCAGCCGAAGAGCTCCATCTTCTCTTTGACGGTGTCGCAGATGGCCTGCGCACCCGGTGCAAGCAGCTTGCGGGGATCGAAGCCCTTGCCCTGCTGATCCTTGCCGGCCTCCACATACGCGCGGGTAGCCGCCGCAAAGGAGAGCTGGCACTCCGTGTTGACATTGATCTTGGACACGCCCAGGGAGATCGCCTTCTTAATCATGTCGGCCGGGATGCCCGTGCCGCCGTGCAGGACGAGCGGCATCTCGCCGACCGCCGCGGAGATCTTCTGCAGCGCATCAAAATCAAGACCCTTCCAGTTGGCCGGGTAAACACCGTGAATGTTGCCAATGCCGGCCGCAAGGAAGTCCACACCCAAGTCAGCAATGCGCTTGCACTCAGCCGGATCCGCGACCTCGCCCATGCCGACGACGCCGTCTTCCTCGCCGCCGATGGAGCCGACCTCCGCCTCGATGGACAGGCCGTTCACGTGGGCGGCCTCAACGAGGACCTTCGTCTTCTCGATATTCTCCTCAATCGGGTAGTGAGAGCCGTCAAACATGATGGAAGAGAATCCGGCGCGGATGCACTTGAAGCAGCCGTCAAACGTACCGTGGTCCAGATGGATGGCCACCGGGACGGTGATCCCAAGCTCCTCATCCATGGCGCGGACCATCGCGGTGACGGTCTTAAAGCCGGTCATATATTTGCCCGCGCCCTCAGAGACACCCAGGATCACGGGCGCCTTGAGCTCCTGCGCGGTGAGCAGGATGGACTTTGTCCACTCCAGGTTATTAATGTTGAACTGACCAACAGCATATTTGCCCTTTTTTGCCTCTACAAGCATATCTCTTGCAGCTACGATCATTTCAAATACCTCCTATTGCGATGTGGTTCCTGTTTTTGGACCTTTTTTATTATATCACGCCCGCTTTCGTTAGGCAATGTATATTTTACCAAAAATACACCTGAGTAGGCGACGCCGCTGCTGGTGGCGCAAAAAACGGGCAGATCCTGCCGGATCTGCCCGTTGATTGAATAGCACTCAGGACGCCTTACTCGCATCACTCGCCGCCATGATGTCCGTATCCTCTGCCGGGACGGTTAGTGTGATGGTATCACCGACATTGAACGTAACAGCCTGCTCATGCTCCGCAACGGAGATGGAGTAGTAGATATTACTGCCGGTAAGCTTAATATAGTAATACGTGTTGCCGCCCTTGACCACCGTCTTGATCTGTTCAATCACGCCGGTGACCTCCTTGGTTGTCGGCTGCTGGGTTCCGCCGCCGCCGTCACCGGCCGTTCCGGAGTCGGGGCCGATATCGTCGCTGATGGTGTTTTCCGTGACTTCGATCCCGTTCTGGCGGCACATGTTGAGGTAGTTCGCCGTGACCTCCTCAATCGTATTGCCGGTCGCCGTGACGGTGGAATACTGCTCCACATTGACCAGCGCGTACATCTTGACCAGATTGGAGGCATCCTTCAGGGACATGAAATACGTCGGCTGACCGCCTACATTCAGCAGCAGCGGGAAAGTGGCCGAGTAGCTGTACTGCTGAACCGCTCCCTGTGCGGACAGCTGCGCTGAGCTCTCCTTAGCGCCAACCTGCGGGTAGAAGGTGGCCTCCTTGGTGCGCTCATTGATCAGGATAAAACCGATGATGGACTGGTCACTGGTGACGGAGGTAACGCCTGTGTACATGTACACATCGTCATTGATCGCCAGGAAGCCGTTGTTCTCCGTAGTGACGCGCATATCACGCTTGCCGAACAGCGTATTGAAGAAGCCGTTCTGATATTTTCCGTAATAATTGTACTGCTCATTCAGGAGCGTCGGGGAATAGACGCGGTCGATCCAGGAGAGGCTCTCGCCGTCACTGCTCTGGCCGCTGCGCACCTCATCCATGGTGTACTCCCTGCTCTCTCCCGTCACGGCATCTGTGATCACGATGCCGATGACATCCGTTCCGCCGAAGAGGCCGATCGTCTTATCCAGGCGAGCCGAGATCCAGTAGGGATGGCCGTTTTCATCGATCTCAAAGCTCGGGGTATCAAACATATAGGTCGGGTACTGGAAGCGCAGGTGGCGCTCCAGCAGCCGGTTGAAGTGCTCCGCCTGGGAGTACTTAATCCGCTGGCCGTCCGGCATCATGACGACTTTTGCCTGCTGCGAAATCCCATCTACCAGGATATAGCCCGGCAGGCCCTCGCTCTGGTTGGTGAGCCAGCGGATGATGTCCGCATACTGCATGGAGGTGACATAGACCGGACGGCCCTGGTAGTTGATCTGGTTATAACCCTCTTTATAGACATTGAACTGGGAGACGAGGCCCTCCTCGTTCAGCGTACCCATCTGGCGATCGCCCAGCACGGAGACGGCGGCCATATCGATGACCGGCACATTGCTGAAATCCGTCTGTGCGATATCCTCGGTAAAATTCCCCTCCTGCACGTCAATAATCTGCGCATAGTCCTTCGCGCGGAAAACGACGGAGGAGACGAGCATCCCCACCAGCATGACGGCCACAACGACCAGACCAATGATAATCGGCACGATCGACTGCCGCTTGGCATAGGGAATATATTCCGGATTCCGGATGGCCATAGACGTGACGAAGGCCGATACGCAGTAGATCACCAGCACCACGATCAGATAGAGATAAAAATCCTTATCCTTCAGATTGATCGCAGGGATCATCACATAAAATGCGATTGCCGCGCCGATGATCGTGACGATCACGTTGATCAAAATCCTGAGCCAGGACTTTGACGGGACGGCGACCTCTTGTTTTTCGCCCTTTTTTGAACCGAAGTTCACCTTGATAGGCTCCATTTTTTCAACTCCTTAAAATTTTCGGCGTACAACAAAACAACCCGGAGCGGTTCTGCGGGATTTTAGTTATACAGATAGATTATACACCAGCACGCACGAAAACTCAACTGTTTTTGTAAAATATTAATAGGACTTCTCTGTTGGAACTGCTGCAAAAAGGGGGGCTATCCCTCCCGGCGGGCAAAAAGCAGAGCCCCGCACCGAAAGGCTGCGGGGCTCTGTACGGCGATCTATTCGCCGCGGGTCAGTTCCTGAATATTCTGCTCCAGCAGGTCAAAAAAGCGCTCGACAATCGCGCGATCCTTATCATTTCCACGCACACACATGGCCAAGGTGAGCACCCGGTTGAGGGAGGTGGCGGAGAGCAGCACATACGGTTTGTACTTTACGGCACCGGTCATGTAGCCGTCATACGGCTGGTGACCACACAGCGCCAGCTTATCCGCCTCCAGAATGCCGATATTGCTCATGGCGATCAGCGGGTTGGAGTAGCCGATCTTGATAATCTCCTCCGAGGCGGTGTGCGGCAGGATGCCGTAGGCCATCTTCAGCAGCGGGAGACCATACAGACCCATGAATTTATCCTTCTTATACCGGTTGGAGCTGCGAACGACGTACTTGAGCGTCTCAAAGATATCCCGCCCACGCTCGGGAATACTGCACTGCATGAAAGCCGTATGATTCGTGAGGCCCTCATCGCTGACATCTTTAATATGGCGGCGCAGGTCGATCGCACAGGAGATCGTCACGCTGTCACTCTCCGGATAACCGGCCAGCTCATAGAGGCTGTAGAAGTAGGCGGCCACCAGCATATCGTTGATCGTGGCTCCGTGCTTTTTGCCGGCGGAGCGAATTTTATCGAACATCTCGACGCCGATTTTCCTGCGCACGATGAAGGAGCGATCCCGGATACTGTCCGGCGTGAGAGGGAATTTATGTGTATCCTTGGCGCACACATTTTTATATAGATTGCGCGCCATGCGCTGCTCCGTCTGAGAGAAGTCCGAGTACACCTGCTCAAATGAGCGAGAGCCCTGGCGCAGCTTGATGGGGCTGATCTTTTTTTCCGCATAGTCGCTGTAATTTTGGCACAGCGCCTTCATGAAATATTTCAGATCCCCGCCGTCCATACACATATGGTTTTCCACCAAGCAGAGCACGCTCTTTCCTTCACAGTAAAACACGGCAACCTTCATCTGAAGGGGGGCATCCGGCGGGATGTACTGCATCAGGAACTCATCCACCACGCTGTCGAGCTCCTCGGGCTTCGGATGCGCTACGGTAAGCACATCCTCAATCCGATAGTCCTGCACGCTCCAGTGCGTGCTAATGTGGTTATCCACAAAGCTTGAGTGGAGGACGGGCGCCTTTTCAAAGAAGCAGATGAGCACGGTCTTGAGCACTTCCAGATCGATCTCATAGTCGTACCGAAGCTCCACATGGACCATCCGGTCATTGAAATCACGGAACAGATAGTGCATTTTATCCCAGAGCTCGGCATTCAGCCTTCGTTCCATACGTCCTCCACCTCCTGTTTATAGATATAACGGGAATTGTTGATCATCACGCCTACCACGATCAGGATATCCGCCAGCACACCCAGCAGCACAATCATCCATCCCGGGCTCCACGGGACGGCATGCACGCCGCCGAGGATCACATACAGCAGCGCCGCTCCGGCCGGGACATAGAGCAGGTAGTTGATAATTGCCAGCTTTTGATGCGTCACGGCCGCAAAGATGGCGTCTGCGATCAGCAGTGCAATCACGCCTGCGATAATGACCACCCAGATATGCGGCGGATCAAACAGCATCAGGCAGAACAGGAAGACAAAGACCGCCACCAGCATCACGTCGATCGCGACCAGTATCCGCGCAATCGGATGGAACAGGCGGCGCATGCCGCACAGCTTTTTGACCCCGATCCCACTCAGGAACAGGATCAGCAAGAAGATGCCGCCCACCATAATCAGCCATGTCTGCGCCCAGTGGCCGATCAGGAAGCTGACGCCCAGATAGATCGCCGTCAGCAGCAGTACATACAGCGGGGTTCCAATCAGGATCGCCTTCCTGCGCGAACGCGCGCGCTTTTTCAGACGCTCTTCCTCCGCAAACTTTCGGAATCCGGCCTTCAGATCTCCATATTCGTCGCATAGCAGATCGGCCAGCACCTGTTCATCCTTCAGCCCGGCATGCGTGATTTCGTCTGCGCGCTCGTCCATTTCATTGAGAATCTTCCGTTTATACCGGTAGAGCGTCCCGTCATCCGGGATGCCGGCCAGAGAATCCTCAATATAATCGATTATTTTTTCCATTTATACGCCCCCTCCAGATCTTAATTTGTTGAATTATTATTCAATAAATTTATTATAGCAGACACTTCCAGGAAAATCATTAAAAAAATATAAACCAATTTGTAGAAAACACAGAATTTCTATTGAGCAAAACGCTGGGAAGCCTCTGTTTTACATACAGGCATTAAAAAAGGGGCCTATGGCCCCCTGAATATTTTTTGGATCAGTCCGGGAAAAACGCCTTGTGGACGGCAGCCACAGCACGGTCGGCGTCGTCCAAATCGATCAGCACGGAGATCTTAATCTCGCTTGTGGCGATCATCTGGATATTGATTCCGGCCGCATACAGCGCCTCAAACATTGTAGAGGCAGTTCCGGGATGCGTCTCCATCCCCGCGCCGACGACGGAGACCTTACTGACATTCGTATCGCAGACGATGTTCTCCTTCGGGATATCAAAGTTCTCCAGCACCGTGGAGACGGTCTCCTCGGCGTTGTCCTTGGCTACGGTGAAAGTAATGTCCTTAGTGCCGTCGCGGCCCACGGACTGAAGGATGATGTCTACATTGAATTTTTTCGCCGCCAGTACGCTGAACAGCTTGAAGGCGATTCCGGGGGTATCGGGCAGCCCGATGATCGAAATTCTAGCAATGTCATTATCCTTGGTTACGCCCCTGACCAGCATCTTTTCCACAGTGGTGACCTCCTTAACGATTGTGCCGGGCACTCTCTTCAGGCTGGAGAGGACCTCGACCTCAACATTGTATTTTTTCGCCATTTCAACGGAACGGTTATTGAGCACCTGAGCGCCCAGAGTTGCGAGCTCGAGCATCTCATCATAGGTGATCTCCTTGAGCTTTTTCGCATTTTCCACCTTGCGGGGGTCGGCCGTGTAGACGCCCTCCACATCCGTGAAGATCTGGCAGCGGTCCGCGTGCAGCGCCGCTGCGATGGCAACCGCACTTGTATCGGACCCGCCGCGGCCAAGGGTGGTGATATCGTCATACTTGTTCTTCCCCTGGAAGCCGGCGACTACCACGATGCGGTGCTTGTCAAGCTCAGCGTTCAGGCGGTCCGTATTGATGGACTTGATGCGCGCGGCGCTGTAAGCGGAATTTGTATTGAACCCGGCCTGCCATCCGAGCAGTGAAATTACCGGACAGCCCAGCTTTTCGATCGCCATTGCGAGCAGTGCGATGGACATCTGCTCCCCCGCGGAGAGAAGCATATCCCTTTCCCGGCGGGAGGCGCGGGGGTTGATCTCATTCGCCTTTTCAATCAGGTCATCCGTTGTATCCCCCTGCGCGGAGACCACGACTACGACGTCGTTGCCCGCGCGATAAGTATCTGTTACAATGTTTGCCACGTTCATAACGCGTTCGGCGTTGGCAACGGAGCTCCCGCCGAATTTCTGAACAATGAGTGCCATGCTGTTTCCTCCCGTATCTGGTGGTTTATTTCATTATATATCTGCAGCGTTCTTCCCCTGCGCCTCAGGATTAATAGTCTGTCACTTTAATAGTGCTTTTCACCGTGACGCCGGGGATCCGGCTCAGCTTCGCCAGCAGTTCCCGCTCGGACGCCGCATCTGTAATAAAGGCAAACTCACCGCCGGAGGAGGCGATCTCCGCTGCCGGGAACAGATCCAGAATCGCCTTCTCATCCCCCTGCGCACGAACATACAGCGCACAGGGATCATCCAGGTGATCGGTCACATAGTTCTCTTTTGCATCGTTCCAGCCAAAAATTTTCGTGCGGTCGCTGTGCTTGGCGCAGTCGATCACATCCGCCACCACAGCAGAGGCTGTGGGCAGTTTCCCGGCCCCCCGGCCGTAAAAGCAGACATCACCGATCACATCACCGCGCACCAGGATGGAGTTGAACACATCTGTCACATTGGCAAACTGGCCGGACTCATCCACCAGGCAGGGGCGGACACTGGCCGTAACACGGCCGTCACTGAGCTTTTTAGCCATCCCGAGGAGCTTGATGACCTTGCCGAATTTATGGGCAAATGCCACATCCTGAAGCGTGACATCACTGATGCCCTGTGTGTAGACCTGATCGGGGTAGACGTGATACCCAAAGCAGAGGGACGCCAGAATACAGATTTTGCGGCAGGAGTCGATTCCCTCAATGTCGGCAGTTGGGTCGCTCTCGGCATAGCCGTTTTTCTGTGCGAGGCGGAGCGCGGTATCAAAATCCAGCTTGTCGTCAATCATCTTTGTGAGGATAAAATTCGTCGTTCCGTTAAGGATACCCGCAACCTCCTCAATCACATTTGCGGCCAGGCACTGGCTGATGGGACGGATAATCGGGATCCCGCCGCCCACGCTCGCCTCAAAGAGGAAATTCACCCGGTGCTCCCGCGCAGTGCGCAGCAGTTCCGCGCCCTTGCTGGCGACGAGTTCCTTATTGGAGGTGACGACGCTCTTGCCGCGCTCAAGCAGGCTCTTGACAAATTCATAAGCAGGGTGCAGGCCTCCCATCGTCTCCACGACGATGGAGATCTCATCATCGTTGAGAATGATGTTAAAATCCTTAATCATGCGGTCATGGAGCGGATCGTCCGGGAAGTCCTTCAGGTCCAGAATGTATTTGAGCTGCATGGAGTCTTTCCCGCTGCGCCGGACGATGCTGTCGTGATTTTTAATCAGCACCTCGGCCACGCCGGACCCGACGACCCCATAGCCCATAATTGCAAGCTGCATAATGATGATAACCCCCTATATAATCCGCTGTGGCTGCCCCGTCCAGAGCAGCTCAAAGCCGGTCTTCCGCCGTTTTGAGCAGTTGGTTTTTACTATAATAGCACAAAAAAGGCGCAGAATAAAGACAGGGCCTTTATTTTTTTAAAATTTTCTCTCTTTTTTTCCTTTTTAGAATTGTATTTGAAAGAAATATCGTTTAAAATAATGACAACGGACGTAATATTCGGCCTACTGTCGGGAGGTTCATTAAATCATGGAAAACAGCAGGGAGAAAAGCAGACGTCATGTAGAGAAGCGCCGTGCCTTTTTGATTAACTTTGCGTTCTTTGCACTGATCATTACGCTCGTATACATATTCCTCAAATATCTTTTCTGGCCGGTTTTCCCGTTCCTAGTTGCGTTTGCCTTTGCCATGGCCTTCCAGCGTCCGGTAAACTTCATCCAGAAAAAAGCAAAGCGAATCGGGCGCGGATTTCCCTCCCTGGTGCTGGTGCTGGTGGTCCTGTTCATCGCCCTGGGACTTATCGTTTTGCTTGGCGCCACAATTTTTTCCCAGCTGCGATCCTTTGTGACCTATCTGGATGAGCGCTTCAGTTCCCTGCCGCAGTTGATCGAGTCCCTCAAGACCTATCTGGGCTCCGCGCTGGGTTTCCTTCCGGATTCAATTGAGCCCGCTGTGCTCGGCAGCATCAACCGTTTTCTTGACAATCTGAGCGCCGGCACCGGCGGCGGGATTGACTGGTCCTTCCTGTCCGGGCCGCTTCAGGTGACCTTCAACGCCGCCAAGCAGGTACCCAGTGCGGTGCTCGCTGTAGTTGTCTCCTGTGTGTGCTGTGTATTTATCACGATCGACTACCCAAGGATCCGCCGCTTTATCTACCGCCAGATCCCGCCGGAAAAACGCGAAGTTTTTTCCAGAACAAAGCGCACGGTCCTATTCTCCTTTGGCAAGGTCGCGAAAGCCTATCTACTTATTCTATGCATTACATTCCTGGAGCTGTTAATCGGATTTAAGATTCTGTCCGCAATCGGCGTGCTCAACGGCAGTTATATCATTATTCTCGCGCTGGTCATCGCCATTGTCGATATCATTCCCGTGCTCGGTACCGGTACCGTCCTGATTCCATGGGCGCTTTACTCCTTCATTGTGGGGAACACGGGGCTTGGTATCGGGTTGGCAATCATCTATGCCCTGATCACGGTAATCCGGCAATATATCGAGCCCAAGCTCGTCTCCGTCCAGCTTGGCCTCCCGCCGTTTGTGACCCTGATTGCCATGTTCTTTGGCCTGCAGCTGTTCGGCTTTATCGGACTGTTCCTGATGCCGATGCTTATTATGCTGATCAAGATGCTCTCCGATAACGGAACCATCCACCTCTGGCGCACTGAGCGCGATGAGAAGGCCTATGCCGCGTCTCAGACGAAAACAACGGATCCCCCCGCCGAATCCACCGCCCCACCCGGAACCGCTGCCGGGGACGGTGAGTGATTCATACATAGCAAGCCATTCATATAAACGAAAGGATGATCTCAATGTATTGTAAGAATTGCGGCGCAGCCCTCCAAAACGGCGCATTCGTCTGCACCCAGTGCGGCGTGCCGGTAGGCTCTGGAAATGCCTACTGCCCCAACTGCGGCCAGCCGACGGATCCAAACGCTATGGTCTGCACCCACTGCGGTGTCAATCTCAACGCCGGGGCGGCCAACAACGCCTATGCCTATGGCGCTCCGAACGCGGCAAACCCGCCCAAGTCCTCTCTTGTGGCTGGACTGCTGGGTATCTTCCTCGGCTCTCTCGGCATCCACAACTTTTATCTGGGCTATACGCAGAAGGCTATCATCCAGCTTCTGTTGACTCTGATCGGCTGGATCCTGTGTGGCCTCGGTCCGGCTGTCGCCGCCATCTGGGGGCTGGTGGAAGGAATCCAGATCCTGACCGGCTCCATCAATGTGGACGGCCACGGCAACCCCATTAAGCGGGATTCATAATAGATTCCTTTTATACCCGCCTTTAAAATTAAGAGGGCGTTCCCCGTCTTGGGGAACGCCCTCTTGCCATATGCAGAATTATTCGTACAGCGGATATTTTGCGATCAGCTTTTCAACATCGGCACGTATGGCATCTGCATCCTGCTCAAAGGTACCCTTGCAGCAGCGTACAATACAGTCTGCAATGATATCCATATCAGCTTCCTTCAGACCGCGAGTGGTGACGGCAGCCGTACCGAGGCGCACGCCGCTGGTGACAAACGGCTTTTCCGGATCGTTCGGGATAGCGTTCTTATTTGCCGTGATATAGACGCTGTCCATACGGTGCTCCAGCTCTTTGCCGGTGATACCTGTGCCGCGCAGATCAACGAGCATCAGGTGATTGTCCGTGCCGCCGGAGACCAGATTGATCCCGCGCTTGAGAAGCCCGTCCGCGAGCGCCTTTGCATTGTTAATAACCTGCTGCTGATAGGCCTTGAATTCCGGCTGGAGCGCCTCACCAAAGCAGACAGCTTTTCCGGCGATGATATGCATCAGCGGACCGCCCTGTGTGCCGGGGAACACGGCCTTGTTGATACGCTTGGCCATCTCCTCATCGTTGCACAGAATCAGGCCGCCGCGCGGACCGCGCAGTGTTTTGTGCGTGGTAGTGGTAACCACGTCCGCATACGGTACGGGGGACGGATGGAGCCCAGCCGCCACAAGGCCGGCAATATGCGCCATATCCACCATCAGGTAGGCGCCCACCTCCCTGGCGATCTCGGAGATGCGCTTAAAGTCAATAATGCGCGGATAGGCGGATGCGCCCGCCACGATCAGCTTGGGCTGGTACGCCTTTGCGCGCTGTTCAAAGTCGTCGTAATCAATAAAGCCGTCATCATTGACGCCGTATGCATCAAACTGGAAATACTTGCCGGAGACATTGACTGGAGAACCGTGGGTCAGATGGCCGCCGTGGGCAAGATTCATGCCCATGACCTTGTCCCCCGGCTGGAGCAGGGCAAAGTAAACGGCAAAATTCGCCTGTGCGCCGGAGTGGGGCTGCACGTTGGCAAAGTTTGCGCCAAAGACTTTCTTGGCCCGCTCAATGGCGATATTTTCCACCACGTCCACGTACTCGCAGCCGCCGTAATAGCGCTTGGCCGGCAGGCCCTCGGCGTACTTGTTGGTCAGCACGCTGCCCATCGCCGCCATGACGGCAGGGGTGACGATATTTTCGCTGGCGATCAGTTCCAGATTCCGGCGCTGACGCATGAGCTCCTGCTGCATTGCCGCGCCGACCTCCGGGTCCCGAGCGGCGACAAAGCCAATGGTGTCCATTAAATCTCCGTACATAATCTGCTCCTTCTCACAATTAAAGTGTTAAAGTGTCTACCTTTTCTATATTAACACACCGCCGCCGCAAATTCAATATTCCATTTCTCGATAAAATACGGTATAATGGCGGTAAGGGTGATTAAGTATGACAAAAAAACAGCGCGCGCTTCTCGCGGTAGAGGCTCTGAAAAATGAATATCCGGACGCGATCTGTTCCCTCACGGAACGCGATCCGCTGCGCCTGCTGATCGCGGTGCGCCTGTCTGCCCAGTGCACGGACGCCCGGGTCAATCTGGTGACGCCCGTCCTGTTTGACAAGTTCCCCACGCTCGACGCGCTCTGCGAGGCTCCGCTTGAGGAAATTGAGGCCATCGTCAAGCCGTGCGGCTTTTATCACGGCAAAGCACGCGATATCATCGGGATGTGCAATAAGATCCGCGATGAACATGGCGGCAGGGTGCCGGACACCATGGAGGATCTGACCGCCCTGCCCGGCGTCGGACGCAAGACGGCCAACCTGATCCTTGGCGATATTTACCACAAGCCCGGTGTGGTGGTGGCGGACACACACTTTATCCGCATCTCCAACCGGCTGGGGTTTGTTGATACCAAGGACCCGTACAAGGTGGAGGTCGCCATGCGCAAGCTCCTCCCCGGGGAGGAGAGCAACGATTACTGCCACCGCAACGTGCTGCACGGGCGCGCCGTCTGCACCGCGCGGAGGGCTTACTGTGACCGGTGCTGCATGCGCGAGTTCTGCCCGTCTGCGCAGAAGGCATAATCCCCCAAAAAATCAACGGCATGGCAAGCCCACACAGGATTTTGCCATGCCGTTTTTCAGTTCCCGAAGTGATCCAAAAGGGCGGTGTATTCGCTGTCACTGATCGCGACGACCGATCCGTGGCGCGGGCTGAAATCCAAGCTATAATCACTCCTATTACAATAAATTTGGACAGGAAAGCCGGGCAGCCAGTCCGGCTTTTCTTCCGTCTCGTGCCTAAGCTACAATGAGAGGAGCAACTGGCTGACCTATCACTCCTTGGGCTAACAAGTCCGAAAAAAAGACTGTCAGCCATCCTCTTGTTGCAGCATTCGATTTAAGCAGGTTGAGCCACCGGATGCCGGAGAGTTCGCGTCACAAAATAGATTGAATCGGCAGCGAGAAAAGATGGATTCCGGTTGCAGATTCTTTGTATTGGAGGAATGTGAATGAACTGCGTTGGCATCGATGTCTCCAAAGGGAAAAGCATGATTGTAGTCATGCGGCCCTTCGGAGAAGTGGTGGTTTCACCCTTTGAAGTGCGCCACACCGCCAGTGAACTGAGCGAGCTGGCAGGACTGCTCAAAAGCCTGGACGGCGAGACCCGTGTGGTGATGGAATCTACGGGTAATTACCATACGCCAGTGGCCTGGCTGCTCCACGACGCGGGGCTTTATGTCTCGGTAGTCAATGCAATGCTGGTGCACGACTACGGAAACAACA
>DVHG01000001.1 GCA_018712345.1 Candidatus Onthovicinus excrementipullorum | reverse complement strand
TTTTTTTTTTTTTTGTTGATTTTTTTGTTAAAAAACACTATAATTTGATTAATAAAAAATGAACAACTCCTTGCAAACTTCTTACATGCCGCACTTTCGCCGGGTCAGGGCGATTGATTTTCAGTGATTTTAAATTCCGCATTTCAGAGGTGGTTGTATTGACTTAGACAGACATTTTCGGCGATATTTTATCGGACTAAAGTAATTCAGGAAAGTAAGGTGGGTGTTTTATGAAAAAGAGGATCATCAGTCTGCTGCTCGCGGTGACGATGGCGTTCGGCGTCTCCGCCGGCGCGCTGGCGGCGGAGGATGAGACGTATGAGCCGACGTATGAGCCGGGGATCACGCATGAGATGATGGATGACATTGTCACCGGGCTCAACGGAATTCTGGAGACGGAGCTCTGGGTCAACGTCATCGACAAGACGGTATATACCAACTATACCATCGGCCTGCTGTATGACGCCTCGCTTCAGGGACTTGCGCCGCTCGGGATGGATGTTGGCACTCCGAGCGATCTCAAGGCGAGTATGTCAACGATCACGCAGATGGTCGGCCGTCCGTACGCCGCGGCGCTCGATACGATCCCGGACGATGTGGCGGACGTCTTCGCCCGCGATGAGAACGGCGTGCCGTACCTGACCACGCTCAACTACGGCGTCACGGATGAGGCGAGCTTCTGGGCGAAGTTCAACGAATGGTTCCAGATGTTTTATGATATCTGGTTCATCTTTGTATCGGAAACGGCCGGTCTGACAGACCTCACCCCGATCAATACGATCTGGGATGCCGTCAACACCTTTGCATCCGACTGGCTGGGCCTGAAAGCGCAGATCGTCATGCCGGCCGAGGGCCTCGTCACGGCGGAGGCGGTCACGGACTTTATCGGCGATGTGGTGGTGGAGGTCCGGGCCGATACGGCGGGCACGCTGCTGCGGGCGCTGCCGCTGCTCGCGCAGGATGAGCACCTGCAGGTGCTCGGCACATTCCTGAACGCCGTGTATCCCAAGATCACCGACCTGCTCGCGGATCTGGGGGTCGAGGGCGTCGATCTTCCGGCCCTGTCTGAGGACTGGGTGGAGCCGGTGGCGGATTCCCAGGTGCCCAACCTGCTGTATGATGTGATTGCCATGCCGGCGGAGGGAACCAGCTTCTCGGGTGTTGAACCCACGCTGGCGATGCAGGGGCTCTCCCCCATGCTTGCCTATTTCGCGCCCACACTGCTGACGGCTCTGAACGTAGGGTTAGACAGCCAGTTTATGCAGCTGATTTTTGCCACGTTCATGAATCCGCAGGGACTCAATGATATGCTCGGTTCCCTGATCACGGACAATATGGCCAACCCCATCCCGCAGACCTGCACCCACCGCCTGAATCTGGAGGGCGTGCTCAACACCATCCTGAACGAGGTTCCGATCCTTCCGGGCCCGGACGGCACGAACGTCCCGCTCGGCATCACCCTCACGGGGATGGATCTGGAGAACAAGCTCGGCGCCATGGCCACCCCGGCCGATGCGGGCGACGTGCTCAAGGTGGTGCTCGACTATGTGTGGGCGGCCGTGATCGTGGATGAGGAGAACTTTGCTGTTGTCAACGGCCTGATCGCACAGCTCCTGCCGGATGCGGCGGGACTCGTCACCGGTCTGCTGGGCGATACGCCTGAGGCGCGCGCCGCGGCCAAGACGACGCTGATCCCCATGGTGGCCTCCCTCCTCTCCGGGAAGGAGTATGACGTCCCCGGAACCACGGACCCGACAGACCCGGGTACGGACGACGGTCAGAACCCGGCCGGCCCGTCTGACGGCAGTGACGGTGGCCTGACAGACGGCTCCGCCGGCGACCCCGATACGGGCGACAGTCTGGCGCCGTTCGCGCTCCTTGTGGCCGCATCCGCCGCCGCGCTCCTCCTGACAGGGGCCGGCCTGCGCCGCCGCCGCGCATAAAAACAGCTTATAGTCCCTTTTGCACTCCTTTGCTTTCGGAGGGGGAGGGCTGAGCGGTCTGAACAGGCCAAACAGCCCTCCCCGGAGAAAGCCGAAAAGGTACGCACAATCCCCGTAGGGAACGCCGCCGCGTCGTCGCGGACTGCATATCGCTTGGAACGCCGTTCCGCCGGAACGTCATTCCGCGCGCATTCCGTCGCTCCTCCTTGCTGCAAAAAGTCCCGCTTGCTGCGTCTGTTCGCTTGCGAGCGCACTCACGACGCTTCCGCGGCGCGATCAACTTTTTGCGGGGGTAAAGGGCGGAAGTCTATACAAATCTCGTAGGGAACGCCGCCCCCGACGTTCCGAGAGGGGAGCCGACGGAAAGCACAGGCAATGGCTGTCTGCCGGAATCTCTCCGGTCACGTGTTCAGGTGCTGGGAACCCTTGTGTAAAGGGAAAATTCAAATTTGGAGAGGATTTCCAAATTCATCTTCTTCAGGGGCGTTCCGCGAACCTTCGATCTGTGCGGCGGAACGCTGAGGGCAGCGTTCCCTACGCGTGCGGGCAGTGGGATTGAGTGATTTTCCATATTCCTGTGAAAGAGAAAAGCAAAAAAGCACAGGACAAAAGTCTGCACAGCCCAAAAAGCCTCCCTTGTGTAAAGGAAGGTGGCCCGGCGTAAGCCGGGACGGAGGGATTGTGACAGGGTTTAGACCAGTAAAAAACGATCCGTTCCATCTGGCAATCCCCCAGTCACGCATCCGCGCGACAGCCCCCTTTACACAAGGGGGCCGGGGGTAGGAACCTTTTGCGCTTCCCCTCGCGGGGAAGGCTGTGAATGGTCTGTAACGTCTGAATTGCCTCCCCTGAAGGTACGGCGCGGAAGTTTATACAGATAAAGCCTCCCTTGTGTAAAGGGAGGTGGCCCGGCGCAAGCCGGGTCGGAGGGATTGTGACAGAGGGAAACGCGAAAAGCCAACGGCCGTCACCCGACAACCCCTCAGGCCGGCCTGCGGCCGCCCAGCTCCCCTTACACAGGGGAGCCGAAGGGTACAGGCCTCCCATTTGCAAATACCTGAGCACAGATTCAAATAAAGCATTCAAATACATACCGGTGCGCCGGTATCAGGAAAAGAGGATGATAACATGCAATTTTTTAAGCACAAAAAGCGCCTGTCCATAGTCGCGGCGGTGCTTGCGGCGCTGCTGATCGTCCCGATCGGCACGGCCCTGGCGGCCGACGGCGATGACGGCCTCTATATTGACGGGCAACACATCGCGGACGGGGAGACATACAAGCTGACGCTTGACCCCGACGACGCGGATCAGGAATTCAAGCTCGAGTACCGCGTGGGCGGGGAGGCCAAGCTGTGGTTGACCGATTATACGCTGACTGTAAAGAATCCTGACGCAGGAAGCACATTGACGGGGAGTTACCCCGCCAATCGACGTGTGATAGCTTCGGATAAACTGTCCTATGCGCTTTCGTTTTCAACCCTGTCCGAGGCACATGCAGGCCAAACATTTACATACACATTTACAGTCAAAGACCGCGCGAACAAGAATGCAGTCGTCTCCACCACTAATCTGGAGCTGACTGTCACGGGGGAAACGCCTGCACAGCACTCTGTAACAGTGGATCCTGATATTGTCAACGGCAAGATCACGCTGAATAACGGACCTTATGACGCGGTATGGCCCGGCAGAAGCGTATCGTACAATTTGAGTGCGGACGATGGCTACAAGCTCGTGCCCGGCTCTACGACCGTGATCAATGGGCAGCCGCTGTCAAGCGGGATTTACAGGACCTTTAATATGCCAAATGAAGACGTAGTCCTCACCGCCAAGTTCGCCAAGGCGTATCAGATTGACACTTCGGCGGTCGGAGAGGGGCTGCACGTGAGCACGAGCAGTTATCTGCCCGGCGAGACGGTAACGCTGGACTTTATCGTCAATGATACCTATCGTATGCGCACGGACAGTGTCAAGATCACAGACCCTGAGAGCGGGGAGGAGCTGGAGGTCGACCTCCAGTATACCGGCGTGACGAGCGGAACCGGCATCAACATGGGAACGATTCACGAAAACTTCACCTTCACGATGCCGGAGCAGGATGTGAAGCTCTCCGCACAGGCGGAGGCGGACGCGACGTATGCCCTCAGCGCCAGCAGCGAGATTCAGAATGCCACGGTCCAGTTCTCAAAGACCACCGGCATCGGAATGAATGAAACGGTGGAGTACACCGTCACGCTCGATTCCGGCTATCGATTTAAGGGAGACGGACAGCTGCGCACGGCAAACGGTACGGTGCTTGAAAACTTCACCCCCGCAGAGCAGGGCAGCTTTAAAATGCCGAACTACGATGTGGAGATGTACTTTGAGACGGAGGTAGCCCCGCCCACCCATGCGATAACGACGCAGATCGAGGGCGGATACGTCACCATCTCCCCGAATCTTAACGGCATCGGGTATGAGGGCGATACCTATACGGTCTATCTGTATGCCAACAGCAACTATGTGCTTGACGGCGCGACCCTGCTGGCCAACGGCGGCGATGTGGAGCTTACCAAATCGGGCAACGGCTACACGTTTGTCATGCCGGACGAGGACGTGACCCTGACGGCCACGCTCTCCAAGCAGCAGTACGCCATCACCGCGAACAGCCAGGTGAAATATACAGGCCCGGCCACGGCCGGCGCCGGCGATGTGGTGGAGTTTACGGCCGAGAGCGCAGACCCGAATTATAAAATCAACAGCATTAGCGCATATGCAATGATGGCCGGAGGAAACCAGCAGGTCACCGATCTGGGCGGCGGAAAATACAGCTTCGTCATGCCGGCGGGCAATGTGGAGATCAGGTGCAGCCGCTCGCAGATTATCTCCGCTATTAATTTTACAACCATAACCACGGACGGCGGAAGAATTGGCGTCTTGGGGACCACGGGTATGGCCGGGAATACGGTTACCATTCAGGTGACGGCAGGTACCGGCTATCAGGTCAAGACTGCGGCGATTACGGCGGACGATTTCACCGTTACCACGGAAAGCGGCGCGCCTGTGCAGACGACAGTTTCCGGCACCAACATCCAGTTTAAAATGCCCCCGGAGCCGGTCACTGTGAAGTTCAACGGGGATGCGGACGATTACTTTGAGCTGGTAAATTACACTATTACCTCCAGTGTGCAGACCGGAAAAGGGAAGGCGGCCATCGAAGGCGGCGGGACAACGGCCCATTTCGGCGATAAGGTCTATGTGACCGTTACGCCGGATGAAGGCTATGAGTTCACGAACGCCACGGCCTCCTATTACGATGCACTCCCGGATTACAAGGTTGAGGGAACAAATCGCTTTTCCTTCACCATGCCGGCCAAGAATGTGACGCTTTGGATCAACTTTGCCGTCAAGACGAGCAATATTACGGCAGAGGATGTCACGGGCGGTACGATCACCCTGGGGCAGAGTTCCGCAGCATACGGCAGTACCGTCACCTTTACTGTCACGCCGGATACCGGGTATCGCCTGGTTGAGGGTTCGGTCAAGGTCAATGGAGACGCTTCCATCGTAGAGGCTGCCGGGGATGGCTATCAGTTTGCCATGACGGCGGAAGACGCAGTCGTCACGGCAGCATTTGAAAAAATTCCCTATGCGGTTAATGTGACTGCGGCGGACAACGGTACGGTAACCGCTTCCGTTCAGACGGCGGGCATTGATGATACCGTCACACTGACCGTCGCGCCGGAGGCTGGATATCGTCTGGTCGATGGATCCTTGAAAGTCAATGACGGCGCAGTTGCTGTAACCGATAACGGCAACGGCACTTATACATTCACAATGCCCAACGGCGACGTCACTGTGACGGCTTCGTTCGAAAAGGGTGATTACGCTGTGACGGTCGGCACGGCCGAGAACGGCGCCGTCACGGCGGATGTCGAGACGGCACAGGTCGGCGACACGGTCACCCTGACCGTCACGCCGGACGCGGGCTATCAGCTCACAGCCGATTCTTTGAAGGTCAATGACGGCGCGGTTTCGGTCACCGATAACGGCGACGGCACATACACATTCACCATGCCGGCGGGCGCTGTGGAGATCACAGCCGCGTTTGAGAAGGTCGATTACGATGTGCTGGTCGGCACGGCCGAGCACGGCTCCCTTACCGCGGATGTGGAGACGGCGCAGGTGGGCGACACGGTCACCCTGACTGTCGCGCCCGACGCGGGCTATCGGCTCAAGGCCGACTCACTGAAGGTCAACGGCGGCGATGTTGCCCTGACCGATAACGGCGACGGCACATATACGTTTACCATGCCGGCAGGCGTGGTCACCGTGGAGGCCGCCTTTGAGGAGATCCCGGAAGATCCTACGCAGCCCGGCGGCTCTGAGGAGCCCGGAGATCCCACACAGCCCGGCGATCCGCAGAATCCTGCGGAGCCCGGCACGGATGCAGGCAGCGGGGAGTCCCCGGTCGATACGGGCGACGCGGCGCTGAGCGCTATTGCCCTCACGGCTGCGGCCGCTGCGGCCGCAGCAGCTGCGGGTGTCGTCCTGCGCAGGCGCCGTGCAAAGTAAGGCGCATGGGACATACAGTCCCGTTTGAGTAAGGCTATTTTATAGCCGTTCGCCCGGGTGTTTCGTTTTCCATCCGGGCGGGCGTAACCCCTTTGTTGCGTGCCGGGGGCTTTGATCCACCGGGGCCCCCGGTACGTGCCCTTTGAAATTGGGATATGATAAAAAATAGGGCCGGGAACCTGATATCAGATTCCCGGCCCCCATTTTCTGCAGGGCGGAAGTTTGTGCAACCCAAAAGCCTCCCTTGTGTAAAGGGCGATTCCCCTGTTAGGGGAAATGTCCGCACAGCGGACAAAAGGGTCCCGTCTGCGGAGCAGAAGCTGTCGCCGTAAGGCGACTGATGAGGCGGAAAATTTGGCGGATTACAGAAACTCGGCATAATCCGCAGAATCCACCTCATCCTCGTCGTCGCGGACTGGATATCGTTCGCAATGACGTTCCAAAAAAAACATCATTGCTCACGTGTTCCGTCGCTCCTCCTCTCCGCAAAAAATCACGCTCGGCTTACCTGTTCGGTTTTAAACGCCCTCGCGGCGGTTCGCTCTCGCTATCAATTTTTTGTGGGTGTAAGCGGTCCCCCTTCCCCTCGCGGGGAAGGCTTTGGATTCGTAGAACCTGCCGGCTTGCACATTCTTCCCCCAGCTCCCCTTACACAGGGGAGCTGGGGGGCCGCCATGTGCCGAAAAAATTTCTCTATTTCACAGCGGGGGAGCTGGAGCGCTTCAGACCGCGGATGCGCTCGAGCTGCCGCGCGGCGTCGACGTACCCGAGCTCCCACGTCTTGAGCAGCTTTTCCTTCCGGGATTCAAACGTCGTAATTTCAAGCGAGCGGGACGGAGCGATGACAATGGCGCGCCCTTCCTTTTCCAGCTCAAAGAGCCGCCGCCGTTCCTCATTGTAGATGTGATGGCGCGTGTCGAGCAGATGGACCATCGGCTGATACGCCTTAAAAATTTTAGAGTAGATCAGCCAGCCGCGCGTCCGCCTCTCCACATATTTGCGGTCGCGGGTGAGCACGGCCACCAGCCGGTCACACCCCTGTTCCAGCGCACGTTCAAAGGGGATCGGGTCGGCTGTCCCACCGTCATAATACGGCTTGCCGTCAATCATCACCTTGGGGGAGAAGAGCGGTATGGAGGCGGACGCCTTGAGCACATCGGAGTAGTGTTCCCGCATGCTGTCCTTGTCAAAGAATTCCTCCTGTGCCGTCTCCAGATTGGTGACCCCGGCCTCCATCTGCGTCGGGCAGTTGAAGAACGCCTCGTAATCGAAGGGATCCAGGTGGTTGGGCAGCTCGTCAAAGATAAAGTCCATCCCAAAGAGGGATTTGTTTTTAACAAGGTTATACAGGCTCAGATAGCGCCTGTCACGGGCATATCCGGCATTGATGTGGATATTGCGGCCCCGCTGGTGGGAGAGATAGGAGACGGCATTGGCCGCCCCAGCGGATACCCCCACGCAGTAGTCGAATTCGACTCCGTGGTCGGCAAAGCAGTCCAGCACACCCACCGTATAGATGCCGCGCTGCCCGCCACCCTCCAGCACAAGACCTGTTTTCATGCTAAAGACCTCCCGGAAAATGATATCGCCCCTATTCTACCATAAATGTGGGCTAAAGTCATTGATTTGGGGGCAATTATTTACTATAATAATTAAAGTATTGTTGCCGCCACATTTTTACAGTAGCGGCAGAGGACAGGAGGATTGATTCATGGGCGGGCTTTTATCGGTCGTCATCCCCTCTTATAACGAGGAGGAAAATATCCTGAACACGGCGCAGGCAATTGCTTCCGTGCTGCGCGGGGAGGGGATCGCTTATGAACTCCTCTTTATTGATGACGGCTCCCGCGACGCCACATATGACCGGATCCGGGAGGCGGCGCAGGCGGACCCTGCTGTGCGCGGGATCGCGCTCAGCCGCAACTTCGGTAAGGAGGCCTGCATTTTTGCCGGGCTGAATGAGGCAAAAGGGAGCTGCTGCGTGGTGATCGACTGCGACCTTCAGCATCCGCCGCAGGTGATTCCACAGATGTACCGCCTCTGGCAGGAGGGGTATGATATCGTGGAGGGGGTCAAATCCTCCCGGGGGAAGGAGAGCTTCTTCCACCGGATGAGTGCTGGCCTGTTTTATAAGCTGATGAGCCGATTCACCAAGGTGGATCTGAATGCCTCGTCCGATTTCAAGCTCCTTGACCGTAAGGTGGTCGACGTGCTTGTCAGCCTTCAGGAGCGCAATACGTTCTTCCGCGCGCTGACCTTTTGGACCGGCTTCAAGTCTACGGAGGTGGAGTTTGAGGTGGCGGAGCGTGCTCACGGACAGTCCAAGTGGTCGCTGTTGGGGCTGATTCGGTACGCCGTGCGCAATGTCACCTCCTTTACAACTGTTCCGCTCCAGCTCGTCACCGGGCTGGGCATCGCGTGCCTGATCGGCTTTATCATCGTGGGGCTCCAGACCTTTATCCGGTTCTGTATGGGCCGCTCGGCGGAGGGGTTTACCACAGTGATTCTGCTGCTGCTGTTTATCGGTGGAGCGATTATGGTCAGCCTCGGGATTATCGGCCACTATATTGCCCGCATCTTTGAGGAGGTCAAGGGCCGCCCCAAGTATATCATCCGGGAGCGGACAGAGGATGCTTCATCCCGGGAGGGAGCGGATGGAACAAACCGCTGATTTTAGGTAAATAAACAGAGAGGCCCGGGAACTGTCCCGGGCCTTTTCCTGTGCTGCAAGAGGATAATTTATTTGCCGCTGCTCTTCCCCTCAAGGAGCTTGTTGAGCTCCTCTTTGAAGGTGGAGATATCCTTGAACTGGCGGTAGACGGAGGCAAAGCGTACATAGGCAACCTCGTCGATCTCCTTAAGCTTTTCCATGGCAAGCTCCCCAATCTGCTTGGAGGTGACCTCGCGGTCCAGGGAGTTTTGCAGGGCTTGCTCAATATCCGTCACAGCCGTCTCCAGCACGTCGATGGGAACGCTCCGCTTATCGCACGCGCGCAGCATGCTGTTGAGGAGCTTGGCGGGGTCGAATACCTCGCGGGACTTGTCCCGCTTGATGACAAGGATCGGTACGCTCTCGATGATCTCATACGTTGTAAAACGCTTGCCGCACTTCATGCACTCGCGGCGGCGGCGGATGCGTTCACCCTCATCCGTGGGGCGGGAATCGATAACCTTGCTCTCCTCATAAGAGCAGAAAGGACACTTCATACGCTTTCACTCCTCGATTTCAATTTAAGCAATACCAGTATACCACATTTTGACCTGTAAAGGCAAGATGCTTGCGCGTTTATTTGCACTTCCGGAGGAAATTCCCCCCTGCTGTGAGCTGGGCATCTGCCCGGAAATTGCAGGAATACAGCTCAATGATATAGGCGCCCGTGTACCCCACGCCGTCCAGCGCGCGGAACAGGGCGCGGAAATCAAAATCGCCCTCACCGGGTGGCAGGCAGTCCCCCTTTACACCGTGATCGCTGACATGGACGTGTACGATGTGACGTCCCAGCGTACTGATGAATGCGAAAGGATCCTGCCCGGCACGCACACACTGCTTGATGTCCAGCGTCATGTAAAAATTGTCCCCCAACAGATCTGCCAGTGCCTTTGTATAGGCTACACTTTCACAGGAGAAATGGACAACGTTTTCATGCGCGACGGTGATTCCGCATTCATGCCCCAGGCGGACCAGACGGTGTAGCCGTTCGGCATACAGTTCGGCGGGGATGTTTTTGGCGGCCTTGCCCCCGTGCAGCACGAGGATACGCGCACCCAGCCGGGCCGCGGCATCAAAATAATGCCGGTACAGTTCAAGTCCGTCTTCCACGCGGCGTTCGTATTCGCTGAAGAAGATATATCCCTCCGCAAAAGAGGTGAACGGGTGGACCGATACAACGTCGATCCCATAGCGGGCCCGTGTCTCCTCCAGCTTTTTCAGAATTGGGCCGCCCAGCTCGCTGAAGGAGTTGAAAAAGATCTCTGCCGTCCGGAAACCGAGTGCCCCGGTGCGCTCCAGGGATTCCTCCGTCGTCATCGGATAAAAACAGGCGGTGGACAGTCCTGTAATCATACAAACCCTTCCTTTTGCGGTAAATTTTATTCATTGAACCGGCTGAGAGCAGTGTGTTAGAATGGCTGTGGTGATAATTGATGAGAGCACTCCTGAGGGAAATGAAAAACAGCCTAACACACCTGAATCCCATTTCACACACGGCGCTGTATCTGGGGGCTGGGGCGTGCGCGCTGGCCTTTACAGCCTGTGCCCTGCTCTACATGGCCGCGGGGGCTTATCCGGCTGAATATTATACGCTCATGCGCTGGTGCCGGGAACTCGCCACCTGCGCGCGGGACTCCCTGACGGCCGTGGCCGCGGCCGCACTGATTGGGGAAATTATTGTGCGGGCCGGCCTGCCCTATTCCAATGATACTATAAACAAATAAGTGTGTCAATTTTGTAAATTGTTGTCTTCAGAGCGGATTATTCGCAGATCCGCTCTACTTTTTTGTGCCCGTTTGTGGTATAATGACCTCACGGAACAGCACCAAATCGGAGATTTGGGCTGTTCCGGAGAACATTGTATTGCAGGATCAGCCGGGCTAACGCCCTGCCCCGCCTGACGGCGGAGCGCCGAGAGCGCCTGATCCGCAGTATAATAACCTCACGGAACAGAACTAAGTCAGAGATTTGGGCTGTTCCGGAATACATTGTATCATCAATTCGGGCTGGTGTCCTTGCGGCTGCGCCGCGTGCTGTGCCGGCGCACAGACGAATGGTGGTATAATAATTGCAGAGAATGCGGGGGAGGGGGGAGCTCCCCGCTTTTTTACGAAATAACAGTCAGGGGTGGAGTCAGCAGCTATGCAGTATCAGATCAATCCATCGGCCTACCGGTCGGTATTCGTCGTCCCGGCGGACGTTGTGGACAGGCACCTGCGTTTTGCCGGCGCCGCACAGCTGAAAGTGCTGCTGTGGGCGCTGCGCAGCGGTGCGGGCGCGTTTGATGCCGAGGGAGCGGCACAGGCCCTGAATCTTTCCCGCATGGATGCGGCGGATGCGATCCAGTATTGGGTGGAGGCTGGAATCGTCTCCTGTACGGCCGGGGAGGCGGCGCCGGAAGCGGAAACGCAGTATGCCGTCCCGCCGGCTCCCGCCGAGCCGGAGCCTCCCGCGCCGGAGCGGGTCAATCTGCCCCTGGCGCCGGCCAAGCCTCTGAGCGAGGATATCGCCCGGAGGACGCAGGAGTCCCCCGAGATCGCATTCCTGTTCCGTCAGGCACAGAAAAAGCTGGGCCGCACCATTGGATACGACACGCAGGCCAAGCTCCTCATGATGCACGATCAGTACGGTCTGCCCGTGGAGGTCGTGCTGATGATTGTGGAGTACTGCGTCTCCCGCGGGAAGGGGAATGTCAGCTATATTGAAAAGATGGCCCTGAACTGGGCGGACCGCGAGATTGATACCATTGAGAGCGCGGAGCGGGAGATCGAATACCTGAACCGGACCAATGGTGTATGGGCCTCCCTGCGTGGCCTGACGGGGTATGGCAATCCCTATCCCACCGCCCAGCAGCAGCAGTTCCTGAATGATTGGACGCAGAAATTTGGCTTTGATGTAAATATGATCTATTTCGCCTATGAAAAGACGATTGATAAGATCGGCAAGCCGAGTTTTGCCTATATGAACAAGATGCTGGCCTCCTGGTCACAGGATGGCCTGCGTACCCGGGCACAGGTGGAGAGCCATGAGGCGGAGCGCCGCAGGCGTGCCGTGCCTCAGCAGGGGTCCAAAAAGACGGAGGCGAGCGGCTTTGGGATCTCTTATGACCTGGACCGTTTTAAGCAGAAGGCGGCTCATCCGCCCGTCTATCAGAAGAAAAAGAGGGGATCATAATGGCCTACGATGCAAAAGTAGTAGAGAAAGCCTCCGCGGAGATCGCGCGCAGGCGCCGGGAGGCGGAACAGACAGCGCAGCGTCACCGGGAGGAGCTGATGCGGAAATTTCCCGAGCTGGCCGCCGTGCAGGAGCGGATTGTCTCCTCCGGGATGCAGGTCCCCTCTGCGATCGGCCGCGGGGAGGACGGTGCCAGGATCATCCGGCGCCTGCGCGATGAGAATCTGAAGGCACAGGAGGAGCGCCGCCGCATCCTGACGGAGCACGGGTACGATGAGAGCTATATCAAACCGCAGTACACCTGCCCCAGGTGCGGTGACCGCGGCTATATCGGGGATCAGATCTGTTCCTGCTATCAGTCCCTGTTGGAAAAATACAGCTATGAGCGCCTGTGTGAGAGCTCTCCCCTACAGGAGTGCAGTTTTGATTCCTTTGATCTGTACTACTATCCCACCGCGCAGGAGGACGGCTCCTCCCCGCGGGAATATATGGCGGGTGTGCTTGACTACTGCCGCCGTTACGCCGCGGACTTTGATCTCGGCTCCCCAAGTCTCTTTTTCTGCGGGGCCACGGGGCTGGGGAAGACGCATCTCTCGCTGGCTATCGCGGGCGAGGTGATCCGCAGGGGATATAATGCCGTCTACGGTTCCGTCCCGAATCTGCTCACCCGGGCGGAAAATGAAAAATTCGGCCGTTCGTCCCAATCAAGCGGATCTACGGAGGCGGCCATGACAGACTGCGATCTGCTCGTCCTGGACGATCTGGGAGCGGAATTTGTCACCTCCTATACGGTTTCCGTCATTTACAATGTCGTCAACACGCGCCTGCTCACCGGGCGCCCGACGATTATCAGCACCAACCTGACGCTTGAGGAACTTGAGCAAAAGTATACCTCGCGCGTCACATCCAGAATCACCGGGAATTATCAGTATTTTTGCTTTTGCGGGAGAGATATTCGCCAGCTCAGGGCGGAATAATTGCGAAAGGGAAGATGATGGTCTATGAAAAAGCGCGAGCCGCAGCCGTTCCGGCACAGTCCGCTTGTGCTCTGTTACCGGCATCCGGCCCAGGAGAACCATGAGGGATGGGAGCGGGAGGCGCTCCCTGTTGGCAACGGGTATATGGGCGCCAAGATCTTCGGCGGTGTGGCCAGAGAGCATATCCAGTTCAATGAGAAGACGCTCTGGTCCGGTGGGCCGGGGGTTTCCGGCTATGACGGCGGAAACGTGCTGGACGATGGCGGAAAGACCGTGATCGACATCTACACCCTTTTGAAAAACGGCGACTACCGCCGGGCTGCCCGGCGGATGAGCGACCTGGAGGGCGATACCATCGGCCTTGGGGCGTTTCAGAATTTTGGGGATTTCTATCTGAAATTTTACGGTCTGCGCCGCACGGAGGACTATGTACGCACGCTGGACCTGCGTACGGCTGTCTCCCGGGTCTCCTTTTCCGAAGGGGGGCGCCGCCATGAGCGGGAGTGCTTTATGAGCTATCCGGACCGTGTCTTTGTCCTGCGGATCGCGGCGCCGGACCACAGCTTCCGCTTCACTGCGCAGAGCGCGCAGGGCGGCACGGCCCGCTATGATGGGGCCTCCTGCTCTGTCAGCGGCACGGTCCGGGGCGCCCGTGGGGGGAAGGATGCCAACGGGCTGCGCTACGGCGCCTTTTTCACCTTTCTGTCGGACGGGGAGATCGTCTCCGGCCGCAGCGGAATCCGTGTAAAGCACGCGCACAGCACAGTCCTCATTCTCTCCGCTGCCACGGATTATGCCAACCGTTTTCCGGAGTACCGGTGCAGCCTGGACCCCATGAAGGTGGCACAGAAATGGGTCCGTGCCGCGTCTGAAAAGGGATATGATGCGCTGCGTAGGGATCATGAGGCCGATTACAGGGCCCTGTTTGACCGTGTGACGCTGGATCTTGGCCAGCGGGAAACGGACCGGATGACCGACGAGCTACTGCGTGATTACCGTGCGGGGCAGTCCTCACCGGAGCTGGAGAGCTGTTACTATCAGTACGGTCGCTATCTACTGATTGCATCCTCCCGGGAGGGGAGCCTTCCGGCCAATCTGCAGGGCGTGTGGAACGATCAGAACGCGCCGCAGTGGCGCTCGGACTATCATTTGAACATCAATTTGCAGATGTGCTACTGGGCGGCGGAGAGCACTAATCTTGCGGAGACGGTTCCGCCGCTGCTGGAGTATTTCAACTCCCTGCGCCGTCCTGGCCGCATTGCCGCATGTAAATATGCGGGCATCGGTGCCCGCCGTCCGGATGGGGAGCCGGATTCCACCCAGCCGACGGGTTTTCTGGCCCACACGTACAGTACGCCGTTCGGCTTTACAGGCCCTGGGCGCAACTGGCACTGGGGCGGATGGGCGCCCACCACATGCGCCTGGCTGACGCAGAACACCTTTGATTACTATGCCTTTACCATGGATCTCGACGCCCTGCATGACGCGATCTATCCCGCTATGCAGGAGTGTGCGCTGCTCTGGTCCCAGCTTCTGGTAAAAGATGGGGAGTACTCCGTGCCGCCCGTCTCCTACTCGCCGGAGCATGGACCGGTCACCATCGGCAACACGTTTGACTGCACCATTATCCGCCAGCTTTACCGCGATACGATCCGCGCGGCGGAGGCGCTTGACCGGGCAGGCCGCAGCGACCATGTCGATATCGTGCTGATCCGTAAGCTCAAAAAGCAGCTTGAATTCCTGCGTCCGCTCCAGATCGGTAAGTGGGGGCAGATTCAGGAGTGGGCTGAGGAGGATACCTGGGAGAACCGCGGCTTTGATAAGGAGCACGAGGTGGAGGAGGGCCACCGCCACCTCTCCCATCTGATCGCGGTCTATCCGGACGATCAGGTGACCCGTGCCACACCCGAACTGATGCGGGCGGCGCGTGTCTCCATTGAGGACAGGCAGGAGCGCGCCCGCCGCAGCGGGAGCATCTACAAGGACACGGGCTGGTCCAAGGCGCATAAGCTGTGTATCTGGGCCCGCCTGCTCGACGGTGGGAAGGCCTATGAGACATTCCGGGCCCTGCTGCAAAAGAGCACGCTGGAGAATTTGTGGGATACCCATCCGCCCTTCCAGCTCGACGGGAACCTCGGCGCTGTTGCCGGCGTAACGGAGATGCTTTTACAGAGCCACGCCGGGTATTTGGAGCTGCTGCCCGCGCTGCCACAGGCGTGGCCGGATGGCAGCGTGAAAGGGCTATGTGCGCGTGGCGGATTCACAGTGGACATCGCATGGCGCGGTGGTGCGCTGGAGCACGCCGAAATTACCGCAAAAATATCGGGTCCCTGTCGGCTCTATGCGCCGCAGGGCCTGCAGGTGGACGGCACACGTCTGGAACCGGATCAGGAGGGGATCGTCTCCTTTGAGCTTTTAAAGGGCCAGCGGTGCACGGTGACACTGTAAAATGAATGGGGGAGGAGAGCTTTGCATGAAAGTGATTCAAACAGATCGCGATAATATCGCGCAGGCGGAGATGATCTCCGCCGTGGCCTTTTTTGGCCAGACGGATTTTCACCTGGGCGGCGAACAGTTTGAGCGCGCCTATGAGAAAAAGAAGGATTCCGCCTGGGGGCGCACGTATTTGGCGATCGACGATGCAGGGAATGCTGTCTCAACCATCGCGTGCAACGACTATACGGTCAATTTTGACGGAAACAATGTAAAGATGAGCGGGATCGGAAATGTGGCCACCTGCCCGCATCGCCGCCGTCAGGGCGGCGTGCGCGCCTGCTTTGCCCGTGCACTCGCCGATATGGTAGAACAGAGGCAGTATCTGTCCACGCTGCACCCATTTTCCAACTCCTACTATGAAAAATTCGGGTACGCGTCCGTCTCACCAGTCGTAAAATATAGAATGCCCACCTGCCATATGCCGTATATAGAGGGCGGAACCTTCCGTCTTTTTGAAAAGGGCGGCAGTGTTGAGGAACTGCGCGCGGTGTGGAATCGGTTCGCCGCGCATTACAATTTGATGAGCGTACGAACTGCGGAGGAGATGGTAAAGTACCGCGAGTACGATCCCTATCACTCGGACCGCCAGCTCTATATCTATTATGGGCCAGGCGGAGTGCCAAAAGCGTATGCCGCCTTTAAAAAGGTGGAGTATAACGGCCGCCCGTCCATTGAGATTCCGCCGGAGGATTTCGCGTTTGCGGATGTGCAGGGCCTGCGCGGAATCCTGTCCATTGCGGGCCGGTTCAGCGCCACATATGAGTACGTCACCTTTGAGCTGCCGCAGGAATTCCCGGTCGAGCTCTGCCTGCCGGAGATTGTCCTCGGCTATCCGGCGATGGAAAAACGCTACTGCGGCATGGCGCGCGTGACGGCGGTCGAGCCTATCCTGAAGATGGCGTCCTACCGCGGGAGCGGGTGTGTGGTACTGGAGATTGAAGACGGGATGCTTCCACAGAACAGCGGCTGTTTTGAGGTGCGCTTTGACGGTGGTGCATGCAGCTCTGTGTCCCAAACGGATCGTACGCCGGATCTCACAGTGAATATTCAGGACTTCTCTGCGCTGATCCTCGGGATGTACGATCTGGGTGCCTATCTGGACGCGCGCGGCCTGTCCGCAGGGAATGCCGATCTATATAAGATCTTTTACCGCAAGGGCTGCCTGCTGCGCGATTTCTTTTAGGGAGGGTACTGTGTGAAAATATATGATGTAAAAGAGGTCTACCGTGCGGACGAAAAACGGTATGATGGTATGGAGTACCGCCGCTGTGGCCGCTCCGGCGTGCTGCTGAGCGCGGTCGCACTTGGATTGTGGCACAATTTTGGCGGCTATGACGTCTATGACAACGCGCGCGATATTGTCCGCAGGGCGTTTGACCTCGGCGTGACGTATTTTGACCTCGCCAACAACTACGGTCCGCCGTTTGGCAGTGCGGAGGAGACATTCGGCCGGATCCTGCATCAGGATTTTTCTCCCTATCGGGACGAGTTGTTCATTGCGACGAAGGCGGGATACACCATGCAGCCGGGGCCGTATGGCCGCGGCGGCTCGCGTAAATATCTGCTTGCCAGCCTGGATGCGAGCCTGAAACGGATGGGCATTGAATATGTGGATCTGTTCTATCACCACTGCATGGATCCGGAGACACCGCTTGAGGAGTCCATGGGCGCGCTGGCGCAGGCTGTCCACAGCGGAAAGGCGCTGTACGTCGGCCTCTCCAACTACTCCCCGGAGCAGGCGGAAAAGGCGGTCAAACTTCTCGATTCCATGGGTGTCCACTGCCTGATCGAGCAGTCGCGCTACAACATGACGGTCCGCGATCCGGAACGGGGCCTGCTGCCCGTGCTGCGGGAAAAGGGCGTGGGGTTTGCGGCCTTCAGCCCGCTGGCGCAGGGGATCCTGACCGGAAAGTACAACCGCGGGATTCCGCAGGACTCCCGCGTGCACGGCAAATCCATCTATCTGACGGAGGAGAAGCTCAGCGGCGTGATCGAACAGGCACGCCGGCTGGAAGAACTGGCCGGGGAGGCAGGCATTTCCCTGACGGAGCTGGCTTTGCGCTGGGCGCTGCGCGACTCTGCCGTCACCACGCTGATTGTCGGCGCGCGCACCCCGGAGCAGCTGGAGGAGAATGTACGTGCCGTTCAGGCGGGCGGGCTGGAGCCGGCTCTTTTGGATAGGATTGACGATATCCTCGCATAGACGAATCCCCTGTGTTAGAATGCAGGGGGCTTCCTTTTGCAAATGTCGATTGTATGGGAAAATAAAACTGGACGCTTATGCGTCCAGTTGACAAGAATCTTGAATTTGGATATAGAGCTGCCGGATGAACGGCTGGTTCGCAGATAAAGATTTGACTAATCGCCACATCTTTGCGGGAGGGCGGTTAGTCTTTTTTTATTGCTATGACGAGTAACAGTAAAATCACCATAAAGGCGATTATGTACTCCATCGGCAACACCTCCTCCCTCCTGCTGACAGCAGGGAAGAAAGAGGAACCAACCGCTCACCGTTTCTCGGTGAATCCCTTGCATCACCGGTACTATATCAAACCAATAGTGCTCTGTCAAAGATTGGGTACAATATCCTTCAAAGGGGCTCCTTTTTCGGAAAAACTTGACACTGCCACCAGATATCGTGTAAAATTTAATGGAACATACAAGATCATCCTGCACCGGGCGGCCCTGCTGACGGTGCTGTTTTATGGAGGTTATTCCATGGCAAAAACCGGCAAGGAATACGGGAACAATACGATCAAGAGCCTCAAGGGTGCCGACCGCGTCCGGAAGCGCCCGGCCGTCATCTTCGGCTCGGACGGGCTGGAGGGGTGTGAGCACTCCGCGTTTGAGATCCTCTCCAACTCCATTGATGAGGCGCGTGAGGGATATGGCAAGCGCATTGAGGTCACCCGGTATTCGGACGCCTCCATTGAGGTGCGGGACTGGGGGCGCGGCATCCCTGTTGATTATAATGAGAATGAAAAGAAATATAACTGGGAGCTCGTCTTCTGCGAACTGTACGCCGGCGGTAAGTACAACACCAACGACGCCTCCGGGATGTATGAATTCTCGCTCGGCCTGAACGGACTGGGCCTGTGCGCCACGCAGTACGCCTCGGAATATATGGACGCGGAGATTCACCGCGACGGATTCTGCTATAAGCTGCACTTTGAAAAGGGCGAGCCCGTCGGCAAAATGGAAAAGGCACCCTATTCCGGAAAAGATACCGGTACCCGCATCCGCTGGAAGCCGGATATCTCCGTGTTCACGGATATCAATATTCCGCTCGACTATTTCCAGGAGACGCTCAAGCGCCAGTCGGTCGTCAACGCGGGGGTGGAGTTTATCCTCAAATATGAGGGCGACGGCGCGCCGCAGACCTTTACCTATTGCTATAAAAACGGCATTGAGGACTACGTGAAGGAGTACGTGGGGGAGGATGCGCTCACTTCGGTCCAGATCTGGTCCACCCAGCGGGTCGGCCGTGACCGTGCGGACAAGCCCGACTACAAGGTAGTCATTAACAGCGCCCTGTGCTTCTCTAATAAAAAGACACTCAAGGAGTACTACCACAACTCCAGCTGGCTTGAGTATGGCGGCGCGCCGGAGAAGGCCGTGCGCAGCGCGTTCGTCTCGCAGTTTGACGCCTACCTCAAGCAGAGCGGCAAGTACCTCAAGAGCGACGGCAAAATCACCTTCCAGGATATCGAGGACTGCCTCGTGCTCGTTGTCTCCTCCTTCTCCACGCAGACATCGTATGAAAACCAGACCAAAAAAGCAATCAACAATAAATTCATCCAGGAGGCGATGACGGACTTCTTCCGCCATCAGCTGGAGATCTATTTTATCGAAAATAAGATGGATGCGGACAAGGCCGCCGATCAGGTGCTCATCAACATGCGCTCCCGCGTGCGCGCGGAGAGTACGCGCCAGAATCTGAAAAAGACGCTCCAGTCCTCCAATGATCTGACCAACCGCGTGCAGAAGTTTGTCGACTGCCGCAGTAAGGATGTCTCCCGGCGTGAGCTCTTTATCGTGGAGGGTGACTCCGCACTCGGTGCCTGTAAGCAGGCGCGCGACTCTGAATTCCAGGCCATTATCCCACTGCGCGGCAAGATCCTCAACTGCTTAAAGAGCGAGTATGCCAAGATCTTTAAGAGCGACGTCATCACCGATCTGGTCAAGGTGCTCGGCTGCGGGGTGGAGACGGGCGGCAAGGCCAGCAAGGAACTGGCCACCTTCAGCTTGGACAATCTCCGCTGGGACAAGGTCATCATCTGCACTGATGCGGACGTGGACGGCTTCCAGATCCGCACGCTGGTGCTCACCATGATCTACCGCCTGATGCCCACGCTCATCGAGCAGGGCCGCGTCTTTATCGCGGAGACACCACTCTATGAGATCACCTATAAGGGCGAGACATGGTTCTGTTACACGGAGAGCGAGAAGTCGGCCGTTCTCAAAGAGCTTGGCGAAAAGGCGCGGCCCACCATCCAGCGCTCCAAGGGACTCGGTGAAAACGATGCGGACATGATGTCCCTCACCACGATGAACCCGGACACGCGCCGGCTCATCAAGGTCACACCCGACAGCGCGGAGGAGATGGCCCGCGAGTTTGAGATGCTCCTCGGGAACGACCTGAACGCCCGCAAGGAGCACATCGCAAGCGACGGCCATCTCTATCTGGATCTGATCGACGTCAGCTGAGGAGGGAGTTTGAAACATGGCAAGAAAAAAACAGGACCCGCGCCCCGCAAAGCAGGAGACAAACCCCAACGCCCATATCCTCGGCGCGGGCACCGTCGTGGAGCAGAAGATCACGGAGACGCTTGAGGTCAACTACATGCCCTACGCGATGAGCGTCATTCTCTCCCGCGCAATCCCGGAGATCGACGGCTTTAAGCCCTCGCACCGTAAGCTGCTCTATACGATGTATAAGATGGGGCTGCTCACCGGCGGCCGGACCAAGTCGGCCAACATCGTGGGCACCACCATGCGCCTGAACCCGCACGGCGATGCTGCGATTTATGATACGATGGTGCGCCTCTCCGTGGGGTATGAGGCGCTGCTCCACCCCTATGTGGATTCCAAGGGTAACTTCGGCAAGGCGTATTCCCGCGATATGCAGTGGGCCGCCTCCCGTTACACGGAGGCCAAGCTCGCCGCCATCTCGCAGGAGCTCTTCTCCGATATCGATAAGAACACCGTCGACTTTGTCGACAACTACGACGCCACCATGAAAGAGCCCACGCTCCTGCCGGTGACGTTCCCGTCCATCCTCGTCAATGCCAACACGGGCATCGCCGTCGGTATGGCGAGCTCCATCTGTTCCTTTAACCTGGCGGAGGTGTGCAATACGGCCATCGCCCTGATGCGCAACCCCGACCACGACGTGATGGATACACTCAAGGCGCCCGACTTCACCGTGGGGGCCACCGTGCTCTATGACCGGGACGCCATCCGCAGCGTGTATGAGACGGGGCGCGGCAGCATCCGCGTGCGCGGCAAGTATGCGTACGATAAGGCGAATAACTGTATTGACATCACGCAGATCCCGCCCACCACAACCGTGGAGGCCATTATTGATAAGATCATCGAGAAGGTCAAGGCCAACGTGATCCGCGAGATTAACGACGTCCGCGATGAGACGGATAAGAGCGGCTTGAAGATCACCATTGATCTCAAGCGCGGCGCCAACCCCGAAAAGCTGATGCAGAAGATCTATAAGATGACGCCGCTGGAGGATTCCTTTGCCTGCAATTTCAATGTGCTTGTAAATGGAGTGCCGCGCGTACTCGGCGTCAAGGCTCTGCTGGACGAGTGGACATCGTTCCGCATGGGCTGCGTCCGCCGACGGACACAGTTTGATCTGGACAAGGCGTCCTCCCGCCTGCATCTGCTCAAGGGCCTGTCCAAGATCCTGCTCGATATCGACAAGGCGATTAAAATCATCCGGGAGACGGACGAGGAGAGCGAGGTTGTCCCGAACCTGATGATCGGCTTTGGGATTGATGAGACGCAGGCGGAGTATGTGGCGGAGATCAAGCTGCGCCACCTCAACCGCGAGTATATCCTCAAGCGCACCGCCGACATGGAGAGCCTGAAACAGCAGATTGCAGAGCTGAAAGGCATTCTGGGCGACGATGATAAGATCCGTGAGATCATCATCGCCGAGCTTGAGGAGATTGTGCGTAAGTACGGCCAGCCGCGCAAGACAGATATCTGCTATGATTTGAGCGGGATCGACTCCGCAGAGGAAGAGGAGGAGGTCCCGGATTACCAGGTGGATCTCACCTTCACGCGCGATGGCTACCTGAAAAAGGTCCCGGAACTGAACGCCCGCCGCTCTTCGGAGAACAAGCTCAAGGAGGGCGACGCAGTTGTCTACCGCGAGGTGGTTTCAAACGCCACACAGCTGCTTTTCTTCACCGACAGGCAGCAGGTGTACAAGGCGCGCCTGAGCGACTTTGCGGATACCAAGATGAGCAATCTGGGCGAATATATCCCCTCCGCGCTTGGCTTTGATCCGGAGGAGAAGGTCTTCACCATGATCCCGCTCCAGAAGTATGAGGGATATATCATTTTTGTCTTTGCCAACGGCAAGCTGGCTAAAATTCTGGCCAGTTCTTATGAGACCAAGACCAACCGTAAAAAGCTCATGAACGCCTACTCCGGTGCATCGCCGCTCGTCAGCTGTCTGTATATCCCGGAGGACTGCGACCTGCTGATCTCCTCCACGTCGGGCAAGTACCTGATCCTGAATACGGCCCTCGTTCTGCCCAAGAGTACGCGCGACACCATCGGCGTCAATGTCATGACGCAGAAACGCAGCTGTGTCGTCAACGAGGCGAAGGTCTTCACCCCCGGCGAGCTGTCCATGGACTACAAATACCGCGCCCGCAAACTTCCCTCCGCCGGCGTCATGCTGGCCGACGGGGACAACGCCAACCAGCTGCACTTGTAAAAGGGGAGGCCGCTGGAATGGCCTGCTGCGTCAAAAGTCTGCGGCCGACGCTTTTCAGGTGTAAAATCATCTGGGCGGGAAATCGATAAAAGGATTTCGGATGGAGTGCATCCGGAATCCTTTTTTGATGTGGTTGCATTTGTCCCCTCCGAGGTGTATAATATTATATAGTTAGCATTGGCAACTATATAATATACCGTTCCTGCGGCATACTACATTTAAGGAGGTTGTTCAAATGGCGGAAACCATGAAACTGGTATTGATCCGGCACGGGGAGAGCGAATGGAATAGGCAGAACCTGTTTACCGGCTGGACAGATGTTGATCTCTCCGATAGAGGGCGCGAGGAAGCCCGGCAGGCAGGGGACGTCCTCAAGGCGGCGGGCTATGATTTTGATATCTGTTACACATCTTATCTCAAGCGGGCGATTCACACGCTCAACGGCGTTTTACAGCAGCTGGACCGCGAATGGCTGCCCGTCATCAAGACCTGGAAGCTCAATGAGCGCCATTACGGCGCCCTTCAGGGCCTCAATAAGGCGGAGACCGCGGCCAAGTATGGCGATGCTCAGGTGAAGATCTGGCGGCGTTCCTTTGATGTCTGCCCGCCGGCACTTGATCCCACGGATGAGCGCTGCCCGCGCGGCCACGCCCAGTACCGGGAAGTCGACCCGGCCCAGCTCCCACTGACGGAGAGCCTGAAGGACACCATCGCCCGCGCGGTGCCCTACTTTGAGCAGGAGATCAAACCACAGATTGAGCAGGGGCGGCGTGTCATCATCGCGGCGCACGGCAACTCTCTGCGCGCGCTGGTCAAATACTTTGAAAATTTGACCCCGGAGCAGATTCTGGAGGTCAACATCCCCACCGGCATCCCGCTTGTATATGAATTTGACCGGGATTTCAAGGTGGTTCACAAACAGTATTTGGGGGACGCTGAGGCCATCGCCGCCAAAATCAACAGCGTCGCCAATCAGGGCAAGGCAAAATAACCGCCCTGTATGGAAATGGATTTGTAATGAACATGATTCTCTGGGCTGCATGCGGCACCGGCTTCACGTTTTTAATGACGGCGCTGGGCGCGGCCACGGTGCTTTTTTTCCGCCGGAGTATCTCCGGCAGTTTACAGCGGATTTTCCTGGGCTTTGCCGCCGGGGTGATGATCGCGGCCTCTGTCTGGTCACTCATTATTCCGGCGGTGGAGGAGGCACAGGCACAGGGGAAGATCGGCTGGATTCCTGCGGCGGGCGGTTTTGTGCTCGGCGTGCTGTTCCTGCTGGGGCTTGATTACCTGCTCCCGCACCTCCACCCCGGCGCCAGAGAGCCGGAGGGGCCGCACTCCCGGCTGAAGCGGACTACAATGCTTATCTTTGCGGTCACACTGCACAACATCCCGGAGGGGATGTCCGTCGGCCTGTCGTTTGCGCTGGCGGCCCAGCACGCGGAGGATCCCACAGCGCTCACGGCTGCAATGGCGCTGGCACTCGGTATGGGGATCCAGAATTTCCCCGAGGGTGCGGCCATCTCCCTGCCGCTCCGGCAGGAGGGGGTAAAGCGCAGCAGGGCGTTTCTCTATGGCGCGCTTTCCGGTATCGTGGAGCCTGTCTTCGGCATCCTGACTGTACTGATCGCGGGGGGGATCGCGCCGCTGATGCCATGGCTGCTCTCCTTTGCCGCCGGGGCGATGATGTATGTCGTCGTGGAGGAGCTGATCCCGGAGGCGCACCTCGGCGAGCACTCCAACACAGGCACACTCGGTGTCATGGCCGGCTTTTTGGTGATGATGGTCCTTGATATCGCGCTTGGATAACGGTATACTAATATTTAGAATATTTTGTATATCAGGTGATAAGATTGGTAATTAAACCGCTGACCAGAAATGCCCCTGCCCCCAAGGGATTTTGGGGCAGGCTGATGATCCGCAAGATGAATATCGGCCATGCCAAGATGACGGCGTGGGCGTTCGAACAGCTTAACCTGCAAATGGCGCGCGCGGTTGTGGACATTGGCTGCGGTGGCGGAAAGGCGGTCAAACGGCTGGCGTCACTGGCACCGGAGGCCGTCATATATGGTGTGGACCGGTCGCCGCTGTGCGTGGAGCAGGCCGCGCGGGAAAATAAAAAATATGTCGCCGCCGGGCGTGTGGTGATCCGCGTTGGAAGTGCGGGGGCGCTCCCGTTCCCGGACGCATCGGTGGATGTGATCACGGCCGTGGAAACGGTCTATTTCTGGAACGATTGGCCGAAGGCGTTCCGGGATGTCCGTCGGGTGTTAAAGCCGGGCGGAATCTTTGCCGTTGTATGCGATATGGTGGACGACGGTGACGGCACTGTACATTATCAGGAGGTTACCCGGTTGGTTGAGATGCAGATCCCCTCTCCAACTCAACTGGAGAGGGCCTTTTTGGATGCCGGATTTTCAGACATACGTCTCTGCCGTCACCCGCAGGGGTGGCTCTGTGCAGTGGCCAAAAGACCGGAAGCTGAGATTTTATTATAAATTTTATTTTCCGTTTAAGTAATGGATATATTGAGTTTAAAGTGATGCTGGTATAATAAAAGTTAATTTTTGTGGAACAGGCTGTGATCAGATGAAAATCAAGGAGAGAATTGCGCTTTCCAATATTCTTACGGTTGTGATCCCGGCCGTGGTAACGGTTATCCTGCTGGGCATTGGTGTGCTGGTGTTTTACTTCGTCCTTTTCCGAGGGACTAATTCAGAGCCCATCGCCGATTGGAGGCGGGAGGAATTGCAGGAAAATGTCGTCCAGATCGTGCAGGAGGCTTTTACGCAGGAGGACCCGCTTACCAGTATCGGCAAAGTTGAAAAATGGCAGGAGCAACTGAAAGAAAATGATATGCTTTTTTGCGTATTTTCGGATAATGCGGAGGTTCTCCGCCTGGGAATAGAGGAGGTTCCCGGTTCTGGAAAATTGGTCGAGGCAGTTTCTGCTCTCGGCGGAACTGGAACGACAGCGGACAATTCCTACGAGCTGTTGGCCAGGCGTGGTGAGGTGGCAGGGAATTCTTATCAGGTCTATTTGTACACCCCCAGGGGCAGCAGCCTGAGCCATACCATGAAAATTCAAATTCTGATATTTGGAATTTTGCTGCTGTTTCTGATACTGGCAGCTGTTGTGATCAGCAGCCGCTTTTTGACCCGGCGGGTGTTTCGGCGGATTGAAAAGCCAATAGATCTACTGTCCGCGGGTGTGCATCAAATCCGGGAAGGGAATCTTGATATTCGGATTGACTACAATGAGCCGGATGAGTTCGGGCCAATCTGTGCGGAGTTTAACGAGATGGCGGCGCGACTGAAAATTTCCGGGGAGCTCGAGAGCAGAGATCGGGAAAACCGCCGGGCACTCTTGGCGGATATTTCCCATGACCTGCGTTCTCCCCTGACCTCAATCCTAGCCTATGTTGAGGGCCTTGAGGACGGCGTGGCCGATACTCCGGAAAAGCAGAGGCAATATCTGTCTACAATTAAGGCTAAAACTTCGGACATTGACCGGCTGGTGAAAAAGCTCTTTTTGTTCTCCAAAATGGATATGGGCGATTATCCCTATTTCCCGGAAAAGCTGGATGCAGGCCGGGAGGTGGCCGATTTTGTGGAGGCGTCGCGTGAGGACTATGAAAAGGCCGGACTTTCTGTCACGCTCGTCTCCCATCCGGAACATACCATGATCTATGCGGATCCCACCTACTTCCGCAGTGTTTTGACCAATTTGCTGGATAACAGTGCAAAGTATAAAAAGGATGGTACCGGGCATGTCCGCATCACGATGACGACGGAGGGACACCTGCTCCGAATGTTGGTGGATGATGACGGGCCGGGGGTTGCGCAAAGCGATTTGGGTAAGCTGTTTGACATCTTCTACCGCGCTGATCCCGCCCGGAAAAATCCGCATAAAGGCAGCGGGCTGGGGCTGGCCATTGTCGCAAAAATTGTGGACAGGATGGGTGGCGCTATCCATGCGGAGAATCTCTCTCAGGGTGGACTGAGGATGGCGATCACTCTGCCGGTGATGGAAGGGGAGACCGATCATGAAAAGAATTTTAATCATTGAGGACGATGAATCCATTGCTGCTATTGAGCGGGACTATCTGACGGTCAATGGGTTTGAGGTGGATATTGCCTCTACAGGGCCGGATGGAATCGCCATGGGGCGGACGGGGCACTATAATTTGATTCTGCTTGATGTGATGATTCCCGGTATGGATGGGTTTTCCGTGTGCCGCACACTTCGCAAGACACTGGATATTCCCATTATCATGGTGACGGCACGGTTGGATGATATTGACAAGATCCGCGGGCTTGGAATCGGTGCGGATGACTATATCACCAAGCCGTTTTCCCCCAATGTTCTTATTGCCCATGTCAAGGCCAATTTGGCCCAATATACCCGATTGAAGGGGGAGGACAGCCGTTCGGTACATCCGGAGCTTTCAGCTGGAGAGATTCGGGTACGCACGGATTCCCACCGTGTCTATGTCCGCGGAAAAGAGATTGAACTGACAAACAAGGAGTATGAGCTGCTGACCTTCCTGATGCAGAACGCGGATATCGTATTCAGTCGGGAGAGCCTGTATGAGAGGATCTGGGGATACGATGCGCTGGGGGATAATGCAACCGTTTCCGTGCATATCAACCGCCTGCGTGAAAAAATTGAGCGGGATCCCTCACACTCGGAATATATTGTGACCGTACGCGGAGCAGGCTATCGTTTTCACGGGGATGATGAGCAGGCGGAGGATCCGGACGGGAAATAAAATAGCGGCTTGGTGCGTGCTAGGCCGTTTCCCATGGGATTACCCTTATGTTTCTGCTTTGTTTAACTGGAGTTTATTGTTCCGTTGCCCATGCTTTAATTGAAACTGCTATGATGAGTACAGCCAAAACGGAAAGGGCTGTTTGGATCATTATAGCGAGGTGAATATAAATGCCTGTTATTTTTGTATGCAGGACGAGGGAGCAGCGCAGGGAGGACCGCCAGGCCGAAAGGGAGCGCCGGCAGGCAGTGGAGCATCCTCCCAAGGAAGCAATGGAACTGTTCCTGAACGCCGTACGCGGCTTCTGTATGGCGCTGGCCGACAGTGTCCCCGGCGTGTCCGGCGGAACGGTAGCTTTCCTGCTGGGATTTTATGACCGGTTTGTCGTCTCGCTGGACGATTTGTTCACTGGGAGAATGAAACAGAAAAAGGCGGCGCTCATTTTTTTACTCAAACTGGGGATTGGTTGGATCGTTGGGATGATTTTGGCCGTCACGATCCTATCCCGTGTATTTGAAACACATATTTACGCAGTCAGTTCGCTGTTCGTGGGATTTATTGTTTTTTCAATACCGCTGGTAATTTATGAAGAACGGGCCGCATTGCGCAGCCGTCCTTTTGCCGGTCTCTATGTACTGCTGGGGGCAGTGATTGTGGTCAGTGTATCGCTGATTCATCCGTCCGGTACGCAGTTGTCCGCAGTCGGAATGAGTTTTGGAAGTGCGGCTTACGTATTCCTCTCGGGCATGGTCGGAATCACAGCCATGGTTTTGCCCGGCATCTCCGGATCGACACTGCTGCTGATTATGGGCACATACTTGCCGATTATCAATGGGTTGCACAGTCTGATGCAGTTTGACTTTACTCCGCTGCCGATGCTGATCTGCTTTGGGTTAGGGGTGATTTGCGGTATTCTGCTGGGAATCAAATTGCTGCGCAGGGCGATCGAGCGATTTCGGCCGCAGATGGTCTATCTGATCCTAGGGCTGATGGTTGGCTCTCTCTATGCTGTATTTATGGGCCCGGCCACGCTCAATCCGCCTCAGCCCGCAATGGGACTTCAGTCTTTTAACATCCTGTTCTTTATACTCGGCGGGGGTGTGATTTTGCTCCTGCAGGGGCTGAAATATGTGGCCGCACACGGTTCGCTTCACAAGTAACGGCGACAGGGAAAAATAAAACAGGCGTGTGTTCCGTTCCGCGGGGAAAATATCGCGGAAAAAGGTCACACGCTTGTTTTATTGTGTGTAATGCGCAGGCTGAGTGTTCCCGTCTCTCCTACGCGAGTGCCGAATAGATTGCCCACGCGCCGAGCACGATGCCGCCGAAGGCGTACAGATCGTTGATAACCATACAGATCTGCATCAGCTTGTTTTTGACACCGCCCTTGACGTAGCACACACTGGTGAAGATACCACTAAACACCATAAAGGCGATGTAACAGCCGATCATGATCTCGGCAGTGGGAGACTGGAGTGCCCAGTCGTGCATGCGAAAGAGAAAGATGCTCCAGGGGACGAACACCATTACGGCGCTAATTGCGGTGAGTACTTTATTTTTCATAATAGATTATCTCCTTTCACTTTTACCAAAAAACAGGCACGCGCCTGTCAGGCAGACGATTGTGAGGCCGATTGCCATCGGGAGCAGTGGGATCAGCTCCATGTGGACTGTACCTCCGTTCGGGAGCTCGCTCATCAGGATCATGATCCGGTAGAACGGATAGCACATCGGATAGGCAAACCACACCTTGGTATTGATCGCCAGTACGGACGGCACGATGGACGCGAGCCCGATTCCCATCGAGAAGATCGGGGTGCGTACGCACACGGCGATCAGCCAGAAGACGGCTGCCATCGGTATGCCGGACAGATAGAAGATCCCGGCCTCCCGCAGGACGAACAGCGGAGAGAGGATCAGGTTATAGTCGTTCAAATGCGAGGCAATCGCCGCGCAGGGATAGTAGAATGCAGTCATCAGCGCCACCTGCACGGCCGCCAGCAGGAGCAGGACAACGAATTTGGCCATGCACAGCGCCGCCGGAGAGACGGGCAGGGCGAGCATTTTCATCATCCCGCCGTGGCCGCGCTCTGTCTGAATGAGGAGCACCGTGCAGACGACCATCGACGCCGGGAACATAAACCACGCCAGCCCCATAAAGCTCTGGATGAAGAAATTGTGCTCTGGGGAGAGCCCGTCGGTCGCAGGATTCATGATAAAATCGTAATTGATGAGCGTCGGGATCCACAGCAGGATCACCGGGATCAGCAAAATCCAGAAGATATGGGAGCGGCGGATCTTTTTCAGCTCCACCCCGATCAGTTTTAAAAAGCTCATGCGCAGTGCCTCCTGACTTTTAAGATGACGGCCTCTGCCAGTACGGCCAGCACGATTTCGGCGGCACAGCCCGCCAGCGTGACGAAGATCCAGTTGGCGTCCTCTGCGCCCGCCAGCGTCTGGAATGGCAGGGAGAACGGGAAGAAGGAGAGAATCCTGTTATCGGTCGGCAGGACGCTGACCGTGAAGATGCAGATCACACCGGCCCCCAGTGTGATCCACATGTTCCGGCACAGGGAGGAAAAGATCATCAGAATGATGCACGGTGGGATCAGCAGCGCAAAGGAATATTCCAGATTCTTGAGCAGCGCCGTGAAAAGGCCGCTTTGCTCGGGGAACCAGTAAAGCGCGCAGAACGCCAGCGCCATGTGCTCAATCAGCAGCGCCGCGAACAATGCGATCAGCAGGATCGCCGTCTTGTCAAAAAAGAGCTTCCCGACACTGACCGGCAGGCTCTCCATCTTCTGCATGGCGTTGCCGGAGAACTCCGTGTGATATATCATGCACGCGCCGATCACCGCCAGACACAGGTTGAGCATGACGATCATCTGACTGTTGGCGTTCATCAGGATATCCAGCGCCGGGAGCGGCTGACTGATAAACATCTCCGGCCGCGCGGCTGTGTTGAGAATTGGGAATGCGGCGGCGATCAGCCCACCCCCCAGAATTGCCGGGAAAAATCCGGTCCGTTTGAGTTTTTTGAGTTCCAGCTGAAAGGTCATCGCGCGTCCCTCCGATTCCGGTTGTCCTCCTCAATCATCGCCAGGAAGGTGTCCTCCAGATTGTCCACGGGCAGCCCCATCTGAGCGGCATGGTCCTTTAACTGGGGGATCGTCCCCTCAAACAGCAGGCGCCCGTGGTTGAGGATCCCCACGTCGTCCGCCATCAGCTCGATCTCGCTGAGCAGGTGGGAGGAGACGAGCACCGTGCAGTCATACCGCTGGGGCAGGGAGCGGATCAGCGTGCGGATCTCATGGATGCCGGCCGGGTCCAGCCCGTTGGTCGGCTCATCGAGGATCAGGACGGGCGGCTGGCCGATCAGCGCCTCCGCCAGCCCCAGCCGCTGCTTCATGCCCAGGGAGTATTTCCTGGCCAGCCGCTTACGGTGATCGGTCAGCCCCACGGTCTCCAGCGCCTCGGATACGCAGATCTTCGGCACGCCGAGGATCTTCCGGATGATCTCCAGATTTTCCTCCCCGCTCAGGTTCCCGTAAAACGCGGGCGACTCGATGAATGATCCCACCTGCCGCAGGATCCGCATCCGGTCGCCGGGGTAGGTCATCCCGTTCACCGTAAAGGTCCCCGAAGTGGGAGCCGTCAGGCCGAGGAGCATCTTCATGGTGGTGGATTTTCCCGCGCCGTTCGGGCCGAGGAATCCGTATATGCGCCCCTTTTGGACGTGCAAATTCAAGTTGGATACAGCGGTAAAGTCCTTGTACCGCTTGGTCAGGTTTTGCGTTTCAATCATGTTCATGCTTGCGCTCCTTTCGTTTCGCTGGACCTATCATACCCGCTGCACCTTGCGCCCCCTTTCCAGCCGCCTTACAATAACCTTACATTTCCTAAAATCCGCTGCCGCCGCTGTTCCCATGTGGTATACTGTTACACGTGAGGTGAACGCAATGAGTTCCGAATATTTGAAAACAAAAAAGATCCTGCTCGTGGACGATGAGCAGGATCTGTTGAATATGGTACAGCTGATTTTACAGGCGGAAGGGTATACACGCTTAAAAACGGCCAAAACGGTATATGAGGCGCTCAATGTCGCGCGGGAGTGGCGGCCGGACCTCGCTCTGCTGGACGTGATGCTTCCGGACGGGGATGGCTATTCCCTGCTGGAACAGCTGCGTACAATGACGGATATCCCGGTACTCTTTCTCACCGCACGCGGGGAGGATGAGGATAAATTCCGCGGCCTCGGCCTTGGGGCGGATGACTACATTGTCAAGCCGTTCCTCCCGCGGGAGCTGATCCTGCGCGTGGGCGCTGTCCTCCGCCGCTGCTACCGGGAGGTGAGCGCCCCGTCTGAGGGAATGGTCCACCTGGCCGCCTGTGTGCTGGATTTTGACCGCGCGCAGGTCATCCGGAACGGGGAGCGTATCCCCCTGACGGCCACGGAATTCAAACTCCTGCGCGCCCTGTGGCGCAGCGCGGGGAAGATTGTCACCATTGATCTGCTGTGCGAGGCGGTCTGGGGTGATAATCCCTACGGGTACGAGAACTCTCTGATGGCGCATATCCGCCGCATCCGTGAAAAAATAGAGGCCAATCCCTCCAAGCCGGTCTCGCTGATTACCGTTAAAGGGCTCGGATATAAGCTGATTACGGAGGGGATAAAATGAGCAGTATCTTAAAACTGATCCGCCGCTTCGTCGCCGTTCTCACGATAGCCACGCTGATCCTGCTGATCCTGAATGTGGCGCTGCTGATCGGCTTTGCACGCAACCAGATCGGCAACGGCAGCCCGTGGAAGGCGGCCGAGTCCGTCTCCGCCTCCCTGACGCAGGAGGGGGAGACATACACCCTTGCCGATGAGGGGCAGCAGCTTCTGGAGCAGAGCGGGGCGTGGGCCATTCTGGTCGAAAATGGGAGCGGGCAGGCGGTGTGGCACAGCGACGGCCTGCCGGCGGAGGTGCCGCTCCAGTACAGCATTGCCGATCTCTCCTGGGCTGTCCGGGGCTACATCGCGGACTACCCCATCACCACGGCTGAGCACGGGGACGATCTGATTCTGATGGGCTATCCCAAGACCGCACTCTGGAAATTAATGTGGAACACCTATGACTATCAACTGATTGCCAACGCGCCAAAGATGCTTTTTATCTTCCTGTTCGCCAATATCATCGCGCTTCTGGTCATCTATCTTGTCGTGGTCACCGGAATCCTGCGCCCGATCCGGCCGCTGATCCGGGGCATTCAGGCACTGCCCGAAGGGCAGGAGGTGTACGTCAAGGAGCGGGGGCTCTTCTCCTCACTGGCAAAGTCTGTCAACCGCGCATCAGAAAAGCTGCGCACGCAGGACTATGAGCTGAAAAAGAAGGACGCTGCGCGCGCCAACTGGATCGCCGGGGTCTCGCACGATATCCGCACGCCGCTCTCCATGGTGATGGGCTACGCCAGCCAGCTGGAGGAGGACCCGTCCCTGCCCGCAGAGGGACGCAAAAAGGCAGGAATCATCCGCCTCCAGAGCCTGCGGATGAAAAATCTGGTCAATGACCTGAATTTGGCCTCCAAGCTTGAGTACAACGTCCAGCCTCTGCACCGCCAGTCGGTCAATGTGGTGGCGCTGGCGCGCGGGATCGCGGTGGACTTTTTAAATATGGATGCGGAGGGGCAGTATCCCATCGAGTGGGCCACGGATGAAAATTTGACGGTGTGCATCGTGGACGGAGACCCCGATCTGCTCAAACGCGCACTCTCCAACCTGATTTTAAACGCACAGGTGCACAATCCGGACGGATGCACGATCACGCTCACAGTCGCGCGGGAGGGGGAACGGTGCCGCATTACCGTTACGGATGACGGCGTGGGCGTCATGGACGCCCAGCTCAAATCTCTCCGGAATACGCCGCACTACATGTTTAACGATTCTGGCACCGGCGAACAGCGCCACGGCCTGGGCCTGCTGATCGTCCGCCAGATCGCACAGGCGCACGGCGGTACTGTAGAGATGGATCACGCCCCCCAGGGCGGGTTCATGGTGACCATGACGCTTCCCGGTACTGCGGGATGATCCAAGCTGAACTTCACTGCTTATTTTGCTGTCTACTGGTGGTAGAGAGGAGAAAAGGCGAAGCAAAAAATCAGTCCCCGGAAGCATTCTACCGGGGACTGTACTGTTTTTGTTGATATGTCGAGTTTATTCCTGACAGCTATATTCTTCCAAAATCTTCTCCGCGGCGGATTTCAGGTTCAGCGGGACGGGCGCGGTGGGATATTCCTTCTCATCCAGCACCCAGTGCCACTCCATCGGGAACCAGTCGGTTTCCTGGTGACGTGCGCCTGAGAGCTGCTCTCGTGCGGCGTTCAGGTAGGCCGCCCACCGCGCCTTGTAAAAGTCCTTTGTCAACCCGGACCACTGACGGTTCGCATAGTCCTTCAACTGGCCGTCATTTGCCTGCTTCAGGGCCCCCCACGTGGTGATGAGCGCCCGGGCGTTGAACGGGTACAGGTACCGGCGCAGGTCGTCCGTGTCCGCGGCGCGGTCCTTTGCCTTCTGGATCCACGTGCCCACCATCGTCTCCGGGCGGGCGGCGGAGATGCTGTCCACCCAGTCGGCGGCGCCCAACAGCTTCTGAGCATACTTGTCAAACGATGCGGAATCCTTTGCCCGCAGTGCCGCATCGATCTTGTGCGTGTACTCCTGAATAGCGTTGGCGAGCACCTGGCGCAGTACATCGGCCAGATCACAGCAGTAGGTGTCGTATTTGCTCAGGCGATCATAGTCCTCCGCGAGCATCCGCGCCGCCTGTTCAAAGAGGATCTTGTCATAGCGGATATCCGTATCGCTCCAGGTGGAGGCCTTTTTTACATCCTGGCAGGGGCGGGCATTGAGCAGGCTGTCCGGAGACCCCTCCGCCGTGCCGCATGTCTCCACGCCGTAGGCGGTGTTTTTCAGGATGTTCAGCGCGCGGTAGGCGTTTTCGCTCTCCCCGTAGCGGCGGCGGGCGTAGTGCTCAAGCCACTGGTCCAGCGTAAGGTCCGTGCCCCACATGATGTCGAAGAGCATGTCCGCAAAGATCGGATTGATACCGGATGCCTCCGGTGTGATGCCTACGCCCGTGAAATATTTGGCGTTTGCCATGGCGTCCTGTAAATCGTCAAACACGGTTTTCAGCGGGCCGTTGACGCCCATCCGCCCGCCAAAGTTGACCAGCACGCAGTACGCCCACGGGCGCTTTTTGAACTCCTTGCGCTGCTTCCACAGCGGGCGCTTCTCCGCGTACAGGTCCAGAATCAGGCAGTGGTCGCGGTATTTGCGCAGCCCGCTGAGCATGGAGCTGCGCGGATTTTCACCCCACCCCTGGATGATCCAGCGGGCGTCGGGGCGGTAGTCGAGCAGCTGATCCATCACGATCTGCGTCGCCTTACTGACGGACATGGTCCCGGAGTTGCCCCCCTCGTGGAACAGGTCCCCGGCAAAGAAACGCGTCACATCGCCGTACACCTCGCGCTGGCAGTCATAAAACAGGCGTGCCAGCTCAATATAGCACGGGTGCGTTGTCTTGAGCGCCGCAGGGCGGGGGAATCCATTCCACAGCCCCTGGCTGGGCATGAGCTTGACTGTGGGGCGCTTCTCCTCAATATCGGCCGGGACCATCCCGTTGTAGACCTGGAGGATGGGGGACATGCCGAGCGTGCGCATGATCCGGTGATTTTTACGCGCCAGCTCCGTCCGCTCCTCAAACCAGGAGTCATGGATCGGTCCTCCGAAGCCGGAGATATTCGCCATGTACTGCCAGGCGTAATAGGCTGGGCCGGTCAGGAAGTTCTTGATCTCAAAGCGGCGGTAGCCGAGCCTTGTCAAAAAGCGCCGCCAGACCTCCTCCAGCCCGGTCAGATCGAGTACGGCATTCACGCCGTTCAGGGCCAGATAGTCCAGCTCGTCCCGCCACTCCTTCTCGCCCCAGAAGGGCATGGTGTAGGAGTGGGTGCAGTAGTTGTAGGCGTAGCGCACAGCGGCGCGCGTCGTCTTATGGACAGGGGTCAGCACGGGTACGGGCTCAAAGGGCATCTCCGTGTTGCGCGACTGCTGGGAGATGCACACATTGCAGTAATATTTCAGGTAGTAGTTCACACCCGCCGCCAGATCAACGCCCGTGGCGGCCGTCACCCCGATTTGGGAGCCGGCATCCTCCAGCGTGAAGCCCTGTGCCGCAGGGTCAAGCACCAGCTTAAACCAGTCCCGGTATTCCGGGCCGAGCACGCGGCCGATGATGCCGTACACCTCCCGGACAGTATCTTCCGGCGTGATCGGGGCGGCATAGGAGGTATTTTCAAAGTCGGGAACCGTAATTTCCGGCACGGCGGGGACAGGCTCCCCAGTGGGCTCACCGCAGACCTCAAGGCGCTCAATGACCGCATTGACGCTCTCCGAGCAGTATTCGATATAGACCATCAGATATGCGGCCCTGCCGCTGAGCCGGATCGTCTCGCCGTCGGCGGGGCACTTTTCCGGCGCCGTCTTGTGGTAGGCAAGGGAATAGTCACGGCCGTCCAGGCTGGTATAAATACGGTAGCGCGTAAAGCCCTTTTTGGGCGTTTTCAGCACCATACTGCTGAGCTCGCAGATCTGGTTCAGGCTCAGGATCATATAGGCGGGGTACTGCCCGCCCTGCCAGAACAGGCTGTTCTTTTTCAGCACGATTCCGGAGTTGGCGTCGGTCGTAAAGGTGAGGGATTCGGACATGATATGAAACCTCCTGCCGGTATGTTCAGGGAACTATTATGGTAAGAATTATAAGGAAATTTTTGATTCTGTCAAGGGAGGAGAAAAAATTTTTACACAAATTTGTGCAACCGTACAGTTAGCCGTAACTAACACAAAATTTTTTGCAATTTTCTATTGATTTTTACGAATTTAGTGATACAATTCTAAATGTAATGAACCATAAAAGGAGGTACATATCATGGCTTATCATATTTCTGACGACTGCATTTCCTGCGGCGCGTGTGAGGCTGAGTGCCCCGTATCCGCCATTTCCGAGGGCGACGGCAAGTATGTCATCGATCCGGATCTGTGCACGGAGTGCGGCGCCTGTGCAGATACCTGCCCGGTGGGTGCTCCCCAGCAGGCATAAGTGCATGCAATAAAGTGCAACCAGAAAGCGGGAGAGAGTTTTTTCTCCCGCTTTTTCTTTACCTGTACGCTGGTATTGCCGGCGTTTTTATGATATGATAAGTGCGGTATCTTTTGGATCAATAGGAATTGCGCGGTGGCAATGTCGTGAATGTTGATTTTCATCTGGAACAGCTCGGCGGGGGGATCGTTGCCTGTACGGCCCCGCCGCATACGTTTAATGAGGACTCCCTGCTCCTTGCCTCGTTTGCCCGTGCGGAACGCTCGGAGCGGGCCTGTGACTTTGGGACCGGGTGCGGAATTATTCCGCTGCTGTGGTGCCGCACACAGCGGCCGCTTTTTATCACGGCGGTGGATCTCTCAGAGCGCGCGTGCGCGCTCGCACGCCTGGGGGCGGAGAAAAGCGGCATGCAGGAGCGGATGGAGGTCGTCTGCGCCGATATCCGGAACTTTTGGCGTTCGGTGCGGCGGCGGTATGATCTGGTCACCATGAACCCGCCCTATTTTCGGTCCGGCAGCGGATATCCGAGCCGTGAGCGGGCGGCTGACCTTGCGCGGCATGATGCCATGGCGGATATTGATACCGTCTGCCGCTGCGCATCCCGCGTGCTCAATCAGGGCGGGCGGCTGTGTGTCTGCTTCCCCGTGGAGCGGCTGTGCGATGCGCTGTGCGCCATGCGAGCATCACGCATTGAGCCCAAGCGGATGCGTCCGGTGGCGGCATGTCCGGGGAAAGAGCCGCGGCTGATGCTGATCGAGGGGGTCCTCGGCGGGAGGCCCGGCCTGCGAATGGAGACGATGCTGATCTCCCGCGCTGCGGACGGAAAGCGCACGGAGCAGATGGAAAAATTTTTGAACGGAGGCGTATGATGAGCGGGGAACTCTATGTGGTCGGCACGCCGATCGGAAACCTCGGGGACTTGTCCCCGCGCGCCGTGGAGACCTTGTCAAGCTGTGATTTTATCGCCGCGGAGGATACGCGGGTCACGCTCAAGCTGCTCAACCACTTTGGAATCAAAAAGCCGATGGTCAGCTACTTTGAGCACAACAAGCGCGAGCGCGGCGTGATGATTACGGACCGGATTCTGGCCGGTGAGAGCTGTGCCATTGTGACGGATGCGGGGATGCCCGCCATCTCGGATCCGGGGGAGGATCTGGTGGCCCTCTGCCATGCACGGGGGATCAAGGTCAACGCCGTCCCCGGGCCGTCAGCATTGATCGCGGCGCTGGCGCTCTCCGGGATGCACACGGGGCGATTTACATTTGAGGGCTTTTTGAGCGTCAATAAAAAGAGCCGCCGTGACCATCTGGAGGGCCTGAAGGATGAAAAGCGCACCATGATCTTTTATGAGGCGCCGCACAAGCTCGCCAATACGTTAAAGGATCTGGCGCAGGCCTTTGGCGATCGGGAGATCACCATCGTCCGCGAACTCACCAAGATTCACGAGCAGGTCATCCGCACCACGCTGGAACAGGCCGTCCGGGACTACGGAGACGGGCACCTCAAGGGGGAGATCGTGCTCATCCTCGCGGGTGCTCCTGAGGGGGAGCGGGCCGGGATGACGCTTGAGGAGGCGGCACAGGCCGCGCGGGAGTGGATGCGTGCCGGGGACCCGCCCAGTCTGGCGGCCAAAAAGGCCGCGAAGGCGAGCGGATGCGCCAAGGGAGAAATTTATAAACTGCTTCAGGAGGAAGAATAATGGAGATCTTGATTGAGTACTGGTACTTGTGGCTGATTCTGATTTTGCTCATCATCGGCGTGGTGTTCCTGTGGAAAAAGGCCATCGAGCGCAGCAGGAAGATGCGGGAGGCCCACCGGAAGGAGATGGCCTTTATCGAGAATGCCCAGCGCCTGCGCGGGGAGGACAACCGTATGAGTGCGGAGAAGATCCGCACCTCCGGGGATGAGGGGCTCTTTCAGGGTGTGGCGGCAAATATCCAGGTCAGCCTGCAGAAGACGGGCACGCCTGACGCGAGCTTTCAGGACTACCCGGAGGCGGCGCGCAACGTATATGCGCTCTGGTTCCTGATGGACGATGTCGGCCAGGGCAAGCTGAGCGACTTTTTCCGCCAGAGCACGCAGCCGCTGACAGGCCAGCTGGTGGAGGCGGTCCGGGCCGTGGGCGCGGAAAAGGCCTATCTGCCCGTGAAGCAGGAGTACGATATGTTTGATGAGGGCAATGAGAGCGTTTCACTCGACTACAAACTCGTCATGGAGTGCGATGAAAAATTTGCGCACCTGATGGAGAAGCATTCGCTTGAGCCGCTGATCCTCGCGTATATCCGGGAGCACGCGGATGAGCTTGCAAAAATATAGATTCTAAAATTTTTGAAAAAGGGCCCCTGTCCGGGGCTTTTTTCAATGGAGATTTAACCGGAAATATTGGATGCAACTGCTGGTTGCGCCGTGTGGAATATCCCGTCGGCACTATTTCTCGCTTTCTCCGACCGGATTTGGGCGGTGCAGCAGATGCCGGAGGAGATGCAGGGGATCTATCTGGTAATCTGCATGGTCCCTATCCTACTCTACGGCCTGGGCACGGTGATCGTGCATATCGGGTACCTGTGCGCGTTCAGCAATACACGCCGGCTGTACCGTGCGCCGGATGCCGCGCGGCAGTGATTGACTGCGGCCGGATTGATTATAAACGGTAAATGGAACCGGGTGCGTATCCTGTGCGCACCCGGTTCCGCTTTACTGCTGTTGCATTTTTTCAAAGAGTGGGAGCACGGAGAGCGGAGCTTCCACGGTGACCTGCTGCCCGCCGGGATAGACCGTACCGGTGGGCAGGTATTTCCAGTTCCCCGCCGGCAGGCGCACCGTTTTTTGACGCTCGCCCTTTTTGACCACGGGGGCAACTAAAATGGAATCCCCCAGGAAGAACAGATCCTTTACCGCCTCATACCCCTCATGGGGGTACTGATATTCCGCACTGCGGATGATCGGCTCACCGGTCACGCTCGCCTGCTTTGCCAGTGCAATGATTTGATCCGCATATGCCACATGCAGCTTCGCAGCGCTGAGGGAGGCATTCCGGGCGGTTTCATCCTTCAAATTCCACAGAGCAAAGCTGTACTGCATCATGGGCATGAGCGCGCTGCACTGGCACCAACGGGTGAGCAGCTCCGTATCAAACTGATCCTCCCGTTTATCCCGGTCAAAGACCTCGCCTGTTTTTTCCTTAAAGCTGCTGATCTCACCGCCGCCAATCATATCCGGGCAGGAATAGGGGTATCCGCACAGCCCCTGCAGCAGCGCATTGGGGATCAGGGTGTTCAGGCCGTTCCGGTCCCAGCTGTGGGTTTTATCGGACAGCCGCTGCGTCACCCCCCAGCCGCCGCCCTTAAAACAGGCGCGCAGCTCGTTAAAGCTGTACTTTCGCGCGGTCTCCGCCCACAGGAAGGACTGCTCATTGGCATCCACGCCAGGGCGGAACGTGCGGTCGCTGTCCTTGTAAAAGTAGGCGTCACCGGCATCCTGCTTAAATCCGTCCACGCCGTAATCCGCCATCAAATGTGCCGTGAGGTCCTCAAACCATTTCACAGACCGGGGATTGGAAAAATCCAGCAGGGGGTGCTTCCCGTTCCACCAGACGCGGGAGGCCACTTTACCCCGGCGGTCACGTACCAGCATTTTTTCCCGAACCATCATTTCATAGTCCGGCGCCTCCGGCGCGACAAAGGGGCAGATCCATAAAATAACTTTAAAGCCCATCGCATGCAGTTCGCAGATCATGGCCCTGGGGTCCGTAAATTTATCCGGGTGAAAATCCCAGTGGCCGAATGTGGTCTGCCAGCCGTCGTCAATAATCAGCTCACCGGGCGGCATGCCCGCGGCCAGAATACTTTTTGCAAACTTTAAAATATCGGTCTGCCTTTGATTGGTCGCCAGATGAATCCAGGTGCAGTACTGTGGCCCGCGGAACATCATCTCATCAGGGATTTTCCCGTCAAAGGGGAAGTGATTTTTGGCGGCGGCCAGGTAGGCCCCGCGCAGCGTTTCAAAGCCGTCATACAGCCGGATCTCCGCCTTTTTTGAAAAACAGCTTGCTTTGCCTTTTTTCCATTTTACCAGATACCCCTCATCGCTCCACAGGTAGCGCCCCTTTGTGCTCAGCCACAGGGGGGACGCCTGATTATAACTGCTGATGTAGCGGGTATCTGTTTTGGTTTTGCTCTTCTCGGTGATCGGCAGCTTCCAGCCGTCGCTGATATTTGCACCGTACCATGCCTCACCGGGCAGCAGGGTGAATTTTAATCGATAACGCACCGTTACTCCTCCTTCAATGCCCTATTTTATCAGATTCTGATGTGGATTGCAAAACTGATGTTATTCCGATTTACAGAGAACCAAAGCTTGCCCGTTCACCGTCGATTCATCTGTCGCAGAGGGAATCACAGGCGTCGTCGTTTTCCGTTTGACATAATTTTTCCACTTGGACACAATAGTGATGGATAAAAAATACAGCTCCCGTATTCTTACGGGAGCTGAATGTGCTGTTGCACTTAATTATCAGGAAAATGTATAAATCTCAGTGATTTTCAGGTTTACCGTTACTCCGTTGCTCGGAAGAGGGATAACGACATTTCCCTTTAACGTCAGTGAAAAATAAAGCGTATGCGTGGTTTCTTTGAGCTTTCCGGTGTTTTTGTCTACTACAGCATGAATGGTGCAGTCATGGTATGTCTGATCCCATCCGGTCAATTTACCGTTAACGCTCTCCACGCCCTTTTGCAGTTCAACACCGGGATTCACGGCCATGGCCTTTCCAATTTTTGTAGTTGAATAGTCAGTTACAGAAGTGGGGATATCCTCTGACACCAGTGTCATATCCACGATGTAATTACTTCCGTCATCCGTACAGGAAATGCTTTGGATTTCGTTTAAGGTCAATTTGCTGGACCAGGACTGACCAATTGCCGGGAAAATCTCGTTGTAATTGGTCCCATTAGAATAGACTTCGTCTTGGGGCCTGGGGATCAACTTGTTAATGCTGTCCCGAAGGAACTCAAGAGAACCGCCCCCTTTGCCCAGACTTTCAAATTCTGTCCAGCGCTCTTTAGTCATAGCCGGTTTGGAGGATTTGACATCGTTCGCCGCGTTGTTGTACAGCGTCAGCGCGGCCTGATTATCCGTAACGGGGGACTTTGAGGTGCTCGGTGTATCTGTCCCTCCTCCGTTCTGTGTGGCAGGTTCTTCGCCGGAGGCAGGCACCGCCTGGCTTTCGGCTTCAACATCAGACGGCGTCTCCGTCTCATTCGAAGTGACTGCAGCACTTTCGACGAGGGCAGGATCGGTTGAGTCGGCAGACGGCTCCTCCCCACCGCAGGCGGAAAAGGCCAACAGCATAGCAGCAGTGATCGCCAGCGCGGTCAGCTTCAAATAGATTTTTTTCATACACTTTCTCCTCCTCAATATCCGTTGAACCGCTGACACCCCAAAAGCGGGTCCGCTCATGGGGCGAAATTTATCTATGATTTCTCATTATAGCGCCTTTTTTACCTTCTCTTCAAGCACTGTACGCAATTGTTAAGGAAAATTTTATACATATTAAGAAAAAGTGTCTATTTAATTGTGGAGGAAATTCTCTTTAAAATACGGATCAGCTCATCGGAATTTCTGGGATTCCCGCACGGCCATGGCGTCGCACCGCTCGTTCTCCGGATGCCCGGCATGCCCCTTGATCCAATGGAAATGCACCTCGTGCAGCTCCAGCAGCTCCAGCAGCTCCTCCCAGAGCTCGGGGTTGAGGGCCGGCTTTTTGTCCTTTTTGCGCCAGCCGTTGGCCTGCCAGCTGCGTGCCCACCCCTTGGTAATGCCGTCGACCACGTATTTGGAGTCCGTATAGATCTCCACACGGCACGGCTTTTTCAGCGCCTTCAGGCCGCGGATGACAGCCGTCAGCTCCATGCGGTTATTGGTCGTCTCCGCCGCGCCGCCGCACAGTTCCTGTTCCCTTCCCCTGCACCGGAGGATCGTTCCCCAGCCGCCCGGCCCCGGATTGCCGGAGCAGGCGCCGTCCGTGTACATCTGAACCTGATAACGTAGCTGTGTTTCCATAGGCTCCTCCTCGCTTAAACTGAAAAAATTTTATCATGATTCTCCCGTTTTCACAAGGGGATGCGGTTAAAAAACCGCCGTCTGGTCAATAATAATCCGGTAACTTGAATGGGAGGGGATTTGTGATGAAAGCAGTCATTATGGCGGGCGGTGAGGGGACGCGCCTTAGGCCGCTCACCTGTGACACACCCAAGCCGATGATGCCGCTGTGCGGCCGGCCGATTCTGGAATATATTCTGGACCTGCTCGCCCGGTGCGGCGTGACAGAGGCGGCCGTAACGCTCAAATATCTGCCCGACGAGATCCGCATGAATTTCCCGGGAGACGTGTACCGGGGGATCCGGCTGAATTTCATCGTGGAGGAGGAGGCGCTCGGCACGGCCGGGAGCGTGAAAAATGCCGCGCGGGATTTTAAAGAGCCGTTCCTCGTCATCAGCGGGGATGCCATGTGCGACTATGAGCTCGATAAAATGATGAAATATCATGCTGCCGCTCAGGCGGCGGCTACGATCGCTGTCGCCCGTGTGGAGGATCCGCGCGAGTACGGCCTGGTCCGCTTTGATCGGGAAAACCGGGTGGAGAGTTTTATCGAAAAGCCCGGCTGGGGACAGGCGGTGTGCAACACTGCCAATACAGGCATCTATATTTTGGATCCCTCCTGTCTGGAACTAATTCCGGACGGCGAGAGCTTTGATTTTGCCAAGGATCTCTTTCCGCGGATGATGGAGCAGGGTCAGGCGCTGTTCGCCTATCTTGCCACCGGTTACTGGTGCGATATCGGGGATATCTCCTCCTACATCCGCTGCCAGCGCGATCTGCTCAGCGGGCGTGTGCACTGCAAAATGCCGCCGCAGCTTTCGCAGGGGATCTACTGTGCCGGCGATCTGCCGCCTGGGGATTACAGCATTGAACCGCCCGTTTATATCGGGGATGGCGTTGAGATTGGCGAGGGGGCGGTGATCGGCGCCTATACATCCGTCAGCGGCGGATGCCGGATCGGTGCCGGGGCGAAGGTGCGCGGCAGCGTCCTGCTGCGCGGGGCGTGTGTTGCCGAGCACGCTGCAGCAGTGGATGCCGTACTCGCTCCCGGCGCCTGCCTCGGGCGGGGGGCGAGCGTGTTTGAGGGCGGCGTGATCGGCGCCTCCGCCATGGTGCGGGATCACGCCTGTGTCCGCCAGAATGTTCTTGTCTGGCCGCGCAAGATCGTGGAGCCGGGGGCCGTCCTCACGGAAAACTGCAAGTACGGCGGCGGGATGCTCCATGTGTTTGCGGATAACGGTATCAGTCCGGAGCTGTCCTTTTCCCCAGAGGTGTGCGTGCGCCTTGGCGAGGCCCTGGCCAGTTCCCCGGCGGGCCGCCGCGTGGGGATCGCCTGTGAGGGCAGCCGGGCCTCCCGTGCGCGCAAGCTCGCCGTCACCGCCGGTATGATGATGTGCGGCAGCCACGTATGGGATTTTGGGGACTGCTTTGAGGCACAGCTGATGTTTTTCACCGCGTTCTGCAATCTGTCGTCCGGCGCATTCCTCACCGATGCGCGCGGCGGCGGTCTGCACCTGTTTGCCGCGGGAGGCTTCCCCATTCATCGGAACACTGAGCGGGATATTGAGAACCGGCTGCGTAAGGCGGACTATACCCAGTGCTCCGAGGAGCGATGTCGCGATGTATCCGATATGAGCAGTGTGCGCATGATGTACCGGCAGGAGCTCTGCCGTCAGGCTCCGGAAGGGTTTAAGTCCGTCAGCGCACGGATCGAGAGTACCGGAGGCCATGTGCGGCGCGTCATGGAGGATTGTATGGCGCGGCTGGGCTGTTCACCGGAGGGAGGTCCCCGGTTTGTGATTGATCCCTCGGGCACCGCCGTCTCCGCGTGGGACGAGCAGGGCGCCCAGCTCCCGTGGGAGACGCTTCTGGCCATCTGCTGTAAGGATCAGTGGGAGTCCGGTGGGGAGGTAGCCCTCCCGTACAGCGCGCCGGGATATCTGGACGAGATCGCCGTAGCTTATGGGAAACGGGCGGAGCGCTATCTGGAGTCCCCGGTCGGGGAGGAGGACACTCCGGCGCGCGAGAGTGGAAAAAAACAGCAGTGGGTGCGGGATGCACTGTTCCTCACCGTCCGGCTGCTGAACATCATGGATCGGCGGCGCTGTACGCTGCATCAGCTGGCGGCGGAGCTCCCGCGGATCGGAGTGTTCCGCAGTGAGGTCAGCGGTGGGATATCCCCCTCCGGGCTGTATGAGCTCTTCGGATCGGCGGCGGAGGCACCGGCCTCGCCGGGGGAGGGGATCATCCTGCGCCGCAACGGTGGGCGGGTCCTGATCACGCCCTCCCGCACGGGGACAAAGTTCCGCGTTCTCGCGGAGTCGGTCAATATGGAGGCGGCCCGGGAGATCTGCCTGGATGTCTGCGAGCTCGTCCGTTCGGCGGGGACGGAAAAGGGAGCTCCCCGCTCCGCCAAGCTTGACAGCCGTATGGAATCAGAGTACAATAAATAAGAATGATTTCTATAGCCGTGTATTTCGCGCGGCAGGGATTTGGATGTTTTGGCGGCGCCGCAGTGTGCCGTGCCGCCGTCTGTTATAAATTGCCTTTTGTGCAGGCCGCCTCCGGCGGCGAACATAAAACATTGTACAGGTGCTTTCTGCACCTGTGAACCTGTGAAGTCAAAGCTCGCCGGCGGGGTGCCGACGGGTTGTTTAGGTATGATAAGTTTATGAAAATAATAAGGAGAATTTGAATGGAGAAAAACAGAATATCAGGCAACGCGGTACCGGAGATCATCGATGCTGCCCCACGTGGGAAAAAGCAGCTCGATACGCTGCCTGCCGCGCGCAGCCAGACCAAAAAGTCTGCGCCCAAGGGTGCTGCGCGCCCTGCACGCAGGAGCAGTGCTCCCAAAACAGAGACGGCCGCAGCCACCCGCACCAGGAAGCCGGCAAATCAGGCCAAGGCACCCGTTGCGGCAAAGGAAAACATTGCCTGGGAGTCCGCCGCCCGCGGACGCAGGCCGGTTAAAAAGAGCCTGTCCAAAATGCCGGTGCGCATTGCGTTTCTCGGCGGCATCAATGAAATTGGGAAGAATATGACGCTCTTTGAGTGCGGGAACGATATGATCCTTGTCGACTGCGGCCTGTCCTTCCCGGATGCCGATATGCCGGGTGTCGACCTGGTGATCCCGGATTTCACCTATGTGGAGCGCAACGCGGATAAGATCCGCGGCATTTTTATCACCCACGGCCATGAGGACCATATCGGCGGGCTGGCCTATTTGCTCAAAAAGGTAAATATTCCCGTCTACGGCACCCGGCTGACCATCGGCCTGATCGAGGGGAAGCTGCGGGAGCACGGCCTGCTCGGCCGGGCAAAGCTGCATGTCGTCAAGCCGGGCGACCGGGTGAAAAAGGGGAATTTTGTCATGGAGATGATCCATGTCAATCACTCGATCCCGGATGCGCTGGCCTTTGCCATCCATACGCCGGAGGGCGTCATCGTCCACACGGGCGACTTTAAGATTGATCCCACGCCGATCGACGGCGGGATGATCGATCTGGCGCGCTTTGCTGAGCTCGGGCGCGAGGGCGTGCTGTGCATGATGTGCGAGTCCACCAACGCGGAGCGGCCGGGCTTTACGCCCAGTGAGAAAAAGGTCGGCGAATCATTTGAGACCCTGTTTCGCAAGGCGCGCGACCGGCGGATCATCGTGGCCACCTTTGCCTCCAACATCCACCGGGTGCAGCAGATCATGGATATCGCGCAGAGCCTCGGGCGCAAAGTTGCCCTCTCCGGCCGCAGTCTGGAGAACGTTGTCGCCATCGGTTCGGAGCTGGGGTATCTGCACGTGCCGGACGGCCTGCTGATTAATATCGATCTGATCAACCGCTATCCGAATGATAAAATTGTCCTGATCACGACGGGCAGCCAGGGGGAGCCCATGAGCGCGCTGACCCGGATGGCCATGACCGACCACCGCAAGGTCAGCATTACCCCCAATGACTATGTCATCATCTCCGCCACCCCGATCCCCGGGAACGAGAAATCGGTGGGCAACGTCGTCAATGAGCTCATCAAGCTCGGCGCAGAGGTGATCTATGAGCGCATGTACGACGTTCACGTGTCCGGTCACGCCTGTCAGGAGGAGATCAAGCTGCTCATCGGCTTGGTCAAGCCGAAGTTCTTTATCCCGGTCCACGGCGAGCAGAAGCACATGCTCAAGAACAAAATGCTCGCGGAGAGTATGGGGATTGACAAGAAAAATATCGTCACGCCCGACAACGGTGTGGTCGTGGAACTGACACCGGATCACCTGAAGGCCGTCTCCACCGTGCCGGCAGGGCGCGTGTTCGTGGACGGTTACGGCGTCGGTGATGTGGGCAGTGTGGTCCTCAAGGACCGCAAGCATTTGGCAGAGGACGGCCTGATCGTCGTCGTCGCCACGATCGACGGAACGACCGGCGAGATTGTCGCTGGGCCGGATGTCGTCTCCCGCGGGTTTGTCTACGTCCGTGAGGCGGAGGATCTGCTCGAGGATGCCAAGCGCGTGGCCAGCCGTGCGCTGGAGGACTGCCGGGCGCACCGCGTACGCGAGTGGAACAGCATTAAGACACGCCTGCGGGACGATGTCTCCCGACTGATGTATGAGCGCACCAAGCGCAGCCCGATGATTTTGCCCGTCCTGATGGAAGTGTGAGGTTGTCATGAAAAAATTCCGTACCGAAATCCTGATCTGCGCGCTGTCTGCGGCAGCGGCGGCCATATTTATCCTGACTACCTTTTTAGTCGGGCAGTGGCAGCTTGCACTTGCGGAGCTGGCGGCGGCACTGGTTGTCACGGCCGTCTCCCTCGTACTGGCCCACCGGCTGAAGAGCCGGGTAGACAGCTCGGTCAAGCGCCTGAACAATGCGTTGGACCTGACGCAACGTGAATCGGTGGAGCGCTTCCCGCTGCCCGTCCTCACGGCGGATGCGGCGGGCCGGGTCGTCTGGTACAATGACCTGTTCCGCGCCCGCGTCATGGGGGATCAGGAGCTGGAGGATGAGGATGTGCACGCCTTCATCGGCGATGTGACGCTTCAGGAGCTGGCAGATGTCGGCAGCACGCCCACCGTCTACGGGGATCGGATGTACACGGTCTACGCCGGGGCGCTCGGCCGCAGCCGGTCGGGCGGGGTGCCCGTGTATATGCTCCTCTTTGTCGACGACACATCGCTCAAGCAGGTTGCGGAGGAATATGAGGGAATGCATCCGGCGGTGATGTACATCGCCGCTGACAATCTGCTTGAGGCCACGCAGAACCTTCGGGACTCCGAGCGCGCTGCCGTTACGGGCGGCGTGGAAAAGATCATTGAAAACTGGATGTCCGAATACCCGGCCTTTATGTGCAGGCTGGGAGATGCCCGCTTTGTCGCGGTGACAGAGGACCGCCAGCTCAACAGGATGATCGACGATAAATTTAGCGTGCTGACGAATATGCGCCGCTTTTCCTATGCAGGGGTTAAGGGGCTGACGCTCTCCATCGGCGTCGGCCGCGGGGACAGTGTCAAGGAGAGCGGGGACAAGGCCAAGCAGGCGCTTGATATGGCGCTCGGCCGCGGCGGGGATCAGGCCGCCATCAAGCAGCGGGATGCCTACGAGTTCTTTGGCGGCGTCTCCATGGGCGTCGAAAAGGGGACAAAGGTACATACGCGCATCACGGCCACCGCCATCGAGGAACTGATTGAGGGCAGTGAAAATGTCCTGATCATGGGCCACCGCTTTGCCGATCTGGATGCGCTCGGCGCCGCCATCGGCATGTACAGTGAGGCGATCGCCCAGAAGAAAGAGGCCTATATCGTCATGTCCCGGCACAAGACACTGACCATGCCGCTCGTCAAGCGCATGGATGAGCAGGGCAGGGGCGGCATGCTCATCGAGCCCGAGCAGGCGCTGCGGATTCTGACCAAAAAGAGCCTGCTCATCATTGTGGATACGCACCGCCCGGACTTTGTGGAGTCCCCGGAGCTGTACCGTGCGGCCAAGGCGGTCATCGTCATTGACCATCACCGCAAAGTCGTCGACCACATTGAAAACGCCCTGATCTTTTTCCACGAGCCGGGGGCGTCCTCGGCGTCCGAGATGGTGACGGAACTACTGCAATACATGGGCCAGCGTGGCAATAAGCCGGTGGTCGGGAAATTTGAGGCGGAGGCGCTGCTCGCCGGCATTATGCTTGACACGCGCAACTTTATCATGCGCACGGGCGTGCGCACCTTTGAGGCGGCCGCCTATCTGAAGAGCTGCGGCGCCGATATCATCAGTGTCAAACAGCTCTTTACAGATGACATTGAAGATTATAAAATGAGAAATACGATCGTCTCCGGTGCGGACGTCTACCGCGAGTGTGCGATCGCCATTGCGGATATTGTGGATAACGATATCCGCGTGATCTCCTCCCAGGCGGCGGATGAAATGCTCAATATCACCGGTGTCAAGGCATCCTTTGTCCTCTATGCGTCGGACGGCCTTGTCAACATCTCCGCGCGCAGCATGGGGAAGATCAATGTACAGCTCATCATGGAGGCGCTGGGCGGCGGCGGCCATCAGACCATGGCGGCGGCCCAGCTCGACGATATCAGCCTGACGGACGCCAAGGTGCGCCTGCTCTCTGAGATTGATAAATATTACGCGTCCCTGGGGGACGTTCAGACGGAGGATTAAACCATGAAAGTAATTCTGTCCCAGGATGTAAAAGGGCTCGGGAAAAAGGGCGAGCTCGTGACGACGACTGACGGCTATGCGCGCAATTTCCTGTTCCCGCGTAAGCTCGCCGTGGAGGCAAATGCCCAGGCGATGACGGAGCTGCGTGGGCGTGAGGCCGCCGAGCAGCACCGGATTGAGGTCGAGACCAAGCAGGCACAGGCCTTTGCCAAAAAGATCGACGGCCAGACAATCCGCATCACCGCCAAAGCGGGGACGAACGGACGGCTGTTCGGTTCCGTCACGGCTAAGGATATCGCTGCGCGGCTCGCCTCCGACTACAGCGTCAAGGCCGATAAACGCAAGGTTGAGGTCGAGGAGATCAAGAATTTCGGCACCTATCAGGCCACGGTCAAATTTGGCTATGGAGTCACCGCGACGGTCTATGTGGCGGTCAGTGAGGAGTAATATTTCCCATGGAAAATATGCCGTTTGCACAACTGAATGAGGCGGATCTGCCGCACAGCCTGGAATCGGAGCAGGCTGTGCTTGGCTGTATCCTGAAGGATCCGGAGTGTATGACACAGGTGATGCTGATCCTCAAGCCGGACTACTTCTTCCTGCCTCGCCATCAGGCGATCTTTTCCGCGATGGTCAGTATTGACGCCACGGGGAACAAGGTGGATCCGCTCGTGCTTCTCGATATGCTGCGGCGGGACAATATCTTCCGGGATGAGGAGGGGAAGGAGTATCTCTTCCGCCTGCTGGACGCGTTCCCCACCACGGCCAATGTGGAGGCATACGCCCGTACGGTGCGCGATAAGTACTATATCCGATCGCTGATTGAGGCCTCACGTGATATTATCAACACGGCCATGGAGCAGGCGGATTCCCCGGATATCTTGCTCGATGCCGCGGAGCAGCGCATCTATGATATCCGCCGCGGCCGGAGCACAAACGGCCCAGCGCAGATTGGGGATATCATTGTCAATGAGGTCTACGACCACCTGCATAAGATCACCTCCGCAGATAAGGAGGAGTACCTGGGGACTTCCACCGGGTTTTCCGCGCTGGACAAGGTTATCTCCGGCCTGAATAAGTCGGATCTGGTCATCGTCGGCGCCCGCCCCGCCATGGGTAAGACGAGCTTTGCCCTGAATATGGCGCTGAATGTCGCGCTCAAAGCGCACAAAAAGGTGCTCTTTTTCTCTCTGGAGATGAACAAGGAGCAGCTGGCACAGCGGGTGCTCTCCATGCAGTCGCGCGTGCAGAGCGTCAAGATGCGCAACGGCGAACTCGATCCGGATGACTGGGTCCGGTTGGGCGAGGCGACCATCCAGCTCAATGACTGTCCGCTCTATTTTGACGATACGTCCACCATCACCGCGCCGGAGATGAAGGCGCGCGTACGGCGGATGAAGGATGTAGACTGCATCTTTATCGACTATCTCCAGCTGATGAAATCCGGCACCCGCACGGATAACCGCGTGCAGGAGGTCTCCGAGATCACGCGGAACCTGAAATTGATGGCCAAGGATCTGAATATCCCGGTCGTCACGCTGGCGCAGCTCTCCCGTGTGACGGAGGGGCGCGGCAAATCACACCGCCCCCAGATGTCGGACCTGCGTGAGTCCGGCTCCATCGAGCAGGATGCGGACATCATCATGATGCTCTACCGGGACGATTATTATGACAGCGAGGGCAAGGACGGCGAACAGGTCCCCAACATGCCCAAGCCGACGAGCAGCGTGATTGAGGTTATCGTTTCCAAGAACCGCCACGGCCCCACGGAGACGGTCAAGCTCGGCTGGAATTCCGAATTTACGCTCTTTACCACCCTTGCGGAAAACTTTGGTGAATGAATATGAATAAGTCTCTGGAACGGCAGGCAATGGAAACGGTGGAGCGTTATGGGATGCTCGCCCCGGGGGAGCGCGTGATTATCGCACTCTCCGGTGGTGCGGATTCCATGGCGCTCCTGCATTTTTTGCTGGCGCTGCGGGAGCGTCTGGGACTGGTGCTGGAGGCGGCCCACGTTAACCACCTGCTGCGCGGGGAGGAATCCGACGGGGACGAGCGTTTTGTCCGGTCCGTCTGTGACGGGCACGCGGTTCCGCTGCACGTGCTGCGTGCCGATGTAGGTACCCTCGCGCAGGAACGCGGCCTTGGGATTGAAGAGTGCGGCCGCCGGGTGCGCTATCACTATCTGACCTCCCTGGGCGGGAAAACGGCCACTGCCCACACCCTGTCCGACAGCGTGGAGACCGTTCTTTACAATCTGACACGCGGCGCCGGCCTGCGCGGCGCGTGCGGCATCCCGCCTGTGCGTGGGGCGGTGATCCGCCCGCTGATCGACTGCACGCGCGATCAGGTGGAGGCGTACTGTGCGGAAAACGGGATTGAATACCGCTTGGATTCCAGCAACCGCAGCCGGGCCTATACGCGCAACCGCATCCGGCTTGATGTTGTCCCGCAGCTCCGTCAGATCAATCCGGCGATGGAGGATGCTTTCTGCCGCTTTCTGACTGATGCCCGGGAGGATGAGGCCTGCCTCAGCCATCTGGCGGAGGAGGCACTGCACGGGGCGGAGTGCGGCGGGCGGTATGACGCGCAGCTGCTCAGCGCCCTGACGCCGCCGGTGCGCCGCCGCGCGCTCTACCGGATTCTCTATACGCACGGCGGGGTGATGCCTGAGCGGCGGCACCTGATCCGGCTGGAGGAGATGCTGCACAGCGGCGGGCGCGCGTCGCTCAACGGGGGGGTGGATGTCGCCGTCTCCGGCGGCTTTTTGACTTTCCCGGCCGCGGAAAAGGAACCGGAGCCGTTCTGTTTCCCGCTCAGGCCGGGCCGATATACGATCCCCGGCGGAGAGGCTGAAATCATTCTGCAATCTGCAGGACACAAAAAGTTTAAAAATGAAGTCTTGGATATCGCGGTCGATTGTGATAAAATAAACAGAAAAGCAGTCCTTCGCTCCAGAGCACCGGGTGATGCCCTTCAGCTGGCGGGCCGCCCGCGCAAGAGCTTGAAAAAGCTGTTTAATGAGGCGCACATCCCGCCGGATGCCCGCGCGATGTGCGTGATCGCAGCTGATGAGGCGGGTGTCCTCTGGGCGGAGGGCTTTGGGCCGGATGTCCGCGCCCGCCTGGGGGCGGAGACACGGCGCTTTTATCAGATCCGAATTTGGAGGAACATATGAGAGAGGATATTGAACGGATTCTCCTCAATGAGGAGCAGATCCACACCATCGTCGCCGGGCTTGGCCGGCGCATAAGCACGGACTATCAGGGTAAAAATCTTCTTATGGTCAGTGTTCTGAAGGGGTCCGTCGTATTCATGGCGGATCTGATGCGCGCGATTGATATTCCGTGCCGCATTGATTTTATGGCGGTCTCCAGCTACGGCTCCGGGGTCAAGACCTCCGGTGTGGTAAAGATCGTCAAGGATCTTGATATCAATCTGGAGGGGTATGATCTGCTGATCGTGGAGGACATTCTCGACAGCGGCGTCACCCTCAGCTATCTGAAAAAGATGCTCATGGACCGCGGCCCGGCGAGCGTGCGGATCTGCACGTTCCTTGACAAGCCGGAGCGCCGTAAGGCGGATATCATCCCCGACTACGTCGGCGCGAGTGTACCGGACGAGTTTGTGGTGGGCTACGGTCTGGATTACGATGAAAAATATCGGAATTTACCGTATCTTGGAGTACTGAAGGAAGCGGTTTACTCCAAATAAAGTCTGTTACAGGAGTTGATTTTTGTTGGATAAAAAGAACGGCAACCACTCCGCCAAAAAGTGGCTGATATATCTGCCGTATGTGCTGATACCGGCGCTGCTGATCGCGGGCATCGCATACTTCTCATTCCACCAGCAGCCCGGAAAGGAGAAGACGGAGTATTACCAGATCGTCAGCCTGTTTGATCAGAACAAGGTCACGGAGTACTCCCTGAACATGAGCAGCGGTACTTTGGAGTATAAGACGGTGGATTCGGGCGAGGAAACGCTGGAGTACACCGTGCCGAACGTGAGCCTCTTTGTTCAGGATGTCCATGAGCACGTGATGGAGTATAACCGCGAGCACCCGGATGCACCGGTCAAGGCGGAGTACGTCCCCGGCTCGGGGGACTCCTGGTGGGTCTCCATGATCCCCACGCTGATTTTGATGGGCGTGCTGCTGCTGGTGATTCTGTATGTGACGCGTAAGATGAGCCAGACCATGACGAATGAGACCAACCGCACCCTCTCCTTTGGCAAGGCGCGCGTTAAGCAGGCCAAGGATGAAAAGCGCAAGACCACCTTTGACGATGTCGCCGGTGCGGATGAGGAAAAGGAGGAGCTCAGCGAGATCGTCGAGTTCCTCAAGGATCCGCTCAAGTTTAACGATCTGGGCGCGCGCATCCCGAAGGGCGTCCTGCTCGTCGGCCCGCCCGGCACCGGTAAAACGCTGTTGGCCCGCGCCGTAGCGGGCGAGGCGAATGTCCCGTTCTTTTCCATCTCCGGTTCGGACTTCGTGGAGATGTACGTCGGCGTGGGCGCCTCCCGCGTGCGCGACCTGTTCTCCGAGGCCAAAAAGAAGTCCCCGGCCATCATCTTCATCGATGAGATCGATGCCGTCGGCCGCCACCGCGGCGCCGGCATGGGCGGCGGCCACGATGAACGTGAGCAGACGCTCAACCAGCTGCTTGTGGAGATGGACGGCTTCGGCGCGAATGAGGGCATTATCATCATCGCCGCCACCAACCGCCCGGATATTCTGGATCCGGCGCTGCTGCGCCCCGGTCGCTTTGACCGCCAGGTGACGGTCGGCTATCCCGATATCAATGGCCGTGAGGCCATCCTAAAAGTACACGCTAAAAACAAACCGCTTGCCCCCGATGTGGATCTGGGTGTGATTGCGCGTTCCACCGCCGGGTTCACGGGTGCGGATCTTGAAAACCTGCTCAATGAGGCAGCACTGCTCGCCGCGCGCCGGGGATATAAGTCCATCACCATGAAGGAGATCGAGGAGGCCACGATCAAGGTCGTCGTCGGTACGGAGAAGCGCTCGCACAAAATGAGCGATAAGGAGAAAAAACTCACTGCGTATCACGAGTCCGGTCACGCCATCGCCACCTATTGCCTGCCCAGTCAGGACCCGGTGCATGAGATCTCCATCGTCCCGCGCGGCATGGCGGGTGGCTACACCATGTCCATGCCCAAGGAGGATAAGAGCTACACTACCAAGAATGACATGCTTGACAGCATCGTCGTGCTTCTGGGCGGCCGTGTGGCGGAATCGCTCACCATGGGGGATATCTCAACCGGCGCCTCCAACGATATTGAGCGTGCCACAGATATCGCACGTAAGATGGTCACCAAGTACGGCATGAGCGATAAGCTCGGCCCGATCGCTTTCGGTAAGGATAACGACGAGGTCTTCCTCGGCAAGGATTACAACCATATGCGCAACTACTCGGAGGAGGTCGCGGCGGAAATTGACGAGGAGGTCAATCGGATCATTCTCAATGCCTACCGGCGCTGCCGTGAAATTCTGGAGAGCCATATGGAGGAGATGTCCCGCGTGGCCGAGTACCTCATTACACATGAGAAGTGCAGCGGGGCGGTGTTCGATAAGCTCATGAAGAATGAGCCCATCGACCCGGAGCCGGAGATCGTCCCGAATCAGCCGAAGCCTTCGGATGACGGGGTGTCCGGCGGCGACGCGGAGGACGCGCCACAGGGTGAGCTCCCACCGACGGATACACCGGCCTCAGCCCCGGAGACCACCGAGCAGCCGGAAGAGACGGCTCAGCCGGATCCGGACGCACAGCCCGAAGAACTCCCGGACGTGGAGCAGCCGGGCGCGGGTGAAAAAGAATAAGACACATTCAACCGGCCGCAAACGTCCAGCGTTTGCGGCTGGTTTTTCTTTGGACAAAACAAACAGATTGGAAATTTGTGTAATCCCAGCCCCTGTGCAAGGGGAGACGGATTGGCTTGTGCAGACTTTTACGGCCTTCCCTCTTGAGGGGAAGGGGGACCGCTTGCGGTGGATGAGGTGGCTCCTGAGAACAGAACAAGCTTCTGAAAAATGGCGGGCTTTCCACCTCATCAGTCTCGCTCCGCTCGACAGCTTCCCATCGAGGGGAAGCCAATGCTAAATTTGTACAATTTTTTTAACACCTCCGTAGGTGAACATCCCTTTGTCCACTTTGTGGATATTTTCCCTAACAGGGGAATTGCCCCTGGAGATCGGAAGCACAGTCCAAACCGCCCCTGTGTAAAGGTGGTAGTGAGGCAAAGCTGAACAGGAGGGGGTGTTGCAGGAAAAAGGCATCGGGATCCATGGCTTTTTAGGCTTTTCAGCCGGCTAGCATCCACCCGCTTTGGCAGGAGCCTCCTTACACAGGGAGGCCTTTTTTACTTGCTTCTCACATTATGAATAATCACATTTTTTGACAAGTTGAAGGGTTCCACAAAAATGGAAACCCTTTTCTCGGGAACATGTTCGGACGACACCTATTTTTCAAATTTCCCGGGGAACGCAACTTTAATTGTGAACAGCCCATCCTGAAGTGCGGCCGTGATGCTTCCGCCCATCCGATCTGTCAGCCCCTTGGCAATGGAAAGCCCCAGGCCGGTGGAGGTGTGCGTCCGGGCCGAGTCCGCCTTATAAAACCGGGTGAATACCTGATCCATGTCGATTGCCCCGGCGTTTCCCACGTCGTTAGTACAGGTGAAAACGGCGCGGCTATCCTGACGCCCCAAATGGATCTGGAGTTGGCTTCGCCCATGTTCCAGTGCATTTTTCAGGATGTTTTGCAGCACGCGGCGGACGGCCTCCCCATTGGCCTGAATCCAGATCCGCTCTTCACAGAGGGTGATATCAGGGGTAATTCCACGCCGGTTCAGTTCCCCATAAAAGGAGAACAGCGTATCTGTCACGTATTTGCTGAGATCGACCTGTTCCAGTGACAGCTCGTAGCTCTCATTTTGCAGCTTGGCATAGGTGAACAGCTCCTCAAGCATCTCGTTCAGGCTGGCGATACGCCCCTGGATGATGGCGATGTAGCGGCGGCGCTCCTCCTCGGACTCACACTGCGCCAGCAGCTGAAAATACCCGTCCATGGAAGTAAGCGGCGTGCGGATATCGTGGGAGAGGCTGGTGATGGTCTCCTTCAGCTGTTCGTCGCCGGTGCGCACCGCCCGTTCAATCTCCCGCGAACGGTCCAGTATTTCATTGATCCCGTCGGACAGCTCATTCAGCTCCGGGAAGGGGAGCGTAGTGCTCAGCCGCAGATTGGTTTTATGTTTTTTTAAAAACGCTAATTGGCGGCAGGCCGATTTGACCTGTCGCCGGTAGACGAGCAGGAGCGCCAACAGCACTCCCGCCAGAACTGTTGCCATTACTGCCCAGACAACCATTGCATCACCTTATTTGATATCGCGTTTTTGCATCACCAGGGCGGAAGATCCTACCGCCAGCACGGCGAAAATACAAGCCACCAGTACTGCACGGAGTACGTCGTTCGCCGCGGAGGCTCCGCTGATCGCGTAGACGTTTGTATCCAGCATATACCGGCCAAAATCAAAATTCACGCCGCTGTGAATTTTCTGGACGACCCAGTTGATCCCGTTGTATAACAGGCTCGTCAGCCCGCTGCATCCCAGAATTCCCACGGCCATACTGAAAGCGGTGCTCCCCGTGACCATGCACAGGAACATGATTAGCGCACTGAATCCCAAATGGAGCAGGTACTGCGTCCCGAGCATTTTGAACAGCTCAGCACCGGAACCGAGTGTGAATTGATCGCCAAAGAAAATATACCCGGACGCAATGCAGAATATCGCATAGATCGCGAACATCAGCAGCACCTCGACTGCAATGGCGATGAATTTTGACAGCGCCAGCTGTCCGCGGTAGGGGAGCTGCCCCGCGATATTTTTCAGGTAGCCGCTCCGGTGCTCCGCCCCCACGAAGAGGGAGACGAAAATCGCGCAGAAAATCATCAGAATGCCGCTGTTGAGCAGCAGACCGAGCATCTGACTGGCCGGGACCTCTCCGTGGATCCATTCTGGATCCGTATCCATCACAATGCCGTACACCACTTGATCCTCGGCCGTGGAAACTGCCTGTTCGGTATAGGCAGGGTCCTCCGCCATGGCGTTGAGATCGGCGCGCGTCGCCCCGACGCAGACCACCGCAATCAGAACCATGATTCCCATCATCACCCAGGTGGAGACCGCGTGTAACAGGCGGTAGATATCCATCTTAATCAGGTTAAGCATTTGCGGCACCTCCCGTCAGATTCAGGTAGTAATCCTCCAGCGCCTCATTTTTTACGGTGATGCCCATGGTTTTCACGCCGTTTTCGGCCAGCTTCATGGTGATCTCGCCGCCATCGTTCAGCCGCTCAAAGATCTGGATCGTCCCGGCGTCGATCACCTTGTAATCGCGGATGCCCATCTCCTCCAGCACAACGCAGGCGCGGCGCGTATCATCCGTTTTCAGTTCAATCCGTTCACTGCACCGGGCGAGCAGCTCCTCCTGTGTCAGCTCCTGAAGCAGTACTCCGTTGTGGATGATGCCGTAATCCGTCGCGATTTTCGAGAGCTCCTCCAGAATGTGGCTGGATATTATCAGCGTGATGTTCCGCTCCTGGTTCAGGCGAGAGAGTGTCTCGCGCACCTCCGCAATGCCCTGCGGGTCCAGGCCGTTGATCGGCTCGTCGAGCACGAGCAGATCCGGCTCCCCGACCAGCGCCAGTGCGATGCCCAGCCGCTGCTTCATGCCCAGGGAAAAGTTCCTGACCCGCTTGCGCCCCACGCCATTCAACCCCACAGCATCCAGCAGCTCTTCGATATACCCTTTTTTACGCACACCGAGCGCCAGGCATTTCAGCTTGAGGTTCTCCGCAGCGGACATGTTCGGGTACAGCCCGGGCGATTCGATCAGCGTTCCGATGCGGGAGGTCATATAAAGGGACTTTTTACCCGTCTCACCAAAGAGGGAAATCTCCCCCTCCGTAGGGGAGGCCAGCCCCGCGATCATGCGCAGGATGGTCGTCTTTCCCGCGCCGTTGCGCCCGATCAGCCCGTAAATCGCCCCCTGACGGATGTGGAGATTTACGTGATCAACCGCATTTTTCCGGCCGTACCGCTTGGTCAGGCCGTTTGTACTCAGTAGATATTCCATCTGAAAACTTGCCTCCTTTGCTTTACGGTCTCTATTGTACAGCCCGAGTGCCAATAAATCGCAAAGCAAAGTTTAAGAAATGGTAAAGCTATTTGGCCAGCTTAAACCCGATGCCCCATACGGTTTCGATGTACTCACGGTCCGAGACAGCTTTCAGCTTTTTGCGGATATTGCTGATGTGGACGTTGATTGTCTTATCCTCGCCGATGTACATGTCATCCCATGCGTAGTCGTAGATATCCTGCTTGGAAAAGACCTGATCGGGGTGGGAGAGCAGCAGCTCTAAAATTTTAAATTCCTGCCGGGTGAGTGGGAGCTCCGTGCCGCTGACTGCGGCGGTGTAGGTGGATTCATTCAGTACCAAATCGTGGTGGCGGAGCGCCTTAGGGCGCGATTCCGACCCGCCGGCGCGCCGCAGCTGTACGCCCACCCGCGCCAGAAACTCCTGCACCTCAAAGGGCTTGGTGATATAGTCGTCCGCACCGGCGGTCAGAAGCTCCACCTTGCTTTCCAAACTGTCCTTGGCCGAGACGACGATCACCGGCGCTGTCTGCTCCTTCCGGATCTGCGGCAGCACGGCCTCCCCATCCAGCCCCGGCAGCATCAGGTCCAGAATGATTAAATCGAACGCCCCGTGCTGCGCATGCAGCAGCCCCTCCGTGCCGGAAAAGGCCTGCGTGCAGGCATACCCCGCCTTACGCAGGCACTCCGCCATTAGGTTGTTGATGTCGGTATCGTCCTCGATAATTAGAATCTTTTTCAAGGGATCATCCTCTTTGCACGAAATTTTCTGAGCAATATTATAGTGGAATTTCCCGATAAAGTCTACCTTTCTCATTTTGATATTTGTGGAGAGAATAAAAAAGCATTTGTTAAACCCGAAGTTGACATAAATTTAATTTGGTTGTAGAATTTAAATCATATTGGTAGTATTAAGGAGAAAATGGAGTGTATGGAAAAATTATTAAGTATTCCTATTAATGTTGAGCTTATCACAACAATCATTACGGGGGTATTTTCGGTTGCGGTAATCATATTTCAGACCAACAAAAAAGGTAAATTACAGTACATTACGGGCGAACGTTCTGAATGGAGAAAGCAACTGCGGAATATTTGCTACAAACTGAAACGGATTGAGCATCAAAAAACGGAAAATCAAAAAGATATTCTGGACGAAGTTTTAGTGGATTTAAAAACGAGATTAAACGCTTATGGAAAAGATAGAAAAACAGACTATTTGTGGGACGGTCATATTTGGGATGTGATCCGCTCCATTGAAGAAGCATCGGAGGTTAATGTAAAGGAAGTCGATCGTCTGATTGACTATGTCTCCCTCTTGTTAAAATATGACTGGGAACGGGTCAAGCAGGAAGCGGGAGTTGATTCAAAGTTCCTATTAAGTAATATTACGTTTATTATTTCTAACCTGCTGTTTGTATATTTTTGTTTTAAAGTGTTTCCAGACAGTAGTTTTGCAGGAATTTTCCTTTGTGTATTTCTGCTTTCTTTGGTTTATTTTATTCCTTTCCTGATAAAACACATTTTAAATGTATTTTTTGACCACAGTGATACTCTGTATTCCGCACTGATGTTCTTTATCATTCTGATTTTTTATGTCGCATATTTTTTATATCTACCAACAAAAGAGTATGGACTGATTAATCTCTCGGTTTTAGTACAGGGGATGGCCGCTTTTATCAGGGCACTGGGGGAGTGGGAAACTTACAAAAGAGAGCATCAATATATAAAATCAGTCCAAGAATTTCAGGATGCAACTGTCAGCGAGGAAGCGATACGTCGGAAACGAAAGAAGAGAGAAAAGAAAAAGAGACTTGAGAATGAAAAATCGTACGCTTACAAATGTAAGGATATCTGCTTAGCTCCGTTAAGATTGGGACTCATTGGAATATGCTATGCATGGGTCCTTTTGAGGCATTTTATCTTAAAAGTAGTCAATAAAGAGTATCGGAAGATTTCTGAAATTCAAGACGGAATCAATCGTGTGAAAAGCGGATGGATTCCGCCACATGATATAAATTTAAAAGAATAAAACATTCTTTTCATCTTCATACATCAAATAAAGTAAAGCGTCCCTGCGGAATAGTGCCGTGGGGACGCTTGGTATTTAGACAAATTATTCTTTGATATCACAGAAAAATTGCCAGAGCAGTCTTTCTGTCACTTCTAAACTCACAGTTTCTCTATAAAAGAACCGTATTTGTCCGCATAGCCCGCATAAGTCGGAATATCCGGCGCAAAGTCCAGCTGATACATCCGGAATGTGACAGGGATATCCTTGGGCTGCCACTGCTCACGGTAGGAGTAGCGGTACGCCATGCCGAGCTTTTGCATCACTGTGCCGCTGCGCGGGTTGTTCACATCGTGCGTTGCCGTGATGAAGGGAAGGCCATAGGTCTTAATCTCCCTCAGCGCGGCCAGGCTGGCCTCGGTCACGATCCCCTGATGCCAGAATTCGTGACGCAGTCCATAGCCGAAGTCGTGTGGTTCGGCCAGATCCACATGGATATAGCCGAGGGGGAGCTTATCCGTCTTCAGGCAGATCGCCCAGTGGAGCGCTTCTCCCTTTTCGGCAGGGGTCAGGTAACGCTCCCACAGATGTTCTTCCGCCTCCGCGCGCGTAGTCACGGGGAACCAGGGGAGAAATGTATTGGCCTCCCCGTCGCTGAGGATGGAAAACACAGCGTCCACATCATCCGCCATAAAGGGACGCAAAAGCAGGCGGTCTGTCTTGAGGGGGTGTATGCACATCTGGCTGTCTCCTCCGATCCTATTAGATCAGGCTGTTGACTGCATCCCGGATTGTGTCGAGGAAGCCCTCTTCGCCCCAGGTGTTGATCTTGAAAAACATGCCCTGGCTGCCGCCGGAGGTGATGGCCGTGAGGTGATACTCGCCATCCGCTCCCGCGAGTACGAGCGCCATACTCACGCGGTTCCCGCCCGAATAGCTGTACCGCTCATACACGCGCACCGCACAGCGGAAGTCCCCATTCTGGTAGTCGCTTGCGTCCTCACAGGAGGCGGACACGCTCCCGTTCATCACGGCTGATTCCAGCGTGTTCAGAATTGCGTCAAAATCGCCGCGTACCGTTTCTTCGATCTTTGCCATAAAATCCCCTCCGTTTCTCTTATTGACAGCCTTATTGTAGCATGATTGCCTCCGGAATGGAAGCCCAATAAACGGATTGAGTGCATTTGTTTTTACAATGCCCAGGCATGAACAGTGGCTCAGACATCATAAAGATAGAATCCGAGATGCTGTTCAGGAGGGGAGTTTGATGAATGTAAAAACGCTCAGGGGGTTAGGTGCCGTTCTGTCCGGAATCCTACTGCTGTTTTCCGTTTCGTCCTGTATGGGAGCTGATCCAACGGTTTCTATCACTACAGATGGTTCTGTCTCTGAGGTAGATGAAGGCGCTGCACGTCAGACAGCCCCGAATTCCGATGCTGTGCAGGCGGCCGCGCATGCGATGAGCGTTCCGCGTTCCACCGAGGAGTGGATCAATCTTTATAACACGGCGGCGGATGGCCTGCAATGCACCTATTCCGTACAACAGCTCACGGCGGGGGAGATCCGGGCAGGCAGCATTGTATCCGTCGATATTCTCTCCGATGGGGCGCAGTCACTGCGTGCGAAGGCGGAGAAAAGGGAAAACGGGGGCAGTTCCCTGCCGCACCTGTCCCCCTTGGACGTATCGTCTGTACAGAAGGAGGGTGCGGCCGTCACCTTCCGGCTGAAAGATATCACGCTCTCCGCGCAGGAGGCCGAACAGGGCAGGGGCGGGTACGTCAATATCGTCGATCAAGATCGCGCTACAGCAATCATTAATGGAGCAAAGGAATACTTTCATATTGTCAACGCCGATGTGAAGCTGAAATCCGTAACGCACACCCTGACGGACGGAGCGCTGACTGTCGTGTTTGACAGCGGACTGACACGCATGGAGTCGGCGCGCTTTACGGCAAAGCAGCACGCCAGGGCCGCGATATCCTATCTGGTCACGGTGGAGGCCGATTTGGCCTATGACCTCACCTCGGAGTACCGGTGAAATTGAGGGGCAGCACTGCGGGCACAAAAAATCCCGGGCGGAAGACTCCGTCCGGGATCCATTCTGTCTGTTATTCGAGCTCAAACGCTCCGGTGTAGAGCTGGTAGTACTTGCCCTTCTCCTCAAGCAGCTTTTCGTGGCTGCCGCGCTCGATGATCCGGCCGTTTTCAAGCACCATGATCACGTCCGAATTCTTGACCGTGGACAGGCGGTGCGCGATCACGAATACCGTGCGGCCCTTCATCAGCGCATCCATGCCGCGCTGAACGATAGCCTCGGTGCGCGTATCAATGGAGCTTGTCGCCTCATCGAGGATCATCACGGGCGGATCGGCCACGGCGGCGCGCGCGATTGTCAGCAGCTGGCACTGGCCCTGTGAGAGGGAGGAGCCGTTGGCCGCGATCTGCGTATCATAGCCGTTGGGCAGGCGGGTGATGAAGTCGTCCGCACCCGCCAGCTTGGCGGCGGCGATGCACTCCTCATCCGTGGCGTCCAGCTTACCGTACCGGATGTTCTCCATCACGGTACCGGAGAACAGGTTGGAATCCTGAAGCACGATGCCCATGCTGCGCCGCAGGTCGGCCTTCTTGATCTTGTTGATGTTAATTCCGTCGTAGCGGATCTTGCCGTCCGCAATGTCGTAGAACCTGTTGATCAGGTTGGTGATCGTCGTTTTCCCGGCGCCCGTGGCTCCGACGAAGGCGACCTTCTGCCCGGCTTCGGCATAGAGGGTGATATCGTGCAGTACCGTCTTCTCCGGTGTGTAGCCGAAGTCCACGTGGTTGAGCCGCACGTCGCCGCGCAGCCGCGTGTAAGTGACGGAGCCGTCCGCACTGTGCGGATGCTTCCACGCCCACACGCCGGTATGCTCGCTGCACTCGACGATCTGGCCGTTTTCCTCGCGGGCGTTGACCAGGGTGACGTAGCCCTCGTCCGTCTCCGGCTCCTGATCCATCAGCTCAAAGATGCGCTCCGCACCGGCGAGGCCCATGACCACGGGATTGATCTGCTGGGATACCTGACCGATGTTCCCGGCAAACTGCTTGGTCATGTTCAGGAAGGGGACTACGATGCTGATGCTGAATGCCAGCCCGGAAATGCTGACATTCGCTGTGCCGGAGAGGAGGAACAGTCCGCCCGCAAGCGCCACGATCACATACAGCACATTGCCGATGTTGTTCAGGATTGGGCCGAGCGTGTTGGCGTACTTGTTGGCCTTTTCCATGTTGCGGAAAAGCTCGTCATTTACACGGTCGAAATCGGCCTTGCTCGCCTCCTCATGACAGAAGACCTTGACCACCTTCTGGCCGTTCATGATCTCCTCCACGTATCCCTCCACTTCGCCGAGAGATTTCTGCTGCCGGATGAAGAAGCGGGCAGAGCCTCCGCCGATCTTCTTGGTGATCAGCAGCATCACGATCACGCCCAGAATGACGACAAGTGTCATCCAGATGCTGAAATAGAGCATGATACAGAAAACGGTGAGCACCGTGATCCCCGCAATCAGCAGCTGCGGCAGGCTCTGAGAGACAAGCTGGCGCAGCGTGTCGATATCGTTGGTGTAATGGCTCATGATATCGCCGTGGTTGTTGGTGTCAAAGTAGCGCAGGGGCAGCTTCTGCATGCCGCCGAACATCTGCACGCGCAGTTTTTTCAAAAACCCTTGGGTGATGATCGCCATCATCCGCGTAAAGGCGAATGCGGAGGCCAGCGAGAGCACATAGAAGACCACCAGAACGCCGACCAGACTGAGAATCTGCCCGGAGACAGCACCCCAGTCGCCCGCCTGCCAGCTTGATTCAACAAGTGAGATGATGTTTTGCATAAAGAGGGAGGGCGCCGAGCTGACAACGGCACTGAAGATGATTAAAAACACCACCAGCGGCATCATTACCGGATAGAACCGGAACAGCATTTTAAACAGGCGCAGCAGGGTGTGGGACTTTTTGGCTTTTTTGTTCTTATGCATCCTGATCACCTGCCTTGTTCTGGGAAGTGTAAACTTCGCGGTAGATTGCGTTGTTCTTGAGCAGTTCCGTGTGGGTTCCGATGGCGTCGATACGGCCCTGATTCATAACGATGATCCGGTCCGCATCCTCCACAGAGGAGGTACGCTGTGCAATGATGATCTTCGTCGTCTCCGGGATGAACTCGCGGAACGCCTTGCGGATCAGCGCGTCCGTCTTCGTGTCGACCGCACTTGTTGAATCATCCAGAATCAGGATCTTCGGCTTTTTCAGTAGTGCGCGGGCAATGCACAGGCGCTGCTTCTGCCCACCGGATACGTTCGTGCCGCCCTGCTCAATGTATGTATCATATTTTTGGGGGAATTTCTGCACAAACTCATCCGCCTGTGCGAGCCTGCACGCCTCTTCAATCTCCGCATCCGTGGCGTTCGGGTTGCCCCAGCGCAGGTTTTCCTTGATCGTTCCGGAGAAGAGGACGTTTTTCTGGAGGACGACGGCCACCTGGTCGCGCAGCGCCTCCAGATCGTAATCCCGCACATCCACGCCGCCGACCTTCACGTCGCCCTCAGTGGCATCGTACAGGCGGGGGATCAGCTGGATCAGGGAAGACTTGGCGGAGCCCGTCCCGCCGATGATGCCGATCAGCTCGCCGGAGCGGATATGCAGGTCGATATCACTGAGCACCATTTTGTTGGCGCGGGAGGCATATTTGAAGTTTACATGGTCAAAGTCGATGGAGCCGTCCTTGACCTCGGTTATCGCGTTTTCCGGGCTGGTGATGGCCGGTTCCTCCTGAAGCACCTCCACGATACGGTGCACAGATTCATTGGCCATCGTGATCATGACGAATACCATGGAGACCATCATGAGACTGCTCAGGATCTGGAAGCTGTACGTCAACAGGGCGGAGAACTGGCCGACATCCAGAGACAGCCCCCTGGTGCTGATGATCATGTACGAACCGAAGGAGAGAACAAACACCATGACCACATACAGACAGAACTGCATCAGCGGGTTGTTGATGGCAAGGATCTTCTCCGCACGGGTAAAGTCACGGCACACATCCTCCGCCGCGGCGTTGAACTTCTTGGTTTCATAGTCCTCCCGGACAAAGGATTTGACCACGCGCATGCCGCGCACATTTTCCTGAATGGAGTTGTTCAGTGCGTCATACTTGCGGAAGACCTTGCGGAACAGCGGCATGGTTTTCCATACGACAAGCCCGAGCCCTATGCCCAGGATCGGTGCAACGATGAGGAAGATGGAGGCCATCCTGCCGCCCATCACAAATGCCATTACAAAGGAGAATACGAGCATCAGCGGGCAGCGGACCGCCACGCGGATGATCATCATATACGCCATCTGTACGTTGGTGATATCCGTGGTCATCCGGGTGACAAGCGATGGGGTGGAGAACTTGTCAATGTTTTCAAATGAATAATTCTGGATCCTGTAAAAAATGTCCTTACGCAGGTTGCGCGCAAAGCCGCTGGAAGCGGTGGCCGCGGCCGATCCCGCCAGAACACCCCCGGCCAGAGAAATGCCCGCCATGACGACGAGGATACAGCCGTACTTGACAATGACATCAATGCTGCACCCATTCTTAATCTGGTTGACCAGCTCCGCCACATAGAAGGGAATGATACACTCCATGAGGACTTCGATTGTGACAAAGATGGGAGACAGGATCGAGGGCTTTTTATACTCGCGGATCGATTTCATTAACTCTTTATACATAGAGCGTCTCCTTTCATCAGTGATTTATCATAAAAAATAGCATAAGCCCGGCCTGCCGGACTTACGCGGGAAGCATTGCCTATCTATTTTAAGGAATTTGAATAAATTTGTCAAACCTTTTTTATTCAAAAAGCGGAGCAATATTGCTCCGCTTTTCTTACTTCTGCTGATCCTGATTGTCATCCGCACCGTTGTGCGGGCCGTTGCCTGATGCCTTCTTTTTCTCCGTAAAACGGGCAAAAATATGTCCTCTCCGTTTTTGAACGGGTCGGTCAAAGGCGGACTCCTCCTGCTTTTCCAGCGCCACACCTGCGGCGTTGACTACATCGTCGGTGATGTCGCGGTCGCGCAGGTTTTTATTGACGGCCTGGCGTACCAGACAGTAGAGAATGGAGGCAATTGGCACACTGACGAGCATACCGGTAATCCCGCCCACATCTCCGCCGATCAGTACGGCGAGCATAACCCACAGGCTCGGCAGCCCCACGGACGATCCCACCACCCGGGGATAGATGAAGTCCCCCTCAAACTGCTGCATAATAATGATATAGAGTACAAACCAGACAGCCTTTATGGGGCTGTCCATCAGGATGATCAGGGCGCCCACGGCCGTCCCGATCAGGGCACCGAAGATGGGGATCAGTGCCGTAAAGCCAATCAGAGCGCTGATCATGGGCGCATACGGGATACGCAGGATGGTCATCCCGGCAAAGCAGAGGATTCCGATGATGACAGCCTCCGTCAGCTGCCCGGTGACAAAGCGATAGAACATCCTGCTGGTTAGCTTTCCGATGGAGATCAGATATTCCGCTATCCGTTCCGGCAAAAAGGCGAGGGTGAGTTTTTTCGCCTGAAGGCAGAGCTTTTCCTTCTGCATCAGGATGTAGCCGGCAAAGACAACTCCCAGCACAAAGGAGAAGATCCCGGACGCGACGGAAACCGTGGTGCCGATTGCGGACTGGAGCATATCGGGCGCATTTTGCTGCAGCCACGCGGTCAGCTTGTCGAGCAGCGAGCTCCACTCAAAGCTGCGCAGTACATCGGAGCTGATATCGAACCGGGACAGGAAGCTGTCATACCACTTTTGGATCTGATCAATATAGGTCGGCATGGAGCCGATGAGCAGCTTAATGGACGCGACAAGCTGCGGGATGATGAGGAAGAGGATCAGCGCGATGATCCCCGCCACAAACAAATACGTCAGGAAGACGGCCACAGGCCGGCGCATCCGCTTCCACAGCCGCCAGTTTTTACGGTCAATCGGGCGGAACAGATGCTCCTCGATCACGCGCATGAAAACATTCAGGATGAAGGCGATGCAGATCCCTGCGATGAACGGCGAGAGAATCTGGAAGCCCTTGCCGAGGAACGAGAGGACAATGTTCAGATTTTTCAGCGCGAGATAAAAAACGATCGATGCGGCTACAATCAGAAAAATACGCTTGACATTTTTTTTGTTCAGTTCCATATTGTTCTCCCTTATCCTGGCCGTGCCAGATGTTTTTCGTGATATACAGACGGAGTCTCCGGTTTCAATTATTTAAGATTTGGATATTTCCTTTGGCGGGAAATTACGGTATAATAGGGAAAAGGTCGGCCTATCCCAAGTTTTGGCAGAAGGCGGCCGGAATAATCCGAGCAGCGGAGGGATATTTGATGGGTTTGTTCTCGTTTCATCAGCCCAAATATGAGCTGATACCCCGTCCACGCGGGAAGACAAGCGCCGTAATTGTAGCGGCGGGCTCTTCTACGCGGATGAACAGTGTCAATAAACAGTTCCTGGAGCTTGGCGGCATGCCGGTTCTGGCACGCACAGTTCAAGCGTTTGAATTTACTGATATCATAAGTGAAATTATCCTCTGTGTCAAGCGGGAGGATCTCCAGCGCACCCGGGAGCTGGTGGAGCAGTACCGGTTTAAAAAGGTGAAGGATATCGCGCTGGGCGGTGATACGCGTCAGGCGAGCGTGCTCAACGCGCTCAAGCTGGTCTCTGAGGATGCCAAGTGGATTGCGATCCACGACGGCGCGCGCCCCTTTGTCACCCCGGATGAGATCACGCGCTGTGCCCTGGCCTGTGAGGCATACGGCGCGGCGGCGCTGGCCGTACCGGTCAAGGATACGATCAAGGTCGTGGACGGTCAGGGCTTTATCGCCTCAACGCCGGAACGTGATACGCTGCGCGCTGTCCAGACCCCGCAGGTGTTCCTGCTGGAGGACTACCGGGCAGCGGTCGAGCAGCTGGGGGATGCGGTATACTCCTTTACCGATGATTGCAGGCTGATGGAGCAGGTGGGCAAGCCCGTGTTCCTTGTGGATGGAAGCTATGAGAACATTAAGATTACCACGCCAGAGGATATTCCTGCGGCGCAGGCAATTTTAAAAAACAGGGGGTCAGAATAATATGCGCATCGGCCACGGATATGATGTCCACCGCATGACGGAGGGCCGGGATCTGATCATCGGCGGCGTAAAGATCGACTGTGAAAAGGGCCTGCTCGGCCATTCGGACGCAGACGTACTGCTCCACGCAGTGGCGGACGCACTGCTGGGCGCGGCAGCGCTCGGCGATATCGGCGGAATGTTCCCGGACACGGACGAGCGCTTCAGGGGGGCGGACAGCCGGGTGCTGCTGCGTGAGGTCGTCGCGGAGGTGCGGGCGCGCGGATATACCGTATGGAATATTGATGCGACTATTATCGCGCAGCGCCCGAAGATGAAGCCGTACATCGCGCAGATGGCACAGCATATTGCGCAGGACTGCGGGGTCGATCTCTCCCGGGTGAACGTCAAGGCGACGACGGAGGAGGGGCTCGGCTTTACCGGCTCCGGAGCGGGCATTGCCGCGCACGCGGTTTGTCTGCTGGAGGAGGGCTGAAGACGCGCGGTGTCTGAACAGGGGATATTTTATTTTCCTTTTTTATTGTATAGAGCAAGGAAATCAATCATGTGCACGGGGGCATGGGCAGCGAATGTTTTACTGCCTGTGCCCCTTGTTTTTGTTCTCCGGGATTCGGAACAGCACCTCCCGCCCGGCATAAAATGATAAGGATAGAGAGGTGATAATAATGTTGGAACATTCCAATCTGAAAATAAAAACGATTACACAGGCCGAGCGCGGCAGGGAGCTGCTCCGCGCCCGGGGATACAAGGCATATATCCGGCGCAGTGCCGTCACCCCCGACACACAGGGGTGTGGGTACAGCATTGATGTCAACTGCGCCTATGAGACGGCGGCGGATCTTTTGGGCAGTGCCGGGATCCAAGTGCTGGGGCGTGGTGAGCCTTGATTTACTTTGATAATGCCGCCACCACTTATCCCAAGCCCCGCAGTGTGCCATGCGCGGTCTATGCCTCATTCCGCAGGTATGGGGCAAATCCGGGCCGCGCCGGCCACGATCTTTCGCTGGCCACGGCGGAACAGGTCTACTTCTGCCGGAAGGCGCTTGCGGAAATGTTCGGCGCGCCGGATGCGGATCATGTCGTCTTTACGCTCAACTGCACGTATGCGCTGAATATGGCGATTAAGGGGCTGATCTCCCCGGGGGATCACGTGGTTACTTCCGAGCTGGAGCACAATGCGGTCATGCGGCCGCTGGAGGAGCTGCGCCGCCGCGGAAAGATCACTTACACCAAGGCACGCGTGCATATTGGGAACCCGGCCGCCACAGTGGCGGAATTTGAACGGGCGATCCGGCCGGAGACGCGCCTGATCGTCTGTACGCACGTCTCCAACGTATTCGGGGTCGTCCTGCCGGTCGAGCAGATCGGCGCGCTGGCAGCACGGCGCGGGCTCTGCTTTGTTGTGGACTGTGCGCAGTCCGCAGGCGTCCTCCCGGTGGATTTAAAGCGTCTGCGTGCCGACTGCCTCTGTATGCCGGGGCATAAGGGCCTTTACGGCCCGATGGGGACCGGGGTGCTCATTTGCAGCGGTGCACGTCCAATGCGCACGATCATTGAGGGCGGTACCGGCAGCCTGTCCAAAAGTCTGGATCAGCCGGATCTGCTGCCGGACCGGTTCGAGGGCGGAACAATCAACGTGCCGGGAATCGCCGGCCTGCGGGCGGGGGCGGCGTTTGTCCGTGCCACAGGGGTTGAGGAGATTCACCGCCACGAGGAAGCCGTTGCAGGGGAGATTTACGCGGGGCTCTCTGAGATGAAGGGGATAAAGCTTTATACCCCTGCCCCGCGTGCTGGCATCATCGCGCCAGTGTTCTCTTTCAATGTGGATGGCCTCGGCAGCGAGCAGACAGCTGCGTTGCTCAACCAGGCGGGGATCGCGGTGCGTGCGGGGCTTCACTGTGCACCATGCGCTCATCGCGCCTTCCACACGCTGGAGACGGGCACGGTGCGCGTCTCCCCCGGGGCGTTCAATACGCAGCGGGATGCATCTCGGCTGATAAAATCTGTATTTCAAATTGCAAAATCGCGCAAATAATGATAAACTATATTAGAATAGGGCGCGTTGCGTTCTGAAAAGCTGTAAATTTTGTCCAGTGCCGCCGGCCGTACCAGCTGCGGCGGGCGGCGCTGGTGGACTTAATCAGAGAAGGAAGGGTGTATATGGCGGGTCTGACACTCCTGAGCATTGCCGATACGTTCCAGTCCACGGTGGGGGAATTTTTCAATCAGCTCTGGCTTGCCCTCCAGGGATTCGGCTTCTCCGATTTCCTGGATATTCTCCTTGTTGCCTTCATCGTCTATCAGGCGATTAAGCTAATCCGTGAGACGCGTGCTGTCCAGCTGATGAAAGGGATCTTTATCCTTGTTGTGGTCTATCTCCTTGTCACATGGTTCCAGATGGAGGCCATGAGCTATATTCTCAGTACGCTGTTTGATTTTGCGCTGATTGCGGTTATTGTGTTGTTTCAGCCGGAGATCCGCCATGCATTGGAGAGCGTCGGACGGAAGAATCTGATGCGCCTGGGGATTTTTGGCCTGCGCGGCGATCAGCAGCTGAAGGATATTGAGCGTGCCCGTGATGCCATTATCGCCGTATCCCGTGCGTGTGCGGATATGAGCGGGAAAAAGGTCGGCGCCCTGATCGTGTTTGAGAAGGAGACGCTGCTTGGAGAGATCATCAAGACCGGGACAGGCGTGAATGCGGATGTGACGGAAGAACTTGTGGGTAATATCTTTTACAAGGGCGCGCCCCTGCACGACGGTGCCATGGTCATCCGTGACGGGCGGATCTGCGCGGCGGGATGCATCCTCCCGCTGACGAGCAATAATTCCATCTCCTCCGCTCTCGGCACACGCCATCGGGCAGCGCTCGGCGTGAGTGAGCAGTGTGACGCGATGGTCGTCGTTGTCTCGGAGGAGACCGGGGCGATCTCAATCGCCTGCCGCGGCATTCTGATGCGCTCAATCACCAGCTCACAGCTGCGTCAGAAGCTGACGGAATACATCCTGGGTGATGCGGAAAAATTGTACGAGCAGAGCTTCTTTGACCGCGTAAAAGGAAGCCTGAAAGGGAGGGGCAGGAAATGAGCCGGAAAACATCGGGTCGGAAGCTGAGCCTCCATAACCTGTTTTATAATAACAAATTTGTTCTGTTTTTTTCTTTCCTCGCCGCCATTGCGATCTGGGCCGTCATCACGGTGACGCAGGCGCCCATCGTGGAGCAGGATATCGCGAATATCGCCGTCACCATTGATATGGGAGATAATTCCCAGCCCCAAAGGCTCGGTCTGCAGCCATTTGGCGTGACGGACATGCGCGTAAATGTGCGGGTCAGAGGCAAACGGTATGAGGTGCGTTCACTCAGTGAGAACGATATTGTAGTCACAGCGGATACGAGCGGCGTCGGCGCTGCCGGCACCCATACGCTCCGGCTCAGGGCTGCCTGTGAGAATGGAAATGTCGAAATCGTCTCCATTTCACAGAGCTCTGTGGATGTCTACTTTGATGCCTATAAGGAGCAGACCTTTACGCTTGTACCGGAGATCGTTGCGCCAAACGGGGTCGTCCCCGAGGGGTACACGTACACCCAGTCGGACCTGTCCACGCAGAGTATAGTCATCAGCGGCCCGGCAGCGGAGCTGAATAAGATAGAGCGCGTCGTCGCCTCGGTTGAGATCAGTTCTCCGCTCACCGCCACCCCATCTGCACCGCTCGTGGCGACCGTAACACCGGAGACTACTACCGGTGATGCACCGCGCTACGTCACAATCAAGGACAGCGGAGATGTGACCATGAGTATTCAGGTACTCAAGGTGCGTACGCTGCCTACGGCCGTCAGCTTTGCGGGTGCGCCGAGCGCCTATGCCGCCTCTCCACTCTCCTATGAGGTTCTCCCTGCAAATGTTACGGTGGCCGGCGCCCCGGATACGATTGATTCCCTGACGTCATTTATCGTTGGCACGGTGGATTTCAGCAGCATCGGGGAGAGCGGCGGCACCTTCTATTTCAGAGCCTCGGATATCAGCGGTTTCAGGGTGATGGATGATGTGGACACATTCCAGGTGAATGTACATGCGAGTAATATGGGCTCCACAACAGTGACGATCCCCGCCGGTTCCATCCGACTGCAGAACGTCCCCACCGGTTTTTCTGCTTCGCTGGAGCAGCTGGAGCTCCAGGTGACAGTCGTCGGCACGCGGGAAGAGATCGCGTCCCTTTCATCCGCGCAGGTGAGCGCCTCGGTCGACCTCTCCAACGTCACCGCGCAGGAGGGGGTCTATGACGTGCCGGCGATCATTTCAATCTCCGGCAAGACAACGTGTTGGGCCTACAGTACGTATACTTTAAATGTGCGGCTGACGCCGGCACAGTGATGCAGAACCCGGAGGAAAGGAGGGCTGCAGGATGAAAAAGAGAATGATGACCGCATCCGCAGTAATTGCGCTTCTGCTCCTGCTGCTCTCCGGGTGCGATTTTAAGCTGCTCTCTCCGGACCAGCTTATGCGCCCGCCGCGCTATTTTGGGGAGAGTGCCGGTCTGCAGGAGGCGTTTGCAGAGACGGCGGGGGCGAACGCCGTGCTCAAGGCGCCGTATGAGGGGGAGTATCACTCCGCCTTTATCCTGGAGGATCTCGACGGGGATGGGCTGGAGGAGGCGCTTGCCTTCTATGTGAACAGTCTGGATAAGAATATCTGCCAGATGATGCTCTTTAAGAGCGACGGCTGGAACTGGTCCCTGTGCGCCAATATCCGAGGAGAGGGGAGCGAGGTGGTCTCCGTCTCCCTGGAGGATATGGACAGCGACGGCGTCCGGGAGATCGTCGTCGGCTGGGGAATCTCCGGCAGCCAGGATCGGATGCTCTCTGTATACATGTACTATCCGGATTCCGGATATCTGCGCAGCCTGTCCAGTGAACCTTACCGGATGATGTCCTGCATGGATCTTGACGGGGATTACGACCGTGAGCTGTTGCTCGTTACTACTGCGGCGTCCGTCTCCAGTACGCAGCAGGATACCGCCGTACCCGCACGGCTTCAGGCCAAGCTGCTGAAAATTCAGGATACTGTTCAGCCAAACGGGACAATGGCTGCATCTGTCACTGCGATCAGTGAGGTCACGCTGTCCTCCGCGGCGGTGAACTGTACGCAGATGGCTGTCCAGCCTGCCACGGGCGATAGCGATCCGGCAACCGTGTTTCTGGACTGCACCACTAAGGAGGAGGGGATGTTTACCGATATCCTCCAGTGGACGGATGGTAGGCTGGTGCGTATCCAGCCCTCAGATCCCGGAGGAAGTCTTGTTCGCGATACTTACCGCACAGCCAACATTACCTGCCGGGACATCAACAGTGACGGCTATATTGAGGTGCCGTCACAGCTGGTGCTGGCGGGCAGCAGCAATCCGTCCGCCGTAAATGCAAGCAGCAGTACAGCGGGAGATGCCGCAGAAGCTGCGACAGATGAGCGGGTCTCCCTGACGGTCTGGTGCAATTTTTCCGGCGATAAACTGGTCCCCATTGAAAACAGCGTGATTAATTTCAGCGATTCGTACATGTTCCTGTTTAAGGACGACTGGGTCTCCGGTAACTTTCCGAACCTGACCAATAACGTGACGGTCGTCGCCGATATTACAAACAGGACCTGGTCCTTTTATGATTACGATTATGCCACGCAGGTGCGCGGCAGCCTGATATTCGCCATTATCGCCCATCCGGCCGGGGCGCAGATCACCGCAGCGGATGAGGTGCTGATCGTGGAGGATGACACCCTGACCTATACGCTGCGTATGGGGCCGGCTGCCGCCAGTCGAAAGGTGACCCAGGATGATGTTGTCAACGGATTTATTTTGCTGAGCAATTCATAAAACGAGAGGAGAAATGATTGTGAAACGTGTTCTGGTCGCGGAGGACGAACAGGCGATTCGCGAGTTTATCGTCATCAATCTGAAAAGCGGGGGATATGAGGTGCAGCAGGCGGAAAACGGCCGTCAGGCCCTGCAGATTTTTGATGACTGCGGAGGCGATTTTGACATTGCGCTGCTGGATATCATGATGCCGGAGATGGATGGCCTGGAGCTGTGCAAAAAGCTGCGTGAGCGCAGCCAGCAGCTTGGAATTATCATGCTCTCCGCCCGCACGCAGGAGATGGATAAGGTGACGGGTCTTCTCGTCGGGGCGGATGATTATATCACCAAGCCATTTTCCCCCTCCGAACTGATGGCGCGCGTCAATTCCGTTTACCGCAGGGTGGATATGAACCGTGACACCGTCGGCAGCAGCCGCAGTGAGATCCAGCTCGGTGACTTTACGCTCAATCTTCGCAACCGCACGCTCTTGAAGGGAGATGTCCCCATTGAGCTGACGCAGGTGGAATTCCAGATTATGGAGTGCTTCTTTAAAAACCCAAACGCCGCCCTCAGCCGCACGGAGATTCTCAATAAGGTGTGGGGGTCCTCCTATTTCGGTGAGGAAAAGATCGTGGACGTCAATATCCGGCGTTTGCGCGTCAAGTTGGAGGAAAATCCCTCCGATCCAAAACACCTTATCACCATCTGGGGGATGGGGTATAAGTGGATTGTCTGAAGGTTCCCGGGTTTGAGGACGGAAGAAATGCAGGAAGGAGGAACGGGCACATGTTCCGCACGCCGCGTTTTCAGATGAGTGCAATTACAAGGCGCTGGATGTATAATACATTCGGCGTCATTGTCGCGATTCTGGCGATCGTTGCGATCGCTTCCTGCCTGGTGCTCCACCGCTATTATTACAGCATCGTGGAGATGAACCTCAACCAGATTTCCGAGAGCCTGGTATCCTCCTATTTCAGTGTCTATCTCGGATCAGATGAAAAGCACTTTGAGGCGGGCGCCCGCGGCTATGTAGAGAGCTTTGAGGAGAAAGATACAATGGAGGTCTGGGTGCTTGACAGCAATGGGAATGTCATCGTGTCCTCCTCCGGGTTTGATATCCCGTCCGGGTCAGAGATGCCTGACTATGTTTCCGCCCTGGAGAACAGCCAGAGCAAGCACATCGCGGTCTGCCGGACGCCTTCCGGGGAGAAGGTCATGGCGCGGACGATTTTGATCTCCGGCAGTAATAGAAGCTCGGCCGGCGCAGTGCGGTACATCACTTCCCTTGAGCAGATTGATCACAATCTGGCTGTGATCGATACAATCATCTGCGTTGCCTGTGTGTTTGGCATGTTCCTGGTGTGGATCTCCGGCTACTTTTTTATCCAGTCCATCGTCAAGCCGGTGCGTAAGGTCAGCAAGACGGCACAGGATATTGCTAAGGGGAATTTTGCCGCCCGAATCGACAGCCACCGCTATAATGATGAAATCGGTGAGCTGTGTGAGACCATTAACTATATGGCCGGAGAGCTGGAAGATTCTGAAAAAATCAAGAATGATTTTATCTCGACGGTTTCCCATGAGCTGCGCACTCCGCTGACCGCTATCCAGGGCTGGGCAGAGACGATGGCTCAGACGGAAATTACCGATCCCGATGTATTCCGCAAGGGGATGAAGGCGATCGTCAGCGAGTCTGAGCGCCTGAGCAGCCTGGTTGAGGATCTGCTCGACTTCTCCCGGATCCAGTCCGGCCGGATGAACATGAAGCGTGATAAGATAGACGTTCTGGCCGAGCTGGACGATACAATGTATGTCTTTAAGGAGCGCGCCCTCCGGGAGGGCGTGGATCTCGAGTACAATGCGCCTACGCTCCCCGCCCCAATGGAGGGGGATGGGGACCGCATCAAGCAGGCGTTTGTCAATATTCTGGATAATGCGATCAAGTACACCGGACAGGGCGGCAAGGTCAACGTGACGGCGGCCATCGCCACGGAAGAGGGAAAGCTCACCATCACTTTCGCCGACAACGGCTGCGGCATTCCGGCACACGATCTGCCGCGCGTCAAGGAGAAGTTTTATAAGGCGAACACCTCTGTGCGGGGTTCTGGAATTGGTCTTGCGGTCACGGATGAAATTATCCGCCGCCACGGCGGGGCGCTCGATATCTCCAGTGTGGAGGGGGAGGGGACGACGGTCACCGTCACCCTGCCTATTGAGCAGGCCCAGCTCCTTCAGGTTCCTCCGGCGGAGCTGACGGAGCAGGAGGAACGCGAGGTTCTTCTGCTTGAGCAGATCGTCAAGGAGCAGAAGTCTAACACAGAGTGTGATAAATAAAAGGGAGTTCATGAATGAAACAGGCAGTCAAAAACCGAAAATGTCCCACCCACAAGACCTCAATCGGCGGTCAGGCCCTGATCGAGGGCGTAATGATGCGCGGGCCGAAGGGGGTCGCCCAGGCGGTCCGCAAGCCCGACGGCACAATTGATGTCACGATGAAGGAGCACCGTGATATCGCAAAAAAATACAGGATCCTCCGTGTGCCGCTGATCCGTGGTGTCTACGGCTTTATCGACTCCATGATCGTCGGCTTCGGCTGCCTGATGGATTCGGCAGAAAAGTCTACAGAGGGGCTGCTCGACGATGAACCAGCAGAGTCCAAGCTCGATCGCTTTATTGAAAAGCATTTTGGCCCCAAGCTGATGACGGCCGTAAGTACGATCGCTATGGTCATCGGGCTGGTTATCGCATTTGCCCTCTTTGTCTGGGCGCCCACGGTGGTGACCAATTGGATCAACGGGCTGGCGGACGGTGTGCTGACCAATTTCCGCGCGCTGATTGAGGGGGTCATGCGGATCCTGATCTTTATTGCGTATATTGCGATCGTCGGCAGTACGAAGGATATCAAGCGCGTGTTCCGCTACCACGGCGCGGAGCACAAGACGATCTTCTGCTATGAGTATGGGGAGGAACTGACGGTGGAGAATGTCCGGAAGCAGATCCGTTTCCATCCGCGCTGCGGCACGAGCTTTATCTTTGTCGTGCTCATCATCAGCATTTTGATCTCCTCTGTCATCTCCATTGCGGCGCCTATGCTGCGCGATCTGACGGCCGTGTGGCTGTGTATTAAAATCTTGATCTTACCGCTTGTAATGGGCATCAGTTATGAGTTCATCAAGTACGCCGGCAGGCATGATAACCTCTTTACCAAAATCTGCTCCGCGCCAGGCCTGTGGATGCAGCGCCTGACAACCAAGGAGCCTGATGACGGGATGATTGAAGTTGCCATTGCCGCAATGAATGCTGTCATTACCGGGAACCGGGAGGATGATGCGATCAAATGACCGTTTCTCAGGCTATCGGCCAAACTGCCCGTGCCCTGCGTGACGGCGGGATTGAGGATGCGGAATTTGAGGCCCGTGAGCTGGTCTCCGCGCTCTGCCCGTTTCGGCACGGCCATCTGGGGCTGCATCTGCCCGATCTATTCAACCGTGAGGCGGAACTGCGGGCGTATGTGGACCGCCGACTCAGGCGGGAGCCATTGCAGTATATCCTTGGGGAGTGGGAGTTTATGTCCCTCCGCTTCCGCGTGGGGGAGGGGGTGCTGATCCCGCGCCCGGAGACGGAGCTGCTCGTGGAGTTCGCCGTGCAGGAGTGCGGGCTGCGGCCCTGGCGGATCGTGGATCTGTGCGCCGGCAGCGGATGTGTCGGCATCAGTGTGGCCCATATGTGCCCCAATGCGCAGGTATGGCTGGTGGAAAAATCCCCGCAGGCACTTGCCTATCTGCGGCAGAATATTGAACTTAACGGCACAGCGAACGCAGTCCCGGTGCCGGGAGATATCTTTGACCAGGTGCTTCCGGAGGGGCCGTTTGATCTGATCCTGGCCAATCCGCCTTACATCCCCTCAGCAGAGCTCGCAACGCTCCAGGAGGAGGTGCGGCACGAGCCGTCCTCGGCGCTCGACGGCGGGGAGGACGGCTTGGACTTCTACCGCGGAATCGCCGCATGTTATCCAGCTAAAATTAGACCGGGCGGCTGGCTCTGTGTGGAGTTTGGGGACGGCCAGTCCGAGGCGGTGCACGCTCTTTTTGCACCGTATTTTTCCGCCTGTGAGATCGTCCGGGATCTCACAGGGCTTCCGCGTGCCCTCTTTGCCCGCAGATGAGCGCGGGCTTGACATTTCCCTGAAATTACGGTACCCTATTTACCATATTGTTCGCCATATCCGGCTGCGTTGTGCCCGTGTATGGCGCTGTGCAAATCATTACAATCAGGAGGAAAAACGGATGCTGCTTCAAGTGCTTCGCGGCGGAGATATGCTCAGTATCTTTGCTTTTTTACTCTCGACCGCCTTTGTTGTATTCTGTACGCTGCCCGTTCATGAGTTTGCCCATGCCTGGACAGCCAATAAGCTGGGGGACGGTACGGCGCGCCTTAGCGGGCGACTGACCCTGAATCCGCTGAAGCATTTGGATCCTTTGGGCGCTGTCCTGATCTTTTTAACGGGATTCGGCTGGGCAAAGCCGGTGCCGGTCAACCAAAATAATTTTAAAAATCCCAAGAAGGGTATGGCGCTGACGGCACTTGCCGGCCCCGTCTCCAATTTGATTATGGCATTCATTTTTATGGTGCTGATGCAGATCTGTGGGAAGTTTTACAACACGGCCGCCTATATTTTCCTGCTTTTCTTTCAGTATGCGGCCATTGTCAATATCCATCTGGCCGTATTTAATCTTCTCCCGGTCCCACCGCTTGACGGGTCCCGCATCTTTTGGGCGATCCTGCCGGATAAATATTACTGGAAGGTCATGCAGTATGAGCGGATTATTATGATCGTGCTCTTTGTCCTGCTGCTGGTGGGCGTTCTCAGCTGGCCGCTGAACCTGATTTCCAATCTGGTATACAGCGCGTTCAACTTCATCACCGGGCTGCCGTTCCGGTTTTTCTGATGGCTATGGAAAAGCTCTCTTATAAGCTGGAGGTGTTCGAGGGGCCGATGGATCTCCTCCTGCACCTGATTACTAAGCATAAGCTCAATATTTACGATATCCCAATCATTGAGCTCGTGGAGCAGTATACCGACTATATCCGCCGGATGAAGGAGGCGGATATGGAGGTTGCCAGCGAGTTTTTGGAAATGGCCGCCCGCCTTGTCTATATTAAAACGGTTTCACTGCTCCCGGCTGATCCGCAGGCACAGGAGCTCAAGCAGGAGCTCACCGGAGAACTGCTCGAGTACCGGGACTGCAAGCTGATGGCGCAGAAGCTATCCGAGCAGACGGACGGTTTCCTGCGCTTTACGCGGGAAGCACAGGAATTCCCGGTGGATACCTCCTATACGCGCCTGCATGAGCCTGATGAGCTCTACCGCGCCTATCTGGCCGCAGCGGGCCGCGGCAGGCGGTTCCTCCCACCGCCGGCGGAGGCTTTTTCCGGCATCATCTCGCGGAAGATCGTCTCCGTCGGGTCCCGGATATTTTATATCCTCAAAAAGCTTGTGCGCGGTACGCGCGGCAGCTTTATCGGTTTTTTTACATCGGCCTCCTCCCGGTCGGAGATGGTGGCCACCTTTCTGGCCATGCTGGAGCTCGTGAAGGATAAAAAGATTGAAATTGACGGCGACGGAGATCAGGCGCAGGTGGTCCTCGTCCGGAAGGGAGAGATGCACCATGAACGCTAAGGAACTGACGGCGGCTGCAGAGGCCATCCTGTTCGCGAGTGGAGAGCCTGTGGAGCTTAAGCGGATCGCCCAGGCGCTGGGAATCGGTGAGGGGCAGGCGGAGCAGATCGTACTGAATCTGGCCGCCCAGCTTGACGAGCGTGAAAGCGGCCTCCAGATCCTCGCCATAGAGGACAAGTTCCAGATGTGTACCCGGCCGGAGTATGTGGATACGGTTCGCAGCATTCTGGAGGTGCGGCGGAATGCCCCGCTCTCTCAGGCGGCGTTTGAGGTTCTGGCCGTTGTGGCATATAATCAGCCGGTGACTAAGGCGTTTGTGGAGCAGGTGCGCGGAGTAGACTGCTCGGGCGTAATCTCCAGCCTTGTGCAGAAGAGGCTGATTGAGGAGTGCGGGCGCTTGGAACTGCCCGGCCGCCCGCTGCTGTATAAGACGACTGCCGACTTTCTGCGCTGCTTCAGCATCAGCTCTCTGGACGAGCTGCCGCCCCTCCCGGAGGAGGCGGAGGAAAGTCCCGCAGAGAACACGGAGAAAACTCCGGTAGAAAATTCTGATTTTTCTCTTGAAGAATCCGCTCAGACAGGTTAAAATAATTAAAACGGCCTAAAAAAGGAGGGTTGGGCGTGATCGCATTATACATATTGCTCGGCATTATCGCGTTAATTTTGCTTCTCCTGCTGATCCCAGTCCACTTTCGGGCCAGCTTTGTGGGCACCCTCAAGGCCGACGTGAGTTATGCCTTCCTCAAATTCACGCTCTATCCGAAGCCGAAAAAGGAAAAACCGGAGAAGAAAGAGGAAGAGAAAAAGCCGCAGGAAAAGGAAGAGGAAAAACAGGAGGAGAAAAAGGAGGAGAATATCCTCAAAAAATTCTACCGCAATCAGGGCGTGGAGGGCGTGATCCAGCTCGTGCGCGATGCGGCCTACAGCGTCAAACGGCTGCTGCACACCATCATAATTCGCCACCTCATCATCCACGACCTCTACTTACGGATGGATATCTGCGGCCGCCAGGCGGCGGAGTGTGCGGAGAAGTACGGCCTTGTGTGTGGGATGGTTTTCCCACCGCTGTCGTATATCTGCTCCACGTGCCATGTGCGCAAGTACGATATCAGTGTGCAGCCCGACTACCTCGCCACGTTCAGCAGCGCAGAGTTCTATGTCAATCTGTCTATTCGGCCGCTAGCGCTGCTCGGCGCGGTGATCGCGTTCGCGTTCCGCCTGTTCTTTAAGGTTATACTTAAGCTGATCCGCTCCAAACCCCAGGCGGAGGGCGGAACGGCTGTTAAGGATAAAAGTCAAGTTGTTTCCAGGAGTCAAAAAAATCAAGGTGGTGCTCTATCATGAAAGAAAATTCAGCGGCGGCGGGCATTCTTGCCTCAACAATCGAAAAGGTTCGTGACCTTGTCGATACCAGCACGATTATCGGTGAGCCGATCTACGCAGAGGGCGGCATGACCATTATCCCAGTTACCAAGGTTACCTATGGCCTGGCGACAGGGGGGTCGGATTTTCCCTCCAAGTCCAATCAGGAGATTTTTGGCGGCGGCGGCGGAGTCGGTGTCACGATCACTCCAGTCGCGTTCCTCGTGATTCATAACGGCGAGGTTTCCCTGAAACATATCACCGCATATGACAATGCTGCGGAGCGTATCGTCAATCTGGTGCCGGAGATGTTCGATAAAATCACCTCCCTCACCAAGAAGGATGCGGCTAAGGATGCCGATCTGGATGCAGCCGTTGACGCGGCGGTTTCCGCCCCAGTGGAGGAGAAATAAACGGATTTTTGTTTGCCGGCGGAGCATTGCTCCGCCGGTTGCTTTATGGAGGGTGATGATTTCAGTGCTGATGGCGGTCGCGGCCCTGCCTTATCCGGTAGGATGATTCCGCTTGCCGGGCGTCTATGTGGCACTGAGCGTGGCGTCTCTGCATTCTGGGTGTACCCGCCGTCCGTGCTATGTAAGACGGACGTAAAGCCCCCGGCGTGGAGTTATTCCGCCGAGGGGCTTTATCAGATTTGATATTCAGTTCAGCTGTCGGCGAGCTCGGCCTCCGCCTCGCGGTAAGTGTTGAGCGGGCTCGCAGCGGTTTCCAGCTCCGCGTCCTTTTCTGCAGCCGCCTGTTCCATCTCCGCCCGCAGGCCGTCATCCATGTTGGCGGTCACTTCCGGCTGAGCCAGCAGGATGCCCAGTACATCCAGACGTTCAATGGCCGCGGTGTCCGCGGCGCTCTCCCCGGATCGGGGAGGGGAAGTGTCCTGATAGGCGTTGAGAAGAGCCGCTGCGTTGTCGGGCCGAGCGAGTAATTCCGCAGCCACAGGGGAGTGACGGGCAAAGTTCTCAACACCGGAGCGATAGGTGTTATACAGTCTCAGGTGCACGATCTCCGGCGAGGTGAGCACCGCCTCCACCAGCGCCTCTGTGCTCATATCCGCCGCCTCCTGGGCGGTGGGCGTGGAAGTACTCACCGCCGCGTCTGGCTCAGCCGTCCGGCTGCATCCAGCGGCCAGAATTCCGGTACCAACCATCAGGGCCAATAGAAGCATCATTTTTTTCATACAGTGTTTCTCCTTTTTTCTCCCCAATCTAAAGGGCTCATGCCTCAAGCACGTTCCCAAAGAGAGATCGGCGTTGAACTGGTATAATATGGACAATAGTTATAAAAATGACGAATCAGGCCATATTGTCCCCATTTTGATGTTACATAACACCCTGCCATACCTACTTTAACCTGGTCAACAACACCTGAATGTTCATTTCCTGGCGTCGCATAGTAGATCTTGTTGTTTTTCTTGTAGCCACCTGCTTTGTAACTTCCATCTCTCATGTAGGCGGAAGGATCATTCATCCAGTATGGATTGCTGGTGGTTTGACTGTACCAGGCGTAAGAGTGACAATTATATTTTTTGCTTGCACTTGCCACTAACGTGATTCCAGGATATGCTTCTTGTATTTCTTTGTCCATTCTTTTCTTAGTTGTTTTGATAACAATATGATACTTCCTAAATAATATGATACTTTACAAAAATATCAAAATAGCCCATTGGAATCACCGCTTTCTTGTTTACTTTATCTTTAGTTTTACATTTATTCAATAAAAAGTCAACCTAATAAACAAAAAAGATGTACAAAAATTAATATAAAACATATGCGATAGTTGATGATTTTCACAACATCGCGGTTATAATAATTTGAACTTTTTGTGAATCATGGGCCTTATCCGTGATATGTCAATAGGGTGAAAAGTAAGGGGAAGTCCTGGTGGATAAATCATCTGGATGCATCATACGTTCTAGCAGAAGGTGTTTAATGTATCAATGGAAAAAGGAGCGAAATCATTGCAGTTATATGTACAAATGATCACTGCAATTTTTCGTCCGACTGCGTAAATCATACTGCCTGCGTGAGATCTATTGATTTTTTTCCATCTGCCGGCATATGGATGGGGTAGGCAGGTGATTTGCGTGAAAAAAAAGCTTGGGCGTGCGGCTGCCCTCATTCTGTGTGCCGTGCTGGTGTTCCCCTTATACGGGGCTTCCGGGACGAACAATGCGCCGCCTTCTGTCTCTGCAAAGCGTGCGGCGCTCATCAATGCCGATACGGGGGAGCTGATCTATGGAAAAAACGAGCATGAGCGCGCGTCGATGGCGAGTACGACCAAGATCATGACCTCCCTGATCGCGCTGGAACGGGGGACGCCGGATGCGGTCGCCACGGCCAGCGAGCGCGCAGTCCGCGTGGAGGGAACCTCCATCGGGCTGCGTGCGGGGGATCCGATCACGCTGAAAACACTCGTATGCGGCATGCTGCTCGAGTCCGGGAATGATGCAGCCAATGTGACGGCGGAATTTATCGCCGGCGGCAATGAGGCCTTTGCCCAGCTGATGAATGAACGCGCCGCGCAGATCGGAATGAAAAACACCCACTTTGTCACACCGTCCGGCCTTGATGACGAGGACCACTATTCTACGGCCTATGATATGGCGCTGCTGGGCGCGTGCGCGATCCAAAACAGGGCCTTTGTGCAGATCTGTTCCTCCTCAACAATTCGGGTCTCCTACGGGGAGCCCGCTGCGGCGCGCACCTTCTCCAACCACAACCGGATGCTCTCCTCATATGAGGGGGCGATTGGAATCAAGACCGGGTTTACCAAAAAGAGCGGGCGCTGTCTGGTCTCTGCCGCCCGCCGCGGCGGCGTGACACTGGTGGCTGTCACTCTCAATGACCCGGACGATTGGCGCGACCACGCCGCACTGCTTGACTACGGATTTTCTCAGGTCCGCGCACAGGGTGCGGATACAGATTTCGCCGGCCTGAGTGTACCGGTCGTCGGCGGCGAGCAGGGGGAGGTGAGCGTCAGCAGTGCACAGTCTGTCCTCGTCCCGGAGGGGCGGGAGACGCAGCGCCTCATCTTTTTGGAAAAATTTCTGTATGCGCCGGTCGAAAAAGGTGATATAATAGGCGAGGCGGTCTATGTGCAGGATGGCGCCGTAGTCGGACGCACAGCACTGTGTGCCGGGGCGGATGTCGCCTGTGTGACGTTGCCCGCCGATCCCGCCGCACAGAATCAGCCGGGGCTTTTGGAGCGTATTCGGCGTTTTTTCGGCGGGGGATGATGAACGGATAAGGAGAATGGTTCGATGGCCGATGATCAAATCAGACTTCAAAAATTTTTGGCCGCCTGCTCGGTGGCCTCCCGCCGCAAGTGTGAGGAGCTGATCGAGGCGGGTGCCGTAAAGGTGAACGGGCGCACGGCAGCGCTGGGGGATAAGGTGTCCCCGCACGACAAGGTGACCGTCCACGGCCGGCGCGTGGTGATGAAGCGGGACCGGCTTGTCTATATCGCACTGCACAAGCCGCGCGGCTTTATCACCACCATGCAGGATGAGCAGGGGCGCAGGTGCGTCCACGATCTGGTTGAAGAGGTAGGGGAGCGGGTGTTCCCCGTTGGCCGGCTGGATCGGGATTCCGAGGGGCTGCTGCTCATGACGAATGACGGCGAGCTGGCCAACCGGATCACCCATCCGGCCCACCACGTTGCCAAGACCTATCGCGTCACGGTCGGCCCGGATGTCCCGGAGGAAAAACTCGATCTCCTGCGCACAGGGGTGGAGCTCGATGGCCGCCTGACGGCACCGGCTCAGGTGACCGTCCTGACCAGAGAGCCGTCCCGCACGGTCCTTCAGGTTGTTATCCGGGAGGGGCGCAACCGCCAGATCCGCCGCATGTGCGAGGCGCTCGGCCTGGAGGTCAGGCGGCTCAAGCGCACGGCGGTCGGCCCTGTCCGGCTGGGGATGCTCCATCCGGGCAGCTGGCGCTATCTGACGCCTGAGGAGGTGGACAAGCTCAAGTCCGCCGCGGGCATGGAAAGGAAGTAGAGATATATGATCGTATTCAAGCCCTGCGAGGAGGCCGTGGCGTGGGAACAGTTCCGGCTGCGCGGCATCTCCTATGTCGAGGGGCACAGCTTTGCCTATTGCACGGAGCTTGGCGGAACCAGTTTTTACTGCCTGTTTACCGCGGCTGATACGCGTGCGGAAGTCCTGGATCTGGACCTGAGTGCGGGTCCGGTAATCGCCGAGGGGCTGCTGCGTGCCGCGCTCAATTTTGCCGCCGGGCAGAGTGCCTACACGGTCCGCTGCCGGCGGGAATCCCTGTTCGATTTTCTGCTCGGGCTGGGCTTTCACCGCAGGGGGGCCGAGGTATGGGGGGAAATACCCGAAATCTTGACCGGTTCGTGCTGTAATTTATGCAAATAGTGACTTGTAAAATTCTGTATTTTGGTATAAAATAAGTACCATGCGGTAGTTTGATCGCACGTTGATTAAGAGCCGATACTGCCGGAAGGCGGCATCGAGAATCTTCAGGATAAAGTAACGGAAACGGAGGAGTATTCATTGAAGCTCAGTGAGAAAAAAGCCGAGATTGCCGCCACGCCCGCACGCAAAAGGCTGACGGTCCTCTTTGACGAAGGTAGCTTCACGGAGCTCGACGCCTTTGCCCGCCACGGCGGGGACAGCGTGGAGGTCGTGTGCGGTTTCGGCACGGTGGACGGCAGTCCCGTGTATGCGTTTTCCCAGGATGGCACGGTCAAGGGCGGCGCCATCGGTCGCGCACAGGCGCTCAAGATCAAAAAGGTCTATGACCTTGCAGTAAAGACCGGTGCCCCGGTCGTGGGCATCTATGACAGCAACGGCCTCTATCTCGGCGACGGGGTTGAGTCCCTTGCAGCGTGCTCGGACATGCTGCGCCTGTCCGATGATGTTTCCGGCGTTGTCCCGCGTGTTTCCGTAATCGCGGGCCCCTGCGGCGGTACGCTGGCCATGATTGCCGAGGGCGCGGATATCGTCATCATGAGTGAGAAGGCGGAGTTCTTTATGACTGCGCCCGACGTTGTGCGGGCACAGGATCAGGATGCCGTCACGGGTACGGCAACTGCCTGTGCGGAGAGCGGCCTGACCCATCTTACGGCCGAGGACGACATGGACGCCGTTGCAAAGGCGCGCCTCGTGCTCTCCCGTCTTCCGCTGAACAACCTCTCCACCGCTCCGATTGCAGAGTTTGCGGCGCCTGCCGTATCTCCGGCTGCCGGTGAACCGGCTGCCAAGGCGATTGCCGGCATTGCGGACGATGCGAGCGTCATTGAGCTTCAGCCTTCCTTTGGCAAGAATGCCGTTACGGCACTCGCCACTGTCAACGGCAGCAGCGTCGGATTTGTCGCCTATGACGGCGCCGTCGATTCCGATGCGTGCATCAAGGCGGCGCGCTTCGTCTCCATGTGCGATGCCTTCTCCATCCCGGTCGTAACGCTGGTCAACAGCACCGGTTATGAGAATACCCCCTGCGCGGAAAAGGGCGGCATGCTCCGCAGGGCGGCGCAGCTCTCCCACGTCTATGCGCAGGCCACTACACCGATGGTCTCCGTCATCACGGGTGACGCCTACGGCGCCGTGTACATGACGCTCGCCGGCCGTGCGGCCAATGCGGATCTCGTCTACGCCTGGGAGGGCGCGGCGATCAGTGCCCTCGCACCTGAGGCGGCTGTGAGCATCCTCTGGAATGAACGACTCGCCTCCGGAGAAAAGCGCGAGGCTCTGGCGGCCGAGTACAGGGATACGGCGGCCTCTCCGTTTGAGGCGGCCGCGAACGGTGCACTCGACGGCGTGATTGAGCCCGCCGAGACGCGCGCGGCTGTAATTGCGGCACTCGATACGCTCTGCGGCAAGCGCGTACCCACCCTTGCCCGCAAGCACACGAACATGCCCCTTTAATTCGGAACGACAAACCGTATATCAAATATTGGAGGAATGGACCATGATTAAGAAATATACCGTTACCGTCAACGGACGTGCATATGATGTACAGGTAGAGGAGGGCGCAGCGGGTGCGGCCGTCGCGTCCGCGCCTGTTGCCGCGGCCCCGGCCGCCGCTCCTGCTCCGGCGCCCGCAGCGGCTCCGGCTGCTGCCCCTGCCCCGGCTGCTGAGGCCGCTCCGGCTGCCGCGCCTGCCGCTCCGGCCGCGGGTGCCGAGGTCGTTGAGGCCCCCATGCCCGGCACGATTCTGGATATTAAAGTTTCCGCCGGTTCCGCAGTCAAGCAGGGCGATGTGCTCGTCGTGCTTGAGGCCATGAAGATGGAGAACGATATCGTCGCTCCGCATGACGCTACGGTCGCCAACGTGCATGTGCAGAAGGGCGACAGCGTGGAGTCTGGCACGGCGCTCGTCTCGCTTTCCTGACCGGATGCTCCGCTTCCCGGTAATGTAAATTCACTGATAAGGATGAGGGTACAATAATGGCTAAACAAATCAGAGTAACCGAGACGGTGCTGCGCGATGCGCACCAGTCTCTGATCGCTACCCGCATGACGACGGACGAGATGATGCCCGCCCTCGAGATGCTGGATGATATCGGTTTCTTCTCCCTGGAGTGCTGGGGCGGCGCCACGTTTGATGCCTGCCTCCGTTTCCTGGATGAGGATCCGTGGGAGCGCCTGCGCACCCTGCGCAAAAAGTGCCCCAAGACCAAGCTCCAGATGCTCTTCCGCGGGCAGAACATGCTCGGGTACCGCCACTATGCGGACGACGTGGTGGAGTATTTTGTCCAGAAGTCCGTTGCCAACGGTATTGATGTAATCCGCATTTTCGATGCGCTCAACGATATCCGCAATCTGGAGACGGCAATCAAAGCCGCCAAAAAGGAGGGCGCGCACATTCAGCCCGCCATTTCCTTCACCACCGGCCCCGTGTTCGATACGCAGTATTTCGTCAACTACGCCAAGCAGCTTGAGAGCGCCGGCGCGGATTCCATCTGCATTAAGGATATGGCCGGCCTGCTCACGCCATCCTATACCACGGAGCTCGTCACCGCACTCAAGGAGAATATCAAGGTGCCGATCCAGATCCACTCCCACTATACCTCCGGCCTCGCCTCCATGGTACACCTGAAGGCGATTGAGGCCGGCGCGGACGGAATCGATACGGCCATGTCCCCGCTGGCGCTGGGTACGTCCCATCCGGCCACGGAGTCCATGGTAGCGGCCCTCGCCGGCACGGAGTATGATACGGGTCTGGACCTCAAAAAACTCAGCGAGATCCGCGATTACTTCAACACCCTGCGTGAGAAGTACCTCAAAGAGGGCCTGCTGAACCCGAAGATGCTCGGGGTTGACGCGAACGCCCTGCTCTATCAGGTGCCGGGCGGTATGCTCTCCAACCTTGTCTCCCAGCTCAAGCAGGCCGGCAAAGAAGACCAGCTTGAGGATGTGCTCAAGGAGGTCCCGCGCGTGCGTGAGGATTCCGGCTATCCGCCGCTCGTCACGCCGACGTCTCAGATCGTTGGTACACAGGCCGTGTTTAACATCATCATGGGTGAGCGCTACAAGATGGTCACCAAGGAGTTTAAAGATATGGTCGCCGGCAAGTACGGCAAGACCCCCATGCCGATTGATCCCGCATTCCGCGAGAAGATCTGCGGCGATGAGGAGATCATCGACTGCCGCCCGGCCGACCTGCTCAAGCCGGAGCTTGAGTCTCTCAAAGAGGCTCCGGAGGTCAAGGAGTTCGCCATTCAGGATGAGGATGTCCTCTCCTTTGCACAGTTTGGTCAGGTCGCCGTCAAGTTCTTTGAGAAGCGCCGCAATAAACAGCTCGGCATTGATGGTGCCCATCTGGATATGGCCAATAAGGTCCATCCCGTCTGATCGGGTCCACGATGAACGGATTTGGGGGAGGGGAAACCCTCCTCCTTTTTTTGAACCTGCGCGGGCGGCGCGCCGTATCTTGGCAACGGCAGCACATTCCTGCCCGGCGCGGGAGTTTTGATTTCAGGAGGTGCGGTAATGTTAATTGCCGTTGATATTGGGAATACCAATATTACCCTCGGCGTCTATGAGGGGGAGGAGCTGCGCTTCGTCTCCCGTCTGGCGTCTGACCGGTCCCGTACAGCCGATCAGTACACTGTGGAGATCGGGAGTATTCTTTCTTTTAATGGCGCATGTGCGCAGGCGGGCGCGGCGATTGTCAGCAGTGTTGTCCCCGATCTTACGCAGGCGGTCACAACTGCGCTCCGGAGCCTGACCGGCAGCCGCCCACTGGTGGTTGGGCCGGGGCTGAAGACGGGGCTGAACATCCGCACGGATATCCCGGGCCAGCTGGGAGCGGACCTTGTCGCCGGAGCCGTGGGTGCGATTCAAAAATATCCGCTTCCGTGTCTGGTAGTTGATCTGGGCACGGCCAGTAAAATCAGCCTGATTGACCGGACCGGAACCTACTGCGGCTGTACGATCAGCCCCGGCGTGGGGATCTCTCTCAACGCGCTGGTCAATAACGGGTCCCTCCTCCCGAATGTCTCCCTGGCGATGCCCCGCCACGTTATTGGGACCAATTCGGAGGACTGCATCCGCTCCGGTGTTGTCTTCGGCACGGCGGGGATGCTTGACGGCCTGATCGACCACATTGAGCAGGAGAGCCGGGATCCGATTGCCGCCATTGTGGCTACGGGTGGTTACGCGGGCAGCATCATCCCGTGTTGTCAGCATGATATCGTTTTGGATGATACGCTTCTACTCGACGGACTGCGGGCGATCTATCTGAAAAACAGCCACTAAAGCGGAGGAATCCGCTTTGTGAATAAATTTGCGCCGCATTTGTACATACCGGCAGGTAAGGGACTTAGCGGCAGCAGGAGGAATGCAATATGGCAAAAAAACGGACCGCGCACGAACGCACGCTGCGCATGGCCCAACTCGCGGTGCTTTCCGCCATCGTGATCATGATGACGTTTGTACCGTACATCGGATACATCAGCTACGGACCGGGGCTGAGTATCACGCTCATCCACATCCCGGTCATGATCGGCGCCATCGTTCTGGGGCCGTCCGCCGGCGCCATTTTAGGTACGGTATGGGGCGTCTCCTGCATTGTCAAGGCGCTCGTCGCACCGCCTTCACCACTGGATGCGGCCATTTTCTGGAATCCGCTTGTCTCACTTTTCCCGCGTATCCTGGCCGGTTTGCTTGCCGGGCTGGCATTCCGCGGCATGATGGCGCTCTGCAAACGGATTCGCCGGACGGAACGCCCCGGGAAAGCCGCGCAGGGAATCTCCGCCGGTGTCGGGGCAGCCGTAGGCTCCGTGGCCAATACGGTGTTCGTTCTCAGTATGATCTATCTGCTGTATGGTACACAGTTTGGGGAGCAGCTGGGGATCAATATGATCAGCTTTGGCGGGCTGCTTGATTATATTATGCTGGCTTTTGCCGCCAATGCGTCGCTGGAGGCTGTTGTCTGCGTGCTGGTGACAGTTCCGGTCAGCTATGCGCTGTTCCGTCTGCTGCGCCGTTCCGCTGGCCCACGGTAAAAAAGAATCATTCAACCCCAAAAGGACCGGTTTTTCCGGTCCTTTTTTGCTGGGTAAAGAGCGCCCGGGGGAGGGCGGAACAGATGCTTTCAATTATCATGAAATAGGGCTAACCGCGGCCAAACGGGGAGGAGTTGCTGATGAAATTTTAGAAATTTGCTTTATAACAATTTATTTTACTGGAAATCTAAAATACATTTCATTGCCAAGAATATTCGATAATAGGTTTGTTGGAAATAAATTTCCAGGGAATTTATTGAGTGGAATTCCTGTATAATGTAGTTAATATTTAAAAGTTTTAATTTTTCAATATACTCAAAATAATATACAAAACATCAAATGAAAGAAAGATATTATACAAATTTAGAAGATTTTGATTAAAAAAACACAAAGGAATTGAGTTTTATTGATTGATTATTCTGCGATTTAATGATATGATAACCTTGTATAAATAAAGTTTACAAAAATACGGACGTTTTGTAAACAGAATCATAGAGATTCCATGAAATGCTGGAATCACAACCGAGAAGATTGATTGATATTTGGAAAGGTGGATTTGTACATGAGAAAGAAGCGATTGACCAAGCGCGCGCTCAGTCTGGTGCTCGCGTTGGCGCTCATGATCACCTCCATGACGGCGGGGCTGTCCGTGCTCGCGGTCGAGGTGCGTGAAGCGCGGGCGGCCAGCACGCTGGCGTACGATCCCTCATCATTTGGGGAGCAGAGTGCGCAGCACGTCGCGGATGTTATCACGGCGATTAAAGATGGGGGGTTCATCGATAATATAGATATCCTGAACGGAACCCATAGTACTACTGCCCGGAATGAGATTGGACAGACAATTTATGCCACCTCTACTCAGGGTAATTTGTACTATCTCTATATTCGGGATACTCAGGATCGTCTGTTCACGGATGCCGTACAGTCGTATGGCGGCTTGGCCCTGCAATATAGTCTTCCAACAGGTGACCCTGCCAAAATTGCGAAAGACCATTTGGACGGAGGCCGCGCCCAGATTCCTAACCTTGTCGGGAAAAATGAAAGTGGAATTGCCAAGGTTACCTACGATGAAATTTATAAGATGCTTTTGGATTTTGTCGGTGCTGGCTGGGGCTCCGGATTCAGCGATGGCAGAGAGTTTATGACTCACGTCTTTTTGATGGGTACGGATGAGAATACGGCTCCTGCTCAGAGCGGCAAGGAATACCTCATGTATTATGATACGGTATCCGAAATTCCGGCTTCAATACCGACCATGATGGAGTTCTGGCTGAAAATAGAAGATACTGCATGGGTTGGTACAAATAATCAGACTACAGGTATGTCCATGACTTGGGCAGGCCAGTGGAGCAATGGTCAGTTTAGCAACTATGTCGACACCACTTCCGCTACGCAGCTTCAGGCTTTTGCCAATGTGTTTACGGCAGATGTCCTCTCCAAGAATTATGAGGATCTGACCCCGGCGCAGCGGCTGGCGATCTTCCTCAACGGCTCCAGCGTTTATAATACGGTAGCAAATGGAAATTACGCGGATGAGGTCCTCACCCACTTCTTTGGCGAGGGCGGCTTTGACAAGGCAAAGGCTCTGATTGATCAGAGCAATGCGGAATTTTTCTCCAAGTATGTCATCGAGCCCATCAGCGCGGCGAACACGCAGTATCCTGATGTGAACTCCATGGCGAGCATGGATATCACGGAGCGTCAGCGTGTTCAGTCGGTGCTGGATAATTTCTTGACATATTATAATGGGCTGAATGGGAAGCTTTCCGGTACTCAGGCCACGCAGCTTTCTACGGCAAAGGGCTGGTATGACCGCCTGACATCTGATCTTAGCAGTTCTGCGTGGGTGCCCTATAATACTGCCGTCTATAATTTGGGGCAGTCTATTATCAATAATAATCTGGTTCAGGTGATCAATGGCGCTTCCGTCGATGATAATCTGGCGGGTGTCGTCGCCCAGGCGGCTCAGTACTATGTGGATGCTGTGAACAGCCTTCAGCTGTTTGGTGGCTATAAAAATTGGAGCACGATTGCGTCCTCCGTCAAGGGAAGCCTGAATAAAGATAATCCTGCGGATGGCGGAATGGGCACTGACAATTATACCAAGTACAATGCTGGTGCGATTGTCGACTGGATCAGCGCGAATGCGCAGCAGGGTAACTTCACTGTGACGCAGAACCCGCTGCTCCATGACTGGCACTCCGTCGAGGAGATTCCGGAGTCCTTTACTTACAAGGTCACAGTCTTTACTTACGCGGCGGCTCCGACGGTCAATGTCTCCGTCACAGAGAATACTGACACCACCGCGAAGGCGAACTTTACCGCCTTCCAGAACTTCTATGACAATATAGGCGATTTCCGTAAGATGGACGCCACCCAGCTGGCGGAGCTCTATGCCCAGGCACTGGAGGCAAACAAGAAGATCGAGAGCTATACGCAGGCACAGTGTGAAAATATCCTCGGTGAGGACTATATGGCTGTGTTCAATGATCTCAGTGCATGGATGGCGGAGATCTTTAAGACCACTGCGGAGAAGCTGTATAATACTTATAATGATAAAGAACTGACCCGCGAGGATATTGCCGCCATGGCGGACGATATCTTCAGCACGGAGAAGATCTATAACAACCTCACTGAGGAGCAGAAGCAGGATCCGGATGTCATCACTGCTAAAACGCACTATGATGAGATCCGCGCCAAGTATGATGAGGCTGTTAAGAACTTTGCACGGCTTGATTACAACGCGGCGATTCAGGAGCTGGCCGAGCTCGTCCAGAAGGACGCCGTTCAGGCGCTCACGGGCAGCGCGGCACGCGACAATGCCGCCGGGGATATCAAGGCTGCAGCGGATAAGTATCTGGAGGTTGCCGGCTACTGCTATACGATGGATCCTGCCACCTACGGTAATGTATCTGCAGTCAATGCACAAATCACACAGGATGTTCAGGCAATCACAGGTCAGAATGTCAAGATCGCCGATGCCCTTCGCTACATCGGTTCCGGCACCTTTACGCTGACGCCGGAGTATCTGAAGGATATCGCTTCCGTCGATCAGATCCCGCAGTCCCTGCCGTATACACAGTATACCTATACCTTTACGGATGTGGCGAACCCCGTCATGACCGAACAGGCCATGACCGATACGGCTGCGTCCAAGGCGTTTGGTGACTATGCTGCCCTCTTCGGTGCGGCCGGAGCTCAGGCTCCCACGGTGGAGGAACTTGTCGCTTATGGAAGTGACAGGGTGATTGCGCTGCGTGATTCCATGCAGTCAGTCAAAGAGGCGCTTGCCAACTATAACACGGCCTCCGATATCAAGGACCGTCTCCTTGGCAATGATACCGAGCGGCAGGAGCGTGAGCTTCAGACTGCAACCAATATTGATCTTGCCATCGCGCAGCTCTTTGTCGATGGTGTGAATGCCGCGCATAATACATACTGGAATGATGCACAGGGCAAGTATGTATTTGTCCGCGAGGGCGTGAATGCAGCTATTGATGAGTTCTCCGCACTGGCTTCACTCTATGAGTCGGTCAGCAATAAGTCTGCGGCGGATGTTGTGGAGGCCTATGCGAAGCTGCAGGCCATGATCAACGCGCTCAACGCCTTCCTCACGGAGGATAATCTGACCAAGTTCCGTGAGGCCGTTGCCTCCATGGCAGACCAGTTTTTCAACGGAACTTCTCTGAAGGTGACGATTGATAAATCCAATGTGACGCAGGCGCAGGACGCCGTCACCAAGGTGCTCAATGCTTGGAATGCCCTGACCAATGACCAGAAAAATCTGGAAGAGGTCAAGGCTGAAGTCACAAAGAACTATGATTCTGCAAGCAATACGTGGGGCGATCTCACCGGCGGGCGTGTCAAGACGCTGCAGGATGCCATTAATGCTGTGACGGGGTTTGATACCTCTGCGCAGTACCCGACCAAACCGTGGGCGGATATCCCCAATATTTCCTACAGCCTTCCGGCTGGTGTGACCGAGTCTGACATCACGAATCTCCTGAGCAATCTTGATAATCTTCTCAAAGAGGACTTCATTAAGGAGCTGCTCGGCGGCCAGACGCTCAAAGAGTATCTGCTGGATATGATCGGGGAGCAGCTGTATACGGATACAATCCTGAACACCCTGCTGCAGACGATTTACCCGATGCTTCATGATGCAATACTGGACGCTTACAATCAGAACAGTACTGTTATTAATGCTTTGCTCCTGGTTAATGGCAGAGAAAGAAGCTTCCAGGGACTTCAGAACTTCCTAGATATCCATCTGGATCCCATTGATCTTGCCGATCAGACCTCCACAGCCAGCGGTCACGCTTACCCTGAGGTGGAAGCGGAGATGCGCAGGGCAAACTTGGACTGGAATCAGGTTAACTGGGATAACGTCAAGTGGGGGATCAATGGTGACCGCAATGCATTTGTCACGGCCCTCGGTGTCTCGCTCATTAACCTCTTCCCGGCACTGAAGACTATTTTGCTCGATTACGCCATGTACTCCGGCGCTCTGACGTTCTTTAACGCGGGCAACGGGTATGATAACGTGATCCGTCCGCTGATGCAGCATCTTGGCTGCGAGGATATCCCGACCGCGGACTACATGAACTCCATCGCTTCAACAGGTGGCAATCAGGCGGCAGTTTCCGTAATTACTCATATCCTGAATCCGATCCTGGACCGCGTGGAGGCAATTCTGGAAAATCCAGTCACGGAACTGACAAATCTTCTCCCGCTGATCGGATACATGGCAAACAACAATATACTTCAGAAGGGACTCAATGAGCTGATCTATCCCATCACGCACACCGGTATTGTCGGCGGAATTATCGGCGGCAGTCTGGACGTGAACAGCATGCTTGATCTGTCCAATCTGAACGCTTTGATCGAGGATCTGCTCGGCACGCTGTTGGGTACTATTACGGCGGCTGCGGCTTCCGAAATCGGTGGCATAGAGATCCCCGCAAAGCAGGTGAGCTTTACTTATCAGCCCATTGACTGGTATACGCTCTCCGGCCTGGCTACGCAGAATAAGAATGTTCCGGATCCGGATAAGAAGCAGGGTGCGGTTGTTGGAATCCGCATGTCCATTACTGCTGATACACCCAAAGTCGGTGCTTTCCTGCTGCGCTATCTGGTGAATACCGTCAAGGCGAATCAGGACCTGCTCATCCACATGACCGGCATGGAGGAGGGCTCTGCCGTCCATAACATGCTTTCCAATCTCTTTGCCAAAGATGCGGATACTATTATTAGCAAGCTTTTTGAGGTTATTAAGAATCCGGAGAATTCGGATGTCGACTGGAGTCAGTACCAGAATCTGGCCGGTGTCTTTGATTGGGGCACCGATGGCCTGAATCAGGATCAGACCGATCAGGTGATCGCTCAGCTTAGCGCGCTGCTGCAGTACGTTCTGGGCGATGTGACGGGCGGCGATGTGGCCGCATTCCTGGACAGCGTCTATACCGATGAAATGGTCAGCCAGCTTGTCACTACGCTGTACGGCGCCCTTGGGTCCAATAGCACTATTCCGCTTATATTCCTGGCAATGGGCTTCAATGTCTCGAAGGACAACGTCGTCGCGGCGCTGGCAGACAATTATCCTGAGATTGCGGCGGTTATCAATAACGCCGCCGACTGGTCGCAGGTTGATCTCACCGGTGCAGACTGGGGGATCAATTCCGCCACCGGCAGCACAACTGCTAAGGCTGATGCGTTTATGGACGCAGTCAGCACGGCGCTCAAGCCCTTTAACCCGCTGCTCAAGGCGCTGCTGCTCGGCGGCCCGGGCGGTGCGGAAGGCATTGATTTGCTCGGTATCACGACCATCCATGGTGCCAACGGCTATGCCAACGGCATCTATCCGCTGCTCGTGGCGCTTGGCTGTGATGCCATGACGCCGGATGAGTATAAAACAGCGGTGGAGCAGGATGAGAGCAACCTGATTTCCGCCATCGTGGAGCCGGTGCTCAATAAGCTGGCCTCCCTCACTGCGGATCCGCTGACAGTCGTGCTTGACATGCTGCCGAACTTTGCAAACTTCCTGGCGAACGGCGGCTTGACCAAGGCGCTCATGGGCTTCCTCAAGCCGGTTACCAACATTGTCACCCCGCTGCTCTCGCTCGTCATGACGAACAGCGCAACGGCGGATACGGTGTCGGCTGAGCAGGCACTCAACTGGGTGATGGGCTTCGTCCTCGGAGCGGACGGCCAGCCCGGCCTCATCCAGCTCCCGGATTCCGTGGAGATCAGCGAGGGCTTCTCCCTTGATCTTACAAAGCTCAACCTTACTGCTCTTGATTTCGGTGACCTTGAGGGCTCCGTTGTGACGATCCTCAAGAGTGCGCTTGCAGGCGGTCTGCTTGTTATCAACGGCCAGCCGTTCAGCCTGACGCTCAAGGATATCGATTGGACCAAGCTCGCCGCCGCAAGTGAGTCCTACACGGATCTCGGCAGCGGTCTTGGCAGCCTGGCGGGGAATCCGGCGGAATCGTTCGTCACCCTGCTGCGCTGGCTGATTGACACCGTCCGGATCGACAGCAATCTCACGAGTGTCAAGACCCTGATCATGGGCCTCATCGGCACTCAGGATGAGACAGTCACGGATATTTTGAATCAGGTCTTTGCGAATCTGTCCGAGACCAATACGGACCTGTCCACAGATCGGATCATCAAGATCATCTTTGAACTGCTCTCTCCGCAGGATCCGGCCGATACGCTTGATCTGATCTATAATCAGCTCGGCGTCAGCGATGTCAACGACGGTGAGGTCACGTTCGCAAATTATGAAGAAGTCATCACAGTCTTTGATAACCTGATCAACGCGATCATGAATCAGGTCGTCGGCAGCGGCGATTTGAATACCATGGTCTCCGGCATGCTCTACACGGATGCGAATCTTACTGCTGTTGCGCAGGGTCTCTACAATGCTCTGGGCGGTGTCAGCGGGATTGATACCATTTTGAATCTCGTCGGCGTGGATGTTACTCCGGCGGCGCTGTCCACGGCACTTGCAGCATATGTGGGTGCAGATCAGATCGCCAATGCGGCCTCTCTTGCTGAGATTGATTGGACCGCTGTACAGTGGAATACGAACGGCGATCGTGAAGCATTTGTAAGCGCCCTTGCGGCGATCCTCAGCCCGTTCAACGCAGTACTTAAGGTCCTGCTCATCGGTGAGGATCTGAACGTTGCGCTTGAGGGAACGGATATCATCACCATCATGGGCGGCAATGGCTACGATACTGCGGTGATCCCGTTGCTTGAGGCACTCGGATGCCAGAATGTCAAGTCCGAGGCCGACTATATCGCGGCAGTTGAGGCTGACGACACAGCCCTTTTGACGGAGATCATCAATCCGGTGCTCTCTCTCTTGGAGAACGTCCTCAAGAGCCCGGTCGATTCACTGGCCACGATGCTCCCGAACATCGCATACTTCCTGTCTAACGGCAACCTGAGCGTCATTGTCCAGAACCTGCTTGCTCCGATTATGAAGCTGATCGATCTTGTCGATCCGCTCATTGATGTGGATGCGCTTCTGGGTCAGCTCATTGGCAGCCTTCTCGGCGTGGAGGGGATTGATTCCCTGTTCGGTATGCTCGAGAATATTGACCTCGCTTCGCTCATCAACCCGATCCTTAAGAATGTCCTTCCGGCGGAGTTGCAGCTTACGCTGCCCGAGATTGATCTCGCACAGCTTGCCGCCTGTGGTACGCTTGAGGAGTTTACAAGCCAGTCTACTGTCGGTGTGACGGGTGACTTTACTGTTGCCCAGTATGACAGGGCGAACAAGGGCCAGGTGCTTAAAGCGGTCTTCCTCTACATTATGGAGACGGCTCAGGCCAATAAAGACACGATTACAAACTATATTAACAGCCTGCTCGCGGATGCAGATCAGATGCTTAAGGATATCGCGAACACGGCAGTGAATAATCTCCTCACGGGTGATGCCAACCAGATCGCAGATGCGCTTGTAACGCTTCTCGTTCTGATGAAGGAGAATGAATACACCTACGCAACCTACCAGTATGATAAATTCACCCAGACGACGCCGGATTACGGCAATCTGACGGCTGGGGACTACGAGGCAGCGATTGAGACACTCGACAACCTGGTGGCGAACCTGCTGGCGAACCTGATGAATGGCCAGACGCTGGAAGAGCTGATCGGGACGAATGTGTACACGAACGCAAATGTGAACGCGCTTGTGGGAGCGCTGTATCCGGCCCTTGGGAACATCGAGGGCGTGAACCTGACGGAGATCTTCGGATACCTCGGGATGACGGTAGATGTGACACCGAACGGACTGGCGACGGCGCTTGGCAGCGACTACGCAGAGGTAGCAGCAGCCCTGACGGGGAAGGCGAGCTGGAACGACGTAACAGTCGAGAGCCTGAACTGGAACGTAACGGATGCGGCGAGCTTTGTGAACGCGCTGTCTGCGGCACTTCGTCCGTTCAACCCGCTGCTGAAAGTT
>DVHG01000010.1 GCA_018712345.1 Candidatus Onthovicinus excrementipullorum | reverse complement strand
GGCGCAGATCCTCCCCAAAATACTTCTCGAGGTCATCCTCTTCTATCACCGCGCCGCGCAGAAGTTCGTTGCGCTGCTGAAGCTGCTCCCGCTTGCCGCGCTGTTCTGCCTCCAGGGCGGCGCACCGCTTTCCCGCGTCGCTCATCCGCTCCTGCTGGTCCTCCATCTCCCGATCCAGCTCAGCGCGCCGCTGTGCCCTGGCTCTGTTTTCCGGTCGGCCCAGGAACTCCTGGATCACCCGGACCCGCGCCTGAGAGACCTCCATCTGTTTCCGAGTCTGGGCATTGGTCCTGCTCTGCGTGTCTGCCTGGTCGCGGAGCTCGGCAATGCGGACCTCTGTCCACTCAACCGCGTCGGCCGCATGGAGCAAATCGCTGTAGCTAATTCCCAGCGAGCCCAGCAGCGCCTGATAAGATTCCGCGGCGTTCAGCGCCTCCTCATAGGCTTCTTCTGTCCGCATGTAGGGAAGTTCGCGGCTCAATTCACGGCTCTGCTGTTCAAGGAGAGCAACAACCTGCTTAGCTGACCGCTCCTGATCCAGGCACCGCTCCTTTCTGGCTTCCGCTTCAGACAATTCCTCCTGCGCCTGTGCCAGCATTTCCAGGGCGTGGTCCAGATCCACCACCGCAGGCAGCTGTTCCCGCTCCTCCTTCAGCCTCGCCAGCCGGCGTTCCAGCGCTTCCACTTCGGCTTTCTTCTCTCGCTCCAGCGCCTCCGCCCGCTCCAGACGCTCCTCCCACTCCCGGATCTGACGCTCCCGGTTGGCGCGGCGCGCCGCGGCGCCAACAAAACCGGCAGGCCCTTCCGCACAGCTGTGTCCATGGACGGTGCCGCAGCGAAATCTCCCATCCGGCAGCAGGGCAGTCCCCGCCCGCAGATCGGACCGGGAGATGCCGCGCAGGCAGGCAAGGACCGTTTCCCGGAAGCGCGGATCCCCATCCGGGAGCAGGCTGGCTATGGGATCGCCCACCGGCGGTTCCGGAGACAGAAACCGATCCGGATATTCCCGGAGCAGTTCCCGGATCTCCTCCATATGCTCCTGCGGAACCACCAGCGCGTCCAGGATCCCAGCGTCGGTAAGTTGCGCTTCTAGGAGATCCCGCTCCTGTTGCCCCAGTTCCGGCGCAAAGTCAACGACCTCATAGAATGCCGCATGCGGGATGCCCCGCATCACCAGCTGAATGCGGGTCGCTTGGATCTGATCCCTGCGGGGCGGTACAGGTTCCAGCTGCTCCCGAAGCCGCGTCAAGTTCCTCTGGATCTCGTCCCGTGCCTGAACCAGGTTTTTCAGTTCCATGTCTCCCCTGTTTTTTTCATTCTGAATCTGGCCAAGCCGGTCCAGATAACAGGAGTTGATCGAGTCGTTGACCGCTGTCCAGTCCGCGGGGGAGCGGTACTGCGCAAGCATCCTTTTTAAGCGCATCATGTCTTCCTGGGGAAAGCGGAGCTCCTGATTGCTCTCCTGCCGGCGCGAGAACGCTTCCAGAAGCTGATCCCGCTCCTGTTGTTCCTGCTGCTGCGCGTCGCGCAGCGCGCCCTTTGCTTGGACTTCCGCCGTATTTGCCAGATCCAACGCCTGGCAGGCGGCGTCATATGTATCTTTGGCCTGGGACAGCTCCCGAAAACACGTCAGCATTTGTCCGATCTGCTTTTTCCTCTGCAGGAGGGCGGCGGACAGGGTCCGGCTGTCGGACTTTGGGTCCTTTACCCGCAGCGCCTGTACATATTGATCGTGCTCCCCTCCCAGCAACAGAAGCTCATTCTGCTCGTTGAGATCTCGGATCCCAGCGTCCACCCGGTCCCGCGCGTCGGACATCTGGTGCGCCTTCTGCCGCAAGTCCACCTCATTTCGGGAAATGCTGTGCTGGAGGTTTTCTATCTGACGCTCCCCCTCGGCCAGCTGTTCTGCAAACTGCTGGCAGGCAGCCTCTTCCTCCTCCATCCGTTTCCGCTGGGCCTCCAGATCGTCTTCGCCCAGGGCCGCATACTGGGCCTTTGCCTTTCGGAACCGGGACTCCGCATCTTCCTGCTTCTGGGCTTGGTCACGGAGCTCCTGCTCCAGTTTTTCCAGATCCATTTTCACATCCTGAAGCTGGTTTTGGAGCTGCAGTGTTTTGGCATGCGCTCTCAGGTAGGCCCGTCCCTTCATGCCCAGCATATACTGATTATAGCGGCTGTACTCATTACGGATGATCGCGGCATCCCGCATGGCCGCCTGAAAATCCCGCAGCGTGTCCTCCAGGGCATCCATGCGCTCCATGGTGCTGACCATGGCGGAGAGATCCTCATCTGTCAACACCTGAAGCGATTCGTTCAAAATTTTCTTCACTTCAGAGGGGCGGAAAGCCTCTTTGGACAGCTTTGGAGTGCGCACCTTGATGAGAAGCTGAATCAGCTGTTCATATTGGCGGATATCCCGGAACTGAAACACCCGGTCATTGACCAGCTGCTTATAGGTACCGGGTGCTTCTGCCCAGTTGTTTTCATCGCCAATCAGATTGCGGAGCTTCTGCTTGCTCAGAGGAAGCATCTGACCCCCGATTTTTTCGTAGAGCGAGACGCCGCCTGTCCCAATGCGGCGCCCATCACACAGGCAGAATCCCCAGAAATCGATCCCTTTCCCCTTCTGCGCCCGCATCCCAACGCCGATGGTGAGATATTCTTCTGTATCGGCTTTTTTGAACTCCAAATAGAGGTAGCCGGTGGATTCTTCCCGCTCCCCGTCTCCCAGGAGATAGAACTCCATCTTACGGTCTCTGGAGCCAAAGGGATCCAGGCGTTCCGGGCTTTTATTGCCATCCAGGAGAAATGGTATAAAGCTCTGGGTTGTGATGGATTTTCCGGAGGCGTTATCGCCGCGCAGCAGGATATGACCATCCTTGATTTGGAATTCCTCATGGTCATACAGCCAGAAATTCACAAATCCCAGTTTATTCATCTTCCAGCGGTTCATCCCCAGCCTCCTCGCCAGGCCCGCCCTGATACCGGGCGGGATAGTGTCCTGTCCATTTTCCCACAGCGGGGCAGAGTACAACGCCTTCGGCCCGCTCCTCCAAAAGCATCCAGCCCGCCATGTAGGCGGTCAGCTCCTGGACCAGCTTTTCCAGCGGAAGCTCCCGCAGGCGGCGGCCCCACCCATCTCCATACTGCCCACGGCATTGGACCAGTTCGTGCTGAAATTCCCGCCGGGTCAGGAAAACGGTATCATCTTCCCCGCGGGGATAGACGCCCGCCGTGATCTGATCCCGCAGCTGCGCGCACAACAGCAGCGCTGCGTCCGGGATGGCCGCATCACGCGGATGGACCGGTCCAAAGCGGTTTTCCTCATCCAGCACAAAAAACGCGCCGTTTTTGTGGATCTGAAGTTCTCCGCCCAGTGCTTCTCCCAGATACCGGTTCAGCCATGAGCGCTGGTTTTTCACATAGTCGTAATCGCTGTGGTTTTGTTCAGACCAATAGAGCGCCGGCGCCAGCGTCAGCTGCCGGTATACCCGCTGGATCCGTTGACGTCCGCGTTCCGCTTCCTCTCCCTCCCACGAGAAGGCCTCGAAATCCTCAATGGATCTGCACTTCATGATATCACGGCCAAAATGGACGGGGAAGTGGCGGGATAGTCCCGTATTCTCATAAAGGACCTCCTGTGTCTGATCGTTTCCAAATCCCTCGCTTACGCCGTCATAGGCCAAAAGCATCCCGGTCCGCTGTGCGTACTGGAGAACCCGCACCAGGGCTTTTCTATGGGGAAACCGGGTCCAATCCACCGGATGCACCTCCGCGAGGATCGCTTCCAAAGCTTCGGTCAAAGAGGAGAGCAGGAACTGCTCCCCATCATCCAGATCGGACAAGAAAAGCAGCATACCGCACAGCAGGCAATAATCCAGCTTTTCCTGGAATTCCTGTATCCCCATCCAGGCCATTGCCTCCGGTGGCACCTTTTCCAGTTTTATCACCGATTCATTGACGATCAGATTCCAGCCCAGCTGTTCGTTCACAAGGCGGCGGTAATTGGGCAGCGCCCGCTTGACGGAAAAATACAATCCCTTGTGATCCGCGCGCGTCACCCAGAACCGGTCCAGCAAATACCGAAACTCATACATATCCATTCCCCTCAAACACCAGCGTACAGTCCGGCATGGTCAGTGTGCCATCCGTACAGATCAGGTCACATGTGCCCTTCCCCCGCTTCTGCAGCGAAAAACGCTGTCCGTACTGTGTGTGCCCGCAACCATCCGGGGCGAGATTCGCCATGGCCACCCACGAGAGAAATACCGTCCGCACTTCAGGCGGGAAAGGATCGGACAGGGCGGAAAAGTCCAGCCTTCCATCCCGAATATACCCCATGACCTTCTCCTGGAGCCGGCGCTCTTCCTCCAGGATCTTCTGCCGCTGCGCCGCTTTTTCCGCGCTTTTATCTGCGAATCCGCTGCGGTCCATGCGGGGCTTATAGGTCCGCACTCTTGGCTGCAGGGCGTAGTCCATGGGCGGTTCTTCATAGGTGCTCAAGTCGATGCGCTCTGTCTCACGCTCTGCGTTTACGGTAAAGTGCCTGCACTGCTGGGCACCGAATACCAGGGCCGAGAGCCTATGCGCGTCCTCGATGGACGCGGCACTCGCAAACAGCGTCATCAGATGGCGCAATTCCGCTTTGTTGCTGACGCCCATGTTCTGCATTTGGACTAGGATCGCCGCGTTTTGAACCACTCTGCGGATCACTTCATTCGTGACATCCATGACCTGTCTGGCTGTTGAATCCTTTCCGGTGAACCAGCCCATCAACGACTGCCATACGCCCTGCTCCTTCTGCCAGAGTTCTTCCTGCCAGAGAGGGGTCTGCTCAGAGTGCGGGCGTGGAATCTCCAACGCGCTTTGATGGACGAGAGTGAGAATACGGTTGACCTGATCCCCTGTAAACGATTCCAGCAGCGCGCCGATCTGTGCCGCGCTGCTCTGAAGGTCCTGAATAAAATCCTCCAGGTAGTGGATCAGATGCTGTTTATAGGCAATGAACTCCGCCGATTTCATCTGTTTTTCCGCGTTAGGACCGTAAAATTCCCGCAGGTAATCCTGATGATTCTGGCGAAGACGGCGGAAATCCTCCTGCAGCTCCTGCCACCATTCCCCGACCTCTTTCAGGGACATCCCTTCCAGATGTTCAGCCGTATGCAGAGCCGCCTGGAGACGGCGGAACGCGCTGGAGGAAAGTCCTGTCGTCCGCGTATACAGGTTTTCCAGCGTGATTGTCATACGCTCCACTTCCAACGCGGCCTCTGTCATCATGTACTGAAACTGTCGGTTTTTAAAATCCGTGATCGTGTATGCCTTGTGGGGGTCCTGAATCGGAGTCAGGTTTTTCCATTTTGCCAGCTGATCCAGGTCTGATATGAGCTGCTCCGCAGTATATTCGACGAAAAGAGGATCTTTGTGCAACAGGGTCAAAATGGTGTCCTTATCCAGCTGATAATGCATTTTTTGATATTCCAGGTAGAATGTACGCATGATGGCCCGGTAGGAAATGTAGCTCTCCGCGGACAAATATCTTGTCTGCGGGATGCTCTCCAGCAAATCTGCCTGCAATGCCATCCGCATTCCTCCCATCGTGATACTCGTCATGTGAAACGACGCTTTTAAGAAATGTTAAATATAGTATATATGACTCGCCTGTATTTCGCAATAGTGATCGCTCCTGAATGGTATCTCACATGACGAAAACCCGCAGCAACACGGCGATGTCTAACCACCATCTGCGGCCGCCTCATCAAAACATTTTCCCCTTAACCTGCACTTAATTTTAAGGGAAAGGCTTAAAGGCTGAGGGAATTATTTTAACCTGTAATAGCAAGTGTTCTTTCCGGCGCCCTCCCGTTTCAGTTCGCCGGATGCCACCAATTTCCGCAGCGCCCCTTCGATGGAGCTGATACTGAGCGAAGGACAAAGCTCCCGGATGTCCTGCTTCGTAAACCGGCCGACCTTCTCCATGGTAACCCGGCGCACAGTCTCCAGGGCAGGGAGCTTGGTCTCCACCAAAGCAAAACGATCTTCAAAATCCTTGTAGGCGGAAAGAATGGTCCCCAACAGATACTTGATGAACGGAACCACATCTTCAGTACCTTCATGCCATCCGATCTGCGCCTGGCCCAGGACATCATAATAGAGGTCCTTATTTTTTGCGATCTTGGCCTCCAGCGAGATATACTTGCCCACATAGAACCCGCTGCGGTAGAGCAGCAGTGTGGTCAGCAGACGGCTCATTCTGCCGTTTCCATCATTGAAGGGGTGAATGCAGAGAAAGTCGTGGATGAACACAGGAATGACGATCAGTGGCTCCACTTCCATGTTCCCAATGACCCGGTTGTATTCCTCGCAGATCCTGTCCAGGGCCTCCGGCGTTTCATAGGGGGCCAGTGGCGTAAACAAGGTCTCCACATGGCCGTCGGGATAGGTGGCGCTGATGTAATTCTGCACACGTTTGGTCCTGCCCGCCATGGGATTGTTCATGTGGCTGTAGAGGATCTTGTGGAGCTGCAGGATGTAGTTCTGGGTGATGGGGATGGCGTCGAAGTTCTCGTGAATGAGGTTCAACACGTCCCGGTAACCAGCGATCTCCTGTTCATCCCGGTTTCTCGGCGTCGTTTTCTCCTCCACAAGCTGTCGGATACGGGTGTTTGTGGTCACGATGCCCTCAATGGCATTGGATGCCTCGGTGCTCTGCACCTTTGCGATCTCTACCAGTTTCTCCAATTCCTCTGGCCGCTGTTTCAGGTACAGTTCCTGCTTTCCGGCTTCTTTATAGATCGCCGCAACCAGGCCCAAGATCTCCGAGTCCCACTTCTGCTCCCGGATCGCAGAGTAGTTGAATGCACGCATACCCTTATCCCCCTTCATTCCCTTAAATTTTACCATAGAATAAGGGAAAGTTCAACTCTAGGAGAAAACTTTCCCTTATCAGTATATCAGTTTTAAGGGATACTATACGTCTGTAAGGGAAATCAATCCTGTTTCCCCCATAGGTCTGCTGCTGTAACGCTTTTCATGCCCCACAGCCTTTTGAACTCAATAATCGCTCCGATTCTCCTCTGCCGCAATCTTCCGATGGAGGTCCAGCAACTCCTGCTTCATCTGCTCTCCGGTCAATTCCCCTCGGACCCACTTCTCTGACAGGAGCTTTGCATCCGCAGAAACCGGTACACCCTTGATCGCGTTGATCGCATCCGCGGTTTTGAGGGCCGCAAGCCTTTTATGGAAATCTTCTTTCATTTTTGTTTAACTCCATATCGTAATAGCAGAACGGGACCGCCAGCGTACCGGCGGTCCCGTGTTTTTTCATCCAAGGATTTTCATTTGTAGTAAAATTGTTGTAACTGCAGTAAACCTGATTTCTCACAAACCCAGGTTTCATGCGGGTTTGCTGGCTGTCCGTCAGTCTAATGGCTTCATCGTCGGAAAGAGCAGCACATCGCGGATGGACGGGGAATCCGTCAGCAGCATTACTAGGCGGTCCATCCCCATGCCGAGGCCGCCGGTGGGCGGCATGCCGTATTCAAGCGCCGTGACAAAGTCGCTATCGAGCATGTTGGCCTCATCGTCGCCCGCGTCGCGCAGGGCCATCTGAGCCTTAAAGCGCTCCAGCTGGTCAATCGGGTCGTTGAGCTCGGAGTAGGCGTTGCCGAACTCACGGCGGGTGATGAACACCTCAAACCGCTCGGTGAGCGCCGGATCGGAGGGCTTCTTTTTCGTCAGTGGGGAGACCTCCACCGGGTAATCGAGAATAAAGGTGGGCTGTACCAGCTTGTCCTCCACGTGGGCCTCAAACACCTCGGAGACCACCTTGCCCCAGGTGTAGCTGTCCTTGATATCCGGGACGTTCAGCTTTTTGGCCGCTTCGCGCGCCGCCGCATCGTTCCCGCGGAACTGGTTGAAGTCCACACCCGTGTATTTTTCAATGGATTCGAGCATCGTCATGCGGGTAAACGGCGTCTCGAGGTCGATTTCCTCGTCCTGATAAGTGATGTGCAGCGTGCCGCAGGCATCCTGCGCCGCGCGGCGGATAATTTGCTCGCAGATCTCCATCATTCCGTTGTAATCCGTGTAGGCCTGATAGAGCTCCATGAGGGTGAATTCCGGGTTGTGGCGAACATCCATTCCCTCATTGCGGAACATGCGCCCGATTTCAAACACGCGCTCCATTCCGCCGACGATCAGGCGCTTGAGATAGAGCTCCGGCGCGATGCGCAGATAGAGGTCCAAATCGAGCGTATTGTGGTGCGTGATAAATGGGCGGGCCGTCGCGCCGCCGGGGATTGTGTTGAGAGTGGGCGTCTCCACCTCCACAAAGCCCTTCTCCTCCAGGAAGCGGCGAATAGAGGAGATGATCGCGCTGCGCTTGACAAAGGTATCTTTGACCTCCGGATTCATAATGAGGTCCAGATACCTGCGGCGGTAACGGGAATCGGTATCTTTCAGGCCGTGGAACTTCTCCGGCAGCGGGAGCAGGGACTTGGAGAGCAGGCGAAGCTTCTGCGCGTGGACGGAGATCTCCCCTCTGCGGGTACGGAACACAAAGCCCTCTACTTCCACCAGATCGCCGATATCCCACTTTTTAAACTCGGCAAAGGTCTCCTCCCCCACATCGTTAACGCGGACATAAACCTGAATTCTGCCCGACCTGTCACTGATATCGATAAAATTCGCCTTTCCCATATCGCGGCGGGACATCATACGCCCGGCGATGCAGACGGTCTGATTCTCAAGCTGTTCAAAGTGATCCCAAATCTCCTGCGCGTGGTGCGTCTGCCGCGCCGTGGTGATCGTAAACGGATCAAAGCCGGCGTCGCGCATGGCCTGCAGCTTGTCCAGGCGGATCTGCCTCAGCTCATTTTCGGAGACCTGCTCGCTCTCATTTTCCATCACATTATTTTCCTCTGCCATAAGTACATCCCCTATCTGTTGTAAATAACATGCGGCTGTGCCGCAGAATACTTTAAATGAAAATAGGCGGGAGCAAGCCCCCGCCAAAACTATCGCGGGTAATCCGCGCTACGCCGGCATGCCCGCGGCATCTCTCCGCAGAAAGTTACTTGGTGATCTCAAGGATCTCAAACGGAAGGCTGCCCGCGGGCGCCTCCACCATGACGGTCTCCCCCTGCGCGTGCCCGATCAGGGCCCTGCCCACCGGGGACTCCTCAGAGATATAACCCTTATCCGGGTCCGCCTGTGCGGGGCCGACGATGCGGAACGTCATGATATCGCCCATATCCTGATCCTTGACCTTTACCGTCAGGCCGGTGCGTACGATTGCGGTGTTATTGTCATCCTCGTCGATCAGGACAACATTATTGAGCATATTCTCCAGCTCATTGATGCGCGCCTCCAGCTTGCCCTGCTCGCTCTTGGCCTCATCATACTCGCTGTTCTCGGACAGATCGCCGAAAGAGAGCGCGACTTTAATCTTTTCCGCCATTTCCTTACGGCCGACCGTCTTCAGATTTTCGAGCTCCGCCTGGAGTTCTTTAAGACCTGCCAACGTGAGCTTCGTCTCATTTGCCATTGCTGCCATTACCTCTTTCATCTGAGTGCATAATTTCTATTATTATAATCCAGGCGCGGCTATAAAGTCAAGCTATTTATCGCCGGATCTGCGGATCAAATCGGCTGCATCCGGCTGGGAGATCCCCTGCCCCATATAAGTCAGCCGTTCAGCCGGCAGAGAGCCGATCCCGCGTACGGCGCACTTTTCATACAGCGCTGCAGCAAAGAGGAGCTCCGATATCCCGTTCGGCCGGAGCGCACCGTACATTTCCCCGAGCCGGATCCCACACGTGGAAAGGACTGCGCCGCCCGCAGGGCCGTCCCCCTCCGGCGCAATATAGAGCGTGTCCGGTGCGGTGTCCACGGGGCATTCTCCGCCGAACGGCAGCACGACCACCCCGCCCCGTACACTGCCCGAGCCGGGCGGACAGACGACCACCGAAGCGCCGTACTCCTCCATCAGCCGCTCACACGTGTTGCGGTAGACTGCCGTATTGGCCGTCACCACGCGGACCTCTGCGCAGCTGCGTACGATGGGGATCATCATCCCGCAGAGGCGGCCGCGCAGGTCTACGACGGTCACGGGGATCCTGCCGCCGCCCGCCTGCGCGAGCAGATCAGCCGCCGTGTTCATCACCACCCTGGGGCCGAGCGCCGCGGGGACAAAGCGGGTAATCCCGCAGCCCTCCGGAATGTGCAATTCCTCCGGGAGCACCATCTCCCGGCTGAGTCGCCCCATGCGGATAAAGAGGTCATCCCAGCGGATACGGGTTCCGCGCGTGACAGAGGCTGTAAAAAAGCATTCACGCCGGTCGATGGAGACCTTCTGCGGGGTGATCGGCTCCCCAAAGAGGCGCTTCCACATCTTGCGGAGCCCCGCCGCTTCACCCTCTTTATATGCCAGTGCAGCGAACATGGCCGCGCCTCCCCTCATTCCTGTGAATACATAAGGATATGAGCGGCGGCAGCTTTTTATGATTACGCGCACGCACGCATAAAAAGGGCCGCCCACAGGCGGCCCCAATCAGACTGAAGTCGGATCAATCCGGATAAATGCAGTTTGTGGTGATGTACTGGACGCCGAGGTCGATCAAATCCTCACACAGCTCCAAGTCATCCACCGTCCAGGCGGCACACTGGATTCCCTGATCCATCACACTCTGGATCAGTTCCGGTGTGTTGTTCTCCCGCCGGGCGTCAAAATCGAGCCCTACATTATTTTCCAGGCAGAAATTGACGGCCTCATCCGTAATGTCACTGGAGAGATAAAACACGCGTGCCCCCGGCACCAGCGCACGCAGTGCCTTGGTATGCTCCTGACTGAAGGAGATATAGATGGCCTGATTCTTAAAGCCGGCCTCATCAACGACCTCAATCAGATCATTGAGTTCGCCTTTCACAGAGGACTTGACCTCAATGACCGGCGTCATATCATACTGCTCACACACGGCCAGCATGTCGGACAGCAGCGGAATCTTCGCACCCGAATACTGATCAATATTGGCCCCGTTGTTAATATCCACCGCCAGCAATTCGTCTGAATTATGTGAGGCAACGCTGTCAACCTTGCGCGTCATGCGGCTGAGGTTATCGTCGTGCATGACGACCCATTTGCCGTCCTTCGTACGGTGAACGTCGAGCTCCGCACCCCAGAATCCGGCCTTGCCGGCCTCTTCAAACGCGGGGATGGTGTTCTCCGGCGCCACGGCGGAGAAGCCACGGTGCCCGATCAGGCGCACATCGTTCTCCTCAATAACCTGGCCGGAGAGCGGTACGGTCTCCTTCGCCTTGACGGGCGGATCCGCCATAACACACCAGACAATGATCCCGGCGATAGCGAGCAGAATGACAAGCGCCGGGAAAAGGATAATAAGCGAGACCTTAACCGGATGCTCCCGGAACCCTCTGCGCAGGGCGCCTTTCTCCCTGCTTTTCTCCTGATCCATGATACCTCTCTCCTTCTCTTTTTATGCGGCGCGCAGCCGCCGATATCCACAATTCCAGGCCCAGCTGCCCTACCGGATGTACCGGATCACGGCGATCACCTTACCGAGGATGGAAACCTCATTGACGATGATCGGCTCAAACAGATCGTTCTCCGGCTGGAGGCGGTAGTGACCGTCCTCCTTATAAAACCGCTTGACGGTCGCCTCGTCCCCGATAAGCGCCACGACGATCTCCCCGTTGGAGGCGACGGGAGTCTGCCGGGAGACGACAATGTCCCCGTCGAGAATGCCCGCGTTGATCATACTCTCCCCGCGCACCTTCAGCGCGAAGAGCTTATCTCCGCCGGCACAGTCCCCATCAAAGGGGATATAGCCCTCAATCTGCTCCACCGCCAGGATCGGCATACCGGCCGTGACCGTACCGATCAGCGGGACCTGCATGGTATTCCCGCTCTGCCCGGCGATGCGGATGGACCGCTTGAGCAGCGGGTCACGGATAATATATCCCTTGCGCTCCAGCGCGTCCAGATTGCACTGGACAGAGGAGGTGGACTTGAGCCCGACATAGGCGCCGATCTCGCGGACCGAGGGCGGAACGCCCGTGCCGATGCGCTCCACCAGAAAATCATAGATTTTTTTCTGTGTGCTGCTGAGCTTTTCCATGGTGATCCCTCCGTTGAACAGCCGCATGATCCGTTTGGAGTGCGTATACGCCCTCCAATTTTAATCTTCACGGATATTCTACCATACTTTATACAAAAAATCAAACATTTGTTTTATCCTATGAAAATTTTTGAATCCGTATGCGGGCAAAGTACCGGAATTTAATCACTGAGGGGCACTTTTCAAAATGTTCACACGATTTTTGACGTTATTTAAAAGAATGTTCATAAGTGAGTAACAAAAAAAACAACACCCTGATTTACAATATACACGTACCCAAAAGAGAAAGGGACCGCAACCGAGTATCAAACGGGTACATGCTCTACCCCTCCTCAAAGCAAACCCCTCAATTTCAAGATAAAGGGCCCGGTATCCCCCGGGCCCTTTATCCTGTCCAAAAATGCACCGATCCCGTCCATGCCGCATGGATGAGATCGGATTTTTTCAGTTTACGGCGCGAAGCTATCCGCGGATATTCCCCTTTTTAATATTCTCCTGAATCAATGCGTCCACCAGATCGAACAGCCGCTGCGAACCCACTCTGGTTTTGGACTGCCGGCCATACACCTGCACTGCCGTCACCTGATGCTCCCGCCAGTCATCCCCGCCGTTGCTGTCGTTGAGCAGCAGCGGCTGCAAATTATCCATCGCATGGGCAAAGCGAGCCTCCGGCGTTTTATTTTCCTCAAATTCATCGAAGATCGCCCCCAGGTCCTCTTTCTGATCTTCCGGCAGGAGCGAATAAATCCGTTCCTTTGCGGCGTCCTCGCGCACCTTCTGCGTCGCCAGAGCGGCGGTGTCATAGGCATAGGTATCCCCCGCGTCAATCTCCACCACATCGTGGATCAGACACATGATCATGACCCGCGCAATATCGACCGGCTCATTGGCATATTCCCGCAAGAGGTAGGCCATGATCGCCATATGCCAGGCATGCTCGGCGTCGTTTTCATTCCGCCCGTGGTCCGACAGATGCGTCTGGCGGAAGATATTCTTCTCCTTGTCGATTTCCAGGATGAATTCGATCTGCTTTTTGAGGCGCTCCTCCATTCACAACACTTCCTTATCCATTTTCCCGTACAGGCGCTGTGCAACCATCGGGAAGCATAAATCCCCGGCCAAGCCGGGGATTTTTTTAACTCCACTTTAAAGGCGCGATTTGAAGTCCTCATACCCAAAGGTGCGTACCACCTGTGCGCCGCTGCCGTCGCACACGGCGATGGCAGGCAGGTTGATGCCGTTGAACGTATTGTTCTTGACCATGGTATACAGCGCCATATCGCAGAACACAAGACGGTCCCCTGGCACAAGCGGGCGGTCAAAGGAGTACTCCCCGATCACATCCCCTGCCAGACACGTCGGCGCGCCGAGGCGGTAGGTATAGGGCTTTTCCCCGGGCTTGCCGGCCCCGATAATCTCCGGGCGGTAGGGCATCTCCAGCACGTCGGGCATATGGCACGCTGCGGAGGTGTCCACCAGCGCGATATCCAGACCGTTTTTCATGGTGTCGAGCACGGTGCAGCACAGGAAGCCTGTGTTGAGCACCACGCCCTCCCCCGGCTCCAGATAGACCTGAACCCCGTAGCGGTCACGGATGCGCTCAATGCAGGCGATCAGCTTATCCACATCGTAGTCCTTCCTTGTGATGTGGTGGCCGCCGCCAAAGTTAATCCACTCAAGTTCACCCAGATACTTACCGAACTTCTCCTCAACCGCGTCCAGCGTGCGCTCAAGCGTATCGGCCCCCTGCTCACACATGGTGTGGAAGTGGATGCCGCTGATCTTGTTCAGGTCACCCTTTTCAAAGTGTTCGAGCGTAATGCCCATGCGCGAACCCGGCGCGCACGGGTTATAGAGAGCCGTCTCAATCTCCGAGTACTCAGGGTTGACGCGGACACCGCACGACGGGCGGCGCGAACTCGCCTGCACCATCGGGTAAAAGCGCTCGAGCTGCTCAAAGGAGTTGAATACGATATGATCGCACAGCTGAGCGATCTGCGGAAATTCATCCTCGCGGTAGGCGGGGGTATAGATATGCGTCTGACCGCCCATCTCCTCCCGGCCCAGCCGCGCCTCAAAGAGCGAACTGGCGGTGGTGCCGCTGATGTATTCCCGGATCATGGGGTAGAGTGAATACATGGAGAACGCCTTCTGCGCAAGGAGAATCTTGCAGCCCGTCCGCTGCTCCACACTGCGCAGCAGCTCCAGATTCTGCCGGAGCAGGTCCTTGTCGATCAGATAGCACGGCGACGGGAGGCCGCACGCGATCTGTGTGTAGTCCCTCATCAGTCCACGAGCTCCGGATCAAAGCTCTCCTGCCACGGCAGGCCGAACTTGTTGAGCGCGTCCATGAACGGATCGGGATCAAACTCCTCAATGTTATAGACACCGGGCCTCTGCCATGCGCCCGTCATGACGAGGGAGGTGCCGATCATGGCCGGCACGCCCGTGGTGTAGGAGACGGCCTGCGCGCCGACCTCCTGATAGCACTCCTCATGATTGCAGACGTTGTAAAGATAGTAGTTCTTATCCTTGCCGTTCTTCTTGCCGCGGAAGATGCAGCCGATGTTCGTCTTGCCCTTCGTGCGTGCGGCCAGAGATGCCGGGTCCGGCAGTACCGCCTTGAGGAACTGGAGCGGCACGATCTCCTTGCCCTCAAAATTGATCGGCTCGATGGACGTCATACCCACGTCGATCAGCGCGTTGAGGTGGTCAAGGTAGCTCTGGGAGAACGTCATAAAGAAGCGGATACGCTTGATGCCCTTCAGATTCAGCGCGAGGGACTCCATCTCCTCATGGTGGAGGAGGTACATATCCCTGGGCCCGATCTCCGGGAAGTTGTAAACGCGCTTAATGGACATCGGCTCCGTCTCAATAAACTTTCCATTTTCAAAATAGCTGCCCTTGGCACTGACTTCGCGGATATTGATCTCCGGGTTAAAGTTGGTGGCAAAGGGGAGGCCGTTGCTGCCTGCGTTGCAGTCGAGGATATCGAGGTAATTGATCTCGTCAAAGTGGTGCTTTTGCGCGTAGGCGGAAAAGACGCCCGTCACGCCGGGGTCAAACCCGCTGCCGAGCAGCGCGGTGATACCGGCTTTCTCAAATTTTTCGCGGTAGGCCCACTGCCATTTGTATTCAAACTTGGCGACGTCCTTAGGCTCATAGTTGGCGGTATCCACATAGTGGACCCCCGTCTCCAGACAGGCGTCCATGATCGGCAGATCCTGATACGGCAGCGCCAGATTCAGGACGATGTCCGGCTTATAGTCGTTGATGAGCGTGACGAGCTGCTTGACGTCGTCGGCGTCAACCTGCGCCGTCGTTACCTCCGTCCTGCTGTTCGGGAAATGGACCTTGATGGCCTCCCGGATCGCATCACATTTGGACTTCGTCCTGGACGCGATGCAGATCGCGTCAAACACTTTATCATTCTGGCAGCACTTGTGCGCCGCCACACCGGCCACACCGCCGGCACCGATAATCAGAGCTTTTCCCATGCTGTTCGCACCTCCAATAAATCTAAAAGCTTTTAGCCAAGCATAATCAGCAGTTCACGAATAATTTTTCCGGCAACGGCAGTGGATACGCCGCTGATATCATACGCCGGGGCCAGTTCATTGACATCCAACCCGACGATGTTGAGACCCCGCAGCTTCAGACACGCATTCAGCAGCTGCATAAAGCTCACACCGCCCGCCTCCGGCGTCCCTGTGCCCGGGAACACGGACGGGTCAAGCACGTCCAGATCAAGTGTAAAATAGACGGGCCTCCCCTTCAGCTGCTCTACAACCTGATCCACGCCTTCAAAATCGAACATCCGGGTGCAGACGTGCTCCCGTCCCCAGAGAAACTCCTGACGGTCCCCGGAACGGATGCCGAACTGATAGATTCGTCCGTCACCCACCAGCTCATGGCAGCGCCGCAGCACGCTCGCGTGGGACATCTTCTCCCCCAAGTAGTCCGCACGCAGGTCTGCGTGCGCGTCAAAGTGGATGATGGAGACCTCCGGGTACTTCTCATATACGGCGCGGAACGCTCCGAGCGTCACCAGATGCTCCCCGCCCACCATAAAGGGCAGCTTACCGTCGTTCAGAATCGTGCGGGCCCGCTCCTCAATCTGGCCGAGCGCCGTCTGCGCGTTGCCGAAGACGAGCTCCAGATCGCCGGAATCAAACACCTTTTTCTCCGTCAGCTCGTCATCCTGATAGGGGCTGTACGTCTCCAGCCCGAAGGACTCGCTCCGGATCGCCTTGCATCCGAAGCGCGCGCCCGGCCGGAAGGAGGTGGTGGAATCATACGGCGCGCCGAAAAGGACGATTTTTGCTTCATCGTACTCGCAGTCGCAGCCGATAAAAGTTTCAATATTTTTTTCCATCAGCAGCCCTCCAGAATATCCTTGACATAGTTGGGCAGTGCAAAGCACCCGCGGTGCAGCTCGGTATTATAGTACCGTGTTTGAATTTCTAATTCATTCCACTGTTCAATCCGGTCGTTGATCGGCTCTATCCCATCGGAGGCAAAGCCGAACAGCCAGTGGCCGGACGGATAGGTGGGGATGTGCGCCTGATAGACGCGTGCAACCGGAAATGTTTTGGAGATTTTCCGGTGCTCGCGGAAGACGACCTCCGCATACTTCCCATAACAGGGCGTCTCATGCTGGTTGACGAGGATGCCGTTGTCACGGATAGCGTTGTAGCAGCTGCCGTAAAACTCACGGGTGGAGAGTCCCTCCCCCGGCCCGAACGGATCGGTAGAGTCCACAATGATCAGATCATACTCCTCCTCACACCGGCGGACAAACCGGACGCCGTCCTCAAAGTACAGCTTGACGCGCGGGTCGTCAAATCCCCTGGTGAGCGCCGGGAAATACTGCCGGCACACATCGACAACCTGCCCGTCAATCTCAACCAGGTCGATCTTCTCCACATAGGGGTACTTGACCAGCTCCCGGATCACGCCGCCGTCTCCCGCACCGATCACCAGCACCCGGCGGATGTCCGGGTTGGCCGCCATCGGGACGTGCACCATCATCTCATGGTAGATGAACTCATCCTTCTCGGTGAGCATAACCGCGCCGTCGAGCGTGAGCATCCGGCCGAACTCCGTGGTGTCAAACACGTCGATTTTCTGGAAATCGCTCTCGCCTGTATAGACCTGACGGTCAATCCGGATGGACAGGCTGACATCCGGCGTGTGTTCCTCCGAATACCAAAGCTCCATGTTATCCCCCCTCCACGACCTGGATGGTCTCCAGATTCATATCACGGGTGCCCGTCAGCAGGCAGCCCTTCTCCTTAGCGTACAGAATATAATCAATGATTTCACGGGTGATCAGCTCCCCAGGCGCGAGAATCGGAATCCCCGGCGGGTAGCACATGACAAACTCCCCGCACACGCGGCCATTGCACTCCTCCACACGCACGCCCTTTTTGGCGCCGTAAAACGCCTCGCGCGGCGGCAGCTTGACAAACGGCGTGATATACTCATGGTCAAACATACCGGCCGGATCACGGGAGTAGCGGCGCTTGATCTGTGTGAGCGCCGTCACCAGACGTTCGACCGCCAGCGGTGTATCGCCCACGGAGACGATCGCCAGAATATTGCCGATATCCCCAAACTCCACCTGAATGTCATATTCGTCGCGCAGGATGTCGTATACCTCAATTCCCGCGAGCCCGATATCCCGGACATAGATGGAGAGCTTTGTGGTGTCAAAATCATATACCGCGGGATCGCTGCACAGCTCTCTGGAATAGGCATAATAACCCCCGATGCGGTTGATCTCCTCCCGGGCATAGCTCACAAGGTCCTGAACCTTTTTAAAGATCGCCTTCCCTCGCAGTGCCAGATTGCGCCGGGAGAGGTCCAGGGAGGACAGCAGCAGGTAGGAGGCGCTGGTAGTCTGCATCAGGTTGAGGATCTGGCGGACGTAATCCTTGCTGATCCCGCAGCCCGTAAGCAGGATGGAGCTCTGTGTCAGGGAGCCGCCCGTCTTGTGCATACTGACGGCGGCCATATCGGCGCCGCAGGCCATGGCGGATTTGGGGAGGTTGTCCCCAAAATAGAAGTGCGCCCCGTGCGCCTCATCCACGATCACGCGCATCCCATGCGCGTGCGCCAGCTTGACGATCTCCTCAAGCTCTGAGCAGATGCCGTAATAAGTGGGGTTGTTGACAAATACGGCGCGCGCGTCCGGATTGGCCATGATGGCAATGCGCACATCGTTGACCGTCATCCCCAGGGAAATGCCGAGTTTGCGGTTGACCCCTGGATTGACATAAACAGGCACAGCCCCGCAGAGGATCAGCGCATTGATGGCACTGATGTGCACATTGCGGGGCATGATAATCTTATCGCCGGAACGGCAGGTGGCCATAATCATGGCCTGTACAGCGGCAGTCGTCCCGTTGACAATAAAAAAGGCGTTCTCCGCACCGAACGCCTCAGCCGCCAGCTCCTCCGCCTGTAAGATGACGGAGGTCGGGTGGCTGAGGTTGTCCAGCGGTTTCATGGAGTTGACATCCACGCTCAGGCAGTCCTTCCCGAGGAAGGACGTCAGCTCCGGGCTGCCGCGGCCCTGCTTGTGGCCGGGCACGTCAAAAGGGACGATGCGGTTGGAACGATAGCGTTTTAATGCTTCAAACAGCGGCGCGTCATTTTGGGTGAGTAGTGCCATTGATATCCGCCCCCTGTCCTGAAATCAGTTATTCTTGGAAAAGACATTCCGCCCGCTGAAGATCTCAATCATCTCGCGGCGGAGGCTGTCTGTAATATCCAGGCGTTCACGCGGGAGCAGCTCATAGGCGTCCACGTTGAAGAGATAATTCTGGAGGACGATCTCCTTGATCATCATCTTAGTGTGGAAAATATTGGCCTCATACAGGTTGATGTCCGCCGCATCATAGCGGTGCAGCGTCTCCTCATCAATATAATCCTGAATGGAGGTCATATCGTGATCCATGAAGAGCTTGGTCCCGTCGACATCCCGGGTAAAACCGCGTACGCGGTAGTCGATGGTCATAATATCGGAGTCAAAGCTGCCGATCAGATAGTTGAGAGCATTCAGCGGTGTGATCTTCCCACAGGTACCGACATCGATATCCACACGAAATGTCGCAATGGAGGTGTCCGGATGGTACTCCGGATAGGTGTGCACGGTCAGATGACTCTTATCAAGATGGGCCACCACATCGCGTCCATTTGTAATATTAACATCACCTGCGGACCGTCTGCCCTCACACTCCTCGCCGGGCAGGCCTTCGGAGATGAGGATCGTCGCGCTCGCGCCCTGCGGCTCATAGTCCTGCATGGCAATGTTAAGCACATGCGCCCCGATCATCTCCGTGACATCACAGAGAATATTTTTTAATCGCTCGGAATTATACTGCTCGTTGATATAGTGGATATAATCCCGCTGCTCCCTCTCACTCTTTGCATAGCATACATCGTAGATGTTGAAGCTAAGTGTTTTTGTGAGGTTGTTAAAGCCGTATAAACTCAGCTTTTTTCCCAACCCTAACATCACGACCTTTCACCCCTAGCGTGCGCAAAAGTGGGACTTTCGCGCACGCCAATCCTATTTTAAATCATACCATAGATTATAGGGGTTTGGGACATAAAATTCAACTGTTTTTTAAGAAAAAAATCAGAAAAGCCGGCGTTCTGTCCACCCGCTTCCTGCATCCACGTTAAGCAAAGCTTTTCCCGGCATTTTTCACCGCTGTTATTTGAAATTTCAATTTCTAAATAACATCTTCCATTTATGTAAAAAATCCATTAAAATAGACTCAAGAAAATGAATCCGCCCGGTAAACATTTGAGGATATAGAGAGAGGAAATGCTTTATGGACAAGGAACGATGGCAGGCATCTCACCCCCTGCCGAACAAAACACTCTGCCTGATTACACTGGCCGCTGCATCCGCGTATAACATCCTTTTTAGTTTCACCCGTAATCCCATTGACCGCGACAGCACCCTTTCCTGGATCGGGTACGATTATCCCATTGCCTTTTTGGTGTGGGGAATTGTGACTACGGCGGCTTTTTTCCTGAATCTGCTCTTCCTGTACCGGCGGAATGGGTGCCGGGGGAAAATCGGATCCGCCGCCCTGTACGCTGCGCCGTTTGCAGCGTTCCCCGTCGTTCTCATCAATGACTGGGGCTGGGAGCAGCCCGTTCATCTGGCGGCTACAATGGCCTTTGTCCTGTCCAACGGTACTGCACTGATTCTGTATTTTCTGTACCACCGCAGACGGCACCGCCGCTATTGGATCACAGCGCTTGCAGCGGCTGTGATATTGCTGATTTGCGTGGTCGCCCACGCGGCGATCCGGCAGAACGGACTGACGGAGCTAGTCCCGATCTGGATGGGCCTATTTCTGCTCTTCCTAGCCAATTTTACCGGCATCTATCCGCCCGTTGATCCGGATATTCCGCCGCGTCGGAGAAAAAAGCGACGGAAGACAGCGGTGCGGTTGGCGCTGACGCTCGGCCTGTTTGGCGCGCATGACTTTTACCTGAACCGCTGGACTCAGGCGGCAGGTCACCTGATGATGACATACGCCAGCCTCTGGCTGTGCATCTGCCGCTATACCGGAATCGGACATTTGAATCATTTACAGGGGGAGCCAGCCTGGATTTTTCTGACGGCAGGGCTCTCCACACTGGCGGGTTCGGTGACTTGGGCGATTTCAGACGCTTTAAAGCTGTGGCGCAGTCCGTGGCTTGAGGATATTTGGGATTTTTCGAAACCGCACAGGAAAGCTGCTGTAAAGTAAATTTCCGCGCTTGAATTACAAGTTTAAATTAATTTTATAACATTGTTTGTACAACATTCGCCTTTTCCGCCACACAGGAATGTGATACAATGGTGGCGAAAGGTTGTGACTCTGTATGCAGTTTAATACCGCAATATTTGATCTGGACGGCACGCTCCTGAACACGCTTGACGATCTGGCGGACAGTGTCAATCATACTCTGACCCAGTACGGGTTCCCCACCCGGACAAGGGATGAGGTGCGTCGCTTTGTGGGCAACGGTGTCCCCCTGCTGATCGAGCGCGCCGTGCCGGAGGGTACTGATCGTGAGACGCAGGAACGCTGTCTGGCTGAATTCAAAAAATATTATGCGGAAAATATGTACCATAAAACAGCGCCCTATCCCGGGATCCCGGAGCTGCTCACCGCGCTGGGGGCACGCGGCGTGAAGATCGCCGTCGTGTCCAACAAATTTGACGCCGCAGTCAAAGAACTGTGCCGCCGGTACTACGGCAGCAGTATCCATGTGGCCATCGGGGAGCGTGCGGATGTACGCAAAAAGCCTGCGCCGGACAGCGTCTTCCGTGCGCTGGAGGAGCTTGGCGCCTCCCGGGAAAAGGCCCTGTATATCGGCGACTCCGATGTCGATGTGCAGACGGCCAAAAACGCCGGCCTGACGAGCGTGGGGGTGACGTGGGGCTTCCGTGAACGGGCGCTGCTTGAAAAGGAAGGCGCGCAATATATCATTGACACGCCCGCCCAGATGCTTGATATTATTGGATAATTTTCAAAAACAGATACGCCCTGTCTTTTTAGGACAGGGCGTATTTTTATGCGTCTATCTCTGCCTTCCACAGCCCATGCAGGTTGCAATATGCGTAGGCCGCCACCGGTATATCCCCCGGCGCAAGGATAAATTTTGCCGCCGGTGCTTCCCCCGGATGAAGTCCTCTCCGCTGGCCGCCCCTGTCTGTCTGAAGATAGATCCAGCGGATACTGTGCTTTTCCTCCATTGGGTGAAGGGTACTCCCCACGGATACCGAAACCTCCGAACCCCTGCGCTCCACGACCGGGACATGCTTTTCCCCGGCCGCCTCCGTCGCATTGGCGCACAGTTCCTCCATAGGGGATCCGCAGCAGGAGAGCGGCCTGCCGGAGCCCTCAATCAGGCCAATGACGTTCCCGCAGTGGCCGCAGCGGTAAAAACGATGCTGTTCCATTGATATTCCTCCTTCCGGGCGACTGCCCTGATTCAAGCCCTGTCACCGGGACAGGGCGCCTCTCATATGATAGTGACAGCGGGCCGGGTACGGTACCGTAAACAATAGAGAGGCCGTGATCGCATGGATTTTCTGCTCGCCGCCGCACTCTGTATGGACACCCTGTTCGTCTGCATCTCGTACGGGGCCTCCGGTATCAGGATTCCCATTTTATCCCGCATCATTCTCTCCGCCGTACCGGCGGCAGCCTTTGCGCTCTCGCTACTCGCCGGGACGCTGCTCTCTGCATACATACCGGCCCGTGCCTTCCGCTGGGTCGGGTTTTCCGTCCTGCTGCTGATCGGGCTGCAAAATCTATTTGGCGGAAAAATCAAATCATATCTCCGTCGTCGGCTGGACCGCGGCGTCACCTTTCGGCTGAAAAACCTGTCAGTCGCCCTGTCCATCTGCGCGGACAGCCGTAGCGCGGATCTTGACCGCTCCCGGACGCTCTCGCCCAAGGAGGCGCTGCTGCTCTCACTTTCCGTCTCGCTCGATTCCCTTGTCACTGGGCTGAGTGTCAGCACCGGACCGATCCGCGCGCTGTGCCTGATCGCCTTTGCCCTGCTCTTCTCCGTCGCCATCTGCTGTATCGGCATCCGTGCCGGGCAACGACTGGGGGAGGGCAGACACGATTTCTCCTGCATTGGCGGGCTGCTGCTGATTGGGCTCGCATTTACAAAATTATTTTAAAATGTGGGCTTTATTCTGCCCCGCCGCGGGCAAAATAAAAGCAGGCGCTTACACGCCAAAAAATTTTTTCGAGGAGAATCGGCCATGAACAGCAAAAAGAACGAATGCATCGCCTGTACCGTCCAGCAGTGTATGTACCACTGCACCAATGAAAACTATTGCTCCCTTGACCGCATCCAGGTCGGGACCCACGAGGCAAATCCGAAGATGGAGCAGTGCACGGACTGCATGTCTTTCCGCTGCAAATAACATGCTCACTAAAAACGGGACGGCCTGTAACCAGCCGTCCCGTTTCCTTTTTCTGCTGTCAAGACGCATGGATCCTGATGGTCTCGCCCTGCTCAACTTTAACGCTTGCTGCGGAACGCCGTACGCCGTTGACCGTCTCCGTCTCCGCGTGCAGTTCCCGCCCGTTGACAACCATCCGCTCAAAATCTCCAGCAAATGCACAGTTCCATAAGACGGCGCGATCGGAATGATTCCTCAGTTCTACTGTGCGGCCGTCCGGCACGATGACATCCAGCTCAAGCGAACCCAGACGCAGGGAGCACGCCGTCAGATCTGGAAGCTCCTCCGGTAGGCAGGGGCAGGTGGTCACCGTGCCCGTCGGCACATCCGCATGAAAGCCCAGCAATCCCTCTACCGCCGCAGCAATCATCGTAAAGGAGAGCTCCGGATAGTCCTCATTGAGGCCCTGACTTGCGCGTACGTGGGGCTGAAAACGCCGGTCTCCGATATACTTTATCCACTTCCAGCCCCGCTCCGCCTGATGGTAAGGAAAAAACACCTGGGGCAGATAGGTGAAGCTCTCGATATTTTCCGAGGCTGTGTGGCTGTCGCTGTCCATACAGTCGATATAGTCGAGCAGGCCGTCATTACGTGGGCCCGGCTCCGTTAACAGCTTTAACGGCATGAAAAAACAGGTTTCCGCCCCGGTGATACCCCGGGCGGATTTTTCCCATTTCCAGTACTTTTCCCCGTGGAAACCGACACCAAACACATAGCCGCACCCTATCCCGTCCGGGGGGAGGCTCCACTCCTCGTTAAAATAGGCGCGTACTTCCACCGCACGACGGCGGTATGTCTCCGCCTCCCGATCCCTGCCGAGGGCAGCGCACAGACCGCCATAGGCACGCAGCGCCGCATACAGCGCGGCAATACAGTCGCCGGACTCCGCCAGCAGGACACCGCTCTCGTTATAGCTGGACGACCCGAGCCAGATATTTCCCCGTCCCTCCGGGATCTCATTCTTTTCTTGAAACACGATTCCGTCGTGTTCCCGAGTGAATGGGCCGAGTATCCGCTGCGCAAATGCGAGCAGTTCAGGTTCGGTATACCGGGCGTCTCCCGTCATCCGGTACAGCCTGGCGATCATCTCCACCAGCTCGTACTGCGATGTCAGTTCCCGGACAAAACGGCGCCGGCTGGGAGTATCCATATAATAGATGCTCCCGTCAAAGTTCAGGGCCCACGGCGCGTATCCGTCCGTCTCCGGGCCTGCACCGGCGATAAAAGCGCGCAGCATCTGATAATTTTCCTCATGATAACCCAGGAATTCCGCCCCAGACGCCTGATGCACAAAATCCCGAATATAAAAGGCCGTGCGGTCGTGATAGCCCGCCCAGTAGGAGGGGATATAGTCCTGCGGCATCGTCCAGACAGGCCTCTGCTTTCGCGTCGTCCGACTGCGGGAAGAAAACCGGCCGGAGGGGCCGTACCATTTTTCACCGTCGCCCCGGTTGACCGGTCCCTTTTTGATCCCGGTCATGACAAAGCCCGCTGCCTTTTTCTGGGCCCAGTCCATCAAATCCGTCAGATATTGGCTGCTACTGCTGATCTCCACCCTGCTGCTCCTTTATCTCTGCGTGTGCCTCAGCCCGCTGATCCTCTTCAGCGGCACGGGATTTAAGCTCTTCAATCATCTGCTTCTGCTTTTTCTCCGTCATATCATAGAACAGGATCGGGATCACAGCGGCAATACAGCTGATTACGGTCGTGATAATCATTACGTTGAAAATGGGGGTCCGGACTGCCTCATTATAGAGTACCGTGTAATCGTTCTGCAGCCCATAGTGCTCATAAAACCACGGAAGAATCAGGTTGAACAGCATTGTCGCAGCAGTCACCAGCATCCCGCTGAACTGCGTGATAAAACCCTCCAGCCGTTTGCCGGTTTTCCACTGCTGATAATCAAAGACGTCAGCTGTCATAGAGGACACCATGACACCGTCACCACCAATCGATACTGTAGCGAGGTACAGGCAGCCGAGGAAAAGCACCGGATTTTTTGCGGTCACGAGCATCAGTGCAGCAAACCCTGCCCGCAGCAGATTGAACCAGATCAGCGACATCCGTTTTCCCAACTTTTTGGCCAGGAGCGGCGCAAGCAGCATTCCGGGAACTGATGCCGTTCCGATAATCGTATTCATCACACCCAGCATGGCGTCGCTGTCCATGACATAGATGCAATACCAAGCCAAAATACTGCCAATTCCATATTTCATTCCGCCCAGGACGTTATAGAGCGTCATAAGCCAGAAATATTTATTGCTTTTGATCTCTGAGATGCCATCCACAAAACGGACCCTGGCTACATAGTTGCGCGGAACGACGATCTTTTCCTCCGTGCCCTTAAATGTCCACAAACTCAGAACAATGCCAAAGATGGAAAAAATCGGAAACAGAACCCGGTAGGCTGTAAAACCCGTCATGCCGCCCTTAAACAGCCCCGCGAAGATTGGAAACAGCATATTGACAAGGGAGGGCCCCAGGCTATATATGAACTGGCTGACCGACAGCAGTGTGGTGCGCTCCTGCCCGTTTGGTGTGAGCACCTGCGCCAGACTCGTAAAGGCGAGCGCGTACAGGGACTGGAAGATCATCAGCAGTGCATAGATCAGGCACAACAGCGTACACTTGAGCGGATAGGCCGCAGAATTGGGTACAAACGCCATCAGCACCAGCAGGACTGCCGTGGGTGTTCCCGTCCAGAGCAGATAGGGGCGGAATTTGCCCCATTTGGTATTGGTATTATCCACCAGCATGCTGATAAACGGTGTTTTAACAAGGTTGAGGATGCTCATGACAAAGGACATGATCGCCAGATCCATGGGCGAGATGCCATAGGCGGAGCCGAGCAGCAGGCAGTTTGCCGTCAGCCCCACGTAGCCGAAGAGCGAATTGATCGTATTTACGCCGATACCGCCGCCGGAATAGGCGACAAATTCACTGTAAGAGATATACTTCCCTTCGGGCGGTGTCTTCCAGTGGGATTTGACATCGCCGATGATTTTTGCCAGGTTGATCTTTTTGGCCTTTTTCATCTTGATTCCTCCATCGAATGATGTTGCCTGTCTAATCAGAAATGCATATTACCGGCAGAGCCGCCCATTCCCCACGCGGAAAGTGAGCGTATCCTCCCGTCCATTTTGGCGGTAACGGATTTGCATAACGTCCTTGCAGATATAGCCCGCAGAGACAATCCGCGCCCGTTCCCCCGCCAGGATCTCGCACAGCGCCTGCTCCTGTTTCCCTCCGTACTCCGAGACGTTGTCGGAGCAAAAGAGCAGGCTGCCCATCAGGCTGTTCACCTTTGCCAGCAGACGGCGTCTTTCCAAATCAAAGTGGATATTGGTATTCCGCAGCAGAAAGACATCCGGATCGTTCAGAAAAGCGCGTCCGTCCAGGTGGCGGCGGAACACAGTATTGTCTATCGCGTTCGGCGTGGAGGCGTTCTCCCGCCCATCAAACAGCTTGCGCCGCCAGGAAAGGCTCATGTCCGCTCCGATCCGGCAGAAATCGGCCTTGCCAAACGCGGGCATCATTGGCACACCGCACGCGAGCATCAACCGGTCGCCTGTGAGCTTCCGTACCAGATCCATCGCGTCGCACATCACCTCACCGCGTGTTTTATTGTGAATCGGCTGTACTGCCGCCGCGTACAGGAAGTCGAGCTTGACCAGATCAAACCCCCATTTATTGAGCACGACGTCAAAGAGATTTTCGAGATATTTGCGCACCTCCGCCCGGTAGATATCCAGCGCGTAAAAGCCGCCCCAGTTTCCACCGGCAAGCCACGGTTCCCCATCCCGGCCCCGGACGAACCAGTCTGGATGTTCGGCGAATAGCCGGGAGTCCCGCTGCGCGCCGAACGGAGCCAACCACAGTCCGGCCCTGAGCCCCTTGCTGTGGATCAGATCGGCCGCTGCGCGCATGCCGTCGGGAAATTCCTTCTGTCTGATGGAGAACCAGTCCCCCACAGCGGTCTGGTATCCGTCATCGATCTGGAATACGTCAAATCCGCCGTGTGCGGAGAGCGCGTTCAGATCCCGGCGGATGATATCCATATTGATCCCAGTATAATAGTTATACCATGTGGTGTAGCCACATGTGCGCTCTGCGCGCGGCTTCGCTACATTCATCTGCTCAAAATAGCGGTCAAACGCCGCGTCATATGTATCCTCGATCGCCACCAGCGTGAGCAGCTGCGTCTCCTGGTAAAATGTGACACCCTCCAGATCTTTCTCCACCCGGACGGCGCCCCGGCGCGCGTCAAACGTCAGGATCGTATAGCCACTCTTCTCGCTGAGCGAGCCCAGCAGACAGACGCGGCCGTCCCGGCGGACATAGCCGTAGGAGTAGCCGTAGAACACGCCTTTCCCGCGCGGATAAGCGTGGAAAGTAGCATCCCCCGCCCGGTTAACGCCCAGCCGGTTCGCCATGGGGGACTTCATATATAGCTCCGTCAGGCGGTTATAGCCGCGCATTCGCTCATTTATACCGTACTCACGCGTGTCGGTCCAGGACTGAAAGCCGTTTGAAAAGATGCGGTCCCCGCGCTGATACGCAAAGGGCAGATCAACCCGAAACCGTACAATGCGTACCGGCTCCGACGGCAGGATTGTGATATTCATCACATCCCCCTCCGCTGAGATCCGCAGACGAACATGTGCATCGCCCGACGCGCCGCATCGGACAATCTGGCCGCCGTCCGCCTGATAGTCAAACGTAACGCCGGCCTTTGAAAAATCAAATCCAGCCATGATGAAATCTCCTGTTTCCAGATAGTCTATTGTGTGATATAATAATATTATCACACAGAATTGAAAATAAATATAGATAAAATAACATAAAATGTGAGGAATATCAAATGAATATTTCACATTATCACTGTGGAGCCGCCGGAGACGGACACACCGTAATCGGAGAGACCGACTATTCCCCCGGCGATCGGGCCGTAACCCTGTGGCCCTTTTATGATCCGTCGCTGCCCCTCAACATCATGGTTGTCGGGGAGACAAACTGCCGCCCGGACTACCACGTGATCCGGCCGTGCTCACGGATTATGGCAATTGAATATATCACAGCCGGTTCAGGGAGTCTGGAAATTAATGGAAAATCTTTCCGCCCGGAACGCGGCTCCGCCTTTCTGCTGACAAAGCGCAGTGCACATGCCTATACGTCAGATCCGAAAAAGCCGTGGCAGAAGCGGTGGATTGTCTTTGACGGTCCGTTTGCACAGACAATGATCGATTTCTACCTGCCGCACGGGATGTACTGTTTTGAAAACTGCGCCTTGCTGCCGTACTTTCATGAAATAGATCAGTACGTCCACGCGTACAAATCCGACTACCGTCTTCTCCTGGAAAAGGTCTCTCCCGTGCTGTACCGGATGATTCTCTGTATGCACCATGCCGCTACGCGGCATGAGCTCTCGCTGCCGGAAAAAATCCGCGCATCTATGGACGCTCAAATAGAGGGAAAGCTCTCCCTCGAGAGCATTTGCGCGGAGTTTAACTACTCCAAAAATCACATTATTTCCATCTTCCGCAGCGCATACGGCGTCACCCCCTATCGGTATTTTGAAAACAAAAAAATAGATGTTGCCAAGCTCTATCTCAGCAACACCCAATTTACAATTGAAGAGATTGCACAGCAGCTCTCTTATGCGGACCGAAACTATTTTTCCAACTGTTTTAAAAAACATACCGGTTTTACCCCTGCGGAGTACCGCCGGCAGTATCAGTACCTGGGATGAGCATATCAAAAAAGGCGGGGAGCTCCCCCGCCTTTTTGAGTTCTCTTACGCCGCGACGATCGTCTTGATCAGGAAGTAGACGAGCACCACCGCGCCGAGCACGATCCGGTACCAGCCAAAGGGCTTGAAATCGTGCTTTTTGATAAAGTTCATCAGGAACTTAATCGCAAACAGGGAGACAATAAACGCTGTGACCATGCCAACGAGCAGGATTGCAAGCTCGCTGCCCGTGAACAGCGGCAGACCGGCCTGATACTGGTCCAGTCCATAGGAGCCAATCTTCAGAATGCTGACACCAACCATGGTCGGGATCGCGAGGAAGAACGTAAACTCCGCGGAAATCGCGCGGGAACAGCCGATGATCATCGCGCCCAGGATCGTCGCGCCGGAGCGGGATGTGCCGGGGATGATGGAGAGCACCTGGAACAGGCCGATTAAAAACGCCGTCTTGTAGGTGAGATCATTGAGCGTGTTAATCTTCGGGGTGCGCGGCCGGCGTTCGATGACCAGGAAGAGCACGCCGTAGACAATCAGCATCAGCGCCACAACTACGTAGTTCATCAGGTATTTATCCATGATGTCGTTGAGCAATAAGCCGATCACCGCGGACGGGATGCACGCCACAACCACTTTAAACCACATCTGCCACGTGTCGCTGCGCTCCTGCTTTGTCTTGGACTTGAACGCAAACGGGTTGAGCTTATGGAAGAACATCACCACCACGGCGATGATCGCGCCCAGCTGGATGACGTACAGGAACACGTTCATGAACGCCTCTGAGACATTCAAATGGATAAACTCATCCACCAGAATCATGTGGCCCGTACTGCTGATGGGCAGCCACTCCGTGATACCCTCGACGATCCCGAGGAAGATCGCCTTTAAAATCTCCAGAAATTCCACGGTCTAAATCCCTCCGATTCTGTCCCTCCGGCTGACTGCATGATTCCGGCTTTGGGCAGATTCCGCCTGCCGGGGACAGGTTTGTTTTCAATAAAAACCGGGTCTTATTGTATCACATGCGTCCTCCCTTTTCAACCGCCCGGCACGCGATATGGAAATTGTTTCGTCAAGTTTAATATATTTTTATCTCCAATTTTATATTCGCATAAAATACGGCGCGCAGTAAAAACCGCGCGCCGGGGTATAAGTTTTAATCCCTATTTCTCATGATCCGAAAGCGTTGTATTTATATCCGATTTTTCAATATTGCCTGTCGTATCACTCCCAGATAAATCCAATGTATCTTTTATCTCTTTTATGAAAGAAAGAATACGTCCTCCCACAAGTAAAAGTGCGCCAATTCCGATCAGTGGAATTCCTTCGATTCCTCCCAGAAACAGGAACACAAAGCCACAGATTAAAAATGCAACACCGCCAATATAAGAAAAAGTACTCATAAAATCACTCCTATTAAATAAATCACGGTTTGTATGTAATATTTATAGGAACATCGCTCTTAGACCAACATAAAGTAGGCGTAGCGGAAAAACCGATGCCATTATCTGAAATTCCAATATTAGATACCAATCCAAGCCGTCTGTGATAATAATCACTTACCACTCTTATATTTTGTTCCAACTGAGGGCTAAGTGGCTCTATTTTGATTAACATTGCTATTGCGAGGTTTTGAATGTTATATGAAACATTATGTTCTGTAGATGTATTAGGATCAGCTACATTTATAGGCAACTGCACCTCTCTACCCGCTCCATTAGCATTGTCAATATATTCTGAAGCATTATAGTAATATTCTTGATTTGTAGAAAATACTTGATGTTGATTGTAATAGTTTTTCTCATAATTCAAACTTACTACTGCACTTTGGCTTATGACATTAGCGTTGTTTGTATAAATTCCGATAAAATCTTTTAACCGCATAAATGGTGCTGTATTCCACGAAGCTATAGACATACACGACATTGTATGATCCTCATCTGGGGTTTAACCAATAAGAACATGGTATAAACCGGAAATTTCACCATTCGCCTCACCGCTTTCAAAAGATAGTGGTTGAATGCCCATATTATTTGACAAAGATAAATTTTCACTTTTTATTTTTTGATTATACTCTTGAATTCTGTCATATTGTTCACGGGGAATATTTTTTAATGTTCCATCTTGCTTTTCTATATAGTATCTTACATTTAGACTCATTTCCCCACCAGAATAAACATCTCGAACAAATTCATCAGAAAGCAGTTCTATTACGTTTTCTGGCATATTTGCAATACGTAAAGCTTGACCGACTACCTCTCTTTTTTCTTTAATTGAATCACCCGAATTCCGTTTCAATTCCTGATATACATTCTCTGAAATTTCCGTGACTTCAATCAATTCCTCCGGCTCACGGGCCTGAACACCCACGCCGACAGCTGTCACAAAAACCAGCGCCGCACCGAGTGCTGCCGCCCTTACCGTCCACAACCTTTTCTTCACAATCGTTCACTAACCTTTTTTTATTTTTCAGGAACATATCGCTCCCAAATTCTGCAAGTATTCCTCCCACCTTATTTAACATTATCATATAACGATGTTGGTGAACTTACAATTCGCATATCAAACAAGTTTATATAATGAAAGTTTATATAATATTACTATAAGAAAATTTGTCACATTTTTTAGAATTATTTCTCCCACTTCATCGGCTACCCCCTACACTTTTTGCACAGTCTAACCTCAATGAAAATTGTTCCCTCACAATTATATGCATGATATTTTGTAAAAAACAAACGGTCTTATATTCGGCTTCAAAAACCCAGGGCAGGGCAACTGCACAACAGGAATATTTATATTACAGGAAAGATTTTCACCTCATTTGTCAGTTCCGCAGGCGAGACCTTTTTGTCCGCTCCGCAGACACTTCCCCTGAAAAAGGGAATCGCCCCTTATATAAAAATCCCTAAAATTATACTTTTCACAAGCCGGATTTTTTGACCCCGCTATTCCTTTTCCTCCTGTGCTACTTCATCCCGCCGGTGATCCGAGTACAGGATACTGACACGCAGATTGATATCCGCGATCAGGTGAATTGCAACCCCCACGCCAATTAAACACAGTCCGACTCCAAACACCGCAAGGCCTGAAATCTCGCCTAAAACCGCCATCAAAAAACCATACACCGTAAGTCCTGTGCCAACCAGCCACGCAATCCATTTAAAGACCGCTGCCATTTTCGCCATCCTCCTATTTCGGTTCAGATGCCTCATCCTCGCCCGGAAAAACATATGCCATTACAGGGGCCTATTCTTTCGGCTCCCTGTCGCTCTTTCTAGATGTTTTCTGCTCTTTCTCCTCACTCTTTTCCGCATTATTGTCTTCCGGTACATGTTCAATCTGCGTGGGAATATTATTCGAATCTATAGATGCATTTTGGGCAATATAAATCAACAGATTGATAGCTGTGGCAATGCCCAAGAGTCCCACCCCGGTGACAATCAAAATCCAGTAAGAAACATCGAAGAATGCACCATAAATTCCCAAGCCTATAGCGACGACCCCTATGATCTGCAAAAAAACTCTCATTTTTCGGGCACTCCTGCAGTTATCCATTCAATTCCGCTCCCTTTACACACGAATTGTTTGTGATACATCACTGTTATCAAAAAATTATACTTTTCACAAGCTGGATTTTTTGACCCCGCTACTCCTTTTCCTCCTGTGCTACTTCATCCCGCCGGTGATCCGAGTACAGGATGCTGACACGCAGATTGATATTCGCGAGCAGGTGAATTGCAACCCCCACGCCAATTAAACACAGTCCGACTCCAAACACCGCAAGGCCTGAAATCTCTCCGCGAGCCGCCATCAAAAAGCCATACACCGTAAGTCCTGTGCCAACCAGCCACGCAATCCATTTAAAGACCGCTGCCATTTTCACCATCCTCCTATTTCGGTTCAGATGCCTCGTCCTCGCCCGGAAAAACATATGCCGTTACAGGGGCCTATTCTTTCGGCTCCCTGTCGCTCTTCTGGATGTTTTCTGCTCTTTCTCCTCACCGTCAAGATTAAACTGGATCCATTCCAGTTTCCCTAAAATTGCCGAAGCGGCGATCATCAGGATTCCGATGCCGAGCATCGGAACGCCATCTAAAGCTCCACCGAGCGCTATGATGATAATCGAAAAAACGATCATGGGATCCCGCCAAAGCCCAGAATGATCCTGCCTAAAAAAGTCCAGTTCAATACAATGCCGCCCCCTTATGGTGTATGTTCAATATATACCGAAACATCACTTCTGCTATATACCAAACTTGGTGATGCGGTAAAACCAATGCCGGAATTTGAAATTTCTACACTTCCTCCTATTTCTAATGCCTCATGGTAATATGTTGACAGCACTGTAAAATTTTGTGTTGTAGTTGGATCTATTGGTATTAGCTCCACATTAATCCCCAGCAATAAATTTTCTATACGATACGACTCTCGATTTCCAATTACAGCATCATACTCATAATGGTTTGCTGGTAACCGGATCTCTTTTCCAATACCAGTAGAATTATCAATAAATTTAGCTTTCGCGTATGGATAATTCTCTTCTAAATCAAATTTCGTCGCCTTAACATAATAATTCTTGGTATATGCCAATGTCGCTTGAGCAGTGTTCGGGATTACAGTTGCATGACCTGAGTAAATTCCAATAAAGTCATCCGCTCTCGTAATCGGAGAACTTTCCCATCCCGCCAATGCAATACAGATTCTCCTCTGGTTTGTCCCCGGAAGTCCTACAATAAGAGCGTGTGTCAAGTTACTGATTTCTCCAGCTACAACAGCTGTTTCGATTTTATTTTGAGCGCGTGACATAATGTTGGCAGAATGAAAAAAACTTTCATTTTCTTTTTGAATGGAACGATTATATTCAGAAATTCTTATATGTTGCTCGTAAGGAATCTGTTTTAAATCACCATTCAAATCCTCTTTAAAATATTCTACCTGTGCCTCAAACCCAGGGGATACATAGAGCGATTCAATCATCCCGTCATCCAGTTTCTCCACCATAAATTCCGGGACACCTGCCCCCAGCAGGATGTTTCCAATCACTTCATGCTTTTCCTCCGCCGTCACCGACCATCCGGCTTGATCGCTTCAAAGTCGCTTGCGGAAATCTCTGTGACCTGCATCAGGCTCTCCGGCTCACGGGCCTGAACACCCACACCGGCAGCTGTCACAAAAGCCAGCGCCGCACCGAGTGCTGCCGCCCTTACCGTCCACAACCTTTTCTTCACAATCGTTCACCAACCTTTTCTTTATTTTTCAGGAACATATCGCTCCCAAATTCCGCAAGCATTCCTCCCACATTGTTTAACATTATCATATAATGATGTTGGTGAACTTACAATCCGCATATCAAACAAGTTTATTGGATAAAAGTTTATATAATATTACTATAAGAAAATTTGTCACATTTTTTAGAATTATTTCTCCAACTTCATCGGCTACCCTCTACACTTTTTGCACAGTCTAACCTCAATGAAAATTGTTCCCCCATATATTATATGCGTGATATTTTTAAGAAAACAAACTGTCCAATATTCATCATAGCTGACACCACGCTGTCTGCCTTTCAAGGGTTGTATCTTTGTTTGGCCCTTACTCCTTTTTCTCACGCGCTCTTTTCTCCGCATCCAGCAGCTTCCCGAGCTGCTCCGGCGTCAGGTCCTCATCCGGGTGCTTCTGCCGGACAGCTTCCAGCAGTTCTCGCTCTTTCTGCTCCTTCTCCGCCTGCTCCTTCTTTTTCTGATTGAGGATAGCCAGCTGCTCCGGGGACAGATCGCCGTATTCGGCAAACGACTCCTTCCAGCCCTTTTTCTCAATGATGAAATCCATCTTCATGTTCAGCTCATCCACATTGTCCTCCAGCCGCAGCAACAGGGCCAGAAGAGAGCCAAAACCGAAGATGAGCACACCGCACAGCACGACTACAATATTCAAACATACCGCGCCTGCCCCCATCACGATTCCGCCGCCGACCCAGAAGATCCACTTGAGCACTTCCAGCATATCAATCCCTCCTCTTTGTCCAATCGCACCCAAACTAGGCGCCTTCCGCTGTCCCCAGTATATCATTCAAAAGAATTTTAGTCAAATAAAATTATTTATTTCTACTATTTAATATATTTTTATGAATTTAGCTAATAGCATATATTTTTTATCCCATTGATTTGTTTTAAATCCCCCCTTGCCAACAGGCATGGAATCGGGTATAATAATGTGTACGATGCGGGATTCCGTATTCTTTTGGTCACATGGCGTGTGGGTTCTGTGCGGCGGGGCGCCGTGAACCATGTCAGGCGGGGAACCGAGCAGCATTAAGCGGTTTGCGCCGTGCGCCACAGTTTCGCCTGCGCGCCATGTGACGAGAAGGATGCGGATATTTTTTGTATTACGGGAGGGAGAACGATGTATCAGGTCCTCTACCGCAAGTGGCGGCCCCGGCGCTTTGCCGATGTGGTCGGCCAGCCACACGTGACCAAAACGCTGCTCAACGAGCTGCGCGGTGGCCATATTGCGCATGCTTATCTGTTCACGGGATCGCGCGGAACGGGGAAGACCACGTGCGCCAAAATTCTCTCCAAGGCGGTCAACTGCCTCTCCCCCGTGGACGGTGACCCCTGCGGCGAATGCGAGAACTGCCGTGGGATCGACGACGGCTCCATCCTGGACGTGATTGAGATCGACGCCGCGAGCAACAACGGCGTGGACAATATCCGCGACCTGCGGGAGGAGGCTAACTACACCCCCGCCAAGGCCAAGTACCGCGTGTACATCATCGACGAGGTGCACATGCTCTCCACCGGGGCATTCAACGCCCTGCTCAAGACGCTTGAGGAGCCGCCGGAGCACGTGATCTTTATCCTGGCGACCACGGAGGTCCACAAGCTGCCCGCGACGATCCTGTCCCGGTGCCAGCGGTTTGACTTCCATCGCATCCCGCCGGAGGAGATTGCCGCGCGGCTGCAATACGTCGCCGGGCAGGAGCAAATTGACCTGACGGACGGCACGGCCCTGATGCTGGCCCGTCTGGCGGACGGTGCCATGCGCGACGCGCTCTCCCTGCTCGACCGCTGTGCCGGGCGCGGGGAACAGATCACGGAGCAGCTCGTGAGCGAGACGACCGGCATGGCCGGACGTGATTATCTGTACACCCTCTCCGACGCGGCGGCAAAAGGGGATTCCGGCGCCGCCGTGGCCGCGCTCGACGATCTGCACAACGGCTCCTGCGATATGAGCACGCTGGCGACTGAGCTGCTGGGCCACTACCGCAATATGATGATCATCAAAACGGCAAAGGAACCCGAAAAGCTGATCGTCTGCACGCAGGCGGAGCTGAACGAGCTGCGCGCGCAGGCAGACCGCTTCACACTGGAGCAGGTGCTGTGCAATCTGGATCTCCTCCAGCGGTCACTGGAAAACATCCGGCGCGGTGCGGACCGGCGCACGGAGCTGGAGATGGCCCTGATCCGGATGTGTACGCCCTCCCTGAATGCTGGCATCGCCTCTTTGGAGGCGCGCATCAGCGAGCTGGAGCGCAAAATTGCCATCGGAATCCCGGCACAGGCAGCGCAGCCCGCAGCAAGCCCCACACCGGCTGCACAGCCGGCGGTGGAGGCGCCTGTCAAACCGCAGCCCGACACTCCGGAGGAGGAGGTTCCACCACCGCCCGAGGCGCCCAATCCGCCCGCTCCGGCACCGACCCAGAGCGCCCCTGCGCAGGATATCCCCTTTGACCGGTGGAATGAGGTCATCGAATCGCTGATGAAGACCAATCCCGCACTTGTCCCGCTCCTGAGCGGGTCCACCGCCAATCTGCGCGGCATGCGGGTGCTGATCCGCTCGGCCAACCCGGTGCTCGCAAAGCTCATCAAGCAGAACGGGTATGCCGCCTCCTTGAACGAGGCCATCCGCACGGTCACCGGGCAGAACTACAAGGCCGCCGTCTACAACACGCCGGCGCCGGCGCAGAATCCGGCGGCCGACCCGCTGACAGGCCTGATTGGCAAACTTGACGAAGCCGGTGTATCTTACACCGTTGAATAAACCACCCTTTAAAATCAACAATAAATCGGAGGATTAAAACACATGAAAGCAAGAATCCCGAACGGCGGAGGCGGAATGAGCCAGGCCGCCATGATGAAGAAGATCCAGCAGATGCAGGAGGATGCCGCGCGCGTCCAGGCGGAGATTGAGGCCACGGAATTCACCGGAAAGGCCGGCGGCGGCGCAGTTGAGATCACGGTCACCGGCGATCACAAGGTCACCGCCGTCAAAATCAAGCCCGAGGCCATTGACCCGGAGGATCCGGAGATGCTGGAGGACTTCATCACTGTCGCTGTCAACGAGGCGATCTCCACCGCCATGAAGACCATGGAGGACGAGCTCGGCAAGGTGACGGGCAATATCAATATTCCGGGCATGCCGGGAATGGGGATGTAACATGGCCTATTCGGTCGCCTCCCTGGCGAGGCTTATTGAGGAATTTGAAAAGATGCCCGGCGTGGGCAAAAAGAGTGCGCAGCGCATGGCCTACTATGTCCTCAACCTCCCGCAGGAGGAGGCGGAGCGCTTTGCCGAGGCCATCACGGATGCACACAGTAAGATTCACCAGTGCTCCGTGTGCTGCAACCTGACGGAGAACGATAAGTGCTCCATCTGCTCGGACCCCCGCCGCGACTTCTCCGCCATCTGCGTGGTGGAGGATTTCCGCGACGTGTTGGCCATTGAGCGCACGCACGAGTATGACGGTACGTATCATGTTCTGCACGGGGCAATCTCCCCGATGAACGGCGTGGGACCGGATCAGCTGACCGTCAAGCAGCTGCTCGCCCGGATCGACGGCTCCGTTCAGGAGGTCATCATGGCGACGAATCCCACTGTAGAGGGCGAGGCCACGGCGATGTACCTGTCCAAGCTGCTCAATCCGCTGGGGGTTAAGGTCACCCGGCTGGCGTATGGCGTACCCGTGGGCGCGGATCTGGAATATGCCGACGAGGTCACCCTCTCCCGCGCACTCGAGGGGCGGCGCGTCATCTGACCGCCTGCCGACATTTTCCGCTTGACAAAACATCGCGCGCCTGCTATTATGAATCTCCTGCCGCGAAAGGAAGTGACGGGCAAATGGAAAAAAAAGGCGAACTGAAAACAGTCGCCCAGAACAAAAAGGCCTATCACGACTATTTCGTGGAGGAGAGCATGGAGGCCGGGATAGAACTCTTCGGTACAGAGGTCAAAAGCGCCCGCAAGGGCAAGATCAACCTCAAGGATGCCTGGTGCTCCATCGATAACGGCGAGCTGTTCGTCAACGGGATGCATATCAGCCCCTATGAGCAGGGGAATATCTTTAACCGGGACCCGTACCGGGTGCGGCGCCTGCTCATGCACAAAAGGGAAATTCACCGCCTGTTCGGCCTGACCAAGCAGGACGGCTACACGCTGATCCCGCTCTCCGCCTACTTCAACCGCGGGCGGCTGAAGATCCAGGTGGGCCTGTGCAAGGGCAAAAAGAACTATGACAAGCGCGAAGTCATGGCAAAGCGCGACGCACAGCGCAACATCGAACGCACGCTCAAAGAGCGGCGGTACTGATAAATAGGGGGATGAAAGGATTTCGACGGGGATTTTGAAACGTGATAAGCGAGCAGCAGCGCGGAACTGCTTAAAAAGCCGCAACCTAAATAATAAACGACAACAATAAAGTCGAACTCCAGGCCGCTTAATAGCGCCTGCATCCTGCCGGGGAGTACTGCGGCCCCGGTTTGGGTGTCACTTAGCAGTGCACGTGAATACATGGCCGCCCCGCCGTGTATCATGAATGAGGGGCTACCGTACGGGAGAGCCTGCCGCTTGGCGCTCCCGGAGGGGAATCACCAGTAAACCGGCTACGCTCGTAGAAAGTTGCGCGGATGGATTTTCGGACGCGGTTTCGATTACCGCCATCTCCACCAAAAGATAAAAATCCGAAACTCACTATTGTCGGTGATACTTTCGGATTTTGTCTTTTTATTAAGAAGTTCACTCAAGTAATTTATACATTTTGTCATCAAGTTTTTCAGTTTGAATTCTTACTTTTTTATTCTCATATAAATCATCAATTGAACATGTAAATATGATACCTTTTTTTGATTCAGTATTAAATTTTTTTGATTTAATACTGATAACCTCTTTATATTTTTGAAAAAATAGATTGAAAGATATTATTATTCTGTTTATTTTTTTTCTGAATAAAACATTATAAGTTTTTTGTGTGAAATTTTCTTTATCATTATTAAATGAAATGTTATATTTAGGTTTAAAAATACGAATCATCAAAGCTTCTGAAATATCTAACATTTCTTGAGCACTGAGTTTTTGCGAAAGGAAAGACTTTTCTTCCCATTTTGAATTACCAAGTGTTATTGTAGTAAATAAGTCAGCTATTTCTATATCTTGAAATAATTTAGTTGTCGGATGCAAAACCATAACCATTATCTCCAAATTATTGTGTTCTATATTGTAATCACGATATATTTTAAGTATATGTTCATGAGAAGACAATCTTTTAGTAATGTGAATACTTTTGCCAATATATAATACTTCATAAAATTGAATGGTTTCTTTTTTTGAATTATTAAGCATTACTAAGTCGTATATTGATATTTTTATTTTTTTGGAAAAATCATAATCTTTCAAAACAGTTGGATTAGTTAGCTTTAAATATTCAATTCCTTCATCTTTTAATCCATATTCAATATAAGAACCTGGATCACTTATATTAATTTCTATATATTTATAAGGTATGTTAAAATTAAAAAACAATATATTTTCAATATAATTAATTTGTTTTGTAACAAGGTTTTCGTAATGAACTATTATTTTTCCGTTATAAAACATATAATCAATTATTTTTAATTTTGAAGTACTCATTATAAAATATAGTGTTGATTTTTCGAATTTTTCAAGAATATCTTTAGCATCGTCTAAATACATATAAGGAAATATAAACTCATTATCAAAGTATATTTCTATGCTATTCTTCAATTTTATCACCTACCCTTTTTATATTGTATCAAAAAATTAATTGTTTTTAAATAATAAACGACAGAAATGCTTTAAAATGAAGGCGATAAAATATTGTAAAAAAAGATAATAAAACATAGGGACTGCCCGCCTTATTGGTGAGCAGTCCCGTGATTTATACGCTATTTTTATTGGCTCTCTGTACCTTTAATGAAAACGTGCCCACATACCGAAGTTGGAGATATTCCCACTCCTCTTCCGCAAAAAGCCGGGAGCGGCTACCATGAATACACCACGTCGTTCGAACTTGGTATTGTTCGCATCGGCGTTTTCTATTTTTAAAAAGTCAGCTTTTTCTCTCTCCGCCGTGGGCAACTACCCGCGGCGTTTTATTTTTGTTATAATCTTAGAGAAACGGGAACTTTTTCCCGACAAATTCCGAATATATGAGTGAGAGAGGAGATGAGGACTTGCCCCTGCCTGAGGAGAGGAAGCTGATCCGGCGGATCGTAAAAAAACGGGACAGGCGCGCCGCGGACGAGCTGGTCGGCTTCTATTACCGGGAGATCTACGCCTTTCTCTACCGCCAGACCATGCGCCGCGAGCTCGCCATGGATCTGACGCAGGAGGTCTTCATCGCCGCGCTCGGTTCCTTGCCCGGATTCGATGAGAAAAAGGGCGGGTTCCGTACCTGGCTGTACCGCATCGCCTCCCACAAGCTGACGGACTACTACCGCTCCCGAACGCACCGGATGGAGCTGATCAGCGTCCCGATAGAGGCGGACGATCCCGCGGCCGGAGACTTCGACTTTGAGGTCTTTGAGCGGCGGGAGATGGCCGGGCGGGCGCTCTCCGCCCTCGCCGCGCTGGAGGAGACGGCACAGCAGGTCGTCCGGCTGAAAATCTTTGCCCAGTACACATTCGCGGAGATCGCCGTCCAGCTTGAGATCCCGGAGGGTACGGCCAAGAAAAAATATTATGCCGCCCTGTAAATTCTGAGAAAGGAGCTGTCCTGCCATGAGAATTGATTACCCCTCCCAGATTGAGATTGACCGCGCCGTTGAGACGATCTGTGACAAAGCCCTGCCCCGGCGGGAATCGCTGCTGTCCTTCATCCGGAACATGAATACCCAGCTGGGGCTCAAATACATTTTTTCCGGCATCTATGACGTACTCCTTCTCTCCGGGGCGGTCTTTCTCATCGCCATTGCCCTCTGTTTCAAATGGCTGCCGCAGGCGGAAGATGTCCATTCCGCGCTCGGCGCGGCGCTGTTCGCCTTTGCCCCGTTTTTGTATATGGCGGCCTTTTCCCTCACGCTGCTCAAGGAGAGCACCAACCCCGGCCTGCCGGTCAAAATGACATGCAAGTACACGGTCTATCACCTGATCGCCTACCGGATGCTCCTGTTCTCTTTCATTTCCGGGATCGCCAACACCGCCTATGTGCTGGTGATGTGTCTGCGCCTTGATCTGCCGCCGCTGTACTTTATCTGCCTGTCGCTCTCCGCACTGTTCCTCTTTTCGGCGATGCTGCTGCTCAGCCTGTACTACGCGCACAGCAAGTGGCCGCCGCTGCTGCTGTCGGGCGGATGGATCGTGGTCAACCTAATCCTGTGGCGCGCCTTCCCCGTGGGATACGGATCATTCCTGACACAGATCCCGCTCTTTGTGTGGATCCCTGCCGGGGCGGCATGCATCGTCCTCTACCTGTACAAGCTCAAAAAACTAACTACGAACAGGAGGCCTTCCTATGCTTTCAGTTGAACACATCACCAAAAAGTACAAAGACTTCACCGTCCTGAAGGATATCAACCTGACCTTTGAAAACGGCGTCTACGGCCTGATCGCCCCCAACGGCGCCGGTAAGACGACGCTCATCAAAATGATCGTCACCCTGCTGCGCCCCACACAGGGCATCATCCGGTGGGATGGGGAGGATATCTGGAAGCTGGACTGGAAATACCGCGAGCTGGTGGGCTATCTGCCGCAACAGTTCGGCTACTACCGCAACTACTCCCCGTGCGCCTACCTGCGCTATATCTCCGCCCTCAAGGGCCTGAGCCGATCCGCGGCGGAGGAGAAAATTCCCGAGCTGCTCCAGCTCGTCTCGCTGGCAGACGCGGCGGATAAAAAGATGAAAAAGTTCTCCGGCGGCATGATCCAGCGCGTCGGCATCGCCCAGGCGCTGCTCAACGAGCCCAAGCTCCTGATCCTCGATGAACCCACGGCGGGGCTTGACCCCAAGGAGCGCGCCCACTTCCGCAATCTGCTCGCCTCCCTGTCACGGGACTGCACTGTGATCATCTCCACCCACATCGTCTCCGATGTGGAGAGCATCGCCAATCAGGTCATCCTGCTCAAGGATCACCGCGTGCTGCACCAGGCAACGATTGGGGAGCTGTGCGCCGGGCTGGACGGCTGCGTCTATGAGACATCTCTTGAGGACGGCCGGCTGCCGGAATTTGAAAAGAAATACCAGCTCCTCGCCCAGCGGCAGGAGCATGGGAAGCTGGCGGTCCGCTTTATCGACCGGGCGCACACCGTACCGGACGCCGTATGTGTCCCGCCCAATCTGGAGGACGTCTTCCTCGCCACGTATGAGGGGCAGCCGTCATGAAAATCATCGGCTGGGAACTGAAAAAAGTCTTTGCCGACCGGGCGCTCTGGGTGTTGATTGCCGTGTGCATGGCCCTTGTAATCGCGGCGGTGCTGCCCTCCGACTACGACCGGGAGAGCCTCACCGGCTGGAACACGCTGATCGCGCAGACCGGAACGCAGATCAAGCCGGAATCCGTGGAAAAGCTCGAATCCATCGCGCACGAAGCGGAAGAGAATCTCGCGTCCGATCCGTCCGAATCGGCTCTCCGCCTGACCCAGATCGGTTTTGTAATCAACACGGCCCGCTCTGTATTGGAAACGGAGCAGGACTTTGCACCGGACGGTCTGATCCCCGCGGCGGACAACAAATCGGATCAAACCGCCCTGGAGCAGTACCGGGACAGTGCGATCCGCGCCCGCGCCGAGCAGGCCAACGAGTCCGGGGAAAGGGACTACTTTTCGCTGGGGTACTTTCTCTCCGCACGTGAAGATCTGTTTTCTCTGGTTTTCCCGCTGTTTTTCGCCGCGACGATCCTGACGGCGGGATATCTCACGGCGCGCAGCGCCTCCCTCGAATTTGCCGAGGGGACGCAGCAGCTCGTCTACACCAGCAGGCGCGGCCGTGCGCTCCAGCGCAGCAAGCTGGCCGCCTGCCTCATTTCCGTGACCGCCGTCTACTGGGCGGGCGCGGCGGTCCTGCTCGGGGTCTGGATGATCGCCTGCCCGCAGGGGAGCTATCTCGCCCTCCCGTTCAGTGCCGATCCGTTTGCGCCGGGGCTCAGCCGCTTCCCCGTAAGCTTTGCGGGGTACATGCTGCTCCAGCTGGGGATGGGCTTCCTGATCGTGCTGGCGCTGAGCCTGCTGATGTTCGGCCTCACGGCGCGGGGGAGCCGCCCGGCGATCGGGATTGCCGTCTTCTGCGCCGTAGGAATCGCCATGGCGGCAGCCGGTGTGATCCAGTGGCCAGAGCTGTTCCCGGTTGCCGTCAACCCCGTCTCGCTCCTGTTTTCCCTGAGTCTGCAGGGGACAATTAATATCAACAGCGGATACTGGTTCTGCTATACGGGCAATCCCCTCTCCCTGCCCCATATTGAACTGGTGTGCGTACTGCTCTGGGCGGCGCTGTTCGCGCTCCTCTGTATCGCAATGCTCCGGCGCTTTCAAAAAAGGGAGGTATCATGAAATGGAACTTTTCTTACAGGAACTCAAAAAAATGCGCCGTGCGCAGTATCTGGCCATCGCAGGTGTATTCCTGCTCGTTTTCGGGTATCTGCTCTTCTTCCGGGATTTTGGAAGCCTGTACACCCAGACACACACGGAGTCCTATCCGGAGGAAATCCCGCTGAATTTAGATAAGTACGCTATGGAGCTGCTGTTCCAGGACTCACTGCTGGAACAGTACGGCTCCGCTATCGAGGCGTATGAGCTCCCGGGCTTCCGCGACCGGTATGAACAGCTGGAGGAACAGATCATCCGTGCCGCGGAGGAGGACGAGGTTCTCCGGCGCACCGACACCCGGCTGGAAGTGATCCTGGTCCCGGACGAGCGCACCGGAGAGCTGCGGGAGAAACTGCACTTTATCACCTATCAGACTCCACCACTGGAGGTCGAGGAAGAAGGGGTGACGGGATCTCCCCAGCCCGTTCGATCAGAAGCGGAGCAAGACTATCTCTTCCGTTGTTACAACGGGCAGATGCAGTTGCCCGGCACGGACGCACCCGTCTATTTTCTCTTTGCCATGCAGGATATGCTTCCCGGCCTGGAGGATGCTGCGCAGGACGCCGAAGCGGACGGCGACGTGCTCTATACCGTCATGAGCAGCACGCTGATCCGGGACCTGTCAACCTGCCTGATCCCGATCCTGCTCACCGCGATGGCCGCGCTCTTCCTGATCGTCCCGTACGGAATTTTGGAGAACCAGCGCGGCACGTACCCGCTGCTCTACGCCTCGCGGTCGGGGCGGAGGACGGAGCGGTGCCGTCTGGCGGCCATGGCCGCGTGCGCGCTGGGACTGATCGCGCTGGGCGCCGCGCTCTCCGCCGCCATGTTCGCAAGCTGGGGCGTGGGGCGGTATTATGACGCCCCGATCGACGGCGCCATGGCATCGGTCCGGCAGCTTGAAACCGCCCTGCCCATCGCCGGGACGGCCCACGGATATACGGGGATGACCTATCTGGGGCTGTACCTCCGGCTGTGTGTACTGCTCGGCGCGGGCGGGGCGATCCTCGCCCTGCTGGCGGGGCTGATCGCCTCCCGGATGCGGAATATCATCACCGCCTCGCTCGCCGCGCTGCCCTCTGCTTTGCTCATGATTCTCTTCTATGACCGCTATGCCTCCGCCGCTTTTTTGGAGGCGTACCAGAACGGACTGCTCAAGCCCTGGCACAGCTTCCTGTTTGACGGCGAGCCGTGGGCCGTGCTGGGACTGCTGACCGTGATCCTGATTGCCGCCGTAACAATTCACCTGCTGTGCGCACGACGGCGGGAGGTATAACCAGGGACAGATCTCAAGCCTGTATTCCCAATCACAGCGGATCCAATAACACAATCCCCCTTTCTTACCCCTGGGCCGGCTTACTGCCGGCCCTTTTTGCATTTTTCACACTTCCTTCACAAATCTGCGCTATACTGAATTAAATCAGGAAAAAGGAAGTGGCGATTATGACAAACGAAGTATTGGAGAACATTAAAACACGCCGCAGTGTGCGTGCCTATCAGGACCGGGCGATTGAGCCGGAAAAGCTGGATGCTGTGCTGGAGGCGGGGACTTATGCCCCCACCGGGCGCGGCGCACAGTGCCCCGTCATTATCGCCGTGACGGATGAGGGGACGAGAAAGCAGCTCTCTGCGCTCAACGCCGCCATTATGGGGACGAACTCCGACCCCTACTACGGCGCGCCGGCCATTGTGCTGGTGCTGGCCGATCCGGGCCGGAACACCTTTGTGGAGGACGGCGCCTGCGTGCTGGATACGATGATGCTCGCCGCCCACTCCGTAGGGCTCGCCTCCTGCTGGATCCACCGTGAGCGCGAGATCTTTGACAGCGCGGACGGCAAAGCACTCCTCAAAAAGTGGGGGCTGCCGGAGACGCTGCGCGGTGTCGGGTCCATCGCACTTGGATACGCCGCCGGAGAATACCCAAAGGCAGCCCCCCGGAAAGATGGATATATCACAAAAATAGACTGATCTGCCATGAGCGCCGTCCGGCTTCGGGCGGCGTTTTACTTGACAAACCGCGCCTGATTCTGCTATTATATAATGAAATTTTATTTCTGCTGTAACACTTTTGTAACCGGATCTTCAGATGGAGGAGTGATTTCATGGCGGGCCCGGAATCAAAAATCTGCATGGGTTGCATGAAAAGGATTGACGGTTCGGACCAATGCCCCCACTGTGGGACGGACGTCAACTGTGTCCAGCCGGCACCTTTTCTCCCGCTTAAGACGATCGTGGGCGGGCGGTATCTCGTCGGCCTGGTCAAGGAGCACAACGGAGATGGCGCCACCTACATCGGCTGGGATATGGTTCAGAAATCTGCGGTGATGATCCGCGAGTTTTTCCCCGATGCCATTGCGGAACGCGCCGCTGACGGAAAGACCATCCAGGTCATTCCGGGGTGCGACGCCACCTTTGACGACTGCTACCAGAGCTTTCTTGAGCTGTGGCGCAAGCTGGTGCGTATGCGCGGTCTCTCCGCGCTGATCGTCGCATATGACATTGTAGAGGATAACGGCACAGCATACGCCGTGTATGAGCACTTTGAATCCCGCACCCTGCGCGATTATCTGCTCAAAAGCCGCAGCGGCACCCTGACGTGGGAGCAGGCCCGCCCGCTCTTTATGCCGGTGCTCTCCACGCTCGGGAATCTGCATGCCTCCGGGATCGTCCACCGGGGAATCTCCCCCTCCACCCTGCTGATCGGTGCGGACGGGAAGCTGCGCATTTCCGGCTTCAGCATCTGGCAGGCGCGCACAGCGCGCGGCGATCTGACTGCGCAGCTCTACCCCGGCTATGCGGCCATTGAGCAGTACGGCTTTAAGGGACAGCAGGGCCCGTGGACGGATATTTATGCCTTTGCGGCTGTGCTCTACCGCGCACTTGTGGGCACCACTCCGCCGGAGGCGACCTCCCGCGCCACGAACGATAAGATGATTATTCCGCCGGATATTGCAGAGCGTACGCCGGCCTATGTACTCAGTGCTATGAAGAACGCGCTGGAGATCCTGCCGGAGGACCGGACGCACAGCGTAGAACAGCTGCGCGCTGAACTCTCTGCCTCCCCTGGCACGGTGATGGCAAACACCGCCTCCTATGCTTCACAGCCCGCACGCCGGGAGCGCACGGGCGCGAACACAGCTCCCGCCGGAAAGGCCAGCGGTAAGGTCGCCTCTCCCCGGAAGACGGCCGCGATTGCGGCCGGCATCACACTGGCTGTCCTCGTAGTCATCGGTGTCATTCTGGCCTTTACCGTCTTCCGCGACCAGTTCACCACCGTGGACAATCAGGAGAGCACCACTGCCGGCAGCAGCGTTCCGGATACTATCACCATCCCCAACTTTGAGGGGCGGTTGTACTCCACGATTGCAAACAACGCGTACTTCAATTCCATTTTCACCTTTGAGGTCACGTATGAATACAGTCCCACCCAGACGGAGGGGACGATCATCTCCCAGGACATCGCCCCGCAGGAGAATTACAGGCCCGCTGGGGAGAAAACGGTGATCCATCTGGTGGTAAGCGAGGGGATCGAGAAAAAGGAGATCCCCGCCGACATCGTGGGAATGGACGTTACCGAAGCGCAAAAGAAGCTGACAGAGCTCGGCTTTACCAGGATTAAGATCGTGATGGTCCCGGGGGCCGAGGGCGATGTTCCCAACACTGTGTGGGGCGTGACACCTGTCCCGGGAAGTGGAGCGATAGACCCCTCAACGGAGATTATCCTCCAGGTCATCGAGGGCCCCTCGGAGACTGAATCCACCACCGCCGAGCCGGCCACCTCGGCTCTGGATTGGCTGTTTGGGAACAGACAGTGACATCTAATTTGATTCAATAGGCATACAAAGCCGGAGGGGCCCGTGCCGCACGTTCCCTTCCGGCTCTGTTTTTACTGGAATACAGGGCGGGGTGCACAGCAAGCTCCCTGCCAGACAGGAGGAGCAAACAAAATGATTGTGCGGGATTTTACGGCGTCCGACCGGGAGGAATACATTGCCATGTCCGCCGATTTCTACAGTGGTGACGGCGCGCTGCATCCGATCGGGAAGGATCACTTTGAAAACACGTTTGACCACATCCTCACCGGGAATGACAGCTCCGTACGCGGCGTCATTCTGGAGCAGGACGGCAAAACGGCCGGCTACTCCCTGATTGTGAAATACTGGTCCTGCGAGGCCGGCGGGCAGACCGTAATGCTCGATGAGATCTATATTAAAGCAGATTTCCGCGGGGCGGGGCTGGGCAGTGCGTTCATGAAGTGGCTCAGCGGAGAATACGCCGATGCCAAGCGCTTCCGGCTGGAGGTCTGCCCGCAGAACCGGAGGGTCATGGGCCTGTATGAGCGGTTCGGCTATGAGGTGCTCGACTATATTCAGATGATCCGCGAATAAAATCTGTCCCCTGTACGCAAATGCCCCCGGCACCGTCAGGTGCCGGGGGCGATTGTTTATTCCGTTAAGTTTTTCGGTCAGGCGACCTCATCATCGGGCGCCAGCGCATCCGGATTCTCCGTCTCGCCGTGGCGGACAAAGAGAATACACAGGAACGCGAGCAGGAAGGCGATCGGGCTGTAGATAAACAGGGACCAGTAGCCCATTCCACCTGGCTGGGTGGTAACATCAAAGATTGCCCCCATCAGGATCGGCGCCACAATGGAAGCCGTAAAGGTCGCGGTATAATAATACCCCGTGAAAGCGCCGATCTGCTCCTCTGTACCGATCTCCAGCACAATGGGGAGCGTATTGATATTGACCAGAGCCACGCAGGCGCCGCCGCCAATCAGCGCGATCACGATCATCACCCACAGGAAACCTTCAATTTTCCGCGTGGCAAAGAAGAGCAGGAACAGGATCAGCGCCCCAGCCAGGCCGATCAGAATGGTCTTTTTGCGCCCGATCTTCTGCCCCAGCTTACCGGCCGGCACGGCAAAGATCATCAGGGAGAGCGCAAACACACCCATCAGCAGTGTGGCCATGAACTCAGACACATTCAGCTCCGTGGTTGCAAAGGTGGTAAAGTAGGTCTGAATGGTCTCCGATCCGTTGAAGACAAAGAACAGGCCGACCAGCATGAAGAGCAGGCTGACTTTTTTCTCCCGCGGGAGGCGGAGATCTTTAAACTTTTTCTTTTCCGCCGCTCTGGCCTCCGCCAGCGCCTTGGCCTCTTCCTCCTCGGCCATGCGGCGGTCGGCGACATTCCGCAGCCGGTTATCCGGCTCCTTGACCTTAAGCATCACGATCAGCAGGCTGACCAGAACGACCACCGACGTAAATGTGAACACGATCATGCGGCCCATCAGGCCATCCTCAATGCCCAGCACCTGCGTCAGGAACATGCCGCTGACCATGCCCAGGAAGGTGCCGACGCCGCCCATCAGGTTGATGACGGCGTTGCCCTCACTGCGCAGGGCAGGCGGGGTCAGGTCGGGCATCAGGGCCACCACGGGCGACCGCCAGGTGGACATGACAAAGTTAAACAGGATAATGCACAGCATCATAACGACGACCGTCTCCGCCATCGGAATCAAAATGAACAGCAGGGCGGAAATCGGCATACCGATGAGCAGATAAATGCGCCGCTTGCCGAACCTGCTGTGCGTCCTGTCGGAAAGCCGGCCAAACAACGGCTGGAAAATCACACCGAAAATATTGTCAAACGTCATGATAAAGCCTACGAGTACGCCCAGAATCCCCCGCTGCATGATAAAGTCCACCTGACTGAGCTTCTCATTCAAAATCAGCGGTACATAGGCGTTATAGACCGCCCACAGGGCAGAACTCGCAAGGAAGCCGAAGCCGATCAAAAAGGTCTTTTTGTAGTCGAGCTTCTGTTTGGTTTGCGGTATTTTTTCCACTTTCCCCTCTCCCATCTTTTTGAATTTTTATTCCGCTTTGCAGGGAATCTACTATTGATTATAGCACCCGATTCCGCCGATTGCAATAAAAAAAGCTGTGTATACACACAGCTTTTGTTTAAAATCTTGTAAAATTCGGGGACCGCCGATTATTTATCCTCTGCGCCGTCCTCTTCCTCTTCGTCAAAATCGACGTCAAACTCGAGCTTCTCGCCGCAGGAGGGGCAGTCAATCGAGCCCTCGTCCAGGATATCGCCGTCCACATAGATCATATTGCCGCACTTGGGGCACTTGACCTCATAGACGTCGTCATCACAGCAGCAGTCGTCATCGCACTCATCGTCGTCATAAACATAGCTCTCCAGTGCGTCCAGATCCTCGTCAACGGCGTCGACCTGCTCGCCCACGAGATCCAGGCTGTCCTCCAGATCGGAGACGGTCAGCGCCATATCCTCAAGCACTTCAACGATCTTCTGGGTCAGCTTGATCTCGTCCTTGGACTCATCGAGCTTCATGCCCTCCATAAGGCCCTTGATGTAGGCGACTTTCTCGGAAATTGTCATCATATGATCCTCCATTCCTGATCCGCCGCAGCGGATTGACTTAATATGGTGTTGCGTTAAAGGCTGTGCGGGCAGATTACTCGCCGCGGGACATGTACTCACCCGTGCGGGTATCGATGTTGATCATCTCGCCCTCCTCAATGAAGAGCGGTACCCGGACCTCCGCCCCGGTCTCCACCGTGGCGGGCTTGAGCGTGTTGGTTGCCGTGTTGCCCTTAAAGCCGGGGTCGGTCTTGGTCACCTGAAGGGAGACGAAGTTCGGCGGCTCCACGCCAAATACGCTGCCCTTATAGGAGAGAACCTTACAGGTCATGTTCTCCTTGACGAACTTAAAGCTGTCCGGCAGATCGCTCCCGTTGATCGGGATCATGTCATACGTCTCCGGATCCATGAAGTAGTAAAGGCCGCCGTCCTCATAGGAATACTCCATGTCCTTACGCTCAATGAAGGCAGTGGGATATTTATCATTCGGGTTGAAGGTGCGCTCCGTCACACTGCCGCCGATCACGTCGCGGATCTTCGCACGGACGAACGCCGCGCCCTTGCCGGGCTTTACATGCTGGAACTCGATGATCTGATAGACATTGCCGTCCATCTCAAAAGTGACACCGTTCCTGAAATCTCCTGCTGAAATCATATATGAATCCTCCGAATTTAGAATTACCGTATGTTACATATTCATGGTCTCTTATAGTTTAACCGATCGGCGCAGATTTTTCAAGCCCTGCCGGCTATTTTTCTCACAGGACCAGCAGTTCCTTCGGGGCCTGAGTCAAATTCTCGATCCCCTGCTCCGTCAGATAGGCCATATCCTCAATCCGCACGCCGAACCGCCCCGGGAGATAGATCCCCGGCTCCGCCGTGACGATGTTCCCGGCCCGGAGCATCTCCTGAGAGCGCGGCCCTTCAAACGGGGGCTCATGGATCTCCAGCCCCACGCCGTGCCCGGCCGAGTGACGGAAATACGCGCCGTATCCGGCCTGCTCAATCACATCCCGCGCCAGCGCATCCGCCTGCGCGCAGGTAATCCCCGCACGCAGCCCGTCGAGCATGGCCTCCTGCGCGGCGAGCACCGTATCATAGACCTTCCGCTGCTCCGGCGTCACAGAGCCGACCGCCACGGTGCGCGTCATATCGCTGTGGTAGCCGTCCACCACCGCGCCGAAGTCCATGGTAATGAAGTCCCCGGCGCACACCTGCCGGTCCCCCGGCACGCCGTGCGGCTTGGAGGAATTCTCCCCGCTGACGGCGATTGTCTCAAAGGAGAGGGCCTCCGCCCCCGTGGACAGCATGTTGAAATCAAGTGAGAGGGCGATCTCCCGCTCCGTCACGCCGGGGCGGATCATGGCGAGCGTCTTTTCCAGCGCGCGCTCTGCGATGCGCTGGGCGCGCACGATCTTCTCCACCTCGTCCCGCGATTTTACCGCCCGCAGATCGCCGACCGCAGTATCGAGAAAATCGCCGGAGTCAATTTCAATCCCCGCACAGATCTTTTCCAAACTGCGCAGGGCGGCGATCGTCGTATGCGACGCCTCAATGCTCAGCTTCTGGATCCCAAGCTCCCGAAGCGTGTCGGCCTCGAGCGTGCCGCGCGTCTCCCGGACCTCAATCCCCGCCGGGACAGCGGCCTGCGCGGCCTCAATATAGCGGCTGTCCGTCTGGAAGAGCGCCCGCTCCCGCGTGACGATCAAAAATCCGGCCGAGGAGATAAAATTTGTAAAATACCGCCTGTTTTCCGGGAAGCGGATGAGCGCCCCCTGGCCGACTGAAATACGCTCCTGAAGGGCATATACACGCAGGCTCATAAGATCGCCGCCAATCCGTCAAGTGCCAGAATATAGCCCTGTGCGCCAAACCCGATCACCGATCCCCTGCACACGGGCGCGATCACCGAGGTATGGCGGAATTCCTCCCGCGCGTGGATGTTGGACATGTGCACCTCTGCAAACGGCTTGCCAGTGGCGGCGATGGCATCGCGCAGGGCGTAGCTGTAATGGGTGTAGGCCCCCGCATTGATGACGGCGCCGTCATATTCGTTGAGCAGGACACTGTGCACCGCGTCGATCAGCGCCCCCTCCGAATTGCTCTGGAAAAAGTCGCATTCAATCCCGCACTCCGCCGCGTGCTCCGCGATTCTCCGGTTGATATCCGCCAAAGTCTCGCTGCCGTAGACGGACGGCTCGCGCACACCGGTGAGGTTGAGATTCGGGCCGTTTAAAACTTTAATTTTCAGTTTCTTCATGTGAATCCTTCCCCCTGTGCCTGAAATTGCGGTGTGGAAACTCCCGGTCGAACCGCTCCAGGATCGGCCGCTCATTGACGCGCCGCTTCATAAACATTTTGACCAGCCGCTCCTCTTTCCGGGCGGGGTCCACATAGACGGAGATCGCCCCGGCCAGATTCGCCCCCCGGATATCGGTAATCAGCTGATCCCCCACAAAGGCCATCTTCTCCACAGGGATACGCATCCGCCTGGCCGCGCGCAGGTATCCAAAGGGCAGCGGCTTGATGGAAAACGGGATATAATCGAGCCCGAGCTGCGCGGCGACGGGCGCGACCCGCTTTTTAAATCCGTTGGAGATGAGCACCATCGGGAACCCCTCCGCGCGCATCTTTTCCACCCACTCGGAAACGCCCTCAATCAGCTCATTGCTGCTGTCGAACGCGGTAGTGTTGTCGACATCGAGCCCGACTCCGAGCGCGCCCATTTTCCGCAGGTCATCCGCGGTGATATCCGCCAGACGCCTGAATCTGTATTTTGGCATGCGTGTTGACACTGTTGATCCCTCCCCACGGAGATTTCCCGCCGCTTTTCAAAAGAGAAAGAGCAGGAGCCTGCCGTGGCTTACGCCGGCAGGCTCCCGGGAATTATCGATACTTGCGCTTACGAGCTGCCTCAGACTTCTTCTTCCTCTTGACTGAAGGCTTTTCATAATGTTCCCTCTTGCGGACCTCCTGGATAACACCGTCCCTGGAGGTCTGCCTCTTGAAACGGCGAAGCGCGCTCTCAAGAGATTCATTATCGCGAACTTTGACCTGGCTCATTTATTTCCCTCCCTCCGCAGAAATGCAGGGGTATATTGTGAAGTACACTAAATTATTATATATCCTGCAGCAGGCGTTTGTCAAGTAATTTTATTTGACGACCAGATTGACCAGCTTGCCCTTGACATAGATCTCCTTGACGATCGTCTTGCCGCTGAGAAGCTCGCGCACCTTGTCGTTTTCACGCGCGGCGCGCAGGGCCTCCTCCTGGGAGAGATCCGCCTGAATCTCCAGCTTGGCGCGGACTTTACCGTTGACCTGCACGGCGATCTGGATCATATCATCCACACACTTGGCCTCATCATAGGACGGCCACTGCTGTGCGTTGAGCTCTCCGCCGAAGCCGAGCTGCTCGTACAGCTCCTCCGTCAGGTGCGGGGCGAGCGGATTGAGCAGGATCAGCAGGGTGCGCAGCTCCTCCCGGGTGACGGCGCCCGTGTCATAGAATTTGTTGACAAGCGTCATCATCGTGGCGATAGCCGTGTTATCCTTGAGGTTATCAATATCATAAGTGACCTTCTTGACAGCCTTGTGCATATCGGCCTCCAGCTCCGGGCGGTAGCCGCCGTCCGTCACGATCTCGGACAGGCCCCAGACGCGGTCGAGGAAGCGCTTGCAGCCCTTGATGGAGTCGGAATTCCACGGGGCGGCCTTTTCAAAGTCGCCAATGAACATCTCATACAGCCGGATGGTATCTGCCCCGTACTGCTCCACGATCTCGTCGGGGTTGACGATATTGCCGCGGGACTTGCTCATCTTTTCGCCGTTGGAGCCCAGAATCATGCCGTGGCTGGTGCGCTTTTTATACGGCTCGCTCGTGGGGACCACGCCGATATCGTACAGGAACTTGTGCCAGAAGCGGCTGTACAGCAGGTGGAGCGTGGTGTGCTCCATGCCGCCGTTGTACCAGTCGATGGGCGTCCAGTACTGCAGGGACTCTTTGGAGGCGAGCGCCTTGTCATTGTGGGGGTCGCAGTAGCGCAGGAAATACCAGGAGGAACCGGCCCACTGGGGCATGGTGTCCGTCTCACGCTTGGCCGGGCCGCCGCACTTGGGGCAGGTGGTATTGACCCAGTCGGTCATCTTGGCCAGGGGGGACTCGCCGTCGTCCGTCGGCTCATAGGAATCGACCATCGGCAGGCGCAGCGGGAGCTCGCTCTCATCGATGGGCTGCCAGCCGCAGTGCTCGCAGTAGACCATCGGGATCGGCTCGCCCCAGTAGCGCTGGCGGGAGAAGACCCAGTCGCGCAGCTTGTAGTTGACCTTGGCGCTGCCCTTTCCGTTGGCGGTGAGCCAGTCGATCATCTTCTGCTTGGCCTCCTCCACCGTAAGCCCGGTGAGGAAGTCGGAATTGACCATCACGCCGGTGGCGCAGTCGGTAAACGCCTCCTGCTGGACATCCGCGCCGCCTTTGACGACCTCGATAATCGGTAGGTCAAACTTTTTGGCAAACTCCCAGTCGCGCGTATCGTGCGCCGGGACGGCCATGATCGCGCCCGTGCCGTAGGAGGCGAGGACGTAATCGGAGATAAAGATCGGGATCTCCTTCCCGTTCACGGGGTTGATGGCGCGCACGCCCTGAAGCATCACGCCGGTCTTCTCCTTGTTGACCTCCGTGCGCTCAAAGTCGGACTTGCGGGCGGCCTCCTGCTGATAGGCGCGCACCTCATCCATATTCTCAAGGAGATCCGCCCACTTTTCGAGCTTGTCATACTCGGGGGAAATGACCATGTATGTAGCGCCGAAAAGGGTGTCCGGGCGGGTGGTGTAGACGGTAATGGTATCGCCGGTGGTGGCGGTGAAATCCACGTTTGCGCCGGTTGAGCGGCCGATCCAGTTCTTCTGCTGGGTCTTGACGCGCTCAATGAAGTCCAGGTCATCCAGATCGTCAATCAGGCGCTGCGCGTACGCGGTGATCTTGAGCATCCACTGGCTCTTGACCTTGTGGACGACCTCGCTGCCGCAGCGCTCGCACACGCCGTTGACAACCTCTTCATTGGCCAGCACGCACTTGCAGGAGGTGCACCAGTTGACGCTCATCTCCTTCTTATAGGCCAGACCGTGCTTGTACAGCTGGAGGAAGATCCACTGCGTCCACTTATAGTAGTCGGGGTCCGTTGTGTTGACCTCGCGGTCCCAGTCAAAGGAGAATCCGATGGACTGGAGCTGCTGCTTGAAGTGGGCAATGTTCTTATTGGTGAACTCCGCAGGATGGACATGGTTCTTGATGGCAAAATTCTCCGCAGGCAGGCCAAAGGCGTCCCATCCCATCGGGAAGAGCACATTATAGCCCTCCATGCGCTTTTTACGGGCGACGGCGTCGAGCGCCGTATAGGAGCGCAGATGGCCGACATGCAGGCCGTAGCCCGACGGATAGGGGAACTCCACCAGGCAGTAGTAGGGCTCCTTCTGGCTGTCATTAAACGCTTTGAACGTCTTTTCGCGCGCCCACTTTTCCTGCCACTTTTTCTCCACTTGAGCAAAATCGTACTTCATTATGCATTCTCCTTCGATGATGAGATCAAATCCTGAATATCCACCTGGGCCGCGTCCGTCCACAGGCGCTCCAGATTGTAATAGCCGCGCATATCGGCCAGGAACACGTGGACAACCACGCTGCCGTAGTCGAGGAGGATCCAGCCGGTGGCCTTCCCCTCGATATGGCCGGGCTGCACGCCCTGAAGCCCCAGCTCGTACTCCACGTTGTCCGCCAGGGACTTGACGTGAGTGCTGGAGGTACCGGTGGCAATGACAAAGTAGTCGGCTACGATCGTCAGATCGCCGATCTTCATCACCTGGATATCCTCCGCCTTTTTATCATTGAGCGCCTTTACGGCTGCCTGATAGATCTGTTCGCCTGTCATTCGTTTCCCTCCGAATCGGATATGATGATTTGATTGTAGGCGCTGACGGTGTCCGGATGGATGGCCTGCCCCTTCCCGGCAAGTTCTTCAATGGTGAACTTCATCCCCTCGAACAGGACCGTCTTCAGCCCCTGCTGCGCGCAGGCGCGGATTGCCTCCACCCCCGGATAGTCGCGGTCCTCGCTGATGAAGTCCGCGATATACACGCACTTTTCCAGCAGCGTCATATCGGCGCGGCCGGTGGTATGGTAACGGATGGCGTCAAGAATCCCGGTATCCTCCACGTGCAGGACATCCCGGCAGTAGGCGTAGCCGGCGACGGCGTGCCAGAGCTTCTTGTTGGCCCGCTCCACATCCGTCAATATTATACCCGCTGCGGCGATCGTTTGCAACTGTTCTTCCCCGGGCGCCTCCTTCATCACGTCGTGCAGGATCCCGGCGGTATACGCCCGCTCCGGATCCGCGCCGTACTTGACGGCCAGCTCACGCGCCGCCTTTGCCACGCACATACTGTGGTAAAAGCGCTTTTCCCCCAGACGGCCCAGGATTACCTCAATAAACTCTTCATTGCGCTGCGTGTCCTGCATGATAAAGCCCCTTTTCTTCAATATAGGCGATTTCCCCCTCCGTCAGGTAGGCGCTTACATCCGCGCCCGCGGCCAGCCGCGCCCGCAGTTCCGTAGAGCTAATCAGCACCGGCTCAATCCCCGTGATCACGAAGCGGTCCTGAAAGCGGGGGAAATGTTCCTTCACATATGCCGTCAGCTGCGCCCGGTGGAGATCGCCGCGCGTGGCCGCGCAGATCCGGCACCGCCGGATGATCTCCATCGGCTCATGCCAGGCGTGGAGCGTGACAAGCATGTCCGAGCCCATGATGAGGTACAGCTCATCCGACGGATGGGTATCCTTCAGGATACGGACGGTGTCGCTCGTATAGCTGCGCCCGCCGCGGAGAAGCTCCATGTCCGAGAATGCAAATCCCGGTCCCCGGAACAGGGCGCGGCACAGAGCCATCCTGTCCATACCAGAGGCGAGCTGCGGCGCATCCTTGTGCGGCGGGATGCAGGAGGGGATAATCAGAATCCGGTCCAACCGCAGCTCCCCGGCAAACTGTTCCGCAAGTTTAAGATGCCCCTTATGCGGGGGATTAAACGTCCCGCCGAAAACGCCGAGCTTAGCCATTCCGGTTCTTCCCCTCGCGCTTTTTGGGGAATGCAGTCTTTTTCTGTGCCCGCATGCGCTCATATGCGTTATGGGAGCGGACACGCTCCGCCTTTTTGATATTCTCCTGCTTCTGCCGCTCCTTAGCGTGCAGCTCCTCACTGTACCGGTACAGGGTGATGACTCCGCCAAGCACCTGGATCACCTCGGCTCCGGTGTGCGCGGCAAGCTGCTGCGCGATGTCACGCGCGGGCTGGGGCGTGGTCTCCAGCAGGACCCGAATTTTAATCAGTTCATGGGCCGTGAGCGCCTCGTCCGTCTGGCGGATGAGGGCGTCGGAGATCCCGCCCTTCCCGGCCTGGAACAGCGGCTTTAAGGTGTTTGCCTGCGCCCTGAAGGCGGCGCGTTCTTTACTGGTCATCGTATCATCCTCATAAAACTTCTTTTAATTTTTCCCTAAACAGGCGCAGCGCATTGCCGCGGTGGCTGACGGCGTCCTTCTCAGCCGCGCCCATCTCCCCAAAGCAGCGCCCGTCCGGGAGCAGGAACAGCGGGTCATAGCCGAAGCCGCCGTCCCCGCGCGGCGCGTGGCCGATGAACCCCTCGCACTCACCGCGGGCATAAATTTTCTTGCCGTCCGGGAACACACAGCAGACCACGCTGACAAAGCGTGCCGTGCGCTTCTCATCCGGAACATCTTTTAAATTTTCGAGCAGCTTGTTGTTATTAGCCTGATCGTCGCCGTGCATGCCGGCATAGCGCGCGGAGTACACGCCCGGCGCGCCGTCCAGCGCGTCTACCATCAGCCCGGAGTCATCCGCGATGCAGGCCATGCCGCTCTCCCTGCAGCCGGAGTCCGCCTTTAAAAAGGCGTTTTCCTCAAAGGTCGTCCCTGTCTCCTCCACATCGGTCAGGTCCACGCCCGCTTCCTCCGCCGTAAGCACGCACACACCGAGCGGTGAGAGAATGCGTTCAAGCTCTGCGCGCTTTTTCATATTATGCGTTGCGATTAAAAAATCCAAAGAAACCTCTCCTCTTCTTTTTGGGCTCCTCTTCGCCCGCATCCGCAGGCGTTTCGTCGGTTTCCTCCTCGGGCTCCGTGCCGTCGGTCACCGTGTCCCGATCATCCGCGTCCTCCGGCTCGTCTTCTCCTTCCGGAAGGGGTCCGCCTTCATCTTCTTCACCCGCGGGGTAAAGAGCAACTCCTCGATCGTCATCTGCCCCAGCGGCTTGTTCGGCAGGGGGTGCGTCTTCGCCTGTGCCGACGGCGCTCCCAGATACCTCTTCCGAATCCGCCGGATATCCCCGATCACCGTAAAGAGGTATGTCCCCGCGCTCATCCCCAGCGTAATCAGCCGGTCCATCTTCTCCTGCTTCTGATTGCCCCAAGATGCCATCTTCCTCATCCTCCTGTGTCATGAACAGTCCCTTTGCAAATGCCTCCGGATCAAATGGCTGCAGGTCGTCAATCTGCTCGCCGACCCCGACAAATTTGACGGGAATTTCCAGTTCGTTCTTAATGGCGAGCACCACGCCGCCGCGGGCCGTCCCGTCCAGCTTGGTGAGGACAATGCCGGTGATATCCGCGGCTGCCTTGAACTCCCTCGCCTGATTGACGGCGTTCTGCCCGGTGGTCGCATCGAGCACCAGGAGGCACTCACGGTCCGCATCCGGCAGCTCCCGCCCGATTACGCGGTAGATCTTATTGAGCTCATCCATGAGGTTCTTCTTATTGTGGAGGCGGCCCGCCGTATCGCAGATAATGACATCTGCGCCACGCGCCTTGCCCGCCGCAATCGCATCAAATACAACTGCAGCCGGATCCGCACCCTCCCGGTGTTTGATCATCTCCACACCGGCGCGGTCCGCCCACTCCTGAAGCTGCTCGATCGCCGCCGCGCGGAACGTATCCGCCGCGCCGAGAATGACCTTTTTCCCCTCCGCCTTAAAGCGCGCGGCCAGCTTGCCGATGGTGGTCGTCTTACCGACCCCGTTGACGCCGATGACGAGGATCACGGAGGGCTTCGTCTCCAGATGGAGCTCCTCCCCGCCGCGTAGCATGCCGGCGATGACCTCCTCCATCTTGGCCCGCACTTTTTCCGGTTCCTTATCCCGGGAGCGCTTGATCTGGTTGCGCACCTCCGTGATGATCCGGGCGCTGGTGACCACGCCCACATCGCCCATGATGAGGGCCTCCTCCAGGTCCTCATACAGCTCCTCGTCGATGACCTTGCGCGCGCCGAGGATCTCATCGATGGCATTCGTCATCCCCTTCCGGGTCTTGCGAAGGCCGCGGCTCCATTTACTGAACAGTCCCATTCGATCACTCCTTGATTCCGAGCTTGGCGGCTACCTCCGCCGTATTGAGCTTCAAGAGTTTGGAAACGCCCTTTTCCTGCATCGTCACACCATAGAGGGTATCGGCCTCCTCCATGGTGCCACGGCGGTGGGTGATTAAGACAAACTGCGTGTGGTCCGTCATACTGCGCAGATAGGCCGCGTAACGGGCCACGTTGACGTCATCGAGCGCGGCCTCCACCTCGTCAAAGATGCAGAACGGCGCGGGCTTAACATGCAGGATCGCCAGCAGCAGGGCGATGCCCGCAAGGCCCTTCTCCCCACCGGAGAAGAGGTCAATATTCTTGACGCTCTTGCCCGGGGGCTGGATCTCAATATCAATGCCGCACTCGAGCGGATCGTTCGGATCATCGAGCACGAGCTTGGCCGCGCCGCCGCCGAACAGGCGTGAAAACGTCTCGCCAAAATAACGGTCAATCTTTTTAAACTCAGTCATGAACCGCTCGCCCATCCGGGCCGTCAGGTCCTCGATCAGGCGGTTGATCTCATCGCGGGAGGACTCCACGTCGCTGATCTGCCCGTGCATGAACTCATACCGCTCAGAGACCTCCTTATACTCCTCTACCGCGCCCACATTGACGCTACCGAGGGCGGAGATTGCCCTTTTCAATTCGTTCAGGCGGCCCTGCGCCTCGCGGATATTCTCGATCGGTTTGGCCTGCTCCTGCGCCTCGCGCCGGGTGAGCTGATATTCATCAAACAGGCGGGCGACCGCAGCATCGTACTCCTTGCGGACGGAGGCCTTTTTTTCCTCCAGCCGGGCCAGTTCGCCGCTGAGCTTTTCCCGCTCCGCGCTCTTGGCGCGCTCAAGCAGGCGCAGCTCCGTACTCTTCTGCTCCTCCTGCTCCCGCTGGGCAATCAGCGCGTCGATCTGTGCGCGCGTGTCCGTCCCCTTCAGGCGCAACTCCTCGATCTGATTTTGCAGGGAAACGATATTCTCATTCAACGCCGTATTTTTTTGCTGCGTCTGGGCGATCTCATCGTCAAACTGCGTCAGCCTGCCGGCGTGCAGCTCCAGCCGGCGGCCAAGCTCGTCGACTGCGGCCGTGCTCTGCTGAATATCCTTATTGAGCTCCAGCATTTTCAGATTGATGCCGGAGATCTCCTCATTGAGCTTTTCACGCTTTGCGTTGAGTTCCTCGCGCCCGGCGGTCAGCTCCGCCATACGGGTGTTCTGCTCCTCCGACTGCTGTGTCAGTGTGTCAATGCGGGCGGAGATCTCCGCCTTTTCGCGCTCAATCTCATCAAGGCGCGCACGCAGGGCCTCCCGCTCCGTATCCAGCCCCCCGGCCGAATCGCGGGCAGCGGCGAGTTGGGTGTCGATCAGGCGGATGTCACCTTCGCGCCGGATCTTCTCCTCCGAGGCATTCTGGACAGCGGCCTTGGCCGCCTCATACTCGGCGCGGCAGCGCGCCTCCTCCTCCTTGGCGGCAAGGAACTGCTCCTCGCCCACGCGCAGCTCATCCTCCATTTTTTTGATCTGGGCGGCGAGCTTTTCCAGCTCATTCGCACGGCCGATCACGCCGGAGGAATGGACCCGGGAACCGCCCGTCATGGAGCCGCCGGCATTGAGCACCTGGCCGTCCAGCGTGACGATCTTAAACCGGTAGCTATACTTTTTGGCAATGGCGATGGCACAGTCCATATCCTGCGCCACGGCGGTACGCCCAAGCAGGGACTGAATCACCGGCCCGTACTGCCCGTCGTATGTAACGAGATTAGACGCGATATCGATAAAGCCCCGGCAGCCGGGCAGCCCCGGCTCATTGAGCGTACGCCCGTGCACGCTTGTCAGCGGCAGGAAGGTCGCGCGGCCAAGGGAGTGCTCTTTCAGGTAATAGATGGCGCGCTTGGCATCGGACTCGGTATCCGTGACGATATTCTGCACTGCGGCGCCGAGCGCCGTCTCAATTGCGGTGGAATAGCGGTCCTGCGTGTGGATGATCTGCGTGACGGCACCGTGAATGCCGGTCAGCGCCCCGGTGCGCGCCTGCTTCATCACAGCCTTGACGCTGCCGGAATAGCCCTCCATGTTCTTCTGCATGTCGTCAAGCATCTTGGCTCGGGACTGCGCCTGCCGCAGCTTGATGGACAGGTCATCCCGCGCGCGCTGCGCATTTTCCAGCTTCTGGCGGCGTTTTTCCGCCATGAGGGCATACCCGTCCAGAGAGTTGGATACGCTCTCAAGCTCCTCCTCACTCTCTTCCAGCCGCTCCTGCGCCTGCTCCCGGCGGCGCTCAAGCAGTTCACGCACCTCATCCTGGCCGGAGAGCGTGCGCCCGATCTCCTCCAGCCGCGCCTGAATTTCCGCCTGGGACGTCTCATCCGCCGCCAGAGAGATGCGCGCATCCGCAATCTGCAGCGTCAGTGTGGAGACTTCCGAGGCCAGCGCCTCCATCTGCCCGCCGAGGCCCTCGTCCTCGCTGCGGGCGCCGGACAGCGTGGCCGAGAGCTCCTCCAGCCTGCCGCGCTCCTGCTCAAGCGCCTCGGTAAGCGCGGCGATCCGCTCCTGATGCGTAAGGATCTGACCGTTCAGCTCCTCACGCGTGGTGTCGGCAGAGTCCTTATCCCGCCGGACGCGCTCAATCGCCTCGTTATTGTGTTCAATTGAATTGCGGTCAACGGCGATCAGGCCCTCGATCCGCGCAATCTCCTCGTCGATGTGGGAACCGCTGCGGCGGATCTCGTCAATCTGCGCGTTCATGGACTGGGTGAGAGCGATGCTGTCCTCAATGCGCTTTTCAATCCCGGCCAGCTCATCGTCGGCCTGCCGGTGCTGGGCGGCGGCGATATCCAGCTTCTCCGCGCTTTTGGTAAGCTCTTCATTGGCGGACTCGGCCGAGCGCAGCAGCAGGCCGATCTCCAGCTCCTTGCGCTCCTGCGCCAGGATCAGGTAGCGCTGTGCCTTCTCGCTCTGCTCCTTTAAGGGGCCGATCCGGCTCTCGAGCTCACCCATGATATCCCGCAGGCGAACCAGATTCTCCTCCGCCTGAGAGAGACGGCGCTGTGCGTCCGTGCGGCGGGCGCGGAAATGGGCAATTCCTGCCGCCTCGTCGAACATATCACGCCGGTCGGAGGAGCGGGAGGAGATGATATCCTCAATCCGGCCCTGCCCGACCATGGAATACCCGTCTGAACCCAGGCCCGTGTCCATGAACAGCTCCTCTATATCCCGCAGGCGCACATTGGCTCCGTTAATGAGATATTCGCTGTTGCCGGAGCGGTAGTACCGGCGCGTGACGGAGATCTCGTCCTCCTCATGCCCGGGGACGGAGCGGTCCGCATTGTCCAGCGTAAGCGTTACCTGCGCAAAGCCCTGCGCGCGCCGCCCCTGCGTCCCGCTGAAGATGACATCCTCCATCTTGGAGCCGCGCAGGCTCCTGCTGGATTTTTCCCCCAGGACCCAGCGGACGGCGTCGGAAATATTGCTCTTGCCGCTGCCGTTCGGCCCGACGACGGCGGTGATGCCCTTTTCAAACTTCAGCACCGTTTTATCGGGGAACGACTTGAACCCCTGCATTTCCAGTGACTTTAAAAACATCCGTGAACCAGCCTTTATCCTTTATCGTTTAAAAAATCCGTGCGGTCATTCTTCCAGCCCCATCAGGCGCAGCGCCTCATGGGCCGCCTCCTGCTCGGCATGCTTTTTGCTCCTGCCCTCACCCGTGCCGATGACATTGGAGTTGAGGTGCAGCTCCACCACAAAGTGCTTGTCGTGGTCCGGGCCGCTCTCATGCGCGAGGACGTACTCGAGCTTTTCCTCCCGGTTCTGCTGAATGACCTCCTGGATCATCGTCTTAAAATCCTTTTTCTTATTGCTCAGGTCCTTGTGCGCCTTTAAAAAACGCAGGATGTGTTCCCGGGCACGTTCGATCCCCGCATCCTCATAGATGGCGGCAATCACCGCTTCAAATGCGTCCGCCAAAATGGACGGGCGCTCCCGGCCGTGGGTGCGCTCTTCGCCCTTGCCAAGGCGCATATAGTCTCCCAGATGGATCTCCTTGGCAAATGCGAACAGCGAATCCTCGCACACGAGCTCCGCCCGGCGGCGCGTCAACTCCCCCTCCGGCTCCTGCGGATAGGTGTGGAACAGGTAATCCGCCGTCACCACGCCGAGCACGGAATCCCCCAGGAACTCAAGCCGCTCATTGTACGGTGGCTTATCGGGCTGCTCGTTCGCATAGGACGAGTGCGTCAGCGCCGTGAGGAGGAGGGACTTGTCACGGAACGTATAGCGGATCTCCTTTTCAAAGCCGCTCAGGTCCTTCATCGTATTCAGTCCTCCTTTGCTTCCTCAGATGAACGGGGCATGTTGCGCGCGATCTCCCCGCACACGTCCTTTTCTACCGTGCGGACCGCCTGACGGACGGCACTGAAAAAGCCCTTTTCCTTGGAGGAGCCGTGTGCCTTGATCACGGGACGGGAAATGCCCAGCAGCGGTGCGCCGCCAAACTCCGTGTAGTCCATCTTTTTCTTAAAGTCGATGAGCCCGCCCTTCACCATCAGGAAGCCGAGCTTGGTCTTTGTGCTCTTTGTAAAGATCTCCTTGATGTTTTTCATCATGGCTGCGGCGACGCCCTCATACATTTTCAGCAGCATATTGCCGGTAAAGCCATCCGCCACTACGACGTCCGCGCCGCCGTAGGGGATCATACGCGCCTCAATATTTCCGGTAAAATCAAACAGCCCGCAGTCTGAGAGCATACGGTATGCCTCGCGCTGGAGCTCACCGCCCTTGGTGGACTCCGTGCCGATATTGGCCAGCGCCACGCGCGGTTTTGGGACGCCCATGACGTGCTTCATGTACAGATCGCCCATCACGGCAAACTGCACCAGCGCCTCCGGCCGGCACTCGGCGTTAGCGCCGCAGTCGAGCATGAGGAACGGCACGGTGTCCGACGGCATAATGCTTGCGATTGCCGCGCGCTTAACCCCCTTGATCCGCTTGACAATAAACGTGGACCCCACGACGAGCGCGCCGGTGCTGCCGGCGGATACGAAGGCGTCCCCCTCCCCCGCCGCAAGGGCGCGCAGGCCCACAGCCATGGAGCTGTTTGACTTGGAACGGCGGATCTCCATCGGATCGTCCTCCATGGAGATTACGTCCGGCGCGTCGAGGATCGTCATCCCGTTCAGAGAGAGGCCGTTTTCCTGTGCGCAGGTACGGATCCCGCTCTCACTGCCGGTGAGGGTGATGGTCACCCCGAGCTCGTCGCGTGCACGGCACGCCCCCTTTAAGATTTCCAGCGGCGCGTGATCCCCGCCGTAGGCGTCTACGATAATAGTCATGCCCGACCCTCCTGTAAAATATGATCCAAAGTCTCCAGAGACCGCTCGGCAAGTGCCGTATAGCGCTGCTGCTTATCGCGGATCTGGTGTTCCAACGGTTCTATTATACCAAAATTTGCCCCCATCGGCTGGAAATTTTTTGCCGGTGAGGCGGAAATGTAATCAGAGAGCGCTCCGCACATGGTTGTATTGGGGAACCGGACGGGCGGCAGGCCCTGGACCCGGCGCGCCATGTGGTACGCGGCCAGAATGCCGGAGCAGGCGGACTCCATATACCCCTCCACCCCGGTGATCTGGCCGGCAAAGGCGATGCGCGGCTGTGCACGCAGGGTAAAATCCGCATCCAGAACCTGCGGGGAATTGAGAAAGGTATTGCGGTGCATCACGCCGTAGCGTACAAACTGCGCATTTTTGAGCGCCGGGATCATGCCGAAAACGCGCTTTTGCTCCGGAAAGGCCAGATTTGTCTGGAACCCGACCAAATTGTAGAGCGTGCCCGCCGCATTCTCTTTGCGCAGCTGTAAAACAGCCCACGGGCGCTTTCCGGTGGCGGGATCGCGCAGACCGACCGGCTTGAGCGGGCCAAAGCGCATGGTATCCGCCCCGCGTTTTGCCATCACCTCGATAGGCATACAGCCCTCATAGACACCGCCACGGTCAAAATCGTGGAGCTGTGCCGTGCGGGCGTGGATCAGCTCCTGATGAAACGCCTCATATTCCTCCCGGTCCATGGGGCAGTTGATATAGTCGTCCGCGTCGCCCCGGTCGTAGCGTGACTGGGTGAAGGTACGGGACCTGTCCAGACTTTCCGCGGTGACGATGGGGGCCGCGGCGTCGTAAAAACTCAACTCCTGCCCGCAGAGCTTTTGAATCTCAGCGGAGAGCGCGTCCGAGGCGAGCGGCCCCGCGGCGATGATGACATCCCCCTCCGGGATCTGCGTGACCTCACGGTGCTCCACGGTGATGTTCGGGCAATTTAAAATCTCCCGGGTCACCAGACGGGAAAATTCATCCCGGTCCACAGCCAGCGCTCCGCCGGCCGGCACACGGCAGCGGTAGGCGCAGTCCACCAGCAGGGAGCCAAGGCGCTTCATCTCCGCCTTGAGCAGCCCGCCCGCAGAGGCAATCCGCTCCGCCTTGAGGGAATTGGAGCAGACGAGCTCCGCAAAGCCCTCGCTGTGGTGTGCAGGGGAATAGCGGACCGGCTTCATCTCCACCAGTGTGACTTCCATCCCCTGATGCGCCAGATACCACGCGGCCTCACACCCGGCGAGCCCGGCACCGACGACGGTGATCCGGCTCATTCCTCATCCTCCGCTTTTGCCTTTGATCTTTTGGCTGGGGCGGTGGACTTTTTCGCGGTTTTCGTCTTGGCGGCGGTCTTTTTTGTCGTTCTGGAAGCCGCCTTTTTAGTCGTTTTTGCCGTGGTCTTTTTTGCTGCCTTCTGATCGTCTGCGCCGCTGCCCTCGGTCTTGGTCTTCCTGACGCGCGGCTCCTCCTTGACGTAGGTGCTGCACTGCTCGTTAAGGCAGATCAGCTGGTTGGCGCGCTTTTTAAAGAGCGTCTTCCCGCAGACGGGGCACTTTTCCTCCGTGGGCATATACCAGGTCATAAAGTTGCAGTCCGGATAGTTTCCGCAGCCGTAGAATGTGTGGCCGCGCTTGGAGCGCTTCTGGACGATCTTGCCGCCGCAGCGCGGGCACTCGCCCGGCATCTCCTGTACGAGCGGCTTCGCGTTTTTGCATTCCGGGTACCCGGGGCAGGCGAGGAATTTGCCGAACCGGCCCGTCTTGATGACCATCATGCGGCCGCACTTCTCGCACGGGATGTCCGTCTGATCCTCCTGCAGCTTGATCTTGACGCCCTCCATGTCCTTCTTGGCCTTGGTGAGCGTCTTGTCAAAGTCGCCGTAGAAATCGCGCAGCATTTCGATATAATCCTGCTTGCCGACGCTTACGTCGTCGAGCTTTGTCTCCATGCCGGCGGTGAACTTGGTATCCACGATCTTGGGGAAGTGCTCCTCGAGCAGGCCCGTCATCGCCTCGCCCAGCTCCGTGGGCGCAAGCTGCTTCTGGTTCCGCTCCACATAGCCGCGGGACAGGATCGTGGAGATGATGGCGGCATAGGTACTCGGGCGGCCGATGCCGTTCTCCTCCAGCGCCTTGATGAGGGAGGCCTCCGTGTAGCGGGCGGGCGGCTGGGTGAAGTGCTGGTTGCCCGCAAGCTCCTTTTTGCGGACGGTGTCGCCCTCCTTCAGCGCCGGGAGCTGCGTCTCCTTCTCATCGGAGAGATCCTCATACACAGCGGTGAAGCCGTCAAATTTTACCGTATAGCCGGCGGCGGTGAACACACAGCCGTTGACCTCGATATTCGCCTTAACTGTGTTGTGGATGCAGCTCTCCATCAGGCTGGCCATAAAGCGGCGCCAGATGAGATTATAGAGCTTATACTGATCGCTCGTGAGGCTCGCCTTGGCCTGCTCCGGCGTCAGGGACGGCATGGTGGGGCGGATGGCCTCGTGCCCGTCCTGCGCATTTTTGCCGGACTTGAAAAAGTGCGGCTTTTTGGCAAAATACTTTTCGCCATAGGTGTTTTCAATATATTCACGGCCCTGCTCACGCGCCTGATCGGACAGGCGGGTGGAGTCCGTTCTCATATACGTGATCAGACCGACGGAGCCAATTCCGGCCACATCGACGCCCTCGTAGAGCTCCTGCGCCACTTTCATAGTCCGCTTGGACTGGAAGCCCAGGCGGCGGGACGCCTCCTGCTGGAGGGTGGAGGTGATGAACGGCGCGCTCGGGCGCTTGCTGCGGGTACCCTTTTTGATCGACTGGACGATCCACTCCCCATTCTCCGCCCGCTCGATTACGGCGTTGGCCTCCGCCTCATTTTTCAGCTCCGCCTTTTTCTCACCGGCATACCCGTAAAAGGACGCGTCAAAAGTCTTGCGTGTACCGGGAGCCGTCAGCTTGGCGTCCACGGTCCAGTACTCCTCCGCCTGGAAGGCACGGATCTCCCTCTCACGGTCCACGATTAAACGAACCGCGACGGACTGCACCCGCCCCGCGGAGAGGCCGCGGCGAATTTTCTGGGAGACGAAGGGGCTGAGCTTATAGCCCACCAGGCGGTCCAGAATCCGGCGCGCCTGCTGGGCGTCCACCAGATCCATATCCAGGCGGCGCGGATTGGCCATGCCGTGCTCCACGCCCGCCTTGGTGATCTCATTAAACGTGACGCGGTCCTGACTGTCCGGGTCCAGCCCCAGAATATTGGCCAGGTGCCAGGAGATCGCCTCGCCCTCGCGGTCCGGGTCGGTGGCAAGATAGACACCGTCACTCTCCTTGGCCGCCTTTTTCAGTTCCTTGACGAGCGCGCTCTTCCCCTTGATGATCTCATAAGTCGGCTTAAAGTCGTTCTTGACATCGACACTCAGGCGCGCCTCCGGCAGATCGCGCACATGGCCCATGGAGGCGGTCACCTCATAGCCGCTGCCCAGATATTTTTTGATGGTCTTCGCCTTGGCGGGCGACTCCACGATTACAAGCTTTGACATATCGTTAACCTCATCTATATGATTATTCTTTTACCGCAAGGTATCGTTTGCCCTGTTGTTGAACAATATAGCCCATAACCTCCAGCTGTGTCAATACCCTGAGCAGATCGCGCACAGGGATTCCCGTCCGCTGGGCAATCTCATCCGCGCGCAGCGGCGTATGCAGTACCGCCTCATGGATCAGGCGCTGCTCCGGTGCGGCGTCTGCCGGGAGCAGACGGACCGTGCCCGTTCCGTGCGGCGCGTCCGGGAGCTCATGCGCCTGTGTTGCGGTATCCCCGTGCAGAGCATGATTTTTTCTGCCGCGGCTGTGCTGCCGCGCCGGGTTCTCCTCCGGTGATGCGGCGGGCGGTAATGGGAGATCGGCTGCGGCCGGATCCAGCCGGCCCGGGAAGCGCGCCCCGTACTCCTCCAGAATGTCGCGCGCAGAGAAGACCGGCTTGGCGCCGTCGCGGATGAGCTGATTGGCCCCTTCAAAGGTGGAGGTCAGGATATTCCCCGGTACGGCGAAGACATCCCGCCCCATCTCCCGCGCACACTTGGCGGTGATGAGCGATCCGCTGCGCACACCTGCCTCAATGACGAGCGTGCCCAGGCTGCTGCCGGCGATCAGGCGGTTGCGGATCGGGAAGGTGGACTTCCCCGCAGGCGTCCCCGGCGGGAATTCCGACACGAGCGCCCCGTGCTCCGAGATCTCCCGGCGCAGGGGAGAGTTGGTCATCAGATAGTGTACGCCGAAACCGCAGCCCATATAACAGATGGTTCTCCCGCCCGCATCAATCGCGGCGCGGTGTGCGGCGGAATCGATGCCGAGCGCGCCGCCGCTGACGATGACCATCCCGGACCGCGCCAGCGCTCCGGCGAGCGCCCGGGCAGCCCCGGCGGCATACTCCGTGGCCTGACGGGTACCGACCACCGCAAGGGAGAGCTCCTCCCCCAGTACGCCGGGATCGCCGCGCACATACAGCACGCACGGGAAGTCCGGCAGTTCTCTGAGCCGCGCGGGATAACAGGGATCGTCCGGCGTCACGGTATGGACTGCGTACTTATCGCAGGTGCGCAGGATCTCCTGCGCCTGATGCAGCGGTGTGTCGGAAAGGCGCTCAATCTGCTTCACCGTGAACGCTCCTGAAATCCTCCGCTCATACTCAGACGCCTCATAGACACTGCGCGGGGAACCAAACGCGGCGATGGCCTCGTCCACGCGGGCACCGCAGTGCAGCGCCTGCTGGAGCCAGCACCAGTAGAGCCTGTTCTCCATCATCCGACCCTCCCGCGCATCATTTCCCAAATCAGGATGGCGGCGGCGGAATTGGCGTTCAGGGATTCCGCCCGCCCGCCCATGGGGATCGTGATCCGCCGGGTACACACATCCTGTACCTGCGGCGTGATACCGGAGCCCTCGTTTCCGATGACGGTGAGGACGTCGCCGGAAAAATCGGCCTGTGTCACCTTTACCGCCTGCGCGTCCGGGACGGAGGCGTAGGTTTTAAAGCCGCGCGCCGCACAGCGCTCAAGCAGGGCGGTCAGGTCCTCCGCCGCGATCAGATTCAGCCGCAGCAGGGAACCCATCGCCGCGCGCTGCGCCTTGGGGTTGTACCGGTCGCAGCACCCACTCATCACTACACCGCGCACCCCCAGCGCCTCCGCCGTGCGGCAGATTGCGCCCAGATTACCCGGATCCTGGATGTTCTCCAGCGCCAGATAGGCCCCGGAGGACGGCTCCGTCTCCCCTGTGTGCGGCGGGATCTCAAAAACGCCGAACACCCCCTGCGGGGTCTTGGTGTCCGTCAGCTTTGCGGCGACGGGCGCTGTAATCTCACAGGCGCGGCGCGCGGCGGGGAGCACCGCGGACAGATAGCCCGCATAGCGCTCCAGCGCCTGCGGTGTATAGAACACCTGCACCGGCGTACAGCCGCTGTGCACGGCGTCCGCGCACAGACGCGCCCCCTCCAGGAAAAACAGGCCGTGCTCCCGGCGGAACCGCGCGCTGTCGCGCACGCGGACAGCCGTCTTGACCGCCTCATTGGCGGCGGAAGTCAATTTTTCAGCCATGGGACGGTCCCCCCTCTGTGATAAAAAAGCACGCCCGACGTTCAAATCGGGCGTGTCTGGACTGGCTCCATCATCAGCCGCACGCTGCCAGGCGGCGACTGCCAAACCTGACCCCTCTTATTTCAGGGCTGCCTTTGCCTTTTCGGCAAGCTTGGTGAAAGCGGCCGGATCGGCGATTGCGATCTCGGAGAGCATCTTGCGGTTGAGAATGATCCCGGCTTTTTTCAGGCCGTTCATGAAGGTGGAATAATTCATGCCGTTGAGCTTTGCAGCCGCGGAAATACGGGCAATCCACAGGCGGCGGAAGTCACGCTTTTTCTGCTTCCTGCCGATGTAGGCGTACTGGCCGGACTTCATGACGGCCTCTTTGGCGGTCCTGAAGAGCTTGCTCTTAGCGCCAAAATAACCCTTGGCGAGTTTTAAAGTCTTTTTCCTTCTTTTGCGCGTCATCATCGCGCCCTTGATACGTGCCATTGACAGCTACCTCCGTTTATTTGAGTGATAAAAATCCAAGAAATGTCCCGATTATTTGTAGGGGATCAGACGCTTGATCTGATTGACGTTCGTCTTATCGGCAACGGAGGTCTTGCGAAGCCCTCTCTTGCGCTTGGTGCTCTTCTTGGTCAGGATGTGGGACTTGTAGGCGTGGCCGCGGATCGGCTTGCCGTTCTTGGACAGCTTAAAGCGCTTTTTTGCACCACTGTGTGTTTTGATCTTCGGCATTTTGGATTTCCTCCTTCAATATCTCTTACTTAGCCTGCTTCGGCGCCAGGAACATGTACACGGAACGACCTTCCAATTTCGGCTGCTTTTCGACCGACCCGAATTCCGCGCAGACCTGGGCAAAGCGGTTCATGATGTCGATCCCCAGGCCCTGATGCGCCATCTCACGGCCGCGCAGGCGGATGGAAACCTTCACCTTATTGCCGCTCTTGAGGAAACGCAGGGCATGGCCGGCCTTCGTCTCAAAATCGTGCGTGTCGATGTTGAGCGAGAGACGGATCTCCTTCGTCTCAATAATCCGCTGATTTTTCCGGGCCTCTTTTTCGCGCTTGGACTGCTCAAAGCGATACTTGCCGTAGTCCATAATTTTGCACGCGGGCGGCTTTGCCTGCGGCGCGATCTTGACCAGATCGAGGTCCTTCCCGGCGGCGATCTCCAGCGCTTCGCGCGCGGACATGATGCCGAGCTGCTCCCCGGTCTCGGAAATCAGACGGACTTCCCTGTCACGGATTTCTTCGTTGATCTGAAGTTCCTTGCTAATGTTCAGCACCTCCAAACTTTGATAGACAACAAAAAAGAAAGCGGGCAGAATATGCTCCGTCCACTCAAATACCGCAAAGCGCGCCGAATAACGGCGCCCCCTGTCAATATCAGACCCGCTGGGTCAAAAGCCCGGCCAAGGTGAGAACGGTAAAGCTCTGCTTTGTTGTACGGACGTATTTTACCACAATCTATCCCGTTTGTCAAGCGGTTGGAGCCGGTTTCTTTTGCGTATCGCGCAGTTTTGTGATATACTGAAGACAAATCTTTCAAACCGGATCAAGGAGGCCCCATGGAACAGAACATTTTAAAAATCAAAAAAGTCCGCCCGAACGCCGTCGTCCCCAGGCGTGCCACCGAGAAGAGCGCCGGGCTGGACCTGACCGCCTGCATTGACGCCCCGCTGACCGTGAAGGCCGGGGAGCGCACGCTGATCCCAGCCGGGATTGCCATCGCCCTGCCGGAGGGCACTGTGGGGCTGATCTTCGCCCGCAGTTCCCTGGGGACCAAGCACGGGATCGCCCTCTCCAACGGCGTAGGCGTGATCGATCAGGACTACCGCGGGGAGATCCGGGTGGGAATTTTTAACGCCTCTGCCGAGGATTATACCATTGAGCCGTTTGAGCGCATTGCCCAGCTCGTCGTAGCCCCGGTCTGCTATCCCGTAGTGGAGGAAGCCGACACCCTTGACGACACGGCGCGCGGCACAGGCGGCTTCGGTTCCACAGGCAAGCTGTAATCCGGGAGGGAAAGTGATGGCACTGATCCTTGCATCAGGATCTCCTCGCCGGGCGGAGATCCTGCAAAACGCCGGGTTTGATTTTCACATCCGTCCGGCGGATGTGGATGAGACCCTCCCCGCCGGGACCGCGCCCGCAGATGCAGCCTATGAGCTCGCCCTGCGCAAGGCCCGTGCGGCGGCTGAACTGTATCCGGAGGATGTCATTCTGGCCTCCGACACCCTGGTGGCACCCGGAAACACCATTCTCGGCAAGCCGCGTGGTGCGGCCGACGCCGCACGGATGCTCCGCCTGCTCTCCGGACGGACGCACACCGTCTACACGGGCGTATGCGTGTGCGCGGCAGGGCGGGAGCGCTGCGAGGTCGTGCCCACGCAGGTGGAATTTATTCGGCTGACGGACGATCAGATCGCCCGCTACATTGCCACCGGCGAACCGATGGACAAAGCCGGCGCCTACGGCATTCAGGGGCGCGGGTGCCTGTTTATCCGGCGGATCGACGGCGATTACTATTCTGTAATGGGGCTGCCGATCTGCCGTACCGCGCAAATTCTGGAAGAATTTTCAATTTTCCCGCGATAATTCATTTTCGCTTTTTGCAAAAATACAGTTGAGAAATATCCTTCAAGAGGTTATAATAACAATATATGTTTGAACTGCGTCAGGACTGAAAGGAGTTTTTAAGTTGTTTTCTCAGGATATAGGAATCGATCTGGGCACAGCCAACACGCTTGTCTTTGTCAAGGGCAAGGGCATCGTCATCCGTGAGCCCTCCGTGGTGGCCGTGGACGTGCGCACCATTCCGCACAAGGTCGTGGCCGTCGGCACGGAGGCCAAGGAGATGATCGGGCGCACCCCCGGCTCCATTGTGGCCGAACGCCCGCTGAAGGACGGCGTTATTGCAGATTTTGATATTACGGCCGACATGCTCAAGGAATTCATCCACCGCGCGATCAGCGGCTCTCCGTTCAGCAAGGCGCGCGTGATGATCTGCATCCCCTCCGGCGTTACGGAGGTGGAGCGCAGGGCTGTCCACGATGCTGCGCGCAGCGCGGGCGCCAAATACGTCAGCCTGATTCAGGAGCCCATGGCCGCCGCGATCGGCGCGGGCCTGCCCGTCTCCGAAGCGACCGGCAGCATGGTCGTTGATATCGGCGGCGGCACATCTGAGGTTGCCGTCATCTCTCTGGGCGACATCGTCACCTCCCGCTCCGCACGTGTTGCGGGGGATAATTTTGACGAATCCATCATCGCCTATATCAAGAAAAAGTACAACCTCCTCATCGGTGAGCGCACCGCGGAGGATATCAAAATCAAGATCGGCTCCGCCTACCCGTATGAGGGCGAGGGGGCGCTGGACGTTAAGGGCCGCAACCTGATGGACGGCCTGCCAAAGAATATCGAGGTCACAAGTGAGGAGATTCGCGAGGCGCTGGCCGACCCGGTCAACCAGATTCTGGACGCCATCCGCGCCACACTGGAGAAGACCCCGCCGGAGCTGGCGGCCGATATTATCGACCACGGCATCATGCTCACGGGCGGCGGCGCGCTACTGCGCGGGCTGGACCGACTGATCTCCGTGGAGACAAAAATGCCTGTCCACGTCGCGGAAAATCCGCTCGACTGCGTCGTCGACGGCACGGGTATCTGCCTGGAATCCGGCAAGGCTCTCGATATTGCGGACTGATTCCGGCTTATTCGGCAAAACCCGTGCGGGTTTTGCCGTTTTGCTTATCGGGGATCAATCAGGGCGGCAGCCTGCTGAGGCGCACGGGGTTCCGGTGCGCCTCCCCTTTTAAACGCACACACCTGCATGCCTTTTTCGGGAAAGGAATTTTACCATGCGTAAATTTTTGCACAGCACTCAGTTCAAAATTATCCTGGCCGTGCTGGCCGTTCTGCTGGCGGGGATTATCACTGCGGCGGCTACTTACAATAATGCCTCCCCCGTCTCCACGGTATTCGGTACGATTTTTGAGCCCCTCCACCACCTGACCGCCAAGATCTCCGAGGGGATCAGCTCCTTTGGGGGCTCCTTTGTCTCCGCGGACACCTACCGTACGGAGAACGAGGAGCTTCGCCAGCAGATTGAGGCCTATCAGAACGAACTGGCGGACTATGAGGAGATGAAGCGCCAGAACGAGCAGTATGAGCAGCTCCTCCAGGTGCGCGAGCAGCATCCCGATCAGCAGTATGAAACGGCGATCGTCATCGGGCGGGACACCTCTGAGCCCTTCGGCGGCTTTATGATAAACGCCGGAAGTTCCAGCGGCGTGAGCATCAATGACCCTGTGATCTCCGGCTCCTATCTGGTGGGAATTGTAACGGAGGTGCAGCCGACATACAGCAAAGTGCGCACCATTCTCGATCCGAATATCGACATATCCGCCTATGAGATCCGCACGCGTGAGGAGGGCATCGCCTCCGGAACATCGGAATTGGCGGCCTCCGGGCTGTGCCGGCTGACCGGACTGACCTCCACCACGGCGGTCTCCCCCGGCGGCGTGGTATACACCTCCGGAGTTGGCGGCCTGTTCCCGCGGGACCTGATCCTTGGAACCGTCACGGAGATCCGCAACAGTGAGAGCGACATCTCCTCCTACGCGGTCATCAAGCCGGGCGTGGATATCTTCAGCCTGCAGGACGTAACCGTCATCACGGAGTTTGACGGTCAGGGTTCCAACGCCGCGGATTCGGAGGAATAAGCCATGTTCCCGGATCTGAAAGAAAACAAAAAGAAATACCTGCGCTGGCTCTCCTTTCTGGCTCTGGTTATTGCCGTGGCGGTGATCCAGAACACGCCGAACCTGCTGCCGCGGATCGGCACAGCGGGCGCCGCGCCCGTGCTGGTCCTGTGCATCTGCACCGCCATGTTTGACGCGGAGCTCCCCGGTGCTTTCCTCGGCCTTGCGGGCGGGATTCTGTGGGACGTTGCGGCCATGCGCGGCAGCGGATACCATGCGGTATTTTTCTTCCTCGCATGCTTTGGCGTCTCGTTCCTGCTGCGGCACTATATGCGCAACAACTTCCTGTCTGCGCTGGTGCTGTGTGCGGCCGGGACCGTGCTTCACCACTTTTTCTACTGGCTGTTCTTCTTCGTCTTTACCGGGGTGGACGGGGCAGGATATCTGCTCCTGCACAGTACCCTGCCCGGCATACTCTATACGCTGATATTTACTCCGATCTTTTATTTCCCAGTCCGCTCCATCGCGCGCGCCCTGCCCGACCCCGACAAGGGGCGGTGAGGCGCCTTTCCCCAACAGGTGATTTGCTATGAATGTCAAACAGAGAAAAACCCGAATCCTCATCTGCGTGCTGCTGATTGTATCCATTCTGGCCCTCTACATCGGCCGTCTGGTGAGTATCCAGATTGTCCACGGTGCAGATTACGCGGCACAGGGTGATTTTGTCTCCGTTCGGAATGTGACAGTGGAAGCCGCGCGCGGCGAGATCCTAGACCGCAACGGCAATCCGATCGTCACCAACCGACAGGGTAATTCCATTGTTCTGGATGCCGCCTATTTTCCCACGAATAACCAGGAACAGAACGATATCATTCTTGCCCTGATCCGCCTTTTCGAATCGCGCGGGGAGGCTTGGATTAACGATCTGCCTCTCGTCTTCGGCTCGGACGGGAGCGTCTCCTATGCTGAGAACCGGGAGCAGGATATCGCGGCCATGAAAGGGAAAGACTTCCTTGACCTGAATGACTACGCCACCGCACAGAACTGCTATGATGCCATGGTCGAAAAATACGGGCTCGGCGGCTACTCCGCCGAGGACGCCCACAAAATTGCCGCCGTGCGCTACGGCATGACGGCGGTCCTCTTCCCCTCCGGCTCCTCCACCTATACATTTGCGGAGGATGTGAGCACTACACTCGCTTCCATTATCAAGGAGAACAGCGCTACCTATAAAGGCGCGGATGTTCAGATCGTCCCCTACCGCGAGTATGCCAGCGGCACCTTTGCCCCGCATATCATCGGGCGGACCGCCGCGATCGACGCCGACGAGTATGCCGCCAAAAAGGATGAGGGCTACGCGATCACCGATGAGATCGGAAAATTCGGCCTTGAGCAGTACGCCGAGAAATATCTGCGCGGCACGGACGGTGAAAAGCGTGTGACCACCAAATCCACCGGGGAGGTGGAGGAGGAATACACCAGGACGCCTGAGCAGGGAAATACGGTCATCACGACCCTCGACGCGCCGCTGCAAAACGCCGCACAACAGGCGCTGGATGATTCGGTGGCAAACCTGGCTTCAAGGGGGAATTATCCCTACGCCTCCGGTGCAGTTGTGGCTATTGACCCACGCAACGGAGAAATCCTGGCCTGCGCCTCCAACCCGAACTATGACATCACCCAGTACGCGGAAAAATACACGGAACTGTCCACGGCCACCAATTCTCCGCTGTGGAACCGCCCGCTGATGAGTGCGTATGCCCCGGGTTCCACCTTTAAGCCCGGCATGGCACTGGCCGGATTGGAGGAGGGCGTCATCACAAAGGACTCCACCATTGACTGCGTCAATCCCTACTGGCGCTTCACCTCCGGCGGCGTCCAGTTTACCTGCCTGCAAGATCAGCACAGAGGAGCGACCGACGTCATTTCCGCGCTGGAGCACTCCTGCAACATCTTTTTCTATGAGACGGGCTACCGCCTGGGGATTGATAAGATTGACGAGTACGCCGCGATGTATGGCTTCGGGCAGAACACGGGCGTGGAGCTCCCGGAGGAGGACGGCGTGATCTCCAGCCCCGCCTACGCGCAGGAGATGGCCGATATCCTCGGGACCGATCCGGACGCCGCATGGACGGAGGGCATGATCATCCAGACGGCGATCGGCCAGGCATACAACCTGATGACGCCGCTGCAAATGGCCAACTACTGCGCCATGATCGCCAACGGCGGCACGCGGTACGTCCCGCACTTTATCAAGAGCATCAAGTCCTATGACTACAGCGAGACTTTGGTGGACAATTCCACCGGCACCGTCGCGTATCAGGGCAACTTCAGTCAGGAGAATATCGACACTGTCCGGGAGGGCATGTACAGAATGGCTACGTTCAGCGGGAACCCCGCCCACGTCCTGAACGAAGGCAGGCTCGGCGAAATCGGCGTGGCCGCCAAGTCCGGTACGCCGCAGCTTGATCGGCTGAATGAGGAGACCGGTGAACTGGAACAGCGCAATAACGGTTTCCTGATCGCCTTTGCTCCGTATGAAAACCCGGAGATCGCCATCTGTGTCACGATTGAGGACGGTTATCACAGCAGTTATGCCGTCAGCGTGGCCAAGGCCATTCTGGAGCAGTACTTCTTCGGCAGCACGGACAGCGCCATGGAAACACCGCAGCAGTCCGGTGTCCTGCTCCCGTAAAATCAGAAATACACCCATAAGGCGGGCCGCTGGTCCGCCTTTCTTTTGCTGCCTGTCTCATAAAAAACAGGCCTGTATGGATACTGCAGGTAAATAATCTACTGTACATGCAAAGCTGTGCGGAATTTTTGCCCAAAGGCGTACATGCTTTCGCGTCATTTTACACAAAAAAAATAAATTTTTTATAAAAAATGGAAATTGAGCCAAAAATGCTATATAATAGGATTTGTGTGGGTGTCTTTTAATCGACACAAATCATCAGCGCGGGACGGAGGTGGCGGACATCGCACAGATACTCTCATTCGTATCCGGAAAGGGCGGCGTCGGCAAGTCCTCTGTGGCGTCCGCTATTGCCTGTGCGCTGGCCGCACGCGGCAAAAGGGTCCTGATCCTGGATATGGATATCGGCCTGAAGAGCCTGGAAGCCCTCTTTGGGATTGGGGACAGCGTCGTTTACAACTGGGGAGATGTTCTGGAGGAGCGCTGCACCCTGCCGTCCGCAGTGCGCAGCGCACGCGGCGCCGATATCCTCCCCGCCCCGCTCAGACCGGCCTCTGCTTTTACACCGGATCGTTTCCGTCAAATGCTGGCAGGATGCGCACCTCAGTATGACTTCATTCTGCTGGACGCCCCATCCGGCCTGGGGAAGAACATAGAGCTGTCCGTCTGCGCGGCGACGGCGGCCGTCATTGTGGCCACACCGGACCGTATCAGCGCCTCCGCCGCCGGGGAATGCGCCGTGGAACTGGCCCGGCTCGCCGTGCCCACGGTACGCTTGGCCGCCAACCGCTTCAGCGCGCGCACGGTACGGCGCGGCTATGCCCTGAATCTGGATGAGATGATTGATCTGTGCGCTGCGCGTTTGATCGGGGTCATCCCGGAGGACCGTGAATTCTTCCTGTGCGCCAGCAACGGTCTCCCCTTCACCCGAACGGAGGCCTTCCAGGCCGCGGACCGCATGGCCGGACGCATTTTGGGGGAAGAAATTCCACTGAAACATCTTGAAAAATTCGGAAATAACTGATAGAATGAATTGTAATACTGTCGATTTATCTATGAAAAATCAACCGTAAAGGAGTTGGGTTAATGAATATAGCACTCATCGCGCACGATTCCAAAAAAGAACTGATGGTTCAGTTCTGCATCGCCTATTGCGGAACCCTTTCCAGACATACACTCTGCGCAACCGGAACTACCGGCAAACTCGTCGCGGATGCGACAGGCCTTGAAATCCAGAAATTCCTCAGCGGCGCCCAGGGCGGAGATCAGCAGATCGCCGCACGCATTTCCTATAATGAGATCGACCTCCTCCTGTTTTTCCGTGATCCGCTCAACCCCAAGCCGAATGAGCCGGACGACGCGAACCTGCTCCGCCTGTGCGACGTACACAACATCCCCGTCGCCACCAATATGGCCACGGCCGAATGCCTGATCCATAGCCTGGACCGGGGCGATCTCGACTGGCGCGATATCGTCAATCCCAAATAAAGCTGCTCCGCCGCAGGGCGGAATCCCTTGATAAACAGCAAACCGGCGGCAGAATGTATCTGCCGCCGGTTTTATCTTGCCGATAAAGTATATTTCGGGCTCCCTGTCAGGGAAATGTCCGTGGAGCGGACAAAAGGGTCCCGCCTGCGGAGCAGGAGCTGTCGAACGAAGTGAGACTGATGAGGTGGAAAGCCAGCGGATCACAGGAACTTGGTATAAGCCGCAGGAACCACCTCATCCACCGCAAGCGGTCCCCCTTCCCCTCAAGGGGAAGGCTTATAAAGGCCTGTACAAATGAATATTAGCTTCCCCTTGAGGGCGTTTCCCCTGTTAGGGGAAATGTCTGCGAAGCAGACAAAAGGGTCCCGCCTGCGGAGCAGGAGCTGTCGAACGAAGTGAGACTGATGAGGTGGAAAAACCAGCGGATTACAGGAACTCGGTATAAGCCGCAGGAACCACCTCATCCTCGTCGTCGCGGACTGCATATCGTTCGGAACGACGTTCCAACGCAACGCCATTCCTCCCTCATTCCGTCGCTCCTCCTCTCCGCAAAAAATCTCGCTCGGCTCACCTGCTCGGTTGTAAACGCCCTCGCGGCGGTTCGCTCTCGCTATCAATTTTTTGCGGGTGTAGACGGTCCACCTTCCCCTTGAGGGGAAGGCTTGAATAGCCTGTGCGGCCTTGGATTTGGGGTATACCGCCGCCCCTGTCCGATCTGATTTGTACGGTCAGGTGTTTTTTCGCATGAACCAAACCTTTACGCACAGAGGTTTTTGCAAGGCCTTCTTTATCCCGGCATAACAACGACGATGCCGTCGCCCCCTTCATATCCCTCAACCGGGTGCGTTGTCCCGCCGCAGAGCTCCCACGGGAGCTGCCCGTCCACGACGATCCACTGGCCGTCTACCAGCACCTTGTTCCACTGGTGGCCCCAGGTGTTGGGGTTGATATGCTGGCACTGCAGACCGGCCGCCTCACACATCATGGTGATCGCTTTACAGACGCCGGAGCAGGCAGCCTTTTTGAGGATCAGTGCGGCATAGGCTTCATTCCCAAAATTTTTGGCATACGCCTCATTGGACTGGTCCATCTGCTGAGAGACATTGGAATAAATATAGTCATGGATAGCGCGTGTCTTTTCCAGATCGCTCATACCGGGCGTAATGATCTGGGCCACCACGCGCCGGGCCTCCGCACGCGCCTCGGCCTCGCGCTGGGACTTGGCGGAACCCGTGGACCCCGAATTACCCGAAGAGCCGGCGCCACCGGAGGATCCAGCGCCGCTTGAAGAGCCGCTGCCGCCGGATGGAGATGATGCCTGCACCTTTTCTTTTACAGTCCAGGTGAAGGTCTGCTCCGCTGCGTTTCCATTGGCATCCTGAGCCCGAACCGTCATGGTATAAGTTCCGGGGGTGTTTGCGTCAAAATCCGCGCTTTCCACAGTAAACTCCAGCGCGCCGTCCACCGGATCCTCCGCCGTGATACCTGCCTTCAGATCCACCTCATCGCCGGCTGTACTCTCCCTGTCCTGGATCCCGGTGAAGACCGGGCCCTGCGTATCCTCAATTTGGAGCGTGAGCACGCGTTCTATGGATTTTCCGCTGTAATCATAAGTATACGTAATCTTCAGCTCCCCCACGGCCTCCGGACGGTATGCGCCGTCCGCCGTGACCGGCTGGCCATTGACGGAAATCTGCGTAATCACACCGCCGCGGGCGGACGCCGGCATGAGGGCACACAGCTCGTCGAACGTCATCTCGGTTCCATATTCAACCGCCTGCGCATACGCGGAAGCGGCGGGAATATCAGCCTCAATCTTTTTCTGCTCCCCGGCACGCACCGCAAAAAATATCGCCGTCGCAGCCGCGGCCGCGATGATTACAGCCGCAGCTGCACCAATCGCGATTTTTTGATTACGGGTAAGTTTTTTCACTATGCTCTCCCCCTTCTTAGATTCCCTGATTCCATTATATACTCCGCCGCCTAAAAACTCAAGATTTCTCGCGTTTGCGCCGCTTTCATGTTGACAGGGCCGCTGTGTTGTGATATAATCGTTAGGCCGCTTATTCCGGGCTTTTGCAAGCGGATCCCCGATCCCGCCCGCGCAATAGCGAGACTTATTAAGAGGTAGGTACCATTTATGTACGCAATTATTGAGACCGGCGGCAAGCAGTATAAGGTCGAAAAGGGCGATGTTCTCTACATCGAGAAGCTCGACGCCGAGCAGGATGCAACCGTCACGTTTGACAAGATCGTTGCCCTCCACACCGGCCGCTCCTTCAAGATGGGCGATCCCTATGTTGCAGGCGCATCCGTCGCCGCCAAGGTCGTCAAGAACGGCAAGGCCAAGAAGATCACGGTTTTCACCTACAAGCCCAAAAAGAACGAGAAGCGCAAGATGGGCCACAGGCAGCCGTATACCAAAGTAGAGATCACAGCGATCAACAAGGGCTGATTTCCCATGATCCAGGCGGAATTTTACGTACAGGACGGGGACCGGGTGACCGGGTTTTCCGTATCCGGCCACTCGATGTTTGCGGAAGCCGGCGAGGATATCGTCTGTGCGGCGGTCTCCTCCGCGGCCTATATGACGGCCAACACGCTTACGGAGATCCTCTCCCTTGAGCCGCAGCTCCTTTTGGATGAGGGATGCATGTGCGTACTGCTCCGCGAGCCCGGTGAGATCGACCGGGCACAGGATATCCTGAAAGGGTTCCGGCTGCATCTGACGCAGCTGGCGACCGATTATCCGAATCATATTGCTGTTAATTTAAGAGGTGTAGAAAATGCTTAAAATCAATCTTCAGCTGTTTGCCCATAAAAAGGGAATGGGTTCCACCCGCAACGGCCGCGACTCTGAGGCAAAGCGCCTGGGTGCAAAGCGTGCTGACGGCCAGTTCGTCCTCGCCGGCAACATTCTTGTCCGCCAGCGCGGCACGCACATCCACCCCGGCAACAACGTCGGCAAGGGCAGTGACGATACGCTCTTTGCGCTGATTGACGGCACCGTCAAGTTCGAGCGCATGGGCAAGGACCGCAAAAAGGTCAGCGTATACGCTGTCGAGCAGTAAGGCTGTAACGGAGCGGCTCCCATTCTGTGGAATGGGAGCCGTTTTTTTATCACTTATGACGCACGCATAAAAATTTTTGCCTTTTTTTGCAGTCTGATATGCAAAAAAGGCCTGTGCTCGGCCTATTGGTGGAGCCGCTTTTGGCGGCCGCCAGATAGGAGGAGACGGAGATTGTATATCAAAACCTTTTTCGGGCGCATCCTGCCCCCGGAAATAAACGTCATTGCCAAGGGGAAGCTGGATACCTATGACCCGCCCACGCAGGAGAGTGTTCTATGGGAAAGGTGGACCGCCCATTTGGATGAACGGACGTGCGAAACCTGCCAGAACAACGACGGAAAAATTTTACGCATCGGCGGCCGCTCAGTCGATCGCCCGCCGGCCCATCCGAATTGCCGGTGTGATACGGTGCCTCTGGACGCCGTGCAGGCCGGATCGGCCACCAAGGATGGAAAAAACGGTGCGGACTGGTGGATCAAACAGTTCGACGAGCTGCCGGCATATTACATCACTGAGGCGGAGATCCGTACACTTGGCTGGCGGAATGGAAAGCCGCCAGCTAAATATGCGCCAGGGAAGATGATCACCAGGGGGATTTATCGCAATGACAGACACCTTCTTCCGGAGGCCCCAGGCCGCGTCTGGTACGAGGCGGACATCAACTATTACAGCGGAATGCGAAACCGCCACCGCCTGCTCTGGTCCAACGATGGGCTGATTTTTGTGACGTACGACCACTATGAAACCTTTCTGGAAATTTTGTGAGGAGGAAGATAAAAATGGATCAGAAAAAAGAAAAAGTAGTCACTCTCGACCTGACGGGCTGCAAAAACTGGCTTGAGCTGCACAAGCGCATTCGAGCCGCTTTCGATTTTCCCGACTTTTACGGAAAGAATTGGGACGCCTTCTGGGATCTGATTCGGACGGAATGCGACGCAGACCGAATTGTGGTGATCGGGGAGGATACCCTGCCAAAGGCTCTTGAGCGAGACCGGGAAAAGGTCAATGAGATTTTATACCGGTTCCGAGATCATATGATCCAGTTCGGCGATAAAATCGTCATTGAAATTCAATAGAGGAGGAAACACAATGGCACGCAAAAAAGAAAAAGTCGTCACCCTCGACCTGACGGGCTGCAAAAACTGGCTCGAACTGCACGAGCGCATCCGCATCGCCTTTGACTTCCCCGACTTTTACGGAAAAAACTGGGACGCGTTTTGGGATCTGATTCGGACGGAATGCGACGCAGACCGAATTGTCGTGATTGGGGAGGATACATTGCCGAAGGACCTTGAGCGAGACCGGGAAAAGGTCAACGAGATTTTATATCGATTCCGAGATCATTGGGCACAGTATCATGATAAAATCATCATCGAAATTCAATAGAGGAGGGAACACAATGGCAAGCAAAAAAGAAAAAGTCGTCACCCTCGACCTGACGGGCTGCAAAAACTGGCTCGAGCTGCACGAGCGCATCCGCATCGCCTTTGATTTCCCCGACTTTTACGGAAAAAACTGGGACGCTTTTTGGGATCTGATCTGGAGTGACTGTGACGCGCAGCGGATTATCGTGATTGGGGAGGATACCCTGCCGAAGGATCTTGAGCGAGACCGGGAAAAGGTCAATGAGATTTTATACCGGTTCCGAGATTATTGGGCGCAGTATCATGATAAAATCACCATTGAAATTCAATAGAGGAGGGAACACAATGGCAAGCAAAAAAGAAAAAGTTGTCACCCTCGACCTGACGGGCTGAAAAACCGGTTCGAGCTGCACGAGCGCATCCGCAAGGAAATAATCGTATGGATGAGTACCAGCGCACTCGCCTCAATCTGACAATTTGAAAGGCAATACAAAATCAGCATATGCACAAAAAAGCGCCGTGAAAATCCACGGCGCTTTTAAACGATGTTTTTACGATTCATAGGCCTTGCAGCTCAGCTCCCCAACGGTCAGGCGCAAAATCTCAGTTGCATGGACAGCTTTTTCGTCATAGGACCATTTTCTGCCGGGCTCATAGTGTGCCATGATGCAGTCGAGTGCGTGGAGCTTGTCCGCGTACGCAGAAACGCGTTCCAGCCTACCCGTGCCGATCACACTGCAATAGTGCGTGGAATAATCGCAGGCCCGCCCGCCGCGGACAATTCGGTGATCAGAATCCAGCTCAAAGCCCACATTCGGGTTCCGGGCCATCAGTTCCAGCTTGCGCCCCTCCCGGGCCCCGTGAAAATAGAAAAAGCAGCCGTCCGCCGTGTGCTCATAGCCAAAACTCACCGGCACAATATATGGGGCATTCTCCCCATCGCACAGGGCGATCCGGCAGCAGTCACAGCCGGTGATGATCCGGTCAATCACTCCACTGTCGGTCACTTCGCGCTCCCTGCGCCGCATGAAAATTCAGTCCTTTCCAAAAACGCGGGCAGTCTGCGCTGCCCGCGTCTCCATTTATATTTCGATCGATTCAATCTCCGACACATCCCGGTGGAGGTTCATCAGATCCTCGCGGTTGTAGTCTTTGGGCAGACGGGCGTTGATCTCCACGTCGATCTCATCCTCGTCGATATTTTCCGTTTTAAAATTCAGAATTTCGATCCGGTTGTCATGGAACCACTGCTTCAGATCGGTAATCGCCTCACCGCTGTCACGCATGTGGATATAGATGTGCTCCGCCGTCGCATTGCGGAAAATGCGGAACTTTTTGTGCAGCAGGATCTGAATCAGGATGATGAGAACGGTCGCGCAGATGCCCATGATGTACATCCCCGCGCCGATCGCCATCCCAACGCCGGCCGTGGCCCACACGCCTGCCGCCGTGGTCAGCCCATTGACCGACTGGTGGTGGACGAAGATCATGCCCGCGCCCAGGAAGCCGACGCCGCTGACGATCTGCGCCGCCAGCCGGGAGGGATCGAGCTTAATGTCCGCGTCATAGGTCAGCAGGTCAAAAAAACCGTATTTGGAGATAATCATCATCAGCGAGGAGGCCAGACAGACGATGAAGTGCGTACGTGGTCCGGCGACCTTCATCCTGTTTTTGCGCTCATAGCCGATCAGGCCGCCGCAGACGCCGGCCAGGATGAGCCTGCCCAAAAATTCGAGCTGTTCGAGCAGGTATGGTACGATCTCACTGTTCATCTTATCGCCTCCTGTTATAAAGATCATCTATATGTATAAGATCATTTAATTATAATTACTTTTTATAAAAAAGTCAAATTCTCCGCCTCATGCATCATGCCGGAAGACTGCGGCTGCTCATAGGTCCCAATCGGGCAAAAAGGCTTTTTATTTGCCCGGGATTGTGATACAATATACGGGAAATCATCGTCAAAGATGGAATCCCTGAATAAAGGATGTTGCATTTATGGGGCTTATTGCAAAATCAATCAAAGGCACGCAGGATCTGCTGCCGCAGGACAGCTATCAGACACAGTACGTGGAGCAGACCATGCGCGAGGTGGCGCAGGCCTATGGCTACCGCGAGGTACGCACGCCGGTGTTTGAACAGACAAATCTGTTTGAGCGCGGCGTGGGCGGCACGACCGACGTTGTCCAGAAAGAGATGTATACCTTCACCGACAAGGGCGGTAATTCACTGACCCTGCGCCCGGAGGGGACAGCCGGCGCGGCGCGCGCATTTTTGGAGCACGGCCTGTTCAACGAGCCGCTCCCGCAGAAGATGTACTATTTCACCTCCTGCTACCGGCACGAGAACCCACAGGCCGGCCGCCTGCGCGAGTTCCACCAGTTTGGCATCGAGTGCTTCGGCACGGCGAGCCCGGCGGCGGATGCGGAGGCCATTGCCCTGGCGAACAGCGTGTTCGACTATCTGGGTGTGACGGGCCTGTCGATCGAGATCAATTCCATCGGGTGCCCGGAGTGCCGCAAAAATTACCTGGCCGCCCTGCGCGCATATTTCTCCGCACACGTGGACGAGCTGTGCGAAACCTGCCGGGGCCGTCTGGAGCGCAACCCCATGCGCATCCTGGACTGCAAGAGCCCCGTCTGCTCCGCCATTGCCAAGGATGCGCCTACCTGCATCGACTACCTGTGCGACGACTGCCGCGATCACTTTGAAAAGGTCAAAAGCTATCTGGACGTGCTGAACATTGAGTATACCGTCAATCCACGCATCGTCCGCGGGCTGGACTACTACACACGTACAGTGTTTGAGTTCGTGAGCAATCAGATCGGCGCACAGGGCACGGTGTGCGGCGGCGGCCGGTATGACGGCCTGATGGGCGAGCTTGGCAGTGATAAGCAGTATCCCTCCCTGGGGTTCGGCCTGGGGATCGAGCGCCTGCTTCTGCTGATGCAGGCACAGAAAGTCCCCTTTCCCGAGCCGCCGACATGCGATATCTTTATCGGCTCCATCGGAGAGGACGCGCTCAAAAAGGCAATGGCCATTGCTGACACCATGCGGGCGGACGGCGTGAGCGCGGAGTACGATGTGGTCGGCCGCAGCGTCAAGGCACAGATGAAATACGCCAACAAGCTGGGCGCCAAATACACCATGATCCTCGGCGGGGATGAAATCCAGAATGGTTCCGCCGTGCTTAAGAATATGAAGGACGGCTCCACGCAGGAGGTCACGCTTGAGACCATCGGCGACGACTTCATGAGCATCCTGATGAATGATTCGCTCAAGTCGCTTGAGAGCGCGGCACAGAGTTTTGATTTGAATGGCGGAGCGGATCTGATCGGCAACATACTGGAGGGGAAGAACAATGGATAACATGCTTGGATTAAAGCGCACGCACTACTGCGGAACAGTGCGCATGTCCGACTGCGGGCAGCAGGTGACCGTGTGCGGCTGGGTACAGCGCCAGCGCGACCTGGGCAAACTGATTTTTATTGACCTGCGCGACCGCACGGGCATCGTCCAGCTCGCCTTTGACGAACACACAGGGGAAGAGATCTTCCAAAAGGCATTTGCCGCGCGCAGTGAGTTCGTCCTCATGGCGCAGGGCGAGGTGCGCGAGCGCGCGAGTAAAAACCCCGATCTGCCGACCGGCGATGTGGAGATCTTCGTGACCGATCTTCGCGTCCTCGCCAAGAGTGAGACGCCGCCCTTCGACATCGTGGAAAACTGCGAGACGGCCGAGCTTACACGCCTGAAATACCGCTATCTCGACCTGCGCCGCCCCGATTTGCAGCGTAACATCCTCACACGCCATAAGATTGCCAAGGTCACGCGCGACTACTTTGACGAGAACGGGTTTATCGAGATTGAGACGCCCATGCTCATGCGCTCCACACCGGAGGGCGCGCGCGACTATCTGGTTCCCAGCCGGATCCATCACGGCGGTTTTTACGCGCTGCCGCAGTCCCCGCAGCTGTACAAGCAGCTCTCCATGGTGGCGGGATTTGACCGCTATATGCAGATTGCCCGCTGCTTCCGCGATGAGGACTTGCGTGCGGACCGGCAGCCGGAGTTCACGCAGATTGACCTGGAGATGTCCTTTGTGGATATGGAGGACGTGCTGAATATCGGCGAGGGCTTCATGAAGCGCCTGTTCAAGGAGGTGCTGGATGTCGATATCCAGCTCCCGCTGCCGCGCCTAACGTATCATCAGGCCATGGAGCGCTACGGCTCCGATAAGCCCGATACGCGCTACGGCATGGAGCTGTTCGACCTGACGCGCGCGGTGAAGGATTGCGATTTCGTCGTCTTCAAGTCCGCAATTGAGGCGGGCGGCAGCGTGCGCGGCATCACCGCAAAGAACGCCCTCTCCGTCCTGACGCGCAAGGAGCTGGATAAATTGACCGAGGAGGTCCGCGGCTCCGGTGCAAAAGGACTTGCCTATATCCGCATGAATCCGGACGGGGTGGCCTGTTCCTTCGGCAAATTCATGAAGCCGGAGGAGATCGATGCGATCGTAAAGGCGGCCGATGCCCAGGCGGGTGACGTGATTCTCATCATCGCCGACGCGAAGAATTCCCTCGTCCTCTCCGTGCTTGGCGCGCTGCGCCAGACGGTGGCTAAAAAGCTCAACCTGATCCCGAAAGATCAGTTCAACCTGCTGTGGATCACGGAGTTCCCGTTCTTTGATTGGGATGAGGATTTGCAGCAGTTCGTGGCCATGCACCATCCGTTTACCGCGCCGCTTGACGAGTGCATCGACTATTTGGAGACAGATAAGGCCAAGGTGCGCGCCAAGGCGTACGACCTGGTGCTCAACGGCATTGAGCTGGCGAGCGGTTCCATCCGCATCACGGACCCGGAGCTCCAGGGCCGGATCTTCGCCCTGCTCGGCCTGACGCAGGAGGAGGCACAGGCCAAATTCGGTTTCCTGCTCGATGCGTTCCGCTACGGCGCGCCGCCGCACGGCGGCATGGGCATCGGGCTGGACCGCCTGGTGATGCAGATGCTCCAGTGCGAGACGCTGCGCGATGTGGTGGCCTACCCCAAGGTCCAGAACGCGAGCGAGCCGATGACCCAGTGCCCGGCCCCTGTGGACGCGGAGCAGCTTGAGGTGCTCGGCATCGCCGTCACGGACAGTGAATTTTCCGAAAAAGAATAAAACCTTCGGGCCGTCTCCTGATTGGGGGCGGCTCGATTTTCAGAGTACAGGAGGCCCGTTATGGACGCGCGAAAACTGCTTAGAATTCTCTCCGTCGCCGAACGGCTCAAGGACGCCACCCGGCACTGCTATACCTCCGGCGGGCGGCGGGAGAGCGTGGCGGAGCACTGCTGGCGCACGGCGCTGATGGCCTATTGGATTAGCGATGAATTCCCGGAGATCGACCTTGAAAAGCTGCTGAAACTGTGCCTGATCCACGATCTGGGCGAGGCGTTCACCGGGGATATCCCCACCTTCCAAAAGACGCAGGCGGACCGGGCGCGCGAGCGCGATCTGCTGGTGGACTGGCTCCGCTCCCTGCCGGAGCCGTTCGAATCGGAGATGGAAGCATTGTTTGGTGAATTGGAAGCGCTTCAGACACCGGAGGCCAAAATCTGTAAGGCGCTCGACAATCTGGAGGCGCTCATCCAGCACAATGAATCCGATCTGAAGACATGGCTGCCGCTCGAGTACGATTTGCAAATGACATACGGGAATGACACGACCGCCTTTTCGGATTATCTGACACACCTGCGCGACGAGGTCCGGTCGGATAGCAGGCAAAAAATCGAACAGGGAACATAAAAAAGCGAGTCGCCCGTTTTATGGGCGGCTCTGTTCGTGCATTATGGCGGTAGAAACGCAGCAGATACCTGATTTAAAAAAGCAGATCAGCGAATACGCCCCAGTGATCGCTTGGTGCGAGTCCGGTCTGACTGTCTATGGATTTTCCAAAGGTATCAAAAAGGAGAAGCCGTGGAAAATCACGCGGATAAGGGTCCATCATCAGGATCCGGTCAAATCGCTGGTTGACCTCCACAGAGTTCCCCCCCTGCCAGCGCGTGTTGTTCCTGAAGTCGACCGTAACTTCCGGGGGGATCCCTTTTGTACATGCGAAAGATTCTGCCAAATCGATCCAGTAGGGCTTGGCCTCCCTGTGGCGCAGGGATCGCTGGCCCAGCAAAAATTGATGGACGCTGGAACAGGGCGAGCAGTTAAAATCACCGGCTATGAAAGAATAGTCGGCTTTTAATGCGGTGATATTTTTAACAATCCCGATAACGTCCTTTTCCCGATTCAGCGCAGAGTTCCAATCCAAGTGAATGTTGGATAGAGCAATCTTTTTATCCCCCAAGGTAATTGATACGATCACTGCGTGGGACGTGTATTTTGGCCGGGTGATCGGATATCGGCTTAGGATAGCCATCCCCTCGTGCTCGTTTTTATGATTTTGGAAGCATGTATACGGAAAGTCGAGAGTCTTCAAAACAAATTCGTAATGCGCGCGATCCTGCACCTCCTGCAGGCATAGGATATCAGCCTGGACAGTCTGCATTTCAGTTACCAGCTGTTGCGCGCGGGTAGGCATACCCACATCGGAATTCCACAGATTATAGGAAGCGATCCGCATGCATTTTCTCCTTTCCCCACCAATCGGGGCATAATTCCCCCAGTGTGACGGTGCGCATTGTCTCGTAATCCATCAGGATCTCCATGGAAGAACTGTCGGGATCCAGTTGCATTAAGTACTCCCGGCACACCCCGCACGGGGGAGCCACACGTCCGGTCTTCATCACACAGACAAGCTTTATGATTTTACTCTCCCCATTTGTGATCATATTGGCGACGGCATTGCGTTCCGCACACATGCCGAGGGAACAAGCGGTATTGATGCAAACGCCAGTGTAGATATTTCCTTTGTCTGTTAAAATGGCCGCGGCCACGCCTCCGGCATCAATGAATGGTGAGATATTTCTGGGATTTATTTTCCCTTTTGCGGCATGATACAGCGTATCCCAAATATTCATGATTTTCTACTCCTTGTTGCGAGTGATTCGTTCTTCTAAAAGTATCGATATATATAACCAGCAAATAAAAAGTCAACCGCATGCATGAGCACGCTCGCTCTGGCAGGCGGCGAAAGCTCCTGACGCGATCTCCGGGAGGGAGGAAGCAGTACGCTGTTTTCGGGGCGAATACTCAAATAAAGGATCCCTCTCGCCGGATGCGCACGCCGTTTTCAAATATATACCACGGCCGCGTGCCGATAAGTTCCAGCTTTTCCCCGTTGATATACAGTGTATCTTCCTCCGGCAGGGCAATGACCTTTTTCCGTGCAGACAGCTGTATCAGGTATCGGGTGCTTGCCTCATCTTTTTCCGGGGTGCGGTTGGTGTAGTGACATAGCAGACAGGCCCCATCCAGAAGATCAAACCCGGTGGTATCAGTCAGTCCGATATCATTGGCATCATCCAGTTGACAGCTTTCAAGATCGCCACCGAAAATAATCGCCCCGGCACTGCTGCCGAATACAACGCCGCCCTGCCGGATATAGCGGGAGATCTTTTCAAAGCATTCGCCGGCTTTGAGTTCCCACAGCAGCTTGTAGGTGTTCCCGCCGCCGATAAAAAGGGCGCAGTAGCGGTTTAAATCAATCCTTTCCAGTTCGGAAGCAGATTGCACCATCTTAATCCCCGGAAGATGAAGATGCGTCAGCTCAGCGGTGATCCACCGATAACAGTCTGGGTACTGCGTCCGCTCCATGGCGAGCGGGATATAGAGGAGCGGCTTGGTAGAATCGATTACGTCTGCAAAGTGCCGGTAGGCGGAAGCCGACTGTGTCCCGTCCCCGCCACCGCACAAAAAGATTTTCAAAGTTCTCCCTCCTTTTTACAGCTTTGTCATACAGCCGTATTCTATCATAAAACCTGGGCGGGTGCAAACAGTGGGAAGCCCTTGATTTTACAAGCCCGATATGGTACAATCGTAACGCTCACTCGGAGGGCAAGTCATTCATACGGAAATGATGAGCTGGATAAGGTGACAGGCTGAAACGCCTGTGATCTTATCCTTTTTTGTTGTGTAAAGGGGGAATTGCATGAATCTGCTTACAGGGAAAATCGGAAAGCTGTATTTTAAATATCTCTCCGCTGCCTTTGGCAGCGCGCTGATCACATCCATTTACGGTCTGGTGGATATGGCGATGGTCGGGCAGTACCAGGGCCCGGACGGTACGGCGGCACTGGCCGTTTTTGCACCGGTTTGGAACATCCTGTACAGTCTCGGCCTGCTCACCGGGATCGGCGGCTCCATACTCTTTAGTTCCATCCGCGGCAGGAACGGGCGCAGCGGACGGGAGGAAAATGAATATTTTACCACAGCCCTGATTGGAACGGCCGTTTTTTCCGTGCTCAGCTGGATCGGGCTGATCTTTTTTGACGCACCGCTGCTGCGCCTGTTCGGCGCTGAAGAGACACTCCTGCCGCTGGCGCAGGCCTACCTGAAGCCAATTCGATTTGTGATCCCCACCTTCCTGTTCACCCAGATGCTGGCGGCCTTCCTCCGCAACGACGGAGCGCCCGGACTGGCCACCGCGGCAGTACTCACCGGTGGAATATTCAACGTGTTCGGCGACTACTTCTGTGTGTTCACGCTGGATATGGGGATTGAGGGAGCTGGACTCGCAACCGCGATCGGCTCAATGCTGTCGCTAATCGTGATGCTGTCCCACTTTTTCTCCCGAAAAAACACATTGCGCCCCGTGCGCATCCGCAGCTTTTTTAAAAAATCCAGAGAGATCGCCGTTACCGGCTTCTCCACCTTTTTTATTGATATCGCCATGGGCATCCTGACGATGATGTTCAACCGCCAGATCATGCAGTATTTGGGCACGGACGCACTGTCCGTGTATGGGGTCATTGTCAATATCAGTACATTCGTCCAGTGCTGTGCCTACAGTGTCGGTCAGGCAGCCCAGCCCATAATATCAGCCAATTACGGCGCCCAAAAATATGATCGGATCCGCGGCACACTGAAATATTCACTTGCGGCCACCACCTTTTTTGCACTGCTGTGGACTGCTCTGGCGTTGGCGTGCCCCACAATGTTCATCTACATCTTTATGGATCCGACAGCAACCGTGCTCCAGATCGCCCCGGGGATTATCCGGTGCTATGGCCTCTCCTTCCTGCTGCTGCCGCTGAATATCTTTTCCACCTATTACTTCCAGTCGTTGATGAAGCCGCGGTCGGCCTTCTTTATCTCCGTGGCGCGCGGACTGGTCCTCAGCGGCATCCTGATCTATGTCCTTCCGCTGCTCGGCGGCGGGGAGTTCATCTGGTTCGCCATGCCGATTACGGAACTGATTGTGTCCGCCGCCGTCATCTGGATGATGGTGCGCTATACCCATGCCCTGCGTCCGGACATTGTGTAACAGTCTGAGCGTCCTCCCCCAATACTACAAAACTGAAAAGAGCCGGGGCTCCCCGGCTCTTTTCAGTTTTGCTTTGATCTTATAGCGATGACATCATTTATAAAAGGGCTGCCCTCATCTCTGATGCCCGCATTGGCCCGCATATGCGGATCTGAAATTTCACCGATCAATTTGTTTAAAATGTTCCATTGTTTTTTCAAATAATCCCATATATAATTAAAATATCATAATTTTTAATAATATTTTTGAAAAAATATATTCAAATTTTATTTTTCAGGACAGCTATCTTCAATTTCTGCTGCGGATAACGGGCCGCAAAAAATAATAGCAGCACAGGCTGTGAAAGCGATAGATTCTGGTTTTTTCCGCGGCTCCCGTGTGCCGCGGATCATTTATAACGGAAGGAAGCGTGTGACATGCCGGAGGAAAGAGAGAGAACTACCCGGAAAGCGGAGAAACGGCGTCAGCGGGAGGCCCGCGAGCTTGTCCGCCTGGAAAAGCACCGCGCCAAGCCAAAGGCACACGGCTATTTGTACTATATGATGTTCATTATCTGCATCATATACATTGCCGATGAGATCACTTCCCAGATTGGGACACAGATGCAGAGCGTGCTCTCACAGGCGCTGTTTGCCCCCGTATTCGGGGAGGATATGGCGCTCGCCCGCATGAGCGCACTGGGGACGGTGAGCATCATCGGCTCCGCCCTTGCCATGCTGTATAAGCCACTGTCCGATCGATTCGGCCGCAAGCTGTTCCTGGTCATCAACACCCTGGGGATGGGCTTCGGCCTGCTCCTGATCGGGATCACTACAAATATCCCCGTCTATCTGATCGGCGTGGTGGTCATCAACTTTTTCACACCGCACGATATGCAGGCCGTCTATGTGCTGGAAACAGCCCCCGCCAAGCACCGGGCAAAGCTCTACTCCATGGTAAAGGCGGTGGCAACGATCGGCATGATGCTGATCCCTCTGCTGCGGGATGCGTTCATGGGCGACGATACTTCCGGCTGGCGGACAGTCTATTTAGTCTGCGCCGCGTTTGCGGCAGTGGCGGCGCTAATCGCCCTGTTCCTGGTGCGGGAATCGGATGTATTTCTGGACGAACGCATCGCCTACCTGCGCATGAGCGACACAGAAAAAGCCGCCCTAAAGGCGAAAAAAGACGGCGGCGGCGCACAGGGCGGGCTGATCTCCGCAATTAAATTTCTCTTAAAACACCGCCAGCTGCGCTGGCTGTTGATCAGCTATGGCTTTCTGCTCTGGGCGTCGCTCATCACTATGTACTATGAGAGCACCATGGCCAACGGCTACGCCGTTCAATTTGTCAATCGGGGTATGGATCTGAACGCGGCGCTGGAGGCCGCAGCGCCCTATGTCACCCAGGCGCTGTTCCTGTTCCCGGTGGGCAGTGCCGCGCTTCAGCTGATGCAGGGCTTCCTGGCGGATAAGTGGGGCCGCAAGCCCGCCGCCATCACGATGAGTGCCTGTGTCATTATCAGCTATCTTCTCTTCTTTATTGGAGCCAATTACGACTGGCCGCCGTATTTGGTGGGCTTCCTGTGTGGCGCGGCAGTTGGCAGCTACTGGGCTGCCGGGGATATCATCGGGGCGATCATGGTTTCAGAATCCACACCCACCAATCTGCGCTCCTCCGTGCTGACTGCCTTTGCAATTTGCAGCGTCATATTCGCTGGAATTGGGGTTATTGCCGGGTTGGTGCTGCTCAACATCTTCGGGGACAGCATGGTGGGATATATTACACTCGGGATTGCCCTGCCCGGCCTGACAATCGCGCTGATCCTGCTGTGCACCAAGACGCACGATACCAAAAATGTGGATATCGGCGCCGTGACAGGCATGGAGTGGGACTGATACCACAGGAAAAATACCTGTAAAAAATCAGGATGAAATCTATTCTTTCAAAATTGAAACCATGATCCCACCCGAGTACGATCAATGACTCTGACCATTCGCGCACGGAACGATACCGTCCGTGCGCGTTTTTATTCTTTGCGGCGGGATGCGGTGTATAATACTGCAAAAGGGAGAGATCTCACTGGAAACAGGACCCAGAAAAAAATACGTGCTTTGCCTTGCCCCAACACACAGCCCGATCTTCAGAAAGGAAGCCGATCCCATATGAATCACGCCAAGATGGAACTCCACTTTAGCCCCTGCGTGCTACAGGGAACGATCCGGTATACGCTTGATCTCGATACCGCCCCTTTTTTCATCCTCGACGACCGTTTTCGAATCACGGAACTGACAGATGACGCCGGGAAAGAACTCCACTATCAAAAAGTTCCGGACAGCGCCCCCCTCCGTCGGCAGTCCTGCTACACATCAAAGCCATCCGATACCGGGAAATATACAATCAAATTTGAGAGCAATGGTCCGTTCCAACAATATCCGACCCAGCGAAAACGATCAGACCGGTACAATTTTTTCGCGGAAGATCGAATCATACTGTATGACAATTACCTGTGTTTTTTCCCACGGCTTGACTTTCCCGACGGCCCCATGCGAATGAGCGGCCACCCCATCCCGTGCGTGTATGAGCCTTTAACCGCATACGGTTTAGAGGACTATGAAGTATACTTTGCAGAAAAAAATACAGACGGCACGTGCACCATCCGAATGCCCAAACAGGACTGCTATATGGTCTACGCGCTCCGCAAAGGAAGCTATTTTGAAGCGCAGTGCGGCCGGTTCCGTGCCCTGACTCAAAAAAAGAACGAGCGGAAAAACGCCCAGGCCATTGCACAGACCAACGACGATGTACTGAATTGGTACAATGAAAATTTGTATCGCGAAAAGCCGGTACAGTGCGATTTTCAGCTGATGTCCCTCGGATTTATCCACAGACGAAACGCTTATGTACGGGATTATCTGACTGTTTATGAAAATTTCCGCTTACCGGCCGATATCTGTGAATCCTACATCCCGCACGAGCTCGGCCACCTATGGTGCATCAGCGGCACATTTTCCGCAGCGGGCTTCCTGGACGAGGGCGGCGCGGAGTGGAGCGCGGAGATCTACCGGTATCACCATAATCACGAATCCTTTGAAAAGCACCGGAAGGACTATGAAAAATGGAGCGAGCGCTACTGGAAAAAGCTCTGCCGGGAGCAAGACTCCAGAAAAAATCCCGTCTCCCCCAATCGCCACCTGTTGGGGTTCCGATTCTTCAACCGGATCTATCAGCGGTTTGACCTCGACACCGTGGGCCGCTGCATCCTCTGCTACGCCCTCCCCGATGTGCAAAGCCCGGAGGAATTCCTGAAACGGATGCGGAGCACGGAACCCGATGCGGTTTACGATTTTGTACAAAGAGAAACGCAGGATATCCTCAGACGCTTTCCGTAAAAATGAAAATGAGGAAGCACCTGTATGAAAAGAGCGCCGGATTTTCCGGCGCTCTTTTGAATTAAAATCAATCTTTCATCAGCTGGACCATGACGGCCTTCTGGGCGTGGAGACGGTTCTCCGCCTCGTCAAAGATCATCTGCGCGTGATCCTCGAACACGTCCGCAGTGATCTCCTCCCCACGGTGGGCGGGCAGGCAGTGGAGCACCATGCAGCTGCTGTTGGCGACCTCGAGCAGCTCCCTGTTGACCTGATAGACGCCCTCAAACACCCTGCGGCGCTCGGCGGCCTCGCCCTCCTGGCCCATGGACGCCCAAACGTCAGTCAGGATGACGTCGGCATCCTTCGCCGCGTCCGCCGGCTTGCGGCAGAGCTCAAATTTACCGGTCGGCTGGGCAAACTCCAGCACCTCTTTGGCCGGATCATACCCCTCCGGGCAGGCAACGCTGACGGACATGCCCGTCTTGAGTCCGCCCACGATCAGGGAGTTGGCCATGTTGTTGCCATCGCCGATGTAGCACATTTTCAAGCCGTCCAGATTGCCCTTGTACTCACGGATGGTCTGGAGGTCGGCGAGCACCTGGCACGGGTGGCAGAAATCGGTCAGTCCATTGATGATCGGGATGCTGCCATACTGGGCGAGCTTTTCGACCTCCGCCTGCTCAAAGGTACGAATCATAATGCCGTCCAGATAGCGGGAGAGCACGCGGGCCGTATCCTCCACCGGCTCGCCGCGGCCGATTTGCAGGTCGTTGGAGGAGAGGAACAGCGCCATGCCGCCGAGCTGGTACATGCCCGTCTCAAAGGAGACGCGCGTACGGGTGGAGGACTTCTGGAAGATCATGCCCAGCGTCTTCCCCTCCAGATAGTGGTGCTTGATACCGTGCTTCTGCTCATACTTGAGCTGATCGGCCAGATTCAAAATGTCCGTGATCTCCTGAGTGGAGAGGTCGAGCATTTTTAACAGATGTTTCACGGGTTATTCCTCCTCTAAAACGTTCTTTAATATTTCAAGGCCACGGTCGATTTCCCCGTCCGTGATCACGAGCGGCGGCAGCAGCCGGAGCAGCGTTTTGGCCGTGAGAATCAAAAGCCCCTTTTCCACACATTTGGCGGCGATCGCCTTGGCATCCAGCCCGTCGAGCACTATGCCGAGCATCATCCCCATGCCGCGCACCTCTTTGACGTGCTTCATACCGGAGATCTGCTCCCGCAGATAAGAACCCTTGCGCGTGATGTCCGCAAGCAGTACGTCGTCTATTTTATCGATCACCACGCACGCCCCCGCACAGGCCACGGGATTTCCGCCGAAGGTGGAGCCGTGCATACCAGCCGTCATCCCTGCTCCCACCGCTTCCTTGGCAAGGCAGAGGCCCATGGGCAGGCCGTTGCCAATGCCCTTGGCGCTGGTGAGAATATCCGGGCGAACGCCGTAGTGCTCCCACGCGTACAGCTTGCCTGTGCGGCCGACACCGGTCTGCACCTCGTCAAAAATCATCAGCAGCCTGCGCTCGTCACACAGGCGGCGCACCTGCCTGACATATTCCGCGTCCATCGGCATCACACCGCCCTCGCCCTGAATGGGCTCGATCATGACGGCACACACCGTATCGTCCGCCGCAGCCTCAAGCGCTGCCATATCCCCCGCCGGGACATATTTAAACCCCGGATTATAGGGGGCAAAGCATTCGGGGTGCAGCGCCTCCTGCCCGGTGGCGGTCAGCGTGACCATGCTGCGCCCGTGGAAGGAGTTGATCAGCGTGATCACAGTGGAGTGGCCCGCGCCGCGATGGTCATAGGCGTATTTACGCGCCGTTTTGACCGCACACTCATTGGCCTCCGCGCCGGAATTGCACAGGAAGACACGCTCAAATCCCGTGCGCCGCGTAATTTTTTCAGCAAACGCCGCCATGGACGGGGCGTAATACAGGTTTGAAATATGCTGGAGCCTGCCCGCCTGATCGGCGATGGCCTGCGCCCAGTCCGCGTCACCATACCCGAGGGAGTTGACGCCGATACCGGAGGTAAAATCGATATACGTCTGACCGTCCGCCCCGGTGAGGGTCGCCCCTTTGCCGGAAACGATCGCCGCGTGAAAGTGCGCATAGGTCGGCATGAGTGCCCCGTCGGCCTGCGCAATGATCTGCTTGGAATCCATTGTTATCTTCCCTTTCCTAAGTTCCCAAAATTAAAGGAACATCGTCCCGATACCCTGGTCGGAGAAGAGCTCCACCAAAATAGAGTGCTCAATCCGGCCATCGATGATATGCGTCCGCTTGACGCCGCGGCGTACCGCCTCCACGCAGCAGTCGATTTTAGGGATCATGCCGCCGGAAATGATGCCGCTGCGTTTTAAGCTGTTGACCTCGCTGACATTGACGACGGAGATCAGGGAGTTCTCGTCGTCCTTATCGCGCAGCAGTCCGCGCACATCCGTCATCAGGAGCAGCTTTTCCGCGTGCAGGCAGGCGGCAATACTGGCGGCCGCCGTATCGGCATTGATATTGTAGACCTCGCCCTTCTCCCCGACACCAACCGTGGAGATGACGGGAATATATCCATTTGTAGCGGAATCCTTAATAATCGTAGTGTCCACACCGATGATCTCGCCGACGTAGCCGATATCCGCTCCGTCCGGAGTCGTGCGCACGGCCTTAATCATGCCGCCGTCCATCCCGCACAGGCCGACCGCGCGGCCCCCGTGGCGGTTGATCAGGCCCACGAGATCCTTATTGACCTTGCCGGCGAGCACCATCTGGACGATTTCCATGGTCTCCTCGTCCGTATAGCGCAGACCGTTGACAAATCGGCTCTCCTTGCCGACTTTTTTCAGCATGGCGCTAATCTCCGGACCGCCGCCGTGGACGAGCACCACGTGTACGCCGATGAGCGAGAGCAGGACGATATCCGTCATAACGGCATCCTTGAGCCGGTCGTCAATCATGGCGTTGCCGCCGTACTTGATGACGATCGTCTTCCCGCTGTACTGCTGAATGTAGGGCAGGGCCTGGACGAGCACCTGCGCCCGGTCCTGATTTGAGATAAATTCCATTGCTGCTGCCTCCCGTCGATCAGGTACGGTAGTCGCCGTTGATCTTCACATAGTCATACGTCAGGTCGCACCCATAGGCCTCCGCGCCATAATCACCGGAGCCGAGGGAGACATCCATGATGACCTCATCCGGGGTGAGAACTTTTTTGGCCAGTTCTTCACTGAACTCTATGCCCGCGCCGTTTTTGCACACCTCAATCTCCCCTGCGGAGGAGACGAATTTTACGTCAATGGCGCTCACATCCACGTCGGCGCCCGAATAGCCGATCGCGCAGAGGATACGCCCCCAGTTGGCATCCGAGCCGAACATGGCCGCCTTGACCAGGGAGGAGCAGATCACACTCTTGGCCGATTTGCGTGCCGCCTCCAGCGTCTTGGCGCCGTGGGTGCGGCAGACGATCAGCTTGGTAGCGCCCTCGCCGTCCCTGGCGAGCTCGCGCACAATCGCCCGGCAGACTGCCAGCAGTGCCTGATAAAACGCCTCATAGTCCGCACCGGAGGCCTGCTCAATCATTCTGTTCCCACAGTGGCCGGACGCCATGACACAGACGGTGTCGTTGGTAGAGGTGTCCCCATCGATGCTCATCATGTGGAACGTCTCGTCCGCCGCATCGCGCAGCGCCTGCTCCAGCACCGGGGCGGCTACGGCCGCATCCGTGGTGACAAAGCAGAGCATGGTGGCCATGTTGGGGTGGATCATCCCGCTCCCCTTGGCGATCGCGCCGATTTTGCACGGTTTACCGCCGAGCGTGAAGGAGACGGCAAATTCCTTCTTGTGGGTATCAGTGGTCATGATGGCCTGCGCCGCCGCGTCCGAACCGGAATCATCCTCCGTCAGGCCGGCGGTCAGCTCCGCCATGCCGTTTTCAATCGGGGCGAGGTCGAGCGGCTGGCCGATCACGCCCGTGGAGGCGACGATGAAGTCCGCTGCGGGAATCCCCAGCACCTGTGATGCGAGCGCGCACATACCCTCCGCCTTCTCCACGCCGTCGGCCTCACATGTGTTGGCGATGCCGCTGTTGCAGATGACGGCGCGCGCCTTTCCGTCCGCGATGTGCGCCCTTGTCACTGTGATGGGCGCACCGCAGACGAGGTTGCGCGTATAGATCCCGGCCGCCGCGCAGTCCGTATCGGCCACGATCAGCGCCAGGTCCTTCTTGCTCTTATTGCGGCGGATGCCGCAGTGAATCCCGTTGGCTCGGAAGCCCTGCGGGGCCGTCACGCCGCCCGGGATAAATGAGATCGAATCTGCCATGGTGAAATCCTCCTTAGAATGACGTGGGGACCATATTCAGCCCCGTGTCCTCCGGCAGGCCGAACAGGATATTCATATTCTGTACCGCCTGGCCCGCCGCACCCTTGACCATGTTGTCGATGGTGCTGACGACGATCAGGGTGTCGGTGCGCGGGTCGACGTGCAGGGAGATGTCGCAGTAATTACTGCATTTGACATTGCGCAGGTTGGCCGTCTGCCCGGCCGGCTTGACCCGGACAAATTTCTCATCCGCGTAGAATGTCTCATACGCGCCGCGCACCTGTTCCTCTGTTACGCCGGGATTGAGGTGGGCGTAGATGGTGGAGACGATGCCGCGGTTGACCGGCAGCAGGTGTGGGACAAAGACGACCTTCAGCTTTTCGCCAGCGAGGTCGGAGAGTGTCTGCTCGATCTCCGGCGTGTGGCGGTGCGCCGCGATTTTGTATGGCTCAAACGCCTCGTTGCACACGGGGTAGTGCGTCCCCTCCGTCAGCTTGCGGCCCGATCCGGTCACGCCGGACTTGGAATCGATCACGACCCCCTGCGTGCGGACAAGGTGATTCTTCATCGCCGGGGCCAGACCGAGCGCGATGCTGGTCGGATAGCAGCCGGGATTCCCGAGTACGGTTTTCCCCTTGATCTTGTCGCGGTACAGCTCCGGGAGCGCGTAGACGGCCTCTTCATGCAGCTCGTGGTGGGTGTAGTCGAGCCCGTACCACTCTTTATAATCCGCCTCTTCCTCCAGGCGGAAATCCGCGCCGAGGTCGATGAATTTGACATTCTTCTCATGGCACTGGGCGGCAAATTCCTGGGACAGACCATGCTGCACACAGGCGAACACAATATCGCTGCGCGCGATGACCTCTTCCGTGGAGACGAGCTCCATATCGCAGCAGTCCGCAAGGGACGGATAGACGTCGCTGAGCTTTTTGCCCGTGAAGCTGACCGAGCCGACGGCCGAAAGCTCCGCCTGCGGATGCCCCAGAATAATGCGCACGAGTTCGACTCCCGCGTAGCCCGTCGCGCCGATGATACCGACTTTAATCATGGGTGTGTTCCCCCTCCAGAGATACAATGATGGAATGGACACGCTGCGCCTCCGCCCGTACGTTCTGCGGAGCGGGCCCGCCCTGAGAGGTACGGCCGCTCACGCAGCGGTCAAGGGAGATCGCGTCATACACATCCTCCCCGAAGAGATCACAGACGCTCTGATACTCCGCAAGCGGGAGTGTCTCCAGCGTTAGATTCTTTTCAATACACAGAGCGACCAGCTCGCCGGTTGCCTTGTATGCGTCGCGGAACGGCAGCCCCTTGGAAACAAGGTAGTCTGCGCAGTCCGTGGCGTTGATGAAGCCGCCCGCGGCAGCCGCACGCATCTTCTCCGCGTTGACGCGCATGGTGGCGAGCATGGGGGTGAAGGTTTTCAGGCACATCTTTACGGTATCCACCGCGTCAAAGACGGCCTCCTTATCCTCCTGCATATCCTTGTTATACGCGAGGGGAATGCCCTTCATCACGGTGAGCATGGTCATCAGGTCGCCGAAGACGCGCCCCGCCTTGCCGCGGACCAGCTCGGCAATGTCGGGATTCTTCTTCTGCGGCATGATGCTCGAGCCGGTAGAAAAGGCATCGTCCAGCTCGATGAACTTAAACTCCCACGAGCACCAGAGGATGACCTCCTCCGAGAAGCGGGAGAGGTGAACCATGATCGTGGAGAAGCAGGAGAGCAGCTCAATGCAGTAGTCGCGGTCGGACACGCCGTCAAGTGAGTTGTGGGCGTAGTCGTCAAACCCGAGCGCCTGCGCCGTCATCATCCGGTCGAGGGGATAGGTGGTCCCCGCCAGCGCGCAGGAGCCCAGCGGGCAGACCTTCATACGCCTGACGGCATCATCCAGACGGGAAATGTCGCGCAGGAGCATCTCCGCATAGGCCAGCAGATGGTGGCCAAACACGATCGGCTGCGCACGCTGCAAGTGCGTGTATCCGGGCATGACTGTATCGGCGTACTTCTCCGCCTGATCGGCCAGGACTTTCACCAGCCCAATGAGCAAGGCGCGGATCTCTCCACACTCCTCCATCAGGTTCATGCGCAGATCGACCGCCACCTGGTCATTCCGGCTGCGGGCCGTGTGCAGGCGCTTGCCTGCATCCCCCACGCGGGTGGTCAGTTCGCCCTCAATAAAGGTGTGGATATCCTCCGCGTTCGGATCGATCGCCAGTTTGCCGCTGTGCAGATCGTCCAGAATCCCCTTGAGCCCCGCATGGATGGCGTCCCGGTCCTCTGCCGAGATGATGCCCTGCTTACAGAGCATATCCGAATGGGCCAGCGATCCGCGGATGTCCTGATCGGCCATGCGGCTGTCAAACGAGATGGACGAGTTAAAGTCGTTCGTCGTCTGATCGAGTTCTTTTTTAAATCTTCCTGCCCAGAGCTTCATGCTGTCTCCTCCGTGATAAAAGCCTGAAAGGGGAAGCACCGGCTGCCGCGGTACTTCCCCGGATGGATATACGGCTTTTGATTATTTGCCCTTTTTCTCCTCGATGAGCGCCTTGACCTTGATCGGCAGGCCGAACAGGTTGATGAAGCCGGCGGAATCCTTCTGATCGTACACATCGTCCTCATCAAAGGTCGCAAACTCCTCACTATACAGGGAGTTTGGGGAGGTGGTGCCGGCATTGATGATATTGCCCTTGTAGAGCTTGAGCTTGACGTCGCCGGTACAGGTCTTCTGCGTCTCGGTGACGAAGGCGGAGAGCGCCTCGCGCAGCGGGGTGAACCACTTGCCGTCATAGACGAGCTCCGCAAACTTCTGCGCCACGAGCTCTTTGTAGTGCTGAGTGTCCTTATCGAGGGTCAGCGTCTCGAGCACCTGATGCGCCCTGTAGAGGATGGTGCCGCCGGGCGTCTCGTAGACACCGCGGCTCTTCATGCCGACAAGCCGGTTCTCCACGATATCGGCCAGGCCGATGCCGTTCTCACCGCCGAGCTTGTTGAGCTTTTCAATCAATTCTACCGCACCAACAGCCTCGCCGTCAAGCATGGTGGGCACACCTTTTTCAAAGTGGATGGTCACATAGGTGGGCTTGTCGGGCGCCTGCTCCGGGGAGACGCCCATCTCCAGGAAGCCGGGCTTGTTATACTGCGGCTCGTTGGCCGGGTCCTCCAGATCGAGCCCCTCATGGGAGAGGTGCCACAGGTTCTTATCCTTGGAGTAGTTGGTCTCCCGGTTGATCTTCAGCGGGATATTGTGCGCCTCGGCGTACTCAATCTCCTCCTCGCGGGACTTGATGTTCCAGATCCGCCACGGGGCAATGATCGGCATATTGGGAGCAAACGCCTTGATGGCCAGCTCAAACCGGACCTGATCGTTGCCCTTGCCGGTGCAGCCGTGGCAGATGGCGTCCACATTCTCCTTCTTGGCGATCTCTACCAGCTTTTTGCCGATCAGCGGGCGGGCAAAGGAGGTGCCCAGCAGATAGTCGCCCTCATAGACGGCGCCGGCCTGCATGGTGGGGAAGATGTAATCCTCCACAAACTCTTTTTTCAGATCAAGGACATACAGCTTGGAGGCACCGGTCTTCTTCGCCTTCTCCTCCAGTCCGTCAAGCTCCGTGCCCTGGCCCACGTCGGCCGAGACGGCGATGACCTCGCAGTTGTTGTAGTTCTCCTTCAGCCACGGGATGATGATGGACGTATCCAGGCCGCCGGAATAGGCGAGCAGTACCTTTTTAATCTCTTTCATATCAGACATCTCCTTTGAAATGTTGTTGGCTTATTCATCATTATACGCCGTTTATACGAAAAATCAAGCGTTTTATGCACAAATATTCATAATTTATGTATTTTTGTCATCTTCCACAGGATTCCACTCCCCCGCCGCTCTTTTTTAAACAAATCCATTTACTTTTTTGGTCTCCGGCGTAAAAAAAGGCCGGTTTTTTTAAGAAAAAGCACCAAAAAGGCTTTTATCTTGCTCTACGCCGGCGTATAATGGGTGTATAGATGCATAAATTCAAGCGTTTTGGAGGTTTTTTTATGGAATTTCAGGAAGTCAACGCACGTGAACTCAAGAATGTGTTCAAATATATCGCCGATGACTGGGCGCTCGTCACCGCCGGAACCCCGGAAAAGTGGAACACCATGACAGTCAGCTGGGGCGCCATGGGCGAGATGTGGGGCAAGGATGCGGCGTTCGTCTTCATCCGCCCGCAGCGGTACACCAAGGTATTTGTGGATGCCAACGAGCGCTTCACCATTTCCAATTTTGACGGCGGATTCAAAAAGGAGCTCGGCGTATGCGGCAGCAAGTCCGGGCGGGAGATCGACAAATCCGCCGAGACGGGGCTGACCGCGGGATTCATCGACGGCGTGCCGTACATCGAGCAGGCGCACTCCTTTGTGATCTGCCGGAAGATGGCGGAGTTCGATATCACGCCCGATATGTTCACCGATAAGGCCATTGACGGGCGCTGGTACCCGGCTAAGGATTACCACCGCGCCTATATTGCGGAGATCGAAAAGGCGTATATGAAAAAGTAAAAGCCGTTTTACCCCTGTGACAATACACAAAACAAACTTACAGATCAGGAACCCGCAGGGCAATGCCCTGCGGGTTCCTGATTTATTCCTTATTGAATGGACTTCCCGAGATCATAGGCCTGTTGCAGTTCGGGCTTTCCCTTGATATCGCCCACATCGCCGTTCCCGCCGGCGAGGACATGACCGAGATTCTCCCACTTCAGATGCTCCATCAGGTGATCGTAATAGAGAAGCACATCGTCAAAGCCATGGCCCTCCGCCGCCATCAACAGGGCGGACGCCCGGCCATGCCCCCGGAGCAGGTTGCCGTCTCCCTCCTCCAGGGCAAACAGCCGGTCAACGGCTGTCCGGAGCTGTCCGCTCAAATTCCAGTAGTACAGCGGTGAGGCAAGCACAATCACTTCGCTGTCTTTTACGGCCGGATAAATCTGATCCATATCGTCCTTTTGAACACAGGGGCATTCTCTGCTGCTGTGCCCGCCAAAGCACCCCTTGCAGCCGTGAATATTCATCCTGTCCAGGAAAAACTCCGTCACGCTGTGACCGGCGCTCTCCGCGCCCTCAGTAAACGCCTTGATAAGCGCCGAGGTGTTTCCACTCCTGCGGGGGCTTCCATTCAATATCACGATTTTTTTGCCCATACCATTTTACCCCTTCCCTCAGATTTTATCGGCCAGTGCCGCCGCCTGCCGGCAGCCGTCCGTCTTCTCGATATCGCCTGCGTTCAGCACGCCGGGGACCAGCACCTCGCCCACCATCTTCCATTTGTTTAAGGCGGCCGTGCGCTCCATCGGGATACGCACCCCGTCCAGTACGGACAGGTCCTCTTCTTCGCAGCAGGCGATGAGCGCACATTCCTTGCCGGCAATGTCTTTGCCGCCCACAACCAGGGAGTAGATCCGGTCAATCACGCCCTTGATCTGTGCCGGAATGGAGTACCAGTACACCGGCATGGTGAATACAATGGCATCCGCCGCCAGAATGGCCGGGGCAATGGTGTTGAAGTCGTCGTCAAAGGAGCAGGCCTTGCCGGTCTTATAGCAGGTTTCACAGGCGTGACAGCCGCCGATTTTCATCATGGCGGCATCAAACCGCGTGACGGTATGGCCCTTTGCCTCCGCCGCTTTGATAAAGGCGTCCGTCATGGCAAAGCTGTTGCCGTTCTTTCGGGGACTTCCTGTAATGACTACAATTTTTTTACTCATTTTAAGTACCTCCTAATTCTACGAGATTGACTTTTTTCACCGCTGATACTATAATCATATCAAGAATAGGGTAAAAAGCAAGTACGCACATTCAGGTATGATACTTACCTAAAGGAGAGTGTAAGATGAGCGAACGCTGCATCTCCAGCGAATGCCTCGGGGCGACCGGCTTCAGCTATACGCTGTCACTGATCAACGGAAAATACAAGATGACCATCCTCTACACCCTAATGGAGTTCGGGGTGGTCCGTTTTAATGAGATGAAAAAATATATCGGCGGAATTTCCTATAAGACGCTCAGCTCCACATTAAAGGAATTGGAAGCCGATCAGCTGGTACACCGGGAAGAATATCCGCAGATTCCGCCCAAAGTGGAGTACAGTCTGACAGAGAGAGGGAAATCCCTGATCCCTATTTTAGACGGGATGTGCGAATGGGGAGATAAAAACAGGCTATAAAAAGGGCTATGCAGACGGGACAAGCCGCGTGCATAGCCCTTTTTAGTTTAATCGATGCGGGATCAATCCCAAAACTTCCCCTTGTGAAAATTCCAGTCTCCTCGCTTTTTGGCCGTCAACCGGAACATCACGCAGCCATCCGGGCAGACAATATCCTTCGTATACGCATCCGTACCGCCGAGATTTCCGAGATCTCCGCCGCTGCGCACGGCCTCCATGAGCGGAAAAAGCATCATCATGGTTTTGGAGCAGATCCCGTGACCGTCCTGATTGACGGGGCAGCCGTAGGTACAGGTGTACTTGTCTCCGATCTCCTCGCCGTTGCGGCAATACCGCTCCGTGTGATCGCCGCGGAGAAAGCCTGTCACCTCGATCTGGAATTCGTACTCCTCATCATACCACTTTTTCATCCTGTACCCCTCTCCTGATTTTACCCCATTATAGCACGTTCCATTTATATTTCAAGTGTTCTTAGCAAAATCTCCGGGAAGGGCTCGCGTGTGTGCCAAACGGCTCTTCCGCTCCCCCTCTCACGCCGCCACAGGATTCATCATAACGGCCGCCACCAGCATCATCACACAGGTCAGAAACAGCGCCATCGCACAGGTCAGAAAGAGGGAAATACCGCTGATCAGATAGGCAAACCCATTCAGATCCCTGCGGATCAGCAAGATTGAGCTCGGCAGCGCAAACGCGCTGTACCCCAGCGGGATCAACGCCAGCGGATACAGCCCGGATGTGGGCGTCCACTTATCAAAGCCTCCCCGCTCCGACCAGTGGATTGGGACGGTTTCGGGCAGAATCTGCGCGAATTCGAAGAAAGCGATGCAAAAGCTCAACGCCAGCAGGAAGCTGAAGATTGCGATGCCATAGGGCGCCCTTCTCCACGGGAGGACAGACAGTGCAGGCCGTTTCATATTATTCCTCCTCCGCCTGAGCTGTTTTATTTTTATGGATATACATTCGTGTCATCCCGGGTTCCCCGTCCCCCTGAACCATGCACAGGAATTCCCAGCCGTACCGCTCGTAAAACGAGGTGTGCTCGGTAATCAGATACAGGGGATCTACCCCCATATCATCCATATCCGCGCAAATAACCTTTAGCAGACCGCCCGCGATACCCCTGCCCCGGTATTCCTCCTCAACGTACAGGGCGCACACATTCGGCGTGAGATCTTTACGGTCGTGAAAATCATTTTCGATCACGCCGGCTCCGCCAATAATTTTATCGTTCTCCATGACAAGATACCACTGGGGAACGCCCTTTTGATTTTTCAGGCACGCCGCCATGCTCTCCGCGTAGGCTCCGGCCGGTATGCCCCATTTGGAATGGAACCACACCGCCGCCTGATCCGCCATCTCGCGATGGTCTCTGACCTTTAAAAGATCCATTAATTTTACCTCATTTTCCGGTGCAAAGATGCTTTTCCCGGCTCCGGCGCTGCACCAGCAGACCGACCACGGGGAGGATGGGGAATACGACAGCTGCAAGGATACCGATCTTCAAATTATTGCCCGCCGCACTGGACACCAAACCCACGAGTGTCGGCCCGCCCGAGCAGCCAAGATCCCCCGCGAGGGCAAGCATGGCAAACATGGCTGTGCCGCCCGTGCGGATGGATGCGGCGGCCTTACTGAAGCTGCCGGGCCACATGATCCCTACCGACAGGCCGCAGAGCGCGCAGCCGATCAGGCTGAACACGGGGGACGGAACCAGACTGATCAGCAGATAGGAAAATACGCACAGCAGCCCGCTCCCGATCATGAACCGGTCGAGGTTGATCTTTTCTCCGTATTTTCCATAAAAAGCGCGCGCACTGCCCATCAGCACTGCAAACGCCATCGGCCCGGCCAAATCGCCCACGGCCTTGCTCACGCCCAGCCCGCTCTCCGCAAAGGTGGAGGCCCACTGGCTCACCGACTGCTCGCTGGCGCCCGCGCAGAGCATCAGCAGCATCAGAAACCAGAACGTCTTATTCCGGAACAGCTCCCGGACAGGCATCCCCTTCTCGCCCTCCGCGATCAGCGGCGCCATGGGTGTCTTGATGAATACAACGGCATTGACCACGGGGATCACCGCCCAGACGCACGCCAGGATCCGCCAGTTTTCGATCCCCACGAGGCCGAAAAACACGGTGGAGATCAGGACAACGCCGACATGGCCCCAGCAGTAAAACGAGTGGAGCAGGCTCATGGCGGATTCCTTATTCTCCGTAGGGCAGCTCTCCATGATCGGGCTGATGAGCACCTCGATCAACCCGCCGCCAATTGCGTAAACGATGACGGAGATCAAAATCCCGGTGAACGCGTCGGGCAGCAGATCCGGCAGTACAGTCAGCAGGATGAGTCCGCCCGCGGAGAAGATATGCGCCAGGACGATGGAAATCCGGTACCCGATCTTATCCACAAACACGGCAGCAATCATGTCGACGATCAGCTGCACGGCAAAATTGATGGTAACGAGCATGGTGATTTTACTCAGTGGAATGTCATACGAATTTTGCAGTGTGATAAACAGCAACGGAACAAAATTATTAATGATTGCCTGTACAACGTATCCCGTAAAGCAGGCGATCATGGTCGTCTTGAAATTCTGTCTCATGGTTTTCCCCCGTTCTATCCGTACACAGACAGCATTATAGCGCAAATCCGGTGCATAAAATTGCAGAATCACGCCAAATTATAGCACAATATTGCCCAAATCTCCAGACATTTCCGGCCCAGCAATATTTTCCTGAAACTCGGATAACCCCCTTGATTTTCCCCCCAACTTCTGTATATAATAGATTTATCTCGCCCGTCTCCGACGGATCTACATGAAGGGAGTGAAGTGCATGTCGGTAATGGTTAAGGCGATCTTCTCCTGAACTGAATACTGCGGGAACAGAACCGGCCGTGATACTCATCCGGTCCCGAGTCTGTTCCGGTAAATGAACCTTACGTGAATACTGTCATGCATTCGGTTTGCGGTGCATCCTGCAGGACACGTTTGGCGTGTCTTTTTTTGCGCCCATTTTTCGCAAATCGACTGCCGAATCCCCGCGGAGACAGACGGTCAGGTTCTGTTTCCGCGGGATTTTTATACCTTTGGGAGAAAAGCCGATTTTGAGAAAGGAGACTGATAACAATGATCACGAACTTGCTTTTTTCTAACTTTTTGGAGGTAAACAATCATGAATTTAGCAGAATATGGATTCCAACCAACCACTATGTCCGAAAGCGATAGCACCGGCATCCCGGCACGGATCACAGCCGTGCACCGCGGACTATTTGAGATCGTGTGCGATGCGGGCACGGGAACTGCGCGATTAAAGGCCGGATGCTACCGCGACGGCGCCGTGATCCCGACGGTGGGTGACTTTGTGCAGATCGACTGGGTGGAGAACGGTGAAAGCCGCATTTTAAAGACTCTGCCGCGCCGCACCTGTTTCACACGCCGCGATCCGGACGGAAAGCGGGAGCAGGCCGTGGCGGCGAATTTTGACTACGTCTTTATCCTTCAGGCGCTGGGGCACGACTTTAACGAGAGCCGCCTGGAGCGCTATCTGACCATGGCCTGGCAGTCCGGAGCCGTACCGGCAGTCCTGCTGACCAAGGCGGACAAAGCGGACGACTGCTCCCCATTCATTCGCGCGGCGGAACGCGTGGCAACAGGGGTCGGCGTATTCGCCGTCAGCGCCCGCACCGGGCAGGGACTCGATCAGCTGGAGCGCTATTTAAAACCGGGCAGAACGATCGTCCTCCTGGGCTCCTCCGGCGTGGGGAAGTCCACGCTGATCAACCGTCTCGCCGGCGCCGAACTGGCACGGACCGGAGCCATCCGGAAAAGGGACGGCCGCGGCCGCCACACCACAACCGCACGCCATCTGTTCCGCACTCAGGGCGGTGTAATGATTATCGATACACCCGGCATGCGCGAATTGGGCCTGTGGGAAGCAGATACGGGCCTTGAAAAGAACTTTGCCGATGTGGAACAATACCTGGGACAATGTAAATTCAGTGACTGCCGCCATCAGGGCGAACCAGGCTGTGCCGTCGCCGCGGCCATCCAAAACGGCCAGCTGGCGCCGGAGCGGTGGGAGAGCTATCAGAAGCTGCGGGCAGAGAGCGATTTCACCGCCGACAAGGCGGACTACCTCCGCCAGAAGCGCAGGAGGAACCGGGAGATCGCTCTGTCCCGCCGGGCACAGGAGCGGCCCGATTACCGCCACACTCCCTGCACAGAGAGCTTTACCTGCAAGGCGTGCGGCGCTCCGGTATATCCGGAGGCAGCGGGGACTGCTCATCGCAACCACTGCCCACACTGCCTGTGCAGCCTGCATGTGGATCACCGGCCCGGCGACCGCGCTTCACTCTGCGGCGGGATCATGGATCCAATCGGCGTGTGGGTACGCAAGAACGGCGAGTGGGCCATCATCCACCGGTGCCGTACCTGCGGTGCACTGAGCTCCAATCGGATCGCGGCGGATGATAACCCGACCCTGCTGATGTCGATCGCGGCCAAACCAATCGCCAGTCCGCCGTTTCCGCTCTGGGGGCTGAATGGCACTTCAAAACTCAAACGGTAATGCAGTGTGTTTTTCATCACTACCACGCCCAAAGGACGTGGTATGAAGAATAGGCGCTAAAAGGGCATAATACCAGCAGCGCCTAAAGGCGCACAATGAGAAACGCCAACCGCACTTTGGCGTTTCTTTTTTACATGTCTTCTAAATCTGTGAAGGGATCTTCATACTCTTTGAAGCTCAACTGATCCATAATCTGGTCTTCTCTCTCCTGTTCTTGGATATATTTCTGGATCGCTTTTTTGTTCCCTCCTACTGTACTTACATAGTATCCCTTTGCCCAGAATACTCTTCGTCCATATTTGTACTTTAAGTTTGCATGCCTCTCAAATATCATCAGTGTGCTTTTACCTTTCAAATACCCCATGAACTCACCTACGCTCAATTTTGGCGGTATGGATAACAACATATGCATATGATCCGGCATTGCATGGGCTTCTATGATTTCTACGTGTTTATACTCACATAGCCTCCTCAGGATTTTCCCTATGTCTGATCGTAACTTCCCATATATCACCTTCCGACGATACTTGGGTATGATTACTATGTGGTATTGACACTTCCATTTCGTATGTGATAAACTTTGCTCGTCCATTCGGTCCGACCTCCTTTGTTTTCTGTGCGGTTGGCGTTACCCGCCTTTATTATACAAAGGAGGTCTTTTTTTCTTCAATCGTCGCTATCGCTTTTTCTCTCTCCACCGGCCAAGCCGGTGGTTGTCAATACATAGAGCAGGGCGCGGCGGGATTCCGCTGCGCCTGCTCTGTTTATCTGCTTTTTATAATTCTAAAATTTATATAAACGATATAGATAAAAACCAAATTTTTGTTGAACTTTTTGGGAAAACTGTAGCAAATTGTTGGATAACGTAATAAAATAGATTGTAATTGGAGGAATTATATGCTCCATAACGGCTTTTACGCTGTCATAGCCGGGAAGGGAGACCGAAATGAAAAATTTTTTACGCCGTCATCTGAAAATAAGCAAATATGAACAGCACGTCAAGCTGGGCATTTTTTTGGTAGCCTCGGTGCTGATTCTGCTCTTTTCGATTTTTGCGCCGCCTGGTGTAAGCCTGTTTGACAAGGTTGGGATGGAACTTGCGTTGATCGCGATCGGGGTATTTTTGCTCCGGTTCCCGACGGGAATTTTCCTGTCCGCTAATTTATTTGTGGTTGCGGCCGCAGCGGGATCGGTTCTCCGGTTTTACGACCTATTCCCCGGCTATGACCGTGTGGTCCACTTTTTGAGTGGCATCATTTTAGGCTTTGTGGGCTTTTATACCGCCAAGTGGCTGCTAGGCCGCCTGAGCATTGCGCAAAACCCACTGCTGCTGACGCTTTTCAGCTTTTTCTTTTCCTGCTCCTGTGCCGGATTCTGGGAGATCATCGAATTCACGACGGACTGTGTCTCCCAGATGGGGGTACAGCATGGAAACACGGACACAATGGGGGACATCGTAGCCGGATTCATCGGCGCCGCTTGCTTTGGCGCCGTCTGCCTGTATAAATACCGCCGCAATCTCGCCGATTTTATCCGCGATCTGCTGCATCTGGAGCCGAAACACCCACCACAGGAGAATCAGGCGGAGGCAGCCGTACGCGATTCCGCAGAGCAGCGTGGACAGTGATTCCGTTATTTTCGAAAATGAACTTAAACCCTTGATCCCGGGCGGCGGAAGAGACTTCTGCCGCCCAATTTTTGACCCGTGAGCAAATCAGGTGTGGCACAGCGTAATTCTCCCCCAAACCTGTCTCAGATTAACGGTCCATCTATAAAGCTCCATATACTGATAAGTTTTGATCAAAAACTTTTTGCTGTGCCGGCCGCTGAAAGTTTTTGGCAATCAAAAATGGCCTCATTGTTTTTCCTCCGGGCGGGGCATACTAAACGGCGAATTGATGGGAGGCGACTTTGTGGAACCATTTCTTTCCAGACTGTGCAAAAAAATTGAGGCCGCGCAGGTACGCCCGGAGGAAAACGAGGCCCTGCGCTGCGATATTCAGGAGGTCTACTGCTATATCCGCAACCGCATGCGGCGCGGGGTGGAAGCGCAGCGGGAGCTGGCCTGCATGGAGGACCTCTGCCGGAAAAAGATGCTTGAGATGGAGATGGCATCCGCCTCCGCCCACTCAGAACTTCCGCTGGCCCCCGCTGATATCGAGTACGCACTGGGGGAGTTCTGTGACGCATTCGACATTGCCGCGGGCACTGGCGGCCGAAGGGTGGAATTCCGGTGCAGCGGGGATGGGCGGTCCCTGATCTGTGCCCCGGAGATGCTGCTGAAGGGGACCGGCTTTCTGATCCGGAAGCTGATGGTCGAGGGCTTTACCGCGGTATCCATCCGCTCGCAGTTTACCGCCGACTACTTCCTGATCCATCTGCACGGGGGATTCCGCCGCACGGAAAAATCGCACCCACACATACAGACGGACCGTGAAACCGCCGCAGCGCTTTCAACCGCCCGCCGCCACAGGGGGAATCTGGCACACCTGCTCAACGGGGAGAGCGTGGACCCGATCGTATATATTCCCCGCTGCCTCTCCGCCACCGCACCTCCGCCGGTACTGCCGGATTTTTCCGATTACCTGTGCAGTCGCCTCTCCCCCGTGTATACGTGCCTGTGCGACTTGGACTGATCATACCCCGTTGAAACCGGCACCCCTGTGTGCTATGATGTCGTTATAAATGAAAAAAATGCTTTGTAAAATCATAACAGGCCGGAAGGTACACACAATGCAATATACAAAATTGGGGAATTCGGATTTAACGGTATCCCGCATCTGTATGGGGTGCATGGGCTTCGGCGATGCGCAGCACGGGCAGCACTCCTGGACGATCGACGAGGAGCACTCGCGCAAGATCATCCGGCACGGGATGGAGCTGGGCATCAATTTCTTTGATACGGCAATCGCCTACCAGAGCGGCACGAGTGAACAGTACCTGGGGCGGTCGCTGCGGGACTTCGCGGCGCGTGACAATGTAGTCGTTGCAACCAAGTTCCTCCCCCGCACGCCGGAGGGGATTGCGGCGGGCGTCACCGGCCAGCAGCATATTGAGCGGATGCTGGAGCGGAGCCTGCAAAACCTGGGTATGGACTACGTGGATCTGTACATCTATCACATGTGGGATTATCAGACCCCGCTCTATAAGATCATGGAGGGACTCAACAATGCGGTCCGGGCGGGTAAGACCTGGTATATTGGCATTTCCAACTGTTTTGCCTGGCAGCTGGCAAAGGCAAATGCCCTGGCGGAAAAAGAGGGCTTTGTAAAATTTGTCTCCGTCCAGGGGCATTACAACCTGATTTTCCGCAAGGAGGAGCGGGAAATGGTGCCCTACTGCCGGGAGGAGAACATCGCCATGACGCCCTACAGTGCACTTGCAGGCGGAAAACTCTCCAAGCATCCCGGCGAAACGTCCAAACGCATGCAGGAGGACAGCTACGCCCATCTCAAATATGATGCCACCGCAGAACAGGACAGCGCCATCATTGACCGGGTGGTGGAGCTTGCCGACAGGCACGGCGTCACCATGACGGAGATCTCCCTGGCGTGGTTGCTGACAAAGGTCACCGCCCCCATCGTCGGCGCGACGAAACTGCACCATGTCGACGGCGCCGCCATGGCCGTGGACCTGACCCTGAGCGGTGAAAGATCTCCTATCTGGAGGAGCTATATATCCCGCACCGTCTGGTCGGCGTGATGGCACAGAACACCGCGGACACCGCATCAGCACAGCATGTGTGGTCCACGGGGAATCAAAAAATTTAATTCCCCTGTCCCTCAAACGAAAAGGACTGACAAACAAAAGGGCTCCCGCATGGATAAGATGCTGCGGAAGCTCTTTTTTAAATTTACAAAAGCCCTTCCCCTCAAGGGAAGCTGCCGTGATGAGATGAGGGCCTCCGTCCCGCGTCCAGCCAGTGTAAAACGTATTATGCCCTGTCATCCATCGTGGTTTGTGCGGCCTTTTAAGTGTTTTTAACAAATGGCCAAAGTTGTACCTATCTACCCTGTCCGATCTGATTTGCACGATCAGGTGCTACTCGTTCTAAAAAACTTATGCATGGAGGTTTTTGGAACAGTCTCAGCCTCCCCTTGCATGGGATCTATTTGTTAATCCAGATCTATTGACGCGTTTTTATAATGAGCTCTCTGTTCCAGCAATTTTTCATGGATTTCCTCTTTTTTCTTTCCGGTCAGCTTATAGAAGAAGAACGGGACCCCCGCAAGAAACATCATCAGACCGTGGAAAATCGTATAGAAGAACAGCATCATGATCTTGGTATGGAAGGACTGCATCGTGCCGTCCGGCAGGCCCTGGATGTAACCGCAGATGGAATTTTCGCCGTACAGCACCAGTGGGGACAGCGCACCGGCAATCGTGCCGCTCACCATGGTGAAAATGCTGATGACAAACGAGAGGGAAATATCAAGGCGCTTGCCCGTTTTGAGTTCAATGTCCTCCAGCACATCCGCCTGGAACATATTGGGCAGCAGGTTTGAAGCGCCGAACTGCAGACCGATCAGGAACAGGAATACAATGAAGATTACCTGAAGGGCCGCCCCGCCGTTTTTAAAGTACAGATACCCGATGGCGAAAGCCGCAGTATTGGCAATTACCGAATAGATTCCGCTGGCGATGTAAAGGACCCTGGAATCAAACTTCTTTAAGAGGAAATTGATTGCCAGCATTCCCACGGCGGTGCCGATGCCCGTCGGCAAGCCAAAGAGCAAAAATTTGTTGGAGCTGCCAAGGAGCGCCGCCGCCAGGAATACGCCCATATAGTTGGCGATGCTCCTGAAGCTCTTTAAAAACTCGGAGACAATAATGGTCCACGCATACTTGTTCCGCAGAACATCGACAAAGCCGATGAGCGGATTTTTCTTTTCATTCTCGTAGGCAACGCGCTCCCGTACAGACCGCATCCCGAACATCATGGTCAATATTCCGACCACACTGCACAGTGCAGCGCCGACGATGTACTGGGTGCCCAGATCATCCTTCCAAATCAGGCCGAGCACCATAATAACTACAAGTGGTGCAGAGTTGCCGATGGAGGAGGCAATCCCGCGGAAGGAAATGATCGTATCGCGTTCCTTCAGATTGGGCGTCATAACAACGGCCACGTTGTTCACCGTGTTGCCTACCGTGCACAGGCAGCCCCACAGGACTGCGATCGTGCAGAGGTAGATCATGAGCCAGGTGCCGGTCAGGCCGCTGGGCGCCCAGAAGCTCAGACAGAGCAGAATCCCCATTGGGATCGCGACCAGCATGACAAGCGGCCTGAACTTTCCTTTTTTGCCAATGGAACGGCCGTCAATATACATGGCGATGAAGAAATTCAGGACAAACGGAACCACGCCGGAAACCACATTGAACAGGGAGGACATATTCTCCGGCAGCTGCAACACGTCGACCAGATAAGAACTCCTGTACTGCCCGACCATACCGGTCATGTTCGTATAGAAGAAGACGGCAATCAGGTACCAGATGAATTCGCCCCTTTTTACGTTCTTTTGGTCTGCGCTATGTGCCGGTGGGGCACTTAATAATGTTGTAGACATTTTTACCACCTTTTCATTTTCTGTAATCCGATGCGTTAACCATAATTTTGGCATCGTAATCTCTCTGCTTTTCATCTCCGATCATGGAGAGCGCGAATGTGTCAATATCCGCCAGCACCGGATTCTTGGTGCCGGCTTTTTTCTCAATGATATGCGTGATCGGATGCAGCCGTCTGAGCATTTTTGCCATCGTCTCATAGATCGGGGTACCGGGAACATAGGGCTCGTTTCCGACAAAGACATTCCGCACCAGCTCAACGCCGACATCTTTGACCAGTCTGTCCGCCACGCTCTGATCGACCTTAAACCACAGCAGACGCCCCAGCTTTTTCAGGGTCAGCTTTTGCAGAACCTTGCCGATAATAGTGACAGGAATTTTGAGCTTTTTATTCTTTTCAGGGCCGCCAAAGCGCCCCGTAAAGGTGTCAAAATCATATGCCATGGCATCGATGATATCCGTAATCAGCCTATCAAAGCGCCACTGAAAATATTCCTGCGCCGTTCTGCCGCCCTTATCATAATCAAAATCTTCGATCGTATAGGATTTGATATCAACCGTTCCGCGGTCGGTAAAGGTCACTTTCCGGTACGCGCAGGGGCATCCCACAAAGCTGCCGGTCTGGACGTCGGTGATGGTGTTTCCCTTTTCCGTAACGTATTCGGTGACCGCCTGCGCGTGCATATGACCCGTAAAAATTAAATCGACCCCGGCATCGGCCAGCTTGTTGGCCACCGTTTCCCAATCGGTCAGCTTGGCGTCGCCGATAAAATTCATCACCGGTGAAAATGGCAAAAGAGGATAATGTGTCATAGCGAATATGTAGTTTCCGCTTTGGTGAGCCTCCTCAATCTGCCGCAGCGCCCACGCCATCTGATCATCCCAGATCCCTTTAAAATCCTTACAGTCCCCGTCGCAGTTGAGCGCCAGCAGCCGAACGCCCTTCCCCAGCTGCGCAACATAGGACATGGATTCCCGGTGCTCACTGACAGCGCCGTCAAAGCCAAACTCGCGGTAAAAATCCCGCAGTTCCTCACGCTGCATCCCGGGGACGGGAATGGTCTGATCCCCGTCAAATTCCACGGGGTCCTCCGCATAATCGTGGCGCGCCGTGATCAGATAAATTTTTTTGCCCTGCTCCCGGAGCTTATAGAGCCGTTCGCGGAATCCAACATGGCTCTGATATTCTCCACGATATACCAGATCCCCCGGAATCAGTATGATATTGGTATCCCGATCCGCGGCGATCTGCTCAAATCCCGCATCAATAATCGCGGGGGTTTCAGCAACGCATTTTTGGTCCGTGCGGCTGCGCTCTTCATAGGCCCTCCCGGTCCGTTTGAAGGAGCTGTCATAATAATGTGTATCTGTCACCAGATAAAAACTCAAGTTCTCCACATATTCCGCCTCTTCACTTTTTGGTTTTGCAATCTGACTTATATAATATCACAATTGATCAGTCTTTTTAGTGGGATATATCAAATAAAAATTATGAAATATCACATTTTTGTTAATTTTCTGTATTTTTGAGGTGAATATCCTGTCTCCTTTTTAAAGGAGTAGGAGAAATACTGCTGATCTGAATAGGCCAAAGCGTCGGATATTTCACTGATTGTCATGCCCGAATTGGTGAGGTAATCCTTCGCCATTTCAATTTTACACTTGATATAGTATTGATACGGCGTCATGAAATATTTTTTCGAAAAAATATTGATGATATGATTTTTAGAATAATTTATAGCCGCACACAGGGCATCCAGATTAAAGCCGCTGCTAATATGATTTTCAATATTCCGTTTTACTTTATCTGCAAGATCCTCTCCATCCGTCTTTTGATGATCACGTATGTAGCTGAATACTTTAAACACTTCAATTGCAAGCTGTGTCTGCGCCTGATGCATATCCTCGCTGTTAAAGGCGATATCAAACATACGGCGGAAATTTTTTTCAATAAAGCACCCCTCAAACAGGAAGGTCTCCCCGGGCAGGTATAATTGAATCAAATCCTCAGCCAGCGGTCCACAGAAGCTGATAAAATACTTATACCATCCATTCTCTCTTTGCGAGTAGTATTTGTGCCGGCTGCCCTCCCTGATAAAGAATATATCCCCTTTTTGGGGGTGCAGCACCTGGCCGTTGATCTCCAGCGTCCCATACCCATCCACAATATATTCAAAAGAGGTGAGGTCACTACAGTTCCTTGTGATTATAAATTTTTCATCACACATGGTCTCGCCCACAAAACGAATCCCAAGCGGACACTCATCCTCACACTTCATTAGTTTAATATTCTCGTACATTGTGATAATTCATACCTTTCATGTGAAATATCCCATATATTTACAATTACTATTGTGATATTCTTAACATACCATAAATCAGAGTGTTTTACAACAGGGGGAGACTAAATGATCAAAATAAATAAAGAAAACTATCTGTTTATCCTGGAGACTCCGAACACCCACTATGTCTTTGGGATCGATGACGCCGGCTGCAACCGCCATATCCACTGGGGCAGAAAGTGCCCTGCTGACGACTATTCGATCTGCATCGGCTCCGATGAAAGCTCCAACAACACCATGCTGGACGAGTACAAACAGGAGTACACGCCCTTTGGTCTGACGATGTACCGTGAATGTGATATCAAGGCCCAATTTTCCGACCAGTGCCGGGAGATCCAGCTTGCATATTGCGATTATGCGGCGGACGACAGCTCCCTCAGTGTTCGTTTTAAAGATACCCACTATCCGCTGGAGGTCGTTTTAAACTACCGGATCTTTCCACACAGCGACATCATCCAGCGCTGGACAACGGTGCGCAATACCGGGGAGACCGAAATCCGCTTTGAGCGGCTGTTCAGCGCCCAGTTTTCTCTCCCCTCCACAAAGCCCTATACGTTCCGGAATACAAACGGCGCGTGGGGCGGTGAATTTGTGGAGACCGCCACACGGCTGGAGGGCGGCTATGCCATGTGGGACAGCCGCAAGGGGGCCACAAATCACGGCCATTCGCCGCATTTTATCGCCGCTCAGAACGCAGATGAAAATACTGGCGATGTCTATTTTGCCTCGCTTGCCTACAGCGGCAATTTTAAGGTCAGCGCCTCAAGGGACTCCTTTGGCATCACAAGAATCGCACTTGGGATGAACGACTTTGATTTTTCACATACGCTTTTAGCCGGGGAATCTTTTGATACCCCACCCGTGTACTGTGGTTATACGCAGGGGTACGGAGAAATGACCCGGCAGATGAACCGATTTGTCACGGAGCACCTGCTGCCCAAGCAGTTTGCCCAAACACCTCTGCCCGTTCTCTACAATTCCTGGGAGGCCACTGGTTTCGACGTCAATGAAGCACAGCAGATTGAGCTTGCAAAGATCGCTGCACAGATCGGCGTGGAGCTCTTTGTCATGGACGACGGGTGGTTCGGCCAGCGGAAAGACGATCACGCGGGCCTGGGCGACTGGTATGTCAATCCGGAAAAATTCCCTAACGGCCTTGACGCGCTGATTCAGGCAGTCAACGAGCTGGGAATGGATTTTGGCCTGTGGATAGAACCAGAGATGGTCAATAAAGACAGCGATCTGTACCGTGCGCATCCGGAATGGACGTATCATTACCGCCACCGGGACGCCTGCGAACTCAGGAACCAGCTGGTACTGAATATGACCCGCAAGGACGTTCAGGACTACATTTTCACTACGCTTGACACACTGCTCACCAAACACAACATCAAGTATATCAAATGGGATATGAACCGTCCGTTCTCCCAGACAGGGGCAGAAAATCTGGAGGATCCCAAGATGTACTCCTATCTGCACACAAAGGCGGTCTACGACATTGTGGATAAACTGAAAGAGCGCCATCCCGGCACGGCAATCGAGAGCTGCGCCTCCGGCGGCGGAAGATGTGATCTTGGCGCGCTGTCCCATTTCGACCAGGCCTGGACCAGCGACAACACGGACGCCATTGACCGGTTGGCAATCCAGAAGGGATACGCACTTTTAAGGCCCACTAAAACAATGCGTGCGTGGGTGACGGATATCTCCGGGATCAACAAGCCCTGCTCGCTTGATTTCCGGTTTGCAGTTGCAATGCAGGGGGCTCTCGGCATCGGCGGAAACCTTTCGCATTACAGCAGTACCGACCTGGAGATCTGTAAAAAGAACATAGGGCTCTATAAACAAATCCGCAGCATCGTCCAGTTCGGCGATCTGTATCGCCTGCTTGATCACGATACGGACGAGGTCTCCCTCAACCAGTATGTGTCAGCCGACAAAAAAGAGAGCGTCGCATTCCTGACGGCACGCGGGACAAGATTTTATAAGAAAAAGATCCCGATTTGCTTTGGCGGACTGGATGAAAATACAAGATACACGCTCACCTTCCAGGGCCAGACCTATAAAAAAAGCGGCGCCTACCTCATGAATGTCGGAATTGCGGTCCATATCCGCGGCGCCTACTACAATGAAGTGATCCTGATTCAGGCGCTGTGATCTGCACAACATAAAAAGGACCCGTGGGGGGGGGAATTCCCCCTACGGGTCCTTTGCATTGTGCTGTTATGAACAGGTGGACAGAATATCCAGCCGATCAGTGCCTGTTGTGATTTTTGAACTCATGGCCGCGGTTCCGGCGCGGGGCGGGGGCGCTGCTCTGCTCGGGCTTAAGGCCCTCAACATCCATCAGCGCATCGCGGCGGGAGAGGTTCAGACGACCCTGATCGTCGATCTCCATAACCTTGACGATCACGACATCCCCCACGTTGACAATGTCCTCCACCTTCTCGACACGCTTCATATCGAGGCGGCTGATATGGACAAGGCCCTCCTTGCCGGGGGCGATCTCCACGAACGCGCCGAACGGCATGATGCGGGTCACGACACCCTTGAAGATGGAGCCGATCTCCGGATCCTTGGCAATGGTCTCGACCATGAGCAGGGCGCGCTTAGCGTTGTCCAGATCAATAGCAGAGACGAACACGCTGCCGTCCTCCTCGACATCCACCTTGCAGTCGCACTCGGCGCAGATCTTCTGGATGACCTTGCCCTGCTTGCCGATAACCTCGCTGATCTTATCAATCGGGATCTTGGTGGTGAGCATCTTGGGCGCATACTTGGAGAGCTCCGCGCGCGGCGCCGGGATGCACTTGAGGATGATCTCATCGATGATATAGTTGCGGGCGACACGGGTTTTCTCCAGCGCCTCCTTAATAATTTCCGGTGTCAGGCCGTCGATCTTCAGGTCCATCTGGATGGCGGTGATGCCGTCCTTCGTGCCGGCAACCTTGAAGTCCATATCGCCGAAGAAGTCCTCCAGGCCCTGGATATCGACCATGGTCATAAAGCGGTCGCCCTCCGTGACGAGGCCGCAGGAGATGCCGGCGACGGGCTTTTTGATCGGGACGCCCGCATCCATCAGGGACAGCGTGGAGCCGCAGATGGACGCCTGAGAGGTGGAGCCGTTGGAGGAGAGCACCTCGGAGACAAGGCGCAGCGTATACGGGAACTCCTCCACGCTCGGGATCACCGGGACAAGCGCGCGCTCCGCGAGGGCACCGTGGCCGATTTCGCGGCGGCCGGGGCCGCGGCTGGGTTTCGTCTCACCGACAGAGTAGGACGGGAAGTTGTAGTGGTGGATATAGCGCTTGGACTCCTCGTTGTCAATCCCGTCGAGCATCTGGGCATCGCTGATCGGGCCGAGGGTGGTCACGGTGAGCACCTGGGTCTGGCCGCGGGTGAACATGCCGGAGCCATGCACGCGGCTGAGCAGGCCAACCTCCGCCGCGAGCGGGCGCATTTCGTTGATGCCGCGCCCGTCCACACGTTTGCCGTCGTCGAGCAGCCAGCGGCGGACGACGAACTTCTGCAGCTTGTACAGGCAGTCATCCAGCTTGCCCGTCTCCTCGGGATATTTCTCATCGAGCAGCTCATGCACGCGCTCGTAGATGGGTTGAAGGTTCTCATCGCGAACGCGCTTGTCGTCTGTATCGAGCGCCTTACGCACATCGTCGATCGCGATGCGCTCCACATCCTCATACATCTCATGGGACGGATCATTGGAGGGGAAGTCCACCTTCGGGCGGCCGACCTCCGCACGGATCTGCTTGATAAATTCAACGATCTTCTGGTTCTCCTCATGCGCCTTCATAATTCCGTTGAACATATCCTCTTCGGATACCTCCTGGGCGCCGGCCTCAATCATGGCAACCTTCTGATCCGTGGAGGCGACGGTCACGGCCATGCGGGATTTCTCACGCTGGGCCTCAGTCGGGTTGATGACAAACTCGCCGTCCACCAGGCCGACGGAGACGCCGCTGATGGGGCCGTTCCACGGGATATCGGAGATGGAGATGGCCACGGAAACGCCGATCATAGCGGTGATCTCCGGCAGGCAGTCCGGGTCCACGGACATGACCGTGGCCACGACGCCGACATCGTTACGCATATCCTTGGGGAAGAGCGGGCGGATGGGGCGGTCGATCACGCGGGAGGCGAGGATCGCCTTCTCGCTCGGGCGGCCCTCGCGGCGCTGGAAGGAGCCGGGGATCTTACCGGCGGCGTACAGCTTCTCCTCATAGTCGACGGAGAGGGGGAAGAAATCGATCCCCTCACGCGGTTTAGCCGACATGGTGGCGGTGCACATGACCTCCGTCTCGCCATAGCGGATCAGGCAGGAACCGCCTGCCAGCTGGGCCATCTTGCCCGTCTCCACGACGAGCGGCCGGCCGGCGAGCTGCGTTTCAAACTTCTTAAATTTTTCGAACATTTTACTACCTCACTTTATCTTACACGCATCGGCGAGGCAGCAGACGGAGATCTTAGCAATAAACCCATGGCCTGTCCGAGGCCGGGCCATCGGTTCACTGCTAAAAGCCTCCCCCGAACCCGCCGGGAGCGTTTGATGGCAAAATCACACACGATGGGGCAGGCGATAAAATCCTATCGCCTGCCCCCGATCAACATGTTTATTTACGGATGCCGAGCTTCTCGATGATGGCACGATAGCGCTCGATATCGATTTTCTGAAGATATGCAAGCAGGTTACGCCTGTGGCCGACCATTTTCAGCAGGCCGCGGCGGGAGTGATGATCCTTCTTGTGTGTCTTCAGGTGTTCGGTCAGGTCGTTGATGCGCTTTGTCAGAACGGCGATCTGGACCTCCGGAGAGCCCGTGTCACCCTCGTGGAGTGCATACGCCTTCATGATTTCGGTTTTTTCCTGTGCTGTCATTGCTTTCACCTCATTAAAAATATTGCCGCGCCCCCAGCGCAGGGTAAGGTGACCTCCGCATGATGCGGCGTACGCCCTGCTCCGAGCAGCGGGTATCCTCTGGTTACGGGTGCCCATAACCTTGTTTAGTATACCACAAGATCTTTAAAAAGTAAAGAGGGTTTTTCTCAGGTCAAGCCTTCCGCCACAGCTGTGTCAAACGCCCGGCGCGAACTCTCCGCATCCGCCGTCATCTGGGCCGCCAGCGCCTCCAGCCCGTCAAACTTTTTCTCCGGCCGCAGGTAAGCCAGCAGACCCACCTCTACGTTTTTCCCGTACAGATCGCCGGAAAATCCGAGGATACATGTCTCGCTGCGCATGGACTGAGTCCCGATCGTAGGACGCACGCCGATGTTGGCCATGGCGGGATAATAGCGCCCGTTCACCCAGGCACGCGCCGCATAGACCCCGAACTTGGGCACGGCATAGTCCGCTGGGAAAAACTGGTTGATCGTGGGGAAACCGAGCAGCCTCCCGCGCCGGTCCCCGCTCACGACCTTGAAGTCATAGGAGAACGGATGCCCGAGCATCCGGCGCGCCTCTTCTGCGCGGCCGTCCGCAATCGCGGCCCGGATACGGGTGGAACTGACCGGCTCCCCGGCATACTCCGCGCAGTCTGCCACATGGAGGGTGACGCCGTGCGCCGTGCAGAGCTCACGCAGGAGCGCTACACCCCCGGTGCCTCCCGCGCCAAAATGGTAATTATATCCGCAGGAGAGAACACGCGCATGCAGCTGCCCGATCAGCAGATCATGAAAAAATGATTCCGGACTCATGGCGTGAACCTGTGAAAAGTCGATATACAGTTCCCGCTTGATCCCCATACCGCGCAGCATGCGGGTGCGCAGGCTGGGTGTAATCAGCCGCGGCGGCATTCTACCGCTGAGCAGCTTGCGTGGATGGTCCTCAAACATCAGCACTGCGGGCTCCGCCCCCTGCGCATAAGCTGCGGCGTTTGCAAGCACGCGCACATGCCCGATGTGGAGTCCGTCAAAATTCCCGAGGGCAACACTCGTCGCGCTGCCGCTCAAATTTTCCAGTCCGCGAATTGCGCTCAAATCGTCTCCCCCTCCTCTGACGGTAAAATTGATTTTGCCCGGAACTCGCCTGTGGTGTGGTCCGCCCGGCCAAGACCCACGAACATCCCGGTTTCCCGTTCATAGACGCGATAGATCCCGGGCGCGGGGCGCCCGATGCGGTCGAGTGCCAGCGGGGCCCCATTGCGCAGGCGGCGCACCTGCGTCTGTGCCACGGTCAGGGGGGCATATCCCAGGAACGCACGGTCCTCGGGCAGGATCCGCTCCGCAAGGTGTCCGCTCTCCGCGAGTGCGCGCGCCTGATCGAGCGTAATGCAGTCACTCAGCGCAAAACCAGTGCTGTATGTACGCCGCAGCGCTTTGAGGCAGGCGCCGCAGCCGAGCATACGCCCCAGATCGTCGGCAATGGTGCGGATATACGTCCCCTCCGAGCACCGGACCGTGAGAATGAACTCCTGCTCCCCCTCTCGAAAATCGGCCGCGCTGATTGAGTAAACGGTAATCCGCCGCCGCTTGCGCTCCACCTCTATGCCCTGCCGCGCAAGCTCATAGAGCCGTACGCCGTTAACGGATACAGCCGAATACATTGGGGGCGTCTGCAATGTGGTCCCCACAAAAGCGTCCAGTGCACCGCCGAGCTGCTCCCGGGTCACGTGCGCCTCCCTGCGCTCCAGCACTGTGCCTGTAATATCGAGCGTATCCGTCGTCAGGCCCAGGCACACCTGTGCGCGGTACTCCTTGGCACGGGGCGGGAGTGCGCCGATCAGCCGGGTGGACCGCCCCAGAAAGATGGGCAGCACCCCTGTGGCCATCGGGTCCAGCGTGCCGGTGTGCCCGGCTTTTTTCGTCCCCGCCAGACGCCGCACGATGGCGAGCGCCTTTGACGAGGTGATCCCTTCCGGCTTGTCCAGACAAATGATTCCCGCCATAGCTGCTGTAAGATCCTTTCGCTTATACTCAACAATTAACCGATAAATCCGGACGCGGCCTCGACCGCCGTACGCACGGCCTCCTCCAGCGGACCGTCCACCTCGCCGCCCGCAGCGCGGGCGTGGCCGCCGCCGTTCATCAGACGGCACACGGCGGAAGCATCAATGGAATCGTTCGTGCGGACGGAGACCTTGAACTTCCCATTCTTTTTCTCCCGCAGGGTCATGCCGATCTCCACGCCCTCAATCCGGCGCGGGATGGCCGCAATGGCGTCGCACTCATCCTCGCCCGATCCGCTTCTGCGGTACATCTCCTGCGTCAGCGTAATGACGGCACACTTTCCGTCAAAGAAAAACCGGATCCCGTCCATTGCCAGGCGCTCAAGCTCCATATAGGTGCGCGTCATGGTCTCAAACATCACGCGGTTGATCTGCGCCGCGTGTGCTCCGGCCTCAATCGCATCCGCCGCATAGCGGTGCGTATAGCTGGTCACATTGGCATAGCGGAAGCAGCCCGTATCCGTCGTCAGGCCCGTGTAGATCCCATCTGCCATAGCTGCGTCCATCTCCACACCCAGGGCGCGGATCAGGCGGACAATCAGCTCACAGGTGGCCGCGGCCTTCGGATCAAGCAGCGTATACTGAGCGTACTTCGTATTGGAGGGGTGGTGGTCAACGCACAGCAGGATCCGCTCGCCATACCGCTGGACAAACTCCTCCCCCAGCAGCCTTTTATCGGCGACATCCACCGCCACATAAAAATCCGGCTTAAAATCAATGGCATCCAATCCCCGGTACAGATAATCAAACTTGTCCGGAATCGCGTCCTCACAGGTGACGCGGGCGTGCTTACCCAGCGCCTGGAGCGCGCGGCACAGCGCAGTTGCGGAGCCGAGCGTATCCCCGTCCGGATGGGTGTGGGACAGGATGAGAATGTTATCCTTCTCCCGCAGAAGGGCAGCCGTCTCGGAAACGCCTATATCCATAATACTTCCCCCTCGATGATACAAAGCTGAAGATCATTCGTGTTCCTTGAGCTCGTTGAGCTTCCTGAAAATCTGGGCGCCGCGCTCTACAGAGTCATCGGCGATGAACTCCAGAACCGGCCGCGCGCGCAGCTGCAGACGCCTGCATACCTCCCGGCTGATGAAGCCGGCCGCGCTGTGCAGCCCCTGAACTGCCTCTCTGGCGTCCTCCATTCCGTTGAGCGAGCTGACATACACCTTGCCAAACTCCAGATCCGAGCTCATGTCCACCCGAACCACCGTCAGGATGCGGCCCGAGACACGCGGGTCCTTCAGCTCCCGAATCACGGCGGCTATCTCACGGTGGATATCCTCCGCCGTCCGGGCACTTTTATAGCTGGGCATTGCTGATACCTCCACTCCCATAATCGCTGAATCAACCGCGCACACAGCCGGTGCTCCGGATAGATTCCGCGCTCACTCATGGGACGGAAAGGGCGGGGCACCCCGTCAGGCAGAGTGCCCCGCAGCCAATCAATCCCTGTATTCCTCCATAGCGAACGACTCCAGAACGTCGCCCTCCTTGATATCGTTGAACTTTTCCAGACCGATGCCGCACTCAAAGCCGGAGGCGACCTCCTTGGCATCGTCCTTAAAGCGCTTGAGGGATGCAATCGCATCCTCCGCGATGATGACACCGTCGCGCACGACGCGGATCTGCGAATTACGCACGATCTTGCCGTCGAGCACATAGGAACCGGCGACTGTACCGACGCCGGAGATTTTGTACACCTGGCGCACCTCCGCGCTGCCGTAGCGGTGCTCGCGCACCTTGGGGGCGAGCATACCCTTGATGGCCGCCTGAATCTCCTCAATGCAGTCATAGATGACGCGGTACATGCGGATATCCACACCGTCGCGCTCCGCCATATCCTTGGCCACGGCATTTGGCAGCACGTTGAACCCGACAATGATTGCGCCGGACGCATTTGCCAGCATCACGTCGGACTCGCTGACCGCACCGACCGCGCCGTGAATGACGTTGACCTTGACCTCGTCATTGGAGAGCTTGAGCAGGTTTTCACGCACGGCCTCCACAGAGCCCTGCACATCCGCCTTGACGATGATGTTCAGCTCCTTGCGCTCGCCCTCCTGAATGGAGTCAAAGAGATTGTCGAGCGTGACGCGGTGCATCGCGTTAAAGTGCTCCTCCTTCTCCGTCTGCCGGCGCTGCTCCACGAGCGCACGCGCGAGCTTTTCATCCGTGACGGCGTCAAAGATATCGCCCGCATCGGGGACCTCATCCATGCCCATGACCTCCACGGGGACGGACGGCCCCGCATGCTGGACTCGCTCGCCCTTGTCGTTGGCCATCACACGGATCTTACCCACGCTCTTCCCGGCCACGACGACATCGCCGACGTTGAGCGTGCCGTTCTGCACCAGGAAGGTCGCCACCGGGCCGCGCCCCTTATCGAGCCGGGCCTCAATGACCACGCCGCGCGCCGCACGGTTCGGGTTGGCCTTGAGTTCCTTGACCTCCGCGACGAGGAGGATCGTCTCCAGGAGCTGGTCAATATTTTCACCCGTCTTGGCGGAGACGGGGACACAGATCGTATCGCCGCCCCACTCCTCCGGGACCAGATCGTATTCGGTAAGCTGCTGCTTGACATGCTCCGGATTGGCGCCCGGCTTATCCATCTTATTGATGGCCACAATGATGGAGACATTGGCGGCCTTGGCGTGGTTGATCGCCTCCACGGTCTGCGGCATGATGCCGTCATCCGCCGCGACGACGAGGACGGCAATATCCGTGGCCTGTGCGCCGCGCGCGCGCATGGAGGTAAACGCCGCATGGCCGGGCGTATCGAGGAAGGTGATATCCTCACCCTTGGCCCGGACGCGGTATGCACCGATGTGCTGCGTGATACCGCCGGCCTCTGTAGACGTGACGCTCGTGTTGCGAATGGCATCGAGCAGGGAGGTCTTACCGTGGTCGACGTGGCCCATGACGACGACGACGGGCGGGCGCTTGACAAGATCCTTTTCATCGTCCACGCTGTCATCAATGATGCGGTCCTCAATGGTGATGACGACCTCGCGCTTGACCTTAGCGTTCATCTCGGAGGCGACGATGGCCGCAGTATCAAAATCGATCGTCTCATTGACCGTGGCCATCACGCCGAGGGAAAACAGCTTTTTAATAACGTCCGCCGCTGTGCGCTTGAGCTTGGCAGCCAGATCGCCGACGGTGATCTCATCGCCGACGGTGATCTCAATCGGCGGTTTCTTGGCGCGCTCAGCCGCGATACGCTTCAGTCGCTCCGCCTCCGTCTCCCGCTTATGGGAGCGCACGCCCTGCTTGCGGTACTGGCGGGACTTCTGCTTGAGCTTCTGCTTATTGATATTGCGGTCGGAATTGTGACGGGAGCCGGTCGTCGCCGTGGCGAGCCGGTCATACTTCTCATTATATTTATCCAGTTCCACGTCTCCGCCGCGGGTATTCACACGGCGCAGTTCACCCTTGGTGCGGGCCTGAATCACAACCGGCTTCTCCTGCTTGGGCTGCGCCGCCTTGGCGTTCTGCTGCGTGCCCTTTGCTTCCGCCTTCTTTTCCACAGCCGCAGGCTGTGCCGCCGCGGGTGCCTTTTCTTCCTTTTTGGCGGAGGCCGTCTTGAAATACTCATCAAAGCTGTCCACGGCGCCGTCCGTGGCCGTGATGACGTCAAAGATGACGTTCAGCTCCTCCTCATCCAGCGCCGTCATCGCCTTTTTATCGGAGTCGGTGTGCTTGTGCAGGATCTCCAGGATCTGTTTACTCTGCTTGCCAAAATCCTTGGCGACCTCATGCGCTCTGTATTTTATCATCATAGGCTGGTTTCCTCCCGATTATTCAATTCTTGCAGCTTGCGTGCAAACCCCTCGTCGTCAATCGTCAGAACTGCCGCCCTGACGCCCGCCGCGTGATAGATCTCATCCATCGTGTACCGCAGCTTCAATATGGTGATCCGCTCCTCGCCCGCCCGGACGAACTCGCGCACGAGCCGCTCGGAGGCATCCGAGGTGAGCAGGATCAGCCTGGCTCGCCGCCTGAGGACCGCGGCGAGCGCCGCATCATGCCCGGGCGAGAGTCTGGAAGCCCTGCGCGCCAGGCCGAGCAGATTCAGAAAAGCGTCACTCATTTTTCCGGATCTCCCCTTCCATGCGGTCATAGACATCCTCGGGGATGGAGCACGCGAGCGAGCGCTCGAACCGCTTGGCCTTGCGGGCGCGGGCAAAACACTCAACGCTCCTGCACAGATAGGCGCCGCGGCCCGGGGCCTTCCCCGTGAGATCGAGCGAGACTTCCCCCTGCGGGCTGCGCACAACGCGGACCAGCTCCTTTTTAGGCTTCATTTCCCCGCAGCCGGAGCATTTGCGCAGCGGTATTTTCTTTTTCTGGACCAAGGAGAAATCCCCCCTTTATATAATGGCTCAGCCCTGCCGGATTACTTCTCGGACGGCCCCTCATAGAAACCGCTCTCCGGGCTGATGTCAATCTTGCAGCCGGTCAGCTTGGCGGCAAGGCGGGCGTTCTGCCCCTTGTTGCCGATAGCCAGGGAGAGCTGGCCGTCCGGTACGGTGACATGGCAGACCGTGCCGTTCTCCCCCTCCTCAACATCGACACCCAACACAGTGGCCGGCGCCAGCGCGGAGGCGACGAATACGGCCGGATCCTCATCGTACTTGACGACATCGATCTTCTCCCCGCCGAGCGCATCTACCACGGCGCCTACGCGGGAGCCGTGCGGCCCAATGCAGGAGCCGATGGGATCGACATTTTCATCCCTGCTGCTCACGGCGATCTTGGAGCGCATGCCGGCCTCGCGGGCGACGGACTTGATCTCCACCGTGCCGTCATAGATCTCCGGCACCTCGTTTTCAAACAGGCGGCGGATCATGCCGGGATGCGTGCGCGAGATCATCACACGCGGCCCGCGCTCAGAATCGCGCACCTCCACGATATAGACCTTAATGAGCTGACCCTCGTGCAGCTCTTCGCCGGGGACCTGCTCGTTTTTGATGAGCGTAGCCTGGAAGTTATCCATCTCCAGGGAGGCGTTGCCCGTCACGGGGTCAATCCGGTCGACACGCGCGGTGACAATCTCCTGCTGCTTGGAGCGGAACTCCTGCATGATGCTGCCGCGCTCCGCCTCGCGGATTCCCTGACGGATAACGTGCTTGGCCGTCTGGGCCGCAATACGGCCGAGGTCATGCGTCTCCAGCGGAATATCCACAAAATCGCCCGCTACGGCATCCTTATTATATTGTTTGGCAGCGTCGACGGTGATATCGGTATCCGCGTCCTCAATCTCATCCACGACATTCTTGCGCACATATACCTTCAGCTCGTTTTTCTCTGGGTCAATATCGCAGAAGACGATATCCTTGCCGTTATAGTCGTGGCGGATGGCGACGACGATCGCCGTGCGGATCTTCTCATACAGATAGTCCGCGGGAATGCCCTTTTCACTCTCGAGCATCTTGACCGCCTGGAAAAATTCTTCATTGACCATGTTATTTACCCTCCAAAATCGTCCGCATTGATGTGCGCGGCGTCTTTTTTACTGAATGTGCGGGCCCCCTGCTCCGTCTCCACCGTCAGCATGCCGTCCCGGTAGTCTGCCAGGGTGCCGGAAAATTCACGCGGGCCGTCCTCCGACCGGATCAGCTTCACCTTAATCCGCTGCCCCAGATAGGCCATAAAGTGCTCTTCCCGGCGCAGCTCCCGCTCGATCCCCGGGGAGCAGACCTCCAGAAAATAGGCCTTGTCGATCGGGTCCGCCTCGTCGAGCGGCTCATCGACCGCCCGGCTCAGAGCAGCGCAGTCATCAATGTTGACACCGCCCTCCTTATCGATATAGATACGCAGGTACCAGGATGCCCCCTCCTTGGTGAAGGTCACATCCCAGAGCGTCAGCCCAAGCTGATCCGCATATGGCTGCACGAGCGCGCGCACCGCGTCCACTGTAGAACCCTTTGCCAAAGCCATTCCTCCTCGCTGTCAGTCGGGGAAAAAGCCCCTATATGAAGCAGAGAGCGGGTTGCCCCACTCTCTGACATCATGCTTACGCATGGTAGTATAGCACAGAAAAAGCAAAAAATCAAGTTTTTCCTGTTTTTCGGCGGTTTATGGCCCGCCTGTCACTTTTTCTTTCGGAAAATGAACAGTTTGCTGAAAATATAATTGAGGATCACAACCACAATCTGCGCAATCAGTTTGGCAATAAACTCATTGATCCCGATCAGTGAGACACATATGAACATGATCCCCATATCAAACACGAGAGAGAGCAGGCGCGCACCCACAAAGGCCACGACCTCCCGCGCGACGGTGGACGGCTTCCAACTGTGGCTGCCAAAGACGAAGAGCTTGTTGGTCACATACGCAAATGCCACCGCCGCCATCCAGGAGATCCCATTAGAGACCAGATAATTCTTATCCCGCAGGAAAACATCCGGGGTCAGGATCAGCGTGCACAGCCAGTAGACGACGTAATTGACGACCGTGGTCAGTACGCCGAAGATCAGGTAGGTGACCATCTCCCGGTGGGCAAGGGCGAGCACCCTGTCCACGGCGCCCATCTCCCGCCGGTGCGTCTCCTCCTGCTTGTACACCCCATATCGCTTTTGCAGGCGCAGGTCGAGCTGCTTGAACGTTTTCAGCGAGTGGAACACATGGCCAAACACCCGGCCCGCTGTCTCCGCCGCATAGCGGGAGGCCGCCGCGCAGTCCACCGCGCCGATGGGCGCGTGATCATAATAGGCAGAGGCAATTACAGCCGCATCCAGGCAGACAAAGTCAGGGGTGCAGTCCTCCAGATATTCCGCGAGCCTGCGCCTGTCGATCAGAAGAAACAGCGGCGCGCCGCACCTCATGAAGATCCGGAAGGAATAGGTGTACACGAGCCGCATCATAAAGCCGGAAAGGCCGGGCTTTTCCCCGCGGCCGATCACGAGCGCCTTCTCCCCCGCAAGGGCGGCGGCGCGCATGAGTTCCCCTTCGGCGGCCGCCCGGACGTCATTGACCTTCAAGACATAATCTGCGTCACTCTCTGCGGCGCGGCGCAGCGCCTGATATTCCCCATCCGCAAGGCCGATCTCCGTCACAGGGCCGGAGAACCCCCGCAGCTTTTCCCGCGCAGCCGCGGGATCGGCCGCGATCAGAGCAAGCTTCATCGTGTCACTCCCATTCTATATTGAAAAACGTATAGTCATCACTTAAAGCGGTACATTGTGGGGCATTCCCCCGCCCCGGCGATCATATGGTAGATTATACTATCCCGATGGGAAAAATGCAAACCGGGGACTTGATTTCCGGCATCGGAACCGCTACAATACCTACGGAAACACCGCGCTGCCACGGGGGGAGACCACATGAAAGTCAATGTCTATGATTTTGATAACACGATCTACCGGGGAGAATCCCTGGTGGATTTTATCCTCTGGTATATGCGCCGGGATCCCGGAATCTGGCCGCACCTGCCGGGGCTGGCCTGTATCGGGATCAAGGACGCCCTGCACCTGTTCACCGTAGAGCAGGCCGTGGCGGCCTATGCCGCCTTTTTGGAGAGCTATTACGTAAAAATGGGGGATCTGCGGGAGAGCTCGGTGCAGTTTTGGGACCGTCATGAGAAAAAGATCAAGCCTTGGTATGCAGCAGTACGGCGCGAGGACGACATCATCATCTCCGGAACCACAGACTTCCTCCTTGATGAGATTATGCGGCGAATGGGCATTCACAGGTATATCGGCTCCAGTATTGATCCCGCCACCGGTAAATTCCGCCGCCTGTGCTTTATGGAAAACAAGGTTACGCTCCTGCACGCGTACTATCCGGAGGCCGAGGTCCGCAATTTTTATACCGACTCCATGAACGACCGCGCCATGATTGAAATTGCTGAACACGCCTTTCTGGTCCGTGGGAGCCGGATCCGGCAGATCAAATAACCAGTAGACAAAGAGCCCTCCGGATGTGATGCCGGAGGGCTCTCCTTTTACCATTTATTATGCTGTACGCTATTACTCGGCAGCCTCCCGTTTTTTCCGGCGCACCATCATAATGAGATTGAGCACCATGTAGACGGCGAGCGCGGCCACGGTGAGCCAGATACCAATGCCGATTTCACAGGTGGCAATCTCCAGCCCGATCAGGCCAGAGCTGGTGTACACCCGGACATACAGCAGCGCAGCGGCAACCGTCGCCGCAAGGGAAACGATGGAAAAAATGATATTGCGCAGTTCGCCATGTTTGGTGTACGAGAATGCGACAAAGAGAATGAGCAGCGCCGCAAACAGAGCCGCCAGCAGCAGACAGCCCATATAGAGATATGTCTGCACAGGGACAGTGGACAGAGCCTCAATCTCCCCAAGTGCACCCAGCGCTGAAAAGTTCATGCTGAAAATATCCATCACGGCGGAAATACCGTTGATGGAACGCACGCCCTCCTCCACAAAGGGGAAATTCAGCTGCGTGTGGAACAGCGGCAGCAGGGCCAGCAGGACCAGCGGGACAAATGCCCAGATCATCCGGATGATGGGCAGCGGCCCCTGAATTGTCGCGCTCTTGAGCCGGACGAGCCAGCGGTCGAGCGCCTCCCACTCCGCCTCCGCCTTGATGGCGTCCTGCTCCAGACGCTCCTCGGCGTTATAGTATACCAGGTTGACGCCGCAGTGCGGGCAATTCTGCTTCAAGTAGAGTGGGCTGAGCTTTCCCCCGCACTTGGGACATTTATTAGCCATTCCGCTCCGCCTCCTGTCCGTCATTCTGGCCGGCTGCGGCCATCTCCGTGACCTCCTCCGTGAGCTGTTCCCGGCGCTCATCAAGGTCGGCACGCACCTTTTTCATGGTCTTGCCGTCGAGCTTATAGAATATGTAGGGGATGATACCGATCAAACTGAAAATTGCCGTCAGAATGGTAAAAAACGCCCAGATTCCGCGCTGTGTATCCATTGTCTGGACAACGATCTGCCCGTTGACGGCGGTCTGATAGCCGATAAGTGTCAGGGCAGCTGTCCCGAAGGACTTGGACATGGACCCGGTAAACTTGCCGACAAATGTCAGCACGGAAAAGCTCATGCCCTCATTGCGCTTGCCGCTCTTCCACTCCATATAGTCGACCGTATCGCCGATCATCTCCGTGGGGATAATCATATCCACCGCGTTGAAAAGCGCATAGATGGTACCGCGCACCACGATAATCAGGCTGAGCACTGCCGTATTGTGCAGGAACCCCAGGCCGATAAAGAAGCACACCGCATTCAGGATGGCACGGAACACGGTGGAGAAGATGAGCACCTGCTTATTATCCATGCGCTTTTTCAGGAACGGGACAACTGCATAGCTCAAAAATCCCGTAACAGCTCCTGGGATCCCCAGAATAATCCCCAAGGACGCGGATCCGAGAACATCGATGTACAGATAGTTCTGGAAAGTATTCCATATACCGCCCAGACAGCCGAGCACATTTGCCAGCACAATGATAAGCAGGGGCTTGTTGTGGATCAGGCTCTTAAAACCGTCGAGCAGCTGCGGATCATCCATGGGCTGTAGGATGCGCTCCTTGCAGCAGATGCCGCTGAGCGAAAAGAGCCCCATCCCCACAACAGATACCACCAGGCCCAGCACAGCAAATGCCTGAGGCAGGGTGATGGAGGTCGTCCCCGATTGGACAATATCAATGACGGGCGCGATCACAAGGCCCGGAATCCCTCCCAGAATGGAAGAGATAAAGCGCGCTGATCCGATGGAACGGGAGCGGTCGAGCGGGTTCGGGGAATTCGAGGCGGAAAGGCCCCAGAACGGGACGTCGCCAATGGTATACAGCATCTCCCAAATCAGATAGGAGATATACATATACACTATTTTTTTGATGGAGTTTGAAGGCTCACCCACAAAGAACATCGGCCCGGAGAAGAGCATCACCGTGGCGACCGCCAGCGGGATGGGTACTAGGAACAGGTAGGGGCGCAGCTTCCCGTAGCGGGTGCGCGTCTTGTCGATAAAAGAGCCCATGAGCGGATCATTGATCGTATCCCAGATCCCCAGGACAAAGATCATCGTCGCTACCGCGCCGGGTTCAATATTGAACACGTTGACAAAGAAATACGTCAAATAGGAGGACAGGAACGTATAGCTCATACACTGTCCGCCGTTGGCGATACCGTAGATCAACGTCTCCTTGACGCCGACATACCGCTTTTGACGTTTTTCCGGGGCCGCCTGCGCTGTTTCAGCCATTTGACACACCATCCCTTTCCCCATTCTCAGTTTCATTAAAGTAACAACAAAATTTAATATAGCATAATTAAACAAAAAAAACAATAGCTTATATTTTTTATTGTTAAAATATTGTTAAAATAGTATTGCAGTTTTTTAGTTTTAGAAAAAAAATAATTTTCTTTTCCTGAAAAGAGGTGTAAAATGAAAGGCATCTTTATTGAACGCCGCTTTGCCGCACAGCTGGTTCCGGTGGCGGACGGCAATCCTCTACACCCTGATCTGCGTGCTTATCAGCCTGGGGATGCCAGCGCTGTTCCTGGTACTGACAGGCATCCGGATGAAGCGCGTACTTCAATTCTAATCCCTATTACCACCTTGCCCAGACCGAACAGCCTGGGCAATATTTATTTGATAAGGAGCGGAGTGACAGGAGAGCCCCACCCCGATGGCCGGATAATCCCAATTCGCCTGCCAAAAAATAATTTTAAAAAAAGGGTTGACAAATGAATTGTTCTGTTGTATTATTCATATAGTACAGTAACACATTGATACAAAAAGGAGGTCTGTTATCGTGCCTTGGGATCTGGACGAGAATCTGCCGATTTATCTCCAGCTCACCGACGAACTGGAAAAGAAAATCATCAACGGCACCTATCCGCCGGGAAGCCGGCTGCCCGCTGTGCGGGAACTGGCCGCGGAGGCCGGCGTCAACCCGAATACGATGCAGCGCGCGCTGACACAAATGGAAAACAGCGGTCTGATCTACACGCAACGGACGAGCGGCCGCTTCCTGACGGACGATCGGGAAAAGATCGAGCGGCTGCGACGGGATGCCGCGAGGCAGCGGATTGAGAAATTTCTGCGTGACATGCGGGAGCTTGGCATTGAGAAGAAAGAGGTGTGCACCATGATTGATGCACTGAAGGAGGAAGAAGCATGAGCGAGATTATTTTATCCTGCAAGGGCCTGACAAAGCGCTACGGCACCTTTATGGCCCTGAACAATCTGAACCTGACGCTGGAGAGCGGGCGCATCATCGGCCTGCTCGGCCCGAATGGGAGCGGCAAGAGCACGCTCATTAAAATGGCCGCCGGCCTGCTCAGTCCGGACGGCGGAGAGATTACCATCTGCGGGAATCCGCCAAGCGAGCAGACAAAGGCCATCGTCTCCTATCTGCCCGAGCGCTCCTATCTGCAAAACTGGATGAAGGTCAAGGACCTTCTGGAGCTGTTTGAGGATTTTTATCAGGACTTTGACCGACAGCGTGCAATCGATATGCTCGCCTCCCTTCAGCTGCCGCTGGATGCCCGCATCCGGACACTGTCCAAGGGCAATAAGGAGAAGGTCCAGCTCATTATGGTCATGGCACGCCGGGCCAGGCTCTATCTGCTCGATGAGCCCCTCGGCGGTGTGGACCCAGCGGCGCGGGACTATATTTTGAATACGATCATCCGCTCGTGCAGCGAGGAGGCCTGTGTGCTCCTCTCCACCCACCTGATCTGGGATATCGAAAAGGTGCTTGACGAGGCCGTATTCCTCAACATGGGGGCCGTCGGCATGCATGATACGACGGATAACCTGCGCGAAAAATACGGCAAGAGCATTGATGCACTGTTCAGGGAGGTATACAGATGTTAGGCAAGCTTTTCAAACACGAATTTAAGGCGACGGCCCGGACCCAGCTGCCGCTCATTTTGGCGGCGATTGTGGTAACGCTGCTGATGATTTTTCTGATCGCGGTTCAGCAGGCGCTGCCGGAACACACCCCGATCCACACGATCATCAGCATTCTGTCAGGCTTTCTGGCGATCTTCTATATTCTCGGAATCATCGCCTATATCTTCGCAGCTCACTTCATCGGAGTTCAGCGGTACTATAAAAACCTTTTCTCCGACGAAGGATATCTGACCCTCACGCTGCCGGTTAAAAACGGCTTTCATCAATTTGTTAAGATGACAGTTTCCGTCTTTTGGAGCCTGATCAGCCTGATCGTGACATGCCTGAGTGTGATCTCCATCTTCTTCGTTGGGATCGGGGAGGTCATCGGGCCCGTCGAGCTCTGGCAGCGCGCGACTGCCTATCTCCCACCCGCAGAGGTGATCGGTATGCTGCTGCTCGCCGTAATCACCGTCCTGATCGTGGAGATCTATTTCTTTGCACTGGCATACTTCTGCATCGCACTGGGGCAGACCTTCTCACAAAAACACAAGGTGGCCGCAGCATTTATCGCCTACATTGTCATCACCACCGCGCTTCAGATCGTCACCCTGATTCTGATGGGAACGGGCGCCGTCCTCTTTGACGATGCCCTGACGCGGCTGCTGAATAATGAAATACCCCCGTTCCTGGCCCTGAGTATCTTCCTGCTGATCTCGGACGCATTTTCTCTGGCCCTCGGCGGCGCGATGTTCGGCGCGACCAATTATCTCACCCATCACAAGCTCAATCTGGAATAGAGCGCACCTGTCTGAACAAAAATCTTCCACTTCCACCGGTACCCGGACGTCAAAAGCGTCCGGGTATTTTTGTGCCTTTTCCCGATTGTTTTCCTATTTCCCCCGTGGTAGGATATCCAAAAAAGAACATTTGGAGGGAGATAAAAATGACCCGGAAGAGAAAGATCGGCATCGCCGTGGGCGTGACCGCTGCGATCATTTTAGCCGCGGCTGCAATGGTTGCAGTCCTGATGCTCCCCCGGCGGGCGTTAGAGCCCCATCCGCTGCCGGACGGATTCACCGTGACGGCACACACGGGGTGTATGGAAACGGAAATGAACACACTTGACTCCCTGCAAGCGGCGCTGGACAGCGGCGCACAGACGGTGGAGTTCGATATCCGTTTTTTAGAGGACGGCACGCCGGTCATGGGACATAATGAGGCGGATAAGGGCGCGGACAGCCCAAAGGTCTCGGAAGCGCTGGCCATGGCGGCAGCCTATCCGGAGATTACCGTCAATCTGGATCTGAAGGAATTCTGCCCTCTGGAACGCCTTCAGGAGGCGGTGGAGCAGGCGGGGATGATGGATCGGGTCTTTTACACAGGGGTGGATGCAGACCATATAACCGTAGTACGGGCAGCCACGCCGGACATCCCCTGCTTTTTAAACGTGAGCATGAACCGGCTGATGATGCATTCCGCTGCCTATCTGGAGGATATTGTCCGGCAGTGCCTGGACAGCGGAGCAATCGGCATTAACTGCAACTATAAATACAACAGCGAAAAGCTGGTGCAGCTCTGCCGTGCCAACGGACTGCTGGTCTCCGTCTGGACAGTGGACAGCGAGCGCGACATGGACATCCAGCTGGATATTGCCCCGGACAACATCACCACGCGCAATCCGGAAATTTTGCTTGAAAAGGCGAAGGCACATATCTGAAAAGGCATCGTTCAAAGACAAATCCCGCGGAAATTTTATCCGCGGGATTTGTCTTTGAGGGAAAGCCCTGTATTCAACTTTAACAAAGTTACGATTTGTTTTTAATTTTTCAATAAAATCCGAGGTGCTATTATGATATAATTAAAATAATATGATCTTACGGAAAGTGCAAATTCGCCTGCCGCCATGATCCAATTGTGCTTAGGCGTGGGCCGCCTTGCCGGAAATTTCTGCATAAAGGGGGGCGTCATGAACACCTTACTGCTGCTTGGAGCGGTCATACTGATCGCCTGTATTATTGGGAACAAGTTTTCCGCCCGCGTGGGGATCCCGACCCTTTTTATCTTCATCGCACTGGGCATGGTCTTCGGGTCCGATGGACTGCTGAAAATAGAATTCAGCGACTACAACCTGTGTGAAAAAATCTGCTCCACCGCGCTGATCTTCATCATGTTTTACGGCGGATTCGGAACCAAGTGGAGCGCCGCAAAACCGGTGGCCGCCAAGTCGATCCTGCTGAGCACGTTCGGCGTCATTATCACGGCCTGCCTGACCGGGCTTTTCTGCTACTTTGCGCTGGGCACTTCCCTGCTGGAGGGGATGCTGATTGGCTCCGTCCTTGGCTCAACGGATGCGGCATCCGTCTTTGCCATCCTGCGATCCCATCGCCTGAACTTAAAATATGGTACAGCGTCCATGTTGGAGATTGAAAGCGGGAGCAACGACCCGTGCGCCTACATGCTGACGGTCATCTTTCTCTCGGCAATGGATGGCACTGTATCCGCCGGGAATATTCTCTACTCCATCTTCGCCCAGGTTGTCTACGGGGGCGCCGCAGGATTTTTAATTGCCCTCATTGCCAAAAAAATCCTGAAGAAATTTAAATTTGGCTCCGAAGGGCTCGATTCCGTCTTCCTGGTGGCGGTCGGGCTGGCCGCGTATGCGATCCCGTCCCTCCTGGGCGGGAACGGCTACCTGAGCGCATACATCTCCGGGATCATCCTTGGGAACGCGGATATTCCAAACAAGAAGAGTCTGGTCAACTTCTTTGACGCATTCAACAATATGATGCAGATGCTCATATTCTTCCTGCTGGGACTGCTCGTGTTCCCCTCCCAGCTGCCGAGCGTCTTCCTCCCCTCGCTGCTGATCGCGCTGTTCCTGACCTTTGTTGCGCGGCCGGCTGCCGTCTTCATGATTTTGACACCGTTCCGAGCACCGCTCCGCCAGCAAATGCTCGTCTCCTGGGCAGGGCTGCGCGGCGCCGCCTCCATCGTGTTTGCGATCGTAGCCGCAATCTCCCCCTCCTATGGGGATGAAAAGATCTTCCAGATCGTCTTTTGCGTGGTGCTCCTCTCTCTGCTGCTGCAGGGCACCCTGCTCCCGCTGGCCTCAAAGAAGCTGAAGATGATCGATGCACACGAAAACGTCCTGAAAACCTTCAACGACTACTCTGAGGAGACGAGCATTCAGTTCATCCGCCTGGAGATTGACCACAGTCATCCGTGGGTCAACCGGTCGATCCGGGAGGTTGAAACGTTCCCGGGGACTCTGATCGCCGCCGTGCTGCGGGATAAAGAGGCACTCATCCCCAAGGGCAGCACCGTGTTGGAGGAGGGGGACACCGTTATCATCGCTGCAAAGGAATACCTGGACCGGGACGGGATCGAACTGAGTGAGCGAAAAATCGAATCCGGAAGCCATCTGATCGGCAAAAAGCTGCGGGATATCGATCTAAAAAAAGACGGCCTCATTATTTTAATCCAGCGCGGCGGAACCGATATTATCCCAGACGGGGAGAGTACCGTGGAGGAGGGAGACATTCTGGTCCTGTACTCCAAAAGCAGCTGAATCCGTCCGCGCTCTTTTCCTGATTCAGGTGCGCGGCGGGACTCCCTCCATCCCCCGGGATTTAAAAAGATTGAATCGTAAACGGCGCGCTCCGGATGGAAACCGGAGCGCGCCGCAGAATTATGGATTTAATTCTATCATTTACCCCTGTTGCGGGCGGGAAATATCTCCTTCCAAAGCACGAAAATCCCAAGCTCAACTTCTCTTCTCCGACGCAGATACACCAGCAAAAGCCCATAGAAAACCCCATTGACAATCGGGGGAAGAAATAGAGGTTCCGCAATAAATTCGATCAGAATTAGAAGGGGAATCCCCACTACCGTTGCAAGCCGCATCACACTACCCAATCGTCCGCTATTCTGGGCGTGCCACTCCAGCCAGCCGATCCCCAGTGAAACCGCACACATCACGCACCAGAAAGCGATTGCGCGGGGATAGAGATACCCAACATAACAGGCGGATACCAGATAGTAGGCGGCCAACATCCCGGCCAGGAAGAGAAACACATGAACACCTGCCCACACCGGGCTGGAGGAGATCAGCGCAATCCACGCACAGAGAATTGCCCACACTGCTAAGCCGGATGTGAGCAGCCCAACCGTATACAAAAATTCCGATCCGGCAACATCGCAGTACTTCGACAATGCGCCCATCGCCATTCCAGCGGCGATACACAGCAAACAGCGCAGTGCTCTGACCCAGAGTTTCTTGGCCACTGCATTCCCGCCCCCTACTCGCGGTTTTCCAGCCGCTGGATAAAGGCCTTGGTCCGCTCGTTTTTCGGGCGGTCCATTACCTCTTTGGCGTCGCCCTGCTCAATGATGACGCCCTGATCCATGAAGATCACGCGGTCGGACACCTCGCGGGCAAAGGCCATCTCATGCGTGACGATAACCATGGTCATGTGCTCCTCCGCCAGCGAACGGATTACCTTGAGGATCTCGCCCGTCAGTTCAGGATCGAGCGCACTGGTGGGCTCGTCAAAGAAGAGGATCTCCGGCCGCATCGCCAGCGCCCGTGCAATGGATACGCGCTGCTGCTGCCCGCCGGAAAGGGTGCTTGGATAGGCGTCCGCCTTGTCCGCCAGGCCCATCTTTCCGAGCAGCTCCATGCCGCGCTCACGCGCCTCGTTTTTATCCATTTTGAGTACCTGCACCAACGCATCCGTCACATTACGGATCACGGAAAAGTGCGGAAAAAGATTAAAATTTTGGAAGACAAGGCCATACTTGCGCCGGATCTCCCTGAGCTGTGTCTTGGGCGCGTAGGCGTATTTCCCTTTTTCGTTCAGACCAAACATCTGAGCGCCGTCGTACAGGATCGTGCCCTGGTTGGCCTTTTCCAGCATGGTAGCGCAGCGCAGGAGCGTCGATTTACCGGAGCCTGACGGCCCGATGATGGAGACGACCTCTCCACGCTTTACCTGAATGGAGATATCCTCTATGACGACGTTTTTGCCAAAACTCTTACGCAGGTTTTTGATCTCAAGCAGAGCGTTTCCCGATGCGGAAGAGCTTGGACTTTGCCTTTGCTCCATACTCCTTTTCCTCCTTTCGGTCATAATAGCTCATGGCCTTTTCCACCCGGCCCATCACAAAGGCGATGATCAGGTTCATCACATAGTAGAATGCGCCCGCCATGATGAGCGGCACCAGAGAGGATTCACTGGTCATCAGATTCTTCGCCTTGGTGAACATCTCCATGATGGAGATAGAGTACGCGAGCGATGTATCCTTAACGAGTGTGATAATCTCATTGGTCACACTGGGCAGCACATTGCGGATCACCTGCGGCAGCACGATGCGGAAAAAGATCTGCGGTCTGGAATAGCCCAGCAGCTGCCCGGCCTCCCGCTGCCCCTGGGGCACGGCCTCTATCCCTCCGCGGTAAATCTCCGCAAAATAGGCGGCATAGTTGAGCGTAAACGCGATGATCGCCGCCGGCATCCGGTAGGAGGAGCTCAGCTCAATCCCAAAGAGATAGAACGGGCCGAAGTAGACCACGATCAGCTGGAGCATGAGCGGTGTGCCGCGCATGACGGATATGTACAACTTAAAAAGAGCGCGTACAAAAAAATTCTTAGACATCCGCCCGAGCACAATGAGGATCCCCAGCGGCAGGGCGAAGAGCAGCGTGAAGAAAAAGATCTCCAGCATCGCCCCCATGCTCCCTACAAGCTGCCTGAAAACAGCCATGTAATCGATGGGGGCCCGCTCAGCCGCCAGAAGCATCATTTCAGTCATAATATTCCACCGTCCACGATTGTAAATTGATTCAAACAGACACAAGCGGAGCGGACGCGCTTTTTCTGCGCCCCCGCCCCGTCGATATACCTGCTACAAGTTCCCTGTGATTGTTTTAGCCCTTGATGCTGACGTCGCGGCCAAACCACTCATTGGAAATTTTGGCAAAGGTGCCGTCTGCAACCATCTCATCAAGCGCGCCCTGAATCTTGTCGCGCAGTTCGGTGTTCCCCAGATTGAACCCGACACCGTAGTGCTCTGCGGAGAACGGCTCCTCAAGGATGACGAACTTGCCGCCCTGCTTGGTGATATTGTACTCCGCCATGGTGGAGTCGAGCAGCGCCGCATCTGCAGAACCGGCCTCGACCTCCAGCAGCGCGTTCATGTTGGTATCAGTCTCCGTGGTGTTGCCAAGCGTTGATACAAAGTCGGGGTTTCCCTCCAGAGCAGCGGAAGCGCTGGAGTCGCGCTGATAGGCAAGCGTCTTCCCAGCGAGGTCCTCCTTGGTCTTAATGTCGGAGCCCTCTTTGACGACAAAGACCTGCTCGTTCTGCATATAGGGCTTGGTCCAGGTGAAGTTGTCTTCACGCCCCTCCATGGTAAAGCCATTCCAGACGCAGTCAATCGTGCCGGATTTGAGTTCAGAATCCTTCTGCTCCCAGTCGATTGCTTGGAATTTGACCTCCATGCCCAGGCGCTTTGCAACTTCCTTGGCCAGGTCAATATCAAAACCGACATACTCCCCGCTCGCCGTGTCCGTATAGCCCATAGGCGGCTGACCAGGATCAATGCCAACGACCAGAACGTTATCCGGATCTTCCGGCTTCTCCTGATTGGAGCACGCCCCCAGCGTAAACACGGAAAGCGCGAGCGCCGCTACAGCGGCGAGTGCCAAAATTCTCTTTTTCATATGTATTTACTCCTTATCTGTTTCTTCCTGTGCGGCGGGGCCGGTATCCGCCCGCCTCCATTCACCGCTATTTTATCATATTACCACACTAAAGTAAAGAAAAATTTTCAAATCCCGCCGCACAGTAAAACAGCGGCGGATCGGAGCGGGGATTTCCCCTCACGCGCTCTGATATTTTTTTACCAGATCCTCAAGCACGACTGCCACGCCGTCCTCCTCGTTGGAGGGGCAGACATAGCTCGCCAGCGTTTTGACATACGGGGCCGCGTTGGCCATAGCGATTGAAACGCCGGCATAGCCGAGCATTTGCACATCGTTTCCACTGTCGCCAAAGGCCATGACCTCCGTGCGGTCAATCCCAAGATGATTGCACAGGTGCATCAGGGCGTCGCCCTTATCCGCCCCGGCGGCGTTGACCTCAATATTGTTCCCAAGGGAGGAGACAACCTCTACCCCGCCAAGGGCCGCGATCTCATTCCACAACCTCTTATATGTATCCTCTTTCAGGAACGGGATATTGAACTTCTCCACATCCCGCTTCTCCACGACGACAAAGTTCAGGGCGTTATCCACGGGCTTGGAGTGCACACGAATGCGCTTTTCATACCAGTCGGGGAGCAGATCGCGGTCAATGGCGTCATAGCAGGAGCGGTCCGCGTACGAGGAGCCCTGATAGTACATCTCATAGTACACGTGCTCCCGGCCCAGCAGGCCGATGATCTGCCCCGCCTTCGCGTAGCGGATCGGTTTGCCGTAAACAATTGTATTGCTGCGCGTGTCCCAGAGGGCGGCTCCGTTGGATGAGATTACATAGTCCGCCTGACACGCCTCCCGGACGGCCTCCGGGATATTGCGGTACATCCGCCCCGTGGAGATGACCACCCGGATGCCGGCATCCTGTGCGACCCGTAGCGCATCGGCCGTGCGGGGGGTGATGGTTTCATGGTCTGCGCCGAGCAGAGTCCCGTCCAAATCAATGGCTGCAAGTTTGATCAAGGCAAGCACTCCTTTTATTTTTATCAATCACGTAATCACCGGAAGTTTAAAACAATCCCGTTATTTTCATATCGCTGTCAATATCAATGGACTCCGCTGCCGGCACCTTCGGAAGACCGGGCATGGTCATAATATTACCGGTCAGCGCCACGATAAACCCCGCTCCAGCGGACAGGCGCAGCTCCCGCACCGTGATGCTGAAGTGCCGCGGGCGGCCCAGCCTGGCCGCGTCGTCGGAGAGGGAATACTGCGTTTTTGCCACGCATACGGGGAGATAGTCCTTCCCCAGTGCGCGGATGTTTTTCAGCTCCCTGCGCGCCGCATCTGTGTAAATTACGCCGTCCGCGCCGTAAATTTCCCGGGCAATTTTCTCCATTTTCGTCTCAAATGGATCCGAATCCTCATACAGCAGACGGAAATCCTTCGGCTGTCCGCACGCCGCCACGACCTTCTGCGCGAGTTCAATGCCGCCGTCTCCACCTTTGGCAAAGACCTCGCTGAGCGCATATTCCACCTGAATGGCGGCACAATATTCCTCGAGCGCCTGAAGCTCCGCAGGTGTATCCGTCAGGAAGCGGTTGATGGCCACCACCACGGGAACTCCGTATTTGCGCATATTCTCCACATGGGCACCGAGGTTGACAAAGCCCTTTTTCAGCGCCTCCACGTTTTCCTTTGCGGTGTCCGCCTTCGGGACGCCGCCGTTATATTTCAGCGCACGCAGCGTGGCTACGATCACGATCGCATCCGGGCTCAGGCCAGCCAGACGGCACTTGATATCAAGGAACTTTTCCGCGCCGAGGTCGGAGCCAAATCCCGCCTCCGTGATGCAGTAATCCCCCAGCTTGAGGGCCGCGCGCGTGGCGCGCACGGAGTTACACCCGTGTGCAATGTTGGCAAACGGGCCGCCGTGCATGAGTACCGGCGTATTCTCCAGCGTCTGGACCAGATTCGGGTTCAGGGCGTCCTTGAGCAGAACCGCCATAGAGCCGACCGCCTTCAGATCGCGCGCATAGACGGGCGCCCCATCATATGTATAGGCCACCAGAATCCCCCCCAGCCGCCGCTTGAGGTCGTCCATATCGTCCGCCAGACAGAGGATCGCCATAATCTCGCTGGCCACAGTGATAATAAAATGATCCTCGCGCACCACGCCGTTCGCCTTGCCGCCCATACCGATGACGATATTGCGCAGGGCACGGTCGTTCATATCGAGGCACCGCTTAAACAGGACGCGCCGTGGGTCGATATTCAGCGCGTTCCCCTGCTGTAAATGGTTATCCAGCAGCGCACACAAAAGGTTGTTTGCCGCCGTAATGGCGTGCATATCCCCGGTAAAATGGAGGTTGATATCCTCCATGGGCACGGCCTGCGCATAGCCGCCGCCCGCGGCGCCGCCCTTGATACCGAACACCGGACCCAACGAGGGCTCGCGCAGGGCAAGCACGGCCTTTTTCCCAATTTTGGCCATGGCCTCCCCAAGGCCCACGGTGGTGGTCGTCTTCCCCTCGCCCGCCGGCGTGGGATTGATCGCCGTCACAAGCACCAGCTTGCCGTCCGGGCGGCCTTCCAGCCGGCGAAGCGCGTCATCGGTGAGCTTGGCCTTATACTTCCCATACAGGTCGATCTCTTCGGCCTCAAGGCCCAGCCCTGATGCGATCCGGCTGATCGGGAGCATCTGTGCCTCCCGTGCGATTTCAATATCAGATTTCATATAAAACACCCTCCGTTTTTGGACAAAATCCGATCCATACCCCGACTGGATTGTACGAGACGTTTATTCTATCAATAATATCCCTCTCCCGCGCGTGAGGCATCAACCCCAAATTGGGTAACGATGTTCTCTGGAACAGTCCAAATCTTTGGTTCTATTAAGTGAGGTTATTATTACGCGGATCAGACGCTTCAGCGTTCCGCCGCAAGGCGGATGAGGGCATCAGCCCGGCTGATCCAGCGTAACAATGTTCTCCAGAACAGCCTAAATCTCCGGCTTTGCAGCGAGTTCCGTGAGGTTATTATAACATCTCCGCGAGCGCGGATATGCGAGTGGGCATGTTACAATGTTCTCCGGAACAGTCCAAATCTCTGATTTGGTTCTGTTCCGTGAGGTTATTATTACGCGAATCAGACGCTTCAGCGTTCCGCCGCAAGGCGGATGAGGGCATCAGCCCGGCTGATCCCGCGTAACAGTGTTCTCCGGAACACCCAAAATCTTTGATTTTGTTGGTGTTCCGTGAGGTTATTATAATATCTCCGCGAGCGCAAAAGTGCGAGCGGGAATATAACAATGTTCTCCAGAACAGCCTAAATCTTTGATTTAGTGCTGTTCTGTGAGGTTATTATATCACAATACCGCATTGATTCAAAGTTTAATTTGTCCCAACGTGTCAGGGGGATTCAAAAAAACGTCCGCAGCTGAATAATGCGCGATGAAACCGGCCAATATAATGGCGGAGGTGTACACAGATGGTACAGAACAAAAAAACGTCTTCCAAAATACAAAAATTCCTCTCCGGCAAAGGTTTCTATATCGCTCTCGCATTCTGTCTGCTGGCGGTGGGCGCATCTGCCTACACGGCCGTACGGCTCAACTCCGAACCCGAGCCCGAGGCCCCCTATGTGGCGGACGGCCAAAATGAGCCGGATGTAAACTGGGGCGATCAGCAGGCGAACGTCCCCGCCACGGATGTGCCAGACACGCGTGCGGAGACACAGGCGCCCGCCGAAACACAGCCGCAGACCGAAGCCCCCAAGCAGGAGGAAAAAAGCACAGCCTTCATGCTCCCGCTGGGGGAGGAGATCTCCATGGATTACAGCAACGGCGAAATGGTCTATTCCAAGACCATGGACGACTGGCGCGTCCACACCGGGATCGACTTTAAGGGCGCGGCGAACACCGAGGTCAAGGCGATCAGTGCGGGAACGGTCAAGAGCGTGCGGACCGATGAAATGTACGGCGTGGTGATTGAAATCGACCATGGAAACGGCATCGTGGCGCGCTACTGCGGTCTGGCGCAGAACCCCACCGTCTCCGAGGGGAAGGAAGTGGCCGCCGGGGATGTCATCGGCAGGGTCGGAACCGTCCCATGTGAGGCGTCGGAGGAGAGTCATCTCCACCTGGAAATCCGCAGCGACGGAAAACTGACCGATCCGCTCGAGATCCTCGGGAAGGCGGGCTGATCCACAGATCAGGCATCAAAAGCACCGGTTTTCCGGTGCTTTTATTCTGTACGGGGCGCTCAAGGCCTCGTTTTTTCTTCAGCGGGCGGCGCACTGTCCGCCAGACGATCACGGTGATCCAGATACCATTCCAGCGTCCGGGCAAGCCCCTCCTCAAAGGGGACCTGCGGACGCCACCCGAGCTCCTCCTCAAGCTTGCGCGGGTCGATCCCATAGCGCCTGTCATGCCCTTTTCGGTCCGCAACATGGCGGATCAGCTCCTCCCCGCCAGCACACGCCGAGTGCGCCCGGAGACAGGCGAGGACGGCCCGGATCACCTCCAGATTCCGCCGCTCGCAGTGGCCGCCGATGTTATAGATCTCCCCCGGCGTGCCGCCCCGCAGCACCCGCAGGACCGCGCGGCAGTGGTCCTCCACATAGAGCCAGTCACGCACCTGCATCCCGTCCCCGTAGACCGGGATCTCCCGGTGTTCCAAAGCGCGGCTCACGGTGAGGGGGATCAGTTTTTCGGTATGCTGGCACGGGCCGTAATTATTGGTACAGCGGGTGATGTTCACCGGCAGGCCGTAGGTGGCAAAGCAGGCGTATGCAAGCTGATCGGCCGCCGCCTTGCTGGCGGAATAGGGATTGCGCGGGCGCAGCAGCATCTGCTCCGTGAAATACCCCGACGCGCCGAGGGAGCCATAGACCTCGTCCGTGGAGATCTGGATAAACCGGACTTCTGGCCGGTAGGAGCCCCCCTCCTCCCAGGCCACGCGGGCACAGTCGAGCAGCACAGCCGTACCGAGCACATTGGTCCGGACAAAGGGTTGCGGATCGGAAATGCTCCTGTCCACAGAGCTCTCCGCCGCAAAGTTGACAACGCAGTCAATCTCATTTTCCGCGAAAAGGTGCGTGACAAGCGCCCGGTCACAGATGTCTCCCCGGACAAAGACGTGGCGGGGATCCTGCGCGGCCTCGCCGAGATTTTTCAGGCTCCCGGCATAGGTCAGGCTGTCGAGATTGATCACCCGGGCGGACGGCTCCTCCCGCAGCAGCAAGCGGATAAAGTTTGAGCCGATAAAGCCGGCGCCTCCCGTGATCAGATAGGTCCTCATCAAAATCATCTCCTGCCGTACAAATGCGCAGCACAGTCTCTTTTCAGGGACATTATACAATAAAATCCCCACCTGCCGCAATCCTAAAAAGGCCCGGCGGGATTCTCCTGTTGACCGGGCGGCGATAATCTGGTATCATTTTATCGTATTTCGCGATTTTCCGACCCGATCTGAACCGGAAGGACTGTATTTTCATGAGGCATATGAAACTCTACGATGTGCTCACCAAACCGCCGATGCTCCACCGCGTGATCTGGTGGGCCACCCGCGCTGTTTTATGGGCGTGGGGAATCGCCTCCCTCGTGCTTGAGGGGTTCGGCATGACCTTTGTCCAGGTGATGTTCTGCATCGCGTTCACCCACCTGTGGGACATGTTCCAGTTCTTCGGCTACTTTGCCCCGATTGGGAAGGTCAAATATCAGGCGCAGACGGCGCTGAACCTCTTTATCGTCTTTGCGGCCGTGCTCGGGCAGTTCGCCGGCTTCTACAACTTTATCGGGCCCTACGATTTAGTAATGCACATTGCCTCCGGCATTCTGACGGCCTGGTTCGCCTATGACCTCACCTTTGTCTTTCAACGCGACAGCCGCCCGCCGGATGTGCTCATGAGCGTCGCCTTTGCGCTGATGACGGGCGCGGGGGTGGCCTGCCTGTGGGAGATCTATGAATTTCTGGTGGATACCTTCGGCGGGACGAACATGCAGTGCTCTTCCCTGTTCAGCAACGCCGGGCTGATGGACACCATGACGGATGTGATCTGCGGCGTGTGCGGCACCGTGGTGGGCGCCTTTGGCACCATGTTCCAGCGGATCGGACTGATCGGCCGGAACCGGAAAGCGCGCCGCGCCGCGCATAAAGCCCTGTATGCCAAGGGCGCGCCGAACCCGCCCGACCGGATCGTGGAGGACTGATGGCAATAAAAACTCAAGGCCGCTCTTTCGGTAGAGCGGCCTTTTTGTATTTGAGCGATCCATTTATAAAGTTCCGATTCACAAGTCGCCGGTTCACTCGACCGCAAGCCACTGCCGGATCTGCGCGTACAGTTCCTCGGTCTCCGCTTCGGTTTCGGCGTTGAGGAACACATAGGCGGGGTCCTCCCCCGTCAGACGCAGCTGCACATAGACGTCTGTATCGTTATAAACATACATCATGCACGCGCCGTATCCGTCAAATTTGAAATGGCCATAGCTTTTTGAAATGCCGCCGTAGCCGTTGGTGCGCGTGCCGTTTGCTGGCAGCGACTGAACAAGCTCCGCCGACTCCACCTGCCCGCGCTCGACGGTCAGATCGTAAAACGGCGCGTCCATTTCAAGCTGCGTCTCCGCAACGGTCACGGAAAAGTCCAAATTGGCCATTCCGACAAAGGCCACGACTATGGCGGCGACAAGCGCGAGTATTCCGATCATGATCGCCTTGCCTGCCGGCCTGCCGATATTCAGCGTCCAGCCGAGGCTCTCAACGGGCTTGGGAACAAAGATGCGCGGGTCGGCGGGGTTATAGTAGCAGCCCCACTTCCACTCCGCCTCAGGCGCCGGGTCCTCCGCAGCACGCACATCCATATAGGACTCCTCCAGCTTCCGCACCCTTTTCTGCTGCCAGAATGCGGCGGCGATATCGGCGGCAAACATCAGCACAGCCGCCCCCAGTCCGACATAGATGTTTTTCAGTACGGCGGTTGACAGGCTGAACACCAGCCAAAACACCAGCATACTCACCGCTACCACGACGGCGCTCACCGTGTAGACACGGATGCTCTTCTGTGCAAATTCCGTTCGTGCGTCGGTGTCCTCCCCCTGTGTACGGACGGGCAGGCTGCGCATCTGATAATACATGAAAACAGTGAAAAGCTGGCAGACCGGCCCGAGAAAAGCGAAGGGCAGCGGGAAATCCGCACGCAGGCTCGGAACGGCGAGCAGGACTGCGGCAGGCAAAAAGCTCAACGCAAAACACACCCAGACATACGCCGGGGACAATGCACCTTTTACCTTGTCACGGCTCGCCTGCAAATCCGCCGACACGGTTTTGCGCATGGGCGGGGTCCACCCCTTTTCCGCGCGCAGCGCCAGGAGACGGCGGCGGGCAAAATTCTGCACAAGTCCCGCCAGCAGCAGGTTTACTGCAACGAGCAGAAGCATCCAGAGCTCCGCGCGCTCCCCAGCGGCGGGCAAAAGCAGCAGCGAGCTGGACGCTGTCAGTAAAACGAACACCGCCGCCAGGCGGATCTGATACGTGCGCACCACGCGATTCACCTCAGGCGAATGCGCCTGATTGGCGGGAAACGCCACACCGAGCACACGTGCGCCGCGGCGGGCGGAGACAAGCCCCGCACAAAAAGTTACGGCAAATTCGATCCAGAGCACAACAAGCACCATCCAGAGCATCAGGATCCCTCCTCACTCTCATATAAATCGTCCGCCAGTTCGGAAATCCGGACAAGCAGCGCCTGTTTGGAAATACCGCGCGCGCGGGCTTCGGCAAGTAGCTGGGAAGCTCTGCGGTCAAATGCCTCATCCGGCAAAGTCCGGCGCGCCGCGATGTCACAGAGCCGCGCGCCCCGCCGGCGATTCATGATAAGCAGCCCCTCAGCCTTTAACTGCGTGTATGCTTTATTAACGGTCATGGGATTTACCCCAAGGTCTGCGGCGAGCTGCCGCACCGTGGGCATCTGCTCGCCCGGGGCAAGCGCGCCTGTCGCCGCACCGCGTACAATCTGGTTGCGAATCTGCCGGTAAATCGGAACATCGCTTGTCAGATCAATCTCCAGACGCAAGTTCATCGCCGCCTTTCCCCTAAAGTCTATTTGTATTATTTATTATAATACAAATAGATAGGATGTCAAGATAATTTATCCCAAGATTTTCATGGGTATTTTCAAAAGACGGCGCGCAGCACCACAGAAAAAGGCCTTCCCCTGGAGGAATGGGACGAGGCGATACCGCTAAAAAATTGGTAGCGAGAGCGAACTGTCGCGAGGGCGTTTACGACCGATCGGGTGAGCCGAGCAAGATTTTTTGCGGAGAGGGGAACGACGGAATAAGTGAGCAATGATATGCAGTCCGCGACGACGAGGATGAGATGGTTTCTGCGGTTTATGCCGAGTTCCCGTGATCCGCTGGCCTTCCACCTCATCAGTCAGCTCCTGCTCCGCAGGCGGGACCCTTTTGTCCGCTCCGCGGACATTTCCCCTGACAGGGGAATTACCCTCAAGGGGAAGCCATAACGTGCGGAGCGGGGGTTTGTACGACCAAATCTCCCTTGTGCAAAACAATTTCCTAACAGGGGAATCGCCCTCAAGGGGAAGCCAGCATTAATTTGTACAGGCCTTTATAAGCCTTCCCCTCGAGGGGAAGGGGGACCGCTTGCGGTGGATGAGGTGGTTCCTGTGGTTTATGCCGAGTTCCTGTAAAACGCTGGCTTTCCACCTCATCAGTCGCCTTACGGCGACAGCTTCCCCTCGAGGGGAACCCGGATCAGTTTGTACAGACTTTTTTAGTTCCTCCCTCGCAGGCATTTCTCTGCAAAGGTGGATCGCCCCTTACCCAGGGGAACCCTAAAGTACACTTTTTCGATAAGATGAGGGCCGCCTTTCCCAACAGCGGGGAAGACGGCCCTTTTGGTGACACTATTTCATTTGATTGGTCTTTGCGTTCTCCGCACATAGCAGACGGTAGGACGGCTTTTCCGCGCCGTACAGGTCGACGGAGCCGTGGATCCGGCAGCGGTATCGCCCGGAGCCGGACTCCCCCACATGGGTTCTGTAATCATTGAGGGAAAACCAGACATACCCGCGAATATTTTCAATTTCCCGATACAATTTCAGGCGTGAAGTGAGGATTTTACAGCGCCGCTCATCTCCGCCGGAAAAGTGCGGTTCGCACAACCCAAACTCCGTAATTACCAACGGCCTGTTTTTGCACTTTCTGGCCGTTGCACGCAGGCGCTTTTCGATATCCCTGCACGGCTGCCACAGCCCCAGGTACTCATTCCACATGGCGATATCGCCGTGCAGGGTCGCCTCATCGTGCCAGCGTTTTCCCGGATATCCCAAAGAGTTGGACACATAATTGACCAGCCGGGTGGGGTCCTTGGCCTTAAAATACCGCACCATCTGATCCACATACCGGATCGTCTGGCGTGCGTAACCGTTCAGCTCGTTCCCCACGCCCCAAAAGATGATGGACGGGTGGTTATAGTGCGCGGCAACCATCTCATCGGCCTGACGTTTGGCAATCTCCGTCTCCGCCGGACCAACCTTGCCGGGCGCTCCCCAGTAGGGGATTTCCTCCTGAACCAGCAGGCCGTTCTCATCGCACCAGTCCATGATTTTTTCGTCCTGCTGCCAGTGAAAGCGGGTGAAGCGGCACCCGCTCTCCTTCAGTTGGCGCAGGCATTGGATACTGTGCTCAAGCGGCTCAGCCATCCCGTAATCGGGATGGGAGCCCGGCATCCACTCGCAGCCCGTGAGAAAAACCGATTCCCCGTTCAGTAAAATCTGCCTCCCGGAGACTTCGATCTTCCGGACACCGAAGCGCTGAGAAAAGACGTATTCCCCGGCGCGCAGCTCCAGCATATACAGGTTCGGGTGGTCAAAATCCCACGTTTGCAGCCCGTCAAAGGCCGCTTCCGCCCGGTTTCCGTGCACAGCACAGGAGAAGCGCAGCACTTCTCTCCCCGTCCGATATTCTGTAAGGACGGCCTCTGCCGTTCCGTCCCGGCGTCCGTCCGCGTAAAAGACGGACAGCTTTAATCTTCCGGAGGCAGTTCCCTTGCGGATTTGATCGATCTCCGGCGTGATTAACACCTTCTTGATCTCCTCCGGTGCATAAAGCACAAGCGAAGCCTCGCGGATGATCCCGCCGTCATCCGCCCAGTCAAAACTCTTGAGATTTGGGAGCGAACGGTCGCTGGGCTGATTGTCCGCCTCCACGCAGATCTCATTCTCCTGCCCAAAGGCAATAAGATCCGTGATCTCAAACTCAAACGGCGTGTATCCGGAACCCCGGTGCTCTCCGGCGGGACGCCCGTTGACAAAGACGGCCGCCGAGTGATACACCGCCCCAAAGCGAAGGAACAGCCGCCGGCCCCGCTGCTCCTCCGTCAATTTAATTTTTGTGGTGTAGCGGGCCTTCCCCCGGTAATCCTGTGTCTGTTCGCACACATTCCACGTGTACGGGACCTGGACCGTCTCCCGATAATCCAGGGGCTCAATTGACAGCTCCCACGGATTTAAAATAATCTTCTGCATGATATCCATCTCCTTTTCCGTCCGATGTTTCAGGAATATAAACTGTTGATTTCAATTTTTTATTGACTGGGTTTTATCCATAATATATACTGAAATTACAGGCAGTTCAATGTCAAATCAGATGAAAAAACTGTCATATCCTATTTTAAAAAGGGCGAGATTTCATGCTTCATTCCATCCCGGGTGTATTCCCACAGTCGGATATTTTCTTTTCCACGCCGTCCGCCCTGGCGGCGGAAACACTGTATTATCCCCTCTCCTGCGGCCATTTTTACTGTGAGGACGGCTATCAGGTCTGCCGCGGGCGGGATGAGAGCATCCTGATTGCAGGTGTGCTATCCGGCAGCCTGACCCTGCGTACGGATGGCGAAGAACGGGCGGCAAACGCGGGGGACATCGCCATTATCGACTGTTACCGCCCTCATCAATACGGCGCTCATGGATCGCTGGAATTTGTCTGGATCCACGTGAATGGGGCAAATGCGCCGCAGATGGCGTGCAAGGTTATCCAGACGAGGGGGAATGCGCTTACCGGGGCAGGCTGTCATCCCGCCATGGAGCAAATAGAACACCTGGTAGAACGCTTTGAAGCCGGAGGGCCGCTGAATGAATTTTCCCTTTCCGCGGAGATTCACCAGCTCCTGTGCACCTTGCTGGAGCCCGCTCCGCAGGGGAACGGGCCCCGTCCGCTGTACGCCGACGCGATCACAAAAGTATGCCGTTATATCGACGGCCATCTGGACCAGCCGCTGCCCGTCACCGAACTGGCGGCCCGGATCCCGCTGAGCCCCTCCCATTTTTCAAAAATTTTCCGCCAGCAGACGGGATTTTCCCCATATGACTATATCCGCACCCGGCGGATCACGCGCGCGAAGGAGCTGCTGCTGCGCAGCGGCATGCCCGTCTCCGAGGTCATCGCAGCTTGCGGATTCGGTAGCGAGTCTAACTTTTTCAAGTCCTTCCGCGCAGCGGTCGGCACCTCCCCGCTGAACTTCAGAAAAACGGCCTGCTGATCCTCCTCCCCGGCACGCAGCAGCCGTACTTATGGACCGGAACGGCCCCGCCGGAAAAAGCTGACTGAAATTCGGCCTAAAGTTAAAGGCAGCCCGATGCATGTACACCGGGCTGCCCATATGGTTTTTTGTTTTTATTTACTCAGGGTAATCGCCTCGTCCAGCTTTTGCGCGTCATTGGCGGCGAGGGCGTCGCGGTATTCCGTAAGGTGGATGATCATCTCATTGAGTTCCTCGATCAGCGGCCCGCTGTTATCCATGAAGAGCTGTACCCAGAGGCGGTTATTCATCTTTGCCACGCGCGTCAGATCCTTATAGCTGCCCGCACTGAACCCCTTGTGCTTTTTGCGCGAGGGGCTCTTCGCGTAGGCGTTGGAGACCAGGTGCGCGAGCTGGGAGGTATAGGCGATCACCTCGTCATGGTGCTCCGGTGTGGTGTGGACCACCCGGCCAAAGCCGATCTCCCTCGCGAGCGCGCACACTTCCTTGAGTTGATCAGGTGGCGTATCGTCAAAGGGAGTCACAATAAAGCTCGCGCCGTCAAAGAGTTCCTCCATCGCGCCGTCGATCCCGGACACTTCACGCCCGGCCATGGGGTGTGCACCGATGAAGTGGATGCCGGCCTCCTTCAGCGGGGCATGGAGCCTGTCCGCAATCACCCGCTTGACACCGCAGGTGTCGACCACGACCGACCCCAGCCGGAAGCGGTGCCGGTTCTCGAGCACAAAGCGCACGGTATCCTCAGGATACAGACAGATAAAGGTGACATCCGCCTTTACAAGCGCGTCCGGTTCAATGATCTTGTCCACAAATTTACCCGACTTGGCCTTTTTACAGGTATCGGGATCGATATCCAGCCCATAGACGGTATTGCCCGTGCGGCGGCGGATCGCCTTTGCAAGCGACGCGCCGATCAGCCCCAGGCCCACCACAGCGATTTTCATACCACCACTCCCTGAATCCGTCTGCTGTTCCGATTTTCATTTTACCACGTTTTTGGGACAAGGGGAATCCTTTTCCGTCCGCAGCGGGCAGATTCGTCAAATAGACAAAATATCCGCACCACGCCTGATCTGAATTTGGACAGAAAAGCGTTTGAAAGCTGCAACACAACGTGATAAAATAGAAAATGGAGTAAGTTGTTCCTTTTTGTGCAGAGGAGTGAACCAAGTATGAGGAAAACGAAGATTGTCTGTACGCTCGGTCCGGCAACGGACGATGAAAAAATACTGGAAGACATGATGCTGGCCGGGATGAATGTGGCCCGGTTTAACTTTTCACACGGCAATCAGGCGGACCATCTGCGCCGTCTGGAGACCCTCGACAAGCTGCGCCGCAAGCATGGCCTGCCTGTCGCGGCCCTGCTGGACACGAAGGGCCCGGAGATCCGCATCGGAAAATTCGCCGGCGGCTTTGTCACACTGAAGAAGGGGCAGGCTTTTACCCTGACGCAAAAAAATGAACCCGGCGATGAGACTCACGTCTATGTCAACTGTCCGTTGCTGGCACAGGATGTCCGCCCGGGGGCCACACTGCTGATTGACGACGGACTGATCGGGCTGACCGTGGAGAGCGTGAAGGACGGCGACATCCACTGCCGCGTCCAGAACGGCGGCCGTCTCTCGGATACGAAGGGGGTCAACGCACCCGGAACCACTCTCTCCATGCCGTTCGTCAGCGATAAGGACCGGGATGATATCATCTTCGGCATTCACAACGGCTTTGATTTTATCGCGGCCTCGTTTACGCGCAGCGCGGAGGACATCCTCCAGATCCGCTCCATCCTTGAGGAGGAAAAGTGCAGCAACATCAATATTATTGCCAAGATTGAAAATGTCGAAGGTGTCCATAACATTGATGAGATCATCAAGGTCTCCGACGGCATCATGGTCGCCCGCGGGGACATGGGCGTGGAGATCCCGCTCGAGGATGTCCCCGTCATTCAGAAAAAGATCATTGAACGCGTGTACTCCCAAGGCAAGCCGGTGATTACGGCCACCCAGATGCTCGACTCCATGATCAAGAATCCCCGCCCGACCCGGGCCGAGGCCGCCGACGTGGCCAACGCCATCTACGACGGAACGAGCGCCATCATGCTCTCCGGCGAGACGGCCGCGGGGCTGTATCCGGTAGAGGCGGTCAAAACCATGGCCAAGATCGCCGAGCGCGCTGAGCGCGATATCGACTACGATCACCGCGCCAACCTGAGCGACGGTCGGCAGGATGTGACCAGCGCCATCTCCCACGCGACATGCACCACGGCGCGCGATATCCACGCGCAGGCGATCATCACCGTGACCAAGTCCGGCCAGACGGCGCGTATGGTCTCCAAATTCCGCCCGTCAAGCCCGATCATCTGCTGCACCACCAGCGAGCGTGTGTGCAATCAGATGAACCTGTGCTGGGGCATCCAGCCGCTGCTCATGGATGAGAAAAAGACGACCGACGAGCTGTTTGACACCGCGATTGACACCGCCGTGGACGCTGGTCTGCTCAGGAGCGGCGACATTGCCGTGATCACCGCGGGTGTCCCGCTGGGGATCTCCGGCACCACCAATATGATGAAGGTCCAGATTGCGGGGCACATCCTTGTCTCCGGGCGCGGACTGAATAAGAGGACCGCCGTGGCAAAGCTGTGCGTCTGCCGGGATGAAAAACAGGCGCAGGAGAAGTTCAAGGACGGCGACATTCTCGTCATCCCGGACGGCTCCGGTGAACTGATGCCGATCATGCGCCGTGCCGCCGGCGTCATCACGGAGAATAACAGCCGCAACTCCCCAATTGCGATTGCGGGGCTGCTGCTGGATATTCCGGTGATCATTGGGGCGGCCAATGCCAGCCGCCTGCTGCGGTCCGGAATTACGGTCAATATTGACGCGGAGCACGGCATCGTCTCCGCCGCCGATAAGCCGGAGACAAAATAATTAAAGCTTAATGCGATAAAAACAGCCCGCGGCGCTGCCGCGGGCTGTTCCATGGCCTTTATACTTACGGGGCGGGGAATGTGACCAGATTAAGCCCTGTCTCCGGGTCCGGCCGGCGCCCCAGCTCCAGAGGAATGCGCCTGAGTACGATCTCCGCCGTTGCACTGACGACGGCGCGGGAGAGATGTCCGCCGTACACGGCGGCGTTTTTGTCCGCGATCACGGCATGGAAGTGCGTGTAGACCTCCCCATCCATCCGGCTGATATTCCCGCTCAGGCAAACGAGTTCCAGCGGCTTGCCGATGGTGTGGGCCAGGAACTGCTTCTCCCCCAGATCATAGAGACCGACTGTCGCGGCGCGCAGGGCGCCCACGGCGGAGGCCACATATCCTGCCCGCAGGTCCTCCTGTGCACAGACCTGTTCAACACATGCAATGATCTCCTCGCCCGGTTCCAGACGGAGGACACAGACATCCCCTTCTATTTTATATTCCATGGCTCTGATCTCCTTTAGCTGAACTTTTTTCTTCCATTATAAACTCCCGCACGAAAGGACGCAAGAACAGATGCAAACACAGAGCGAAAAAGACCGCGAACTCGGCACAAAGAGCATCGGAAAACTGCTCTTTTCCCTTGCCGTCCCGGCCATTACCGCCCAGATCATCAACGTTTTGTATAACGTAGTGGACCGGATGTACATCGGCCACATTGCGGGGATCGGCCCGCAGGCGCTCACCGGTGTCGGCGTCACCATGCCGCTGATCACGGCGATCTCCGCGTTTGCCATGCTGGCGAGCATGGGCGGTGCGCCGCGTGCCTCCATCTTGCTCGGGCGCGGGGACCGGGAGGGCGCGCAGAAGGTTCTTGGGAACTGTACCCTGTTGCTGATTTTCCTCTCCGTCACGCTGACGGTCCTCCTGCTGCTGTTCAACCGGCCGATTCTGATGCTCTTCGGCGCGAGTGAAAATACGATCGGGTACGCGCTTGAGTATATGAATATCTATACCCTGGGCACGATCTTTGTCCAGACGGCGCTGGGCCTGAACGCCTTTATCACCGCGCAGGGCTTTGCCCGTACGAGCATGCTCACCGTGCTCATCGGCGCGGTGTGCAACATCATTTTGGACCCAATCTTCATCTTCGCCTTTCACATGGGGGTACGCGGGGCGGCCCTGGCCACGATCATCTCGCAGGCGATCTCCTCGGTCTGGGTGGTGCGCTTCCTCTCCTCCAAAAAGAGCGGGCTGCGCCTGCGGCTGAAGAGCATGCGCCCTGATTTTAAGGTTTTGGGGCCGTGCGTGGCGCTGGGGCTCTCTCCGTTCATCATGCAATTTACGGAGAGCGTGCTGATCATCTGCTTTAACACCTCACTGCTCCGGCACGGCGGTGATCTGGCCGTGGGCGCGATGTCCATCCTGACCAGCGTGATGCAGTTTATCTGGCTGCCCGTACAGGGCCTCACACAGGGCTCCCAGCCGATCATCGGCTTCAATTATGGCGCCGGCAATGCCGACCGGGTGCAGAAGACCTTCAAGCTCCTGCTCATCGCCAGTGTGATCTACACAACGGTATTCTGGGTGATCTGCCAGTCGTTCCCGCAGCTGTTTGCCTCCTTTTTCACAAACGACGCGCAGCTCAAGGCGTACACCGCGCCGCTGCTGCGCATCTATATGGGCGCAACCTTCCTGCTCGGGGCACAGACTGCCTGCCAGCAGACATTCATCGCGCTGGGCAATGCAAAGACCTCCCTCTTCCTCGCCCTGCTGCGCAAGGTGTTCCTGCTGATCCCGCTGATCTACATCCTGCCCCTCTTTGTCCCGGACAAGGTCGTGGGCGTGGTACTCGCAGAGCCGGTGGCGGACACCATCGCCGTGATCACCACGGTGAGCATGTTTGCCTGGTCCTTCCGGAAGGTGCTGCGCCAGATGCGTGCCCGTCAGGAGGAAAAGGAACGCGGGACGGAAATCACAAAAGAGGCCTGACAAAGCCCCCGGCATCTGTTTCCTTTCCATGAAAAGAGGGCGGATGCCGGATTTTTTCTTCCATAACCGGGATAAATATGATAAAATTAAATGGATATATCCTTTGAACAGACGGCAGGTTTGAATTGAATTTTCAGACGGGGGTTACTACTATGGCAAATATCAGACAAGTCTATGTGGAAAAGCGGCCCGGCTTTGACATCGAGGCGCGGGGCATGCTGGCGGATCTGCGGGATTCCCTGGGGATCAAATCCATTGAATCGGTCCGTGTCATCAACCGCTATTTTATTGACGGGCTCAGCGATGAGAACTTCCGGGCGGCGGTCCCGGCGGTGTTTTCCGAGCCGAACGCCGACACTGTGACCTTCACCCTGCCGGAACTGGACGGCTGCCGCGTTTTTGCCACGGAGTTCCTGCCCGGCCAGTACGACCAGCGGGCGGATTCGGCCGCCCAGTGCTGCGCCCTGCTGACCTGCAAGGAGCGGCCCACCATCACCTGCGCCCAGATTATCGCCCTGACCGGGGACGTGACGGATGTGCAGTTTGACCAGATCAGGCATTACCTCATCAACCCCGTGGAGTCCCGCGAGGCCTCACTTGCCGTGCCGGAATCTCTCGACCTCACGAGCGATGTGCCGGAGAATGTCAAGCGCGTGGAGGGGTTCATCGATTTCAGCGAGCTCCAGGTGGAGGTATACCACGCCAAGATGGGCTTTGCCATGAGCGTGGAGGATTTAAAATTCTGCCGCGACTACTTCCGCGATACCGAAAAGCGTGACCCCAGCGTGACAGAGCTGCGCGTGATTGACACCTACTGGTCCGACCACTGCCGCCACACCACCTTCCAGACGATTCTGGAGAACGTGGACATCGAGGGCGGCAAAATTTCCGGCGCGATTGAGGACGCATGGCGCGAGTACATAGTGGCCCGCACGGAGACGGGGCGCAACGCGAAGCCCGTCACCCTGATGGATATGGCTACCATCGGCGCGCGCGCCCTGAAAAAGCGCGGTTACGCCTGCGAGGTGGACGAGAGCGAGGAGATCAACGCCTGCTCCATCGAGGTCCCGGTGGAAATCAATGGAAAGACTGAGACCTATCTGGTCCAGTTTAAAAATGAGACTCACAACCACCCGACGGAGATTGAGCCCTTCGGCGGCGCGGCCACCTGTCTGGGCGGCGCGATCCGCGACCCGCTCTCCGGCCGGTCCTACGTCTATCAGGCAATGCGCGTCACCGGCAGCGGCAACCCGCTGACCCCGTTTGAGGACACGCTCCCCGGCAAGCTCCCGCAGCACAAGATCACGCTTGGCGCGGCCAAGGGGTACTCCTCCTACGGCAACCAGATCGGCCTGTCCACCGGGCAGGTGGCGGAGGTTTACGACGAGGGGTACGTCGCCAAGCGCATGGAGATCGGCGCCGTGGTCGCCGCTTCCCCCAAGAAGAATGTGCGCCGTGAGCGCCCGAAGCCCGGCGATGTGATCGTCCTGCTGGGCGGCCGCACGGGCCGCGACGGCTGCGGCGGCGCGACCGGATCCTCCAAGGCGCACGACTCCGCCTCCATTGAGACATGCGGCGCCGAGGTGCAGAAGGGCAACCCGCCCACAGAGCGCAAGCTGCAGCGCCTGTTCCGCAATCCGGAGGCCTCCACGCTCATCAAGCGCTGCAACGACTTCGGCGCGGGCGGCGTGTGCGTCGCCATTGGCGAGCTGGCTCCGGGGCTAAAAATCGATCTGGACAAGGTGCCGAAAAAGTACGACGGCCTGGACGGGACGGAGCTCGCGATCTCCGAATCCCAGGAACGCATGGCCGTGGTCCTCAGCCCGGAGGATGTGAAAAAATTCATCCGTCTCGCCGGAGAGGAGAATCTGGAGGCCACGCCCGTGGCGTGTGTCACTGAAGAGCCCGTGCTCCGCATGACTTGGCGTGGGGACGAGATCGTCCACATCACCCGCGCATTCCTCGACACCAACGGCATCACGCAGAAGGCGGACGCCCTGATCACCGCCGCCGATCCGGCGGACGACTATCGCACCGCCGTCCCTGCTGAGCTGAAAGGGATCAAGGGGCTCGAGGCCATCAAGCGGAACCTTGCCCGTCTGACTGTCTGCTCCCAGAAGGGGCTGAGTGAGCGCTTTGACTCGAGCATCGGCGCGGCAACGGTGCTCATGCCGTTTGCCGGCAGGACGCAGCTCACGCCGGAAAATGTGATGGCCGCCGCCATCCCCACCGAGCAGGGCGCGGCGGACACGGCCACCGTGATGAGCTATGGCTTTATCCCGGGCATCAGCAAATTCAGCCCATTCCACGGTGCCGCCTATGCGGTTGTACAGTCGCTGGTCAAGCTGGCGGCAAGCGGTGCAGACTCCCGCAAAGCCTACCTCACCTTCCAGGAATATTTTGAGCGCCTCGGCTCCGCGCCAGAGCGCTGGGGCAAGCCGGCAGCGGCACTGCTGGGCGCGCTGACCGCCCAGCTCAACCTGAATATCGCATCCATCGGCGGCAAGGACAGCATGTCCGGCTCCTTCAATGATCTGGACGTCCCGCCGACGCTGGTGAGCTTCGCAATTGCGCCGGCTCCGGCCAGGGAGATCCGCTCCTGCGCGTTTACGGGCGCGGGCGAGGCCGTCCTCCTGAAGCTGCCGGTGTGCGCGGATACACTGATGCCCGACTGGCCGCGCGTGAAGGAATATATGGAGAACATCACCGCCATGGTCCATAGCGGCGACCTGCTGGCCGCGGGCGTTGTGGATGAGGGCGGCGCGGCCGCCGCCGTGTGCAAAATGGCCTTTGGCAACGAGCTGGGCTTCGACTTTGCGGACAGCCTGACGGCGGAAGATCTGTATGCGCCGCTGGCCGGCTGTGTGGTGGCACAGGTGCGTCCGGGTGCGGACCTTTCCGCATTTGACTTTGTCCGTCTGGGCACCATCAACACGGATGGCCGCTTTACCATGGGCGAAGAGACAGCACAGCTGAACGAGCTGATCGCCGCCTATACCGGCACGCTCGAGAGCGTGTTCCCGACCGATGCCAAATCCCCCGCACCGATGGAGGAGATCCCGCTCTGCACGGAGCGCTCCAATGCCGCACCGGCCATTAAAACGGTCAGACCGCGCGTCATCATCCCGGTGTTCCCGGGCACCAACTGTGAATACGATACCGCCCGCGCCTTTGAGAAGGCCGGCGCTGAGGCGAAGATCCTCGTCATGCGCAACCTGACGCCGGAGGATATCAATGAGAGCATCGAGGCACTGGAAAAGGAGATCCGCGCCGCTCAGATCCTGATGATCCCCGGCGGCTTCAGCGGCGGCGACGAGCCGGACGGCTCCGGCAAGTTCATCGCCACCACACTGCGCAGCGCGCGTGTGCGCGACGCCGTGATGGAACTGCTGAAGAACCGCGACGGCTTGGCCCTTGGCATCTGCAACGGATTCCAGGCGCTGATCAAGGTAGGGCTGCTGCCCTACGGCGAGATCCGCGAGACGCAGCCCGACGACCCGACGCTGACCTTCAACACCATTGGCCGCCACGTCTCCCAGATGGTATACACCCGCATCACGAGCGTGAAGAGCCCGTGGATGAGCGGCGTACAGGCCGGCGATATTCACTGCATCCCCGTCTCCCACGGAGAAGGCCGGTTTGTGGCCAACGAGCAGTGGGTGCGCCGGCTCGCGGAGAACAGCCAGATTGCCACGCAATATGTCGACCTGAGCGGTAACCCCACCGCGGATATGCCGTTCAACCCGAACGGCTCCGTGTGCGCGATCGAGGGCATCACCAGCCCGGACGGCCGCGTGCTCGGCAAGATGGGCCACAGCGAGCGTTCAATCAACGGCGCGCTGTATAAGAATGTCCCCGGCGTAAAGGATCAGCAGATTTTCGCCTCCGGCGTGGCGTACTTCACCAAATAATCCGGTATATTTTCGCTTTTGAAAGGGCGTGTACAATATCATGAAATATCTGATCGTACTGTACGACGGCATGGCGGACTACCCTGTTCCCTGCTTTAACGGCAAGACGCCGATGATGATGGCCCAAAAGCCGGTCTTCGACTCTCTGGCACAGCGCGCAACGGTCGGCCTTGTGCGTACCGTGGCCCCCGGGCTCAAGCCGGGCAGCGACGTGGCCAACCTAAGTGTGCTCGGCTACGATCCCAAGCTGTATTACACCGGCCGTTCCCCGCTGGAGGCGGTGAGTATGGGCGTGCAGATGGAAGATACAGACATCGCGCTGCGCTGCAATCTGGTCACTCTCTCCGACGAGGAGAACTACGCGGACAAGACGATGGTCGACTACTGCGCGGGCGACATCTCTACCGCAGAGGCCGCCGAGCTCATCAAGGCCGTGCAGGAAGGACTTGGAAACGACGTGTTCACCTTCTATCCCGGCGTGAGCTACCGCCACTGCCTGATCTGGAAGAACGGTACGACGGACCTCGGCAATATGACGCCGCCGCACGATATCTCCGGCCGCGTGGTGGGCGAGTATCTCTCTAAGAGTGAAAACGCCGCCCCGCTGCTCGACCTGATGAAAAAGAGTGTTGAAATCCTGAAAAACCACCCCGTCAATCAGGCGCGTGTGGCGGCGGGCAAGCGTCCCGCCACCTCCATCTGGCTGTGGGGCGAGGGCAAAAAGCCGATCCTAAAGCCGTTCCAGGAGCTGTACGGCGTCAAAGGGAGCATCATTTCCGCGGTGGATCTGCTCAAGGGCATCGCCATCAGCGCCGGGATGAACGCCCCGGACGTACCCGGCGCCACCGGATATATTGACACCAACTACGCCGGCAAGGTCGCCGCCGCGATCAGCGAGTGGGACAATGGTCAGGACCTGGTCTACCTGCATTTTGAGGGCCCGGACGAGTGCGGCCACCGCAACGAGCCGGAAAACAAAGTCAAATGCATTGAGCTGATTGATGAAAAGGTCCTCACTCCGCTGATCGAAAAGCTCAACAGCACCGGCGAGGACTATAAGATCATGATCCTGCCCGACCACCCGACACCGATCGTCACCGGTACACACGCGAGTGATCCGGTCCCGTTCCTGATCTATGAGAAGGATAGAGAAATCGAGTCCGGCGTCACCTCCATCGACGAGGAGACCGCCAAGACGACGGGCGTGTTTGTGGAAAAGGGCCATGAGCTGATGAAAATCTTTCTTGGGAGGCAGACAATTCATGAGTAAGGAATACGGACTGGAGACAAAATGCGTGCAGGCGGGCTATACGCCTAAAAATGGTGAGCCCCGCATCATGCCGATTGTCCAGAGCACCACATTTAAGTATGAATCCAGCGAGCAGATGGGCCGCCTGTTTGATCTTCAGGAGTCCGGCTACTTCTACTCCCGCCTGCAGAACCCCACCAACGACATGGTGGCCGCACGCATCGCGGCGCTTGAGGGCGGCGTGGGCGCCATGCTGACCTCCTCCGGCCAGGCGGCAAACTTCTACTCCATCTTCAACGTCTGTCAGGCCGGGCAGCACGTAGTTGCCTCCGCGGCGATCTACGGCGGCACATTCAACCTGTTCAACGTCACGATGAAAAAGCTGGGCATTGACTTCACGTTTGTCTCCCCGTACGCGACGGAAGAGGAACTGGAGGCCGCGTTCCAGGACAACACCCGCGCGGTGTTCGCGGAGACGCTCTCCAACCCATCCCTGGACGTACTGGATATTGAAAAGTTCGCCAACGCAGCGCACCGCCACGGCGTACCGCTGATCGTGGATAACACCTTCCCCACCCCGATCAACTGCCGTCCGTTTGAGTGGGGCGCGGACATTGTCACGCACGCCACCACCAAGTACATGGACGGCCACGCGATGACCGTCGGCGGAGCGATCGTGGACAGCGGAAAATTTGACTGGACCCAGAACGATAAATTCCCCGGCCTGACCACGCCGGACGACAGCTACCATGGCGTTGTCTACACGGAGAGCTTTGGCAATGCGGCCTATATCACCAAGGCGACCACGCAGCTTATGCGTGATCTCGGCTCCATCCAGAGCCCGCACAACGCCTTCTTGATCGGCATCGGTCTGGAGACGCTCGCCCTGCGGATGAAGCAGCACTGCGCCAACGCGCAGAAGGTGGCCGAACACCTGGAACACCATGAAAAGATCACCTGGATCAACTATCCGGGCCTGAAATCCAATGAGAACTATGAGCTGGCCAAAAAGTACATGCCTAATGGCACCAGCGGCGTCGTCTCCTTCGGCGTCAGGGGCGGGCGTGAGGCCGCGACCAAGTTCATGGATTCACTCAAGCTCGCGGCGATCGTCACCCATGTGGCGGATGCGCGCACCTGCGTGCTGCATCCGGCGAGCACGACCCACCGGCAGCTGACCGATGCGCAGCTGGAGGCCGCGGGTGTCAAGCCGGATCTGATCCGCTTCTCCGTCGGCATTGAGGATGCACAGGATATTATCGACGATATCGATCAGGCACTCGCCGCGCTGTAAAATTTGTCTTACGCACCGCAGGAGGGGAATAATCCCCTCCTGTTTTTTCTGTGCCGAGCATTTGGCGGCTCGCCGGAGATGCAAGGAGTGCTCCGCGTAACAGTGCACGGTTGCTTCTTCTTACTTCCCCACAGTCCGCGGGCGGAGGGAGGTGTTGCCGGTGGCGTACATCGTCGCCTTTATGGTGATTTTACTACCGCTCATCATCGCAATAAAAGAGATGAAGCGCCCTGCCCAAAGATTCGCTCTGTCTGAATCTGAACTCCTGGAACCAACCATTCATCCGGCGTCCCATTATGCTCACATTTCAATCCTCCGTCACCCCGGACGCTGCGGCGTCTTTTTTATTTACCACGGCCCATTTTCGCCCATTTGCCCTGATAATATCGCTTTACGAATGGTAAAATAAATGGTATAATTGAGAGGATTCTAAATTTTTCTAATTTGAAGGGATTGTCTTTGCTATGCAAGAGTGCTACAGGACCCATACCTGCGGAGAACTGAAGGAGAGCGACATCGGCTCCACCGCCCGCCTGGCCGGATGGGTGGAGAATATCCGCGACCACGGCGGCGTGGCTTTTATTGACTTGCGCGACGAATACGGCGTGACACAGGTGGTCATCCACGACGAGGAGATGCTCAAAAAGATCCGGCGCGAGAGCGTCATTTCCGTCTCGGGCAGCGTTGACAAGCGTGACCCGGAGACAGTCAATCCCAAGATCCCGACCGGTACGCTCGAGCTCAACGCCGAAGAGCTGGAAGTCCTCGGCGACTGCACCCAGACGCTCCCCTTCGAGGTCGCAACCTCCAAGGAGACGAAAGAGGATATGCGCCTGAAATACCGCTTCCTTGACCTGCGCAACCCCAAGGTGCACGAGAATATCCTCTTCCGCTCCAGGGTCATCAAGTACCTGCGCAATAAGATGGACGATCTCGGCTTTACGGAGATCAACACCCCCATCCTCACCTGCTCCTCACCGGAGGGCGCACGTGACTACATCATCCCCTCCCGCAAGCACCGCGGCAAGTTCTATGCGCTGCCGCAGGCCCCGCAGCAGTTTAAGCAGCTGCTGATGACCTCCGGGTTTGATCGCTATTACCAGATCGCCCCCTGCTTCCGCGACGAGGATGCCCGTGCAGACCGCTCCCCCGGCGAGTTTTATCAGCTCGACTTTGAGATGGCGTTCGCCACGCAGGAGGACGTGTTCGAAGTCGCAGAAAAGGTGCTGTATGACACCTTCACCGAGTTTGGAAACGGCAAAAAGGTCTCCCCCGCTCCGTTTGTGCGCATCCCGTATGAGGAGGCCATGCTCAAATACGGTACCGACAAGCCGGACCTGCGCAACCCGCTGATCATCATTGACCTGTCCGGCTACTTTGCGGACGTGGACTTCAAGCCCTTCAAGGGCCGCCCGGTGCGCGGTATCAATGTGCCCGGCTGCGCAAAAAAATCCAAATCCTTCTTTGAGAACATGCTCAAATACGCCGAGTCCATCGGCATGAAGGGCCTCGGCTACATCTCCGTGCTGCCGGACGGCACGTTTAAGGGCCCAATCGCCAAGTTCCTCTCCGAGGAGAAAAAGGCGGAGCTGACGGAACTGGCCCAGCTGAAAGTTGACGACACGCTCTTCTTCATCAGCGACGATATCTCCATCGTCAACACGCTCGCCGGGCAGATCCGCTCCGAGCTGGGCGTGCGGATGGATATTATTGACAAAGACCGCTTTGACCTGTGCTTTATCACGGACTTCCCGATGTATGAGCTCAATGAAGAGAGCAAACTCGACTTCACGCACAACCCGTTCTCCATGCCGCAGGGCGGGATGGACGCGCTGATGAATCAGGATCCGCTGACGATCAAGGCCTACCAGTACGACATCGTCTGCAACGGCGTGGAGCTCTCCTCCGGCGCAGTACGAAATCACCGCCCGGATATCATGGTCAAGGCCTTTGAGCTGGCCGGGTATACGGCGGAGGAACTGGAGCAGCGCTTTGGGGCCCTGTTCCGCGCCTTCCACTACGGTGCTCCGCCGCACGCGGGCATGGCACCCGGCGTGGACCGTATGCTGATGCTCCTCAAGGACGAGGAGAATATCCGCGAAGTCATCGCGTTCCCGATGAATGCCAACGCGCAGGACCTGCTCCTCGGCGCCCCGAATGAGGTCAGCGAGCAGCAGCTGCGCGAAGTCCACATTAAAATCAGGAAACAGGTGAACCCGTCATGAAAATTTCCGATGAGCTGATCCGCTATCTGGAATCGCTCGCGCGGATCGAGCTGACCGACGAGCAGCGCGCCGCGTGCGAGACCGACCTCCAGAGCATCCTCTCCTATATCGACACACTCAACGAGCTGGACACCGACAATGTCCAGCCGCTCTCCCACGCGTTTGACGTCTCCAACGTGATGCGCGAGGACGAGATCAAAAACGGCAATAACCGCGACGCCATCCTGGCCAATGCGCCGCACGAGCTGGACGGCTGCTTTAAGGTACCGAAGACCGTGGACTAAAGGAGGGCGCATATGGAATTGAACACCTTATCTGCTATCGAATTATCCGCCAAAATCCGCGCGGGCGAGCTGACCGTCAAGCAGGCGCTCGACGACGCCTACGCCCGGATCGAGGCGCAGGAACCGAAATACAACTGCTACATCTCTCTCTGTAAGGAGGAGGCTTACAGGGCCGCTGAGGAGGTTCAGGCCCGCATTGACAGCGGAGAGCTGAAAGACGCCCCATTGGCCGGCGTGCCTGTCGGAATCAAAGATAACATGTGCACCCAGGGCGTGCGGACTACCTGTGCGTCCAAAATGCTGGAAAACTTCATCCCGCCCTATGATGCGACCGCGATCCGCAAGGTTCGCGAGGCGGGAATGGTCATTACCGGCAAGCTGAACATGGATGAATTTGCCATGGGCTCTACCACAGAGACCTCCCACTTCGGCGCGACGAAGAACCCCTGTGACCCCACCCGCGTGCCGGGCGGCTCCTCAGGCGGCGCGGCGGCGGCTGTGGCGGCGGGCGAGAACCTGCTCACCCTCGGCTCCGATACGGGCGGATCCATCCGCCAGCCCGCCTCTTTCTGCGGTGTGACGGGCCTCAAACCGACTTACGGCGCGGTCTCCCGCTACGGACTGGTGGCCTACGCCTCCTCCCTCGACCAGATCGGCCCGCTCGCAAACAGTGCCCGCGACTGCGCGGCGGCGTTCCTCGCCGTCTGCGGCAGGGATGAAAAAGACGCCACCTCCATGGACTACCATAAATTCACGCTGGCGGATATCGAATCCTACGATCTGGCCGGCAAGGTGATCGGGATCCCGTCCGACTACTTGGGCGAGGGCATTGACCCCGAGGTCAAGCAGGCGATCCTGAACGCGGCCAAGCAGTTTGAAGCACTTGGCGCGCGCGTGGAGGAATTTGCCATGCCGATCGTCAAATACGCCGTGCCGACCTATTACATCATCGCCTCCGCGGAAGCGTGCTCCAACCTCTCCCGGTATGACGGCATCAAGTACGGCTACTCCGCCCCCAACCCCGCCAACCTGCGCGACGTCTACTTCAAGACCCGCAGCGAAGGCTTTGGGATGGAGGTCAAGCGCCGCATTATGCTGGGTAACTTTGTGCTCAGCTCCGGCTACTATGACGCCTACTACAACAAGGCGCTCAAGGCCAAAAAGCTGATCCAGCAGGCATTTTTTGACGCGTTCCAGAAGTATGATATGCTCCTGGGGCCCGTCGCTCCGACCACGGCGCTCAAGATCGGGGAATCCCTGAGCGATCCGCTCAAGATGTACCTGGGCGACATTTACACGGTTATGATCAATCTGGCCGGCTTGCCATCCGTCTCCCTGCCGTGCGGACAGTCGAGTGAAAACCTGCCCATCGGCATGCAGCTGATCGGCAGACCCTTTGACGAGAAATCCATCCTCGGCGCGGCGCACCGCTACCAGAAAGACGGGAGGGCTGAATAATGGCTTATGAGATGGTAATCGGCCTGGAGGTCCACACCGAGCTGGCCACCAAGACAAAAATCTTCTGCTCCTGCCCGACGCAGTTCGGCGGCGAGCCAAATACCCACGTGTGCGAGGTGTGCTCCGGTATGCCCGGCACATTGCCCGTGCTGAATAAAAAGGTCGTGGAGTACGCGATCCGGACCGGGCTTGCGACGCACTGCAACATCACCCGAATGAATAAATTTGACCGCAAGAACTACTTCTACCCTGACCTGCCCAAGGCATATCAGATCTCCCAACTCTATCTGCCGATCTGCACGGAGGGCTATGTGGAGCTCACGGGCGGCAAAAAGATCCGCATCAAGGAGATCCACATGGAGGAGGACGCCGGCAAGTTGATCCACGACGCCACGCCGGACGGAACGCTCGCCGACTACAACCGCTGCGGCGTGCCGCTGCTGGAGATCGTGAGCGAGCCGGACTTTCGCAGCGCGGAGGAAGTGGTGGATTACATCGAAAAGCTGCGCGCGATTCTCCAGTTCACCGGCGTGTCCGACTGTAAGATGCAGGAGGGCAGCCTGCGCGCGGATATCAACCTGAGCGTGCGCGAAAAGGGCAGCGATACCCTCGGCGTACGCACGGAGATGAAGAACATGAACTCCCTGCGCGCCATCGCCCGTGCGATCAACAGCGAATTTGAGCGCCAGGCGGAGATCCTTGAGGACGGCGGCAAGGTCGTTCAGGAGACGCGCCGCTGGGACGACGCCAAGGGCGAGAGCTCCGGCATGCGCTCCAAGGAGGACGCGCAGGACTACAAATACTTCCCGGAGCCGGACCTGCCGCCCATTGTCATCACCGATGAGCAGATCGAGGCGATCCGCGCCCAGATGCCGGAGTTGCCGGAGGATAAAAAGCGCCGTTATATGGAGGAACTCGGTCTGCCGGAATACGATACGGGCATCCTCACCGGTTCTGTGGCGCTGGTGAAGCTATTTGAAACCGTTTCCGAATTGTGCGGCGACGCCAAGACGACGTCCAACTTCATCATGGGCGACGTGATGCGCCTGCTCAAGGACGCCGGCAAACAGCCGGAGGAGATGGACTTTGACCCCGCTGCGCTCGCGACGCTCATCAAGCTCCTCAACGGGAAAAAGATCAGCCGCCAGACGGCGCGCAAGGTCTTTGAGAAGGTGTTTAGCGACCACATCGACCCGGAGCAGTATATCAAGGAGAATAAGCTGGAAATCGTCACCGACACCGGCGCGATCAAACCGGTGGTCGAAAAGGTTATCGCCAACAACGAGAAATCCGTGAGTGAGTACAAGGGCGGTAAAACGCAGGCCCTCCAGTACCTGATCGGCCAGTGCATGCGCGAGCTGCGCGGCCAGGCCCCGGCACAGGAGGTCACCAAAATGCTCAAGGAGCTGCTCGACAATCAATAATAAAACACGGCCCCGCCCACCCGAATCGGATGGACGGGGCGTTTTACTTGAAGGAGAAGTTCCATGAAATACCCAAAAATGATCCTTTTCGACTACGGCAACACCCTGCTGTATGAGCCGGGCTGGGATTCGGCCAGAGGAAATGCTGCGCTGCTGAAATATGCCACCAACAACCCAAACAACTGCACAGCCGAGGATGTTCAAAAGGGCGCGGCCCTGATCTTCGGCAGGCATATTGAAAGTGTGCGTAAAATCGGTTATGATATTGGCGGTCAGGTTGGCAACCGTGTGCTGTATGAATCCCTCGGTATCGATTTTTCGCTCTCCCCCGTCGAAATGGAAACGATATTCTGGGATGCAGCCTGTCCGGGAGCGGCTATGCCGGGCGCCGGCGCGATGCTCAACTACATCAATAAAAATAGAATCCGAAGCGCTGTGATCAGCAATTTACTGTGGTCGGGTGCGGCCCTGACACAGCGGTTTAACCGACTGCTGCCCAACCATCAGTTCGAGTTTGTGATGACTTCGAGCGACTATCTGGTCCGCAAGCCCGACCGCCTTTTGTTTGACATTGCCCTCCAGAAGGCCGGTCTGAGTGCCGATGAGGTCTGGTACTGCGGCGACAACCCGCAGGACGATATCGAGGGCGCCTCCCAGGCGGGGATTTATCCCGTCTGGTATGATAATATCGCGGGCAAGGATCATGCCGATGGACAGCACCCGCAGTGTACGCACTTGCATATCCACGAGTGGGACGAACTGACCACCCTGCTGGAAAAACTGAAAAATTCCTGAAATCCCGGCGCGCGGCTCGAGCTTCATGGCTCCCCCGTGTAAGGCGATTCCCCTTTTAGGGGAAATGTCTGCGAAGCAGACAAAAGGGTGCCCGCCTGCGGAGCAGGAGCTGTCGAACGTAGTGAGACTGAGGGGTTGACGGTAGATATCATCGGCTTTGCGCAGTCCAGTGGCCTACAACAATCCCTCCGTCTCGACTTCGTCGAGCCACCTCCCTTTACACAAGGGAGGCTCGGAATTTGTACAAACTCACCCTCCCTGTGCAGCCACTACTCCACCACAGAGCGGATAGTACCCTCTTCCACCGCAAGCGGCTTTTCAATACATTAAATGAATTGATATTTATCAAAGCGGGTGTACGCAATCATGTCAGTATATCAGATCCCCTATACCCAGTCCGTCGACGGGCTGCCGGTCCGGCTCAAGTTCCCCTATGATTTCGGCTTTTTATCCGGATATGGCCGCGTGTTCCGCGTGTTCGATCAACAGGATTCCGGGAATCTCTGCTTTGGAACAAAGCGGAATGGGGAAAAGTTTTTGATCAAATATGCGGGCGCGCCGACGGTACACTACGACGGTACGCCGGAGGCAGCCGTTGAACGGCTGAAATCCACGCTTCCCATTTACCGCGCTTTACGGCATCCCACCCTCGTAGAGCTTGTGGAACCACTGGAAATCCCCGGCGGATTTGCCATGATCTTTAAATGGGCGGACGGCGACTGCATGGACCGAACAGATGCGGCGGCGCATAAGAGATTTATGGCGCTTCCCGCAGAAGTCCGGATGAACATCTTCCGCGATGCGCTGGATTTTCTTGCATTTGTCAATGAGCGCGGCTGGGTGGCCATTGATTTTTATGATGGCAGTATCCTGTATGATTTTGAAACCGGGAAGACGACCGTCTGCGACATCGATCTGTTCCGCAGAATACCCTGTACCAACGATATGGGACGCATGTATGGAAGTTCCAAATTCATGTCACCGGAAGAATTTACGTTTGGCGCACCGCTAGATAAAAGTACCAATGTCTACACAGCCGGCGCCCTCGCCTTTGCGCTGTTCGGCGGATATAAACGCACGCTCCGAACGTGGACATTGAGCAAACCGCTTTTTGACGTGGCATCCAGGGCAACCACGGATGACAGAGCCATCCGCCAGCAGTCCCTCCGGCAGTTTATCGCGGAATGGACGGCGGCCCTGTAACCGAAGAAGGGGAGAAGCATATGCTGCCCAAAACTATAAAGGAAAAGCGGATTGATCACACAAATTGAGAGCACTGATGCAGGAGGTTTTACCATGTTTCGAGAAATGCGGCGCAAAAAGCAGGCGCTGACCGAGGAAGAGATCATTAAAATTCTGACAGACGGCACCGCCGGTGTGCTGGCTGTGGACGGGGACGGCGGGTATCCCTATGCCGTGCCGCTGAGCTACGTGTACCACGATGGAAAAATCTTTTTCCACTGCGCCAAGAGCGGCCACAAGCTTGACGCCATCCGGAGAAATCCGAAGGCCTCGTTCTGCGTGATCGGGCAGGATCAGGTGATGCCACAGGAATACACCACCTACTTTCGCAGTGTGATCGCGTTCGGCAAGGTACGCATTTTAGAGGACGATGCTGAGAAATGGGATGCACTGCGGCTGCTTGCCAAAAAATATTACCCTGAGGCCGGTGCGCAGGCGCACGATGACGCCATCCGGCACGATTACGCCCCGGTATGTATCGTAGAACTTATCGTGGAGTACATGACCGGTAAGGAGGCCATTGAGTTGGCACGAAATAAGTAATTCCTGCAAAAAATCAACAGTTTGGAGACGCAACGATGGAAATCCGAAAAATCCCCGAAGCCGAAAAAGAGCATTATATGGACCTGCTCCTCCTGGGCGACGAGCAGGAGAGCATGGTGCGCCGCTATCTGTCCCGCGGGGAGCTGTTCGCGCTGTATGATCCCGATTTAAAGGGCGTGTGCGTGGTGACACGGGAGGCGGACTGCATCTACGAGCTGAAAAATATCGCCGTAAAACCGGGCGATCAGGGCAACGGGTACGGCCGGGCGCTGCTGAAATTTCTCTTTGACCGCTACGGCCGGCCGGGGAACACCCTGCTGGTCGGGACGGGGGACGTCCCCTCTACCGTTGGTTTTTATGAGCACTGCGGCTTTACCCGCTCGCATATCGTCCCCCATTTTTTCACTGACCACTACGATCACCCCATCTATGAGGACGGCGTGCAGCTGCGGGACATGATCTACCTTAAAAAGAGCTGGTTATAAGCGTACAGCGTGTACCGCTGACCATCTTGACAAATCGGCGGGCACGTTTTTATAATGAACCTGTAATCAGTAAGAGAGGAGAAAAACTGATGAAAAAGCTTGTATTAAAAAGTGTCTCACTCGCTCTGTCCAGCCTGCTGCTGACCGCAGGATTAAGCGCCTGCAATTCGGATGCAGTCAAGCAGCCGAATCCAAATAAAACACCCAATCTTGAAGGAATGGAACTTGTCCTGGACGAGCAGTTTGACGGAGAGCTGGACCCGGCCATTTGGAATACAACGCCCGCTACCCCCGAGCGCCGCGGCGGATATTGGGACCCGGCCCAGTGCTTCACACAGGACGGAAACCTGATTATCCGCACGGAGTACAAGGAGGACGGCGCCTATGGCCCGGGCTGGTATACAGGCACCTGCTCCTCCCGCGGTCTGAGGGAATTTACCTACGGCTACTTTGAGGTGCGGTGCAAGGCCCCGGCGGCCGAGGGCCTGTGGAGCGCATTCTGGATGCAGTCCCAGACGATGAGCGACGTAACTGAGGGTGGAAAAAACGGTGCGGAAATCGATATCATGGAGTCCCCTTACTATAACGACCCGCAAATGCCTGCGGAGACCTATCGCAATACCACCATGCACACCGTACATATCGACGGCTACGGCGACGAACACCAGTCCCGTACATCCGGCGCGTATCAGGTGGATGCCAACATGTACAATGAGTTCAACACCTACGGTCTGATGTGGACGGAGGATGCGTACATCTTTTATATCAACGGGAAGGAGACCTGGCGCACCAAGTGGGGCGTCTCGCATTCCCCGGAATTTTTGTGGCTCTCCGTCGAGATCGCCGGAGAGACCGACAGTGCCGATCCCTCCAACCCGAACAACCAGTTCACCTGGTCCGGTGACATTCGAAACAACCCCGACGGCACCATGCCCGTGGATTTTGTCGTGGATTACGTAAAGGTCTATCAAGTCAAACAGGAGGGGTAATTCTATGTACTGCACATCCGATTATCTGTCGCCGGTGGGGCATGTGACTCTGGCCAGCGAAGGTGAAAATCTGGTGGGGCTGTGGCTTGAGGGTCAAAAATATTTTGGAGGGACACTCCCCGAAAAAGCGTTCCACCCGATGGAAACGCCCGTACTTCACGCCGCGAAAGACTGGCTGGACCGGTATTTTTCCGGGGAAAATCCGGATCCCAAGGAGCTGCCGCTGCACCCCATGGGGAGCGCTTTCCGACAGGCGGTGTGGCACATTCTGCTTGAAATTCCCTACGGGGCGGTGACAACATACGGCGCCATCGCCCAACGCATGGCGGAAAAGCTGGGCAAACCAGGCATGTCCGCCCAGGCAGTCGGCGGGGCCGTGGGGCACAATCCGATCTCGATCATCATTCCCTGTCACCGGGTTGTCGGGGCGGACGGCAGTCTGACTGGATACGCCGGCGGGATCGAGACAAAAATTGCACTGCTCAGGCATGAGGGCGTGGATCTCACGGACCTGTATATCCCAAAAAGAGGGACTGCTCTTGCAAAATCAGGGGGCTGTGAGCATCCCGCCGGAAAGGAGCCTGCGTATGGAATGGGCTGACGGTAAGACACGGTGCCAGTGGGCAAACCCTAAAAACAAGACATACCTCCGCTACCATGATACGGAATGGGGCGTGCCTGTGCACGACGATCAAAAGCTGTTTGAAATGCTGATTTTGGAGTCCTTTCAGGCCGGCCTGTCCTGGGAGTGTGTACTCAATAAGCGGGATGCCTTCCGCCGGGCATTTGACAATTTTGACTTGGAAAAGGTGTGTGCCTATGATGAGGGACGCATGGCGGAGCTGGCGCAGGACCCCGGCATCATCCGCAACCGGCTGAAAATTCGTGCCGCCGTCAACAACGCCCGGATTTTTCGTCAGATCCAGCAGGAGTATGGAACCTTTTCTGACTATCTCTGGCACTGGGCCGGCGGTAAGACCGTAATTGAGCAGGGCCTCGCACATTCCCCTCTCTCCGATACGATCTCGAATGATCTGAAAAAGCGGGGCATGAAATTTGTGGGAACTACGATCATCTATGCCTACCTGCAGGCAGTCGGTGTGATCAATTCCCATGAGGCGGAGTGCTTCCTGCGGCGTCCCGCGCACAAGGGCCCTGTTTAAATAGCACCCATATAAACTCCCCCGTCTGCCGGAAGGTTTCGTCCTTCCTGGCCGGACGGGGGGAGTTTTGCTTTTTATTACGGGGTAATATGCCGCCTCAGTTGGCACATCGGTATTCCCGAATGTTGACAGACAAAAAATCCGGAAATTACTTCCCGGATTTTTTCCTCATACCCAAGAGAATCGCGATAAGCAGAATTGCCACCGCCCCGCTCACCACGGCAATAATCGCGGCATAATTGGTTGGGTCCCCCGTTATAGGGATCGCCATTGCCGCCGGCTGTACATCCGGAGCCTGTGCCCCTGCGATCAGGGACAGCGGAATAAACGAGCACACCGCCGCGGCAGCCAGCAGGAGTGCGGCTATTTTCTTTTGAATGGACTTCATGGTTTCCCCTCTCCTTCCTGAGATCATGTCTGCCCGGCCAAGGATGCCGGCAGATACAGTATATCACATCGCGGTGCGGGAGGGAAGCCCTGCGCCGCGAGGAGCTTGTGCCGCAGATACAGCTGCCAAACCAAAAAGAAATGCGGCCCGCTGTGATGGCGAGCCGCCGTTTTCAATCAGTTTCCGGCAATGGTTGCCTTGTACAGATTTATGTACTCACCGGCCGACCGGGCCCAGCTGTTATCACACCGGAGTGCCCGGTCGACAAGCATCTGCCATCCATCCGGATGGGAATAACCCTCCAGCGCGCGGCGGACCGTGCGCAGCAGCTCTCCGGCGTCATAGGCGCTGAAGGTGAAGCCATTGCCCATGCCGTCGCCGCTGTCAGTGATGCTGTCCTTCAGACCACCCGTCTCACGCACGATCGGGATGGAGCCGTAACGCAGCGCCACCATCTGGGAGAGTCCGCAGGGCTCACTCTGTGACGGCATCAGGAACATATCACTGCCGGCGTAGATCTTACGCGCCAGATCGGGCACAAAACCGATGCGCACACTCACACGCCCCGGATGACGGCCCGCGAGCTCGCGGAAAAAGTTCTCATACTGCCAATCCCCGGAACCGAGGACCACCAACTGGGCATCTGACGTGTTGAGCAGCTCATCTGCCATCCCACGCACGATATCTACGCCCTTGTGCCCCACCAGGCGCGTGACCATGCCGATCAGCGGGGCATCCGCCCTGCTCTCAAGCCCCATATACTCCTGCAGCGCCTGCTTATTTTTGGCCTTGTTGGCCGGATCTTTGGCGGAGAAGTTGAAAAAGATTGCATCATCCGTCTCAGGATCATAGCTGATGGTGTCAATCCCATTCAGAATACCGGACAGCTTCCAGGAGCGCTCCCGCAGGATGGAATCAAGCCCGTGGCTGTACCACGGGTCCAGAATCTCATTGGCGTAGGTGGGGCTGACCGTTGTCACCTTATTGGCGCACTCGATTGCCCCTTTCATCATATTCACATCTCCGTCATAGGCGAGAACAGGGTAGTCCTGCTCCGGGATGCCGAGCACGTCATTGAGCAGCTCATGCCCATAGACTCCCTGGTACTGTATATTGTGGATCGTAAAGATGGTCTTAATGTTCTCGTACCCTGGTATATTGGCATAGAAGAGGGAGTAATAGACCACGGCGAGCGCGCTCTGCCAGTCATTACAGTGGAGGATATCCGGTTTAAAATCAATGTGGGGGAGCATCTCCAACACGGCACGGGAGAAAAACGCAAACCGCTCCGCATCGTCATAATGGCCGTACAGCCCCTCGCGCTTAAAATAATATTCATTATCCAGCAGATAATAAATCACGCCGGCATGGCGAGCCTCAAACACGCCGCAGTACTGCCTGCGCCATGCCACCGGGACGGTAAAGTTGGTCAGATAGGTCATCTTATCCCGCAGGACCTGGGGAACACTGCCGTACAAGGGCATCACCACCCGGCAGCCAACCATCCTGCGCCGCAGCGCCTGCGGGAGGGAGCCCGCCACATCACCCAATCCGCCGCTGGCGGCAAAGGGAAGCGCCTCACTTGCAACATATAAAACCTTCATCAAAAAGCCTCCTGATCATAATTCAAAGCGCTCCGCCCGGGATCAGACGACAAGCCTCTTCCCGACGTAGATGGGGAAATCATCCGCGCCGCAAAGCGCCTTATGCGGCTTAATAACAACACTCTTATCCGTGATAACGCACTCTAAACGCGCATCCTCCCCGACGAATGACCCCTGCATAATGATCGAATTGCGCACAACGGCCCCCTTGGCCACGCGCACACCGCGAAAGAGGATGGAATTCTCCACCGTTCCCTCAATCACGCAGCCGTCCGCGATCAGGGAATTCGCCGCCGAGGCTCCCAGGCCGTACATGGCCGGCATATCATCGCGCACCTTAGTGTAGATGGGGCGCTCGCGTGCAAAGAGCTCGTCAACCTGCCCGCTGCCGAGCAGGGCCATGCTGTGATTGTAATAGCTGCGCAGTGAATCGATCGTGCAGGCGTATTCGCGTACGACATATCCATGCATATTCAACCGGCCCGCATATTTTTGAATAATATCCCGCTCAAAGGAGTTCTGGTTCAGGGAGACGGCATTGTTAATCAGCCGCTCCAGCAGCGATTTGCGCAGCAGGAAAACATTCAGCGAATAATGGCACTCCTCCCCGCCCACGGAGGAGAGGTAGACCTGCCTGACGCTGCCGTCCTCATGCAGGGCCAGGTTAATATGGTCGCGCAGGACGGGCGGCACACCATGCTTGCAGGCAATGGTGATATCCGCCCCGCTCTGCTCATGCTCACGGAACAGCTCCGTCAGTTTCATATTGGAGACCACGTTGCAGTCGCACATGAGAACGTACTCCTCCGTCGCCTGCCGGATGAAGCCCAGAATCCCGCTCAGCGCCTGAATCCTGTCCCGATAGACGCCCGAGTGCGAGGAGTTAAACGGCGGGAGAATGTGGAGCCCCTTGCGCTTGCGGGAGAGGTCCCACGGCTTGCCGTTGCCCAGGTGGTCCATCAGGGATTGGTAATTGCTCTTGGTGATAACGCCGACGTGATCCATGCCCGCATTGACCATACTGGAGAGCGGGAAGTCAATCAGCCTGTATCGTCCGCAGAAGGGGACACTGCCCATGGCGCGCGCGGCAGTCAGCTCGCTGACGCTGTCTTCATAGGCGTTGGAAAAGATGATACCGAGTACGTTGTTCCCAGAGATCATTTCAGCGCACCTCCTTGACTGTTGAACTGCTTACCATCCGCTTGGGCTCGACCTTGCCGCCGGGCTCGATCGTAACGCGCGCGCCGATGACGCAAACGCCCCAATCGTCCAGATTCTTCATGGATTCCGGGCGGCCGCCGACCTGAGCCCCGTCCCCGATGACGGCATCCTCCGCAACAATCGCGTACTGGACCACGGCATTTTCACCGATGACAGTGCCGGGCATGATGATGGAGTCGCGGATTACGGCGCCCTTTTTGACCGTGACGCCCGGGAACAGCACCGAGAAATCCACATCCCCCTCAACCCGGCTCCCCTCGGCGATCAGGGAGTTCTGCACGCGCGCGTCAGCAGCGATATAGTGCGGCGGAGAGACGGGATTGCGGGAATAGATCTTCCAGTCCGGGTCGCTCAGGTTGAGATCCACATTGGGGTTGAGCAGGTCCAGATTTGCCTCCCACAGGCTGTTGATCGTACCGACATCCTTCCAGTACCCTTTAAACGGGTAGGCGTACAGCTTTTCCCCGTTGTCAAACATGGCGGGGATCAGATCCTTGCCAAAGTCGTTGCTTGAGCCCTCCTTGGCCTCATCCTCGATCAGATAGCGGCGCAGCTTGCTCCAGGTGAAAATATAGATACCCATGGACGCCTTGTTACTGCTGGGATTTTTGGGCTTCTCCTCAAATTTGAGGATGGCGTCGTCCTCGTCCGTAATCATCAGGCCAAAGCGGGAGGCCTCCTCCCACGGGACCTCCAGCGCGGCAATCGTACAGTCCGCACCCTTCTCCTTATGATAGGCTAGCATCTGGGAATAGTCCATTTTATAAATGTGGTCGCCGGAGAGAATGAGGACATACTCCGGATCATACCGGTCAATAAAATTGATATTCTGATAGATGGCGTTGGCCGTGCCCTTATACCACTGAGAGCCCTCAATCTGCTGGTACGGGGACAGGACGTGGACACCGCCGTCGTTCCGGTCCAGATCCCACGGCTGACCGTTGCCGATATAATCGTTGAGCTCCAGCGGCTGGTACTGCGTCAGGACGCCGACCGTGTAGATGCCGGAATTGACACAGTTGGAGAGCGGAAAATCAATAATTCTGTATTTTCCGCCGTAGGGGACCGCCGGCTTGGCGATCTTCTCCGTCAGGACGCCAAGGCGACTGCCCTGCCCCCCTGCAAGCAGCATTGCGATACACTCCATTTTTCTCGCCATGTTCTATATTTCCTCCTTTTGTCTGGATCTGCCGGATGAACGGCGGTTCGGTTTCCTCAGATAGAGGAAGGACAGCCCCGGAAGATCCAGTACGATACTGTTGTCAAGCCCGTGCATCGGCTTTTTCTGGCTGGCGATGGAGCCGGATGGCCCCTTTCCAGCGCCGCCATAGCGCACATCGTCCGAGTTGAAAAGGACGCGGTATTTTCCCGCCTGCGGCACGCCGATCCTGTACTCCGTCCGCTCAACGGGTGTAAAGTTGCACACGGCGATAATCTCATTGCCCAGCTTATCAATCCGGCGGAATGCGATCACGGAGTTTGAATTATCATCGCTGGAAATCCACTGGAACCCATCCCAGCTGTAATCGACCTGCCACAGGGCGGGCGTGTCCATGTAAAAATAGTTCAGATCGCGGAAAAAGCGCTGGAGCTGCTGGTGCTTTTCATACCCGAGCAGCAGCCAGTCGAGCTCTTTTTCATAATTCCACTCGATAAATTGGCCAAATTCCTGCCCCATAAAGAGCAGCTTTTTACCCGGGTGCGCCATCATATATCCCATAAAGGCACGCACGCCGGCAAACTTCTCTTCATACTCGCCGGGCATCTTATCGATCAGCGACTTCTTTCCGTGGACGACCTCATCGTGGGAGATCGGCAGGATGAAGTTCTCCGAAAAGGCGTAGAAGAAGGAGAAGGTCAGGCAGTCATGGTTATATTTGCGGAAGTAGCCATCCAGGGAGACATAGCGCAGGATGTCGTTCATCCAGCCCATATTCCACTTGAAGTTGAACCCCAGGCCGCCCAGATAAACCGGCTTGGAGACCATCGGCCACGCCGTACTCTCCTCCGCAATCATCATTGCGTTCGGGAATTCCTGAAAGATATTTTCATTGAGCTTTTGCAGGAAATTGACGGCCTCCAAATTCTCCTTGCCACCGCTGGCGTTGGGGATCCACTCGCCGTCATTCCGGCCGTAGTCAAGGTAGAGCATGGACGCCACCGCGTCCACACGCAGGCCGTCAATATGATACTTATCAAACCAGAACGCCGCGCTGGACATCAAAAACGACTGCACCTGCGTGCGCCCGTAGTCAAACACCTGCGTCCCCCACTGCTTGTGCTCTCCCTTGCGCGGATCGGCATACTCATAGCAGGGGCTGCCGTCAAACCGATACAGCCCGCACGCATCCTTCGGAAAGTGAGCGGGAACCCAGTCCATAATGACCCCGATCCCGGCCTGATGGCACTGGTCGATGAAGTACATAAAGTCCGCAGGCTCCCCGTAGCGGGAGGTCACGGAAAAATACCCCGTCACCTGGTACCCCCAGGAGCCATCGAACGGGTGCTCAGCGAGCGGCATAAACTCAATATGCGTATAGCCCATGTCCTTGACATAGGGAATCAGCTCCTCCGCCAGCTTGCGGTAGGAAAAGAAGTTGCCATCCTCATAGCGGCGCCAGGAGCCGGCGTGCACCTCATAAATATTCATTGGGGACTCATACGGATTACGCCGGGCGGCCCCGCTTCTCCAGCGGCCGTCGTTCCACTCATAACAGCCGTCAAGCTCATAGAACTTGGTGGCCGTATTGGGGCGTGTCTCCATGTGATAGCCGTAGGGGTCGCTCTTCATCAGGACGGTGCCGTCCTCCGCCATGATGGAATATTTATACGCATCATAAAGCTGGACGCCCTGGACGATGCACTCCCAGACGCCGTCGTCATCCATCCGCACCATGGGGGCGGCCGAGGGATCCCATCCGTTGAAATCCCCTGTCACACTGACTGAACGCGCATTCGGCGCCCAGACACGGAACACTGTGCCGCCGCCCTGCACGCGGTGCGCACCAAGAAATTCATATGCCTTGATATTATCGCCCTTGTGGAACAGGTATCGGGGAAACTGTGTCTCCTCCTCCAACTCCGCAGGGGTTGTGACGGCCCTTCTTTTGCCCATCTGCCACACCTGCCAATCCATAAATCCGGGCGGTCCCGTCCGCCAAAAACAGCAGACTCGTCCGCTGTTTATCATTTTAACAGATCACGTGGCTATTTTCAATAGATTTTCATTATTTTATTCAAATATATCCTAAATTTATTGTCGCAATTTGTATAATATACCCTCTTATTCCCCATAATATGGGGTTTTTGCTCTGGTTTTAACAGGCAGACCATTTTTACACAGCGCCAGGCAAACGTACAGGGCCGGGTCCAACGGACCCGGCCCTGAAAATCAACATCTGTTTCAGCTGCCGATGCGGACAGGCATGCTGTTGTATCTGCCGCCTCCGCGGGCGGTGATGACCAGGGAGGTTCCCTGCTTGGCCTCAGCAGTGATGGTAAGCTGCCCATCCGAGGTGAGTGTCACGCCAGGCACCGTCACCTGTTTATTGGCGGCGATATCCTCGGAGAGGGTGTAGCGCACCTGGCTGTCCATCCGCTGGCCGTACTGGTCATAGACCGCAGCGCGGACCTGATAGCTCCCCGCCTGCGCAAGCGCGATCGGATCGTCAAAGAGCACCTTCAGCGGTGCGGACGGATCCTTGGAGAGCTTGACATGATAGGTCTGCTTGGCAATTTCGTCGACGTACGCCGTCACAAACAGATCCGCCCCCTCTCTGGCGGTGGAATCCACGGTGATCAGGCCCGTATTCTCATCAATTGTCACGCCCGGGACCTGCGCCGGTGCGGAGTGCTCTCCGCGGAGGAAGCCGTCGACCGTTTCAGAGAGCTTCCACTTAATCTGCGCCTGAATGGGCTGATCAAACTGATCGGTGGCCTGTGCCGTCAGCTGGACCGTGCTGCTGCCGCTGTCGGGCACACGGATGAAATCGGGCATATTGCCATTGTTGAGCACCACATTGGTCGCGCGGGGTGCCTCTGTCTTTTTATAGACGCGGAAGTAGTCAATGTATGTATCCTTCGGATAGATGCCGCGGTCCGTACCCATTCCGCCGGCGGCGTAGGTGGTAAAGAACGTCATCATCGGGTAGTTGGGGCTGCGGTCGCTCTCACTGGCAAGCTGGCCGTCCACATAGAACTTTGTGCCGTTCTCATCCCACTCAAAGCCGTACACGTGATACTCCGCAGACGGGTCGCCCGGGATGGTGTACTGGGGCAGCCAGTGGTACTGATAGCTGGTGGTGCCGTTGGGGTGGATGACGGGGCGCCAGGCCTTCATATTTTCCAGCGGGGAGAGATACGTCTCAATGATGTCAATCTCGCCGGTCTCGTTGGAATAATGGCTCTGGAAGCGCTCTGTATCCCCCTCCAGCATGGAGGTCACGTTCTCATCCCCCTGAACGCCGACCATCCACCAGGCGAAGTGGCTGCCGTCGTTCGTATCGGGCATGCGCATACGGACTTCAAAGTATCCGTATTTGGTGGCATAGCCATCAAAGGTGGGGATGTCGCGGGAAAATACCGCGCCCGATCCCACGGTGCCGAACTTGTGGAGCGTGGACTTCTCATAGGACATGATGCCCCTGACCTTCACATTGTCGTTCTGCGAACTCCAGGACGGATCATCCGGATTGTTGCGCAGTACGAGGGCACCGTCCTCAAAATAATAGTCCGCCTTGGTGCGCGCGTCATTATCAACCCAGTTGCGCAGGTAGTAGGGGCTCCACTTGGTGAAGTCGAGCGAGTCGCCGTCAAACTCGTCATTAAAGACGAGAGTATACCCCTCTTTTTCCAGCGGATTGGCCGGGGTATCCTTCAGGCTTTCGTCTTTATCAATATCAACCTTCAGTTTTTTTGTATAAGTCTTGCCGTTCTGCTCCGCCGTAGCGGTGACAGTGAGCGTATCGTCCGCCTTGACCGCGCTGGAGATCGTGAGCAGAGTGCCGTCAAGCGTCACACCCTCAATCTCCTTGTCGAGCGCATAGGTGAGTACGGCGTCCTCCAGAACGGCGGGGTTTCCATCCTCGTCAAACGCCTTATTATTATAGAGCTTTGCCGTGACGTCACGCTTGGTGGAGCCGGACGCCGGCACGGTGACGGTATCATCCCCCGTCAGGCTCGGCGCGCCGAATTTCAGCTCCACCGGCGGCGTGTAGGTGACGCCGATCGCGATCCCGCCGGCGATGATGCCCAGCGCCGCAACGCCCGCCACAACGCCAATGATAATCTTGCTTTTTTTCTTCATGACACTTCTTTCCTCTTTCCTGAAAATAATCAGCTGTTTTTCAGCATTTTAAAGACATCCTTTGCCTTCGGGCGGGAGCCGTAGAGCAGTACGCCGATCTTATAGATCTTGGCGGAGAGCCAGCACACCAGCCCGTTTGAGATCAGCAGGATCGCGACGGACAGCGCGATCTCCCATCCGGCAACCTCGCCCATGGTGATGCGCGTGAACATTGCCATCGGGGAGGTGAACGGGATGAAGGAACAGACCTTCATGGCAATATTGTCCACCGAACCCGACTGCATGGAAACCATGGTCACAATAAAAGCGACCACAAAGACCAGAATCACCGGCATGATCAGCGTATTGACATCCTCCATCTTACTGGCCAGGGATGTCAGCGCCGCAAACAGGAACGCGTACAGGAAGAAGCCGAGCAGGAAGAAGAGGATCATATAGCCCACAAGGTCCGGCGTCACGCCGAAAAGGGACTGGATCATCGGAATGCTGGCCCAATAGTCCCGGTTGAGCGGATAGAAGATCAGCACCGCAGCCCCGATAGCGACAAGCTGGGTCAGCGCCGCCGTCCCGATGCCGACAACCTTACCAAAGATCAGCTGTGTGGGCTTGACACTGGTGATCAGCAGCTCCATGGCGCGGGAGGTCTTTTCCGTTGCCACGCCGGAGGAAATCAGCTGACCATACATCAGGATGGCAAAGTACAGGATAAAGATCATGATGAACGTGTACAGGAAGCTGCTCGACTGATCCGTCCCGGTCACGACGGTCTCTCCGCTGGCGGAGGCGGTGAGCACCTGCTGTGCCACGGTGGAATCCACCCCGCTCTGCGCGAGCATACTGCTCTGATAGACGGCGACCAGCACCTCACTGATCTGTGACTGCGTCATGTCATAGATCTCCGACGTCTTGACGATGTAACGGAAATTCAGCGAATCCTGCAGCACTACCGCCGAGCCGAGCTCTCCGGAGTCCACCTTGGACTTGAGGGTCTGCTCATCCTCCTGCGTGAGGACGATCTCCCTATCCGGGAACGCGGACTGCATGGTAGCCTTCAGCGCGTTCTCCGGGCAGCCGTCCGGGACGTACAGCGCCATCTTTTCCCGCTCCGTCTCCACGGTGGAGGTCCCGGGCTCGCCGCCGTCTCCCCCGCCGGAGGAGCCAAAGGCTTCCGCGATGCGTGGGGCGCACAGAACAGCCGCAATGATGACGACCAGCGCAATCGTAATCGCCAAAAACACCTTGTTTTTCAGCAGGTTAAAAAACTCATATTTGAATACGACAAAGCCCTTTTTCATACGCCGCCCTCCGTGTACTTAACAAAGATATCATTCAGCGACGGCTCATATACCCGGAAATCGTCGATGTCTGCCCGTGCGTCGCCCACTGCCTTCAGGAGCTCGGCCTTCCGATCACCGGTCGTCATCTGTACCCGGACCACATTGCCCGCCACATCGGTACTGCTGACGATCTCCGGATTCTTCCGGCACAGCTCCACTACCCGCTCCGGCTGCTGCGTATCAATCAGGATCACGCTGCGGTCATACCCGCGCTTGATCTCGCGGATCCCGCCGGAGAGGGCAATCTGCCCGCCGTTGAGAATGGCGATATTGTCACAGAACTCCTCTATGTAATTCATCTGGTGGCTGGAGAAGAGGACGATATTCCCCTTTTGGATGCGTTCGCGGACAATCTCCTCCAGCAGCATGGCATTGACCGGGTCCAGCCCGGAAAACGGCTCGTCCAGGATAACGATATCCGGGTCCGTAATCAGTGCCGCCGCCAGCTGAATCTTCTGTTGATTGCCCTTGGAGAGCGTCATCAGCTTACGCTTTTTATTCATATATTCCTGCATCCCGAGCCGTTCCACCAGTACCTGCGCGCTCTTTTTCGCCGCAGAGGCCGTCATCCCGCGCAGCTGGCCAAAATAGACGAGTTGCTCCATGATCGGCTTTTTGGGGTACAGGCCGCGCTCCTCCGGCAGATATCCGACCTTAACGCGGTTGATATCCAACTTTTTCCCGTCGAGCAGCACCTCGCCGGAGTCGGCGGGCAGTACGCCCATCATGATGCGGATAGCTGTCGTCTTTCCGGCGCCGTTGCGTCCAAGCAGGCCCAGTGCCCTGCCGCTCTCCGCCGTGAAGCTGATCCCCTTGAGAACCTCCTTGGGACCAAAGCTCTTATACAAATCGCGAACCTCAAGCTTCATCAAATCACCTCATGGCAAGTATACAATAACCGATACTCCGATTGCAACTGAAAAATGCTGTTTTTCCCTTTTGTTTTGCAACATGACTAGACCGCAAGGGGATTGTAATCCCCTTATTTCTCCCCAATATATCACGCATAATAATTAAAAGCAAGCATTTTTATCTGTTAATACAGCGTGAAAAATGATTGTATACGCTAGGCTCTGGCCCGTGCTGGAAAACGGAAAAATTCCCTTCTACACGCCCTCCGGGAAATTTACGGCATTGATAAAAATACGCTCCGGCGGCTTAAAAACAACTGGAACATTTCAGTCAATACGCTCAATAAGCCCTGTACAATTTTGGGCTGCCGCGGGCGGAATATGCTCCGGATATTCCCCAGCCATAATTTTATAGCGAAAGGCCGGCGCAAAGCGCCGGCCTTTCGCTATACGTATATCCATCCGCGCGGGCAGCGCGTCTCCGGACACCTCTGCCAATTTCTCCCTGTCACTTCCACACGAGGAAAATATAGTTTGTATTTGCCCTGTTGAGCATAACCAGATCGCTCTCCCCGCTCTGATAGCGGTAGTTGTTGCGCACGGTGAACCCGTCCGACGTGATGGCGATCCCGCGGCTGTTAAAATCCCGCCCGGCCGAGCCAAAATAGCATTCGGTCTGCCGGGTGGTGAAATCGACTCGGATCATGGGCATATCCTGCGGGTAGACAAACACTGCAGTAGGCTGATAACCCAGTTTGATCTCCCTGCTGTCGGCGTTGGTGCCAAAGTACATACTGAATTCCGTCGGGCTGTTCCACTTTTCCTTTTCCGCCGCCGTCACATGGATGGATGCGTCCTTGATATGACCGCCCAGGCGGGTGTCGATAATGGAATTGTCACTGTTAAAATCCGCCCGCTGCGGGCGGTCCGATCCGGCCCAATTGTTCAGGCCAAGATTCGGGGTCTTGTTATAGCTCGCCATGTTTTTCTCCTCTCCGTCATGCGTCCGCTGCATCCCAGCAGATGCAGCTCTCATCCCAGTGGGAAAAGGCCAGGCCGGAGCCGTCAATCTGGTCCCATGTGAGCGGCTCCATGGCCGCCGCGGGGCGCAGATGTGCCGGCAGCAGCCGATACGCCGCGGAAAAGACATCCCGCATCTGTTCCGCCGTAAAGTCGTCCCCAAAATCGAGCCGCAGGGTAAAATTTTCCGGCTCCTCCGTCCACGTCCCGGTGAAGCCGCTGCCGGCCAGCTCGTCAAAATATTCCGCCCTGCTCCAGGCGCCGCGCCTGCGCCCCAGGCGTTCATAGACGCTCTGCCTGCGCTGTTCCAGATCCCCCTCCGGCATCAGGCGGAGCAGGCGCTCAAACCTGCGCAGCCCCTCCTCATCCGCCGTCTCAGGGAACAGCTCTGCCAGCGAGCGGTCGATCAGCTGCGCAATCCCATCGAGCCCCGCCGCGTAGGCGTACAGCTCGGCCGGGACGGATGGATCACGCTCAAAATCATAAACGCCCAGGCGCCGCGTGACGTCTAAAAGATGTTCCAGGCAGTCCATCGCCATCCCCCTCTCACTCCAGACTCACCGTGACGGATACCGCCGGGACCGTATAGGCATCCCGCGGCGGGCACACATCCTGCGCCGGCGATACAATCCGGCAGTTGACAACGCCGTCCACCGCCATCACGCGGCCCATGAGCACACTCAGCCGTACCGGTTCCCCCACCGCGAGGGAGTCGATATAGCCGGCCGCTGCCTCCTCACACGCGGTACGCACCAGCTCCCGGTCGCTGCCGTAATATGCCGTCACATCCAGTTCAAACGCGACATCGTATTCAGCGGCATACCGCACCAGAACGTCACAGCAGAGCTCCCGGTTCTCCTCGATCTTCCGTGTAATCCGCTCAAGCAGCTCTGACCCCTCATTGGTGTGCGTGCGTACGGCGACATCAACGGTGCCGTCCCCGCGCACGCGCGGGAGGACCCCCACACTGAGTACCTCCCCAAAGGAGGCCGCCGTCTCTATATAATACCGGGCGTTGACACCGTTGTCACGCTCCCCGTAGCTCTGCTCAATGCGCCGGCGCAGGGCATCGTCCGTCTCCTCGTCCCCGCCGCCGTAGATATAGCCGCGGTTGATGACGCCGCTGATCCCCTGAGGCGCGTTGACCACGGTATTGACCGCCCCGGGAGCCGCGTTGTAGCTGCGGCCGCTTGAGGCCGCAGTGACAGGCGCCTCCGCCTCCCACTGCCCGGGCTCCATCCGGCAGGCCGCCGCCGTTATAAACTGACAGGGACTGCTCCCGGAGGTGGCGCAGATGGTTCCCTTCGGGATCTCCACCGCCGCCGCCAGCAGGGGATCCTCCGCAGGATCATAGCCAATCACGCCGGCGTTTTCTGACCGATCGCGGTAAAACACCACCGTCCCCGCCGCCGTTCCGGCAGCCTTGCGCGTCAAACCGCGCATGCGGGCGTGTTCGTCCAGATAGGTCCCCGTCGCCGTGGATGGGAAGGCCTGCCGCCTGTAAAAATCCAGGCGCGTATAGAGCGCATAGAGCTCCCCTGCCAGCGTCCGGATCCGGATCCCGACATCCGTCGCGCTCCCGGCGGGGTAGCCTGCCCGCTCCTCAAATGCCCGCTCCATCTCCCGTGTCAGGGTGTCAAGCGTTTTCTCGTTCTCCTGTGTCATGTCAGGTCGATCCTCACTTTCTCCTGGACGCCATAAACGTCCAGTTCTATCTCCACCGATGCCGGGGGCTGCCCCTGCGGAAGGGGCTCTGCGTTCAGCACATGCACATCCGCCATCGGGAGCAGCGCCTCCTGCGCGTAGGAGAGTGCCAGGCCGTTCCACTCCCCCGCCGGGGCCTCCGGCAGGGAGCGGAGCAGGCTGCCCAGCTCCCGATCATAGGGGAAGGAGCCTTTCTCTGTCTTCAGGCGGATATACACCTCCTGGAGGAGCGCCTCGCGCCCCAGGGCACGCTCCGCCATGCCGCACCCGTTATAGGCATACACACCGTCGCGCACGGTCACTCCTCCTTCCGATAGCCCCGAATTTCCCCGGACGGGGTAATGGTCAGGCCGTTGAGCCAAATTTCGCCGTTGTTTTTGAGCACGATCCGCGCTCCGCCCGCAGAGCACAGGCGTACCTCCCCTGCGGAAAGCCCGCCCGGATCTCCCTGGACGCCGGCGCAGACGGACCCCTGTGCACACGGGATCAGCAGCACCTGCGATCCCGCAGGCGGCAGGGACGTGTATCCGTACGGGGCATACGCCTCCACCCGCCGTTCATTTACCGCTGCGCTCACGCACAGGCTGCCGTTTTCATTCATTGTCACGCGGCCGCGCTCGTTTTCACGTGCTCTGCCGCGTGACAACAGCTGCTGTGTCAGCCACATTGTCACTCCACCCCCTGATCTCCCGCTCCGGGCGCAGCACCGCCCTGCTGCCGAGCTCCCCGCCGAAGAGGTAATAATTGATCTCATACACGGTCCAGCCGTCCGTCTCCCTGCCTGGGACAGGCACGCATACACGGTCCCCCGGCCGGCAGCGCACATATTGTGGGGATTTTACCACAATCTCCTCACTCCCCAGCTCGGAGGCGAGGAACCGCCTGCTGACAGCAGACCCCTTTTCCCAGTCCGCCGCACCGGACAGATTCATCACCTGGCGCGCGGTGATTGCGCGGCGCTGCGCCGTCTTGCTGCGCGCACGGTAGATATAAGCCCCGTCCCGCTCGGACCGGTAGACAATCTCCCCAATAACACCGCTGCGCACACACCTCACGGACAGGGAGGTATACCGGTATGCTCCCGGCCTCAGGTTGTCAAACACCACCGTTGTCCCGGTCGGCTGCCCGGTGGCATCCAGAATCATCCCCTCCGTCAGCCGCGGCAGGACGCCCAGCACTCCTGTGCAGAATCCGCGCACCACATCCCACTCACTCATCCCCGCATAGACGGGGAACACGGCCCCGCACCGCTCGGCGCTGCCCCGGCAGCCGCGGACACCATACGGCTTCAAATGCAGCTTGTACAGATCCTCCAGACAGGGGCAGTTGTACGCGGCGGGGATCGCCTCATTGTCCAGCAGGGCCGCACCGGCCGAGCGCGCACCGATCTCCAGCTCATCCTGTCCGGCGGAACGGCGGTACTCCTGCTCGTCCACCTGCCCCTCAAAAAAGAGCTCCCCGCCGTAAAATGCCCGCAGGGTCACAAGCTCCCCCACCCATCCCGGCCGGAGAAGTGTGACAAGGATCGACTGCGCCGGCGTATCCAGCCGGTTGGAAAATTCCAGCCGTTCAATTTGGTCGGACATATATCGCCTGCCGTCCAAATCCGTCAGTTCAATGCTCAGCACACGAACACCTCCCCGCCCGGCGTAATAGCATCCGGCGCGCAGAGGGAGGGGTTGATCGCCAGCAGATGCTCCACCGTCACCCCGTACAGGTCGGCAATCTCCCATAGCGTCTCCCCCGCCCCTACCGTATGCACCACACGGCTGGCCCCAGTCTGTCCTACCGGGAACTCGACAAACTCAAATGCATAGCCGACGCTGTCCCCCTGACGGCCTGTGCAGGTGAGCGTACGCAGGACGGCATCCAGACTCCCATAGGCGCCCAGGATCAGCACGCCGCTGCCCCCGCGCAGGTACTCCCCGCGCAGCCGGCCAAAATCGCGTACGGCATCGCCGCCCGTAAAGACACCGCCCCCACGGATTACCGCCGGCCCCGGTGAACGCTCACCGAGCTGATATCCCCCCGCCGCAAGGAGTTGGGTGCGCACACGGGCGCCTCTCTCAATTTCAACGGTCTGCGGGTTCACCGGGAAACAAAAATTTCGAAAAATAAAGACCAACGCCTACATGCCTCCCCGCTTTTCAAAGTCCGGCGGATACCTGCGGCTCTCGCGCTCGATCAGCCGGGAGAGCCGCTCCATCTGTTCCGCGGCCAGCTCGAATTCCTCCCCGTCCGGGGCAATACGATCCTGCATATCCATCACAGTGCCTCCTTTTTCATGGAACAGGCGGCGATGCGCACCTCTTCCGTGACCTCACTGCCCGCCGTGATCCGGTTGCGGATCTCCAGCCACTCGCAGCCGGTAAAGCGGAGGCGGGTTGCCCCCGCCTCCACGGACAGCTCAAAGCCGCGCCGTCCAGCCCACCGGTCCTCAAGGGACGTTGTAAACCGACGGAGCACCGCTTCATAGACACAGCTCCCCACGGCGACCGCCGCACACTCGGCCGACCCCACCGGGCAGACGGCCTCACCGGGCCGCTTTTTCTCATACGTACATTCGAGGACGAACGCCGCCGGCTCCCCGTCGATACACACGCGCATCTCGCGCGGCTGAAGCGGCCCCGATACCGCGATCATGTCATTGCCCCCTTTTAAAGTCAACATGGAAGGTAAAGGCGACGTGCATGGTAAATCCACCCGTATTCCGGTTGGCGGATGCGCCGCCGCACCGCATGCGCAGCAGCGCATACTCGCTGTCAAAGAGCAGGACGTCCGTCAGCACGGAGAGGAGCCTGTACAGCTCCTGTGCGTCGGAGGAGAATGGCACATGGAGCCCCACGCCCAGCGTGATCTCCGCCCGGCAGCCCAGCGTATCGCTCCCGATTACCCGGCCGATCCCGGCATCGGCGATCTCCGCACCGTCCATCCCGATGCTGACGGTGGGGCGCCGCAGCGGACCCTCCATGCTTTTCCCGGGAAATTCCGGGACAAAGCGGACATTCCGCAGTTCCTCCCTGCCCTCCAGCAGTGTGCACAGGTCCCGGATCATTGCATCGATCATACTTCCGCCTCCGTATAATTTCTCAGGATCGCCCAGTAGTACACGGTCTCCCCGCGGAAGGCCACACGCTCGGCACGGTCAATCTGATACCGCTCCTCCCCGCGCAGCAGGAATGTCCCGCCGTGCGATGATATCTCCTGATCCGCCGGCCCGATGTACATATAATAGCCGCGCTCGTTCAGGCCGATGGGCGTCTGCGTCCCCTCAAGGTACATTTTGTTCTTATACCGCAGGGGCTGGATCAGCGCCCGGTACTCCGGGCTGCGCCGCCCATCCTCCCAACCGAGGCATACCATCTCCCCGCACTGTTCAAGCTCATGCTTCACCTGCTGTGACGGCCCCATCGCTATACCCTCCTGAATACAAACTCTGCCGGATCCCTCAGCAGATCGCCCGCCTGCGCGGCCAGCAGATCCCGGCGCTGCCGCGCCCGCTCCACCGCATTTCCCACTGTGGAGTAGGAGACGTCCCCAGCCTTAAAGCTGGTTACTGTACCCTCCTGCAGTTCCGTCAAAAGCAGATACTGATAATACGCCTCCGCCTCACCTGCCGCCAGCAGGCACTCGTCCGTGAGGACCGAATCGCTGCGCCGCCGGGCGAACAGCCGCTCCGCGGCAAGGCGCGCCGCCAGATCGGCCGGGACATCCTCCCCCGCTTTCAGACTGTGCAGCCGACTCATTCGGTAGCGCAGCTCCCGCTCCAGAGCGCGCAGCCCTTCCTTTTCCGCTCTCTGCATAGGTTCCCTCCTGCACGGGGCTGCATACGCCCCGCCGTCTCACTCATTCCGCGAGCACAAGCGCCCGGGAGGCCCCGTCAAAAATCTTGGCAAAGCCCGCGATTGATGTGATTGCCGCCCGCTCAAGCTGGCGGTCAATCAGTCGGTCATAGTCCGTCGTCACGCCGCCGGCGCGCACCATCTCAAGCGCGCAGGACTGGTCCAGGCCGATGACTGTCCCCGCTCCGACCGCCGCGGACTTGATCAGATCCGCCCCTACCGGGGTGATCATCCTGCCGCTGGCGTGGAAGTCCAGCCCCGCGGCCGCATCACGGAACTCCTCCAGCATAAGGATTTTCTCCATCATGTCAGGCGAGGCGATAATGGTATTGAGCTCGTAGGGATCAAACGCATTCCACAGCCCTACGAGGTCCCCGTAGGCCAGCTTCCCGGCTTCAGCCGTCTCCAGTTCCTGCGCCGGGTTTTCATTGCCGTCCCCGTTGAGCAGAACATTCACCGCATCCCTGAGCTGGGATTTGGCGATGTACGCGCCGATCTGGCGCAGTGTGATCGTGAACAGGTCCAGCCGCTGGAAGCGAACCGCCTCATAAGAGGCCACCAGCATCCTGCCGCGCTTGTGCAGGCGGACCAGATTCTCCTTGGTGCGCACGGAGGTCTCCGGGATCTTCGCCCCCTCCGCGACGGCCTTGAGCTCCTTTTCGTCCTCCTCCGGCACGCTTGCGATCGTCCTGTAATCAAGGGAGTCAATCTGCGTCGTCGTGGCGACGATCCGCGGCAGGACATCCACGCCCTCCATGCCCTGACGCACTGCACGGGAGACATATTCTGGAAACAGGGCGGAGGAGTCACTTGTCTGGAAAAATTTTTCCACACAGTCGCTCTTTACGCCGTTGACGTGAATGTCGAACCGTTTGAGCTGGCGCTCATAGGCGTCCAACCCCTCCAGCGCCGTGCCCCTGTACTGTTCGGACGGGTCCAGTTCCTCAAGCGTGGCCGTAAACGGCTTCCCGCTCGCGTACATTCCCTTTTCCAGCCGGATCTTTTTGTAATCTGTCATTTCCTTTTCCCCTTTCCTGTCAGAGAATGATGCCGACGTACCCGCCGGCGGAATCGAGCTCCGCCACGAGCACCTCTCGTCCGGCCGCGGTCTTCCCCTCCGCGGCGGCTGCGGCCTTGATGCCGCCGGAGGCGTCGGCCGCCACCAATGTACGGTTAAATGCCGGGGCGGTCCCCGAGTATTTTACACACACATAGCCGCCTACCTGAACGGCTGCCAGCCCCTCGCGGGAGGGGGCGGCCGTAAAGCCCGCAAAAACCTCCCCGTCGCCGCAGGCGGCCACCTTTCCGCTGTCCGTCACCTTGACGGGGACACCGGCTTTCAGCTCCGCCTCCGTCTCAAAGGTGAGGATCTGCTCGCCAAAGCCTTTGAATGATACGTTCATCGCTCTCGCTCCCTTTCACATTACATTCTAAATTCGCTGTTATCCGTCCGGCTCTCCGCGGCCCCCCTGCCGGCGATCTGCGGGGCGGGCGGATGCATATGGTCCACGCGCGCGGCAAAAATCTTGCGCAGCTCACCGAGCTCGTCCGCCGTCATTTTTCCGAGGATCGCCTCCAGCTTTTCGGGGTCTGACTGCGGCGATACGGCCGCACAGAGGGAACCGATCTCCGCACACAGATTCCTGCGGTACAGCTCCCCGTCGCGCGCAAGGGATTCCAGCCCCGCGATCCGCTTGGCCAGCTCCCGCGCCTGATCCCCGCTCACCGTCACGTCCCCGCGCGCGGATTTGAGGATCTCCGTCATCTCCTCCATCTCTTCTCCCTCCGATATATCAAAGGATTTGGCCACCCCTGCCGCCGGCTGGGCCGGGACAGCCACAAAAGACCACTCATAGGCGTCCGTGGGGTCCTGAAGCACCGCACAGCACAGGACGCCGTCATATACGCTCCCCCGCTCATGGGGACAGGGGGCGCTGCGCAGATCCGCCCCACACACGGAGCAGACCGACCGCGCCACAGCGCAGCCCACACTGACCTCCCGCTTGATCCCCGCCTCGATCTCCCGGGCGAGCGCACTGCCGCGCAGCGTATAGGCCCGCGCCTTCAGCGCCGTGTACGGCTCCCCGGCCCGCGTCGTCCGGGCGGGGTCCCTCACTGTAAAGCACTCATAGATCCGGGCCACCTGATCGCGCCCGCTCATGCTGTGGTCAAAGATCCCGCTCCTGCCGGTGAACATCCCCGCCAGCTTCTCCAGCGCCGGCACGGAAAAGCGCTCCAGGTCCCGGTCGACCTCATTGTCACAGAGCACGAGCGTAAAGGTGTACACATCCTCCGCCGTCAGCTCGCCATAGGCCTGCGCGTTAATCTTTTCAAGCTCCCCTGCCGTCGGGGTCCCCGGTTTCAGCGGCTCCTGCGCCGTCTCCGCCGATTTGCGAACCATTCTCTTCCCCTCCGTCTGTCAAGTTCTCATTCTCTTTTTCCAGGCGTTGTGCCTGTGCGTGGTACAGCCGCGCCTTTGCGTGCTCAACCTCATCCTGCAGGGTGATCTCCTCCCACTGCGCGGTGCACCGCCCGCCGCCAAGCTGCGTCAGGGCGGCGTTGCCAATGCGCTCAATCACCGGAGTCAGGATGCGCCGGTACGCCTCAAGCTCGCTTGTGAGCACATCGGCCTGCTGCTCGGACATGCGCTCTGTGGAGGACCATGTGAGCCCCAGCATGAAGGGCGGTATCCCCAGCTTGGCCACGATCTGTTCCAGCATCTGCCGCACGGGGATCTCACTGTCCGGGATCTGGCCCTCCGCACCGATCACCCGGACCGATACATCCCCCACGCTCACGAAGTCGCGCACTACACCCGTGTCCTTCATGGCGCTGCTCCACTCGCGTGCGATCTGCTCGGCGCGTTCGCGGGCGTACGCACGGGAGACCTCGTCCCCCTGCGGCTTATACGTCACCGCAAAGCGCACATTCCCCACGCGCTCCCAGTTGAGGCCGATAGTGTTGTAGATCTTCATCAGTACGCCGCTGACGAATGGAAGACCCTTTAAAATGGAGTTCCCCGTCATCTTCCCCGGCGTGGGGTTGAGCACCGAGAGCAGGATCAGCTCGGGCCGTTTCACGGGCACTGACTCACCGCTGAGCTCCCTGCGGCAGACGCACACCTCCACCGGGCTGTCCCCGCGCCGGAGCTCGACATTCTCCAGCGGGACATTATACAGGGCGCACACACCGCCGCGCCCGGCCACAATCTCGCCTACCGCCGTCCCATAGACGAGCAGCTGCTCCAAATATGCGGACAGGAATGCCTCGATCCCATACTGAGTTCCGTTGACGGGGATCTCCCTTAAAAAACGCGCCAGCCGCCGTTCCCGCTGCGCGTTCCCGCACGTGAGGCGGAAGCCGCCCGTCAGCCGGATAATTTTAAAAAGCGCCGCGTCGATCAGCGGAACCGCCTCGCGCAGGGACTCATACATGCGTCCGCAGAGTCCGTCCGGCAGGGCGGTGTCGGGCAGCGCAGCCGCCCGCCCCGTCTGCACACAGACGGCCGGGGACTGCACGGGCCTCTCCCTCTTTTTTCTGCCAAATGCCATTGTTTTCCCCCTTTTTTCAGGCGCCGGCACCGCCGCGCGCCACGGCGATGGCAAACCCCACGTTATCCCGTTCTTCGCCGAGTACCGTCGCCGTAAAATAGCGGATATCATCCATTGCGTGGTCGTGCTCCTTGCGCACCGCATCCATCGCGCCCGAATCCTGCCACCGGTACAGTCCGAACTCCCGGATCGTGTCCGTACACGGCGGGCAGATGACAATTTTGCCCGACTTGAGTGCGTCGGCCACCTGGCGGATGCCGTCAAGTACCCGATTGACAGCCGGGATCGCGCGGAATCGCCCATGGCGGCGGATGCACGCGATGAAGCTCGCCGCGGACGGGTCCACGATCACTGCACGGATCGGAAGATTCTGTGCCAGCTCCTCCAGGTGGGTGTAGTGCTCCTCATCCGTACGCTGCTCGCCGGTGGCACGCGAGTCGTGATAATACTCGCGCAGGCGGTACCATGCCCCGCCGTACAGCCCCCACAGCCCGAAGGAGGCGGGGTTGACCGTCCCGTAGTCACAGGAAATGTAGTACTCACCGCAGGCGCCGGGGCAGGGCCGCACACAGGTCTCCGGGCGGAAGAACGGGTAGACCAGCCCCTGCGCCGCCACCCATTTCCCCTCCACAAACCGCTCATAGAACGTCCCAGAATAGAGCCTACGGTAGCGTTCCAGCGTTTGCCTGCTCAGGGAAGGGTTGTCCGACATGGTAAAGTGCAGGTACAAGCATGCGCGCTCCTCCGCCCGCCGGATCCACTCATTGTAAAACCAGTGGCCCGGGCTCTCGGGGTTGCAGTTGAAAAAGAATTTTGCCCCCTCCATCGAACAGCGGGCCATTGCCTGCTCCACAAAGGAGCGCGGCATCAGCGCCACCTCGTCAAAAAGGACCCCTCCGAGCGTCATCCCCTGGATCAGTGATGCGGAGGCCTCATTCATCCCCCCGAACAGATAAAACCTGTTTTCCCGCCCGCACAGGCGCACATCCACGTAGCCGCGCGTCAGGCTCTCCTCACACTCGAACCCGATGGAGGAGAGCACCGGCAGCAGCGGAAGCAGCAGGTTGCGCCGCAGGGACTGCACCGTCTTGCCGCAGAGGGCAAAGTCCGCCCCGTCAAAGGAATCCATTGCCCACGCTACAAAGGAGACGGACAGGCACAGCGTTTTGCCGCTGCGCACGGCACCGTCGCAGATCACGGCCTGATACGGGCTCGGCGGGCACCACCACGTCAGCGCCCGCATCTGCTGCTCCGAAAAGGGGGTGTAGGCGCGCTCCCCCCGTCCTGCCCGGTCACGACGGCGCATGGTCCTCCGCCTCCTCTTTCCCGGCGATTGCCTGCGCCCCCATCACGAGCGCGGAGTAAAACGGAGGCGGCCCATCTCTATCCGCCTCCTCCATCCGCTCCAGCTCCGCCAGACGGTCGAGCGCCTCAAACCGGTTAAAAAAGCTCAGCTCCAGCCCGCCCGCCTTGGACTGCTTTACCGCGCTGACGCAAAACAGATCCATCTCCTCAATCTCCCGCTGCGTCGGCGGCTCCTCGCGGAACAGGAGCTTGAATGCGTCCGCACAGCTTCCAAACGCCAGCCGCCGATACCCTTCCCGGGCCGTCATAGCGCGCCGTCTGCCCGATTTTCGATCCTGCGTTTTGATCGCACCCCTTCCCTGATTTTCCGCATGAGCGGGCGGGGCCGCCGCGAACCGGAGCGTCAATCTTCCCGTTGGGGCGCCCTTTCGCGCCGCGGCCCCGCACCTATACGCCCAACACCGGCACTTTTTGCATATTTCTATGCAAAAAAAAGAAAAATTTCCGCCGCAATTCTGAAAATTGTGCGGCGGAATCGACCGATGCCCATCACTTCTGCGGCATAAGTTTTAAAATATTTTCATCTGATTTTCGTGGTCTGTTATTAGGAACAGTAAACACACACCATTCCCCACACATCTTTTCTGTCAAATCAAATTTCATCCCCCTTTTTCCAGATCAGTTTTAAGGAATTCTTCCAAAAAAGTGTTCCTGTTTTTAGAAATCTTTCCCCATTGCGGGGTTGACTTCCCCCGCAAAAGAGGATAGACTATTAAAGGAAATGCTTCTCCCCGGCCTTGGGGAAAGCTCTGATCAAAACGGAGGTGAGACCGCTTGGAAGGCAACGAAGGCAGTAGAACGGGCGTTCCCGTTCGATTATCAAACGCAGTGCACATCCTGTGTGTCTCGCCCCGCGGCGGAATGCTCCTCGCCGTGTGATTTTCCGTGTTCCTTTGCGGATTTTTGACACTCCCGCTGTGCACTGCGCAGAGAGGAGTGTTTTATTTTTATGGAAAACAACGGCTTTGGCGAGCTGCTGGAACTGCTCGCCAAGTGCAATTTCCCCGAGTTGCGCGAGCGGCTGGAAAAGATGAATGAAGTAGATATCGCCGAGTTTATGGAGGGGCTGAATCAGGAGCAGACGCTGCTTGTGTTCCGCATCCTGCCCAAGGACATCTCGGCGGACGTGTTCTCCTATCTGGATTCCGACTCCCGTACCGGGATTATTGAGGCGGCCACGGACAAGGAGCTGCACGCCCTGGTTGACGACCTGTATCTGGATGATACCGTGGATATGCTTGAGGAGGTCCCGGCCAATGTGGTGCGCCGCGTGCTCGCCAGCACGGACTCCCAGACGCGTGAGCTGATCAACAGGTTCCTCAACTATCCTGAGAATTCCGCCGGCAGCATCATGACGATTGAGATGGTCGAGCTGCACGACCGGTACACCGTGCGCGAGGCGATTGACCACATCCGTAAGACGGGCGTGGATAAGGAGACGATCTACACCTGCTACTGCATTGATGATGCGCGCCACCTGATCGGTTCTGTCCAGCTGCGCCACCTCATCATGGCGGATGAGGATGACCTGATCCGCGATATCATGGATGGGATGGACTATCTGCGCTACGTCCACACGCTCGACGATCAGGAGGAGGTCGCCGATATCGTCCGGAAATACGACCTGCTGAGTGTCCCGGTGCTGGATAACGAGGACCGGCTTGTGGGGATTATCACCGTCGACGACATCGTGGACGTCATTGAAGAGGAAAATACGGAGGACATGGAGAAGATGAGCTTGCTCAAGCCCTCCGGCAATGATAAGCCCTACCTGAAAACCAGTGTGTTCCGCCTGGCCGGCAACCGGATTGTGTGGCTGCTGGTACTGATGATCTCTGCGACCTTTACGGGCAAGATCATTGAGAACTATGAGGCACTGCTCTCCGGCATGGTGGCGCTGACGGCATCAATCCCCATGCTGATGGACACCGGCGGGAACGCCGGCAGTCAGACCTCTACGCTGGTCATCCGCAATCTGGCACTGGGTGAGGTTACGGCACGCGACTACCTGCGGATCCTGTGGAAGGAGCTGCGTGTGGCGCTGATCTGCGGCCTGATCCTGGGCGTGGTCAATCTGGGGCGGATGCTCCTGCTGCGCAGCGGCACCCTGATGGAGTGCGTGGTCACCAGTCTGGCAATGGTATGCGCGGTAATCGTGGCAAAGCTGATCGGCTGTACGCTCCCCATTATCGCAAAGCTCCTCCACATCGATCCGGCACTCATGGCGGGCCCCATGATCACCACCATCGTGGACGCCGTCACACTCATCATCTACTTCTCTCTGGCACAGGCTATTCTGATGTGAAGATTGAACGATCAGCTACTCAACTCCCCGGCGGGGCAGGAAAATTCCTCTCCAGCCGGGGATTTTTCATACATCATGGGGGATTTAAAACCCGGTACAAGCTTTTTTCGTCTCTCTTAACCGCACCGCTCTCTGCATGCAATATAAAATTGGGGCGTCCTCCTTCTGGAGGACGCCCCGGCACTTTATCACTATGATCGTTTTATAGGGATTCCGAAAACCTTGGCGGCCCTCCGGTTCCACTCGCTCACGGGAAGAGCACCGCACCGCCCGTGCTCCGTCAGTTCACGATTCCCATTTCAATCAGCTTGTTAAAGGAATGGGCATCTGCCACCAGCAGCAGCTGATCGCCGTGCGTGATGGTGTAGTCCGCATCCGGCGGGACGGTGATTTTATCCCGGCCCCACTCGCGTACGCCCAGAACGTTGATGCCGAACTTGGCACGGATATCCAGCTCGCGCAGCGTGTGCCCGGTCCAGCGCTCCGGCGCCAGAATCTCCACCACGTTGTAATCGCCGTCAATATCAAACGTGGACACGATGTTTTTGCCCAGCAGGCTCTTGGCGATGCGCTCACCCGCCTCCTTTTCCGGACGGATGACCTTATCTGCCCCCAGCTTGAGGAAAATCTGCATATAGCGCCGGTTCTTTGCCTTGGCGATGATATACGGAACCTTCAGCTCCTTTAAATTGATGATCGCCATCACGCTCTCCTCCAGATGGGAGCCGATGCCGACAATGGCGACGTCGCAGTCCGCCACGCCGCACTCCCGCAGCTGGTCGATCTCCGTAATGTCGGCCTGAACGGCCTGTGTGGTAAATGGTGCGATCCGGTCCACGCACTTGATGTCATTATCAATAGCCAGGACCTCGCAGCCAAAGTGGCTCAGCGACTTGGCGACCGAGGAGCCGAAAACTCCAAGCCCCAGGACCGCATACTGACGTTCTCTTGCTTTCATACAAAACATCCTCCGTTTTAACCGACGATGATATTCCCCTTGGGGTAATTGACATGCGGCGCGAGCGCGCTGCCTATCTTGCGTGATGTGGCGGAAATCAGCAGTGTGACCATGCCGACCCTGCCAATGTACATCAGGCAGATAACAATGAGCTTACCCGCGGCGGTGAGTGAGGGCGTAACGCCCATCGTGAGCCCGACGGTTGCCAGCGCTGACGCTGCCTCATAGGCCAGGTTCAAAAATGGCATGCTCTCCGTAATGCACAGCAGGCCTATCCCTATGATCAGGACGCTGATATTGGCGCAGAAGATTGTCAGGGAGCGGCGCACGGTCTCGCGCGGGATGACGCGCTTAAAGACCGTTACATTTTCCTTCCCGAACAGGCCGCTCACAGCCGTGAGCAGGAGGGTGGCGAATGTCGTGGTCTTAATACCGCCAGCCGTGCCGCCGGGGGAACCGCCGATAAACATGACCAGAATCATTAAAAATGCCGTGGGCTGCCGGATCGCGGCCATATCAATTGAGGCAAATCCGGCAGTTCGCAGCGTGACCGCCTGGAAAGCGGAGGTCATCACCTTATCGCCAGCGTTCAGCTCACTGATGGTGCTGTCATTTGTATATTCAAAGACAAAGATGGCAACTGTTGAAAAGAGCAGCAGGAACAGGTTTGTCAAAAGGACCAACTTTGTGTGTGTGTTGAGCAGATGGGAGATCTTGTGGGAAATCTCCCTGTTTTTCAGCCGGCGGATCAAATGGCTGACAAGGTGGGTCACATCCATCCATACGGCATACCCGATTCCGCCGAAGAAAATCAGCGCCATCACCACCAGATTGACCACTACGCTGGACTGATAGGGGATCAGGCTGCTTGGGCCGATGGGATCAAACCCGGCATTACAAAACGCGGAGACGGAGATAAACAGCGCGTCAAACAGGCCGCGCCAGAAGCCGCTCGCGTGGATAAAGACGGGCGCCATCAGAACAGTGCCGATCAGTTCAAAGGCGAACACATATTTTAAAATCCGGATCAGAACCGTTTTTAAATCCGCCATATTGCTCCAGTTGAGCATCTCCCGCATGGTGATTTTCTCCTTGAGGGAGAGGCGGCTGCGGATCTTTAAAAGCATCACCGCCATCAATGTGATGAATCCGATCCCGCCGATCTGGATCAGCAGGAGCATGACGATCTCACCGAACAGGGTCAATTCCTCCGCGATCACAACGGGTGTCAGCCCGGTGACGCATGTGGAGCTGGTAGCCAAAAACAGGGCATTCAGCCACCCGATCCCGTCCCCGTGGGATGAAACAGGCAGGGCCAGCAGAAATGTACCCACCAGGATAACACCTAAAAAGCTGAGGGACACCTTCCGCGGCGCTGTGAAAAAAGAACTGAAATTCCACCTGGGTTTATCCTCCGGATCCCCGGCATTCGTTCGATTCAAGCAGAGCATCTCCGTATTTCAAAGTAAAATAGAGGCGTCAGGCAAAAACTGATCTCTTTACCTCTACTCCACCTGATATTATACATACTTTAACGTTTTTAGCAATATATAAATGAAAATTTTTTTTAAGGTTTGAGTTTGGTCTGCATATCCCGACCAAATGGTGGCAGCGGAAGCGGTTTTGTGTTATAATATTTTAAAGGAGGCGGACAGCTATGAAGGATTGCTTAGTCGTGGTGGACATGCAGGTGGACTTTATTACCGGGGCCCTCGGAACACCGGAGGCCGTAGAAATTGTGCCGGAGGTCTGTGCCCGCATCCGGAAAGCCGCGGACGAGGGCGCGGATATCCTCTGCACGATGGACACGCACGCGGACAGCTATCTGACCACGCAGGAGGGGATCAAGCTCCCCGTCCCTCACTGTATCAAGGGGACGCCGGGGTGGGCGCTCTGCCCGGAGGTGCTCGACTGCCTGCCGGAAAGCGCCGTCGTCTTTGAAAAACCGACTTTTGGCTCCCGGGCGCTGTTTGAATACGCGGCGCAAAGGGGATACAATCATATTGAGCTCTGCGGCCTGTGTACGGACATCTGCGTGATCTCCAACGCCCTGGGGCTCAAGGCCTTCCTGCCGGAGGCGGAGGTGACCGTCACCGCGGCGTGCTGCGCGGGTGTGACGCCGGAGAGCCACGAGAACGCCCTGCAGAGCATGCGCGCGTGCCAGATTGAGGTGGAGTGAGCGCTGTTGTTAAAAAAGCTGAAGGGAGCCGGAGAAGTTAGCTCCCGCCTCCCCTTTGTAAAGGGTAATTCCCTTTTTAGGGGAAATGTCCGCGCAAGCGGACAAAGGGGTGCCCGTCTGTGGAGCAGAAAGGTGTCGAAGCCGCAAGCTGAGACGGATGAGGTGAGAGGTTGGTCATAGTACTAGGCGCCCCTGCGGTAAACTTACGGGTACGCAGTGACAAACGGCTCCCCTGTGTAAGGGGAGCTGTCACGCGAATGCGTGACTGAGGGGTTGTCGGCAGATATCATCGGCTTTGTACAATCCGGTGGCCCGCAACAATCCCTCCGTCACGGCTGACGCCGTGCCACCTCCCTTTACACAAGGGCGGCGGGGGGATCGAACAAACAGTTGCTCTGTGCGCAGCAATAAAAGGAGCCCCCCAAAAGCAAAATTTTTCAGATGTTTGCTAAATATATAGACAGTTTTGGGGCGCTTTCCTTACGGAGGGTGCCCTTAGAGGAAGCCGTCTAATTGTTTTACACACAAAAGAGCCGTCACGCGCTGGTGCGTGACGGCTCTTTATATCCTTTTATTCAATCTCCAATTCTGCAAACAGGCCAAAGTGGTCAGACAGATTCAAACCCTCGTACAGCTGATCCGCTGCGATCACACAGCAATCGGCAGGCTGCTGCGGCAAATTCCGCACGAGGATATGGTCGATATTGCGCGGCGTCAGCTCGTCCGTGGCCTCAAGTTTTTTGTAAGGGGAAGTGTAGTCCCGCTGCGCGTCCTCCGCGTAATAGGTACTCAGGTTTTGATTGAACCGCGGATCCCACGTCATCTTCCCCTCCGGGGAAAATGGCGTCAGGTCCGTAAATCCCGCCGCGAGCAGCGTCTGAATTTCCATCCATCCGGTTTCAGCATTCAGATCGCCAGCCACAATCAGCGGTGCGTCTGCCGGAACGCTCCTGCGCAAAAAGTCCAGCAGACGGTTAGCCTCCGTCAGCCGCATGGCGGCGCCGTTGCTCAGCTTCCGCCCGGCGCGGAACATTCGCCTGCGGCCGCAGCCCATCTCTTCCGCGTACCGCTCCAAAATGTGTCTGTTCTCCGGGCCGTCATCCGGCGCGGCGGTAAAGTGCGTCCCGCAGAAATAGCAGTCCCGTCCTCCCGGCGTACGGAAGCGGATCAGCAGCGCCTGGGTCAGGTTGTCAAAGTGAAAGGAAAAGGTGTTCCCGCACCAGCCGCTCCCACCGAGGTGTGCCCGGCCGACCCATTCGGCATGCAGAGCAGGGGTGGCGAAGATGCCGTCCCCCTCCCGCAGGTTGAGCGGGAAGCCGAATCTGCCCACCCGAACACCCGCGACACCCATATGAACAAACGAATCATATCCTGTTGCGTCTTTGACCTGTTTTTCCCGGTCAAACAGCGGATTGAGCTCACCGAGCGCCAGCAGATCCGGTTGCAGCCGTTCAATCTCATGCAGGAGCCCCGCAAAGCGCTTTTCGCGAATTTGAGCGGATTCGTACTCTTCCAATCGGATCAGCCCATTGTACCGGAAGCCGGACCACACATTCAGGGTAAAAACGCGTACCGTCTCCATATCAGCCGTTCATGGCGGCAAAGTTTGCCTTGTTTGCTTTGTACAGGGCGCAGAACGTCTTATAATTCTTATCATACACCGGCTTGACAGACGGATCGGGCCGGAAGGTCTTTACCGCGGGGATCAGCTTTTTCGCGTCCTGAACCCGGTCGATCACACCGTTTGATACCGCTACAAGAACCCCCGCACCCAGCGCGCCGACATTCTGCGGGGACTCAACCGTCTCAACCGTCTTCCCCAGACAGTCGGCCAGGATCTGGCACGTCACGTCGGACAGCGCGCCGCCGCCGACAAAGCGGATGACATCGGAGGTCTTTGTCTTCTTTTCCTCCGTCTCCATAAACCAGCGCATATGGTAGACGACGCCCTCCGTCACTGCGCGGATGAGTTCAGTCTTTCCCGTCTCCAGACTAATATTAAAGAACATACCGCGGGCATTCGGATCCTCAAACGGGCAGCGGTTGCCGTGCAGCCAGGGCGTAAAGATCACACCGCCCGCGCCGGCGGGGATGCTGTTGATGACCTCGGACATATAGTCATACAGGCTCTCATAGATCGTCTCCTGAGATTCGGCGACGTTCTTCTTCTCCAGATAGATATCAATCTCGTCGAGCGCGAGGTGGTCCTTAACCCACTCCAGGCATTTACCCGCCGTTTCCAGCTCCGCAAAGTAGTTGTAGCAGCCGGGAACTGCACCCACCGTGGCGGCGATCATGGCGCTGGCATCCACCATGCTCTTATCCACCACCGTGGAGACCCAGCCGGAGGTGCCGCAGTAGATGTGGGTGTCGCCCAGATTGACGCTGCCTGCGCCCACCCCGATCAGCGAGGCGTCTCCGCCGCCGCCAAAGACAGGGGTCCCCGGCTTGAGTCCAAGCTCCTCCGCCGCCTTCTCCGTCAGCCCGCCGGCCTGATCGGTGCAGGCGATGATGCGGGGCATATGCTCCGGATTGACGCCGAGCATTTTCATCACAGACGTGCTCCAGCAATGCTTGTGGATGTCATACATCAGCGCCGCGAAGGCGGAATCCTCTGTCATGACGAATTCGCCCGTCATCCGGCAGATGATGTACTCCTTGACGTCCAGCCACTTGTACACCTTTGCAAAGATGTCCGGCTCGTGATTCTTGACCCAGTTGTACTTCCAGACGGGGTCCTTGACGCTCGCCGCCACGGCGCCGGTGGCTTTGAGAGATTTGAGCAGCTTGACGATGTTGGCCCCGGCGATCTGAGGTCCGTAGGCCAGCCCATTTTTCAATTCCTCCTTGGCGCGCTGGTCCATATAGCTCATCGCGCGGCGGACGGCGTTTCCGTCCCTGTCAACAAGGACAAGCCCCTGCATCTGAGAACAAAAAGAGATCCCGGAGATCCGGTCGGCCGGCACAGGGCTCTTCGCCATCAGGCGGGAGGTTGTCTGCCGAATCGCGTCCCACCACTCGTCCGGATCCTGCTCGGCTCCGCCGCCCTCCAGAACGTAGAGCTGATACCCCTGCATTTCGGCGGCCACCAGCTTGATCGTGTCCGCGACCTCAAACAGACAGGTCTTGACCCCCGTTGTCCCGATGTCATAGGCAATCACATACAGCTTTTCTTCCATCATCTATTCCTCCTGCCTTTGCAGCGCAGATTTCACAAACTTCACGATCTGGCCGACCACAAAATCATCGCGGTCCAGAATATCCTCCCCCGCGTACACGCGGAAGCGCTCCTCATAGTACTCGCAGGCGTATGAAAACTGTAAAGACATAAAGATATTATCCAGCATAAATGCCGCCATCCCGGCATCAATATCGGGTCGGATCTCCCCCTGCGCCTGACCCTGCCGGATCAGTTCCTTATAAATCCGCGCGGATACCCCTTCCATATCTCGGGCGATCTCCCGGGCCAGATCGGCGTTCTCCTGTGCGGAAATTCCACCGTAAAGCCGGATCAGTTCGCTGTCACGCGAGGTCCGCTGGATAGACCGGATGACGGACTCAAGCTTGGCGAGGATGGGCTCGTCGGATTGATAGACAAATTCAAGCGTCTGCTCCAGCTGCCGGATCCCGGCCTGGACCACCGTCAAAAACAGCTCGCGCTTGGTGTCAAAATATTTATAGAGGGAGCCGACGCTCACGCCGGCCTTTTTTGCAATGAGGTTGATGTTGGTATTCTCAAACCCGTTCTCCGAAAATTCTCGCGTGGCGACGGACAGAATCTTCTCCCGTTTCTGGGCGGAAATATTCAAAAAAGTGGGCTTACAGTGCAGGTGTTCCATGGTCTCCTCCCGTACAAATGGAGTGAGCCGGTGCTCACTTCATTATTGTAACATATCCGTTTGTAGGTGTACATAACAATGTTCACTAAAAAATACTGCTCTTTTTTGGTATAAAAAGCCCTTTCAACTACCGCAGGAATATGATATACTGTAAAAGTGAGCGGCGATTCACCTCTGATGGAGCGGACCGCCCGCGGACGGAGCTTTTGTTCTGCAATTCTTTTAGGTTTACTATATTATCAGGAAACAGGAGGTAACACTATGGACAACCGTTTTGCAATCTCGGAGTACCATGATGCGGCAGCCGTCACCAAGCAGCTTGACGAGCTGATCAAAAAGCCGCCGTACATCATTGCACCCGAAAAGCTCAAGGAGTACGAGGACGAGTACTATGCGAAAAAGTGTCAGAAGTCCAAGGCGATGATCGACGAGGCGATGAACTACATCCCCGGCGGCGTCCAGCACAATCTGGCCTTCAACTACCCCTTCCCGCTCGTTTTCACCAAGGCGGACGGCGCCAAGCTGTACGATATTGACGGCAATGAGTACTATGACTTCCTTCAGGCGGGCGGCCCCACGGTGCTCGGCTCCAACCCGAAGGTTGTCCGCGATCAGGTAATTGACTGCCTGAACACCTGCGGCCCTTCCACCGGACTGTTCCATGAATTTGAATACAGGCTGGCTAAGAAGATCTGCGACAGCGTGCCAAATGTGGATATGTTCCGTATGCTCAATTCCGGATCTGAGGCATGCATGGTCGCCATCCGCATCGCCCGGCTGGCCACCAAGAAAAAGAACATTGTCAAGATGGGCGGCGCCTATCACGGCTGGAGCGATCAGCTCGCGTACGGCATCCGTGTGCCGGGCTCCAAGTTCACCCAGGCGCACGGCGTTCCGCTGTACATCTTCAAGCATACACAGGAGTTCTTCCCGAACGATCTGGACTCCCTGGAGCGCGTGCTGCGCAGGAACCAGTTCCACGGCGGCACGGCGGCCGTTATGATTGAGCCTGTTGGCCCTGAGAGCGGTACCCGTCCGCTGGATAAGGACTTCAACAAGGGCGTTGAGCGCCTGTGCCGTAAGTACGGCGCACTGCTGATCTTCGATGAGGTCGTCACCGGCTTCCGCATCGGCATGGCCGGCGCGCAGGGCTACTTTGGCGTCTCCCCCGACCTGACCATCTTCGGCAAGGTCATCGCCGGCGGCTATCCGGGCGCGGGCGGTGTCGGCGGTAAGAAGGAGTACATGAAGTACCTCTCCGCCGGCATTCAGACGGGCGACAAGGTCCACAAGGCGCTTGTCGGCGGCACCATGGCCGGTACACCCATCAGCTGCGTGGCCGGTTACTACACCCTGGAGGAGATCGAGAAGCAGAACGCCTGCCAGAAGGCCGGTCAGATGGGCGACAGGATCACCAAGGGCCTCCAGGAGATCATTAAAAAGCGCAACCTTCCCTTCGTCGCGTTTAACCAGGGCTCCATCTGCCATCTGGAGACGCTCGGCACCATGCACTTCGCCATTAACTGGAAAAAGCCGTGGCAGATTCCGCACATTCTTGACGAGACGAGCATCCGCAAGAAGGAGATGGAGCACTACGGCGCCGCCTACATGGCGGAGGGTCTCGTAACGCTGGCCGGCAGCCGCCTGTACACCAGCGCCGCCTACACCGAGGAGATGATTGACGACGCGCTGGCCCGCTTCGACCGCGTGTTTGAGAACATCACTGTCATGCAGAAATAAGCAGGCACCAGTACGGATTTCTCTGCGGGCCCGCCCGTCCGGGCGGGCCCGTTTCCATTCGGATATCTGAAATATACCGCAAAGGAGAATGAAAATGGATATGGAGCTTCAACAGGCGCGCGAGCTCGTCATTGAGGCCGGCAAAAAGCTGGTCGAGACGGGCCTGATTGCGCGCACCTGGGGCAATGTCAGCTGCCGCGTCAATGACAGGCAGTTCGTGATCACCCCCAGCGGACGGGCTTATGAGACGCTGACTCCGGAGGAGATCGTCCTGGTCAATATCGCGGACTGCTCCTATGACGGCGATATCAAGCCCTCCTCCGAAAAGGGCATTCACGCGGAGTGTTATAAGCTGCGCCCGAATGTCAACTTTGTCATCCACACCCACCAGTTCAACGCCTCCATCATCAGCGCGATCGGCTGTGATATCAACAATATCACCGGTAAGAGTGCGGAGATCATTGGGGATAACGTCCCCATGGCTGCTTACGGACTGCCCGGGACGGGCAAATTGAGGGCCGGCGTTGTCGCCGCCTTTACCAGGAGTGACAGTAAAGCGGCCATTATGCGCCACCACGGCGCCGTATGCGTGGGCGAGTCCTATGAGGACGCCTTCGCCGTCGCCAACGAGCTGGAAAAAGTCTGCGCTCAGTTCCTGCTTAAAAAGTGCGCCGGCCTCACCTGCTCCGCAGCGGAGACATGGGAGAGCGTGCGCGAGTATTTCCTGGCCAACCGTCAGGCGAAAGGGAAAGATGCGCGGGAGGTGTGCGCGTACGACAGTATCCGTGATTCCGGCATCTTCAATCTCCTCGATAAAAACGGGGAGGTCGTTGGCACGATCGACCTGAAGACCGGCAACGCGCTTGTCGGCGAGTGCCCGCCTGAGGCGGATCTTCACTGCGCCATCTACAACCGGCGGCCCGATATCAACGCCATCCTTCACACCAAGGATGGGGATGTCATCGCGGTATCCCTTATCGGCCGCACGATTAAGCCGCTGATTGACGATTTTGCTCAGATCTGCGGCGCCACAGTACGCTGCTCCCGTTTTGATCCCAAATCCACTTTGGCTACGGCGGGCAAAGTTGCGCGGGCGCTCCGCGGGCGTGACGCCGTTCTGCTCAAGGATAACGGTGCGCTCTGCTGCGGATCCAATGAATACGATGCCCACGCGGTGCGCATGATCGTGGAAAAGCAGTGCAAGTGCATGGTGGGCGGCTCGCTTTTCGGCAAGCCAAAACCCATCAATCCCATTGAGACACGGCTGATGCGTTTTATCTATAAAACGAAATATTCCAAGCAGAAAAACAAGTGATATCCTGAAACGCCCCAAATGGGGCGTTTTTTTATGCATATGCCAACAGTGGAATGGATCAAGTACACCCAATATGCTATCCCCATCCTTATTGTTTTTTCACCGCCGGCGGAACACAACCATCCTTGTCTTTTCAGAACGCGATACCATTTTAAAAATTTTACATATACTTTTTGACGATTTTCAGAAGTGGGAATAGACCTTGGGGCGGAATTTTTTTAACATTCCTGTTGAAAAATTTCTTGTGAAATTGCACACAAAAAATTCATTGTAAATAGACTATATATCCAAAACTGATTTGGTGCATAAAAAAATACACAAAAGGCAGATTTTGAGGATTTTCTGACGGAAAACGTGGAAAAGTGACGTTAATTTCTGTGAAATTATTGCCTAAAATTAGAGGTAATTATTTGTTGAATTTTATAGTTGACATCTGCTTAATACTTGGCTAAAATAATATTTGTTGTGAATATTAAAATTAAAACAAGTTTAATGTTAACACAAAGGGGAAAGTGTATGGGGATGGAGTCAGAAGTTCAAATTTGCATGGGAAGATCTGTTTTGGAGTATTATGTGTTGCCGGATCGGATCCACGGCGGGTATGGCATAAAAATTGTTCATAATGAAAATTCCGAACAAGGGAATGCGTATTGCTGTGCAATGGGTCTGGATCTTGATCGGGCAAAGAGACTGTCCTTATATCTCCACTCCGCTCAGGCGATGCCGGGCAACGCGGAGGAGCTGATTGAGGACTGGCTCTGCGATCACGGAAAGTGATTTCCGGCACCGCTAACCTCAGGACGGTGAAACGGCCGCCTCCTGCGCAAGCTCGATATCCACGTCAATGCGTCCATGCTTGACATGTGCAAACAAGGCCGCAGCAAGCTTACCGTATTACCCAACGCTGACTATGTGATCTTTCACGGGGATCCGCTACCGCTCATTGCAGACGCCCCTCAATCAATTGATTAAGATGGCATTGTTAGAACAACATCATTGCGAAACAGACCGGATCAAAATGATCCGGTCTGTTTTATATGGATTTATAAACTACCCTGACGCCGATAAACGATTTATGCCACATAAAAGTTCAACGGCCGCAGATACACATGTCATGTCTGCGGCCGTTTTCCGTTCCGGAAATCACGCAGAATGATTACGGATTTCCCAAGGAACCATACCCCCTCCCCCTACTGCTGTCAAAACCAAAATACTTTTCAACCAGAAGTACAGTCCTTTCAACCGTACTGTTCTGATCTCTCTCCAGCCAGAAATACCGGCTTTTTTTGACGTTTTCATATCTTTCCCGATTTACATAGGCGAGCGTTTGATTACAGTTGTTTTTGGCACGTACCGGATCCGAAGCGCTGTTAATAAATTGATTGAAATCGCTGTGGTCTGGGCGGTTACAGTAATCTTCAATTATATTTTCGGGATTCCGAAGTAAAAAGACAACGCGATCCGGTTCGGTAATCCATTCTGCCTCATCCGGTGTCAAATGCAGGTCGCAGATCACCACCCGGCTTTGGGATAACCCGATCAGGTCCATAAGGATAAAGGCCAGCTGCTCTCGGGCGTTTTGTTCCAGCCAGTCCGCATATTCTTTGTATGGCCTGAAAAAAAAGACATCGGCGTCTTTGAAATTCTTGTTCATCGCCGGCTGATCCTTCCTGTTTGACAGTTCCCTGTGTCTGTCAAACGCCTGATCCGCATCATAGACCGCAAAACCGTGTTTGGCGGCGAGCGCACGTGAAACGGTCGTCTTCCCACTGCAAGCCGTACCGGTTATAAAATAAACATTTTTTAAGTATTCTTTGAGAACATTGTCTTGAATTTCCATCAGTACTCTCCTTTTGTATAGCAATAACAGCCTATGGAAATTCATCCATAAGCATCTGGTTAGAAAATCTCATTGGTTGCTACTTCCTATTGCCATACAAAAAATGACACCACATATGGTTCACCTTATAAAAAGAATAGATACAATAAACGCCCTGTCCGGCGATGGATTCTCGGCGGATTTGGGAAAGGCGCTATTTCCCTCCGCGTTTGATCGTCTCCCAGTAGGCCCTCGCCGCCTGTTCGTTTTTATTGTCCCCATACTCATAATAGACAGCGTTTTTGATCGCATCGGGCAGGTACTGCTGCGCCACCCAATGGTTCGGGCAGTCCTGCGGATAGATATAAAACTGCCCTTTATTCGGGTTATCGGCTCCGTCGTAGTGCTTGTTCTGCAAGGTCCGCGGGATGGGCCCCGTCTTCCCCGCGCGGATATCCGCGATCGCCCGGTCCATCCCCACATAGGCGGAGTTGGACTTTGGCGAATTGCACACCAGCACCACAGCATCCGCCAGCGGGATCCGTGCCTCCGGCAGCCCCACCTGAAGCGCCGCATCCACCGCTGCCTTGACGATGGGAATGATCATCGGGTACGCCAGCCCCACATCCTCACAGGCACAGACCATCAGCCGCCGTGTGGCGGATGGCAGATCGCCGGCCTCCAATAGGCGCGCCAGATAGTGCAGCGCCGCCTGTGGGTCTGAGCCGCGCATGGACTTCTGAAAGGCAGACAGAATATCATAGTGCTCGTCCCCTTCGCGGTCGTAGCGCATGGCGCTCTTCTGCGTCAGACGCCGCGCGTTTTCAAGCGTGATCTGGCGCGAATTTCCCTCTTCGGGCACGGGGGTGGAGAGCACGCACAGCTCCACCGAACCGATTGCCTTGCGCACATCGCCGCCACAGGCCTGGGCAATATACGCACAGACGCCGTCCTCGATCTCAAACCGCTCGTCCCGCTCCTGCTCCATGAACCGGAAAGCCCGCTCTACTGCGGGCACCATCTCCTCGGGGGGGACAGACTTGAACTCAAATACCGTGGAACGGCTCAAAATCGCCGGATAGACATAGAAATATGGATTCTCCGTTGTGGAGGCGATCAGGGTGATGCTCCCGTCCTCAATGAATTCGAGCAGGGACTGCTGCTGCTTTTTATTGAAATACTGGATCTCGTCGAGATAGAGCAATACGCCGTTGGGCGCCTCGATGGGGTTTGTCTGCGCGACGATGGCCTTGATATCCGCGGTGGAGGCAGATGTGCCGTTGAGCTTGTGCAGGCGGCGTTTGGTGCTGCCTGCGATGATGCGCGCGAGCGTTGTCTTCCCGACCCCGGGGGGGCCGTAAAAAACCATGTTTGGCAGCTCGCCGGACTCCAGAATATTGCGCAGGGGCATCCCTTTCCCGAGCAGATGGCGCTGGCCGACAATCTCGTCAATACTCTGCGGGCGCATCCTGTTTGCTAGCGGAGAGGACATTTTCAATCACCTCAAAATGATGTTTTCTTTTCCGGAAATAAATAGACAAATTTCTAAAAATGTGATAGTATAAGCGTGTTGAACCCTGTCACTTTTGGGCAGATTCGGCAACAGATTACTCATTGACTGCAGAAAGCGGGCCTTCATTTCCATGAGCAAATTTTCCATGCGGCCAGAGCCGTTTACCGCCAGCCCCTATGTGGATCGAATCCACTTTTTGTCCACCGGGCACTCCGATGCAATCCTCCTTGAATCCCAGAGCCATTTTGCCATGATTGATGCCGCGGAGGACAGCGACTATCCCCCGGACAAGCCCAATCTCAACCTCAGGGGATATGAGCAGGAGGTGCTCGCCTACCTTAAAAGCCACGCACGCAGCGGGCAGGGCAAAGTGGTTTTGGACTTCGTCCTCGGGACGCACGCACACTCCGACCACCTGGGCGGATTTGATACTATTATAAACGACAATGACGTAACAGTCAAAAAGGCTTTTTTGCACAAATACCGGCCGGAGACGATCAACCGATACGAGCGCACCCGGTGGGATAATCAGGAAGTCTACGACCAGATGGTCAGCGCGCTCAGGGCCAAAGGTGTTCCGATCACGGATCAGTTCCCTGAGGAGGGGATAACGCTGGGCCGTTTTAAGTTGGATTTTTTCAATACAGAGTACGATACCAGCGGAAAGCTGGTGGGGGATAATGACAACTCCATTGTCACCCGGGTGACCAAGGGCACCTGTACCGCTCTGCTGACCGGAGATCTGGATAACCTCTCCGGGGATGAGATGCGGGTGGCGAGGCAGGTCGGTCACATCGATCTGCTCAAGCTGGGCCATCACGGGTATATCGGCTCCACCACATTTGGCTTCGTGCGTGCGCTGCGGCCCCGGTATGCCATCGCCACCAATCGGCGCGCGGCCGTCTATCCGCACGTAAAGTTCAATCTCGCCTTTCACCGCTGTCCGCTCCAGGCCACGGTGGACAACGGCGGCATCATCGCCACCTTCACGGACAGCGGTGATATCCTTTTTACCAATCATATCATGTGATGATTATACCTATTGAATTTATTTTGAAGTGAGGGATTTTTTTGAAAAAGAAAGTTGAGAGGGCCGCCCAGACGGCTGCGAAGGTTCCGCTCCTGAAGACGAAAAAGTTCCGCATCGCGGCTGCCTGCACCGCGCTGGCCGTTGTGCTCGCGGCCGCCGGCGGGATCGCCTATGCCGTGCACAAGACCGTCCGGGTCAAGCCGGAGGAAATGCAGACTGTAAACATCGCCACGCACAAGGAGGGCACGCTGCGCGTCGGCATTATCAGTGACACACAACTCCCGCCCAACAAGGGGCTGGAGAGGGAGAGCGACGGTAAATACAGGGAGCATCTCAAGCGCGCGCTCGAACTGCTCAAAACGCAGAACATCGATGTCCTGCTCCACGCCGGAGATATCGGGGACATGTGTGCCCGATACTCCTATAAGACCTATAAAGAGGTGTTTGATTCCGTCTTTTCCGATGAGAACACCCGCCCGTACGAGCTATATATCATGGGCAATCATGACACCTGGTTTAACACGGACTGGGAGACGACTCCCGCAAAACAGAAGCTGTACCAGAGCGTGATGGATATGAACCCGAACCGCCATGTGGTAATTAATGGCTTCCACTTCATCGCCGCCAGCCCGGACCAGACCGGCAACAGCGATGGTTACTCCCAGACCATGCGTGACTGGATCAAGCAGGAACTGGCGGTTGCCAAAGAGCAGACGCCGGAGGGTTACCCGATCTTCCTCATGACGCACCACAACATCCCGGATACCGCCTACGGCAGCAGTGACTGGGGCGCGGAGAATGTCCGTCAGGCCGTGGACGGGTATGAGCAGGTGGTCTCCATCTCCGGGCACAGCCATTACTCCATTCTGGACGAGCGCTCAATCGACCAGAACCGCATCACGGCCTTCACCACGCAGTCACTGGCCTACATTGACATGGAGCGCAATATGTACAACGCCTTCAACGGCTTCTCCTATGACTCCAAGCAGAATAAAACCGTTTTCAACCCGTCGAGCTGCTACTCCTCCGCCCCCGCGATGAGCGAGGAGAATCCCATGTGCCTGATCATGGACGTCACGAGTAAGGATATCACCATCCAGCGCTGGAATATCCTCGCCGGCAAGGAGGAAAAGGCTGATCAGCGCTGGGTGCTCACCTATCCGATGAACCAGGGCAACTTCACCTACCGCTACGCGGACCGTGCGGCGGCGGCCGGCGTGCCGGAATTCCCGCAGAATGCCAAGCTGACCCTGAACCCGGCGATCTCCTCCTATGAGCAGATGGAGGACGGCTCCACCCCAACGCTGCAGGGCGTGACGTTCCCGGCCGCCACGGTGGAGAACAGCACCGTTAACTCCTACACGCTCAAGCTCCGGAATAAGACGACCGGCCTGGAATACAGCTACACCACCTATTCCGACTACTATCTGGGGGCGGATCGCCACTCCGCCACAGTGTCGCTGCCCTTTGACCCCACGCTTCCGAGCGGGATGTATGAAGTGACAGTCTATGCCAACGAGAGCTTTGGCAACCGCAGCCGTGCGCTCACGCTGGATAATGTCAACTATGTCCAGCCGGATCTTGAGATCGTTTCATAACCCTGCTAAAAGGAAAACGGACGTGCCGTGCGCCGTCCGTTTTCCCGTACTACTGTTTTGATTCCGATATTTTAAGGATGTGTTGGTATGATCTATCGTGTTGCAGACTTCGGAGCAAAGGCGGATGACGCAACCAACGACGCCCCCGCCATTCAGGCTGCCATCAATGCCTGCGCCCGTGCCGGCGGCGGGTGTGTGGTGCTCGAGAGTGGAAAAACTTACTATTCGAGCTCGCTGATTTTAAGGTCCAACGTGGAGCTCCACCTTGAGCGTGGGAGCGTGCTGCGGGCACATCGCGAGCTGAGCACCTATTTCCGCCCCAACGAGGGGCAGAAGGATACCGGTGTGGACCGTATCGGAACGCCCGTCACGCTCAAGCCCTCCTATGCGTTCCTGTACGCTAAGGATGCCGGCAATATTGCAATCACCGGCCCGGGAACGATCGACGGCAGCGCGGACGCCTTTGTCCGGCGGGTGAGCCCCTACTATGTCACAGGGGATTTTTATCCCCGCCCCACCCTTATCTATGTGGAGCACTGCAATCACAGTACCTTTTCAGAGGTTACGTTGCAAAACGCCCCGTTCTGGACGCTCCACCCCGCTGGGTGCGACGACGTGCTGATCGACCGCATCCGGATCCTCAACGATCTGGATGTGGCAAACTCCGACGGCATTGACCCCGACCACTCCACCAACGTGCGCATCCTCGGCTGTCACATCACCTGCGCAGATGACTGTATCTGCCTGAAATCGTCCGCGGGGAACATGGAGTACGGTCCCACGGAGAATATCCTGATTGCCGACTGTACGCTCACCTCCACCTCCGCCGCGATTAAAATCGGCACGGAGGGGACGGGCGACTTCCGCAATGTGCTGGTGCATAACTGCGTGATCTCCCGCTCCAACCGCGGGCTGTCCATCCAGATCCGTGACGGCGGGAATGTGGAGAACATCTCCTTTTCCAACATCATCATTGATACGCGCCGCTTTGCCGACTGCTGGTGGGGCTGTGCGGAGCCCATCATCCTCACCACCCATGACCGCGATGAGCACACCCGCTCCGGCCATATCTCCAACATCCGGTTTTTCAACATCACCTGTGATTCGGAGAACGGGATATTCCTCTCCGGGAACGGGGACAATCAGATTGAAAACGTGCTGTTTGAGCATGTTCAGGTCCATGTTCACGCCAAAAGCAAGTGGGAGAAGGGCCTGTATGACCTGCGCCCCGGCCTTGGTAAGGGGATAGAAAAGCGCCCCTCCCCCGGCTTTTGGCTGCGGGATACGCGCGGTGTGACGCTGCGCGACTGCTCCGTGCGCTTTTCCGGCGCAGAGCGGGACGCCTTCGGCGAGGCGCTGTGCGCCGAGCGGTGTGAGAACCTGACGCTCGACCGCTTTGACGGCAAGGCCGCCCGGGCGGAAGTTGAGGACTGTGTGACCGAGTAAAGTTCCCGGCAAAGGGGATAAATATATGATCGAAATTGTTTTCAGTGAGAGTGCGGGCGGCGGCCTGAAACAGGCCCAGCACTGCGGAGAGGGACCGTATGCAGGCTACGTTGCCGTGATCCATGCAGCGGGAGCAACGCCGACGCGGGAGGAGATCCGTCAGGCCTGCGAACAGTCTGAGGCGCAGCAGCGCCTTGCCTGGGAGCACGCCGTCCCGCTGGGAGGAGATCCCGCGGATGTCTACACTTTTTCGCTGCTACTGAATGTCGGCGACATCGCACAGGAGGCTTTCTGGACGCGGCGAAAGGCCGTTCTGGAACGGCTGTACGGCGTCTATCCGAACGGTGAGGGGCAGGCGGCGGCCGGGGAACTGGTCCGCTCCGCCGAGGAACGCCTGAAAGCACTTCTCAAACGCGCGAGCGCCGGGGAGGACGTCCGGATCTGGTACAGTGATCAACCGGAGGAGCTGTGCGGCTTTTACTGGATGATGGAGCAGCTCGGGCAGCTGGGCCGGCACGGTAAAATCCGGCTCATCAAGCTCCCGGGGTGGGAGGCCGTGGATGAGAAAACCGCGCGGCACGCATCCGCCTGGGCGGAGGTTGATCCAGAGGAGTATTACCGCTATCTCCCGCTGGAACAGGAGTCGACGCCGGAGCTGGAGGCCACATGTGCTGCCCGCTGGCGGGATTTACAGCGGGAAAACGCCCCTTTGCGCGCTGTGACAGGCGGGCAGCTGACGGGCGCTGCGGAGACATTTTATGACGATTTGATCCACCGGGAGATCGCCGCCGAACCGGAATCATTTCAGGAGGCTATGGTGATCGGCCGCATTCTGGGGAAATATGAGCCCGGCATAGGGGACACATATCTCGCCCTGCGGATCAATGCGATGATCGGCGCGGGAGAGCTGGAGGAAACAGCGCCCGCCGCCGCGGATGCGCCGTCCTATCACCGAATCTTGAAAAAGCGCTGCCTGTGAGGCTCCGGTCAATTAGGGTAAAAAGCTGACACCCGGCGCTTCACCGGAAAATTCGCACGCAACGGAACAGCTGTGTGACGGAATAATCGTACTTCAAAAATAAAAAATACGTATAAAACAAGTCTGTTTTCTCTCCATTGGCGATATGATAATAACGGCAAACACCTCTTTTACCGGATTATAATGGGCACATAGCAGCGGATTTAACAATCCCATGCTATCATTTTATATATCATTATAGAAGAGGAGGAAGTCAAATGAAAAAATTGATGCAAAAGGGAGCGGCTGCCCTTTTGACCGCAGCGCTGCTGGCCGGGCCGGCCGTATCGGCCGCCGCGGCGAGCCCCGCCGGGCAGGAGGAGAGCCTGAAGATCGCCGTCCTGTCGGACACGCATTATCTCTCGCCCAGCCTGATCAAAAACACGGCGGACTTTCAGGAGCACCGCAACAGCGACCGCAAGATGTTTGCGGAGGGCGCCGCTTTCCTGACCGCCCTGCTGGACACCATCAGGCAGGATGACCCGGATGTGCTGCTCATCTCCGGCGACCTGACCAAGGACGGCGAGCAGGAGAACCATGAGGAGCTGGCGAAAAAACTGGAGCAGTTTGAGCAGGAGTCGGGTGCACAGGTCTACATCGTCCCCGGCAACCACGATCTGAACAACTCCAACGGCATGAACTTCAACACTGCGGACGGTAACGCTGTGCCCGCCGAGCGCACCACGCAGCAGGATTTCCGCGAGATTTACGCCGACCTCGTCTACAACGACGACACCGTCATCGCCACCTTCACACCTGCCGCGGGCAAACAGGGCGGCGGCCTTTCCTATGTGGCCCGCCCCAAGGACGGCTTTACCCTTATCGCCATTGATTCCGCGCGTTACAGCGCCGATAACACCGATTCCGGCACGGATGAGCACGAGACGAGCGGTGCCATCAGCCCCGAACTGGAGAGCTGGATCATTGAACAGATTGCGGCGGCCAAACAGCGCGGGGATACCGTCATTGGGATGCAGCACCACGGCGTGGTCCCGCACTTTGAGATGGAACCGGAGCTGATGCCCATGTTCCTGGTCAACGACTATACGCGGCTGGCGCAGGTGTATGCGGATGCCGGCATGGCGTACATTTTCACCGGGCACATGCACGCCAATGATATTGCCGCCATCACCACGGAGAGCGGCAATACCCTGTATGATATCGAGACTGGCTCCGTCGTGACGTATCCGTCCCCGGCGCGCGCCGTGACGCTTACCCGCACGATTGAAGGCGGTACGGTCCATGAGACGATGGACGTCAAGACCTACACCGGCGTCGGCCCGATCACCTTCACCAACCCCGTCACCGGAGAGGCGCAGACGATTGAGGATATCTCCGCTTACGGCAAAGCGAACGGCTTCACCGCCGCATCGCTGACCGGCATGCTCAACAACCTCCTGCATGGCTACTACGGCCAGATTGCAGAGACCGGCAGTAAGACAGCGCTCGAGGGATTGATCGGCAGCCTGCTGGGCGGCGGTCTCCCCCTCACCGTTGAGCAGATTATTGATATGGCACTCCCGTTACTGATCTCCGCCATTGCCCCCACGGAGGGCGACCTCTCCGTCACTTATGCGAACAGCGCCATCCTGATCGACTGGCTGGATGAGACAAACGGGCTGCAGCTTCAGATTCCAAAGGCCGGCATCATGGATTCGCTCAATTACCTCTTTGACGCGGTGGACGATTTGCTCGCAGAGCCGGCCGCGCTCGACGCGGTCATTCAGGGAGCCGTAGAAGAGCTCGCGACCGTTGAAATGGCGAGGGATGGCAACACGGCCAAAACAATCCTTGATTACGCCAACTTTATCTATCAGAGCCACCTGGGCGGCGAGGACAGCCTTGAGCAGCCCCAATGGGTACAGGATGCCCGTGCACTTTTAGCAAGCGGCGAGCTGACCGATCAGCTGATCGACATCCTGATCCACCATGTGACAAACCTGCTGAATGTTCTGCTGGAGCAGATGGACTTCACTGAATTTACAGGTATCACCGGCGTCACAGCGGATGGCGGTACAGTTGGCCTCACGTTTGACGAAAGCCGCACCGCGCTGATCATTCCGGCCAATGCTCACAGTGACGAGGTGCTCGGATCTGCCGTCACGGCAGTCATTTGCAATATGGGCACGGAGATCCCGGCCGGCTATACGATGAAGGACCTGCTGGACAATGCCGGCGCCCTGCTTGAATCCCTGGGTATTGGCAATATTGATCTGAATATTGAAGCGCTCCTGAAGCAGTTGATCAACGGCGCCCCTGACGATGAGGGCCTGCTGACTGCAGAACTGCGCGGACAGCTCACCGGATTTATCGAGCGCGTAGCGGATACGATGGGGACGGACAGCAATTACCCCGAGGATAACAACACTACCATCACCCGCACCTGGGCGCTGACGGCAAACCCCGGGTCCGTAGCTCCCCCGGATACCGGAGATACGGCCGCCATACTGCCCGGCGTCCTGATCCTGCTCTCCGGCGGAGTGATGGCTCTCACCCTGCTGCGCAGAAAAAAGTAAGAGCGACAGACTAAATTCGGCACAGAACGCCTCATCGAACACGATGGGGCGTTCGCTATAAGTGCTATTCAACATTTCGTTCCCCTTTCCAAAAAAGGGCGAGGGACGTCACTTTTTTGGATAAAAACGCAGGAGATTTTTCCCTGGTGGCGCACAGCGGAGCAAATCACCTTTTGTAACAACTCTGTAAGACCGCGTTGGTATGATAGGGCCAGAATCCAAGATCAGGAGGGTGTCAAGATGACAGTTTTGGAAACGAATAATCTCGTTAAAATCTACGGTTCGGGCTCCAATGAGGTCCACGCACTCGACGGCGTATCCATCCGCGTGGAGGAGGGAGAATTTGTGGCCGTGGTGGGTACGTCCGGCAGTGGAAAATCCACGCTGCTGAATATGATCGGCGGGCTCGACCGCCCCACCTCCGGCACCGTGACTGTGCGCGGCAAGGAACTCTTTTCCATGAAGGATGAGGCGCTGACCATCTTCCGGCGACGGAATATCGGCTTTGTGTTCCAGAATTACAATCTGGTTCCGGTGCTCAATGTGTATGAGAATATCGCCCTGCCCATCGAGCTTGACGGCGGAAAACCGGACAGCGCCTTTTTAACAGAGATCATCCATGCGCTCGGGTTGGAGAAAAAACTTGACAACATGCCAAACAATCTCTCCGGCGGCCAGCAGCAGCGGGTGGCCATTGCCCGCGCCCTCTCCACCAAGCCGGCCATCGTCCTGGCGGATGAGCCGACCGGGAACCTCGACTCCAAGACGAGCATGGACGTCCTGCTGCTGATGCAGTCCGTCAGCAGGCAATTCCACCAGACCACCGTCATGATCACGCACAATGAGGAAATCGCCCAGATGGCGGACCGCATCATCCGGATCGAGGACGGTAAGGTCGCCGCAGGGAGGTGAACGCCATGCATGCAAACCGCAACAAGTCCGCCCTCCGGCGGATCGGGAAGGGCATGATGCGTGCCAACCGGACACGCAATATTTTCGCCGTGCTGGCCATCATCCTCACGACCTTTATGATTACCACTATTTTCACCATCGGCGTCAACTATGTGGAGAATATGAACCTCTCCACCGTGCGTACCGCGGGGACCACGGCCAACGCATTTTTAAACAATCCCACCCCCGAGCAGACGAACAAAGCCCGTTCCCTGGACTATGTGGAAACCGTAGGCGAACAGATTCCCGTGGGCTCCGTCTCACAGCAGAACAGCAGCGGGAGGGATCTGCAGATCGCCCTGCTATATGCCGACTCTACGGAGTGGGAAGAGCATCTGCTGCCCGCCTTCAATGATCTCAATGGCGGCTATCCCGACGCGGAGAATGAGATCCTGCTCTCCCGTGACGCGCTCGAACAGCTTGGAATCACGTCCCCCTCCATCGGCATGCAGGTTCCGCTCACCTATGCGGACCGGAACGGGGAACAGCACTGCACCTTTACCCTGTCCGGCTGGTTCCGCTCCTACACCGGGGCAGGCACCGCCTTCGTCTCCAAAGCGCTGTGTGAGCGCACCGGATGTGCTTTGCAGGAGGGCGGCACCCTTTCCCTGACACTGAAACACACACCGGAGGACTTCTCGCTGCTGGAAAAGGATATCCCGGCCAGCAAGGATGCGGGGCAGAACTGGATCACCAGCTTTTCCCTGACCGGCGGCGCCGCGGGATATATCGCAGCCGTTGTGGTGCTGCTGGCTCTGTTTATCATCGGCAGCGGCTACCTGCTGATCTATAACGTGCTGTATATCTCCGTAACCAAAGATACGCGCTTTTACGGTCTGCTCAAGACGATCGGCACCTCCCCGTCCCAGATCAAAAAGCTCGTCCGCAGCCAGGCGGTGCACTTTGCCTGCATCGGGATTCCGATCGGGATCCTGCTGGCCACGGCCGTCTCCTTCGTGCTAATCCCCACCGTGCTGACAAGCAGCTTCCTCAGCGGGGAATCGAATATGGATGCAGAGGTCTTCTTCCATCCGGTGATTTTCATCGCATCGGTGCTCTTCTCCGCAGTGACGGTCTGGCTCAGCTGCAACGCCCCGGCGCGCGCGGCGGCGCGCATCTCCCCTGTGGAAGCTCTTCGCTTTCAGAACTTTGCCCCCAAAAAGGTCAAATCCCGCAGGTCCCGCAACGGTGGAAAGCCCTCCGTGATGGCCTTCCACAACGTGTTCCGGGATAAAAAGCGCGCCGTGCTTGTGTTCCTCTCCCTGTTCCTGGGCACGGTGACGATCCTGGGCGTCAACGGCCTGCTCGGCAGTGTCAGCGCGGAGGCCTACGCAGAGCGGTACCTCAACTATGATTTTGAATTCCGGGATACACGGTTTACAAACATGGCCGGCAATTCCGGCGACGAGGTGCCGCAGTACGATCAGAAATTTGTGAATCAGGTCTCTGCGCTGGACGGTGTGCAGGAGGTTATCGTCAACCGGGCCGTCTGGGTGCGGCTCAACCTGGATGACTCCGCTGTCCAATCACGGCTGCGGGCAGCTTTTGATCAGGAGCACCTCTCCGACCAGGGGCTGAGCTTTGACCAGTTTGTCGCCTCGCTCCGGCAGTATGTGGATACGGGTACCTTCGGCTGCTATGTCTCCACCATCGATGAGCGGTACGTGCAGGCATATAACAATACCCACCCCGATCATCCAATCGATCTGGAGGCATTCCGGCGCGGCGAGATGGCGCTCGTCGGCTTTGAGGATGAGACGTGGAGCGTCAATGAGAAACTGGTGGGACAGACGCTTACCCTTTCACCGGACAACAAAAAATCGGCCGCATTCACAGTAGCGGCCTCCCTGAAAACAAACGACTACCGGCAGAATGAGCTAACCGCCAACCGGGAGATCCTCGCCAGCGCCGTGCCTGGCTGCCTCTTCGTCAGTGAGGTCGGGATGGCGAAGCTCACGGACAGCCCTGTCATCTACGATATCGGCGTCAATGTCGCCAGAGGGGCGGACCGGGAACAGCTGGAAACGGCCATGAACCGCCTCATCCAGACGCTCACCGGCGATTCCATCGCGTTCGAGAGCTCGGCCCAGGTCATCCGGGAGTGGAACGCCTCCATGCACTCCCTCACAATCCTGGGCAATGGGGCGTCCATCCTGCTGATCGTGATTGGGCTGATCAACTTTGTCAATGTAATGCTCACCAGCGTGCTCGCGCGCCGCAATGAACTGGCTGTTCTGGAGAGTGTCGGCATGACCAAAAGGCAGATTCGCGCCATGCTCACGTGGGAGGGCGGCTTCTACGCCCTGATCTCCACCGGACTGATCCTGACGCTCGGCAATGCGTTCCTCTATCTGGTAGACCGATCGGCCTCCAGCTTTGCAGACTATGCGCAGTTCGTCTACCCGACCGGTCTGGTGATCGGGCTGATTGCGGCCTTTACCGTGATCTGCCTGAGCGTGCCTGCAATCGTATACCAGAGTGTCTCGCGGGAAACGATTATAGAGCGGTTGCGCAATTTTGAAAATTAAGTTAAAATGACACATGGGCAGGGGATGCGCAGCCCCTGCCCATCTCTGCACTTTTAGGGAGCAGGAGGGATCTATATATGGCAAATATTTTTTTACTTGAAGATGACCGCGATCTGAATGCCGCCGTCGCGCTGGCACTGGAGCACGATGGGCACGCAGTCACGCGTTTTTACACGCTTCGTGAGGCAATGGCAAACCGGCGGGACAGCTATTATGACCTCTACCTGCTGGATATCAACCTCCCGGACGGCAGTGGAATTGACCTGTGCGAGGCCCTGCGGAAGGGGACGCAGGCGCCGATCCTGTTCCTGACGGCCAACGACTCCGAGCGCGACATGCTGCGCGGTTACCAGTCCGGCTGTGACGACTATATTGCCAAGCCCTTCTCCTTGGCCGTGCTGTGCAAAAAGGTGCAGGTACTTTTAAACCGCACCGGCGCAGGGGACGCCAAGCTGTTCCGGTATCTGGATTTTGAGATGGATTTAAACCGCCCGGAGGTGCGGATCGCCGGGGAAATGATCCGCCTGACACAGAAGGAATACCGTATTTTAAAGTGCCTGATTGAAAACCGCAAAAAAGTGCTCACCCATACTATGCTGCTCGAGCAGGTATGGGATATCGACGGCAACTTTGTGGACGAGAGCGCGCTGCGCGTCGCCATCCGCCGCCTGCGGCACAAGCTGCACGATGACGATCAGCGCTATATTGTCACGGTGTTTGGCATCGGCTACACCTTTGGGGAGTGAGCGTATGAGGCACACGGAAATCATCCGGAAAATTTTGCTCGCGGCGGCGGCCATCTGCGCGTTGGCCGTCCCCGTTGTGGTATATCTTTTCAGCGGGGAGCCAGAGGAGGCCGCTCTCTCCGCCGCACCGGCGCTGTGCCTGTTTGGCTGTCTGATCGGCCTCGACTATCTGCACCGCAAGCGTGCGGACGACCTGCTCGAATCCCTCACACTGCTGATCGAGAGTCTGGTTGATACACGTGCCGCTGCCCCATTCCCTGAGGAGGAGGACACGCTTCTCTCCCGTCTGCAGACCCAGCTGCTAAAGCTGCGCACCATTTTAAAAGCACATATGGAACTGCTGGGCAATGAAAAGGGGCAGATCCAGTCCCTGATCTCAGACATCGCGCACCAAATCAAGACGCCCATTGCCACGGCGCGCGCGTACTGCGAACTGCTGCGGGAGGACGGCCTGTCCGAACCGGAGCGCCGTGAGCGTCTGGACACACTGCAAAACGCACTTGATAAACTGACCTTCCTGACGGAGAGCCTGATCAAACTGTCCCGTCTGGAGGGCGGCCTGATCCATCTGGCGCCCGCACCGGTGGATGTAAACGGGCTGCTCCTTGAGGCGATCAAGCAAATTTACCCCCGTGCGCGGGAAAAGGGCCTGGATGTGCAGTATGCGCCGGAACAGCTTCCTGCCGTCATCGCGGACAGCCGATGGACGGCTGAGGCAATCACCAATATTCTGGATAACGCCGTCAAGTACACCCCGGTACGGGGACATATTGTGATCTCCCTCGCCGTACTCCCCTCCTATGTGCGGCTAGACCTGTTCAGCTCCTCGCCCACAATTCCGGAGGAGGAACAGGCAAAGGTCTTTACCCGATTTTACCGGGGGAACGCATCCGCCGGGCAGGAGGGCGTCGGGATCGGGCTCTACTTGGCGCGTGAAATCATGACCCGGCAGGATGGCTTCATCCGCCTGACCGCCGAACCGGCGGGAAATACTTTTTCCCTCTTCTTTCGTCGGGAAGATATATCCCCTCAGTAGCGATGCGCAAAAAACAGCTCCGGCCGCGGGAGAAATTCTCCCGCGGCCTATTTGAATGCGCTGCGCGCCGGAGACCGGCATGCGGCGGCTCCCCTGTGGGTGCAGTTTCCGCACCACCGCCGCTGCATCAGCGCCGGCTGTCCCCCAACGGAGGAATCCGCTGTCTTTGGCGGATACTTTATCTTATGCGCACGCCCTCCGTCCTGCGACCGGTCCGGCGCGGGTGCTGCACCGCCCTTTGAAGTGGATGGGCCGTTTTTTGCCGTTTCCACCCCGGATCCGTCCGCAAACAGTCCGCCGGACAGGCGGGAAATTTTTACCTGAAAGCAATCCTCACGGCTCCGCTGCTGCCGTATGCACCCTATTGGATACCGTCCTGCCACCCCTCTGTCTCCCGCTCAACCCGCCCGGAGCGGCATGTTTTACAAAGTGTTCATATTTGAAATATTGACAACACCACCGGTGGGGAGTATTATAATAAATGAAATTAGCACTCTGTCTTTTTGAGTGCTAATACAATCCGATAACGCGTAAGGAGGGCTTTTGAATGGAATTATCCGAACGGAAGCGCAAAATCCTTGCGGCGGTCGTTGAACTGTATATCAAGACGGGGGAGCCCGTCGGATCCAAAGCTCTGAGCGATTTGCCGGAGCTGTCCGTCTCCTCCGCGACGATACGCAACGAGATGTCGGAACTCGCGGAGCTGGGCCTGCTTGAGCAGCCGCACACCTCCGCTGGGAGAATTCCGTCGCAGGAGGGCTACCGGTATTACATCGATCATCTCATGGGCCGTCATGAGCTCACCCCCGAGGAGCGCCGCCGGCTGGACAGCCTTTTCAGCGTCAATCCTGGCGACCCCGAAAAGGTCCTCGGTCAGGCAGGCGAGGTACTCGCGGATATCACCAACTGCGCGGCCGTCTCCACCACCCCTGCGGATGCACAGGCGTCTATTCGCCGGATTGAGCTGGTCCCGGTGGCTGCGAACACGGCCATGGTCGTCCTGCTGACAACCTCCGGCATCCTCAAGAGCGGCCTGTGCCGCGCGATGGTGCCCATCGACGAGCGGTTCCGCACCGCGTTTGCAAATATTGCGGAAAAGCACTTTATCGGCCGCCCGGTCTGTGAGGTCTCCGTCCCGCAGATCCAGACGCTGGCCGCCTCCCTGGGGGAGTACACACTGACCATGAGCCCGGTGCTCATCACGCTGGCCCAGCTCGCGCATGAGGCCGCGCAGGCCGAGATCCTACTCGACGGCCAGACCAACCTCCTCAGCTATGACGAACGGGGCGTGGATGTGCGTGAGGCGCTCGAGTTCCTGCGGGATACCTCCCCGCTCGAGCATCTGATGGACAGCGGCCGCGAGCGGGTGCGGGTATTCATCGGGAGCGAGAACACCTTCCGCCAGCTGCGCAATTTCAGCATGATCCTCTCCCCGTATAAGCTGGCAGGGCGTCCGGGCGGCGCGATCGGGATCATCGGCCCCACGCGCATGGATTATGCTTCCCTGATCCCGCATATCGAATATTTATCCGCAATCGTCGGCAAACTGTTGTCAGAGGCGCTCGGCGGAGATGACTACGCCATCCTATAACAAGGCAGGAGATGACATCATGAAGGAGAAAGAAAATAAGGCGCCGGAGCAGCCGGAAACGGAACAGGCCCCGGAAAAGAAACCTGAAAAAAAGGAGAAAAAGCCCAAGGGCCCCACGCTCGAGGAGATCCGGGCGGATTATGAAAAGGCCCTTCAGGAGAAGGACGACAAGTTCATGCGTCTGGCCGCGGAGTACGACAACTTCCGCAAGCGCTCCTCACGCGAGCGCGAGGGCGTGTATGCGGACGCAACGATTGACGCCGTCAAAGAGCTGCTCCCCGTACTCGACAATCTGGAGCGCGCGCTGGCGCAGGAAAACGCCAGTGCCGAGGACCTTGGAAAGGGCCTGAAGATGACGCTCGACCAGTTTGCCAAGGCGTTTGAGAAGCTGGGCGTGGAGCCGTTCGGCGCGCGGGGGGAGGAATTTGACCCGCAGATCCACAACGCCGTCATGCAGGCAGAGGATGAGGAGCTGGGCGAGAATAAAATCGCACAGGTCTTTGCCAAAGGGTATAAGATCGGTGACAGGGTCATCCGTCACGCGATGGTACAGGTTGCCAAGTGAATGTTTGTGGAACTTTTATAATGTGTTCTTCATCCGTTCAAAAAGGCCCTTTACAATATAAATCAGTTTAAAAAAGCAGCTATTGCTTAGGAGGCAGTTTTTATGAGTAAAATCATCGGTATTGACTTAGGTACTACAAACTCGTGCGTCGCCGTCATGGAGGGCGGCGAACCCACCGTTATCCCGAACCCGGAGGGCGCGCGTACAACGCCGTCCGTCGTCGCGTTCACCAAGACGGGCGAGCGTCTGGTCGGCCAGGTAGCAAAGCGCCAGGCCATCACCAACCCGGAGCGCACCGTCTCCTCCATCAAGCGGCACATGGGCTCCGACTACCATGTGGACATCGACGGCAAAAAGTACACCCCGCAGGAGATCTCTGCAATGATCCTGCAGAAGCTTAAATCCGACGCGGAGGCCTATCTGGGCGAGACGGTCTCCGAAGCCGTCATCACAGTCCCGGCCTACTTCACCGACTCCCAGCGTCAGGCCACCAAAGACGCGGGCAAGATCGCCGGCCTTGAGGTCAAGCGCATTATCAACGAGCCGACGGCTGCCGCACTGGCCTACGGTATCGACAAGGAGGCCGACCAGAAGGTCATGGTCTACGACCTGGGCGGCGGCACCTTCGATGTCTCCATCATTGAGATGGGCGACGGCGTTCAGGAGGTCCTCGCCACGGCGGGTAACAACCGTCTGGGCGGCGACGATTTTGACCAGCGGATCATCGACTGGATGGCCGACTCCTTTAAGCAGGAGCAGGGCGTGGACCTGCGCAGCGACAAGATGGCCATGCAGCGCCTGAAGGAGGCCGCGGAGAAGGCAAAGATTGAGCTCTCCGGCATGACAACCTCCTCCATTAGCCTGCCGTTCATCACGGCGGACGCCACAGGCCCCAAACATTTGGAGATGACTCTCAGCCGCGCCAAGTTCAATGAGATGACGGCCGACCTCGTCGAGGCGACGATGGGCCCGGTCCGCCAGGCGCTCTCCGACTCCGGCCTGAACGTCAGTGAGATTGATAAGGTCCTCATGGTCGGCGGTTCCTCCCGTATTCCGGCCGTTCAGGAAGCCGTTAAGAAGGTTCTGGGCAAGGAACCGTTCAAGGGCATCAACCCGGATGAGTGCGTGGCCATCGGTGCAAGCATCCAGGGCGGCGTCCTGGGCGGAGACGTCAAGGGGCTGCTGCTGCTCGACGTCACGCCGCTGTCCCTCGGCATTGAAACCATGGGCGGCATCAACACAAAGATCATTGACCGCAATACCACCATCCCGACCAAGAAGAGCCAGATCTTCTCCACAGCGGCGGACAATCAGACCTCTGTTGAGGTCCATGTCCTTCAGGGCGAGCGTGAGTTTGCCAAGGATAATAAGACGCTCGGCGTCTTCCACCTGGACGGCATTCTTCCGGCCCGCCGCGGTGTCCCGCAGATTGAGGTTACGTTTGATATCGACGCCAACGGCATCGTCCACGTCTCCGCGAAGGATCTGGGCACCGGTAAAGAGCAGTCCATCTCCATCACCTCCTCCACCAATATGTCCAAGGACGACATCGACAAGGCCGTTAAAGAGGCGGAGAAATATGCCGAGGAGGACAAAAAGCGCCGCGAGGAGGTCGACGTACGCAACGCGGCCGACCAGACCGTCTTCCAGTGCGAGAAGATCATCGCCGATGAGGGTGACAAGTTCTCCGACAGCGACAAGAACGAGCTCAAGGAGAAGATTGATGCCCTGAAGACTGCGCTCAGCGGTACGGATATCGAGGCGATCAAGAGCCGGCAGGAGGAATTGAACAAGAAGTTCTATGAGGTCTCCGAGAAGCTCTATCAGAACGCCCAGCAGGCGGCAGGCGCACAGCAGAGCGGTGGCACCGATGCAAACGGATACTATGAGGCCGATTACAAGGATGTCTCCGACGACCCCAACAAGAAAGATTAAGAGCGGCCGCGCTACGGCGTTCTTTCTGACAGGTCTCCGGGTGCCCATGCGCCCGGAGACATTTTCCCGATACGGTCCCGCCGAAAAGTGGCGGCTGTCCCGGGCGGTATTTTTTCCAAAAGAGAATACAAAGAATAATTAACAATTTCCCTATTGAATTTTTGTGTAAAATCGAGTAAAATTTTCGGTGAATAAGCATTCCGCTGAATTTCGGCGCGGGGCGGCAGCAGGTGCCGCCCCTTAGCTGCACTTGGCGGAACTGCGGCGAAAAGGAGAGACAGAGTTTGCCCCAGAAGCGCGACTATTATGAAGTCCTCGGCGTGAGCAGGAATGCGACTGAGGATGAGATCAAAAAGGCATATCGTCAGTTGGCCAAAAAGTACCATCCCGATCTGAACCCCGGCAATAAAGAGGCCGAGGCCAAGTTTAAGGAGGCGAACGAGGCCTACGAGGTGCTGTCCGACAAGGAGAAGAAGGCGCGCTACGACCAGTTCGGCCACGCGGGTGTGGATCCCAACGCGGCCGCAGGCGGGCCGGGCGGAGCGGGCTTTGACTTCGACTTCGGTGATATTTTCAGCTCCTTCTTCGGCGGTGGATTCGGCGGCGATCCGTTCGGTTCGCGTTCCAATCCGAATGCGCCTCAGCGCGGCAGTGATACAACGGTCAGCATTACGATCTCTTTTGAGGAGGCGGCCAAGGGTTGCACCCGTATTGTAGAGGTTCCGCGTGTGGAAAAATGCTCAGAGTGCGGCGGCAGCGGTGCCAAAAAGGGAACCTCGCCCGTTCAGTGCCCGGAGTGCCATGGGCGCGGCCACATCCAGACGCAGCAGCGCACGCCGTTCGGCGTGATCTCCACCTCCAAGGCCTGTCCGCGCTGCGGCGGTAAAGGGACCATTATTCAAGATCCGTGCGCCAAATGCCACGGCACCGGCCGGATCCGCAACACGCGCAAGATTGAGGTAAAAATTCCCGCCGGCATCGATGACCGCCAGATCGTCAACGTGCGCGGCAACGGCAACGAGGGGATCAACGGCGGCCCGGCAGGCGATCTGAGGATCGCCGTCAACGTCCGCCCGCACCCGATCTTTGAGCGCGACGGCTATGACGTCTGGTGTGACGTGGAGATCACCTTCGGTCAAGCTGCGCTCGGCGCGGAGGTCATGGTTCCCACGCTCGACGGAAAGGTCAAGTACAGCGTCCATCCCGGTACGCAGCCCGGCGATGTGTTCAAGCTGCGCGGTAAGGGAATCCCCAACATCAACGGGCGCGGGCGCGGCGATCAGCTTGTGCGGGTGATTGTCACGGTCCCCAAAGAGCTGACGGCACGGCAGAAGGAACTGCTCAAGGAATTTGACGCCATTTCCGGCGTTAAGACCGGTGACGGCGAAAAGCGTGGTTTTTTCGATAAATTCCGGGACAATCTGAAGGGGTAACCTGTTCGGTTCCCCGGAAGCGGAAAAGCATATTATCAAAGGATTAAACGGGGCTGGTAGCGCATGCAATGTGTACCGGCTCCATTTTTATTTAGTCACCCTTGTATGCCTGTTCCACACCTGAATCCTATATGTGCACCGCTTTTCCATTATAGACAACATAGCGGCCACACACGGAAATGTTCACAATAAAATAAATCCGTATTATCAACAAACTGTGTATTCTATTTGAAATACCCCCACAGATATGCTACAATATTTTTGTTAGTTTCGCGTGTACAATGGCAAATCCAAAGGAGGGAGTAAAAATGAAAATTGTTATCGCAGGCGCCGGGATCGGCGGAATGGTCGCCGCAGCTGAGCTCGGACGCATGGGATTCAGTGTGACAGTGTACGAGCAGGCGGAAAGCCTTGATCAGATGCGCTATGACTGGCACGACGATGTGAATCCCGATATTTTTAAGCGTCTGGGGATCCCGGTTCCAAAGGAACATTTTAATAAGAAGAGCTGGACCTTTGTCTCGCCGTTCTGCGCCGTGACACGGGAGTTCCATCAGGATGAGAGCCATCCCGACCTCTCTATTGAGCGCAGGCCGCTGAACCAGGTCCTCTATGACCGCGCTGCCGCACATGCAACTTTTGTTTTCGGCGCGCGGGTGACTGGCGCCTTACTTGCTCCGGGGCGTGTGGCCGGGATCATTGTCAACGGAGAAAAGATCGCGGCGGATCTGGTTATTGACAGCCTTGGAGTCGATTCAGTGCTCAAAAAATCCCTTCCGGCTTCATTCGCCATTACCCGCCATCGGGAGGACGAGGTGTTCACCGTGTACCGGGGATTTCATCGGAAAAATCCGGCGGCACCTGCCCCCAGGTATACAAACAAGGTATATCTCAAACATCTGGGCGAGTGCGGCATTTCGTGGGCCATTCAAGATCATGATTTCAATCTTGTCGATGTGCTCATCGGCAGGCTGGGCGGTATGGACCGCCGTACGCTGGACCATGCACTCGCGGATCTCAAGCGCACTGATCCCACAATCGGGGATGAAGTGGTCCGGGGCGGAATCCTGTGCCGGATCCCCGTGCGATATCCCGCGGTACGGATGGTGGCAAACGGCTATGCCGCGGTGGGAGACAGCGCCTATATGACGATCCCCATGCTCGGCAGCGGCATCGCCTCCGGAATGTTGGCGGCGTCCTTCCTGGCGCGGACGATCCGGGACGCACAGCGGCGCGGCATTACAGGTGCGGCATTGTTTGACGCGGCCAACCTGTGGCCGTATCAGGTTCAGGTGTACCGGGAATTCGGCGCGGAGCATTGCGGAATCGATGTCCTCAAGCGCGGTGTCCTCCAGCTGGATAACGAAATCCTCAGTTGGATGCTGGGCTCCGACCTGCTGACGAACGATGAGATCGGTAAGCTTGCAGGGGGCGGACTGCTGACAGTGGGGCCCAGGGAGGCGGTTCGCAAGCTGCGAATTTCGGGTATATCCAAAGTCGGCGTGCTGCTCCGTGTCAACAACCTGCTCCAAAAGAGTCTGGCCGCCTGTGAGATTGGCAAACTGATCCCGCGGACGTATGATCTGAAAAAAATTGAGCGGTGGTCCGCTCTGCTGGAAAAATTTTATACATAAAGCAACATGGAAAGGCCGCCGGAGACCATCCGGCGGCCTTATATTTCCGGAAAATTTCTGACCCGGTTCAGTTTTTCGTACCCTGGGCAAAATTGCGGCGTATAGCCGCCTTTGCCGCTGTGGCCACCTCAGCGATGACCCGCAGCTCCTCCGGGGTGCAGTCCGCCAGAATCTCCTGAAGCTCTGATTCCAGAATCGGCCGGGCCTGAACGACGCTGTCCGCCAGCAACTGGTCCACGGACACGTTCAGGGAGTTTGCGATATTGACCACTGTTTGCAGGCTCATGCGGGTAGTCCCGGTTTCAATATTGCTCATATGGCTTGGGGAGAGCTGCACCTTTTCGCTGAGCTCTTCCTGTGTCATGTCCAGATTAATCCGGGCAATTTTGATCCGCTTGCCAACTGCCTTATAGTCGATCTTCACGCCGCTCACCCACATCCAAAAACTTGATATGGTTATTATATTCTTGGATATAGGCAATTATAATGGCTTAAATCCGTAAAATATGGATTTAATGATAGAAACTGCTTGAAAAATAAAAAGCAATGTTGTATAATAGAAAAAGTTGAGGATAAAGATTTAGATGTGTGATTTATTGCAATTGTTTTGAATGCCACGGTAATCCTCGGAGCGGGCGCGTTTGCACACCTTTCGTCAGCGGCTGCTGCACTTCTCCTCCCCAATAGAGAGGTACAGCTATATAGGACGCGGACGATTCCTTTCCAACCCACAGAATTCCCGCCCCGATTGATTATAAGGCCGGTCTGACCGGCCTTTTTTATTTTCCATCCGCACAGCACGGTAAAGGAGGTCCAAACGGTGCATCCGGCCGTCCCGGTACGCAAAAAGCGACGGTGTTCTGGCATGGACACCATCGCTTTTAGCTAACGAATATGAGGATACAGCCGCTTTTGCGGACAAATCACGCCCAGCCCCTGCACACATCAACCCATGCCCTCGGAGCGGCGCTGCGCTCAAGCTCATCCAGCGTGAGTTCAATGGCGCTGTTGCTGCTCCCGCAGGCGGGGAATACGGTTTCAAACCGCCGGAGCGAGATGTCCAGATACACCTCTGCCCCCTCCTTTACAGCAAAGGGACATACGCCGCCTACCGCGTGGCCGACTTTTTCAGGGACCTCTTCACGGGTGAGCATTCTTGCCTTGGTATGGAACTGCGCTTTAAACTTGGCGTTGTCCACACGCGCGTCACCGGCGGCCACAATTAAAACGGCACTGTCCCCCACCAGGAAGGAGAGCGTCTTGGCAATGCGCTCAGGCTCACAGCCCAGCGCACGCGCTGCCAAATCAACCGTCGCGCTTGATACGTCAAATTCCCGTATACGGTCCGCCAGACCGTATTGGGCCAAATATTCGCGTACTTTTTCAATCGCCATTGCGGTGAGACCTCCCTGCGTTTCAGACACCGTACTCCTCAAGATGCGCCTGAATGCGCGCCTTCATCTCGTCGTCCACAACAACCCTTCCGCCGATCTCGCGATTGTGCAGATAGGCCACGATCTCCCGGATGGTGACGATCGGATAGGTCGTGATGCCGAACTCCGCCTTGATCTCCTGAATGGCACTCATTGTCCCCTCACCGCGCTCCATACGGTCCACAGAGACGATTAGGGAGGTGACCTCCACATCCAGCGCGCGGAGCGTATCAATGCTCTCACGCACCGATTTGCCGGCCGTGATAACATCCTCCACGATGCCGATCCTGTCCCCCGGCTGCGGCTTATAGCCGATCAGACTGCCGCCCTCCCCGTGGTCCTTGACCTCTTTGCGGTTGAAGGCATAGGGAATATCAATCTGATAGTCCCGGTACAGGGAGGCCGCTGCCGTGACCACCAGGGGGATTCCCTTGTACGCGGGGCCGTAGAGCGCGTCCACCTGCCCGATCATGTTCTCCTTGATACAGGCGGCGTAGTAATCGCCCAGCTTGGCAATCTGGCGCGCCGTTTTATAGTTGCCGGTGTTGATGAAATACGGGGTCTTCCGGCCGCTCTTGGTGACAAAGTCTCCGAAGGTCAGCACACCGGACTCCACCATAAAGGTAATAAATTCTTCCTTATAATTCATGGTCATAGCCTCCGTACAGATCAATACTTTTTCAGATAGCTGTCAAGCTCCCACTGAGAGACACGCATGCGGTACTCGTCCCACTCGTGCTGCTTGGCGTGCAGGTACTTTTTGTACACATGATCGCCCAGCGTCTGCATCATGAAGGGATCGCCCTTATACGCACGGATGGCTTCCTGCAGGCTGGCGGGCAGCGTCTCGATATTGGTGTTCTCCAGATCCTTGCGCGTCATGGCGTAAATGTTGGAATCGATCGCCGGCGGCGGGGTCAGGCCGCGCTCGATGCCATCCAGACCGGCGGCCAGGCACACGGCCATCTCCAGATACGGGTTGCAGGCCGGGTCCGCATTGCGCAGCTCCAGCCGCGTTCCGGCGCCGCGGGAGGCAGGCACACGGATCAGCGGGCTGCGGTTATGCGCAGACCACGCGATATACACCGGCGCCTCATATCCGGGAACAAGACGCTTGTAGGAGTTGACAAGCGGATTGGTGATAATGGACATGCTCTTGACGTGCTCAATGAGTCCGGCGATGAAGTGGTAGGCGTCCTGGCTCAGGCCAAGTTCGTCAGCTTCGTCATAAAAGGCGTTTTTTCCATCCTTAAATAGGGACATGTTGGTATGCATGCCGGAGCCGCTGGCGCCGAAGATCGGCTTGGGCATAAAGGTTGCGTGCAGGTTGTGGCGCAGAGCGATCGTCTTGACCACAAAGCGGAAAGTGATCGTATTGTCCGCGGCAGCGAGCACCTCGTCATACTTGAAGCCGATTTCGTGCTGGCCGGCAGCCACCTCGTGATGGGACGCCTCGATCTCAAAGCCCATCTCCTCGAGTGTCAGACAGATGTCGCGGCGGCAGGCCTCACCCCGGTCGATGGGAGCCAGATCGAAATATCCGCCCTTGTCGTTGGTGATGGTGGTTGGGTTGCCGTCCTCATCAATATGGAACAGGTAGAACTCGCACTCCGGACCCACGTTGAATGTGTATCCGAGCTTGGCCGCGTGCTCAATCTCCTTTTTGAGCACATAGCGGGGGTCCCCTTCAAACGGCGTTCCGTCCGGGTTGTATACGTCGCAGATCAGGCGCGCCGTCCGCGCGCCGCTCTCGCTCCACGGGAAAATGACGAACGTGTTGTAATCGGGGCGCAGGTACATGTCGGACTCCTCGATGCGGACGAATCCCTCAATGGAGGAGCCGTCAAACATGCACTCATTGTTGAGCGCCTTCTCCAGCTGGCGGACCGTGATGGCGACATTTTTCGGCTGCCCGTGGATGTCAGTGAACTGCAGCCGGACAAATTTGACGTCCCGCTCCTCTGCAATCTTGAGGATTTCCTCTTTCGTGTACTTGTGCATTTGGTATTCTCCTCTCAGTTTTACTGGTCCTGTATGATATACTTTCGGATGGAAAGGGTTACAACGCCTTATAATAGATCCAGTTGCCGAAGTTGATCGGCGCGAGCAGAATGCGCAGACGGGTAAAGGCCCCCGCAAATGCCGAGCGGACGTCCGTGACATCGGAGACGGACTTGACCGTCAGACTGTCCAGAAATTCGGCGGACGAAGTCCCCTCCCGGACCGGCACCGTCAACGTGATGCTCCCGCCGGGCAGAATATCCAGGAAATTATCGCTGAAATTACCGCAGGCATATTGGCTGTAAACGAACACATTCCGGGCAAAGAGATCGGATTTCACCGTGACACGTGCAAGGCCGTCCTCAATCTGGGCGGAGATGCCGTAACTGCACTTGGGGAGCTGGAGCTTTTTCTCCGGGCCAAAGAGCGTCACGCGCGATGAGATCACGACTCCGTCGCGGATCAGCTCCGCATACAGGAAGGCGCGCCGCCGATTGGTCCCGGTGAGCAACTCTTTGACGTTGAGGGTGGCAGCGCATTCGCTGGACGCGCCGGGTACAGAGATATCCTGCTCAGCCTTCTTGAGGATCTTACCGCCGAATTCGATGACCTTATATTTGAGCGTGCCGGTGAATTTATCAATCCGGTCGTTGATGACAAAGAGCTTGATCTGCTTTTTGCTGTCCTGTACACTGACGGCGACCGGCTCATTGAAGCGGCGGGCCGCATAGTGCAGGGCTTTATAGTCCCCCAGATAGTCCATCCCCGCCCAGGAGTTGACCGGCCAGCAGTCGTTGAGCTGCCAGTAGATCGCACCGTTGCAGCGGCCGCGGTTGCGCCGCCAGTGCTCTACCGCATCACGCACGCCCTCCGCCTGGATGAGCTGCGTCATATAGAGCATATCGTCAAACTGATTGGGGATCCTGTATTTTTCCGCCATGTAAAAGAGCATCTTGGTGTTGCCGCTTGGGCTCTTCTGGTGGGCGTTGAAGACCTTGCTCGTCAGGGAGAGGTCACGGCTGTCACCGGCGAAGTAGTTGACCGCATTGCGGCATGGCATGGACTCCAGGCCAAACTCGCTGCAGAAGCGGGTGTAGCTTTTGCGGTAATAGGTCAGCGGCTGCAGCCCGTGCCAGACAGCCCACAGGTGCGTGTCGCCGTCGTCATGGGAGGAGAACCCTTTCATGTACTCCCTGCCGATCGGAGAACCCGCAATAAAGGCCGTCTGCCCGTCGTTCTCCTCAACGATCTCCGGCAGAATATGGTAGAAGAATTTCTCCGTCCAGTCCATGAGCTTTTTGTAGGTACGCCAGGCAATGGACATCGTCTCCAGCTCATTATTACCGCACCAGATCGCCATACAGGCGTGGTGACGCAGCCGCCGGACATTGGCGGCGATTTCCGCCCTGACGTTGTCCAGGAATTCCTCATTGTAGAAAGGATACGGCTGGCACGCAAACATGAAATCCTGCCAGACGAGGATACCGTACTGGTCACAGTAGTCATAGAACTCGTCGGTCTCGTAATTGCCGCCGCCCCAGACACGGATAATGTTCATGTTCGCCTCCGCACAGCTGCGGATCAGCCTTTCACGGTCGGCAGCCGTAAAGCGCGTGATCATGGAGTCGGGGGGGATATAATTCGCCCCCTTGGCAAAGAGGTCCACACCATTGAGCACGAACTTAAAATTCTGGCCGTATTCGTCATCGGAGCGGTCGAGCCGCACAGTGCGCAGTCCGATCTTTTTGGAAGCAGAGTCAAGCAGCGCCCCGTTCTGCTTGAGGGTGACCTCCACCGTATAGAGCGGCTGCGTTTTGCGCGTGGAGAGATCATTCGTCCACCACAGCTCCGGGTCCTGTACGGTAAACCGGGCGCGGCCGCTGTCCGAGCTCTCCTGCACTTCCAGCACTTCACCGGAGGGGGAGATCAGCTTGGTCTTCAGGCGGTACGCGCCTCCGCTGGCGAGGGCCTCCACCGCCGTATCAATCTCCAGGTCCACAACGCCGTCATGGTGATCCTGACGGATGCGAACATCTCCCAGCTTATAGGAGGAATAGAAACGGATGCCGATCTTTCCGGCAATTCCGCTGACCGGGATAATGGGCCCCCAGTCCCAGCCAAAATGGCACTGCGTCTTACGGATATGCGGGATGCCGGACATGCCGTTGTTGTTCCTCGGCATTTTATCCGCCTTCTGCTTCTCCCGGATATAGCGCAGTGGGGAGTAAAACACGATGCGGATCGTGTTGGTCCCCTCCCGCAGCGCCTGTTTGATATCCTGACAGTAGGGGATAAAGCAGTTTTGACTGCTCCCGACTTTGGTTTCATTTATATATATATCGCACAGGGTGTCCAGGCAGCTGCAGGTGAGCAGCGCGGCATCCTCCCGCAGGAGATCCTCCGTCACCACAAAATCGGTCTGATACTCCCAGTCCCGCTCCGCAACCCAGAGGGTTTCCTTTTCGTTCATCCCGACAAACGGGTCCTTGAGCTTGCCCAAAGCCATCAGGTCCAGATAATTGCATCCGGGCACTGAGGCCGGCAGGGATTCACCGCGCCCCGCCTCGCCAAAGCGCCACTCGCCGCCAAGGGAAATTTCTCTCATCTCTGTCTTTCCTCCGTAGCAGGTCCGATCCAGACCTGAAATGATCTATATGTTACTCATTATATCAGAACAGCAGGTAAAAATAAAGCAAAAAATATCGTGAAAAATGACGAATGGCGTCACCCTGATCGTCTAAAAAAAGCAGATGAGAATGTCCTCCGGCGCCGGCCGCGAAAATTTTCTTACAAAAACACTTGACGGGCTTGCCCACAGTGTGGTATAGTGTTAGTACCTCTCGGAGGGTTCTTTTTTTGTGCCCTCCTTTTTCGGAGAGGGAGGCCAATTGATTATTCCAATGTTAAGCGGAGGTGCCGAAAATGAGAGTCAGAGTCACATTGGCTTGCCAGGAGTGCAAGCAGCGCAACTACAACACCATGAAGAACAAGAAGAACGATCCCGACAGGCTGGAAATGAACAAGTATTGCAGATTCTGCAAGAAACACACTCTCCACAAAGAGACAAAGTAATCGGACGGAGGGAGATTATGGCGAACAATAAGAAAAAGGCTTCCGGCAAGAAGCCTGATGGCGCAAATGTCTCTCTGCCCACAGAGAAGGGTGCAGAAGTAAAACAGGCCAAGAAGTCCAAGGATAAGGCCGCCGAAAAGAAGCCGAACATTTTTGTCCGCATGGGCAGGGGTATCAAACGCTTCGTCAAGGGCTTTTTCTCTGAGGGGAAAAAGATCATCTGGGCAGACGGTAAAACCGTGTTCAAAAATACGGGCATCGTTCTCGCGGTGATCGTGTTCATCGGTATCTTTGTCTGGCTGTTCGATTTTGGCATCGAAAAGCTGCTGGTCTATTCCGTATCCGCCTCCCCGAAGCTCCAGACGGAGCAGACGGTTGATGAGAGCAGCACAGAAGGGCAGACAGAGGCCGATACACAGGCCCAGACTGAGGCTGACACACAGCCCGCTACGGAAAGCGGCACGGCTGCCGGTGCAATGAATCTGCTCGACGGTTTTGTGATCGACTGATTGGGGGCTGTCAGATGTCTGAAAACGCCAGATGGTTCGTGGTCCACACCTATTCCGGGTATGAGAACAAAGTCGCCTCGGATATCGAAAAAGTTGTGGAAAACCGCAATATGCACGATCTGATCCTTGATGTCAAGATCCCGACCGAAACAGTCACAGAGATCAAGGATAATAAAAAAACTGAGGTCGAACGCAAGATCTTCCCCAGCTACGTACTCGTCAAGCTTGCCGTCAATGACGATCTCGAGATGACGGACGAGACCTGGTATCTGATCCGCAACACACGCGGCGTGACCGGCTTCGTCGGTCCGGGGAGCAAACCCGTGCCGCTGACAGAGAAAGAGGTCGCAAACCTCGGGGTGGAGAAGCACTCCGTAGAGGTTGACTACGCGGCGGGTGACACCGTCACAGTGACCGATGGTCCGTTTGAGGGCTTCACCGGCACGGTGGACGAGGTGGATACGGAGAAGAACTATGTCCGCGTCACGATTTCCATGTTCGGCAGGGAGACCCCCGTCGAATTCGAACTCGATCAGGTGGAGAAGGAAGAGAACTGATTCCACCGCAATTCACTCACGGTAAAACGCGGCGTTCTGCCGCTTGGTTTTACGGCGTACGCCGCCCGGCGTGCGCGCGTGGGAGGGGTGCCCGTCACCCCGCCATTTACCACATATTATGGAGGTGCAGCACACAATGGCTCAGAAGGTTGTAGGATTTATCAAATTGCAGATTCCCGCCGGAAAAGCAACCCCGGCACCGCCCGTCGGCCCCGCGCTCGGCCAGCACGGCGTAAACATCATGGCATTCACAAAGGAGTTTAATGAGCGCACAAAGAACGATGCAGGTCTCACCATCCCGGTCGTCATCACCGTATATGCGGACCGCTCTTTCACTTTTGTCACCAAGACACCGCCCGCGGCAGTTCTGCTCAAGAAGGCATGCGGAATTGAGACGGCGTCCGGCACACCGAATAAGACAAAGGTCGCCACGGTCACGAAGGATCAGGTCCGCAAGATTGCGGAGCAGAAGATGCCCGATCTGAACGCGGCAAGCATCGAGGCCGCCATGAGCATGATCGAGGGCACGGCCCGCAGCATGGGTATTACGGTTGCCGACTGATTTCCCTGCGTGGGAGGAAGTATCCGGTTACCACTTAATGGGAGGTAAATAGCTATGAAACATGGTAAAAAATATGTCAACAGCGCAAAGCTGGTTGATAAGTCCAAATTATACGATCCGGCGGAGGCGCTGGATCTTGCCGTGAAGACGGCCACCGCCAAGTTTGACGAGACCGTGGAGGTTCATGTACGCCTGGGTGTCGACTCCCGCCATGCGGATCAGCAGGTCCGCGGCGCAGTTGTACTCCCCAACGGCACCGGCAAAAAGGTCCGCGTCGCCGTCTTTGCCAAGGGCGATATGGCCAAGGCCGCCGAGGAGGCAGGTGCGGATATCGTCGGCGCGGAGGATCTTGTCGCCCGGATTCAGGACGAAGGGTTCCTGGACTTCGATGTAGCGGTCGCCGCTCCGAACATGATGGGCCTTGTGGGCCGTCTCGGTAAGGTGCTCGGTCCCCGCGGCCTGATGCCCAGCCCGAAGGCCGGCACCGTTACGCCGGACGTTGCAAAGGCCGTTGTCGATGCCAAATCCGGTAAGATTGAGTACCGTCTTGATAAGACGAACATCATCCACTGCCCGATCGGCAAGGCATCCTTTGGCACGCAGAAACTCGCGGAGAACTTCAAGGCACTGCTGGACGCCATCGTAAAGGCAAAGCCCGCCGCGACGAAGGGCCAGTATATCCGTTCCTGTGCCGTCGCGCTGACGATGGGTCCCGGAATTAAGATCAACCCGAACCGCGTCTCCTCTGTCGAGAGCGCGGAGGCCTGAGAAAAAACTTGACATTCGGCATGGGATATGGTATCATATCCCATGTTGTCGATTACCTAAAGACAGCAGGTGCCTTGTGCGTAACGGCTTTGCCTACCTGCCGAGGGGAAGCGAAGTGAACTTTCAGCGTCATTTTACGCCTTTCCCGCTTTAGGGAGGGGCGTTTTTTCTGCCCCGGAACCGTGACAGCGGTCAGCGGCGCCGCACTTTCGCCGGCGCCTGTCCCATAACACGTTATTTGTCGGGAGGTGAATCGAACTATGCCGAGCAATGCAATTCTTGAGAAGAAAAAGCAGCAGGTCGAGGCACTCAGTGAGAAGATGAAGAACTCCTGTGCGGGCGTCCTTGTCGATTATAAGGGCATCTCCGTGGAGGAGGATACCAAGCTCCGTAAAGAGCTGCGTGAGGCCGGGGTTGAGTACACAGTCGTGAAAAACACCCTGCTTGGAATGGCGGCTGAAAAGGCCGGCATCAGCGGTCTGGAAGGCTATCTTAACGGCACGACCTCTATCGCGCTGAGCGAGGGGGATTATGTTGCCGCCGCGCGCATCATTAGCAAAACGGCCACGGAGGGCAAAAAGATCTCCGTAAAGGCCGGATTTATCGATGGAAAGGTCATCGATGAGGCGGGCGTCAAGGAGCTCGCCGAGCTGCCGCCGCGCGAGGTCCTCGTCGCAAAGGCTCTGGGCGGCCTGAATGCCCCCATCAGTGGCCTTGTGTATGTTCTCAATGCGAACATCACCGGCCTTGTCCGCGCATTGAGCGCGATTGCGGAAAAGCAGCAGTAATCTGTTGTCTGTCCCTGGCGGAAGGCGTTCCGCTTTTCAGCGGCATCAGCCGCGCATATCATTCAAAATTCAATGAACACATATGGAGGTAAAATATCATGGCATCTGAGAAAGTTACTAAGCTGATTGAAGACGTTAAGGCCCTTACCGTTCTCGAGCTCTCTGACCTTGTCAAGGCTCTCGAGGAGGAGTTCGGTGTTTCCGCTGCTGCTCCGGTGGCAGTTGCCGCCGCTCCGGCTGCTGGTGCTGCCGCTCCGGCCGCTGAGGAGAAGACCGAGTTTGACGTAGTCCTTGCCGAGGTCGGCGCGGAGAAGGTCAAGGTTATTAAGGCTGTCCGTGAGATCACGGGCCTGGGCCTTGTCGACGCGAAGGCTCTTGTCGACGGCGCACCGAAGGCTGTCAAGGAAGGCATCTCCAAGGAGGACGCCGAGGCTGCCAAGGCGAAGCTGGAAGAGGCTGGCGCAAAGGTCGAGCTCAAGTAAGTTTTTTGCACAGCGGCACGCTCTCCCCTGCGGAGAGCGTGCTTTTTTCACGCCGAAGCGCAATTTTTTCTTCCCAACCGGCACAGGAATCAACTTTGTGGGGAAATTCCTTTTATTTCAACCCTTTCTCGTGAAAACTGACTATTGAAACTCAAAAGCAAACATTATATAATGATTACGGTCATGCGAGAATAAGACCGAAAGGAGAAATCATATGAACTATTCCGCAGAAGTGGAGAAGATGTGTACGGTCAAAAAAGGACCGCATCACGGCCCGGCTCCGATTCCAGAAGAGGGCAAATGGGTTAAGGCCTATGAGATCAAGGACATCTCCGGTTTTACGCACGGCGTAGGCTGGTGCGCACCGCAGCAGGGCACCTGCAAGCTGTCCCTGAATATCAAGAATGGTATCGTTGAGGAGGCGCTTGTTGAGACGATCGGCTGCTCCGGCATGACGCATTCCGCCGCCATGGCTGCGGAAATCCTTCCGGGCAAGACGCTCCTGGAGTGCCTGAACACGGACCTCGTCTGCGACGCGATCAATGTCGCCATGCGTGAGCTGTTCCTGCAGATCGTCTATGGCCGCAGCCAGTCCGCATTCTCCGAGGACGGCCTCGCTATCGGCGCCGCTCTGGAAGACCTCGGCAAGGGCCTGCGTTCTCAGGTCGGTACAATGTTCGGCACTAAGGCCAAGGGTGTCCGCTATATGGAGATGGCCGAGGGCTATGTCACCCGCATGGCACTCGACAAGGACGATCAGGTGATCGGCTATGAGTTCGTCCGCCTGGGCAAGATGCTTGAGGATATCCGCCACGGCAAGAGCCCGAATGAGGCCTATGAGGCCAACAAGGGCCACTACGGCCGTTTCACTGAAGCTGACGGAGCGGTCAAGTACATTGACCCGCGTGAAGAATAAGAGCAAGGAGGATTTCAATCTATGGCAAACGATGTAATTTTCGAGGGCAAGGAAAGACGTATGCCCAAGATCGAGAAATGCCTTGCTGAGTATGGCATTGCCTCGCTTGAAGATGCGCGTGCCCTCTGCCTGGAGCACGGGATTGATGTTGAATCCATCGTCAAGGGCGTCCAGATGATCGCCTTTGAAAACGCCGTGTGGGCCTACACCCTGGGTGTCGCAATCGCACTGAAGACCAAGACCGCCAACGCCTCCGAGGCTGCCGCCACCATCGGTAAGGGCCTGCAGGCTTTCTGCGTACCGGGCTCTGTCGCCGAGCAGCGTCAGGTCGGCTTGGGCCACGGTAACCTGGGTGCCATGCTCCTGCACGATGATACCAAGTGCTTTGCCTTCCTGGCTGGCCATGAGTCCTTTGCAGCCGCTGAGGGCGCAATCGGTATCGCGAAGACGGCCAACAAGGTCCGCAAGGAGCCGCTGCGCGTCATCCTCAACGGCCTGGGCAAGGATGCGGCTATGATCATTTCCCGCATCAACGGTTTTACCTATGTCAAGACGGAGTATGATTTCTTCAGCGATACGCTGAATGTCGTTGAGACGATCGCCTACTCCGACGGCGAGAAGTCCAAGGTCAAGTGCTACGGCGCAAACGATGTCCGCGAGGGCGTTGCAATCATGAAGGCGGAGGGCGTCGACGTCTCCATCACCGGCAACTCCACAAACCCGACCCGCTTCCAGCACCTTGTCGCCGGCACCTACAAGAAGTGGGCCAACGAGAACGGCGTTAAGTACTTCTCCGTGGCCTCCGGCGGCGGCACGGGCCGTACGCTGCACCCGGACAACATGGCCGCCGGCCCGGCTTCCTACGGCCTGACCGACTCCATGGGCCGCATGCATGGCGACGCCCAGTTCGCGGGCTCTTCCTCCGTCCCGGCGCACGTCGAGATGATGGGCCTGATCGGCATGGGCAACAACCCCATGGTCGGCGCCACGGTCGCCTGCGCTGTCGCTGTTGCCGAGGCACTGAACAAATAAGCGCAAAGCTGCATAAACATTCGCTTCGATTTAATTTATCTTCCCCCGGTCGGACCGGGGGATTTTTTTGTCTTAAAGTGCCAGAAAAAGCGGGAGGGACGTTTTTCGTCCCTCCCGCCGGATGGAAAAGCGTGATTATTTATACTTGGGCCGTGGGGTGTAGGCGGTGTGTAGCACCTTGTGCGCGACCTCACTGCCCGGTTTCTCAAAGAACTCCTTATAGACCATCTTAATGGCCGGGCTCTCATGCGATTTGCGGATGGGCAGGTTCTTATCCGCCTCATACAGCGCCGCCGCACGGCGGCCCGTCAGGTCGATAAAGTTACGCACCACCGCATGCTGGATCGGTTGGCCACCGCCGTTGACGCAGCCGCCCGGACAGCCCATGATCTCAATAAACTGATAGTCACACTCGCCGCTGCGGACCTTTTCCATGATCTTGTGCGCGTTGGCGATGCCGCTGGCCACGGCGACCTTGATATCCATGCCGCCGATGTTATAGGTGGCCTCCTTGACGCCGCTCAGGCCGCGGACCTCCTGATAGTCCACATGGTCCAGATCCTGGCCGGTGATCATATCGGCCGCTGTGCGCAGGGCCGCCTCCATAACGCCGCCCGTGGTGCCGAAGATCACACCCGCACCGGTCGCCTCGCCGAGCGGATTGTCAAACTCCTCATCCGGCAGCTTCTTGAAGTAGATGCCGGCGCTGTTAATCATGCGGCCCAGTTCGCGGGTCGTCAGCGCGATATCCACGTCCGGATAGCCGGAGGCATCCTCATGGTCGCGCTTGGTCTCAAACTTCTTGGCCGTGCAGGGCATGATACCCACGACGACGATATTCTTCGGATCGATACCCATCTTCTGCGCATACCAGGTCTTAATCGTGGCGCCGAACATCTGCTGTGGGGACTTACAGGTGGACAGGTTCGGGATGCAGTCCGGGTAGTAGTGCTCGCAGTATTTGACCCAGCCCGGCGAGCAGGAGGTGATCATCGGCAGTGTGCCGCCGTGCTGGATGCGCTCCACCAGCTCGTTGGCCTCTTCCATGATAGTCAGATCGGCCGCAAAGTCGGTGTCAAACACCTTGTCAAAGCCGAGGCGGCGCAGCGCGGCGACCATCTTGCCCTGGACGTTGGTGCCAATGTGCATCCCAAAGCACTCGCCCAGCGTCACGCGGATGGAGGGTGCCGTCTGCACAATGACGAACTTATCGGGATCATTGATTGCCGCAAGGACCTTGTCGGTATCGTCCTTCTCATAGATGGCGCCGGTGGGGCAGTTGACAATGCACTGTCCGCAGGAGACGCAGGAGACATCCGCCAGATCTTTATCGAAGGCGGAGCTGATGTGCGTATCAAAGCCGCGTGCGTTTGCCCCGATGACGGAGACCTCCTGCATCTGGCAGGCGGCCACACAGCGGCGGCAGAGGATACACTTATTGTTGTCGCGGATCATATGGGCGGCGGAATCATCGAAATCATAATGGGGATTCTCGCCGTCATAGCGCCCTTCATCATCCACACCGAACTCCTTGCAGAGCTTTTGCAGCTCGCAGTTTCCGCTGCGGATGCAGGAAAGGCACTTGCGGTCATGGGTGGAGAGGATGAGCTCCAGCGTGATCTTGCGCGATTTGCGCACCTTCTCCGTATTGGTGAAGATCTCCATCCCATCATTGACCGGGAACACGCACGCGGAGACAAGCCCGCGCATCCCCTTGACCTCCACCATGCAGATACGGCAGGCGCCGATCTCATTGATCTTTTTCAGGTAGCAGAGGGTCGGGATCTCAATCCCCGCATACCGCGCCGCCTCCAGGATGGAAATTCCGTTGGGCACACTCAGGGGCATGCCGTTGATTTTAATATTTGCCATTGCCATAGCAGGCACGCTCCTTTCTTACCGTTTACTGATCGCTTTAATCTTCTTGCACTTGTCCATGCAGGCGCCGCACTTGATGCACTTGTTGTGATCAATCACGTGCGGGCTCTTGATCTGGCCGGAGATCGCCCCCACCGGGCAAGCCCTCGCGCACAGGCTGCAGCCAATGCACTTGTCGGGATCAATATAGTAATTCAGGAGCGCCTTGCACACGCCGGCAGGGCAGCGCTTTTCCTTAATGTGGGCGATGTATTCATCGCGGAAGAAGCGCAGCGTGGCCAAAACCGGGTTGGGGGCCGTCTTGCCCAGGCCGCACAGGGAGTTTTCCTGAATATAATGTGCCAGCTCCTCAAGCTTGTCAAGGTCCTCCATGGTGGCCTTGCCCTCCGTGATCTTATCGAGGATCTCCAGCATGCGCTTGGTGCCGATCCGGCACGGAGAGCACTTGCCGCAGGACTCATCAACCGTGAAGTTCAGGAAGAACTTGGCAATGTCCACCATACAGCTGTCCTCATCCATGACGATCAGTCCGCCGGAGCCCATCATGCATCCGATGGAGGTCAGGTTATCATAGTCGATCTGCTCGTCGAGCAGGGAGGCCGGGATACAGCCGCCGGAGGGGCCGCCGGCCTGCGCCGCCTTGAACTTTTTGCCGTTCGGGCAGCCACCGCCGATATCCTCCACAATCTCGCGCAGGGTGGTCCCCATAGGGATCTCCACCAGGCCTGTATTCTTGATCTTGCCGCCCAGGGCGAACACCTTGGTACCCTTGGAGCCCTCGGTGCCGTAGGAGGCGAACCAGTCGGCACCCCGGAGGATGATCTGCGGGATATTGGCGAAGGTCTCCACGTTGTTCTCCGTGGTAGGCTTACCGAACAGGCCCTTGACCGCCGGATACGGGGGACGCGGCCTGGGCTCGCCGCGGTTACCCTCAATAGAGGTCATGAGCGCGGTCTCCTCGCCGCAGACGAACGCGCCGGCGCCAAGGCGGATATGCAGGTCAAAGCAGAAGTCCGTACCAAAGATGTTTTTGCCGAGCAGACCATACTCCTTGGCCTGCTTAATGGCGATCTGAAGGCGCTGGACTGCGATCGGATATTCCGCACGGACGTAAACATAGCCCTCCGTAGCTCCGATGGCGTAGCCACAGATCTCCATCGCCTCAATGATGCAGTGGGGGTCGCCCTCCAGAATGGAGCGGTCCATGAACGCGCCAGGGTCACCTTCGTCCGCGTTGCAGACGACATATTTCTGATCCGCCTGATTGGCGGCGCCCAGGCTCCACTTTTTCCCGGTGGGGAAGCCGCCGCCGCCGCGGCCGCGCAGGCCGGACTTGGTGACGATATCAATCACCTGCTGCGGCGTATATTCCGTCAGGCACTTGGCCAGCGCCTGATAGCCGTCAAACGCGATGTACTCATCAATTTGCTCCGGATCGATCACGCCGCAGTTGCGCAGCGCAACACGCTCCTGCTTGCTGTAGAAGGAGGTCTCATTGAGCGTCTTGATGTGGTCGCCGCTTTCATCGTGCTTGGCATCCTCACACAGCAGGCGCTTGACAATGCGGCCCTTGAGCAGGTGCTCCTCCACGATCTCGGGCACGTCCTCCACCTTGACCTCGCTATAGAAGCAGCCCTCCGGGTAAACGACCATGATCGGACCGAGCGCACACAGGCCGAAGCAACCGGTACGCACGACCTTTACTTCATTTTCCAATCCTTTTTCCTTGAGCTGTTTTTCAAGCTCCGCGATGATCTCGCCGCTGTTCGAGGAGGTACAGCCGGTACCGCCGCAAACAAGCACATGGGAACGATACATATATTTTTCCTCCTCGCTTATTTGGTCGCAGCGCCGACGGTATACTCTTTGACGGGCACGCCGTTCACGAGGTGGTCGACCACTACTTTTCTCGCCTTTTCCTCATTCATGAGGACATATGTAACCTTTTCCTTGCCGGGCTCAAAGACCTCAACAATCGGCTCAAACTGGCACATACCGATGCATCCCGTTTGGGAGACGGTCACATTCTGCAGATGCCGCTTCTCGATTTCATCCACAAACGCATTCATGACCGGGCGCGCGCCGGCCGCGATCCCACACGTCGCCATGCCGACGACTACGCGCGTAAAGCCGGACTGATCTTCACGCACCGTCATCTTCTCGAGCGTTTTCTGTTTAATTGCCATCAGTTCTTCAATCGTTTTCAAAATTCAGAGCACCTCCGCCTATAATCTCTGTCTGTTCTCGGATATAATCGCGAATCCAGTTCAAAACATCCGGTTCGCTCAGGGGAACCCCCTGCATCAGTTCACGCAGGTTGCGGGTGTCCACCGTAAAGGCTCCCCCCGGCGTCGTATGGGTGTAGACAAAGTCGACCGCCTCATTCGCCCCGATGAGCACGCACATCGTAGCCGCCATATCACCGAGCGGCGCACAGTCGATACTGTCTGTGTGGAACGTGGCTGTCACACACGTCCCCACGCCCTTTTGCGACTCAATCTCAAGGCCGCCGCCGGTCTGTTCCGCCGCCATCCGGTAGAGCGGAATCCCCATCCCCACCTTACGCGTGGTGCGCGTGGTGTAAAAGGGATCGCTGACCGCCTGGAGCTGCTGCGCATCCATCCCGCAGCCATTGTCGGAGATCCGGATCGTCATCACCGACCCCGCCGACTCCGTCACACCGATCTCGATGAGCGACGCCCCTGCGGAAACGGAATTCTGTACAATATCAAGCACGTTGAGCGACAACTCGCGCATCGCTTACGCCTCCGCCAGATATTTGTCCAAAATCCCGTCCACCTCGTCCACGGTTACCTTGCCGTAGACCTCGCCGTTGACCATCATGACAGGGGCCAGACCGCACGCGCCGACGCAGCGGCAGGCCGTGACGGAAAACGCAGCGTCATCCGTGCACTCCTCCGGCTCAATCCCCAGCCTTTCACACACGCGGTCGAGGACCTCCTGCGCACCCTTGACGTAGCAGGCGGTACCCAGGCAGACGGAGATATCATACTTCCCCTTGGGCGAGAGGGCAAACTGCGCATAGAACGTGGAGACGCCGTAGACCTTCTCCAGCGGGACGCCCATCCCGTCGGCGATCATCACCTGCACCTCAAACGGCAGGTAGCCGTAGATGCGCTGTGCCTCCTGCATGACATGCATCAAAAGGCTCTTGTCATGTTTGCTCTCCTCAATGATCCCCTTCAGCTCGAGCTCCTGCTCTCTGGTCCCCTGAAAGGGAATTTTGCTGATTTTTTTGAGCATATATTTTTCCTCCCTGTATAAACGGCACAAGTCCGAATATTTCATAATTATATCAGAAAAGCACCTAAAAATCCACGAGCTTTACGCGGTTTTTACGGTTTTCCTAAAAACTTTACTCTTTTTTTGTCAGACTGCACACGATACTTTCCCATTTGAGACAGTTTAATTCCAGTTCTCCCCCCGCACAGCCAATATTTTCCAGATAGTGGGCGTCTGAACTGCGCAGGATCCGCAGTCCCTCCAGCACAGGATAGCGCTCGATATATGCGGCCGCGTCGGCATCGCGGGTCATCTCCGCGGCGGTAAAGCCCCACGCGGCGGAAAAGGCCCCCAGTGCGGAGATCACGCTGTAGGAATCCCGGTCAATATGCGCAGGGAAACAGAGGCCGTCATAGGAGTCGACCAGCGGCCGCACCTCCTCCACACTGATATCGGCCGCAGTCAGCAGCAGCTTTTCGTAAAGCCCCGTGACCGCATCCTCACCGTTCATGAGCCGCTGCTCGCCGAAGATCTCCGGCCGGTTCGGGATATCCGGGATCCGCTCCTCCACACAGCGGGAGAACTCAAGCGCCGCCTCCGTCTCCCCGAACAGGCAGACGATGTGCGCCTCCTCGCTGACGCACAGCTCCATCCCGGGCAGGACGAGGATCCCCGCCTCCTCCCCCGCCTTAACGGCGGCAGGGCAGTTGAGGGCGGTGTTGTGATCCGTGAGCGCAATGACGTCCAGTCCCATGATTTTGGCCATATTCACCAGATTGTAGGGGGTCATATCGTTGTCCCCGCAGGGGGACAGGCACGAATGCAGGTGAAAATCATAGCGGTATTTCATTCGATCATCCCGCTGACAGCCACCGCGCAGTCATAGGTGCTGCGGTCCGTCGTATAAATGGTCACGCCCTGCTGCGCGGCCCGCACCAGCGCCGCCTCATCCAGCGGAGCCCCCTCCGTGATGACGACGCACGCGAGGTCCCGCAGGGAGGCGACCGCCACACAGTTGACATTGCCCATGACCGTCAGCCACACGCTGCCCGCCGGCGCTTTGGCCATCACCCAGCTGAGCAGGTCGCCGCAATAGCAGCCGGTGACCTCATTTTCACCGTCCCCGCATGCGGGCTTCCACCCCAGCTTCTGCGCCAGTTCACTTGCCTTCATGGTTCTCCTCCCCCGCTTTCCGAAACGGAGCCGGTATGTATCCCTCGCGGCCCCGCGCCTCAAATTCCTCCCGCGCGGTAAACACACAGTCCTCGATCGTCGCCGTGCCGCGCACGATATCCTCCGCCAGCGAGCGGCAGGACGGCGCGCCGCAGACACCGCAGTCCAGGCCGGGCAGCTTGGCATGGATCTCGTTGAGCCGGTTGAGCCGGTCCATCGCATCGCTGACATTGTCCGCCAGGCGCATGACGTCATAGGCCTCCAGCTGCTTTTCGGCATGCATCTGCACCGGGATCCCATGCTCCAGATGGTTGCAGGAGACCGGCATGTACTGCCGCAGCTTTTGCAGCCGTGCCCGGGCCACATAGGGGTTCTCCACCGTCAACACGCCCCCGACACACCCGCCGGAGCAGGCGTTGAGCTCAATAAAGTCCAGCTCATTGAGCTTTTCATCCTCCAGCTCCTCAAGCACGTTGATGACGTTCTCAATCCCGTCGGCCGCCAGATAGCGGTCCCGCATCAGAGCGGAGGACTCGCCGCCGCTGCCCGCCCAGCTGACACCGATGATCCCCGAATTTTTCAGCCGTTCCGGCGGACGGTCGAGCTTCTCCATCTGCTTGAGCAGCACAGGATAGATGAGCTTGATGGGGAATGCGCCGTCCACATTGGACTTCTCACTGCGGATCGGCGCCTTGATGGCAGTGATCTTGGCCGGGCACGGCGTGATGAAGAACACGCCAATCTCCTCCGGCTTCAAACCAGTCTCGCGCACCGCTTTTTCCCGCGCCAGACGTCCCGCCTCCTCCATGGGGGCGCTCAGATCAAGCACATTCGGGATCAGCTTGGGGAACCGGATGCGGATCAGGCGGCACACCGCCGGGCACGCCGAGGAGATCACCGGCCTTTTCAGGTTGCCGGTATTCATCATCTCGCGCGTCGCGGCGGAGACAAGCTCCGCCGCCGCTGAGACCTCAAACACATCGTCAAAGCCCATGTTCTTCAGCCCGGAGAGCACGTAGTCCGTATCGTCCAGATTGTTGAACTGCCCATAGAGTGTGGGCGCAGGCAGTGCAACGCGGTACTTGTAATCTAATATTATATTAAAGGAATCGGACTGCGCATACTTTGCGTGGTGCGGGCAGATGCGGATGCACTCGCCGCAGTCAATGCACAGTTCCGAGATAATGCTCGCCTTTCCGTTGCGGACGCGGATGGCCTGCGTGGGGCAGCGCTTTACACAGTTGATACAGCCCTCGCACTTCTCCTCGTCCAGCCGGACGGAATGAAAAAAAGCATCCACTCTTTCACCTTCCAACAGGTTGATCTATCCCCCACCCCATGCATGGGGGCGCGCCGCTCCGACTGTGCGCTCACTGGGCCGCCGGGACGTCGAAGCCCAGACGGATCGTCGTCCCAACATCCACCTGCGTTTCGATTTGCATCTCATCGGCATACTTTTTCATGTTCGGCAGGCCCATCCCCGCACCAAAGCCCAGATTGCGCACGTTGTCCGGTGCGGTCGAATAGCCCTCCTTCATCGCCAGGGAGACGTCCGGGATGCCGGGACCGTGGTCGGTGAGCGTCACCTCCACGTGCTGCGGATCAATGACCACATCCGCCTCTCCGCCGCCGGCATGGATGACCATATTAATCTCCCCCTCATACATGGCGATGGCCACGTTGCGCACTACGTCGGCGTGAAATCCGAGCTCCTTGAGGGTGTTTTTTACTTTACCGGAAGCCTCACCCGCACGCGTAAAGTCGTCCCCCGGCACGTCATAATGCAGATTGACACAGCTCATTTCAGCCCTGCCTCCCACGCAGCCCCTTGCTGTACAGGATCCCACAGGAGGTGAACATCTCCCGCTCCGTGGTCATCAGGGCGATCTCATACTCGTCGGCGAGCCGGATCATATCCTCACTCGGCTTTTTCCCGCGCACTAGAACAATGCACTTCATATCCATCATGTCCGCCGTGCGGATGACCTGCGGATTGACCAGCCCCGTCAGCAGCACCGCCTGATTTTTGACATAGGCGAGCACATCGCTCATCATGTCGCTCCCGCAGGCGCTGTGGACCTCGCGGTCCGCATATTCCTCGCCGCATGCAAACTCGGCGTCGAGCAGCTCGCGAATCTCGGAAACTTTCATCTTGACTCCTCCATCCCGTTTCAGTGAGAAACTTTTAACAATCTTTCCGCTGAATCAGATTGTTTTTTATGGAATCTATTATATAATAATTCGCGCAAAGGCACAACCACCAATTTTTGCACGGCCTTCCATTGGTGCGCCAAAAAAGCCCAACTATCAATCGGGCCGACCAAAGTTTAAGTAGAATTCCGGTCTCTGAATGGCAATTCGTTAAAAATATGCACAATTCGCAGCCTGTATTCCCGTTAAAACGCTGATTTTTTGTTAAAAAATTAACAATTTGTTGACTTTACGGCTTCCGGCGTCATATAATGGTTTCTGTTGCATTAACTTGTAGAGGGGTATTTCCCCCTGTGCAACAGTTCTGCCGTCCCCGCCGCGGGGAGGCACAATGATTTTTGAGAGGAAGATTTTTATGGCTCGTGTGTACAACTTTTCAGCAGGCCCGTCCATGCTGCCGGAGGAAGTCCTGAAGACCGCCGCGGCGGAGATGCTCGACTATCACGGCTGCGGCCAGTCCGTGATGGAGATGTCCCACCGCTCCAAGGAGTTTGACGACATCATCAAGTCCGCGGAGGCGCTGTTCAGGGAGCTGATGAACATCCCGGATAACTATAAGGTTCTGTTTTTACAGGGCGGCGCGTCCACGCAGTTCTCCGCGATCCCGCTCAACCTGATGAACGGCAGCGGCAAGGCCGACTACGTCATCACCGGCCAGTGGGCCAACAAGGCCGCCAAGGAGGCCGCGCGCTACGGTGAGGTGAATGTGGTTGCCTCCTCCAAGGATAAGACCTTCTCCTATATCCCGAAGCTTGACAAGAGCACCTTCTCCTCGGATGCAGACTATTTCTACATCTGCATGAACAACACCATCTATGGCACCAAGTACCACGAGCTGCCCGATACCGGGAATGTCCCGCTGGTGGCGGACGTCTCCTCCTGCTTCCTGTCCGAACCGATGGATGTGACCAAATTCGGCGTTATCTACGGCGGCGCACAGAAGAACATCGCCCCCGCCGGCCTGACGGTCGTCATCATCCGGGAGGATCTGATTGGCCACGCGCGCGATATCACGCCCGTCATGCTGGATTATAAGACCCAGGCGGATGCGGACTCCCTGTACAACACCCCGCCGTGCTATACCATCTATATCTGCAAGCTGGTCCTCGAGTGGATTAAATCCCTCGGCGGTCTGGAGGCCATGAAGGTGCGCAACGAGGCCAAGGCCAAGGTCCTGTACGACTTCCTGGACGAGAGCCAGATGTTCCACGGCACCGTCGTCAAGGAGGACCGCTCCCTGATGAACGTCCCGTTTGTCACGGGCAGCGATGAGCTCAACGCCAAGTTTATCAAGGAGGCCACGGCCGCGGGCTTTGTCAACCTGAAGGGCCACCGCACCGTGGGAGGCATGCGTGCCTCCATCTACAATGCCATGCCGATCGAGGGCGTGAAGGCACTTGTTGAATTCATGAAGAAGTTTGAGGCCGAGAACAAATAAGAGAGAGGGAGAACCGTTCCATGTATCAGATCAAAACACTCAATAAAATTTCCAAGGCCGGGCTGAACGCCTTTGACGCGGCCAAATACGCCTGCGGGGACGACTTTGCCGCCCCCGACGCCATCATCGTCCGCTCCGCCTCCATGCACGAGATGGAGCTGGACCCGAACACCATCGCCGTAGCGCGTGCGGGCGCGGGCGTGAATAACATCCCCGTGGATCAGATGAGCGAGAACGGCGTGGCCGTGTTCAACACCCCCGGGGCGAACGCCAACGCGGTCAAGGAGCTTGTCCTGTGTGCGATGCTCCTCTCCTCCCGCAAGATCATCCCCGCCATCGACTGGTGCAAGACGCTCAAGGGGCAGGGGGATCAGGTCTCCAAGCAGGTTGAAAAGGGCAAATCCGCCTTCGCCGGCCCGGAGATCAAGGGCAAAAAGCTCGGCGTCATCGGTCTGGGCGCGATCGGCATCCTCGTGGCCAACGCCGCGGAGGCGCTGGGCATGGAGGTCTACGGCTATGACCCGTACCTCTCCGTGGACGCGGCATGGTCCCTGTCCACCACCATCCGCCACGCGGGTGACCTGAAGGAGATCTTTGAAAACTGCGATTACATCACCGTCCACGTGCCGCTCACCGATGAGACGCGCGACTTGGTCCGCGCGGAGACCATCGCCACCATGAAGGACGGCGTGCGCATCCTGAACTTTGCGCGCGGCGACCTGGTCAACAGCGCGGATATTCTGGCCTCGCTGGCCGAAGGCAAGGTCGCGGCCTATGTGACCGACTTCCCGACGGATGAGATGCTGGGCGCGACGGGCGTCATCGCCATCCCGCACCTGGGCGCCTCCACCCCGGAGAGCGAGGATAACTGTGCGGCCATGGCCGCCCGGGAACTGGCAGATTATCTGGAGAACGGCAACATCACCAACTCCGTCAACCTGCCGAACGTCTCCGCCGCCCGCACGGGCGCCTGCCGCATCTGCGTGATCCACCGCAACATCCCCACTATGCTCTCGCAGGTGACGGCGGCCATCACGGAGGCCGGCGTCAACATCGACAACCTCATCAATAAGTCCAAGAAAGACTACGCCTACACCATCGCCGACTGCGACGCGGTCGTGGGCAAGGAGACAGAGGACGCCATCGCCGCCATCGACGGCGTGATTAAAGTCCGCACGATCCACAGCTAAAACCTTCCTTATTTTTACACAGGCCCGGATGCAGTTGTGCATCCGGGCCTGTGTGTTTGGGGAGCAGTCTATTGCTCCGCGTGCGGATCAAGTATTTCCAGCATGAGCTGCGCGCCTAGCTGAAAAGCACGGACAAACAGGTGCGCCCGCTCCTCCCTCTCCGCTTGGCCGCGCACATTGAGATAAGACTCAAGCTGCTCCGCCAGCCCGGGATCCCCCGCCCTCATACGCTCAACCAGCGCCGTATGCCGTTCTCCCGCTTCCCGTATCAGAGACCGGTACTTTTCCGTGTGCGGCACTTCCGCCTCCGGCGGGATGATTTCCCGTTCATACAAGAGTCTCAGTATACTTGTCATTCCTTTTCCATCCTTTGTTGGTAAATCAATTTTCTTTTGCTCAATATACTGAGCAATTCCGCTCTCATTTTACCCTATAATACAGAAAAATGCAACTTTGACAGGCAAAAGAGGGCGGCACGATGCAGAAAATAAAACCTGATTTGAACCTCGGCTCCAATCTGCGCAGACTGCGTATGGAGCGAGGAATCACACAGGAAGCCTTGTCGGCAAAGCTCGGAGTGATGGGCATTGATCTCTCCCGCGGGACATATTCCAGGTATGAAACAGGGGAACTGAATGTCCCTGTGAGTGTTTTAGTGGCACTGCACACCATCTACCGCTGTACGTATGATGAGTTTTTCAAAGGGCTGGAGTTGCCCACCCTTTAATCCCCGGTCCGGGCACCATAACGTGACTGGACTTCTTATAATTTCCTATTCTGATAAAAATTTTCTTTAAAAAGAGCCCGGATGTGTTTAAACATCCGGGCTCTTGTGTCGATGCGCATCCTATTGTTTTCCGCATATCGGGGAGGATCTTTACGCGTTTAAAAACGCACAAACCGCGGCCAGTCCGTCCTCAAAGACGCCGCGGCATATCTGCTGTGATTTGCGCGAGGCGCCATAGGAATCCCGGCTTTCTCCGGGGAGCGTGTACTCCGAGGTAAATTGCATCAGATATTGAAATCCCTTGCATTCAAAAAAGGCATAGTAAATATACCGCTCCTCCGTGATCTGTTTTTCATCATTGGCCCTCAGCTGGCGGACATAGCCGATTGCAGCAGCCTGACCGCCGAGCACGGACTCCCCCTCTGTCCCGAGGAGGGCGGCGAGCTGATCGACTGTATCTCCCACGGCGGCCGGCGCAGCCGCGCCGAAATCCTCCGAGAGCATCAGCGCCATTGAAGCACTGGAAAAGAACTGCCACCGCATTCCCACGGCGGTAGTATGCGGATTCACGCCGTTCTGGAACAGGACGCACTGGGGACCGGACTCCATCTGCTGCAGGCCGTTCAGGCAGGAGATCAGCCCTTCTGCCCGCCCCCCGCTATAGGCGTGCAGCTCCGCGTACCGCACCGCATCCGGGTCATTCGGGTCAGAACTGCGGGAAAAGGAGACACTCCCGTCCGCGTTGAATGTGGGGAAAAAGTCCCGCTTGAGCGCCCCCGCGTCGCAGAGCGCACCGTACAGATCAGACTGCTCCGGCTCTGTGCCTGTGAGCGGATGATACACGATGGTTCCCTCCTCGCGCACAGAGTCCGGGAGTCTCCCGGGGTCCGTCTGAATCTGATTATCCCCGTAGGGATATGCCTTGTGGCCGCCTGACGGCGCACCGGCGGAAAACGGCTCTGTCACGCCCGGGGCATCCGGCGCCGCGTGCTCCCGGTGCAGTGCGGCATAGGCACACAGCGGGACAGTCACCGCCATGAGCGCCGCAGCAGCTGCCGGAGCAGGCCAGCGCTTTCGCCTTTTAGCCCTGTATTCCGCGTACTCCTCAATGTAAGCACTGTCAATCTCACCGATCGCCTGAAAAAGTACATCGTGATTCACAGCTGCACTCCCTCCTTTTCCAAAAATGACCGCAGCCCTTTCCGTGCGCGGAAGAGCAGCGACTTCACCTTACTCTCCCGCGCACCCAGCCGTTTGGCGATATTCCCAATACTCTCAAAGTAAAAGTATCGCCCTACAAACGCCGCTCTGCTCTCCGGACCCAGTTCGGATAAATATTGGTTAATTGCCCGCGTCAGCTCCTCCCGCTCCAGATCATCCGCAACATCTCCGCCGGCGGGGAGGATATTTTCCAGCTCGGAAAAGGCGAGTTCCGCCTGACCTCCGCCCCGCTTCTGGCGGCTTTTCCGCTCCAGACAGGTCAGCGCAAGATTCCGCACAATCCGCCCCGCGTAGGCACGGAAATTCCGGGGCCGGTTGGGCGGGATGGCGTTCCACAGGCTCAGCCAGGTGTCATTTACACATTCGGCGGCGTCCTCACGATCGCCCAAAATGTTGTACGCAATCTGAAAACAGTACGCGCCGTACTCCTGTTCCGCCTGCGCGATGGCGGATTCCGACCGATCAAAAAGCAGGTCCACAATTTGCTGATCCATTGCTGTACGCCTCCCCTCTTCACCGAACCCCTTCATCTATATAGACGGTGTTTCCGCGATTGCGTTGCAAAAATTCAATCATTTTTTATTATAAACATATAGAGTCTTTTTCGAGCAGTTTAAAAAACAAGAATTACAGCCCGGCAGTGGTTCTTTCAGACAAAAGGCGGCCGAATGATTTCAGCCGCCTTTTTTGCTCCTCACGGGCGCTCTGTCCCGTTGCTTTTATATTTGAAAACAACTTCCGCCGGTATTATTGATCCCCCTGTGGGTCATAGTCAATCAGCCGGTCGCCCAGACGTCGGGCACGTTTGCGTAACGTGACGATCATGGCCACTGCCGCTGCGACCAGCAGAACTCCCGCCGTCACGCCCACGGGGATGCCGATCAGCCGTGCGTTCATCTGCGCGATCATCGCAGGGAATTGGGCCTGGAAGTCCGCCAGCGTGGTCTTCGTCTCATCAATGCGGGTAACTCCGTTCTCCTCGCACAGGCGGTAGAACTCCTCTGCGGCGGCCAGCTTGCCGGATTTATCCGTGGAGGTCTCCGTCATTTTGGCATACAGGACAGGCATTTTGGCTTTGCGCACACGCGCGAGCACCACGGGGTTGGTGGCGACCTTTTCCTCCGCGCGGGCAAAGATCTCCTGATAGGCGGCAATGTTCTTTTTGGAGAGATAGCCATTTTTATGTACCTGCGGATTATCATAGAGCCCGAGCGGCGCCTGCTCCTCGTGGAAATTGGCCGCCAGCGCGTTGACGTACTCAGCGATTTCCGGCGCGGCATCGCCATAGGCCGCCGCGATGTACTTCCCGAGCAGGCTGTTTACATCGGCCTCCGATCCCTTCCACATGAGTTGGGAGAGCACCCACGCGCGCATCTCGGCAAACTCGTCGCCCTTTTCACGGGACGCCTGATGGAAAACACCGATCACGCCGTTCTCCTCATAAAACTTCTGATTGTCCTGCTGTACGGCAAAATTCGGGAACGGCAGCAGCAGATGTTCAAAATCCACCACATAGTCCCAGATGATGATCTTGTCACACACACTGTGCCAGTTCTGCACCAGCTGCTGGAACTGCTTGGCGCCGTCCGTTGCCCCCTGCAGGTAGGACGACCCCTGGTCCCCCGGCATGGAGCAGAGCTTGATGACCACGTTTTCCTCTGCCTTAATGCCGTTCGTGGGCGGATTGATCGTATGGAAGTAAGCCAGCGTGGAGATGATCTTATCCGGGAACGCCTTTGCCAGCTCATTGATAAACGGCAGGAGGGAACCCATGCCGCTCCCGGCCGCCTCGTCCAAAGCCCTGCACTGCTCGCACTCACAGCCCGCCATATTCCAGTTATCCATTACGCTGAAATCCCAGTACTTTTGATCGGGATTCTCGGCCATCCGCTGTGCCATCTTTTCCTTGACGATCTCCAGCACCTCCGGGTTGCTCAGGCACAGCTGCGTCTCCAGCCCCGTTGTGGTATCGGTTTTGATCCGCTGGCCGTCCTTCATGGCGAAATATTCCGGGTGCTCGTCAAAATATTCATCCGGGTCCACAAAGCTGAGGTAGGAGTGGCACCAGGTCCCCCAGCCGGCATATTCATTGACGCCGTCCTCCGCATCGGTCGGATCGGCCTCAATCCCGTTCAGGCGCAGCTTTTCATACCAGCCGTCCTGCTGCTTTGTCTCATAGGCATACACATTGCGCCACTGCATGGCCGGCGTCTCCGTGCGGTCAAGGGGCGCGAGCTTCACGGTGGCGCTGTGGGGGACAAAGGCCTCCGACCCATTGATAAATACACAGCCAAGATCATCCTCCATAAAACCGTACACACCGTAGGCAGTGGAGAGCTCGCTTGTACCGCGGATAAAGAGCTTCCCGTTCTGGGTGACAATGCGGTAGGCGTCTGTCCCCAGTGCCGGATCAATCTCCGGGGAGGGGCGGTTCGTACTGCCGATCACGATCTCCTTTGCGGCCTCGCCCTCCGAATCCGGGATACAGGCGAATGACGCGCCCGTCATCTCCGTAAGGGCATCCGCCAGCGTCTGCGCCGCCGATTTCAGTTTGGCGCTCTGCGCCGGATAGACAATACGGTAATCCGTCCCCGCACCGGCAGCCAGCACGAGCTGGTCCGGCTTATCCGCTTCAAGCCTGCTGCGGATCGCCGTCTCCGAATACCGCGCCGGATCAACAGCCAGTGTGCCGCCGAATGTCTCCTTCGCCAGGCAGATGGGGCTCGCGGCCAGCGCCAGCGCCAGTGATGCGCCCAAAATGCTCGTCATCCTCTTCTTCATCCGTCGCTTCCCTCCGCTCTTCAAATTATTCCGTTACCGGGAAATGCTCCATGATATACGCGGCAGCTTCCTCAATGCCGGGCACCTTGGCGAGCTCCACCCCGCCTTTATCCACGAGGGCGGCTGTATTCGGGTCCACCGGCAGCTTGGCGAGCACCGGCAGTTCCATCTCCGCCGCCACCGCATCAACCTTGCTCTCACCAAAGAGCGAAATGTGTTTGCCGCAGTCCGGGCAGGCGATATAACTCATATTTTCAATCAGGCCGATCACTGGCACGTTCATCATCTGTGCCATGTGATAAGCCTTTTTCACGATCATCGTCACCAGATCCTGCGGCGTGGTCACGATAACAATCCCATCCAGCGGGATGGACTGGAACACCGTCAGCGGGACGTCGCCTGTCCCGGGCGGCATGTCGACAAACATATAGTCCACATCGCCCCAGAGGACGTCCGTCCAGAACTGGTTGATCACGCCGGAGATCACCGGGCCGCGCCATACAACCGGGGCGTCCTCCTGCTCAAGGAGCAGGTTCACAGACATAATCTTGATCCCCAGATGCGTCTCCACCGGGTCGAGGCCGAGCTCGCTCCCGCTCGCTTTCTGATGGATCCCAAATTCCTTGGGGACAGACGGCCCCGTCACGTCCGCGTCAAACACGGCCGTTTTAAAGCCGCGCGTCTGCACGGCACACGCGAGCAGCGAGGTCACCAGGGACTTGCCCACGCCGCCCTTGCCGCTGACGACGCCGATTACCTTTTTTACACTGCTGAACTGATTCTGCGGGAGCTTGGAGGGTGCCCTGCTGGAGCAGTCCTTGGAACAGGAATCACAGCTTCCGCTGCACCCCTCCGGTTTGTTTTCTGCCATTTCAATCAATCTCCTTTTTCTCAACCACGGGCACATCCGCGCCCGTATCTCTGATTTTTTTAAAAAACTCACGCATGACGGCGGCACACTCCTCCTCCATAAAGCCGCACTCGATCTGCGGCGTGTGGTTGAACCCGCACTTAAAGAGGTGGACCCTGCCGCCGCAGGCGCCCATTTTATTGTCAAAGGCGCCGTAGATCAGGCGCCCGATTCTGGCGTTGATGATCGCCCCGGCGCACATCGGGCACGGCTCAAGCGTCACGTACAGCTCACAGTCATTCAGCCGCCAGCGTCCCAGACGCCTGCACGCCGCGTCGATCGCCCGGATCTCCGCGTGGCCCAGCGCGCTGTGCGCACGCTCCCGGTCATTACGCCCCTCGGCGATGATCTTTCCGTTTCGCGCGATCACCGCGCCCACGGGGATTTCCCCCTCCGCCTGTGCCTGCCGGGCCAATTCCAGCGCCCGCCGCATCAGCTCCTGCTCCGTCACACGATCACCCCGCCGTCTGGATATACTGGGAGGCATTGAGCAGCATGAGCGCCGCCGCCAGAATGAAGACGATATTGATAAAAAAGCGCCAGCGCCCGCCGGAAACCTTTTCCCGCGCGCCGCCGGAGCGGGCAAAGAGAATCAGGTATGCAATCAGGAAGCTGATCCCGATGCCCATCGCGCCCAGCATCAGCAGAGCGGACCCGACCACGTTCTCGTGCTGCACCATATAGCTGCTGAGAACGGCAAAGGCGTTGTTCATCAGGTGGATCCCGATACCGGTCAGAAGACTCCCCGTGCTGGCCGTAAAATAGCCGATCACCAGCCCCGAGACAAAGGCGAACACCATCTGCTTGGGGTTGCTGTGCATCAGGCCGAACACGGCGGCGGAGGCACAGATGGCAAACCCTCGCCCGTAGCGGAGCAGCGGCTGCATCACCACCCCGCGGATGGCAAACTCCTCCACCAGCGGCGGAATCACCACCATGGAGATGATATAGACAATCACACCCGCCGGATCGGTGGGCAGCAGCTGCTCGGGCTGCGTCAGCTCCACCCCGACAGTCTCAGTGAGCATCCCCACGAGCGCGGAGACATAGTTGGCGCTCAGGCAGAGGGCGAACCCCGCCGGGATCGCCAGGATCACCGGGGTCCATCGGTCCGGGCGCATCGGGAGCGGGCAGCGGATTCCCATCAGCCGCCCCTCCAGCAGACGAATCAGATAAAACACCAGCCCGACGCTCAGCACGGAGGCCGCGCAGGTACAGGCGTAGCGCACCGTCATGCTCTCATTATAGAGCCCACGCAGCGGCGTGGCGCTGATGACAAAGCTGATGAGCATCTGCATACAGAAGAACAGAATAATCGCCGCGCCGGCCATCATGCCAAGATTGCGCATCTCCCTGCGCCGTTCAGTTCCACCACGGCTCCCCGCCATGCGGACACCTCCCTTTAAAGTCATGCCCGGCATTGAGCGAAAAATTCCGCTCAGCGCCGGGCGCGGTTTTTCACTGGCAAACCGAATACAAAACGCACTCCGGCCATCTCTGCCGGGTAATCCCGTTTGCCGTTTTATTGTATCATACCGGGGGTTGAAAATCAACATAAAGTCCCCCTCCCGGTATCATTCGCCGCTGCGTCCGGGCGCCTCCGCCCGCTTCTCCTTGCGCAGCGGCTCATCGCCCATAGCCAGGGCGGCCCGGCCGATCATCTCCTCCGCACGGTCCACGACCCATTTCAGGCTCTCCGGCGGATCGCCGGTAATTTTGTCTGGGATCTGCGCAATCAGGCCCGCCTCCGCCATCCCCGCCATATACGGCGTCAGGCGGCGGGCACGCTTTTTCAGCCCCAGCCAGCTCTTTGGGCACTTTCCGCTCTCCGCCATGGCGGTGATCGTGCCGTACAGGCTCAGCACCCCCAGTGTCTCCGCGCGCCATTCGCTCCCCGGCGGGAGCATCCCGTTCAGGGTACAGCATGCCTCATACACGGCCACGGCCGCAGAGCGCCCGTCCGCGCGCGCGGAACCCGCCTCCTCCCGCCCCAGCAGAAAGTCACATGTTACGCCATAGTAGTCTGCCGCCCGGATCAGGAAGTCCAGCCCGCACTCCCGGATTCCCTTTTCATAGTGGGAGAGCAGCGCCTGAGAGACCCCCAGGTCGTGCGCCGCCTGCTTCTGGGTCAGGCCATGCTCCTTGCGCAAAAGGGTGAGTATTGTCGGAAACCGGTTCATCCGCCCGCACCTCCTCCGTGATAAAATTCAGGTGTAATTCATTATAGCTTTTTGCAGCGGGATTGTATATAATAAAGTTAACCAAATTCCGCCCGCAATGATTGGAGGAAAGCATGAAAACATATCGGATTCACTTTATCCGCCACGGCCTGACGCAGGGCGCCGAAGAGGGGCGCTACATCGGCCATACGGATGCAGACCTGTCGCGCGACGGGATCCTGCAGCTTGAGGACATGCAGCGCGACATGGTCTACCCCCAGGCCAGCGCCCTGTTCAGCAGCCCGCTCAAACGGTGCATGCACACGGCGCAGCTCCTCTACCCGGACCGCACCCCGATTGAGATGGAGGGCCTGATTGAGTACAACTTCGGTGAGTTTGACGGCAAGTCGGCCGACGAGCTGCTCAGCGGCAAAAAGGCCGATCTGTTCACCGCGTGGCTCAAGGGCGGGCCGGACAGTGCCCCGCCCTTTGGAGAGAGCAATGCCCAGTTTCAAAAGCGGGTGTGTGAGACGGTGGAAAAAATCATAGACGGCATCATCCAGACGCAGACGGACGATACCGTCATCCTCACGCATGGCGGCGTCATCTCCACCATCTTCGCATCCTTCGCCCTGCCGGAGGCCCCGCTGCACGAGTGGATGGCCCCCTGCGGCTGTGGCTACACGGCGCGCATCACGCCGTCGCTCTGGATGCGCTGTTCCAAATTTGAGGCCATCAGCCTCCTCCCCCTCACGCCGGAAGAGGCAAACCGCACCCCCGAGGACACACCCGAATACATCTGGGGCGATATGCACACAGAGGAATAACCGTCCCCGTAAAAATCTGCCGCCCATCCGGTACGGCAAACCCGCATAAAAAAGCTCTTCCCCATCCAACGCACGGGGAAGAGCTTGCATTTTTACATTCCCAGGGGGGAAGTGCTGCGGCGCTTGGTCTTGTTTTTCTTAGGCTTGTAGGGGGGCGGATTCTTGAGCTTGTTCAGCTTTCCCCTGCCGAGGCCGGAGTTGAGGTATTTGTTGATATAGAGGACTTCCTTTTTCAGGGCGTCGCTCATGAGCTCGCCGGCCTTTTCCAGCATTTCCTGATCGTTGCCCAGGCTGCCGAGGATCGTGACGCACAGCAGGGACTGCGTCTCATTTGTGCCGTCCTCATAGATCTCGTTAAAGAGATTGATCATCTTTTTTATCTTGGCCTGATCCCTGCCGCGCAGCGTATCGGCCACGGCCTTGTTGCCGCCCTGATTCTCAAAAAACTCGGCCGCGAGGAATTCGCCGTACTTCTCCACGTTGGCGTGGTAGGCCTCCCGCAGCTCCGGGAACAGCGAGGCAAACCGGCTGCCGAGCGTGTTCGCATCATAGGCCGCGATGCCGTTCTTGGCGGCCGATTTGGAGATCGGCTTGGGCATGCTGGCCTTGGAGCGCTTCTGCATCGTCTTCTTCCCGAAGTGCTTTTCTAAAGTCTCGCGGAATTCATTGACGATATATTTGATGTCCCTGTCGTCACAGGAGGAGAGGTCCAGCCCGGTAACGGCGGCGTCCGTAAAGTCCTCATCGCCGGCCTCATCCGCGGTCAGGTTTGTGCAGGCGAGCGTGATCTTTTTCTCCTCCTGGATGATGCGGGCACAGCCGCGCGGGCCACTGTAATCGAGGATGGATTTTTTACCGTCCGTGCGCACGGGCAGCTCCCCGCGCTTGTGCTTCTCCGGGACGGAGAGCGTCATCTCCGTGGCTTTTAAAGTGTCACTGAGACCCTTATCAATATTGCTGAGTACTTCCAGTAACTCCATGGCTGTACATTCTCCTTAAAAAACAAAATCTTTATAATACTATATCATATAAAAGGCTTATTGTCATTATTTATTTGATGTGGTACAATAAATTTTACAGGTTTTCCGGGCGCATCTGCGCCCCGAACCGGAACAAAAGGATTGGATGAATCATGAAAAAAACAGTTTTAGTCGTTTTCGGCGGCGTTTCGAGCGAACACGACATCTCCCTGATCAGTGCCCGGGGCGTGATCGGGAATCTGGACACCGAGCAGTACAACCTGATGATGATGGGGATCACCCGGGAGGGGAAGAGCTACCTCTACGACGGGCCGCTCGACCTGCTTGACGGCGACGCTTGGGTGCAGAGCGCGCATATCACTCCGGCGGTGATCTCCCCGAGCACGGAGCACCACGGTGTTATCAGGTTAAACGGAGACCGCGCCGAGATCCTCCCGGTGGACGTTGTCTTCCCCGTGCTGCATGGCAAGAACGGCGAGGATGGTACGATTCAGGGCCTGCTGGACCTCTCCGGCATCCCGTATGTCGGGTGCGGCACCGCCGCGAGCGCCGTGTGCATGGATAAGGAGATTGAACGCTCCATGGCGGACAATGCGGGCATCCCGCAGGCCCGGTGGATGAGCCTGAAAAAACATGACTACGACCGCGATCCGGACTATATCCTGAGCGAGGCGCCAGATGAACTGGGCTTCCCGATCTTTGTCAAGCCCGCGCGGGCCGGATCCTCCGTGGGCGTCAGCAAGGCGGAAAATACGGCTCAGCTGCGCGAAGCTGTGATGGAGGCGTTCCGGGAGGATGACAAGATCATTCTGGAGGAGACGGTCGAGGGGCTGGAGGTCGAATGTGCCGTACTCGGCAACGAGGAACCGGTGGCCTCCGTCGTCGGGCGGATCGCCCTGAGCGGCGAGCTCTATGACTTTGAGGATAAGTACGTCTCCAACACGAGCGAATTGAAAATCCCGGCCGATATCGACGATGCGCTCAGCGCGCAGGTGCGCGCGATGGCCGTTAAGGCATTTAAGGCCTTTGGCTGCACGGGGCTCAGCCGCGTGGATTTCTTCATCCGCCGGGGGGACAACGCCGTGTTGCTCAATGAGCCGAATACCATGCCCGGCTTTACGCCGATCAGCATGTACCCCAAGCTGTTCGCCTGCTGCGGCGTGCCGTACAGCGAGCTGCTCACCCGGCTGATCGAGTTGGCGTTTGATCGGGCGGAGAAGTAAAACGGGAGAAATGACGATTTGAAACACGAAGTATTTATCACCATCCGGGGCGAACAGCTCGTGGACGGCCAGGCGGACCACGTGGAGATGGCCGCCAAGGGAACGCTTGAGGAGCTGGAGGACGGGTACGCGGTGTCCTACGTGGAGCGGGACGGCCCCCTGGAGGGCGCGGTCACGCGGCTGAAGGTGACAAGCGGCCGTATGGAGATGCTCCGCACGGGCGACTATGCGTCCGAGATGGTGCTTGAGCGCGGGCGCCGGCACATGTGCAGCTATTCGACCCCCTACGGCGACCTGCTCCTCGGTGTGTTTGCGGAGCGGGTGGATCACCGGATTAAGGACGGGTGCGGGCGCATTGATATCGCATATACCCTTGATTCCAATGAGCGCCTCGCATCGCGCAACAAGCTGCATATTCAGATCAAAAAACTCAACAGAGAGGATGAGGGAGCATGTCAAAGTTAGTAGCCCAGACGCGGGAGCAGGTGCGCACCGCGATTCTGGATGCGCTGGGGCGCGCGATCGCCGCAGGGGAACTGGCGGCGGAGCCGATCAGCGGATTTAATGTGGAGGTGCCGGCGGACCGCGCCAACGGCGACTTCTCCTCCAACGCGGCCATGGCCAGCGCCCGGGCCTTTAAAAAGGCGCCTCGTGCCATTGCCGATGCAATCCTGAAGCATATGGATCTCTCCGGTACCTACATCGACCGGTGTGAAGCTGCGGGCCCGGGATTTTTAAACTTCTATTTAAAGGATTCGTTTTTTGCCGACGTCGTCACCGACGTTTTGGAGAGCGGGACAAGCTATGGCAGCTCCGATTACGGCAAAGGGAAGAAGATCAACGTGGAGTTCGTCTCCGCCAACCCGACCGGACCCATGCACATGGGTAACGCCCGGGGCGGCGCTCTGGGTGACTGCCTGGCCGCCGTGCTCGAGAAGGCGGGTTATCAGGTCAGCCGGGAGTTCTATGTCAACGACGCGGGTAATCAGATCGAAAAGTTCGGCCTCTCGCTTGACGTGCGCTATACGCAGATCTGCCGCGGCGAGGACGCCGCCGAGCTGCCCGAGGACAGCTACCATGGCGAGGATATCAAAGAGCGCGCGCAAGAGTTCTATGACCTCAATGGGGACAAGTATATGGACGTCTCCGTCGAAGAGCGGCGTAAGGCGCTGATTGACTACGCCCTGCCGAAGAACATTGAGAACATGCACACGGTGCTTGACAAGTACCGTGTGTACTACGATACCTGGTTCCTGGAGAGCACCATCCACAAGGACGGCGAGCTCCAGGAGACACTCGCCCTCATGAAGGGGAAGGGCCTGACGTATGAGAAGGACGGCGCCCTCTGGTACAAGGCCACCGAGCACGGCGGGGAGAAAGATGAGGTCCTCATCCGCGCCAACGGGAACCCGACTTACTTTGCCGCCGATATCGCCTACCACCGCAACAAGCTGGAGGTGCGCGGCTTTGACAAGGCCATTGATATCTGGGGCGCGGACCATCACGGCCACGTGGCCCGGATGAAGGGGGCGCTTGAGGCGATCGGGATTGACCCGTCGCGCCTGGACGTGATCCTGATGCAGCTGGTGCGCTTGACGCGCGGCGGCGAGGTCGTCCGGATGAGCAAGCGGACGGGCAAGGCTATTACGCTCAACGACCTGTTTGAGGATATCCCCGTGGATGCGGCGCGCTTCCTGTTCAACATGCGCGAGCCGGAGTCCCAGATGGAGTTCGACCTCGATCTGGCGGTGGAGCAGAGCTCCCAGAATCCGGTCTATTACTGCCAATATGCGCACGCCCGTATTTGCAGCATTCTGCGCCGGTTGGAAGCGGACGGCGTCACCCCACGCAAGTGCACGCGCGAGGAGCTCTGCCGCCTGAATGCCCCGGAGGAGCGCGAGCTGATCCGCCATCTCTCCGCCCTGACGGATGAGATCATCCTCGCCGCGCAGAAGTACGATCCCGCGCGCATCACCCGGTACTGTGTCGATTTGGCGGGCCTGTTCCACAAGTTCTACAATGAGTGCCGCGTCAGCGTGGAGGACGAATCCCTCATGCAGGCGCGCATCAGCCTGTGCCTGTGTGTGAAGGAGACGATGAAAAACGTCCTCACCATGCTCAAGCTCGAAGTCCCGGACAGGATGTAAAAACGCAACATTGAAAAGGCCCGGCCCCGCGGAAATCCGCAGGGGCCGGGCTGTTTTTCTGTGCGGATCCGCGGCGGACCGGGCGCCGCGCGCTACGATGCCAACTTTTTGTGGAATAGGAGATTGTGAGGCAGCCGGCGGAGACGGTGGTACGCAAAAAAGCAATTAAAATGCAAGGAAAACTCTTTTGAATTTGCATCATTACAGTGTTTCCTGCGTGTTGATAAAACATCTTTGCTCAATATTCTATCGCCAACATTTTCCGCATGTATTTGTGTATTTTGCGAATTCACTTTTTGATTTGAATATGATAGTATGACTTTGTAAGGGGCCCCATATAAAATTTAAACATCAAATTTTATGAGAAATGGGGGAACCTTCATGAAACTCACAAGAGATACAATCCTTGCAAGCAACATCCGCCGTTACACGAAGAAATTTGTCGCCGGGCTGCTGTCTGCCGTGTTTTTCGCGGCCTGCTGTCCAATCGCCTTTGCCGCCGGAGATTCCGATGGATTGTACGTTTCCACCGAGATGTGTCCCGCGGCTGTAATTGATCACGCAAAAGAAGATTTTCGCACGATGAACTTTCAGGACTGGGGCGTGCCGGGGCCGGTGAAGCTTGGAACTCCGTTTGTGCTCAACGTCCAAAACAATGACAAGCTGTACTATTTCCCAATTTTAAATTCCGACGATGAAATCGTCATGACGTACCGGGCATATAAAAATGGGGATTCCTATGGCGGTATTTTTTCCGAGGCGCTGGTCGACGAGCTTTCCGAATTTGAAACAGCGACAACGCGGTCGGATCCGGTAAAAATATCTCTGAATCCCAAATTAGATATTGTCCTCCAATCCAATCGGCATGTTGTGGTCTCAAAATCAAAAGATGCAAGTGCAGCTACAGAAGCAGTACAATTAAAGAGTTCTGCTGCCAACGATCTATCTAAAACGCCCGTGAACGTACTTTCCGTTCTCTGCACCAATACAGGAAACTCCGGCAGTCAACTACGGGCAATTAGCGACAACCGTTTTCGTGATATCCCGGTGACCATTCGAGAAACGCAGGGTAATAATTCGTGGTGTGCTGGTTACGTCGCCGCTATGATCGTCTCTTATAAAACAAAAAATGTATATTACGCGCGGGATGTGGCCAATTATGCGGGAGTATCAACAAACGAAGGCATTTCCAGGAGCAAGGTTATCAGTTTTGCCAAATCCAAAGGACTGAGCCCGAGAGAAACTATTTTTGATCTCTCAACGCAATCTATTCGGAACCACATCAATGATGACGATCCCATTTATATGGGCGCTATTGATATCGCACACGAAAAAGCTCATGCATTCGCTATAACAGGCTATTTGCAGAATATCAATTCCGGCGATATTTCGAGATTCCGCGTCTGGAATCCTTGGTATGACTATTTTGAAACAATCGGTCTCGATCAAGTCTATATTACAGATCGCGGTGACAGATACGAGGGAGAGCGATATATCATTAACTGGTGATTCTGGGGAGGCATATCGAATGAAAAAGCGTGTGTTGATCATCGGCAGTATTGTGCTTGCGCTCGCTGTCACAGTGGTCGCGGGGATTCAGATTGAACGCTGGGTGGATGACCGAAACACAAGGTACGTCTATCCCCCTTACATCATCTACAACAGCACCTTCTACAAGAACGATGGCTATGCTGCCCATCCGGAGATTCGGGAGGAGGGCTATACCGCGACGGATGTGGTCATAACCACACTAGTGGACGGCGACGTCCTGTCCGAGGTTGACGGCACGACTAATGTGGAGGGCTATCTGAATGGAACCGTCTATGTGAACGATCAATATCCAGGTATGATCTATCTGCGCCTGAGCGGTGGGGAAGATGACGGAAAATATGCCCGTTTTTGCGCCCCGGACGAGACGAATCCATAAGAAAAATCAAAATCCTCCCCCGGAACTGTCCAAACTCCGGGAAGACCTCAACGGATTCAATCTTGGTTTATTCCGCTCCGGGGCGTCATGGGCGTATCGGCCTGTGCGTGAAGGAGATGATGAAAAACGTCCTCACCATGCTCAAGCTTGAGGTCCCGGACAGGATGTAAAAACGCAGCATTGAAACGGCCCGGCCCCGCGGAAATCCGCAGAGGCCGGGCTGTTTTTTGTCCGATTACCGGCAGGGCTCAGCGGCCCTCCCTCATGCCATATGTATACCGGATGGTTTTGAGGGCTTATTCCCCGATCGTCATACCGCGCGCTTTGCGCTGCTCTTCGAGCTCCTTTGTGATCTGCTCCTTTTTCTTGCCGACCAGATCATAGAAGAACATGGGCACCGTGCACAGCAGCAGGCTGATCGCGGGGATCAGCGAGACCAGGCTGAACATCCCCTGCCGGACCGTCTCGGTCATCTCCAGCGGATTGGCCGTTACACTGGCACTGATGGAGGAGACGTCCAGATTTACGATCATGTACATCACGATGATAAAGCTTGTGGCGATGGCGTTGTCAAACTTGCTCACAAATCCCTGAACAGCCGAGGCCATACCGGTCAGCCGCACGCCGGTCTTCCACTCCATGTAATCCAAGCTGTCACCGACCATGGCGCCGATGCACACATTGATTGCGCCCAGCGGAATGCAGGAGATTACAAAGAACGGCACACACGCCCAGAAATGCTCATAGCCAATGAAATAGACGATGAAGCTGGACGCCGACCCCAACAGGGAGGTAAAGATGAGGATCTGCTTATAATTAAACTTCTTAAACAGCAGCGGCATGACGAGCATCGTACCGAACATGCCCGCTGCGGCCGCAACCTGAAATACCGTGGATACGAGTGAAATGTTCGACTGCAGGGCCGCCTCGCGCTCCGCGGCCGTCATGCCCGTCAGATCGCTGCCGATATAAAAACTGTAGCGCGCCACATGGACGGCGCCGGCCTGATAGAGATACCTGGCGGCAGACAAAATCCCCATCGCCGCCGTGAGCATCAGCGGCTTGCAGCGGAAGATCATCCCAAGGGATGTTCTTTCGCCTTTTTTGCGCTTGGGGGGATCCGGGACACACACGCGCTCCTTTGTCCGGAAGTACACCGTCACAAAGAGGATGTTCCCCACAATCGCGCAGAACAGTGCGATGGACATATACTTTGTCTTTTCCAGCTCCGTTCCGCTCAGCCCCATGGCGGGCAGAATAAAGCCCAGTATCATAAAGAACGCCATGGGGATGGCGGAGCCCACCCCGTTGCCGGTCCGGCCCCGGCTGATAATCACACCGCGCTCGGCCGGATTGGGCGTCATGGCATTGGGCAGCCCCCAGAACGGTACATCGCTCGCGGTATAGATCATGTCCCACAGCACATAGGTCACCGTGACAAAGACCATCAGCGCCGTTTGGGAGAGGTTCGGGGCGTAAAACATCAGGATCGTCAGGATGGCGATCGGCAGTGGGGTGTACAGCAGGTACGGCTTCATCTTCCCCTTTTTGGGATGGACATGGTCCATGATGTAACCCATAATCGGATCATTGACCGAATCCCAGATCCGTGCCAGTAGCGTCAGCAGCAGGACAAAGATCGGCGTCAGCTTGAGCACGTTCAGGTAAAAGTCCGAAATATACGAGCTCATTATGGCGTAGACCATTCCCTGCCCCACGGCGCCGATTACGTAGGCCATCCATTCCTTTTTGGGCACATAATTTTTCATTGAATCTCCTCTTCTCTCGTCACTCAATCTCTATGCTTCTCTATCTGCAGCGGCATGAGACCGCATTATTGTTATCAGACCGCCGATCAATATTTGGATCTCCTGTTATTCCTCCGCGGGCAGGCAGACCGTGAACGCGGTCCCCTGTCCGAGGGTGCTGTCAACGCGGACGCTTCCTCCGTAAAGCCCGGCAATATGCTTGACGATGGACAGCCCCAGCCCCGTTCCGCCGAGCTCGCGCGAACGGCCCTTATCTACCCGGTAAAACCGCTCAAAAATCCGATCCACACTCTCGGGCGGGATGCCGATCCCCGTATCGGAGACGGAGATCACAATATTTCCCGCCTCCTGCCGGCCGTGTACCGTCACCCGTCCTCCGGGGCGGTTATATTTGACGGCATTGTCCGTCAGATTCATCACAAGCTCCTGCAGATGCTTGTGGGTCATGGTCACAGTCAGCCCCTCCTGAATGTCCGACTGGAGCGCGACCTCCATCTTCTGCGCCATCGGCGCAACCTGCTCAAACACCTCACGGACCGTGTCCGCAACAGATACCGGCTCTGCCTTCGGGCGCGTGTTGGCCTGCTCAATACTCGAGAGCTCAAGCAGATCGTCAATCAAGTTGGCCAGACGCTGTGCCTCAATCTCAATGATCTCATAAAATTGCCGTGCAGTCTGCTCATCGCGTTTCCCGGAGCTGAGCAGCTCAATATAGCCCCGGATAGAGGTCAGCGGCGTCTTGAGCTCGTGCGTTACATTGGCCACAAAGTCCCGCCGCATCCGCTCCAGTTCGCGCATGCGGGTGACGTCCTCAATCACCGCAATAGCCCCCTCATCCTGCTCCAGCGGCGCGGCCCAGATGCTGACGGTCTTTTCGGGCATGCTGCCAATGGTCACATCGCACTCCACCGGCTGATTTTCCGCACGGGCGCGCAGCATGGCATCGCGGACATAGACGTAATTGGGGCCGACCGTATCAAGTGTCCTGCCCTTTTGCGGATCTCCGCCGAGGATCTCCCGGGCGTGGTCGGTCAGGATGATAATTCCCCCGTCATTTCCGTCGACGGCAACTACGCCGTCCTTAACGCCCTGAAGCACTGCATTCAGGCTGTCATTGGCGGCGGTGAGCTGCTTGTTCCTCCGCGCGAGGGTTTTGGTCATCTTATTCACAGCATTGCCGATATCGCGCAGTTCGCCGCTGTCCTCATCCATGCGGGCACGCACGGTCAGATCCCCTGAGGCTGCCTTTTTAGCCACCTTGGCAAGGGTGTGCACGTCCCGCGCCGAACGCTTGGCAAAATATTTTGAGAGCAGGCCGGCCACCAGAATCCCGACAAACGCACCGACGATACAGCTCAGGCAGAGCACCACCATTGCCCGCGCCATCTGGGAAATCTCCATGGAGAGTCGGTAGATATAGCTGCCGTTATAATAGGCGACGTAGTAACAGTATTTGCCCAGCCGGGCGCTCTTGTGGATGTCAAACCCCCAGCCCTCTTCCCTGGCCTGTGAAATTTCATCCTTTCCCGCCTCACTATAGCGGTCGGCGGTGTGGCTGTCCGCAAGGACCTCCCCCTCAGGGGTCAGAATGGTCAGCCGGATATCGCGCTCATTGCTGCCGAGCATATCCCCCCGGGAGATTGCAAACCCCTGCGGATCCGCCTCCATCTGCGCCTCATCACTGGCGATCAGCACCAGCATTCCGCGCAGCTCCACCTGAATATCATGAAAATACACGCTCAGCGTGAGCGGAATCGCGAGCAGAAGCATGACTGCAAGGCTCGCCGATACGGAGATCAGCGCGATGTGAATAAACCGTTTTTTCACGGGGTCTGCTCCCCTTTCAGCTCGGCGAAGCGATAGCCGACGCCGCGCACCGTCAGGATATAGCGGGGGTTATCCGGCTCATCCTCGATCTTCTGGCGCAGGTAGCGGACATGCACGTCCACCGTGCGCGTATCGCCCACAAAATCCGTCTTCCATACCCGGTTGAGCAAAATCTCACGGGTCAGTACACGCCCAGGGTGCTTCATCAGCTCATATAACAGCTCATACTCCCGCAGGCTCAGTGCGATCTCCTGCCCGTTTTTGGTGACACGATGGCGGGCGGAGTCGAGCTCCAGCTCACCGCTGCGCATCAATTCATCCTTGGAGGCCAGGTAATCTACGCGGCGGATCAGCGATTTGACGCGTGCGGAGAGCTCCTTGACGCTGAAGGGCTTGGTCAGGTAGTCATCTGCGCCAAGCTCCAGCCCCAGGATCTTATCCACCTCGTCCGCGCGCGCCGTGAGCATAATGACGGGAATGTGCCGCCAGCGGTTCTCCGCGCGCATGCGCCGGCATACCTCCAGCCCGTCCGGCTGCGGCATCATCCAGTCCAGCACCACGCAGTCCGGCTCTCTGGCAGTCAGGGCGGCGAGCAGTTCACTGCCCGCGGAGAACTCCACGGTCTCATAACCGGCATCCTGCAAACCGAGCGCGGCAAGATGCCGGATATTCGCCTCATCATCCACTACATAAACCAGTGCCATCGTTTCTTCACTTCCCTTTCACGCCGGAATCGGGGTGCCGCCCTGTTTTGATGAACAGGACCCATTCCGCGATATTGGTGGCGTGATCCGCGATCCGCTCAATGTATTTGGCGATGAACAAATAGTCCACCTCCCGCGGGATCTCGACAAGCCTGCCCGACAGGTTGGAGCACCCCTCCAGTACCGCCTGGGAAAACAGCTTATCGACCGTGTCATCGCTGCCGCACACGCGCTCGGCCTTATCCACATCGCCGCAGACAAAGGCCTCCAGCGCCAGATTAAACATTCCCCGCGCGTGCCTCATCATCTCGATAATCCTCGGCGGTGTCTGGATCGGATGCCCGCCGGAGGTGAGCGTTCGGATCAGCTCACATATATCATAACACTGATCGGAGATTCTTTCCATATCTGTGACGATTTTTAATGCGGCAGTTATGGTGCGCAGGTCAGAGGCGAGCGGCTGCTGGAGCGCAATGATATTAACGCACATATCCTCCAGCCGCCGCTCATACCGGTCCACCGTCCCCTCGAGCTCGCCGACCTGGGCGGCACTCTCGGGGTCTGTCGTTTTCAGCACATCCAGCGTGTCTCCGAGCACCAGGTCCACATCGTGTCCCATGTCCACAATCCCGGCGCGCAGCTGCTGCATCTCACGTTCAAATAAATTCCTTGGCATATTCCGTGCCGCTCCTCTCATCCAAATCTTCCCGTGATGTAGTCCTCCGTCCGCTTATCACGCGGCATATTGAACATCACGGCGGTTTCGTCGTACTCCACCAGCTCCCCCAGCAGGAAAAATGCCGTCCGGTCGCTGATCCGGGCCGCCTGCTGCATGTTATGAGTGACGATTACGATGGTATACTTTTTCCTCAACTCGGCCATCAGGTCCTCGATCTTTGTAGTGGAGATCGGGTCCAGCGCGCTGGTCGGCTCGTCCATGAGCAGGATCTCCGGCTCCACGGCGAGCGCCCGGGCAATGCACAGCCGCTGGTGCTGCCCGCCGGAGAGGCCGAGCGCCGGCTTTTTCAGGCGGTCCTTCACCTCGTCCCAGAGGGCGGCCTCCCGCAGGGACTGCTCGACGATCTCATCGAGCCGGGCCTTTTTCCGGATTCCGTGCACGCGCGGCCCGTAGGCGATGTTGTCATACACGCTCATGGGGAAGGGATTTGGCTTCTGGAACACCATGCCGGCGCGCTTGCGCAGCAGCGTCACATCCGTGTCGGGGTGATAAATATCCTCCCCGTCAATCTTGACCTCCCCGGTGATCCGGCAGCCCTCCACCAGATCGTTCATGCGGTTGAGCGTCTTGATACAGGTCGATTTCCCGCAACCTGACGGCCCGATAAAGGCCGTGATCTGGTGCTCGGGAATCTCCATGCTGATATTTTTCAGCGCGTGAAAATCCGAATAGTACAGGTTGAGCTCTCGAATAGATATTTTCGTCTGAGTTGCCATCAGTTTTCCTCCCGGTGTTATTTATAGCCTGTTATTTTTTCCGAAGCCGGCGCGCCAAAAGCCCCGCAATCCTGTTGAGCAGGAACACCAGAATCAGCAGCACCGCCGCCGTGGCGTAGGGGATCCCGATGGGATCCTTGCCGTTCATAGCGGAGTTATACAGGAACAGGGACAGCGTGCACCCCTGATCCATGACGTGGCCAAAGATCTCATCCGGCAGGCGGTAGCCGGAGACGCCAACCGTAAACAGCAGCGCGGCCGTCTCCCCCACGATCCGCCCCATGGCCAGGATGACCGCCGTCAGGATACCGGGCATGGCGCACGGCAGCAGGATGGTGAAGATAACCCGTAACTTTGGCGCCCCCAGGGACATCGCCCCCTCCAGATAGCCCTCCGGAACGGCCAGCAGCGCCTCCTCCGTGGTGCGCACGATCGTGGGCAGGATGCAGATCGCCATGGTAAAGCAGCCGGCCAGAATACTGTACCCCCACTGGAACTTGATGCAGAAAAAGGCGTACCCAAACAGACCGAAGATAATCGACGGGATGCCGGAGAGCACCTCCGTCGTAAAACGGATCAGGCGCACCAGCCGCCCCTGTCTGGCGTACTGGGTCAGGTAGACCGCGCACCCGATCCCGACCGGCGCGGCGATCAGCAGGGTGATGACCACCACATAGAGTGTGTTGATGATCATGGGCAAAATCCCCTTGGAGCCGTTTTTGGCCGCCGAATACCGGGAGGTCAGGAACTCCCAACTGATATTGGGCAGCCCGTTGATGAGGATATGCCCGAGGATCAGGACAAGGATCAGCACCGTCACGGCCGCGCAGGCCCAGATCACACCGCGCAGGGCGGCGTCCCCCGGGCGCCTGCGGCGCACGTGCAGGGACCCAGCCGGATTTGCGCTTGCAGCTTTGTTACGCACGGCGGGTCGCCCCCTTTCTGGAAATGATATTGAATACGATGTTAATAATCATGATGAACGCAAACAGGACCAGCCCAATTCCGAAAAGCGCCTGCCGGTGAAGTCCGGTGGCATACCCCATTTCAAAGGTGATGCCGGAGGTCAGCGGCCGGACCGCACCGAGCAGCTCGGGGAACTGCACAATATTCCCGGCGACCATGATGATCGCCATTGTCTCGCCGATGGCGCGTCCTACACCCAGGATGACCCCTGCCAGAATTCCCGACCGCGCGGCCGGGATCTGCACCTTAAAAATGGTGCCGATCTGCGTATTCCCCAGCGCGAGGGACGCCTCCTTGTACGATTGCGGTACGGCGCGGAGGGCATTCTCCGCCACGTTGACAATCGTGGGCAGGATCATGATGCTCAGGATGAGGATCACCGCCAGCAGGCTGTCCCCGTTTGTCTTACCGGGGAAGAGATCCCGCAGCAGGGGGACGACCACCCGCATGCCGAAAAAGCCATAGATCACCGACGGGATTCCCGCCAGCAGCTCCACCGCGGGCCGCACCACCGCAGTAACCCACCGGGGCGCCAGCTCCGCCAGAAATACCGCCGTCATCAGCCCGATCGGGACGCCGATCACGATCGCGCCCGCTGTCCCGAACAGGGAGGCGAGTACCATGTACGCAATGCCGAACGACGGCTCCGCGGCCGTAGGGGCCCACTGTGTCCCGAACAGGAACTCCCCCAACCCAATCTGGAAGATCGCCGGAAGCCCCTGAATAAACATATAAAAGGTGATAAAGGCCACGCTCCCGACACTGACGCAGGCCAGCAGCAGGAACACGGTCTCAGAAATGCTGGCCGTCCGATCCGCCCAGAGGGCGAGCACTGCCGCCAGCGCGCAGGCCGCCAGAATCAGCGCCGCCCCCGGGAGCAGGGAGCTCTCCGCCCCGCGCGCGCCGTATTCCGTCAGATTGGCGGCCGTTGCGCCTGCGTTGAGCATCCATGCCGCAGCGGACAGCGCCCCAAACCCATAGCAGGCCGCGGCCGGCTTATATCTGCGGCACAGCAGCAGGACCGCGCCCGCCAGGATCATCACCGGGATTGCCAGGGCAAAGAGCTTTGTAAAGATCGGGAACGGGACGGGCGTGTGTTCATATACGAGATGGGAGAATACGGACCCAAACACCGTTACAGAATATAAAGTAGTGTCCGTCGCATATCCTGCGGCGGGCAGAAAAAGCCCCGCCACCCCTGCACAGGACAGGAGGACGGCCATACTCTTTTTTATCACGGTACTCCTCCGGACGGCAGCACTCCGCCCCCGCAGCCCGGATAATTGCTGGTTTTTGTCCATGGGATTCCTTTCCTTTTAAAACGCCCGAATCGGCGGAGGGTTCCCCTCCGCCGACCGAAGCTGTACTGTTTTTTCGGGATTTTACGCGACGGTGATCGGTGTGGGCACCACGCCGTCATCCAGGATGATCTGCTGCCCCTCGTCGGAGGCGACAAACTCCAGGAAGGCCTTCGTCACACTGTCAGCATTCTTGCCGGTGATCATGATAAAGGGGCGCTGGATCTTGTAGCTCCCATCCTTTACCGTCTCCTCGCTGGGGGCGACGCCCTCGACCGTGACGGCCTTTACCGTGTCGTCAACCGAGCTGAGGGAGACATAGCCGATCGCCCCCGGATTGCCCGCCACTGCCTGCTTGAGCGCACCGGTGGAATTGTACTCATTGGCGTACTGGCAGCGGTCTACAATATCCTCGCCGCCGACCTTGACGATCTCCTCAAACGCACCGCGCGTCCCGGAGGCCGCCTCACGCCCGTTGGCCACAATGGCGAGATCCGCCCCGCCGAGTTCCTTCCAGTTCGTGATCTCACCGGTGTAGATTTTTCCAATCTGTTCCACCGTCAGCTCGGAGACGCCGTTCTCCGGGTTGACCACGATCGCGATGCCGTCCAGCCCGATCTGATAGACGTTGTAGTTCCCGGGGTTCTCGCTCTCCTTCAGCTCGCGGGAGAGCAGGCCGATCTGCGCCGTGCCGCCGTCGACCGCCGTGGGCGCCTCGCCGGAGCCGTTGCCGCCCACCGTGGCGTTCACGTCCGGATTCTTCTCCATAAACTTCTCTGTCAGCGCGTTGCAGACATCTGCCATGGAGGTGGAGCCTGTCAGGTTGAGCGTCCCGCTCACCTGGGATCCGCCTGCCCCGTTCTCGGATACGGGCGTACCGGTATTGGCATTGTCCCTGCCGCAGCCCGTGAACGCAAACACGAGCGCCGCGCTTGCGACCGCCACCGCCAAAACTGCTGAAAGTATTTTTTTCATGTCAAATTCCTCCTGACTTCCCGGCTCTGTCCCGGGTCTGTCTTTATCATACCCCAGCTACGTTAAAACCATGTTATGGCGGACTTATGACTTTTTTAAAATTGGTTGGCACCGGATTTCTTACCAAAATGTGAATGAAAAGTTAAAATCGCCCACTGTTATTTGACTTTTGCGCGTTTTTGACTTATGCTTAAAGAGATCTGCTATTATGGAAATATACGGCCTGATCCGAAAGGGGGCGGAAAAGTGGATATCAACCAGATGCTCAACTACCTGAGCGCCGCGGGGCGGATCGTGCTGCCGGTGATTGCGGTGATCCTGGTGCTGCGCTGCACGATCTCCCTGATCCGCAACCGCCCGCGCAACAAGCCGATGGGCATTCTCGTCAACGCGATCAACGGTGATAAGATCTTCCTCGACAAGTGGGAGACCTCCATCGGCCGCAGCAAATCCTGCGACATCACCCTCGCCTACGGCACGGTCTCGCGCTTCCACGCGGTCATCTCCCGCCGGCGCAACGGGTGGACGGTCACGGACACCGGCTCCCACTCGGGCACGTTTGTCAACGCCCAGCGTATCAACGGCAAGACATATCTCAACGACGGGGACGCGATCATGTTCGGGGACGCGGTGCTCTTCTTCTCCGCACCGGATGCCGCCGTCCCGGAGGAGGATACCGTGGCCGTCCCGGAGAAGCCAAAGGCCGCGCACGGCGGGCGCCCCGCGATTGTGGACCCGTCCGGCAACGTGGTCTATCTGGATACGGACCGGCCCGAGTATCTCCTCGGCCGGGGGGAGGACTGCGATATCCGCATCACCTATCCCGCCGTCTCCCGCCGCCACGCTGTTATCCGGTATGACGGCCACCATTTCCGCATCGCGGACTGCGGCTCCAAATCCGGCACATTTGTCAATGGCAGCCCCGCGGACGACGAGATCAAGCTCCGCTCCGGGGATACGATCACCGTCGGCGGAAGCATTGATCTGACCTATTACGACCACTATCAGGAGTAAATCGGATTTCTTCGCAAGGAGGTGTGCCCGATGCCCCGCTCCGTTCCCGAAAACACAAAAAAGAAAAAGCGGCCCATCCGGCGCGCCGGACGTCACCACCCCATCCACGCACCCACGATCCTGGCCCTGCTGACCGTGTTTGAGCTGATCGTGTTCCCTCAGGTCATCTTTGACAACGGGGAGCTCGTCCGCCAGGCGGCGATCGCGTGCGTGGCCTATATTGTCATCCAGTATCTCTACTTTATCATCAGCGGCCTGGTATTTAAAAAGAAAAGCCTGGAGCTTGAGGGGATCGGCTTTTTCCTCACGGCGATCGGCATGGCCGTCGTCGCCAGTGTCAATCCCGGCGATCTGTTCAAACAGGTCGTTGCCACGGTGCTGGGGATCATTGGCTTTGTCATCCTCACATGGCTGATCGGGGACACCGACCGCGTGATGAAGCTGCGCATGCCCGTCGCAGCCGTGGCCGTCCTGCTGCTGCTGGTCACCGTCATCTTTGCGGAGGCACGCAACGGCGCAACCAACTGGCTTTTCATCGGCGGCGTGTCCATCCAGCCGTCCGAGCTGGCCAAGGTGGCCTTCGTGTTCGTGGGCGCGGCCACGCTGGAAAAGCTCCAGTCCACCCGCAGCCTGACGGTATATATCCTCTTTGCCGTGGCATGCGTTGGGATGCTCTTCCTGATGCAGGACTTCGGCACGGCGCTGATCTTTTTCTTCACGTTCATCATCATCGCCTTCATGCGCTCGGGCGATATCAAATCCATCATGCTCATCTGCGGCGCGGCCCTCATCGGGGCGGCCCTGATCCTGTATATGAAGCCCTATGTGGCGGACCGTTTTGAGGCGTACCGCCATGTGTGGGAGTATATGGACACCACCGGCTACCAGCAGACGCGCGTGCTCACCTATGCGGCCAGCGGCGGCCTGTTCGGCGCCGGAATCGGCCGTGGGCAGCTGGGGGATGTGTTTGCCTCCACATCGGACCTCGCCTTCGGCATGCTGTGCGAGGAGTGGGGGCTGATCTTCGCGGTGATCGTGGTGCTGACATTTGCGCTCCTGGCCGTGTATACGGTCAAGTGCGCGCCCACCTCCCGCTCCTGCTTCTACTCCATCGCCTCCTGCTCGGCGGCCGGTATGCTGCTCTTCCAGGCGTGCCTGAACATCTTCGGCGTGACGGATCTCCTGCCGCTGACGGGCGTCACGCTCCCGTTTATCAGCCAGGGCGGGTCCAGCATGATCTGCTGCTGGTGCCTGCTCGCCTACATCAAGGCGGCGGATATCCGCTCCTATCCCAAGCTCTACAATGAACCGGAGGTGGTTCTGAATGAAAACCACGTCTAAGCGCGCCGTCGCCCTCTATGCGCTGGTGGTCTTTTTCGTGCTGGGGCTCGCATTCTTCTGCGGTTCGCTGGTCACCAACGCTGACAACTGGGCCATGCAGTCGATCAACAAGCACCTCTTCGTGGGCGGCGAGCTGGAAAACGCCGGCACGATCTATGACGCGGACGGGACAATTCTGGTTGAATCCAAAGACGGCCAGCGCGTTTACAACGGCGATGCATCCATCCGCCGGGCGACACTCCACCTGCTGGGCGATACGGCGGGCATCATCTCCTCCGGCCTCCAGACCACGTATAAGGATGAGCTGGTGGGCTATAACTTTATCAACGGCGTGTACTCCATGGACGGCAGCAGCATCGGCAACGACCTCCACCTGACGATCGACGCCGACCTGTGTGCAACCGCACTGCGCGCGCTGGGCGGGAACAAGGGCACCGTAGGCGTGTACAATTATAAGACGGGCGAGGTGCTGTGCATGGTCTCCTCCCCGACCTATGACCCGGAGGATAAGCCGGACGACATCGACACGGACGACAGCGGCAAGTATGACGGCATTTACCTCAACCGCTTTATGAACGGTGTCTACACGCCCGGCTCCACCTTTAAGCTCATCACCGCGGCGGCCGCGCTCGAATATCTGCCCGATATCTGGGACCAGACCTTTACCTGCACCGGGGAGTATGAGACCTCCGGCGGCACAATCATCTGCAACGCCAGGAACGGCCACGGCCGGCAGACCTTTGAGGAGGCGCTGAACAACTCCTGTAATGTCGCCTTTGCACAGATCGGCATTGAGATCGGCGCGGAGAACATGAACCGCGAAGCGGAAAAGCTCGGCTTTAAGACGGCAGAATCCACCCCGGACACCCTCTATATGGACCGGATCGCCGCCGCGCAGAGCACGTTTGATGTCTCCAAGGCGACGAACGCGGACCTTGGCTGGGCGAGCATCGGCCAATACAGCGACCTGGTAAACCCCTACCATGAGCTGATCCTGATGGGCGCGATCGCCAACGGCGGCACGCCGATCATGCCCTACATCGTCTCCGGCGTGGAGACGCCCTCCGGCATCATGAGGCAGCGCGGCAGCGCTCAGGAGGGGCGCACCTACCTTTCCTCGGAGGTTGCAAATGAGCTCTCCGATCTGATGCGCTCCAACGTGGTCAACAGCTACGGGGACGGCAACTTCCCGGATATGGAGCTGTGCGCCAAGACCGGCACCGCGGAGGTCGGCGGGGATAAGGAGGACCACGCCTGGTTCGTGGGCTTCTCCCGCAATGAGGAGACGCCGCTCGCCTTTGTCATCGTGGTAGAAAACGGCGGCAGCGGCCGCGGCGTGGCCATGCCCGTCGCCCGCACCGTCATGCGCGCCGCATGTGAACGCGTGCGGGGGGAGTAAGGATTTAAAAATTAATATTATGAAGAAGGCCGAAAATCGTTATAGATTTTCGGCCTTACTATTTATCGTCGGAAATCTTGATTTTTCAACAGAACATTTCATTTCCGTTACAGCTTAACTTCGTTACTGTTACTTTACCTGTGGTGTTTAAAAAGTCAAAAACCATTTTATCCTACCTGATTTATCCAATCTCTGATATTTGTCCCTATTCTTTCAATATCTCTTCGCTCCAATTCTCCACTGTGCATAATTACATTTCGAGAACGTTCAATTGTTGAAAAAATTTGTCTAACCCATTCTATTGAAGCAATGTGAGCTTCAAAAAATTCATAATTTTGACTTATGATTGAAGCCAAATCCCCAAATGTTGTATAGTTTATCATTGAATCTCCTCGAGGTGTATGCCATCGAGTTTTTTCCTCTTCATTTTTAACATCTTTTGCTTTTTTTCTAATTTTATCTGAAACACATTCTTCCCACCAATTTTCGCCTTTATGTTCTAGTAGAACTTTAACAATAAATTGACGGACAGTATTTTCAAATGCAGCAATGGCGGTATACACAGTGGCCATTAATTTGGCGGCATTTACATTTTCCTCATCTAATAAATCCAAAGATAAACGATCAACATATTCCTGAGCTAACATTTCCGAATTAGAGTGTTTAGTCAAGGCAGGCGTTTTTTCCAACGCAACCTTTGTTAATTCACCTCTCATCACATAAGCATATAAAATATCATTCATTTATTTTCACCTACATCAAATGCTTTTTTAAACTCTGAAAAATGGCATCATAGACAGCCATATTTGTCGTTTCGGGTAAATGAATTTGTATATTATAATATAAACCTATTTTCTCTTGCTTAACAAATTCATTAGCACCCTTTGTGCCTTGTACGCTATATGACTTCATAGACATATTTGCGTCTTCTGTAGATACATTCTTTGCTTGCGACGGTGCAGCTACAGAATTGGACCAGTCAGCTATATCACATAGAGCTTTAAAAGTATTGGCCATTAAATTGATTATGTTATCGCTTTTTTGACCCTGTGTTAAGGTTCTCAATTTACCTTTTACCTCATCAAGAGAAAGATTCTGAGCATCCTTTCTCAACGCAAATAAATCTCCATAGGCTTCCTGAATTCCAACTGCTAAAACCTTTGCTGTTTCAGATTGGTCTAAAAGCTGATGATACATAGACGTAGGCGCATTATTTTCGTCAAGCAATCCCAGTGCTTTAAAAAGGCCAATATATAATCTGTCATTTGAACTCTTAAATCCTAAATCTTCTAAAAATTTATTAGTAAATCTTTCAGGTGCTTTGGCACTAACAATGGAATTTATTATACTGTGTAAATTTTTTGTGGTTTGCAAATATGCATTTGTTAATGACATTTTATTCTATCCCCTCTAAAATCATTTTTTCGTAAGCTTCTAAAAATCAATCCTAATATTTATAATTAAAACCAAGTAATTCGAAAAAATCGATGAGCGGGGCCATGGGAAGGCAGCCCCGCTCATCAATTGACAGAAATGCCCGGTTACAACCCGGATCTATATTTTCAGCTCTGAGCTGTAACCGGTGATGGTTTCAGAACTGGACCCGCTGTACACCGTATACACAGCCTTGGTCCTGTAAGTGCCGCTGTCCGGCATCGACGTTTTCCCCGTCAAGGAACCCCTGTAATTCTGGTAGGTAAACGACCACTCATCCTCATCGCTCCACCAGAAGAGCGTCTTTTTCTGGAGATAAAGAGTGACAGTTACTTTAGTCGTAACACCTGGATAACCCTGTGCCTCTCCTTGACAGGCGATTTGTCCATTGGAAATGTAAATATCTTGTTGGGTATAATTTGTATACGACCAACGCGGTTGAATTTGTTGATTATTTTCCTCCTGTACCGACTGGGCACTGACGCCGACAGACATCGTTAGAAGGAGCAGAACAGAACATAAAAACACACTGAAAACTTTTTTGGTCATTGGAACAATCTCCCCATTTTTGAAAATTTCAGGCCTGTCAAAACCCTTACATAACTATATAACCAGCGAAAAGACAAAATGTGACAAAATTTTTTATTTTTTTATTTAGTCACTATTTGGATGGATTCAGCAATCTTTATGATCTCATTTTTATCAACATTTCCAGATATAATGAAATATTGCGTTTCATTGTTCCACATCAATGTTGTATAGCCCTGATTTTCATAATAGAGCCCCTTATGTCCATTAATTATTACTGTTTGATATTCAATGTTTTCAGTGTTAAACCCTATTTCATGTTCTCTCAGTATTCTCTGATCAATAACAATATAGCCGTCATTATTATCCACATATTCAATGGATGCCCAGCCATTATTCTTACCTTGTTGCTTCAACTCAAACCCTTCCGGGATATATGTAACCTCGATCGCATTGATCGAGTCAGCCTCATACGTCCGGCCTGTCTCCTCGGGCTGGTCGAAAATGATGGCGGTAAATTCCTCATAAACTTGCGTAAAGAAGGAGACGATTGATTCGCGCACCGCGCCGACGCTGAGCATACTCGCCGCGAGCAGTGCAATGACCGCCGCCAGGACGGCTACGCGCTTGCCCGTGGAGTGGAGCAGAATCCGGTGGGGCCTATGCTCATGCCTGAGCAGTTTCTCCATCTTGCGTTCAAATTCGGGTGAAAACTGGTGCACACCAATCTCTTCATCCGACGGCAGGCGGGTCATTTCCTCCTCCACATATGCGGCCACCGCCTGCTTCAGAAGAAATTCCTCCCGCGTATTTTTATTCAAAGGTCACACCCCTTTTCTTTTTCGTTTGTGGCCGACCAGCTCCCGCGCCCGCTGCAGGCGCTTACGCGTTGCGGCGTAGCTGATCCCCAGCAGGTGGGAGATTTCCCGTTCGTCCTTTTCGTAGAAATATCGCATCACCATGACATCGCGGTAGATCCGCGGCAACTTCTCAATCTGCTGCTTGATGTCGTCGACCGTCATCTGTGTAATGACCTCTGCCTCCACATTTTTCCGATCGGCGAATTCGTGCCCCTGCGCCTCTTCCGCTTCCACAAAACCGAGCTCGCGCTTGCGTTTGTCATACATCGTTCTGGCGATGTTTCTAACAACTATAACCACAAAACACCGTGTTTTGTGACTAACAATTTCTTCCACTCCGTCCAGATGGTTAATAATCCGGATAAAAGCCTGATGCACCGCATCCTCTGCCAGCTTCTCATCCCGCAGAACATCCCGTGCCACGTAGAACATCAAATTCCTATACTGGTAATAGATCTGCTCGACCTTACTCTTATCCTCTTCTGAATCCACAAGTGATAAATAGAACGCAAGCACACCTGTAACCTCCCCTGTTGTCTTATTTCAAAGACTGGTATGACGATATTATATAAAGGGAGGAGTGTTTTGTCAAATTATGTATTTTTTGATCTTTAATTGTTTAATTTCGTAAAATCTCAATGTTTTGAAATGTCAAATTATTAAATCGGTTCCTCTTGAGAAAACAGACAATTTCCTGTTAGACTGTCGATAAACTCTTTACAAGAAATGTTAAAAATTTTTCTGCTTTCTTTTTGAAAAGCGCCAAATTAATTTTTTTAAAACGGCGGCCGTATTTTTGGCTTTCCCTCAAAGAGAAGCTGTCAGCGGAGCTGACTGATGAGGTGGAAAAACCAGCGGATTACGAGAATTCGGCATAAACCGCGGGAACCACCTCATCCTCGTCGTCGCGGACTGCATATCGTTCGCAACGACGTTCCAAAAGAACATCATTGCTCACACATTCCGTCGCTCCTCCCTCTCCGCAAAAAATCCCGCGCAGCTCACCTGCTCGGTTGTAAACGCCCTCGCGACGGTTCGCTCTCGCTACCAATTTTTTGCGGGTATAGCCCTGTCCCCTCCCCTTCAGAAGAAGGCTGGAAAGGTCAGTACAAACCTTACCGGCTCCCCTGTGTAAGGGGAGCTGGATTGGCCGCAGGCCAAGACTGAGGGGTTGTCGGTTAAATCCGCCTACTTTTCAAAAATCACAGCCCCACAACAATCCCACCACCGCCGTTCGGCGGTCCCCTCCCTTTACACAAGGGAGGCTCTGGCTGTACAAACTTCCGCGTCGTACCTTTTGGCTTCCCCTTGAGGGTGCTTCCCCTGTTAGGGAAATTACTTTGCACAAGAGAAGTTTGGTCGTAAAAACCCCCACTCCGCACGTTATGGCTTCCCCTCGAGGGGAAGCTGTCAGCGGAGCTGACTGATGAGGTGGAAAGCCAGCGTTCCGCACTCAGCCAGCGCAAAACGCACTATGCCACCTCATCCGTCTCGGCCTGCGGCCTCGCCACCTTCCCTCCAGGGGAAGGCTTTAATGGCCTGTACAAGCCATCCCGCTCCTCTGCTGTGTAAAATGATCCTATTTTCATACACAAAGGTCGATATCTTAAAAATTCCCGATTTTTTTACATTTTTCCGCCCCTTGATACGCCTATATGTTTTGATATAATTTATATAGAATAATCACTGATAATTATTCTATTTTATTAAAAACGCAAAGGGGTATAGGGAATGAGCAAGCGAATGATGAAACTTTTGGCATTGGGGCTCTCTGCGATGCTGGTATTTTCACTGGCAGCCTGCGGCGGAGAAGAGACGCCGGACACCAGCTCCGGGAGTGAATCGGTAAGCGATACTGTGGCAGCCTCGGAGAGCGCCGCACCTGCCGCTGAATCCGAAACGGCCGAGCCCACCTCCGGCGAGGTGGAATCCGGCAATTCCACGCAGACACCGTCCGCTCCGCAGAGCAAAGAGGAATTGATCGCCGCGTTCAATAACGCGGGCGGAAGCCGCCTGAGCTGCACTTCTTCCTCTCAAAAGATTACATCCGGCAAACTGTGGATGGGCGATAACTCCGATGAATATATTGATTTACTCGCGCCGGACCAGACCACACTGCTGGCCAAATTTGAAAAGACGGCTTCCAGCGGGGTACAGCTTCCGGCCCTCAGCGCCGGGAATGTCGCCTCCGCCAGCGTTTCCGGCACCACGGTGACCTTCACCTTCAACAGCACCACCGCCGATCACGACTCCGTGGCGCAGGGAATGGCCGGCTATGTCAATATCATTGATCAAAGCCGAACCGAGGAACTGGTCGCAGGCGTCAAGGAGTATGCCGGTGTCCCCGGGAGTGTAAAAATTTCGTCCGTTTCCCACAGCCTTTCCGACGGGAAGCTGATCGTGGAATTCAACAGCGATTTTACGCAGATCACATCGGTCAAATTCACGGCCAGACAGCATGTTCAGGCACAGATGAGATATTTGATTATGACGATCAACGCCGACCTGAATTACGACCTGACCTCCGAGTACAAATAAAAAGTTTACATCCCATATTAAAATATTTTTACCCTTTTTCAACACAGACGGCCGGCGCCATCAGGCGCCGGCCGTCGTCCTTGGTCAATCTCTCTGCAATTTCAGGCTCATAATGAGCTGGACCGGGGTCAAAGCTCCTCATACCCTCTCACCCGCACGGGCACGCGCAGCAGCGGCAGCTCCTTTTCCAGCAGCACGCCCTCGCGCTCCGGGTACCCATACCCGGAGCTGACCAAAATACACTGGCCGACAAACTGCACCGCCCGGTCGAGCGCCACGGGCAGGCTGTCCCCCTGCATGAGGCTCCCGGTCACAACACTGGTGAAGATATCCCCGGTGCCTGGGTACGCCGCCGGGATGTATCGGCTGCTGAGCTTCCACGCCTTCCCGGTGGCGGTATCGAGTGCGGCCACGGCCGTATGCGCCTCCCCGTCCGGCACACTGGTGATGACGACTACCTCCGGCCCTAGCTCTGCCAGCCGGCGCAGCCATATCTTGAGTGTCGGCGTATCGATCTGTTCCCGGCAGGGTTCGCCGAGGAGCAGCGCAGCCTCCGTGAAGTTCGGCGTGATCATGTGTGCGCGGGCCGCCAGGCACCGCATCTCCCGCACCATCTCCGGGGCGACGGAACGGTAAATCGCACCGTCATCCCCCAGGACGGGGTCCACGACCACAAACGTGTCCGTCCGGCTGAAATCGCGGATAAAATCCTCCAAAATGCAGACCTGCGCCGGGGACCCGAGGAAGCCCGAATAGATACAGTCAAAGCTCATGTCAATTGCCTTCCAGCAGCGGATATACTCTGCCATGGTATCCGTCAGGTCCACAAAGCTGTAGGGCGCCGTGCCGTTCGTGTCACTGGAGAGCACTGCCGTGGGCAGGGGATTGACCTCAATCCCCATGGTGGACATCACCGGAATAATGGCCTTCAGGGCAGACCGCCCCACGCCGGAGATATCGTGGATCGCCGCCACTCGCTTCATAAACGGGTCCCGCACCGCCATCACCCTTTCCTGCATTCAGTAATCAAATTTTACCACACCCGCCCGCCTGCATCAAGCGGAGGGGGCACTTTCTCCACCTTTTTTTCCGCTGGGAAGAATATTCACATTTTATTCATTGAAATTTCCAGCAGAAAGGAGTATGATTAAATTAGCACTCGAATCAACTGAGTGCTAAAAACAGTTTCAGAGGCGGAGAATATGGCTAAAAAACAATTTAAAGCCGAGTCCAAGCGGCTGCTGGATCTGATGATCCACTCAATCTATACCAACAAGGAGATTTTTCTGCGTGAGCTGATCTCCAATGCGAGCGACGCCATTGACAAGCTCGCCTACCGCTCCCTGACGGATGACTCCGTCACCCTCAAGCACGACGACTACCGGATTGATCTCAAGATCGACAAGGAGAATGGCACCCTCACCGTGAGCGACAACGGCATCGGCATGGACGCCAAATCTCTGGAGGAGAACCTCGGCGTGATCGCCAAGAGCGGATCTCTGGCCTTCAAGCAGGCGGTTCAGGCGGACAAAGAGCACCCGGAGGCGGATGCGGCGGATATCATCGGCCAGTTCGGCGTGGGCTTCTACTCCGCGTTCATGGTGGCGGATCAGGTCACCGTTATCAGCCGCGCCTACGGCGCCGACGAGGCAAACCGCTGGGAGTCCAACGGGGCGGACGGCTACACCATCACCCCGTGTGCGCGCGATGCCGCCGGGACGGACGTCATTATGAAGATTAAGGCAGACACGGAGGATTACGATTACACCCGCTTCCTGGACCCGTACACGCTTCAGGGGCTGGTGAAAAAGTACTCCGACTACATCCGCTGGCCCATCAAGATGGATATGACCAAAACGCGCCCGGTGGAGAAAAAGGAGGGCGACGACGATAAGGACGCCCCCAGCTACGAGGAGTACACAGAGAATGTGACGCTCAATAGCATGGTCCCCCTGTGGCATAAGAACCCAAAGGAGGTCTCCGACGACGACTACGCCGCCCTCTACCGCGAGAAGTTCGGCGCGTTTGACCGCCCGCTCAAGACGATCCACATCAGCACGGAAGGCGTGGTCTCCTATGAGGCGCTGCTGTTCATCCCGTCCGCCGCGCCGTTTGATTACTACTCCAAGGACTATGAGCGCGGGCTCCAGCTCTACTCCAACGGCGTGCTCATCATGGACAAGTGCGCCGACCTGATCCCCGAATATTTCCGCTTTATCCGCGGCATTGTGGATACGCAGGACGTGTCCCTGAACATCTCCCGTGAGATGCTTCAGGAGTCCCCGCAGGTACGCGCCATCAGCCGCAGTATTGAGAAAAAAATCCGCCGCGAGCTGACCAAGATGCTCGAAAAGGACCGCGAGACGTATGAAAAATTCTTCCAGACGTTCGGTCTCCAGCTCAAGTTCGGCGTGGTGAGTGACTACGGTGAAAACAAGGACGATCTGAAAGACTTGCTGCTATTCAAATCCTCCTTCGAGGGCAAGCTGGTCACGATCAAGGAGTACATCTCCCGCATGCCGGAGGCGCAGAAGGATATCTACTACGCCTGTGCACAGACAGTGGACAAGGCCAAGGCGCTGCCGCAGGCAGAGGCACTGCTGACCAAGGGGTACGAGGTGCTCTACCTGACCGACGATGCGGACGAATTCGTAATGAAAACGCTCCTGAGCGAGGACGGCAAAAACTTCGTCAACGTGCGCGAGTATCAGCAGGAGCGCACCGATGAGGAGAAGGAGCAGGAGAAACAGCAGGCGCAGGCGCTCGAGGGCATGCTCGGTTTTGTCAAGGAGAAGCTCGGCGGCAAGGTCGCAGATGTCAAGCTCTCCAACGCGCTCGGCTCCCATCCCGTCTCCCTCGCAAGCCAGGGCGGCATCACGCTGGAGATGGAGCAGTATTTCAGCCGCATCGCCATGGAGAACGCGCCAAAGGCGGACAAGGTGCTGGAGCTCAACCCCGAGCATCCGCTGGTGAAAAAGCTCTCCGAGACATACGAGAGTGATGCGGATACCGCCGCCAAGTATGCCCAGCTGCTCTATAACCAGGCCATGCTGATGGCGGGCTTCGAGATTGAGGATCCCACCGCGTACACGGACCTGCTGTGCAGCCTGCTGGCATAATAAAAAATGGAGTAAAATAAGACTCCTCCCGGAGCCACACGGCCTTGGGAGGAGTTTTTGGCGTTTTCTCTCATGTCTCCGTCTTGCTCGGGGCGTAAAACCGGGCGTACCGGCCGTCCCATTCCCCGCCGCTCAGGCGCAGATAAATCACATCCGGATACTCGTCGCTCGCATAGACGGTGCCGTTCAGGTAGGCCTCCACATTGGTGGTGCCGTCCGCCTTGGGCAGGACGTCGCCGTCCACCAGCGTGGTTACGACCGCGTCTGTCGCGGTATAGCCCTCCTCCGGAATATCCGGCCGGTAGTCCCACCCGTCGTCCTTGTAGAATGTGCCGTTGTAGATGATGTATGGGGGATAGACGTACTTTGTGTTTCGGTCATCCACCCAGCGTTCAATCTGGATCCCCGCTGCTACTGCGACAGCGGCTGCGATGACGGCCCCAACGATGATTAACACGCGTTTTTTCATAAAAGCGCCTCTCCAGTCAATGATATACCGCTCTCCTCCATATCTTGTGCCGCCTTTTGTTCTGAAAAAATTTTGTAACCTGTTTTAAGATATCGGGGAAGCAAAAAATACACCCTAAATATCTGCGCAAAACACAGGCGCCGTTTATCCCGGAGCAGATAAACGGCGCCTGTTCAACTGTTGATTTAGTTCGGAGAACAGAAAAGGAAAATTCCACCCTTGACGTGAGCGCATGGGATCAGGCGTGCCCGGTACCGTCCGGCTTCCAGTAGTGCAGACTGTACGGCGGTAGCTGCGCGCCGCCCTCCAACCGGACACGCTCCCCGGAGAGCAGTTCCTGAGCGTCCATGTGCACGTCGAACCGGGCGTCAAAGGGCTGACTGTCCGCGTTCACGGCAATCAGGATCCGTTCCCCGTCGAGCTCCCGCTGGAAAACAAACTGGCGGTTGGTCAGGAGAACGCTCCGGTAATCGCCCCAGATTAGGGTGCGGAACTGAGTCCGCAGCTCGCTCAGCCGGGCGATCAAATCGGTCAGCTCGTTCCACACCGGCGCATCGAAGGACGGGCGCAACGCGTCATCGCTGCCATTTTGCTTATCACCCTCCGCGCCCCACTCGCTGCCGTAATAGACGCAGGGGACGCCCGGCATCCCAAACAGCAGCCCGTACAGCAGAGGCAGATGGCGCTTCTCTCGCAGGATGGTGGCCGCGCGCGTGACATCGTGATTATCCACAAAGGACAGCAGATGTTTGCCGCGGTAGAGGGCGTAGCCGTCGCCGCCAAACTGCCGGTTGAGGGAGTGGGCAAGCTCGAAGAGATTCAGGTCATTCAGGCTGGAATAGAGGCTCTTGCGGCACTCATAATTGGTGCAGCTGTGGAGCATGGAATCGTTGACAATGCGGTTGTAATCGCCAAAGAGGATCTCCCCCAGCAGCAAAAAGTCCGGCCGCAGCGCGTCGCAGAAGGTGCGCAGCCGCCGCATGAAGTCCTCATTCAGGCAGTAGGCCACGTCCAGACGCAGGCCGTCAATCCCGAATTCATCCACCCACTGCCGCACGCATCCGAGCAGGTAATCGACTACCTCCGGATTGTTCAGGTTTAATTTCACAAGCTCAAAGTGGCCCTCCCATCCCTCGTACCACAGGCCGTCATTGTAGCGGGAGTTGCCGCCGAAGTCGAGGTGAAACCAATCCCGGTAGCGTGAGCCCTCCCGGTGTGCCAGCACATCCTGAAAGGCCCAGAAGCCACGCCCCACATGGTTGAACACCCCGTCGAGCACCACGCGGATGCCATTTGCGTGCAGCGCACGGCAGACCTCGGCAAAGTCCTCGTTCGTGCCCAGGCGGCAGTCGATTTTGCGGTAGTCGCGGGTATCGTACCCGTGCCGGTCGGATTCAAATACAGGTGAAAAATAGACCGCACTGATGTGCAGCCTTTGCAGGTGGGGGATCCACTCCAGCACCTTCCGGATCCGGGGCACGGTATGACCATCGTTCTCGTGCGGCGCGCCGCAGAATCCCAGCGGATAGATCTGGTAAAAAACACTTTCCTCAAACCACATATATATTCCTCTTTTCATTATAAATAGATTCTATGCCCCTTCATGATGGGGCGGCGGAGCCTCCCCGCCGGCCGTACAGCCTGTGATACTGGCCCGGCGTCATGCCGTACTCATTTTTAAACGCGCGGAAAAAGTGGGTGTAATCCTGAAAGCCGCTCCGCCGGCATACCTCCCCAATGGGGAAGCCCTGCTCAATAAACGAGCGGGACAGGGCGAGCCGCTTTTTCAAAATATACTGGTGAAGGGTGACCCTCGTCTGCTCCCGGAACAGGCGGGAGAGATAGTACTTGTTCAGATACAGCCGGTCCGCCAGCACCGCGAGGGACAGATCCTCCGTCAGGTGCGCGGCGATATAGTCGATGGCCTGCGTGACCGCCTCATGGCTGATACCGGATTCCGGATCGGGGCGGACGCGTGTATAACTGCACAGCTCCAAAAAGATATTTTTCAGCAGGATCTCAATCCGCAGGTCGTCCCCATACCGGTGTGCGCAGGTGGATAAAAAGGCCTCGTTTAGCCAAGGTTCAACCTTTGCCGCCACGGAGAGATCCCGGATCAGATAGGATCGGCTCTCCCCGCACAGGCGAAAGCATTCCGCCAGATCCGTGTGCGGGGTGCTCAGGGTACGCAGGTACTGTGGTGTAATCCACAGCACGATACGCTCATAGAGCTGGGAGCTGTCGGTCATGTCCAGCTGGTGAAGTTCGCCCGGCGGGATCAGCAGCAGATCGCCGTGGCGGAGCCGGTACTTCCTGTTTTCAACAATATAGGATGCGCGCCCGTCGATGAAATAGTACAGCTCGTAAAAGTCGTGGCTGTGCGGCATCACGGTCTTAAAATCCTTATCCCCGTAGTGACTGAGCTCATAGGTGGAGGTCCTCATTTTCTGGGAGAGTGTCCACTTTGTCCAGACGATCCTGTCGTTCATGAATAACCCCCTAAAAAATTCAATATAGCTCCTGTATTTTAAGAATATTTTAATAGATAAAGTCAATTTTTGCAAGTATTAAAGCAATTTAAGCTATTGTATTAACAAAAATTGCGGTGTATGATGATAGTATCATAATAGGGGAGGTCTGTTCCGCTGTGAAAACCTTTATGAATGAGGACTTCCTGCTGGATAATGAAATGGCGCGGATGCTGTATCACCGCTTTGCGGAAAAACAGCCGATCTTCGACTTTCACTGCCATCTCAGTCCGCAGGAGATTGATGAGAACAGGGCGTTTTACAATCTGACGCAGCTCTGGCTGGCGGGTGACCACTACAAGTGGCGGCTGATGCGCATGGCCGGGATCAACGAGCGTCTGATCACCGGGGACGCGCCGGACAAGGATAAGTTTTTGGCGTTCGCCTCCTGTCTGCCGGGCTTTATCGGGAATCCCGTCTACCAGTGGGCGCACCTGGAGCTCCAGAAATATTTTAGTATCCATACGCCCATCGGGCCGGAGTCGGCCGGGGAAATCTGGGAGCGGACAAGCGCTCAGATGGCGGACGGCCACTTCTGCGCCCGGGATCTGATCCGCTCCTCCGGCGTGGAGGCGGTCATCACTACGGACGATCCGTCGGACGATTTGCACTTCCACCGGAAAATGCGGGCGGAGATCACTGACTTCCGCGTCCTGCCGTGTTTCCGCGCGGACAATGTGATTCATCTTGAAAACGCCGGCTTCCGTGAATACCTCGGGCGATTGGGTACCGCCGCGGGGCTGGAGATCTGCAATCTGGAGACGCTGGAGGACGCAGTCACCAAACGGCTTGATTTCTTTGTGGACAACGGGGCCGTGGCCGCCGATATGTCCGTGGCGGATTTTCCGCAAAAGGGCACGCGGAATCAGGCGGCGGGGGCACTGGAAAAGGTGCTTGCAGGAAGTGTCGCCGAGCAGGAGGAGATCGCCGCGTATCAGTTTGAACTGCTCGCCTTCATCGGGGAATCTCTCGCCCGGCGCGGCATGATTTGGCAGCTGCACTGCGGCGTGATCCGCAATCTCAACCCCGTCCTGTACGCGAAGGCCGGGCCGGACTGTGGGTGTGACAGCGTGGGGAATACGATCGATATTGAACACGCGGCCGCTCTGCTCGCGCAGGTGGAACAATCATCCGGCCTGCCGCGGACCATGGTCTACACCCTCAATCCTGGGGCGTACTACCCCATCGCCACCCTGCTGGGGGACTTTGCCGGGAAAACACGCGGGCGGCTCCAGCTCGGCGCGGCGTGGTGGTTCCTCGACCACGCCGACGGCATCCGTGAACAGCTGCGCCTGACCGCGTTGACCGGCTCGCTCGGATTCTTTAACGGCATGCTCACGGACTCGCGCTCCTTTGTATCCTATGCACGGCACGACTACTTCCGGCGCGTGCTGTGCAGTGTGGTCGGCGCGTGGGTGGAGAACGGCCTGTATCCGAATGATCCTGCACTGCTCGGGCGGCTGATCGAAAATATTTGTTACCGCAATCCCAAAAATTATTTTCAGCTTGAAGACAGGGAGGTTACACAATGAAATTAGGCTTTCGCTGGTACGGGACAGACGATCCCGTCACCCTTGAAAAAATCCGCCAGATCCCCAATATGCACAATATCGTCACCGCGGTGTACGATGTGCCGGTGGGCGAGGTTTGGAGCCGGGAGAGCATCCGCGCCCTGCGGGCGGAGATCGAATCAAACGGGATGAAAATGGAGGTCATTGAGAGCGTGCCGGTGCACGAGGATATCAAGCTCGGCCTGCCCACACGCGACCGCTACATCGAGGCGTATCAGGAAAACATCCGTCGTCTGGCGGCAGAGGGCGTCAAGTGCATCTGCTATAATTTTATGCCGGTGTTTGACTGGACACGCACGCAGCTGGATAAGGTTGCCGCCGATGGCTCCAACTCCCTTGTCTACTACGCCGAACAGCTCAAGGGCATGGACCCCCTCAGCGGGGAGCTCTCCCTCCCCGGGTGGGACAGCAGCTATAAAAAGGAAGATCTGCGCCGCCTGTTTGAGCAGTATTCCCACGTGGACAGCGAGGCGCTCTTTGCCAACCTGAAGTACTTTTTGGAGGCAATCATCCCCGTGGCTGCGGAAAACGATGTAAAAATGGCCATCCACCCCGATGACCCGCCATGGCCGATTTTCGGGCTGCCGCGCATTATCACGGATGAAAAGAATATTGACCGGTTTTTAAAGCTGGTGGACAGCCCCTATAACGGGCTGACGCTCTGCACCGGCTCCCTCGGGGCGGACCCGAACAACGACGTGGTGCACCTGGTGGATAAATATTCCGCGATGGGGCGGATCCACTTCATGCACGTGCGCAACATCAAGCTCGTGGAGAACGGCTTTGAGGAGACGGCGCACGATCAGAACTGCGGCTCGCTCGATATCATCGGCATTATGAAGGCCCTCTCCGATAACGGCTATGACGGCTACATCCGCCCGGACCACGGCCGCATGATCTGGGGTGAGACGGGCAAGCCCGGTTATGGCCTGTATGACCGCGCGCTTGGCGCATCGTACCTCAACGGCGTGTGGGAGACCTTACAGCGGATAAAATGAGACAGGCTGGCGGAAGCTCCCCTTTCACGAAGCCTAAAGCCTTCCCCTTGAAAAAGAGTTTCTGTTTGCGGAGCAGAAAGGTGATCGGGTTTTGCCCCTCGGCCTCCCTTGTGTAAAGGGAGGTGGCTCGGCGCGAGCCGGGACGGAGTGATTGTTGCAGGGGTGAGGCTCGTCCGTTCCAGTCTGCAACCCCTCAGTCACGCATTCGCGTACAGCTCCCCTTACACAGGGAAGCCGGGCGATCCTGTGGTGGAGTCGGATAGATCATCTGCGTACCGGCACAGTCAAATACAATATCAGATTTTTTATGAGTGAATCAGGAGGCATATCGTTATGAATTTGAATTTAAAAGATAAAGTCGTCGTTATCACCGGCGCGGGCGGAATCATCTGCGGCGGCATCGCCGAGGCGCTCGCCGATACGGGCGCAAAACTCGCCCTGCTTGATATCAACCAGGAGGCCGTGGAAAAAGAGGCGGAAAAGGTCTGCTCCCTGGGCTGCACGGCCAAAGGTTACCGTGCGGACGTGCTCGATAAAAATTCACTGGAGCAGGTGCGCGAGCAGCTGCATGCGGACTTCGGCAAGTGTGACATTCTCATCAACGGCGCGGGCGGCAACAACCCGCGTGCGACCACGGACAACGAATATTCCGCCGAGGCCGCCGAGGGGATGAAAGATTTCTTTGCGCTGGATCCGGACGGCGTGCGCTTTGTATTTGATCTGAACTTCATTGGTACGTTCCTGCCCACGCAGGTATTCGCGCAGGATATGGTCGGCCGCAAGGGCTGCACGATCCTGAACGTCTCCTCCATGAACGCGTTCCGCCCGCTGACCAAGATTCCCGCCTACAGCGGCGCAAAAGCGGCGGTGAGCAACTTTACCGAGTGGCTGGCTGTCCACTTTGCCAAGGACGGCATCCGCGTGAATGCAGTCGCCCCCGGCTTCTTTGTCACCAACCAGAACCGCGATCTGCTCTTTAATGCGGACGGCACCCCGACACCGCGCACCGGCAAAATCCTCGCTGCCACGCCGATGGGCCGCTTTGGCGAGATTGAGGAGATCATGGGCGCCGTCAGGCTGCTCCTCTCGGAGGAGGACGCGGGCTTTATCACCGGCGTGGTGATCCCGATCGACGGCGGATTTAACGCCTACAGCGGCGTGTAATATAAAAAGGAGGTCTTGCAGTGATGGCAGCGGATTACAGCTTTTTGGAGCAGAACAGCATTGTCCCGGTCGTCGTATTCAACGACCTGTCCGAGGTCGTGCCAAAGCTGACGGCGCTGAACAACGGCGGTATTCACGCCGCGGAAATCACCTTCCGCACGGCCTGTGCAGCGGATGCGATCCGGCTGGCGGCGGAGCAGTTCCCGCAGATGACGATTGGCGCTGGGACGGTGATCAACGCCCAGCAGTGTGAACAGGCCGTGGAGGCAGGGGCGCAGTTTATCGTCTCCCCCGGCATGGCAGAGGATGCGGCGGCCGTGTGTGCGGAGTACGGCTTGCCTTACCTGCCCGGCTGCGTCACGCCGACGGAGATCGTCCGCGCGCGGGCGATGGGTTTTGACATTATTAAATTTTTCCCCGCGGGAGTGTACGGCGGGCTCAAGGCCATTCAGGCGCTTGCACCGGTGTTTCCGGGCGTCCGGTTCGTGCCTACGGGCGGGGTGGATGAGACAAATCTGGCCGACTTCCTCTCCTGCCCGGCGGTGGCGGCCGTGGGCGGCAGCTTCATGATGAAGGGTACGCCCTCAGAAATTGAGGAGAAGTCCCGCACAGCGGTGCAGATTGCAAAGGGGTGCGGCAGATGAGGGTAGTAACCTTTGGCGAGCTGCTGCTGCGCCTCGCCCCGGAGGGGCACCTCCGCTTTTTACAGGAACCGCGCCTGGAGGCCACATTCGGCGGCGGGGAGGCCAATGTCGGCGTCTCGCTGGCCGAGTTCGGGGCGCAGAGCGTCTATGTGACCCGGCTGCCGGAGAACGATATTGCTCAGGCGGCGATCAATCAGTTACGCTCCTTTGGCGTGGATACGACGAAGATCGCCCGCGGCGGGGACCGGATGGGCATTTACTTTTTGGAAAAGGGGGCGGCCCAGCGACCGTCCAAGGTGATCTATGACCGGGCGCATTCCGCCATCGCGCAGGCAAAGCCCGGCACGTTCGACTGGGACGCGATTTTGGACGGCGCGGACTGGTTCCACTTCTCCGGCATCACGCCTGCGCTCTCCGATGACGCGGCGCAGATCACACGGGAGGCGCTGGCGGCCGCGCGGGCGCACGGCGTCCGGGTCTCCTGTGATATCAACTACCGTGCGAACCTCTGGAGCCGGGAGAAGGCGGGCGCCGTCATGCGCCCGATGATGGAATACGTGGACCTGTTCATCGGCGGGGCCGAGGACGCGGAGCAGGAGCTTGGGATTACGCCGCCCGCGAGCGAGGTCCTTGAGGACGGGCTGACGCACGCCGGCTATGAATCCGTGGCGCAGCAGCTGATCGATACATACGGCTTTCAGGCGGTGGCGTGCACCCTGCGGGAGAGCATCTCCGCCTCCGACAACAACTGGGGCGCCATGCTCTACACGGGAAATCAGGCGTACTACTCCCGGAAATACGCGATCCATATTGTCGACCGCGTCGGCGGGGGGGACAGCTTTTCCGCCGGACTGATCTACGCGCTTCTCGACGGCAGGCAGCCACAGGATGCCGTGGAGTTCGCCGTGGCGGCCGGGGTGCTCAAGCACTCCATTGAGGGCGACTATAACCGCATCACCGTGCAGGAGGCGGAGCGCCTGGTGCGTACGGGCGGAAACGGGCGCGTGAGCCGGTAACTCCCCCTGACTGAGGATGAGCAAAATCCAATTTTCAAAAATAGAAAGAGCGTGATGCAAAGCTGTTACCTGTGCACCACGCTTTTTTTGTTCACCACAGAGCTGCGCGGAAAGCGCGCCATTTTAATAAGATAAAAACAGGGCCCCACAGGGATTTGACCGAAATCCCTGTGGGAGCCTATCTGTCCTATCAAATGCCGTAATGCGCTGTGCCGCCTTATTTGAGCGCCCATGCGCAGTCAAATGCCGCCCGGGTCGCGCTGGCGATGCGTCCCTTCTGCGCGGCGTCCCCGACAATGAAGAGATTCTCCTGCCGTCCCTTGAGTTCTTCATACAGAACATGGACCTGCTCCACTCCGATGGCGATGACCACATCGTCCGCAGCGCGCGTCTGGCTCTCTCCGCTCTTGGTGTCCGTGAAGGTCACGCTGCCATCGTCCACGGCGCTGAGCTTCTGCCCCGTGAGGATGGCCACACCCTTGGAACGCAGCAGCGGCACTGCACGGTCCAAATGCTGGTGATAGGTCCCGGGCGCAATATTTTCCGCCATCTCAATGATAAACACCTTGGCCCCGTTGTCGGCCAGCAGCTCGGCTGTCTCCAACCCGGTCATGCCGGACCCGACCACCGCCACTGTCCGGCCTGCAAAATCCTTCCCATGGCGGAGCGCATAGTCGGAGGTGTGCACGTTCTCCCGCTCCGCGCCGGGGATGCCCTTCGGCTTGCAGGCCACAGCCCCTGTCGCCACCAGCACCGCGTACGGCTTTTGATCCAAGATCTCCTGTGCCGTGGCGGGGTGGTTGTACTCGATAACCGCACCGTTCTTCAGCGCGGCGTGCTCCAGATCCTGCGTACACCAGCCGAGCTTTTCCTTATGCGGCGGCAGCTCCGCAAGGGTAAGCTGCCCACCCGCACGCGCCTCCTTTTCATATACGGTCACCTGAAATCCCCGTTTGGCCAGCACCTCCGCTGCTGTCAGGCCCGCCGGGCCTGCCCCGGCGATAATCACCCGGCGGCCGTCTCCATCGCGCGGCGGGTCCATGGGGACAGCGACCTCCCGGCACACGCGCGGATTGACCGTGCACTGGCCGGCCTGGCGGCGCTCCTCCCCCTCAAGCATACTCTCAAAGCACCACAGACAGCAGATGCAGCGCTTGATATCGTCCGCACGGTTTGCCGCCGCTTTCTGCGCCCACTGGGAATCGGCCAGCAGGGGGCGTCCCAGGCTGATAAAGTCCTGAATTCCCTCGGCGAGCTGCTGCTCCGCCTGCTCCGGGCTGCGGATCAGGTTGGCCGCCAGCACCGGGACTCTCACCTGTTCCCGGACCGCCTTGGCCAAATTTTTACGCCACCCGCACTCAAACTCCGTGGGTTCCAGCCAGTAGTTCATCGTCTCATACGTCCCGCTGGAGACATCAATCGCATCCACGCCCAGCTCCTCAAGCCGTTTGGCGATCCGTACCCCCTCCTCCAGGGTATAGCCGTTTTCCAGCTCGCCGATCTCGCGGTAAAACTCATCCACGGACAGCCGCACCACCAGCGGGAAATCCGTGCCGCACTTCTCGCGGATCTTACGGATGATATTGGTCACAAACCGCATCCGGTTTTCAAAAGATCCTCCGTATTCATCCGTGCGCCTGTTGGTATACGGGCTCAGGAACTCCTGAATCAGGTAGCCGTGCGCGGCGTGGAGCTCCACGCCGTCCCCACCGGCCTTTTTTACGCGGAGCGCGGCCTGAGCGAATTCGTCTTCAATATGGATGATCTCCTTCACCGTGAGCGCACGTGTCTTTTGCCGCTGCAGGCGGCAGGGGACATCGCTGGGCGCGGCCACAGGGGGCAGCAAATGCGTTTTCTCCACCAGATCACGCTTCTGCGCAATTTTAAAAAACAGGTTCCAGTAACTGTCCATCACCCTGCCGAATGCGCTGCTCATGCGCCAGGTGGATGTCAGGATTGAGAGCGTCTGGCGGCCCGGATGGTGCAGCTCACAGAAAATTTTGGCGCCGTGCCGGTGGATCCGGCGCACCATGGCCGCAAACGGCTCAATATGCCGGTCGGAGGACATTGCAAGCTGCCGCGGGGCAAGAACCCCTGTCCGCTCGTCCACACGCGTGGCCTCCGTAATGATCAGCCCCACGCCGCCCTGTGCGCGCTCCTCATAGTAACGGATCATTTGCTCGCCGGGCGTACCGTCCATCTTGGCAGTCCCCATGACCATCGGCGCCATGACGATCCTATTTTTCATCTCCACCGGGCCGATCTTTCCCGGTGTAAAAAGCCGCTCATATTTCATGCCGAACGCTCCTTTTCTTCTGTTTTCTTTTCTCCGCTTAATTCAATAATATTCACCTGTTAAAAGGTGTAATCCCCTGTATCACTCCAGAGAATATAACCGCTTACGCCCGCCGTCTCAGCAGCCTGAATATAGGCCTTGGCCGTCTCGCCGTCCTGTGCGTCAAGCACCGGCATGATCCCCATGCTCCGGCCGCCCAGCGTGGCGCGGCTGACAATCTGCCTGCTGGCCGCCTCGACCAGCGCGTTCATATCCGCCTGCGGGGACATCTCCGTGTCCCCCACAGTCATCGGATCCGGAAGCTGTGCCTGCCGCAGGTCCGGAGCGCAGACCTTTGCGCTGGAGTCGAGCAGACTGCCATCATAACGGTCCGCGTCGCCGTTGAGGGCACTGTCCCCCGTGACGTACAGGATGATCTTATCCGCCCCGCCCACGGCGTCAAGCACCGAGTCCACAAAGCTCTTAAGCGTGCCGTTGCGCCCGACGGAGCTGGTATCCTCACCGTCAAACCGCGCCTTATTCATTGAGTACCCGGCCGGGAACTGAACCCCCGTCAGCAGGACCTTATCCAGATTCAGCGCGCTGAACGCCTCCTGAATAATCTGGATATTATAATTGCGCGCCGCCTCCGAGTACGGGTTCAGCCACGCCTTGCCGCCCTTGGCCGGGGATCCGTCCAGCCACAGCTGATCGGTATCCTCATAGTATACGGCGCCGCCGTCAAGTGCGGCCGCCGCCAGCGGATCATTAAAGCAGTTAAACAGGCCGATCACTTCCATGCCGTGCTGCCGAACCGCATCAATCGCCGGGAGGAGGTTCTCATCTGCGGTGGGTGCCTCTGCCGCGAGCGCCTCTGGGACGGCACATGCATAGTTGATGGTGCCGTCCTCATTTTTGATATCCAGCACCACCGCGTTGATTCCCGCCGCAGCGGCGCTGTCCAGCAGCGTGTTAAGCGCATCCGTATCTCCCAGCCTGGAGGCGGGGAGATAAATCGCGTTACGCCCGTTGGAGCCATTATCCCCCGTGGGCTGTGCCGTGCCGGACTCCTGTTCCTGTCCGGCGGGCGCGCCGGTCTCTCCGGGCTGGGATTCCACCGCCACCGGCAGATGGGAGATATCCAGCATCAGCGTGGCGGAAAAATACCCGATCACAAAGACAAAGACGAACCCAACCACGGCAAAGGCCCACTTGACTGCTGAGGAGCGCCGCTGCTTTTTTTCCACATCGCTCTTATAACCGCTGTCCACCGGCTCATTTCCGGGATAATCCCGTACAAATCCATAGTAGCTCCTGCGGCCGGAAGGCAGGCCCTCTGATTTTTTACTTTTCTTTTTCATAAAGCCACCTCCGCAGCCGGAAAGACATTAGACGATCAGGCTCTCACCGGAAAAGCCCATAAACGCCAGGGAGAGCAGCGCCGTATACAGCAGCAGCGCCGGAATTCCACGGAAAGAGACGGGCATCCGCCTGCTCTGTGCGATCCGGCTCATGCCGAAGCTCAGCAGCACCGTCGCTACAAAGAAAGCCACGCCCGTGCCAATGCCGGCACCGATCGATTCCGTGATCGTATACGCCGCCCGGTAGGAGAGCAGCGGCAGCGGAATGACGAGCGTATTGAACGCCGCTGCCCCAATCTGCCGCAGGAAGCTGTGGGTCGCTTTAAAGCCGACCTTAAATACGAGCACTGTAATAAAATACAGTACAAAGATCACGCCCGTGTAAAGGACCAGGTGGACCGTGTTATTCGCACTGCGGATCTCCGGCACCAGGTTGAGTGCGGCGGCGGCAGCGTTCCCCGCCACTGAGAAAAAGAGCACAAACAGGCTCATCCGCACGATCCGCTGCGGCTTGGCCGCCACACGCATGGCCTCCGTAATACCGTATGCCCCGCAGAGCACAACATTCTGAAGGAGGGCCGCATAGAGCGCGATTGTCATCATGTTCAGCAGCTCACTCACCGGTCCTCGCCCCCCTTCTCCCGCCGGTCGGGCGGCACATCTTCACCGGGCTTTGCGTTTGGCTCGATCCCGGAAGATGCTCCCACGGCCGTTTCCACAATACCCGCAGATACCTTTTTCACCCGGGAGAGGATTTCTTCCTCATTGAGCTCCTCATCCGACGCATCCTCCAGCTCGCCGGATCGGCGCGCACGGTCCCGCCTGTAGAGCAGGCACCACAGGAACGCGGACATAAACGCCAGTACCAGGAACCCGCCAAACGGCGTATCAATGGCCGGGACGGGCGGCGTTGCGGTTACCGGAAGCTCCCAGAACATTCCCTTGCCCAGCAGCTCACGGATAGCCCCTACCGCCACAAGCACCACCGCGTAGCCGATCGAATAGGATATAGCGTCCGCCAGACTCTTGCGCACGCGGTTTTTCACTGCGAAGCCATCGCACCGGTAGATGAGCAGGGAGTTGACGGCCATCAGCGGCAGGAAGACACCAATGCTGATATAGATATTGGGCATATACTTATCAATTGCCAGGGAGATCGGGATCACCGCCGCCATAAATGTCACGGCGTAGATTCCCACGCGCAGCCAGCGCGGGATATATTTGTAAAGCGCGCTGGCGATCACCTCGCCAAAGATTAGCAGCGCACCTGAAATGGCCGCCAGTATGATGGCCACCTTGGTACTGGAGGCCACTGCCGCAATTGGACAGATTCCGATCGCCTGGACCAGTACGGGATTCCGGCTGAAAAGCCCCTGCCGGAAGATCTGGAGATAGGTCAGCTCCTTTTCCGGAGCCGCTTTGTCCCGCTGCGTCATGATAAGACCTCCCCTCCCTCTGGTACGTCCGAAGGCTGATTCTTCCGCGCGGCCAAAAGCTTGTCATCCGCGGCCTTTTTCTTACGGCGGAAGATCGCACGGGATACGGGCGGCCACGCCGCATTCATCAGCAGCACGGCAAAGCACGCCCCCTCCTCATAGGCGCCAAAATAGCGCAGCAGCATGCACAGCGATCCGCCTGCAAGCCCGTAAATCAGCTTTTCAAGCGGCTTTTTAGGGCCTGTTGCCGGATCGCTCATGAAGAACAGTGCCGCAAATACGAGCATGCCTGAGGCGATCTCCATCGTCAGGGAGGCCTTCCGCCCGGAGAGGACACGCGGGAAGATCACGGCACACACCGAGCACACCGCCACGAATGCCGCAGGCGCAATGATCTGGGATGGCCTGCGGATCAGCAGATAGACGGCGGCGCCAAACAGTGCGATGGTGCACGTTGTGCCCATCGGGCCGGCAATCCCACCGGATACGATATTGAAAAAGTTGAACATCGTCGGTGCCCCGGAATCCCCCACGCGCAGCATTGCCGCCAGAGAGTCCCCACGGACAAACGCCTGCGATCCCGTGACCGCCACGTCGGTGCCCACGGCGGGATACGTAAAGAGCAGATCACCCCAGCACACGGTCAGGAAGGCAATCCCGGCCGCCGCCGGGACAAAGAGTGCTTCCGACGCGGAGCCAAACGGCAGCTTGACCGCAATGATGGCAAAAGCCACCCCGGCCACCGGCATCCACAGCGGAACACTCGCCGGCATGACAAGGGCGATCGCCAGCCCTGTAAACACGGCCGAAAAATCCCCCAGTTCCGCCGGGCGGCGCATCAGCGCATAGCCCACGCCCTCAAACACCACAGCGCTCAAAACACTCAGCACCATGATTCCCAACGCGCGGGCCCCGTAGTGGACCACGGCCATCACTGCGAGCGGAACCATCATAATAATCATATCAAGCATATACGAACGTGTCGGCCGGTCCACCGCGGCGCGCCGACGCTCATTTTTCGGTAAGTTGTTATCCTGACCCAAAAGCCGCATCTCCCTTTCCCATTTTATGCGCACCGCCAAAGGGGCAATCCCGGCAGGGATTGACAGCGGCGCCATTATTTATCCATTGCCAAACGGCCCAATCCACGCTATCATAAAAATCAGTTGATATTGACCGAAAGGAGCTGCCTCCCCATGGAATTCCGTTCCCCGAACAGCCACACGATTACCACGCGCCTCACCCGGGAGGATCTCGACAGGATGCACCTGACCTTTGAGGCCATGGATTATTCCGACGCCCATACGCGCAGAGCGATTCAGGCCCTGCTTGACGACGCGTGCCGGGAACTCCACATCAGTGCCAACACCCGCGGGCGTATGATTATTGAGGCCTTTGCCGAGCACGACGGGGGCTGCCGGATCGTCTATACGCTCCCACCTGAGAAGGGGCGGCTGCGCCTGATGATCAAGCGCCGCAGGGGTGCCTATGCCTTTGCCTTCAGCAATATGGACAATCTGCTTGACGCCTGCGCCGCACTGCCCGTCCGGCCGGAGAGCGACCTGTATCAGACGGAGGAGGGCTACTGCCTGATTCTCTACTCTGGCGAGAGGGATCGCTCTGTGCGCACTCTCCTGAATGAATACGGAACGCCCTGCGGGGACAGCCCCGCCGCTCTCCAGATTATCCGGGAGCACGGACGTCTGCTCTGCTGCGGGAATGCCACCCGCAGGCTGTCAGGCGTCTGAGGCGGCCGTACGCAGCTGCCGGACCATCTCTGCGGCGTCAGGCGCGCTGAATACCGCGCTCCCCGCGACAAATACATTAGCCCCCGCCTGTGCCGCCACGGCAATTGTCTCCGGCGTGATGCCGCCGTCCACCTGAATATCAATCTCCCTGCCCGTCTCGTCGCATGCTTTGCGCAGGCGGGTGATTTTATGCATCATATCGGCCATAAATTTCTGTCCGCCAAAGCCCGGCTCCACCGTCATGACCAGGATCATATCCACCACATCCAGCAGCGGAAGTACGGCACGCGCGCATGTGTTCGGCTTGATCGCCACCGCGGCCCGGCAGCCGGCCGCATGAATCGCGTCGATCGTCTCCCGCGGATCAGATTTGGCCTCCAGGTGGAAGCTGATAATATCGGCGCCCGCACGGGCGAAGTCCCCGATATACCGGATGGGATTTTCAATCATCAAATGCACATCAAACGGGAGCTTGGAGGATGGGCGCAGGCATTTGATAACCGGCGCGCCCAGTGTCAGGTTCGGTACAAACAGCCCGTCCATTACGTCGATATGGAGCCAGTCGGCCCCGGCATCCTCCATCCGCCCGAACTCCTCCCCCATGTGTGAAAAATCACACGAGAGGATCGACGGCGCAATCTTGATCTCCAGCGCAACCACTCCCTTAAAACCAAAATTCAGGTATATATAGTATTGTACCAATTCCGGCCCAAAAGGTCAATCAAAAGCGCGGTTTTCTACCGGTTGATCCCAAAAAATCACGGGTGGTACCTCTCGCTGGCGCCCGATTTTTCCCCATCGCTTCTGCTGGCAGATCCGCATCAGCGTCCGGCGAAGATCAAGTGATTCTGTTTTCAAAAAGGCCTTTTATAAATCCAGCTCCCATTTTTCCTCCAGAACGGGCGCCCCCCAGCTGTCATTTTTGCCCGTTTCGGTTCTCGCAAAGCCGGCCTTCCCATAGAGCTTTCTTGCCGTTTCCTGTGCGCTGACCGTCCAGAGGAATACATGTGAATATTTTTTCTCCCTGCAAAAATCCAACGCTTTGTTCAGCAATGCAGTCCCCATCCCCAGGCCGCGCATCTCCGGCTCCAGTAAAAAGTACCGCAGCTGTGCAGCTCCATTTTCCGCATGTGTAATCGCAATACAGCCGGCCGGACTTCCATTACACTCTAAAATAAACACGCAGTCCCTTTCCGCATCAAATTTACCGATCAGTTCCAGCACACCCTGCGTGAGATATTTTTTCCAGATATCCGTTGTAAAGTGTCTTTCTGATTGATAGAGAGAGAGCTGTCTGTCTATCACGTACGCCACATCGCTCTCCCGGAAAGGGCGGATCAATATATTCTTAGTCGCCAGGGAAATATGCTTTTTCACCGTTCGCATCGCATGAATCAATTCCTCACAGTCCGCAGAATTCAATTTGGCAATGATGTTGGCAATCTGTTCATTGGACCGATTATTCAATTCCTGAAAGACCGCATTTCCCTTTTCAGTCAGGTGAATCTTCAGATTGCGTCCGTCCTGATCGTCCGTGTGCCGAATGATCAATCCGTCCCTTTCGAATTTTCTGATAACCCTGCTCATGTAGCTGCGATCCATCTCCAAGATAGAACACAGCTGATTTGCCGTACAGCAGTCTGTCTTGCTGATTTCAAAAAGAACTCTTGCCTCTGTCAGGGAATAGCCTGAATTTAAAATATGCTGGTCAAGCAGCCCGAAAACATTGCGAATTCGGCTCAAAATTCCGCCATGAGCGGCCGCCGAAATAGCGGAATTTACCCATGCAAAAAGGGGAGGCTCCGCCTCCCCTTTGATAATGACGATATTACTCCTTTTGAGCCTGCTGTTCCGCGATCACCTTATCCGCGACAGCCTGCGGCGCCTCGTCATACCGCAGGAATTCAAGCTCAAAGCTGCCGCGCCCGCGGGTGACGGAGCGCATCATAGTGCTGAAGTCGGCCATCTCCGCCATGGGAACCTCCGCCTCGATCACCTGCATGGAGCTATCCTCCGGAGAGGGGCTCATGCCGAGTACGCGCCCGCGGCGCTTGGTGATATCGCCCATGATATCGCCCATCGTATCCTCCGGAATGCATGCCCGCAGAGATCCGACCGGCTCCAGCAGCGCGGGCGAAGCGTTCGGGATTCCGTTTTTAAACGCCAGATTCGCCGCCAGCTTGAATGCCATTTCCGACGAGTCGACCGGGTGGTAGGAGCCGTCATAAAGCACCGCCTTGACCCCCACCATCGGGTAGCCGGCCAGCACACCGTGGGCCATGCTCTCGCGCAGGCCTTTCTCCACCGCGGGGAAGAAATTCTTGGGCACCGCGCCGCCGAAGACCTCCTCCTCAAAGACAAGGTCCTCACTGCTGCACGGCTCAAAGCGGATAAACACATCGCCGAACTGGCCGTGGCCGCCGGACTGTTTTTTGTGACGGCCCTGTGCCTGAACGGTCTTGCGGATCGTCTCACGGTAGGCAACCTTGGGCTGTTTGAGGACGATATCCACGCCGAACTTCGTCTTCAGCTTGTTGGTGATCACATCCAGATGCTGCTCCCCGAGGCCGGAGAGGATCTGCTCGTGCGTCTCGTTATTGGTGTAGAAGTTGATAGTCGGGTCCTCCTCCATCAGGCGCAGCAGGCCGGAGGCAACCTTTTCCTCCTCGCCCTTTTTCGCCGGAGTGACGGCCATGGACAGGCACGGCCGCGGGAAGGTGACGCCCTCCAGCTTGACGACGCGCGCCGGATCACAGAGCGCGTCGCCGGTGCGGACCTTGTCGAGCTTGGTCAGGACGCCGATATCACCGGCCGTGATCTCCGAAAGGTCCGTCTGCCTGGCGCCGACCATACCCACAATCTTGCCCACCTTTTCCGAAGCGCCGGTGCGCCCATCCACAACGGTCATCCCGGGGGTGAGCCTGCCGGAGATCACCTTGACAAACGACATACGGCCCACAAACGGGTCAGCGATCGTTTTAAAGCACAGGGCGGCCAGCTTTTCCGCCTCATCACATGTGATTTCCAGCAGGTTGCCCTGCGTGTCCGCCGCCAGCTCGCCCGCCTTATCCGCGGCGGACGGCGCAAACTCCGCGATCCCATCCAGCAGCAGGTCAACGGCGTTCCCCGTCAGGCCGGAGAGGGCAAAAACCGGGTACAGGCTGCCCTGCGCCACACCCTGCTTCAAGCTGGTGATGATCTCCTCGGGCGTAAAGACCTCCCCCTCAAAGAACTTATCGAGCAGCTCGTCATTGGTGGTGGCGATCGCCTCACGGAAGATCTCCATCATCTCCTCATAGTTCTCGTCGCCCTCCGGCATGGAGACCTCCGTGGCCTTGCCGTCCTTGTAGGCAAATGCCTTTTTATGGATCAGGTCAATATACGACGCCGTTACATTTTCCTCCATGTGCGGGACGACGACCGGGCACAGCAGGGTGCCGTACACCTTGCGCAGCGCCTCAAACGTCTTATAAAAGCTGCGGTGGTCGGAGTCCGTCTTGGTGACGGCAAACATCCGCCCCTTGCCCTGCTTTTTAGAGGAGGCAAAGACCTTCTGCGCGCCGATATCGCAGTCGGAGCCCGCGCTCGTCACCACGATCACGCAGTCCGCCGCGCGCACGCCCTCACACTGGCCGCATTCAAAGTCAAACTGGCCGGGCGTATCCAATATGTTGATCTTCGTATCCTTCCACTCGATGGATGCCAGGGCGGTGGATACGGAGGATTTTCGCTTCTTTTCCAGGGGATCGCTGTCCATGACGGTCGTCCCCTCCGCGACCGTACCCATGCGGTCCGTCATGCCCGCCAGATAGAGCATGGCCTCCGCCACGGTCGTCTTGCCCTTGCCGCCGTGACCCGCAAGGGCTATGTTGCGTATGGAACCTGCTTTGTGTGATTTCAAGGTGATTCCCCCTTTAAGAAGATAAAGATTCGACAAAATATATAATTATTTATACATTTCACCGAAAATTATATCACATCCAACCACACAAAACAATAGAACGATGTCATAAAAAAGAGCGCCGTGTGACAAACACAGCGCCCTATTTTTAGTAAAACAGCACAAACAGCAGCCCTCAGCGGCCGAGTTCACGCACGCACCGCTGAAAATCATCGCCCTTGTGCTCAAAATTGCGGTACACATTGTAGCTCGACGCCGCCGGAGAGAGCAGGCAGGTTCTGCCGTGCTCCGTCACATTGGCCGCCATCTGAACGGCCTGCTCCATATCCTCGGCCTGATAAATCATTTTACCACAGTGTCTGGTGATCAAATTGCGCCCGATCGCACGGCCCGTGTCCGGCAGACAGACAATGTTGCGCACGCCGCAGCGGCACAGGTAATCCTCAAACTCCGTGTAGTCGAGCCCGCGGTCCATCCCGCCAATAATGAGGGTGTCCACATCACCCAGCCCTTCCACGCCGCACTCCACCGCGCGTGGGATGGTGGCGATGGCGTCGTCATACCACTTGATCCCTGCGTACTCGCCCACAAACTGGAGCCGGTGCGGTGCGCCGCGGAAAGAGGAAACGCCCTTCAGAATGGCCTCATCCGCGATGCCCAGATCGCGCGCCGCATGCATGGCAAACAGGATGTCGTAGTGGAAGTGTTCGCCGCGCAGGTAGTCGTTGCACGCAAAGAGCTCCTGCGTGAACGCATCCCCCTGCTCCCGGAGGGAGATGCGTTCACGCCGCGCCGGGAAGCGCGTGAGATCCGCCACACCCGACACATCCTGATCCCCGTTAATAAGGAAAAGATTTTCCGCCGTCTGATGGCGGGCGATATTCAGCTTGGCATTCACATATCCCACATAGCCGTTATAGTGGTCCAGATGCTCGGGATACAGATTTGTCAGCACGGCGATGTCCGGCGAATGGCGGCAGAACTCCAGCTGGTGGGAGGACATCTCGATCACCGCGGTCATGCCGTCCGTATCGTCCAGGCAGTCGAACACCGGCACGCCGATGTTCCCGATCAGGCACGATTTGACGCCCGCCGCCTGTAAGATGGCATAGATCAGCGAGGATGTGGTCGTCTTGCCCTTGGTGCCGGTGACGCCCACCGTGCGCGCGCAGTCCGCATACTGCAAAAACAGGTCCGTCTGGCAAGTCACAAGCGTGGTGGGGGAAATTTTCACATCCCGCACGGAGATGCCCGGACTCTTCATGACGATGTCATAGCTGTTGATTGCATCCATATAATGCTCCCCGCAGACCAACCGGGCGTGTGGATCGTCCAGCTGCACTGCATTGGCGTCCGCCACGGTGAGCTCCTGTTCCGGCAGATATTCCCGGATGAATTCAAGCGTAGAGCGTCCCTCCCGGCCAAAGCCCAGGATTAGCACCTTTTTGCCTTTTAAAAACTCAGCAATCTGACTGCGAGACAAAGTCGAACATCTCCTTCACACATCCCTCAAACACGGGCGGAATATGGTTAACACTGTTGAACTCCCGGAAGAGCAGCTTTTCGCTGAACGTCAGCTCTGTGCCCGCCCGCTGCGCATAGCGGCGCAGCAGTGCAGGGAGCGTCCGCCCCGCTCGCTCAAACTGCCCACAGGCGAGCTTGCATGCGGCGCCGACCTCCTCCCGCGTGCCGATGCATTCAAACGGCTTGACGGCGCTGAACCCGGTCAGCCCGTCAAACACGCCGGCCAGATCCTCCCGCTCAAGCAAATTCTGTCCAAAAATCTTCTCCACCCGCTCCGGCGGGAGGAACGCGGACAGGATCGTGTACACAAACAGGCACTTTGGGCAGTTACAGCACCAGCTGTCCGTCTTGCTGCCCAGATTGCAGCTTTTGAACACCTCCAGATACTTTTCCCCGTGGCCGGCAAAGTATTTGGCGATTTGCAGCTCATTGAACGGGCGCAGCAGGCTGAAATAGCGAATACGCCCGGTGACATTCTTTTGCAGGTACCAGTTGAAATTGCGCTCAAATTCAAAGGACTTGGAGTACTGGTGATTGACGGTAGAACCGGCCACATTCCCCTCGTTGGCGCTCGACTCGTTGGAGAGCACAATATGCTCCCGCCCCGTGAGCACGGCGCAGTACGCACACAGAAACGCTACAATAGCCGAAAACGGTGTGTGACCGTTCAAAAATCCTTTTTTGTTCAGCTCCAGCAGATTCGGGTCAATCGTGCGGCGGGTAATCACGCAGCTCTCCTCCGGATAGCCGGCCGCCTCCGCGCAGCCGAGCCCCGCCCCCTTGGGATTGATAAAAAAGCATCGGTTTCCGCCGTGCATCGCGCGGAGCAGCTCCAGGCTGACAACGGAATCTTTCCCGCCGCCAACAGGGATCAGGTTCCCACCTGTGATCTCCGGCTCCGTCGGGACGCCCGCCGGGCGCGCCGGGGCGACGATCTCAAACAGCTCCTCCTCTTCACAGGTGATGCCGTTGCGGTACATCATCTCGCCCAGACCGTTGTAATAGAGCGTCTGCCACCAAGCAATATCGTCCGCATCAAGCGCCCCGCACAGGACTTCCATACGGGGGGGACAGGTGGCCTTCATATAGCTGACAGCCTCCACCATCCCGAGGGAAAAGGCCAGCTCCCGCGCCGCGGGGCAGTCGGGATCGTTGAGCAGCTCCAGCGCCGCCGTCTCAACAGTAGTCTGGGGCGTAAACGAACAGAGCCCCGGTATCTCAAACGTATACCGGAGCGTCACCGCGCCCGCCGACGGGATGATCTCATACTGCCTGTACCGGAACACGGGGTATTCCCGCCGGAATCGTTCAAAGTCCGCCTGCCGCTTGCCGTCGAGCATGGTGCCGCCTCCTCCGCGTGTGCTTCTCACATTTTTATGGCTTCATCGTATCATACGGCGCACGGCCGAATTTGTCACTTCTGCTCGTCGAGCGTCATGGAATAGGACGGGAGAAACTCCCGCATGAAGATCTCTGCCTCAGGACAGCGGAGGTTTTCCAGAATTCGGCGTGTGGAGCGCCCCGCCTGGATAAATTCCGTATTGCCCGCCTTCTCCTCCTCAATGCACTTGATGAGGGCGCAGAGCTTGTCCGCCGCCTTGACCAGGGTGCGCAGCTCTGCATCACCCTCCTGCGCATCCTCCCCCTGGAGAATCTGACGGAAATCGTCCTGCAGGTAGTCCGGGAGCTTGTCGAGCAACGTCTCCTGCGCCTTCTCCTCCACACGGCGGTAGGCATTTTTCATCTCCGGGTCGTGGTATTTGACCGGGGTGGGCATGTCTCCGGTGAGGATCTCCGGGGCGTCGTGATACAGGCCCAGCAGCGCCGCCCGCTCCGCATTGTAATGCCTGCCGAGCTTACGGTTGCCGATCAGCGCGAGCGCGTGGGCAATCACCGCCGTCTCATGGGAGTGATCGGCCAGATTTTCCGAATGTGTGTTGCGCATAAGCGCCCAGCGGGAAATATACTTCATCCGCCCCATCAGGGCAAAAAAAGAATGATTCATGGTGTACTCCTGTAGTCTGAAAAGGGTAAACGTATCAGTCCATGCCGAGGCCGAGCTTGAGCCGGGCCTCCAAATGGTCGATGTACTGGCGGGCCGTGCGCGGGCTCCTGCCGCCGCGGCTGAGCGCCCATCGTTCGGCGCCCGCGTGCAGCTCCTCCGGGCTGACCGCCAACCCACGATCCGCCGCGATTCCGTCGAGGATATCGTAGTACTGCTGCCGGCCGGGATTGATGAACGTGACCATCAGGCCAAAGCGGTCGGAGAGCGAGAGCTGCTCCTGCATGGTATCGCGGCGATGGAGCTCGTCGCCCTCGCGGTCGGAGAACTTTTCGCGCACCAGATGGCGCAGGTTGCTCGTGGCGTAGATGAGCATGTTGTCCCGCCGCGCGGCCAGACCGCCCTCAAGTGCCGCCTTCAGCTGGGCATATGTGCTGTCATTGGTGGAAAAGGACAGGTCATCAATAAAGATGATGAATTTGAGCGCCGTCCCGCGCAGCTTTTCCACCACCTTGGGGAACTCCGCAATGGCACTCTTGGGCATTTCAATCATGCGCAGGCCCTCCGGGGCATAGCGGTTGAGGATGGCGTGCACCGTGGAGGATTTGCCTGTGCCCCGGTCGCCGTAGAGCAGGACATTGTTCGCGGGCAGCCCCTGCATGAACGCCTGTGTGTTTTCCAGCACGCGACGGCGCGGTTCCTCATACGTCTTTAGGTCGCTGAGGGTAATCTCGTTGGTATGGGTCACGGGGACAAGCTCGCCATCCCGCCACAGGAACGCCTTGTTCCGTGCGAAGATGCCGCACCCGTTTTTCCGGTGGAAGTCCGCCAGCACCGCAGCCTTACCGCCCCAGCCCGTATCCCCGAGCGGAAGCTCCCCATGGCCCACCGCCGGGAACGGGATTCCCTCCGGCAGCCCGGCCTGCGCGGGGGTGAGCGTGCAGAGATGCTCTAAAATATCCAGATCGTGCGCCGCGGCATGCATGAGCACCTGTGGGACACCGGCGTTACACGACGCCTCCCGGGCGAAGAGATTATCGCTGTACAGGATCCGGCTGCTGAGATATCCTTTCAGGTCATCGGCAAATCCGGCCTCCGCCAGCTCCCTGAAAAAGGCGGCGTAGGCGTGCTGTTTTTGAGCGGAGTCCTGCATTCGGAACAGCTCCAGCAGCCTTCCAACGGCGGGGATCTCATGCTCCGTATAAATCATCAGCGAGGAGAGCTCGCCGTACCAATCCGTTTTTTCCACTGTGACCAGACCCTTCTTCCGCCCCGCAGGGGCAATAGATAACCAATGTAGGATTATAGCACTTTTTTCCCAATTTGTCATTATTCAGTGATACATTTTGCCCCCGCCCAGCCAAAAACCTATTTCACGCACAAAATCGCGCGGCACGCAATTATAAAGTTTGATCAATCTTTCCGCCGCAACGGCCTTGACGCCGCGCGCCCCCGTGGTATAATGATAAGTAAACATATAAATAGTAAGGGCGGTGATTCCGCCCTCCTCCCGGTCCGGCCGGGGGAGCAAATTTTTAAGAGAGAGGGATGAGGATTGTGAACGGAGCCCAGGCAATGGTCCGCTGCTTAAAGGAGGAGCATGTAAAGGTCCTCTTTGGCTATCCGGGCGCTGCGATCTGCCCGTTTTACGACGAGCTGCTCCGCGACGGCTCCATGCGCCACATCCTCGTGCGGCATGAGCAGAGCGCGGGGCACGCAGCCAGCGGCTACGCCCGCGCGAGCGGGGAGGTCGGCGTGTGTGTCGTGACCTCCGGCCCCGGCGCGACAAACCTCATCACCGCCATCGCCTCCGCGTATCAGGATTCGATTCCGATCGTGGCCATCACCGGCCAGGTCCGGCGCGATCTCCTCGGGCGCGATGTCTTTCAGGAGGCAGATATCACCGGCGCCGTCACGCCGTTTATCAAGCACAGCTATCTGGTCACCAGTGCGGATGACCTGCCCCGCATTTTTAAGGAGGCCTTTTATATCGCCGCCAGCGGGCGCCCGGGTCCCGTCCTGATCGACGTGCCGGTTGACGTGCAGCAGGAGGCGCTCAAAAAAGATTTTGAATACCCAAAGGCCCCTCGCATCATGGGCTATAAACCGCGCATCCAGCCGAACATTCTCCAGATCAAGCGGGCACTGGCTCTGCTGAAGACGGCACGCTCCCCGCTGATTATCGCGGGCGGCGGTGTCCTCGGCGCGCGGGCGGAGCAGGAGCTGCGCACCTTCGCGGAGCGGGCCAACATCCCGGTCACGGCGACCATGATGGGCATCGGCGTGCTGCCGTTTGACCATCCGCTCTATCTGGGGATGCTCGGCATGTACGGCCTGCGGTGTGCCAACACGGCCATCAAACGGGCGGACGTGATCCTTGTCATTGGCGCACGCGTCGGGGACCGCGCCATCGCGGACCCGCAGCGCACTTCCGAGCGCTCCAAGATCATCCACATCGACGTTGACCCGGCTGAGATCGGTAAGAATTTGAATACATTTATCCCCATCGTGGCACAGGCCCGTCCGGCTCTGGAGGCCCTGCTCGAGCGGCTGGACTTCCGCTGCCCGGATGACTGGGCAAAAAAAGCTGCCGCACTGCGTGCCGAGTGTGAGGAGAATACGGCCTATTGCCCGATGGAGAATTCCGTTGAACCGCGTCAATTTGTCCGAACGCTTTCCGACGCTCTGCGTGATCGCGATATCCTCGTGGCAGATGTCGGCCAGAATCAGATCTGGGCATCCAACAATTACAAGCTGCGCAGCGGTATGTTCATCACCTCCGGCGGCATGGGTACGATGGGCTATTCCCTCCCCGCCGCGATGGGGGCCAAGCTCGCCAAGCCGCGCCGTACCGTCGTCGCTGTGATGGGGGACGGCGCCATCCAGATGTCCATGATGGAGCTGGCCACGCTCGTGCAGGACGGCATTGATGTCAAAATCATCGTCATGCGCAACTGCCGTTTGGGCATGGTGCGCGAGCTGCAGGACAAGCAGTACGGCGGGCGCGAGACCGCCGTGGACCTGAACGGCAGCCCGGATTTTATCGCACTGGCAGCCGCCTACGGGATCCCGGGCGCGGATGTCCGCACGGATGAAGACGCCCCCGCAGCAATTGAACAGATGCTTGCCGCGCGCGGGCCGTTCCTGATGCAGGTACACGTGGACCCGTCGCAGAGCTCCTATAACTGACCGCATAAGGAGGAACATATAAAATGAGAAGAACTCTGAGCGTACTTGTCGAAAACAGCCCCGGCGTCCTCTCCAAGGTAACCGGCCTTTTCTCCCGCCGCGGCTTTAATATCCACTCCCTGGCCGTCGGCCCCACGAATGATCCGGCGATCTCCCGTATCACCATCGTGGTCAACGGCGATGAGTATCTTGTTGAGCAGTTGGAAAAGCAGCTCAATAAACTGATCCCCGTCATTAAAGTCAAGGTGCTTGAGGAGGGCTGCTACATCAGCCGTGCGCTGACGCTTGTCAAGGTCTCCGCAGATGCCAAAAACCGCCACGAGCTGATGAAGATCGCCGAGCTAATGGGGGCAAAGATCGTGGACGTCTCCAAGTCCTCCCTGACGCTGGAGTTCACGGACACGGATTCCCGCAAGGCGACATTCATTGAGATGCTGCGCCCCTACGGGATCCGCGAACTCGTCCAGACGGGCCAGATCGCCATCGAGGTCGGACCCGACTCCTCCCTCCGCCCCAAGGCGGACAAAGAATCCATCTGATTTCATCCGGCCAGCCGGATTGAGATAGAGCGGGAGAACCCGCACAAATTAAATTCCAACACAGGCCCGCTGGACTTGTGAAAAACAGGAGGTAATCTGTTATGTCAAAAATCTACTATGAAAGCGACTGCAATCTCGACTATATTAAAGATAAGACGGTCGCCATCATCGGCTATGGCAGCCAGGGCCACGCCCACGCGCTGAACCTGAAAGAGAGCGGCGTAAACGTCATTGTCGGCCTGTATGAGGGCAGCAAGTCCTGGGCCAAGGCGGAGGCCGCCGGCCTGAAGGTCGCCACCGCGTTTGAGGCTGCAAAGGCCGCCGACATCATCATGATCCTGACCCCTGACGAGCGTCAGGCGGATATTTACAAGGAGTCCATTGCCCCGAACCTGACCGAGGGCAAGGCGCTCGCCTTTGCGCACGGCTTCAACATTCACTTCGGTCTGATCAAACCGCCGGCGAATGTCGATGTGTTCATGATCGCCCCCAAGGCGCCGGGTCACACCGTCCGCAGCGAGTATGTCGCCGGCAAGGGCACCCCGTGCCTGATCGCCGTCCAGCAGGACTACACCGGCAAGGCGACTGACATCGGCCTGGCGTATGCGCTGGCCCTCGGCGGTGCGCGTGCAGGCGTTCTGGAGACCACCTTCCGCACGGAGACGGAGACCGACCTCTTCGGCGAGCAGGCCGTGCTGTGCGGCGGCGTGACAGCCCTGATGACCGCCGGCTTTGAGACGCTGGTGGAGGCGGGCTATGATCCGCGCAACGCCTACTTTGAGTGCATCCATGAGATGAAGCTGATCGTGGACCTGATCTACAAGGGCGGCTTCCAGATGATGCGCTACTCCATCTCCGACACGGCCGAGTTCGGCGATTATGAGACCGGCAAGCGCCTGATTACCGATGAGACCAAGAAGGAGATGAAGAAGATCCTGCACGAGATCCAGGACGGCACCTTTGCCGCCAAGTGGATCGCCGAGAACAAGAACGGCAGGATTCATTTCAACGCCAGCCGCAAGCTGGCCGCCGAGCATCAGCTTGAGTCCGTCGGCGCGGAGCTGCGCAAGATGTACAGCTGGAGCGACGACGAGAGCGATATGGACAAGAAGGCCTGATTGCTCTGAACCCGCACAGGCTCCGGGATATCCCGGGGCCTGTTTTCAGTTTACAGGTCATGTTCACATTCCGTCAGCGGGGCTGTTGGCAAATACTATCAAAATCGAGTGTATAAAACCGGTAAAAATATTAAAATTCCTATTTTTCTATTGACAAAACGGACGGAATGATGTACCTTAATATCTGTAGCTCCCCCTGCACCACTGGCCGGGTTGTGCGGCCTTACATAGTGGTACCGCAGTGGGAAATTTGAATCGGATCCCCACACGGGGAACAATTTGAAAGGGGTAAGAATCCACTATGAAGAAGAAGATCGCAAAACTGCTTGCGCTTGGCATGTCCATCGCGCTGGTGTTCTCGCTCGCAGCGTGCGGCGGCACGGAGGATGCTGAATCCACAGAGGATACCACTCCGGCAGCGTTTGTTGTTGATGATGGAGAGGCCGGCACCGGAGACGCTGCTGCTCCTTCCGAGGACGCGAGTGCTGCTGATCCGTCTGAGACCGGGTCCGCTAACGGTGGTACCGGTAACAACGGCACTGGTAACAACGGCACCGGTACGCAGACGCCTTCTGAAAGCGGCGTCAAGGCTCCGACCAATGTTGATGAAGCTATTGCCCTGTATAACAGCGCTGTTTCTAAGGCCGGTTTTACCAAGGCAAACGTTCAGCGTACTTGGGGCGGCTCTGACACCTCTCTTGGTGATTTGAATGGTCCTGCTCTTGGAAATGGTGCTGTTGCGGACTCCTTTAACAAGCCGGAGACTTTCAATGTTAAACCGGCAACCCTGAACAAGGCTGATGTCGCAAGCGTCACTCCCGGTAGTTCAGGCAATTCTATTACGATCAAGTTTACCCTGAGAAATGTGACGGTCGACTCTTCTGCCGCTTATGGTGCCAAGGGCTACCCGTATTTCATTTCGTATGACGATGCGAATCATCTGATTCAGACGATCGGTCATGATCAGTTCGGTCTGGAAATCACTCTGAATAAGGACAGCGCGTCTTTTGCTCTGAAGGATGGTGTGATCAATGTTACGATTGATAAAACCTCCGGTAAGGCAACTTCGCTGACCCTGAACTTTGGCGAGGAGGTTAACGGCAAGGCTACAGCTAAGATTGGTGGTCTTCCCGTTTCTGTCACTGCCAAGATTTGGGGTACAGGTAAAGTAACGTTTGCCTAATCCTCTGGCAAAGAGAATATCACAAAACAGAAGGGGCCGTTCGAAAACGGCCCCTTCTTTGTTTTTGCATATAGTCGCCTCTCTGACAGGAAATTGAATCCACCCGTAATTGGGGATTCTTTTAAAATTCGTGAAACCATGCGCTCGCAGTCACCCCGGTGAGATCCCAAACAGACAGTTTTCCTTAGCACAGCAAATTGACTTCCATTTCTGACTCGCCTTCCAACAACTTTTTTGAAAATTTTTAATACATCGGCGAGGTGATGGAGAGCCCCCCCCAAAAACAGCCCCCTTGTCAGCTAGTCTATGGCCCTTGGTCCTCCTGCTCCGCAGGCATTTCTCTGACAGGATAAATCCGAATTTTTCATATGTTAAAGGCCCCGCATTAGCCGCGGGGCCTTGTTGTTTTTTTAATCTTTATCTTAGAGAAATTCTCCATAGGGTATGCGCATTATCCCAAGCGCGCCCTTACATCAAACGCCCGAATTTTTAATATATGCCTCCACATTCCGTTCCACCACGCTGAACGGTACGGTTCCGCTCTTGAGGATCACCTCATTGAACGCCTTTTCCTGGAACTGATCGCCCAGTGCGTCCTGCGCCTTCTCCTTGAGTGCGCGGAATTGCTCATACCCCACATAGTAGGGCTCAAATGCGCAGGGATTTGCCCACAACTGCTCATACTGAAGCTGTGCATCTTCCCCTGCCAGGGAGAACCCCTGCTTGTTCAGATAGCTTGTAAACTCCTCTATGGACCAGCCCTCATAGTGAATCCCGATATCGCACACGATGATCGCACAATAACTGATGAGCTCGTTCTCCCGGTATGCGTCCAAAAGCGCCTGATCGATGCCCTCCAATTCCTTCAGGGCCTCATACTGGGCATATACGGCGTAGCCCTCCGTATAGGCGGGGACATTCGAGAGCGCCTTGATATAATCGCTGTCCACATGCTCGTACATGTATGCATACTGGTACATGTGCCCCGGGAAGCCCTCGTGCGCCACGGTGGAGTAGGTGGACAGGGAGGAAACTTCTCCCGTGTTCGGATTGACACGCAGCTGCTTGGCCGACGTCCCATCCAGCGGCGGGATATTGAAATAGGCCGCCACGCCCGTGTCGGAGGCGATCTCCTCATTGATGGCCACAATGTTATAATTCAGCGCCTGCACTGCCGGGAAGCGCTCCGGGATCTTGTCCCGCAGATCGTCCAGGATCTCCTGGTAGGAGTCATATCCCGTCTCCGGCAGATTGTTCTCCGCCAGCGGAAGCAGGGCGGTCGGATTCTGGAGGAGGATCGCGCTGAGATTTTTCAAGTGGTCCCGGCCGGCTGTCTCCATCATCTCCCGGACCTCCTGCACAGACTGATCCGCGCCGATGCTCTGGCGGAGCAGCAATTCATAGTACTCCTTGCCGTGCTCAAACTGCGCCAGACCCAGCGTATGATTCTTTCCGGACGCTTTCAGACCGTCCATGGTGTCACAAATATACTGAAACGCCGGGATGAAAGAGTCGGTAAACGCCTGCACCAACTCATTTTTATACGTTTCCGCCCGCTCGGGGTCCAAATTCAGGCTATCAATGCCCGCGCTCATTGCGGAGAGGATAGCACTCTGCTCCCCCGCCTGGACGATCCCGGAGCAGTAATCCGCCACTGCGTCCAGATCCAGCATCAGCAGCCCCATGTCCGCCTGCTTTTGCGTATAGTCCAGCGCGCTGGCCACATAGGGCTTCACATCCTGCACCAGCGTGATCAGATCCTGCACATCCTGCTCACTACGCACCTCCCAGTCCGCAAACAGGGTCGGCAGCTGGAACTGAAGCCCCGACATACTCTCAAACAGGGGAGCGTAATAGTCAAATTTGGCATCCGAAAGCTGGAGTTCCAGCGCAATCTGAGCGTCAAAGGTGTCATAGATATCCTGCTGCTCCGCCGTGAGGAGGTCGCGGTCAAACTCACGGAAGGTCTCATTGGTCTCCCGGAGCTGTTCCCGCTGCTTTTCCATGTTCTCCTGCGTGAAACGGTCCCCCAAATTGACAGGCACCTTTTCCATATCCACGCCAAAATCGGCCGGATTTTTCAGGAAGGTGTGCGCCGTCGTGTAGTCGCTCTGCATGGTGTTGACAAACACATCCTGCATAAACGTATCAAATTTTTCCTGCTCGTACCCGATTTTGACCTGACTGCACCCCGCCATGGAAAGTACCAGCAGCCCGGCCAGTAAAAACGATGCTGTTCTGATGGTCCGCCTCATTCTGATCAACCCGCCTTTCTGAATTTAAAAAGTGATATTCCTCGCACCCGAGATGTCCGGAAGGGCTTGCCATCCGCTGTGTTAATCCATGCTCATCATAACATATCCGCTCCGGAAAGTCATCCCTTTTCCCCTCCGCTACAGTGCAAATTCCCGTGTGGCGGTCTGCTCACAAAAGCGCTGATCGTGCTCGACGAATACGGCGGTGCTCCCGTTCTCCCGCAGCAGGGCCTCGATCTGCATGCGCGCGATGACGTCAATATAGTTGAGCGGCTCATCCCAGATATACAGGTGCGCCGGCTCACACATGCTGCGCGCAAGAAGCACCTCCTTCTTCTGCCCGGCGCTGTACGTCTCCAGCGGCCGGTCAAACAGCTCCCGCGGGAAGTCAAATTTACGCAGCAGCGTGCGCATGAGCGTAGGGTCCACACCCGACTGTTCAACATAGTCCTCCAGCCGCCCCGAGAGGGCAGAGGCATCCTGCGCGGCGTAGGAAATCACCAGCCCGGACGCTGTGTACAGCCGCCCGGCGGACGGCGCCAGCTCACCGCGCAAAATTTTGAGCAGCGTGGACTTCCCCGAGCCGTTGCACCCGGTCAGGGCGATCCGTTCCCCACGCCGGACGGAAAAATTCAGGTGCTTGAAAAGCACGCGGTCCCCGTAGACCATGGCCGCATCCTCCAGCCGGAGCAGTGTCTCCTGCCGGGAGGGCAGGGAAGGCAGCCGGAAAGAGGAGGTGTACTCAATATTTTTCAGCAGCTTTTCTTTTTCTGCTACAGCTTTCTCCCGCCGGGCACCAATGGCCTTGGAGCGCTGCATCATTTTAGCGGCCTGATGACCGATATATCCGCGATCCGGACGCAGCCCGCTGTTGCGCGTGCCCGTCTTGGTCCGCTCCACCTTGTCCGACCAGTTGGCCGTGCGGCGGGCGGACTCCGTGAGGCGGCGGATATCTTTTTTCAGTTTTTCATTCTGCTGCAATTCCCGCTCGTCCTGCCGTTGTTTTTCCGCGTACCATACGGAGAAATTCCCCTTTGTCACGGTGATATCTTTCCGGTTGATGGAGAGGGTGTGATCCGTGCAGCGATCGAGAAATGCCCGGTCGTGTGAGATGAGGATAAACCCCTTTTTCGTCCTCAGATAGTCCGCCACCGCCTGCCGCCCCCGCAGATCCAGATGATTCGTCGGCTCATCAATCAGCAAAAACCCATTTTTCCGCAGGAAAAGCCCGGCAAGCATGAGCTTGACCTGTTCTCCGCCCGAGAGCGTGTCGAACGGGCGGAAGAGCGCCTCCTCCGGCACTTCCAGCCGCCCGGCCTCACGCATCAGCTCCCATTCCTCACACCCGGGGCAGAAAATGGGCGCCAGATCCCAGGCGCACAGCCCCCGGTCCGGGATTGGATATGGGAACAGCTCAAAATCCACCCTGGCGTTGATCTGCCCCTGATAGGGATACTTCCCCAGCAGGAGGTTGAAAAAAGTCGTCTTTCCCCGTCCGTTGCGTCCAGTAAAGCCCGTGCGCCAGTCCGTATCCAGCCGGAAGGAGACATCCTCAAAAACATTTTCCGCACTGCCGTCATAGCCGAAGGTCAGATGGACGATATCGATCATGGACATAAAAATTCCCCCTTGATGCAAAAATACCGCGGGAACACGCACTCCCACGGTATGCCGATGCCCAAAGAGGACTCTGCCGGACTAAACCGAAAAGACGCCAGCCTGATCTCTGGTCAGGCCCTTCTGTTCCCGCAAAAGGGCACAGGTATACACGGCCTTGCGCCGCGCCTGTGCAAAATTCAGCGAGAACGAGAAATCATCTTTTCAACTCCAATCCATTTTATTCTGCCCGTATTGTACCACAATCTGCATTTAATGTCAACACGCGTCCGGGCGTTTACAGTCCTTGACAAAAAATCCGTTTTAGCCGATAATAACTACAACAAAACCAAGGAGATGTGTTTTATGAGACAGTGCATGGATGCCGAAAATTTGCACCGCAGACTGAAAAAGATCATCGGGCAGGTGCAGGCGATCGACCGCATGGTGGATGAGGACGTCCCCTGTGAGGATATCCTCGCCCAGATCAATGCCGCCAAATCCGCCCTGCACAGGGTAGGGCAGGTAGTGCTGGAGGGGCATATCAATCACTGTGTCCGCGACGGGATTGAGCACGGGGACGCCGATCAGACCATCGCCAACTTCACCAAGGCCGTCGAGCGGTTTGCCAACATGATATGATCCCCCCTGCCCGTGGGATTCCAGCGGGTACAACCTTTATGCTGGCCGAAATTTTAACACTATATTTCAAAATTCGCAGGGGCAGCGGTTTCCCTTGCCGGCCAAATCACCTTTGTGCAAAATTTATTTTTGGCCGCGATGACCATTGGGCTCTCCATGCTGGCAGCGCAGTACTGGGGGAAAAAAGAAATCCCTGCGGTAGAACGGATCTTTGCCTATGTGCTGAAAATTACCGCCGCGATCTCTCTTGTGTTTACGCTTGCCGCTCTGTTCTGCCCCGCTCTTTTAATGCGCATCTTTACATCCGATCCCACTTTAATAGAAAAAGGCGCTGTTTATCTGCGTGCTGTCTCCGTTTCCTATTTTTAAACGGGCATTTCACAGATCTATCTCTGCATTCTGAAAAACAGTGGCAAGGCCGGCAGGAGCAGCATCATCAGTTCAACGAGCGTTGTCCTGAATATTGTATTGAATACCATCCTCATCTATGGGCTTTTGGGCCTGCCCAAGCTGGAAATTGCGGGTGCGGTAATCGCAACAGTCCTTGCCAGAATGGTGGAAGTTTCATGGTGCCTTTTGGAGACCGCACAAAAAGATCGCGTCAAGCTGCGGCGGCGTCATCTTCTGCGGGATGATAAACAGCTGCGCAGCGACTTTTGGAAATATACGGCACCTGTCCTCGGCAATGAGATTGTCTGGGGCGTGGGATTCACCATGTATTCTGTAATCATGGGCCATTTGGGGACGGACGCAGTTGCCGCGAACTCCATTGCCAACATTGTAAAGAATTTGGTCGCCTGTTTCGGCCTCGGCCTCGGCAGTGGAGGGGGAATTATCGTGGGGAACGAACTGGGCGCAGGCCGGCTGGAAAACGCCAAAAAGTACGGTGGGAAACTCTGCAAATTTTCCATTTTGTGCGGCATCGCGTCGGGAATCGTACTGCTGATTTTAATCTCCGTGATTCTTTCCGCCACAAATCTGACCGATCAGGCAAAGTACTATTTACAGTGGATGATCGTCATATGCTCCTATTATTTGATCGGCAAATCCATCAACGGCACGACCATCAGCGGAATTTTCTGCGCCGGCGGCGACAGTAAATTCGGCCTGATCTGTGACACCGTCACACTGTGGTGCATTACGGTCCCTCTTGGCTTTCTCGGAGCATTCGTGTTCCGCTGGCCGGTGCTCACCGTCTATTTTATCGTGAATCTGGATGAGCTGATCAAACTGCCCGCAGTCTATCTGCATTATAAAAAATATAAATGGGTCAGGGATCTGACCGTCAAGGAGGCTATATCGTCATGAGTATGAAAGAAAAAGTGCATACAGGTGAACTGTACCTGCCGGGGGACGAGGAAATCATGCGCGAGCAGCTGAAGCGGCTGGACCGCCTATATGATTTTAACTCAACCCGTCCCACGGAAATGGAAAAGCGCAAAGCATTGTTAAAGCAGATGTTTGCCGAGATTGGTGACGGCTGTTATATCGAGCCGCCATTCCACGCCAACTTTGGCGGCGGACATGTCCACTTCGGCAAAAATGTATATGCCAACTTTGGGCTGACCCTGGTGGATGATACGCACATCTATGTCGGCGACTATACCATGTTTGGCCCAAACGTTGTTGTCGCCACCGCAGGCCACCCTATTCTGCCCGAGCTGCGCGAAAAGGGCTATCAGTATAATATGCCGGTCCATATCGGTAAAAACTGCTGGATCGGGGCGGGGGCCATCATTGTGCCTGGCATTACAATCGGCGATAATGTAGTGATCGGCGCCGGCAGTATCGTGACAAAGGACCTGCCCTCCAATGTTGTGGCAGTCGGGAATCCGTGTAAAGTGCTGCGGGAGGTCAATGAAAAGGACAGGGAATTTTATTTTAAAGGCCGGAAAATTGACAATCGTGATTTATGAGCATGACTTCAAGCGATGCCGTTTTGGCGGATAGCGAACCGCACGAGCCGCGGACTCCTAACGCCTGAAAGCCTCCCCAGGGGGGCTTTTCTGTTACCTCTTGACAAACCTATACCCCTATAGGTATAATACAATTAAAAATGCTTCCTGTAGTAATTATTTTTGCGGAAAGAAGGCTGCACCGTGAAAAAAGCTATGAAAAAATTGGAAAATTTATTGGAATGGGGCGGAACGCGGAAGGAGATCGTCCTACTGGTCCTGTCAGGGATCGCGTTGATCATCAGCCTGTTTGATCTGCCGCTGCCCATTGACCCGGCTTGGGTCGCGATTGTGCTGTGCGGCATTCCAATTATTTTGGAGGCGGTGATCGGGCTGGTGACAGCGTTCGATATCAAGGCAGACGTATTGGTTTCCATCGCGCTGATCGCCTCCATCATCATCGGAGAAATTTTTGCCGCCGGTGAGGTCGCCTTTATTATGCAGCTGGGCGCGCTGCTGGAGGATCTGACCGTCAAAAAGGCACAGGCCGGGATTGAGAAACTCATCCGCCTGACGCCCCGTACCGCCCGGCGGATTGTTGGAGATCAGGAGGAGACAATCCCGGCCGAGGAGGTTCAGGCAGGCGACACCCTGCAAGTGCTCCCCGGTGAGACCATCCCTGTGGACGGAGTCATTTTATCCGGTCACACCTCCGTAAATCAAGCGGTTATGACCGGGGAATCCCTCCCCGTGGACAAAGAGGCCGGGGATGAGGTCGCCAGCGGAACAGTCAACCAGTTTGGCGCCTTTGAGATGCGCGCCGAAAAAGTGGGCGAGGACAGCTCCATCCAGCGGATGATCCGGCTGGTACAGTCCGCCGACGCGGGCAAGGCCAAAATTGTGGGCATCGCGGACCGCTGGGCCACGTGGATCGTGGTGATCGCGCTGACGGCGGCAGTGATCACCGGGTTGATCACCGGGGAAATTATCCGCGCTGTCACGATTCTGGTCGTATTCTGTCCGTGCGCACTCGTGCTCGCAACCCCTACGGCGATCATGGCGGCCATCGGGAATGCGACCAAGCACGGATTTCTCGTCCGTGAAGGCGATGCGTTGGAGCGGCTCGCCAAGGTCCGGCGCATCGCCTTTGACAAGACAGGCACGCTCACCTACGGCGCACCGCGTGTGACCACAGTGCGCAGCTTTTCTCCTTCTATCCCGGATGATCTGCTGTATCAATACGCCGCGGGGGTGGAATCGTGCTCTGAACATCCGCTGGGCAAGGCCGTTGTCCGCTGCTATCGGGAGCAGGCCTCCGCCCCCATCCCCGCAGTTGAACATTTTCAAATGATCCCGGGGCGCGGTGTCTCCTCCACTGTTAAAGACCAAAAAGTCCTCGCGGGGAATCCCGCACTGCTCGAGGAGCAGCATGTCGCGCTGCCTGAACACATCCGGGCAGCGGCACAATCCGACCTTGAGCGCGGCTGCACAGTGCTTTATATTGCCGTAAACGGTACGGCGGCCGGTTTTATCGCCCTGTCCGATACCGTGCGGGCGGACGCCGCCGGAACCATTGAGCAGATCCGGCTGGCCGGTGCGGAACCCGTCCTCCTGACCGGCGACCATCAAAACGCCGCGCGGACAATCGCTGCGGAGCTTGAGATCACCGATTACTGCGCGGACTGCACGCCTGAGGAAAAACTGCGTCAGATTGACCGTTACACCTCCGGGGGCGAACCCGTGTGCATGATCGGTGACGGCATCAACGACGCGCCAGCGCTCAAAAGGGCATTTGTGGGCATTGCGATGGGCGGCGTGGGCAGCGATATCGCAGTTGACGCGGCGGACATCGCCCTGGTAAACGACGAGATCCGCGAACTGCCCCACCTGCTGCGGCTGGCACGCCGGATGATGGGCACCATCAAGTGCAATCTCTCCTTTTCCATGGCGCTGAACTTTGTCGCAATCATTCTGGCGATTACGGGGATTTTAAATCCGGTGGTCGGCGCGCTGGTGCACAACGCCGGATCCGTACTGGTTATTGTCAACTCCGCACTCCTGCTCGGGTGGAAAAACCGGAAGCGGAACTCCCACCTTGCGCAGCCGGACAAAGTGTGATATGATGGTGAAAAATCCCGGAGGAGGTTCGGCAATGGAGGTCACCTACATTGGGCACAGCGGATTTCTGGTCGAGCTGGAACATACCGCGCTGCTGTTCGACTACTGGCAGGGGGAGCTCACCCTCCCTGCGGGAAAACAGCCCTATGTCTTCGTCAGCCACCGCCACCCGGACCATTTCAATCCAGAGATTTTCAATCTGAAAGCGGCACACCCGGACATTCAGTTTATCCTGTCTGATGATATCTGGCAGAGCCGGGTGCCAGCGGACTGCGCCGCCTGCACCGTGCGTCTGGGGCCGAATGGCCACTGGGAGGACGGTGCTCTGACGGTCCAGACACTTAAATCGACGGACGAGGGCGTGGCGTTCTGCGTGCAGTGTGAAGGGAAACGCCTCTACCACGCGGGGGATCTGAACGACTGGCAGTGGCGCGGGGAACCGGAATACTGGAACCGCCAGATGGCGGAAAACTTCCGGAAAAATATCGAGCCCCTGCGCGGGCAGGTGTTCGACGCCGCGTTCATCCCGCTTGACCCGCGCCAGGAGGACGACTACGACTGCGGGCTGAACTACTTCCTCACGCTCGCGCGGGCGGAGAAGATCTACCCCATGCACTGCTGGGAGGACTACTCCGTGATTCTCCGCTGGGCCTCCGCCCATCCCGATGAAGCCCAGTACCTGGTCCCCATTACCCGGCGGGGCGAACACTTCATGCAATGAACAGTAAAGGAGAGACGACCATGCAATTCCAATTTGCCCACTATAATTACAACGTAAAGCATCTGGACAAATCCATCCGTTTTTATCAGGAAGCGCTCGGCCTGCGTGAGGTCCGGCGCAAGGAGGCGGCGGACGGCAGCTTTATCCTCGTCTATCTGGGTGACGGCGCGACCGGCTTTGAACTGGAGCTGACCTGGCTGCGCGACTGGGACAAGGACGGCTATGACCTTGGGGACAATGAATTCCACCTGGCCTTTACCGTAGACGACATGGAGGCAGCGCATCAAAAGCATCAGGAGATGGGCTGCATCTGCTATGAAAACCCGGATATGGGGATCTACTTCATCGCCGATCCGGACGGCTACTGGCAGGAGATCGTGCCGGCAAAATAAAAAACGCCCACGCGCATGAGCCGGAGACTCTCGCGCACAGACTGAATAAAGAACTCCCCTGTTACAAAAAATGATTGTGACAGGGGAGATTATTTCCCGATTGTTTTTCTGTAGGGGTACCGGAAAAAAGTCTGCACAATCTCCGTAGGGAACGCTGCCCCCGGCGTTCCGCCGAATTTCCCGGAGGACGGCCATTAGACCGCCAGAGAGGCCTTGGAAAATATACGCTCGGCTGTCATTGCAGCCATTTGAATCAGGGAGGGATCCGCATTGGCAATCATTATCCGTCAAACCACACCGGCCGATCTGCCCGCACTGGGCCGGATTGAGGTGGCCTGCTTTCCGTCCGCAGAGGCCGCCAGTGAAAAGACTTTGACGGCGCGGTTCGCGCAGTTTCCTTCTTGCTTCCTCACGGCGGAGAAGGACAGCGTGCCCGTGGGATTCATCAACGGAATGACTACCAACCGCCGGACGATCTGCGATGAGATGTTCGCCGACCCGACCCTCTATGATCCGGACGGTGCCTATCTGGCCGTGTTCGGACTGGACGTGCTGCCGGAGCACCGCAGGCAGGGCATCGCCGCTGCGCTGGTGAACGCATTTATCGCGCAGGCGCGCGGCGAGAACCGGACGGGCGTCATCCTCACGTGCAAAGAGCACCTGATTCATTACTATGAGACTTTCGGCTTCCGCTGTCTGGGCGTCTCCGCGTCCGTACACGGCGGCGCGGTGTGGTACGATATGCTCCTCCCGCTCCGGGAACCGACCGCAGACTAACAAAATCTCAAAGTTTATTCATGTGTCACAATATGCTCGACCGTCTTCGCAGGATGGCCGAGCACTTCTTTTAAGAAGACCGGATACACCCGGTGCCGATCGAGTTCCGCAATGGGGATCCAGTGCATCTTTTCCCGCAGTCACACGGGGTGCCTACCGCACCGGCTCATAGTTGATCTCCGCCTTCTCCTCCGTCGCCTCCAGCTTGAAGATGACAGGCCGCAGGCCATCGTTGCAGCTGCAAATGGCCACGCCCGGCTTGCGGATCCAGTCCCCGTAATAGAAGAGTTCTTTTCCCGCTCCGTGTGCCAGCGCAAATACATACTGATAGATCGCCTTCCACGCCTCGTCGCACAGGCCGTCCGGCTTGGCGTAGTCCGCGTAAAAAACCTGTCCCTCTCTCATCATCGGGCAGGCCGTCAGCCCCTCGACGCCGTATTCCGCCGCCAGTTCTTTGTCCAGCGTCGTCTTTAGGACGGTGATTTTGACCTGTTTCATCTGAATGAACTTCTTCCCGAGTGTGCGGGTGCACAGAACCTCCCGCCGCACGATCAATGATAAAAACATTCTACCACGTTTCTGACGCGAAACAAAGCCCCCTTTGAAAAATCCCCCTCCTGTGATAGAATAGGAGCGGTAAAGGAGTGGAATTCATGGGGAAAAAGGCGCTGTTTTTTGACTACGACGGGACGATTATCGCGGGTGGCAGGGGAGAAATCCCTGCGGAAATCCCGGCGCTGTTCGACCAGCTGAAAGCGCGCGGCCATCTGCTGTTCCTGAACACGGGACGCACCCGGGTGCTTCTCGACCCCCGTTGCCGCGCCCTGCCCTTTGACGGGTACATCCTGGGCTGCGGCAGCGCCGTGGATCTGGGCGGGGAGACGCTGTACGAATACAAGCTGCCCCTCGAGCGCTGTGCGGAAATCGCGGAGCAGACGCGAACGCTGGGTATTCAGGGCTTTTTGGAGGGGATGAACGTCCTCTACTACACGCGGCGGTTCACCGATCTCGGCTTTCGCCTCTGTCGGGCACGTTACCGGCGGGATGGGGCAACCGTCAAACGGGCCGACAAGCTGGATGACCCTTTTACCAAGATGTATTTGCGCTTCCCGTCGCCGCAAATTTTAGAGCGTTTTGAGCAGGAGTGGGGCGAGATGTTCGACTTTATCGACCGCGGCAGCCGCGTCCGCGAGCTCGTACCCGCCAGGCACACCAAGGCCAGCGGGATGCGGCTGGTGATGGAACGGATGGGGCTAAAATTGGAGAACTGTTATGCCTTTGGCGATGGCAACAACGACCGCCCCATGCTCGAGTTGGCGCCCAACAGCGCACTCATCGGCACAGGGAACGCGGAACTGCGCAAAATTGTCCGCTATGTCTCCAGCGGCGTATCAGACGGCGGCCTGGCTGAAGCCGTGCGGGCGTTTGGGCTGGTGGAGTAACATTTTAAATTCAGACGGGAGAATCATCACCATCCAGCACGCAAAGAGTCTGTGTGAATGGCATCCGGCCTGGGGTTCGAACAATCACGCAGAAAACGCTGCCCCCGGCGTTGCGCCAATGGAATCCGTTCTTACCACAGTCGGTCCCGCAGCATAAAGCTCAGCACGCACTGCCCCAGCAAAACGAGCGTAATCAGCAGCCCGACCACGGAAAAACCCATCACATTGCCCATCAGCGACGCGGCCGCCGCCAGTCCGGAGAGCACAGCAATGCCCATACAGAGTTTTTCTTCCTTTTTGGCCAGGAGGATGATAACAAGCAGCAGGGCAACGCAGGTCAGCACGGCGGCAATCAGCGGGCCGAAGTTCGCATAGCCATAGGGCGTCCCGTCAAAGTAGGAAAAGGTCTGGCGATACGTTCTGCTTTCGTCTGCAAACTGAAGCACCGCTCCATACGGCAGCGCCTCTAAAAGGATCGCAACGACCGGCAGGATCAGGAGGGTGTACGCGCGCTTTTTCATGACTGGGCACCTCGCTTTTTTAATTTCTATTATGTGGAAGTCACACGCTTTCCGTCCATTCTCATTCTATCGCGGAAAATACGCCTTTACAAGGAGCGTTACAGCACTGGAATCATTTGTAATTGTTTTGCAATTTCTTATATTTTATGGAATCCCACCCACGAACTCTATCGGAGGTTTCACAATGATTGGTTTAAAGCGCGGAACTGTAAAACTGTGTGAACATGAGAAAGAATGGGAAACGGAAGCTCAGCACACTATTTCCCGCTTAAAAGCCATTTTAGGGGATGTGATCCGGGATATTCAGCACGTGGGGAGCACTTCCATCCCCGCCATTAAGGCAAAGCCGATCATTGACATCGCCGTTGCAGTCGATTGTTTTGATGATATTCTCGCCTTTGAAAAAGAACTCCAAGACGCGGGATTCTATTATCGGCCAAAGTCGGAACTTGGAGAGCAGCTGCTCTTTGCGTCAGGGAGTTACTACGACGGAACGGGCAATTTGCAGACGCACTTTATTCACGTCGTCCATACAAACAGCATGGACTGGATCCATTACATAAACTTCCGGGATTATCTGAACAGTCACCCGTCCGCCGCAAAGGCTTATGAGGCGCTCAAGGTCGCCCTCGCCCGGCAGGCACCCATCGATCGCGGTCGGGAGAAGTACACCGAGGGGAAGCGCGATTTTATCACAGATATTTTGAGAAATGCACTCGTTCACTCCTATCTCGGAAAAACAGTCGCGATCAAAATAGACCGGCCCATGGGAAGCGCGCATCCCAAGCACCCCGGCCTGATCTACCCGGTCAATTACGGCTATATCCCAAATGTCTTCTCCGCAGATGGCGAGGAACTCGACGTGTACCTGCTCGGTGTAGACGCCCCGGTGAAGATCTATACAGCCCGAATCATTGGCATCGTCCACCGCCATAATGATGTGGAGGATAAGCTTGTCGCCGCGCCGGAGGGATGTCATTTCGATCCGGCGGAAATTGCAGCGGCGGTGCATTTTCAGGAGCAGTACTATTAGAGCGAAATTGAGGGTTGCGGTCAGATATAATGGAAATGCAACCGGATTCTATCTCGATCGTGCCTTGCACCGCAACATTTTCTCATGATTCACTCTTTCTCCCATATGGCCTGTAATTCTCAAGGAGCTCTAAAATGCTCTGTCGATAGATATTCCCGCCGAGGACATCCCCGCCGGGGGAGATGCAGATCGCATGGACATCCTCTGGTTTTTCTTGATACGGGCTGACCGGCTTTTCACCTGGGTCAAAATATTCTTCCAGATATTTGCGCGCATTTCCGCCCGGAAAAATGGTGTTCCCCTCCGATGGTGCAATCCCTATGCGGGTAAATTCCGCTAATATTTCGGCCGTTCGCTCATTATAGGGATTTTTGTCCCCCGGACCGACCAGCCAGGCCGGGTGCGTGCGGATTGGGATACCAGCAGCTTTCACTGCCCGGGCAAACAGCTTCACCGGTTCCAGCGGGATCGTCTCCTGATGGAAGGCGTCCACGGACAGCAGGATCTCATTCACGCCGCTCCGAGCCAGCTTGAGCGCAGTCCGGCGGATCTCTTCCTCATCCCTGCTGAAAAATCCGTTGGTAATCAGCTGTCTTTTAGGGATCCCCATTTCCCGGGCGGCGGCGTGGATTTTATATACTGCATTGCGGCACAGCAGCGGCTCGCCGCCAAACGTCATGAGTGATTGGATGTCATACTGTGTACACAGATCGCGAACAGCTTTGGCCGCAATATCGCCGTCAATCGACACGCCCGCCGCCGGATGCTCCCCCTCAGAGCAGTGCTTGCAGCGGCCCGTGCAGGCGAGCGTGACCAGAAATTCCATCCGGTTTAAATTTTTGGTATATGGATTCATTTTTACATTCCTCTCAAAAATGCAGCAATTAAATTAAAGTAAACAGGAGAAAAATGATGGGCACGGGAATTATGATCTGCGGCTTAAATGGCGTGGGAAAAAGCACATTAGGGAGAGCATTGGCTGAAAAATTAAATTTCTATTTTATTGACCACGAAACGCTCTATTTCCCCAACACAGATTCTCCTGATCTCTATACCGCCCCACGCACGCATGAAGAGGCGGGAAAAATTCTCATCAGCGAGCTTGAGGCGCACAAGGACTTCGTGTTTACTGCCGTAAAAGGGAATTACAGCGAACCCATCTGCTCCCTTTTTCGGTATGTCGTCTTGATTCATGCCCCAAAGGAGATTCGGGTGCAGCGGGTCAAAAATCGATCCTTTCAAAAATTCGGAGACCGCATTTTACCCGGAGGGGATTTACAGGAACAAGAGGAGCGCTTTTTCGATTTTGTCCAATCCAGGCCGGAGCACCTCGTGGAGGACTGGGCGCAAACACTGAACTGCCCCGTCCTCCGTGTGGATGGGACAGCGCCCATTGAAAACAATGTGCGGAAAATTATAGAATGGCTCCAATGTGAACCACTGCATTAAATTTTCAGGTTAGCAGTCCCTGCGTTAAGGCAAAAAAATCCGTATGATTTCCCTGCGTTTCTTTCCCCCCCTTTGGATCCGAATAAACCGGCAGCCGGCATGGCGGGCGGTCTTTTCATCCTTATCCTCGTCCCCGACAAAGACCAGCTCATGGGCGGGGACATTATAATTTTCGGCGATCCGGTACAGGCCTGCCGGATTCGGCTTGCGGAATCCGCACAACTGCGAGGATACATAGCAATCAAAATACGGCAATAGCTCCTGAATGTGACGTCTGAAAAGTTCATCCGGCATGGCGGTGGGCAGGTCGGTCAGCGCCGCAATTGTCCATCCCGCCGTGCGAAGTTCCCGGAGTACCGGAGGGACGTCGGGATAAATTTCCGCCCGCAGCTCCAATCCGTCAAAAAAGGCTTCGATCGCCTTTTCAACTGGAATCGGGCAGTCCCACCCGGCCAGCGCTTGTTCAAAGATCAAGCGGGGATCTGCTTCCTCCTCCCGTGGGCGGATGCGCGGGTTCCACGCACGCATCACGGCGGAAGATTGATCCAACTGCTCCGCCGTGACCGCAGCCAAAAATTGTTCCGCAATCCGGCGGAATCCCTTTTCATAATAATCCGCCCAGTTCAGCGGCATCCCGCGGTATTCCATCAGCGTCCCGCCGAGATCGAATACGATGATTTTCATTTCATCTCTCCAATCGGAATTTCCGCTAATTTTTTCTGAATGTATTTAGGCAATTTGCCCACGACCGTCGCGTAACTGTGATCGATCATCTCCCGGGTCACCTCATCCGGCACGAGGCCGTCAAGCGGCAGGGTGTTGAAATACTGCTGCTGCACGGGCGGGCAGTGGTAGCCGCGCACCACGACGCCTGGGAACAGCTGGCGGTAAAAATCGCCCTGCATCTTCTCGCAGTTGAGCGTCACGCTCTCCACACCCCGAAGGATGAAAAACTGCGCAAAAATCTTTTTCTCCACCTTGATAATCGTCGATTCCGGCCCAAACGGGTGGTCGATGTAGGCGCCGCTTTTTTGTAAGCAATACGCAATTCCCTGTTCAGGTGTCATTTCACACCCCCCTCATTCAGTGTTTCCGTTTTGGAAATCCAGACGCAGCAGTTTTTTCCCGTTTGGCAGGGGGAACTCCTCCTTGCCGATGGAGCGATAGCCGATTTCTGCCAGCTTTTCACGCAACAGGTCAGCGTCAATTGAACGATGAATCTCTTCTAGGCCGTCAAACACATATAGATTCGGCGAGTCTGACACAAAATCTGCCTAAATCACACAGGAAACCCATTTTGGCCCACGCGATCAACAATCCGCTGAAAATGGCCGTAGCCAATATATTCAATCAGCAAATTTGCAATCAGGAGCCCGGCGTGCGGCAATTCAGCCGCATCATCCGTCAAATCCATGCACAGGCACGATAAGATCCCTTTCAGATTTGGAAACCGGCGCGAACATAACTTCAGGTATTCTGCATTGATGTCCACCGCATAAACATGCGTAGTGCGCGTCGGATCAATATGCTCCAGACCGTTCCCGCCGGCTGCCCCCAGCAGCATAATTACCGAACTGGGGAAGAGGAGCACTGCTCCCGCATAATCCGGTTCATCGCCTGCAACTGCCCGACCGATCCCAAACTCATATGATTCTCATAGTCCGAAAGCGGAATTTTCTGCCACAGATTGTCCATCCTCCGCCCCCCTAAACAAATTCCAAATCAGTCAGCGCATGCTCCGCGCAGAGAAACAGGGCGACCTCCGTCAAACTCTGTGCCGTATAGTCCGGCGTGTCCTGTGCACTTACAGGATGGGTAAAGCGCGAAAATCCCTGCCGCACCCAAATGGTTTTCATGCCCAGCGCCTTTGCAGGTGCAATATCGTTATCCAGACGATCCCCGACCATCACCACATGTTCCGCGGAGCACCCGGCTCGCTGCAGCGCGCGTTCAAAAATCTCCGGATCAGGCTTGGCAATTTCCTCCTCTGCAGAGGATAAAACCACATCAAAAAAGTTGAGGATTCCCCATTCCCGAAGCCTTTCAGACACTCCGGGCGCCTGATTTGCCAAAATCCCCATATGATATTGACCACTCAGTTTTGAGAGTGTAGGGACCGCTTCGTCATACAAAAATTCATCTTCACTGTGCCAAGGCGTACGCCGAAGTCCAAAATAGGCTGCTGCGGCAGCATCACCGACTTGATTCTCACAGCAGCAGTCAATCATTTTTTTATAAAACTGGGTATAAGTAACTTCACTCCCCGCGATCATATCCCTGATACGGTGTGCATAAGCCAGACGCTCGTCCACCAGTGTAGAACCGATGTCAAAAAATACCCACCTGATCCCTTGAAAACTCATTCGCTCCTCCCAAAACAAGTAATGTTCGCTGTAGAATTTGTCACAACAGCTATGTTGCGGAAGCGACCAAAATCATTTTGCCGGCGTTTCTCTCTATGCCCCGATTTCTATCCAAAGTATAGCATATCACCATATAAACCGCAATCCGATGTTCTGAAAACAAAAAACACGGTACTCAAACGAGTACCGTGTCGGATCGCGCCTTAAAAACCGAACAAAGGAAGCGAATCACCAAAGTGTCAATCGAGTTGACAAAAGATCGTAGTACAATCAGTAACCAAAGCTTTTTGGTCAAGCCCTCGACCTATTAGTATCACACGGCTAC
>DVHG01000009.1 GCA_018712345.1 Candidatus Onthovicinus excrementipullorum | reverse complement strand
TACAGGTGTCCGGCGACGTTATAGACATCTCCGGCCGAAAAGTGGTCCCTGGCTTTATCGATATCCACACCCATGGCGCGGTGGGGGTAGACGTGAATGGCGCTGACGTTGACGGCCTGGAAAAGATCGGGGCGTTTTTTGCGAAACACGGAACCACCTCTTGGCTGGCTTCGATCCTCACCGATACGGAGGAGCAGACGTGCCGTGCCATATCCCAGTGCCTCTCCTACCAGAAATCACTGCGGATGGGGGCGCAGCTTTTGGGAATCCACCTGGAAGGTCCGTTTCTGGCTTCACAGTTCAAGGGTGCCATGCCAGAGCACCTGCTAAAAAAAGGTTCTCTGGACTTGCTCACGTCCTATCAAGAAAAAGCCGAGGGCAACATCCGGTATATCACAGTGTCCCCTGAGGTTGAGGGCGTTTTGGAAATGATCCCCGCGCTCAAAGAGCTGGGGATCACCGTGGCGATCGGGCACTCCGGCGCGGACTATGACACCGCTATGGCGGCGATTCGCGCCGGCGCGGCCGCCTGTACCCATACATTCAACGCCATGGCTCTGCTGCACCAGCACCGCCCCGCGATCCTCGGCGCAGCGTTGGAGTCCGATATCTATTGTGAAATGATATGCGATGGCCTCCACCTCCATCCCGGCATTGTCCGGCTGCTCTGGAAAACAAAGGGGGGCGGCCGGCTCGTGGCCATCACGGATTCCATCATGGCGGCGGGATTGCCCGACGGCTATTACCACCTCGGCGTCAATCAGGTGGTGGTCGAAAACGGGGACGCGAAGCTGGTCTCTGACGGCACCCGGGCAGGAAGCACCCTGACGCAGGATCGGGCGCTGAGGAACATTCTGGCCTTTACTGGACTGCCTTTGGAGGATGTGCTCCCCGTCCTGACGGAAAATCCAGCCAAACTCATCGGCGTCTATGACCGCAAGGGTTCGATTGAAGACGGTAAGGACGCGGATCTGGTCGTATTGGACGACCATGCGCAAATCACAGAGGTGTTCCTGCGTGGCCGCAGGCTGTTGCTGAACACCTGACTCGAGGGCAAAGCTAAATTGTTTAAGAAATGGGGTGGTCTGGATGCGGCTCATTCAAACTAGTGGTGTGTCAGGATCAGTAGCAGCCAGCAGATCTGCCATCCTCAAAACAATTTATTATCGCGGTCCCATCAAGCGGTCCGATATTGCAAAGCAGCTGGCTCTGACAATGCCTACAATCACCACGAATATCAATCACATGATTGCGTCCGGGTTGGTCAAGGAAGAGAACAAGCTGGATTCTTCCGCGAACAGCCTCGGCCGCAAGGCACGTCCGGTGAGTATCATTGCGGAGGCCAGACACTTTGTCGGCATTGAGATGCGCGGCTTTCAACGGATTATCAGTGTCCAGGATTTCCTGGGGCGGACGCTTTACTGTAAAAAAGACGGCACGCCCCATCCGAGCTACGAGGAAAATCTGAAGCTGAGCTGCGACCTGCTGTATGAGGCGCTTGATGCCTGTGGCTTTACCTTAAATGATATCACAGGAATCGGATTTTGTGTGCCAGGCGTCGTGAACAGCGCGGAGGGACGGCTCGACACTCTGCCCAGCTACGGCTGGCGTGACAAGGCGGTGCGGGCTGACGTGGCATCCATGACTGGTTACAGCGGACCGATCAGCGTAGAAAACAACGCCTGTGCGCGAGCCTACGGGCTGCGGCTGCTCCAAAAGGATCTGTTGATGGATGTCCATAACTTCACCTACTTTTTTATCTCTCGCGGCATCGCCTGTCCTCTGTTTTTGGATACTGGGAATGTCGTTGGGTCCGTTGTCGGTGCCGGTGAAGTAGGTCATATGATCATGCAGCCGGACGGCCTGCTGTGCAGTTGCGGGAACCGTGGGTGTTTGGAAGCGTACTCCAGTGACGTAGCTGTGATCACAAGATGCAAAGAAGCTCTTCAGCAGGGGAAGGCTCCTCTTCTCCAGCAGTTTTGTCCGGATGGCGAACCATCGATGCATGATATCATAGCGGCACAAAGCGCGGGCGATGAGGATGTACGTAAGATTGCCCAAGAAGCAGTTTACCGAATCGGCATCGCCGTTGCGAATGTAGTCAATTTTGCCAGCTCCCGCATCATGTTTATTGATGGCGTGCTATTTGGCGTCCCAGAAAACAGAGAGCTGCTTTTAAATGTCATCCACACAAATCTGTGCAATGCGCTGCATTCTGATACTGAGTTCCGTTTTGTGGAGCCAAATGATTATAGCGGAGCAAACGGAGCCGCGGCACTTGCGATTCACGACAGCTTAGCATACGGCGATTTTTGATATGCGGCCACCGGATGATGTTCAAAAGGGCCGGAGGGAGGACGCATACCATGCCGTCCTCCCTCCTATTCCTTCAGGGCGGCGCTATCCCAATCGATTTCAATTACCGGGTCGTTGTACTTTAAAGGCAAAAGGCTCGCTGTTATTTTCGTTGCAAAAAGAGCTTTGTGCACTGTATAATAGCAGCAAAATAACAAGCAGAATCAGAATGGCTTTCTCAAGGGGGTAAAGCTATGAAAACGTGTGGTATCAAGATGCTCCTGTTTCTATCCTTCGCGCTGCCGCTTCTCCTCACGGGATGTGGCGCGGGAAATCAGACGATTGGTCTTGCGGTGCTCGGAAGCGATTTCAGGGTTGTCAACAAGGAAGGAGAAACTGTCAACTACAGCAGTGGGGAATTCTCCGGTACGATGGATCTGATCCATCAGCAGACAGCAAACGATGTAGGAGCTGAGGACAGATATCTGCTGGAAGTTTCCCGCAGCGATCATTTTACCTACCAGTGCGACGGGAGTGGCGGGCAGCTCTTTGGAATCGTGACAGACCCGGATTTGAATATCAGTGAACCGGATTATTCTGAATATACCGTAAGCGGCATGGGTATGGAGACCATTACGGTTACTCCAGATGGCGAAATGTCATTTACGGGCAATGATATGGCTGTCGAAACCGCCTTTTCTATGCCATGCGCCAGCCTGGGTGAGCATGGGTTTGTCCGGTTTTCTGGCAGCGCCGATAGCAACGCCTCAGTAAGCGTTGATGCGGAGACAGGCCGGATTCTTTTTTCAGGAATATCCCCCGGAAGCAGTGCCCTTTCCTATGCGGGAACGGTATCCAATTCGTGGGTCACCATCGAGTTGAGCGTGGGCACCGGAAGCATTGACCTCAGCAAACTGGGTGAGGGGCAAATCATTATTGCCGAGGATGGGTGCGAGGAGCAGATTATCGAGGCATAATCCTCACGGCGATTTTTTCAAAAGTGCGCAATATATAACATCCTATTTCTCTCAAGGCCACACAACTGCAAACAAAGATAACCCCGAAGCCTGCATGTGAACGTATACAGGCTTCGGGGTATTTTACTTTACTCCACATTGAACACCATGCTCCATAAGACCTATGTGCCGATAGTCCCCTTGCTTATGAAGATCTGTGATGGATTCGGCATCACCATCGCTCAGTTTTTTACAGAAGAGGATGAAACAGCAAGACTTACCGCGATCAGAGGAAATGTCTCGACATCTGGAGCAAGCTGGATAATGTAGGAAAAACTTGCCACAGTCTATATGCAAGGGACGGTTGACCACAAAGAGCCCATGAAGACGAAAACAGCAGAGTAGTTTTTAGCGATTGGCGTTCGGGCTGCAGGGATCATCGCATCTGGCTACATGAGAAAAAAGAAAATTGGTATCAGAGCAACTTGCATGTTGCCTTCGCTGCAGGCCTCCCATTTAAGGCGAGACCTGCAGCGTTTATTATTGCTGTATAGGTAAAATTCTGCTTCCTTGGAGCAGAGCGGCCCCTTCAACATGCAGGGAACAGTTCTGGATATTATTCTGTATTGGTTGTGCCTGCTTGGTTACCTCTGTTTATTAGCTCCAACATAAGGAAGACGGCAACAACAAAGCCTCTCTCAAATTCATTTTGCCGTTCCAAATCTTGAAACCGTTCAACCCGATTTGCATAATCACGCCATGCCTGATGCAGTTCTGGTGGCAGACCCGCTGATAGTTTTTCGGCGGCTTCCATTACTGCGGCGCCTTCTTTGGCAAGGTTGCGTTCCTCCTTTTCCTCTCTGCCTATGCAGAGATCACTGGAAAACAGCCACTTTAGAATAGATTCCATATGCGAAAACCTCAAATACC
>DVHG01000029.1 GCA_018712345.1 Candidatus Onthovicinus excrementipullorum | reverse complement strand
TCAATCGCATTGTCGATCCCGTTGCCAAACAGGGTGCTGATGTCCAGCGGTTCGATAAAATCAATGTCCTTAAAATCAATCGCCACGGAAAAATCAATGTGCTTCTCCCGTGCCTTTTCGGCCTTGTCCTTAATGATAATATCGAGGAATTCGTTCCCCGTATGGATGTAGTTCTCATAGTCCGCGATCTGGTTGCGCAGCTCCTGCGCCATCTGTTGCGTCTCCTCGGTGTTCTGCTTGCTCTCCAGCACCAGCAGGTGGTTTTTCATGTCATGATAAACGCTGCGTACTCGTTCCTCATCCTTGATCCGACTCTTAAAATAATTGCGCTGCATTTCCAATTCCTGCGCCCGAAAAGCCGTCTCCGTTGCGTTACATATATATGACGCGAGATACATGCACCCAAAGCTGGAAAAAATAGAGGCACCACAAATTGGATATACAATGGCGGTATCTTCCGGCATAAAATAGATGATCGTAAAAATGGCCACAAAGGAGGCCATCATCAGCATATCAACAATCATCCACATTTTTGTACTCAGTCGCGACGATATCCCGGACAAAAATTTGCGTAAAATCAGCCAGGCAGCAATCCAGAACAGGAGACGCAAAAACAGCGAAAATGTGTGAATAGCGGTGCTTGTCAGCATGAGCTCGGGAGATTGCAACGCCTCCTCATAGGTCGAATGTGTAACAGCTTGGAACGTTCGCCCTCCGATATCCAGCATCAAGTAATTGACGGCAATTAACGCCGGGTAGAACACGAGAAGAACCGATATTTTTTCTATCAGCGCTCCCCGGTAAAAAATAAAAACATAGGCCAAAAACAGCAGCATTGTACCGAAAAGGCTTCCCAAATCATTGGAATAAATAATAGAATCAGCCAGGTAACCGCATACAATGAATGCCGCTATTTTTAATATCCAGTTTTTTCTCAATGGCAAAAATGTTTGAATAATCCAAAAAAAGACAAAAGTATAGCCCCAGGCAAGTAAAAAGGATAAAAACTCAAAAAACTGAATCACACCAGATCCCCCCAGTAGCCGGCCAGATGCTCCATGAACTCCTTGCGCCTGGGCTGGCTGATGGGGATACGTTCACCGGTGGTCAAAACAGCCTCCAGATTCTCCACGCTTTTGACATACGCCAGGTTGACGATAAAGCTCGCGTGGCAGCGGCAGAACTGGGGCTGCGCCTCCAGCAGGGTGGACACCCACTTCATATTTTTATGAATCACCTGCTCCTGCCCGTCAAAGTGCAGCAGCACGTTGCGCCTGGCGGTCTCCGCGTAGCGCAGATTTTTATACAGGACCTTGTACTTCCCATTCTCGTTGGAAAAGCTCAGGGCGGGTTCCTCCTTGCCCTGATAGTGGGCAAAAAACCGATCCAGCTCCATCTTCAGGCGGCCGTACTTGAGCGGCTTTAACAGGTAGTTGAACGCGCCAAACTCGTACCCCTTCCACACATACTGGGGCAGGGAGGTCACGAACATCAGCCCAACCGTGCTGTCCATCTGGCGGAGCTCCTCCGCCGTCTTCAGGCCGTCGAGCTTTTCCATGCGGATATCCATAAAGATCAGATCGTAATCGGGCCGGTAATTGGCGACCAGCTCGCTCCCATCCCGGAAAATATGATACGCAAATGTTTTCCCGTTCTCTTTTTCATACCGCTCCAGGAGCGATTTTAATTGATCGATAAACGGCTGTTCGTCATCGCAGATTACAATCGAAAACATGGCGGCACCTCCCTGATTGATCCGGTAAACATTATACTGAAATACATCGGTTGAATCAAGCCCTTTCACGGTTTACAACTGCTCCCATTTGTGGTATCCTGTATTCCGGAAAATCGACACAGGGAGGTCCTACTGATGAAAACAGGCGTTATCGATGTGGGCGGCGGTCTGCGGGGCATCTATGCAACCGGCGTGCTGGACCGCTGCCTGGAGCACGGGATTCATTTTGACTGCTGCATCGGCGTATCGGCCGGGAGCGCAAATGTGATCTCCTACATGGCAGGGCAGCACCGGCGCAACTATCGCTTTTATACAGAATACGCCTTCCGCAAGGAGTACATGGGCGCGAGCAACTACCTGCACGGCGGCGGATACATTAACATGGATTACATCTACGGCACGCTCTCCAACGCGGACGGCGAGTATCCGCTCGACTACGAATCATTCCGCGAGAATCCGGCCCAGTTCTTCGCCGTGGCGGCGGAGGCGATCTCCGGCCGGGTGAAATATTTTGACAAAAATGACGTAGCACAGGATGACTATCGGGTGCTGTGTGCGTCGTGCTGCATCCCGGGTGTCAATCCGCCGTATGAGATCGACGGCGTCGCCTACTTTGACGGCGCGCTGGCCGATCCCGTCCCTGTACAGAAGGCACTCGACGAGGGCTGCGACCGCGTGGTGCTGCTGCTGACCAAGCCGCTTGAGATGGTCCGCGATCCCAAAAAGGACGTCATTCTGGCGCGCACCATCCGCCGCCGCTACCCCATGGCTTCCTATCAGCTGAGTAAGCGCGCCGAGCGGTACAACGCCGGGGTGGAACTGGCCAAGAAAATGCAGGAGGAAGGGAAAGCGCTGATCCTCGCGCCGGATGATATCACCGGCGTGGACACGCTCACCAAGAACAAAGAGGCCCTCTGCCGCCTGTACGATAAGGGGTATCAGGACGGGGAAAAAATCTCAGAATGGTTTTGATCAGGAGAACTGACGCCGGAGTCCAATGGGCTCCGGCTTTTTTTGTATCTTACCTGCGTTCTCCGGAGGGATTTTATACAGATTTATCCCCACTGTAAAAATCAGCCGCACTGTGCCACAGAACCCACACAATGTGATTTATTATAATTATATTTTTTCATTGACTATAAAACTTTTTAGTAATATATTATAAATTGTAAAAATTCGTTTGATTGGATAAGGGAGGGATATGGGAACAATGGAAGGAAAACTCACGTTTAAAAACTATGTGGGCTACACCATGTGTGACTTTGGCAACAACCTCGCATTCTGCGTGATGAGCTCGTACCTGTCCATCTACTGCTCGGACATCATCGGGATGTCGGGCGCTGCAATCACGGCGATCATGGTCATCGCCCGCGTATGGGACGCGATCAACGACCCGATGATGGGATTCCTGGCCCAGCGCAAAAAGCCGGGCAAGGGCGGCAAGTACAGGCCGTTCATCCTGATCGGCGGGTACCCGCTCGCGATCTCCGCCGTGCTGGTGTTCGTCAAGCTCACGGATAATCTGACGGTGAACACCATCTGGGTGGCGTTTGCGTACATTTTGTACGGCATGCTGTATACGGTGCTGCTCGTCCCGTACGGCTCGCTCGCCAGCGTCATGACGACGAGGGACAACGAGCGCAGCATCCTGTCCATGTGCCGCGCGGTCGGCGGCGGCGCGGGGAATCTGCCCTCCCTGCTGTTCCCGATCCTGGTGATGACGGCCGGGGAGAGCGGCAATCAGATGGACGCCGATAAGCTGCTCATCGGCATGATCATTATCGCCGTGGCGATGATGGCGCTCTACACCATGGCCTACAAATTTACAACCGAGCGGGTCATCGTGGAGGAGAAGCCGCAGAAGATCCGCGTGGCCGCCACTGTGAAAGGCCTGCTCAAGAGCCGCGCTTTTGTGACGATGAGCCTGATCGGATGCCTGCTGATCGCCGTACAGATGTACACCAGCACGGTCAACCTGTACCTGTTCAAGGACTACTTCCAAAGGAGTGCGATGAACACGGTGTACATGGTGATCTCCTACGCGCCGATGGTGGTGATGATCCCCTTTGCCAACATTCTGATTAAAAAGTTCGGTAAAAAGGAGATCAGCGTGGTCAGCCTGGGGATCTCCGTGATTGCGAGTTTTCTGACCTTCATTCTCCATCTGGGATACGACGGCATATGGCCGTTCATTGTGCTCGCCTTCTTCATCAATGCGGGCGTGGGCTTCCTGACGCTGGAGGTCTGGTCCATGGCGGCAGACATCATTGACCATCAGGAATGGGTCACCGGCAAGCGGGAAGAGGCGGCAAATTACGCGATTTTCACCTTCATGCGCAAGATTGGCCAGGCAATCGCCGCGCTCGCCCCGTGGTTCGTGAGCCTGGCGGGGTATGACAGCTCCATCGTGGGTTCCGGCATCTCTCAGGGGGACGCCGTGCTCAGCGGGATGTACAACGTGGCGACGCTGATCCCGTTTATCATGTTCCTGATCATGTTCATTCTGGCGCTGCTCTATCCGCTGAATAAGAAAACCACCGAGCAGATGCACCGCGAGCTGGAAGAAACGCGCGCCAAGTATAAAATTGGAGTGGTGTGACGGAAGGAGGGAGAACCATGGCCGAAAAAAAGCCCAACCTGATCTACGTATTCGCGGACCAGCTGCGGTACAGCAGCGTGGGGTACAACGGGGACGCTCTGGCCCACACGCCGAACATCGACGCCTTCTCCGAGGAGTGCGCCGTGATGGACAACACCGTATCCGGCCACCCCGTCTGTTCGCCGTACCGTGCCTCCCTGCTGACGGGGCAGTACACCACCAGCACCGGCATGGTCATCAACGAGATCCGCATCAACCCGAACCACCGCTGCTTTGCCCACGTGCTGAATGAGAACGGGTATGAGACCTCCTACATCGGCAAGTGGCATATGTACGCCGCGCAGCTCGGCCACCACTACGACGTGAAGAATTCCTTTATCCCGCCGGGGCCGGACCGGCTGGGCTTTGACGGGTACTTTGCGGCGTATAACTTCCATCACGAGTATTACGCGCCCAAGGCCTATTATCATCTGGACACCAATGAAAAGATCTACTGCACCAAATACGAGCCGGACCAGCAGACGGATATGGCAATCGAGCGGATCCGGGCGCATAAGGCCGACGGGAAGCCGTTCGCGCTGTTCCTCTCCTACGGGACGCCGCACGACCCGTGGTCACCGGAGAACGTTCCGCCGGAGTACTATGACCTGTTCCGGGACGTCGACTTCCCTCCCCCGCCGAATTACAAAAAGCACAACGACCCGCACGCTGACGGCTGGGCGCGCTTCCTGCCCGGCAAGCGCAGTAAAATTAGCGACTGGAAAAAGGTCTACTATGCCATGGTGGCCAATCTGGACGCGAATGTGGCACGGCTGCTGGAGGCGGTGCAAAACGAAGGGCTGGCGGACGACACCATCTTTGTCTTCACGAGCGACCACGGGGAGATGTTCGGCGCGCAGGGACGCCACGCGAAAAATATTTTCTATGAGGAATCAGTGCGCGTCCCCTTCCTGATCCGGTGGGGCGATAAACTGCCAAGGGGGAAGAATTACACCTGCTTCAACACGGTGGATATCATGCCCACGCTGCTGACGATGATGGGGCTGCCCGTACCGGACACCGTGCAGGGTACGGATATCAGCGACTGCATCCAAAACGGGACGCGACGCGAGAACAACTGCCTGATGATGGGCACCGGTCCTACCGCCATCTATGGCAACGGCGTGGAGTGGCGCGGCATCCGCAGCGACCGGTACACCTACGCGACGTATAAGTGCGACGGCAGCGAGTACCTGTTTGACAATCAGGATGATCCGTATCAGCTGCACAACCTGATTCACAGCCCGGAGCACGCGCAGGTACTCCATGCACTTCGGGAGCAGATGTACGCCATGATGCGCAGGATCGGCGACAATTTTGAAAAGAACAGCTACTATAAAAAGCACTGGGTCGATCACCGGAAGATCCTGCCGGAGCTGAAATAAGGCCGAGAGGGGCAGAGAAATGAAGCCAAAAAAACTTCTTGCAGCGCTGCTCTCAGTGACGTACGCCCTCCCGCTGGCGGGCTGCACCGCTTTTACCGGAATTGACGCCTCCCACTATGAGAACGCTCACGGCTCCTTAATCAATCCGGACGCCTCTGCGGAAGCGGTCTACCTGATGCAGTACCTCAAGAGTATCTACGGCAAACAGATTTTGAGCGGGCAGTACATCAATGAATATGAGGATTACGATCAGCCGAAGTTCCGGCAGGATGAGAACAACCCGGATAGCGTGCCGACCGTATTCAAGGCGAACGAGCTCCAGGCCGTGCACAGTGTCACCGGAAAATATCCTGCGCTCCTGGGGCTGGACGTCTCCGGTGTGGAGAGCGGGAGCCGGTGCTTCAGCGCGCGGCAGGCCATGGAATGGCACAACGCCGGCGGGATCGTCACCATCTGCTGGCACTGGACCGTTGACAATCTGGACGGAAAGCCGCGGGCCTTTTATACTGAGGAGACAGATTTCAGCCTGAGTGCGGCGCTCGCCGAACCAAACGGCGCACTGTATCAGGGGCTCCTTGCCGATATTGATGCAGTGTCCGAAGAGCTGAAAATCCTCCGGGACGCACACATCCCCGTCCTGTGGCGGCCCCTGCATGAGGCCAGCGGCGGCTGGTTCTGGTGGGGTGCTGACGGCGCGGACTGCTACAGGCAGTTATGGAATATTCTGTACGATCGCATGACGAACTACCACGGGCTGAACAACCTGATCTGGGTTTACAACGGGCAGGATCCCGACTGGTATGTGGGCGACGATAAGTGCGACATCATCGGGGATGACCCGTACTATCCCGACAACAGCCGCACCGCCTACCGGAGGGACCCCGCGAACAGCAAGCGGTTCAAATCCACCTACCGCGCCTCTGCCAACAAGATGATTGCAATGACGGAGAACGACTTTGTCCCGAGTCCGGATGCGATGTTTGACAAGGGGACCAAGTGGCTGACATTCTGCACGTGGTGCCGCGAATTCGTCTGTGCACAGCAGCCCACCACGGACGGCTCCACCGTGTACGCACCGGAATACGGCTCGCCCTACACGACGGCGGAGGAATTAAGGTCCGTGTATCAGGACAGCCGTGTGATCACGCTGGACACTCTGGCGGACAGAGGCTATCAGCCACAGCAGGATGGGCAAAATTGAATTGTTATTAAAAAATGAGGCTCTGTAACCGAGCCTCATTTTTTAACGGATTCACTCCCCCTTTGACCGGTCGAAGATATTGGCAAGGATATTGACAATCGCGCACAGGATTCCACCAACCGGGAAGGCGATCCAGCTGACATACCACGCCCGCAGGACAAATCCGGTGACAAAGAACGCAATCGTCGCAAGCAGCATAATGATGCCGCAGATTCCGCCGGTGATCTGGTTTTTCCGCTTCGTTCGGGCGCTCACTGCGTCCGGTGCAGGGATGTCCGGATCCTCCGTGTTTTCGCGGTTATACTTGGCGATGTTATACTGATCCTTTTTCAGTCCGTTGAGAATCAGTACACCCACGCCGAGCGCCGCCAGGAGCAGGAAGGCACCATCGAAGAATGCCTCGCTCCACCCGAACGGCGCCGCGATGGCCTCGTGCAGGGTCTCCGCACAGATGCCCAGCAGGATCAGCCCGACCCCTGCGCCGATGCCGAACGGGAACCGCCGGTCCTGCCGCTCCTGCTCCGCCTCGGAATAGAAATTTTCCAGCACGGGATGTTTCCGGCGGAAACGGCCGCGTCCGGAACCGCTCACGATCAAGACAATAAGCCCTGCCGCCAGCATGAGGAACAGCGCGATATCGCCCCACGCCTCAAGCATCCCCGCCGCCTCAAAAAAGAGGTTGACTGCCACGCCGGCAATTATCATCGCGGCACCCACGGCAATCCCCCATGCCGTCCTGCTCATCACCCGCTCATAATCCGCGCGCTGTGCCTGCGGATACGGCGTCTCCTGTTCGGATTCCTGCTGTTCCGGCGCGGGGGCGGGCAGACCCCCGCGCACGAGTTCATCAAGTGTACAGTGAAACAAACTGCATAGCGCAATGAGCTTTTCCATCTCCGGATAGGAGGCGCCGGACTCCCACTTGGAAACCGTCTGGCGGGATACACCCATCTTCTCCGCGAGCTGTTCCTGCGTCATGCCGCTGTCCATCCGGCGATACTGCAAATTCGTAGAAAAGTTGGCCATAACTGATGAATTCCTTTCCGCCGAAGCGTTTGATACACGAATTGTACCATGCGCGGGGAGAAAAAAACAGGGCTTTGGCCGTGCTTTTGCAAATTTGCATGTAAACTTTCGGTTGCGAAGCGTAGTCTGAAGCCTTTTTATAACTAAATTTTTGATAAATTATCCTTAACAAGGTTCAGGTCTGTGAGGAAGTGATATAATAGAACTATCCTGAATTTGTATTCGAGGTCTTTAACATGAGCTGGATTTTGTTTGCCTTTGGCTCGGCCTTTTTTGCCGGCGTTACGGCGATCCTTGCAAAAATCGGAATACGCGGCGTCAATTCCAATGTGGCCACGGCGATCCGCACGATTGTCATCCTGATTTTTTCCTGGGCAATCGTATTCCTGGTCGGCTCCTGGCGCACGATTCCGGACCTCACACTGCGCACACTTACATTTTTGATCCTGTCCGGTCTGGCGACGGGGGCAAGCTGGCTGTGCTACTTCCGCGCATTGCAGCTGGGCGATGTCAATAAGGTCACGCCGATCGATAAATCGAGCACCGTGCTGACAATCCTGTTCGCCTTCCTGTTCCTGGGGGAGCCGGTCGGCGTCTTCAAAGTGATCGGGATGATCGCCATCGCCGTCGGGACGTACCTGATGATCGCCAGACAGCCGGGCGTCACCTCCGCACCGCCTAACAGACGCTGGATCATCTACGCGATACTCTCCGCTGTGTTTGCCGCCCTGACTTCCATTCTCGGCAAGATCGGCATTCAGGAGGTCGAATCCAATCTGGGCACCGCCATCCGGACAGGTGTGGTCCTAGTAATGGCATGGCTGGTGGTATTTGTGACGCACGGAGAGCGGGAGCTGCGCCGGATTGACGGAAAGAGCTGGCTGTTTATTCTCCTCTCCGGCCTGATGACCGGACTCTCCTGGCTGTGCTATTACCGCGCCCTTCAGGACGGGCCCGCCAGCGTGGTAGCCCCCATCGACAAGCTGAGCATTTTGGTGACGATCCTTTTCTCCGCCGTCTTCCTCAGGGAAAAGCTCTCCAAAAAGGCAGCCATCGGACTGGTACTCGTCACGGCGGGAACGCTTGTGATGCTGTTCTGAATCGCATGCCGAAAGATCGTGGACGCCATTACAGTCGTTACGCCTCCAAGGGAGGCCCGCCTGCTACGCTATCACCACAGCATACATTACAAACACTTTGTCCATACGAGAAGGACGCCGCTGAATGTGCGGCGTCCTTCTACCATTTATTTATTGCAGCGCGGGAATTATGCTCTCTTCTTTTTCACAACAACGGCCGCAACCACGCCGCCAATCACGACGACGGCCGCCACAACACCCACAATAACCCATACCGTGGAAGAACTGCCGTTTTCATCGACCATATCGGGGTCGCCGGTGGTGCTCTCCTCTGCAATCGGCGCCTCGGAAACGGGCTGCTGCGTCACCGGAACCGTATCGCTCTCAGGGACACGCTCCGATTCCGTCTGTGCGGGCGTCTGTTCCGGTGCTTTTCCCGTCTCCGCCGGGGCGGCCGGCGCCTGCGGGGCTGCGGTGCTGGGCTCCTCAACGAGTTTGGCGCTGTTCAGATCGACCACCAGCCTGGCGGAAACCGTCATACCGACAATCGGCACTTTAAACTGCAGGCCGCAGGTGCCGGACTGGTTCGGCATGGTAAACGTGACGGCTTTGGCATGATTGACTCCGTCGATCTCAATATTCTGCGCCGTCTGCGTATCAAGGACCGTCCCCTCCGTGGAGCCGTTCTGATAGTACTTGAACGCCACCTTGTCAAACTGATCGTCGTACCCATCCGCAGGGACAATATAGACCTGATAAGAGCCGCCGCTGACCTTGAGCAGCCCACGCTGGCCGACGTACCGGTTGCCCATGGACTCCTGATCCTTTTCGGCATGCATCAGACTGAGATTGACCGCATATGTACCGTCCGCAAGCGTGGACGCCGCCGAAGCGGAGACAACTCCCGTTACTGCGAGCAGGACAGACAAAATAATAGCTGCAAATTTTTTCATACCTTCACTCTTCCTTTCAAATCCTTACATTGATAGTTAGCTTAAAGCAACTATCATATATTAGCATAAGCTAACTATTCTGTCAATACGTAATAGGGCTTTTTATGAAAAAACAAAAGCCCGTGGAATCACAATTCCACGGACTGTAAAAACGAATAGACATCCCCCGCCAGATAGAGCGAGCCGTTCACAATCAGCGGCAGCCCCTGCTCCCGCGAGAGTTGAAGCCCGGCGCGGCAGGCATCAATCGGATCCGCGACAGCCGAAGCCGTCATCCCGTGGCGGCGTGCACACGCGGCCAGCTCCTCCGCCGGGAGGGCGCGGGGGTTATCCGGCGTACAGGTGACGATGAGGGCGGCCAGCCCGGAGATCAAATCCATCGCCTTTTCGTATTCCTTATCGGCCATCATCCCGGTGACAAAAATCAGTTTTTGACCGGGCAGGTTCTCCCGGAGCGTATCGGCCAGGCGGCGGACGCCGTCCTCATTGTGCGCGCCGTCGAGCAGGATAAGCGGATCGCGCCGCAGCACCTGAATCCGCGCCGGCAAGACTGTCCTTTCGATTCCGCGCACGATGTGCTCCGGGCGGATAGCAAAGCCCTGCCGGCTCAGCCCCCGTGCGGCGAGAATCGCACTGACGGCATTGGTCACCTGATGGCGCCCCGGCATGGCAGTGCGGTAGGTCCGCCCCTCAAAGCGGAAGGTACTGCCAAACAGCCCGCTTTCCAGTACCTCCGGCTGCTCGGCCGGAAGCAGGAGAGCACATCCCTTTTCACGGGAGGAGCGCTCAATCACGGCCATGGCGCGGTGATCCTGCCCACCAGAGGCAACCACGGGAACACCCGGCTTCATGATCCCACACTTCTGCGCCGCGATCTGCTCCAGTGTATCGCCAAGGATGTCCATGTGATCCATGGAGATGGAGGTAAGCACACACACCCGCGGGGAACGGAGCAGATTGGTACAGTCGAGCAAGCCGCCGAGCCCCGTCTCGATCACCGCGGCATCGCAGCCGAGCTCCCAATACATCTCGAACGCGGCGGCGGTGACCATCTCAAACTCCGTGGGCGGATCGTCCATCGGCGCGGCAATCTCCGCAAGGCGTGTCATCACCCGCGCAAAAAGCGCATGATCCCCCGGCTCACCGCCGAACTGGATGCGCTCCATAAAATCGCACACATAGGGGGAGGTAAAGAGGCCGGTACGGTACCCGGCCTCAATTAAAATATTGCTGATCATGGTGCTGGTGGAGCCCTTGCCGTTTGTCCCGGCGATATGCACCGTGGGGACGCGGTCCTGCGGGTTCCTGAGCCGCTCCATCAGATCAGCCATACGCTCCAGTCCGGGGCGGATCCCGAACCGGAGGCGTGAATGAACATAGGCAAGTGCCTGATTATAATCCATAGATAAACCGATCCTTACTCAATCGCCGCGATGCTCTCATCAAGCTTAGCGATCTGATCGTTCAGGCGGGCAAGATTATCCCGCTGCGTCTGGACGACGTGCTCCGGCGCGCGGCTGACAAAGTTCTCATTGGCGAGCTTGGCCTTAATATTCTCCGCCTGTTTGACCGCCGCATCGCGCTCCTTGTTCAGGCGGGCAAGCTCGGCTTTCAGATCGACCAGCTGATCGAGCGGGATGAAGATCTTTGCATCCGCCGTGACGATGGACACCGCTCCCGCGGGGGCCTGGGCCTGTGCACAGACCACTACCTCAGAGGCAAAGGCCAGGCGCTGCATGTATTTGGCGCCGTTTGCAAACGTATCCTGATAGACCGTCTCCACGATCACCATCGCCTTTTTAGACGGCGGCACGTTCATCTGTGCCCGGCGGTTGCGGATGGCGCGGATGGCGTTCATAACGCGCTCCATTTCCGTCTCGTCGGCGGAGAAGTCCAGCGCCGGATCGTACTCCGGCCACGCGGAGATCATGATGGACTCACCCTCGTGCGGGAGGGTCTGCCAGATCTCCTCCGTGATGAACGGCATGAATGGGTGCAGGAGCTTGAGCGTATTGCTCATAACATAGACAAGCACCGCGCGCGCATTGGCGGCCGTCTCGCCCTCCTCACGCAGGCGGACTTTGACGAGCTCGATGTACCAGTCGCACAGGATGTCCCAGATAAAGTCATAGAGCTTCTGCACGGCGATGCCGAGCTCAAAGCGATCGAGATTATCCGTGACGGATTTGACGAGCGTGTTGTACTTGGAGAGCACCCACTTGTCCTCCGTCTCGAGCGCTTCAGGAAGGTGCGGGGCCGGCTCATTCTCCGGCAGGTTCATCAGCACAAAGCGCGCCGCATTCCAGATCTTGTTGGCAAAGTTGCGGCTGGACTCCACCTTCTCATCGGAGAAGCGCATATCATTTCCGGGGCTGTTGCCCGTGGAGAGCGCAAAGCGCAGAGCATCCGCGCCGTACTTGTCGATGATCTCCAGCGGATCAATGCCGTTACCCAGGGACTTAGACATCTTGCGCCCCTGCGCGTCGCGCACCAGACCGTGGAACAGGACCGTGTTGAACGGCGCTTTCCCGGTGTACTCGAGTGCGGAGAAAATCATGCGTGCCACCCAGAAGAAGATGATGTCATACCCGGTGACGAGCGTGCTTGTGGGATAGTAGTGGCGCATTTCCGGTGTGTCATCCGGCCAGCCGAGCGTGGAGAACGGCCACAGCGCGGAGGAGAACCAGGTATCCAGCGTGTCCTCGTCCTGATGCAGGTGTGTTCCGCCGCACTTCGGGCAGGCTGTGGGCGCCTCCTTGGCGACGATGGTCTCGCCGCAGTCGTCACAGTACCACGCCGGGATGCGGTGGCCCCACCACAGCTGGCGGGAGATACACCAGTCCTTGATATTCTCCATCCAGTTATAATAGACCTTTTCCATGCGCTCGGGGATCAGCCGGATCTCCTTATTGCGCACAACCTCGACCGCAGGCTTGGCCAGCGGCTCCATCTTCACGAACCACTGCTTGGAGACACGCGGCTCAACAACCGTATGGCAACGGTAGCAGGAGCCGACGTTGTGCTTCATCGGCTCAATCTTGATGAGGTAACCTGCCTCCTCCAGATCCTTGACGATCTGTTTGCGGCACTCGTAGATATCCATGCCCGCGTACTTGCCGCAGTCATCGGTCATGTGGCCGTCATCGGTCATGACATTGATGACGGGCAGATTATGGCGCAGGCCGACCTCGAAGTCGTTCGGATCGTGCGCAGGGGTGATCTTGACCACGCCGGTCCCAAAGTCGCGCTCAACGTACTCATCCGCGATCAGCGGAATCTCGCGCCCGACAAGCGGCAGGATGAGCATCTTGCCCACCAGGTCCTTATAGCGCGGGTCCTCAGGATGGACAGCCACGGCCGTATCGCCGATCATCGTCTCCGGCCGGGTGGTGGCCAGCTCCACATAGCCGCTGCCGTCTGCGAACGGATAGCGGATGTGCCAGAAGGAGCCGTCCTTCTCCGTGTATTCCACTTCCGCATCGGAGATGGAGGTGCGGCAGTGCGGGCACCAGTTGATGATGCGCTCGCCGCGGTAGATCAACCCCTTCTCATACAGGCGGACAAACACCTCACGCACGGCGCGGGAGCAGCCCTCGTCCAGCGTGAAGCGCTCGCGGTCCCAGTCGCAGGAAGAGCCGAGCTTTTTCAGCTGACTGACGATGCGGCCCCCGTACTGTTCCTTCCACGCCCAGGCGCGCTCCAGGAACTTGTCCCGGCCGATTTCCTCCTTGGTCAGGCCCTCCTTTTTCATCGCCTCCACAATCTTGGCCTCCGTGGCGATGGAGGCGTGATCGGTGCCCGGCAGCCAGAGGGTATCATAGCCCTGCATGCGGCGGAAGCGGATCAGGATATCCTGCAGCGTCTCGTCGAGCGCGTGACCCATGTGCAGCTGCCCGGTGATGTTGGGGGGCGGGATTACAATGGTATATGGTTTTTTATGTTCATCGAGTTTGGCGTGGAAGTATTTCCCATCCAGCCAGGACTGATAAATGCGGTCCTCAACCTCGGCGGGATCATACTGCTTGGCAAGCTCCTTAGCCATGGCGTGTTCCTCCTCAAAAGTGTGGATTTGCATATCATCTAATTATCCCATTCACAGGCGCTTTTGTCAAGATGAACCGCACAGGGTTTCCGCGTATATAATGAAAAATGGCGCCGCCGTTGTCCGATTGCCCGATTCTGGCCGCTGCAGGAGTGTTTTTCATGGTGAAAATGCAGGAATTTCTAAAATCAATTGCAAATTTAAGCAGAATATAGTATGATGTTTTAGGTTTTTATGTGATTTTTTGAATTCAGAGAGGGGTTTTCTATCATGGCAATGGAGCTCAAAAGCCTTTCCGCACAGGAGCTTGAGCGGGAGAAGGCACGACTGACAGAGGAATACGAGGCCTATTGTGCCAAAAATTTAAAGCTGGATATGTCCCGCGGCAAGCCGGGAAAAGATCAGCTGGACCTGAGCATGGACCTGCTCAACGTATTAAATGAAACTTCCGACTGCACGGATGAAAACGGCATGGACTGCCGCAATTACGGCGTGCCGGCTGGGATCCCCGAGTGCCGCCGCCTGTTTGCAGAGCTGTTTGAAGTAAAGCCGGAGAACATTATCGTGGGTGGAAACTCCAGCCTGAATCTGATGTTCGACTACATCTCCCAGTGCATGACGCACGGCGTCGATGCGCAGCACGAGCCGTGGAGCCACCAGGGAAAGGTCAAATTCCTCTGCCCGGTGCCCGGCTATGACCGTCACTTTGCGGTGCTCGAGTACTTTGGGATTGAGATGATCAATGTCCCGATGGATGACAACGGCCCCGACATGGACCTGGTGGAGAAACTGATCGCCGACCCGCTGGTGAAGGGCATCTACTGCGTGCCCAAGTATTCCAACCCCGGCGGCATCACCTACTCCGACGAGGTAGTGCGTCGTCTGGCCGCCATGCAGCCCGCGGCGGAGGACTTCCGCATCATGTGGGACAACGCCTACTGTGTGCACGAGATCAGCGATACGCCGGATGAGCTGCTGAATCTCTATGCCGAGTGCGTCAAGGCGGGCTGTCCGGACCGCCCGGTGATGTTCGCCTCCACCTCCAAAATCACGTTCCCGGGCGCGGGTGTCTCCGCGATCGCGGCGTCTGAAAATAACGTGCAGGCAATCCTCCACCGCATGAGCTTTCAGACGATCGGCCACGACAAGCTCAATGAGCTGCGCCACGTGCGCTATTTCAAAAATTTGGACGGCATCAAGGCGCACATGCAGAAGCACGCTGCCCTCATCCGCCCGAAGTTCGCGGCCGTCAACCAGATCCTGACTGAGGAACTGAGCGGTCTCGGCATTGCCGACTGGAAACTGCCAAACGGCGGATATTTCATCAGTTTTAACGTGATGCCCGGCTGCGCCAAACGCGTGGTCGCCCTGTGCAAGCAGGCCGGCGTTACGCTGACGGGCGCGGGCGCCTCCTTCCCCTACGGCAAGGACCCGGACGATACGAATATCCGCATTGCCCCCACGCTCCCGCCCGTGCACGAGCTGGAGACGGCGACAAAGCTACTCGCCCTGTGCACTAAGCTGGCAGCTGTGGAAAAGCTGCTGGAGCAGGCATAACACTGCAAAAATAAATAGATTGGTAAAAGCCGCCGGATGGAGATTGCCCATCCGGCGGCTCTGCTGTCTTGGGGATTACATTTGAACTCATTCTTTATTTGCGTAAACCGGAACTCGCTCCCCTTCTTTGGGATCGTCCGGATCGCCCGCGGCATGCCTGCGCATTTCGATCAACTCGTTTTCAATCCGCCGCGCATCCTCGGGCGTGTGCTTATACATGGAGCGCGCAATCAGGAAAACAAGATTGTCAAACGCGCTTGAAAGCGTAAACATGGGCCACATATACTTGACAAACCTAGATGGGAGCGCCTCACCGCTCTCCTTGTAACCGCCCCTGTACCCGGTCCACTCCAGGAACGCATTACCGGTGACCGTACCGATATTATTGGTAACGATCTTAGAAAGCAGGCCATTGATCGAGTTGGTGACGCCCTCCGTCCGGAAACCCGTTTTTAGTTCAACCAGATCGAGCATCTCGTATGTAAGCATCGTACCCGCCACGGAATCCATATCCTGAATGACATAAAGAGCCGCGTCGATGGCCATTTGTATTGCCAGCTTCCAGAATTTGTTGATCCCAAGGGCAAATTTAATAACAGCCGCAATGATCTGACAAACACTGTGAATTTTATGCACCCGCAGCGGCCCGCCGCATATATTGACCAGCTGGCGCGAAAATGGCTTTGTACATGTAAGCGGGATTCCGATAATGTAGTCGCGGATCGTCAGGAAAATCTCACCCGTAACTTCTTTGCCGTTAATCTTAAAACGCGGAACCAGATAGCGATAGATCAGGGTAGAGTCAACGGACGGCGTAAACACCGTGATAAAATTCGCGACTGTATTCCAGATAAAGTATTTATTGTACTTCACAACCTCAAAACTCTGCAGAACGCTGAGCTTCGGTTCCCCTGTTTCGGGATCAATTTTAATTTCACCGCTTTCGACCATTTTTCGGAAGTCCTTCCGTTGGGCCTTCTCAGCCTTCTTTTTGGCCTTCTCGTTCTTTTTCCACTCACGCCGATCCTTGCGGGTCATGCCTGCGAGCATCTGGTCGCGCTCCACAAGGGCCTTATAATACCGTTTCTTGGCCTCGCGCGCCTCTGTCTTTTGCTGTTTGATCTCCTCCGGTGTCGGCTGCGGTTCTTCTGCCTTCTTTTCCTCCTTCTGCTCAGGGGCAGTAAAGCCCTGGTCCATGTCGTAGGGCAGCGAATTCACGGGCTTGCCGGCGTATTTAAAGTCCACGCGCTGCCGGATAAAGGTGATCATCATGGAACCGCCGATATTAAAGGGCAGCATGATCGCCGTGCCGACAACGATAATCTGATAATCGTCCCAGCCGAACACCCCCTGAAGGCCCATGAGGACATTCGGGATCGCCGCAATCACAAATCCCAGCGAATTCCCGATCGAAGTCCAGACCTGGGTGCGCGTGCGCTGCTGGGTATAGGGGCTGATGCCGGCGCGCAGCTTCTGGCCCGCCACTGCGTCGAGCGTGCCGATAATGTCCTGAATGCAGTTGAGCGTCACCAGCGTTACGAGATGCTGCATCTCCGTCATATTCCCACCGAAATTGATCATTTTAAAGAGCACGAGTGTATGGCCCGTCACAGCGGCTAGACGCATAATAAAACGCCATTGCTTAGCCCCCATTTTTTTACGATCCATCCACGAGCCAAGTATGGGGTCGTTGAATGCATCCCACAGGGATGAAATCACGCCGGCGACGGACATCTTGTTCGGTGAAATGTGGTAATACTCCTTGAATAAAAAGTCAAGTCTGCCCGAAAAGCCGCCGCCTCCACAGGTCAGCATGGTAGAAATCGCGAAAATCGCAAGCTCCCACGGCGTGACGTGCCCCTCGGGCGTGTCCACGCCTTTGAACCACGAAACGGGGCTTAAAAGGATATGGCGGATTTCCTCCTGATTCTCCGTGGACAGCTTGCGGCGGATGGGGCCGGCGGGAGTTGAGATCCAGTTAGCAAGCCGTTCGCGGATAGTAGGAGTTTTTCGATCGTGTCCCTTTTTCATCTAATTTCTCTTCCTTTTCGCATTTCAAATACTTAATCGCATCCCATCATGCAGGGATTGACAAAGCAAAAAAATTATTAATAAAATATTAACGCAAAAAATTGCGCAAGTCAACTATAAATTTTACATTTTAAAAAAATAATACTTGCAAAATACATAATTTTTTTTAATTTTATTCACTTCACCAAAGGCAAAAATCAGATAAATTTTACGATGTGACAAATTTTTCAGAAGATTTTCAATTTTTTGGTGAAGCCGTTGCTAACTCTCTCACATTCATCTTTTAGCATTGTTCAATTTGCAAATGGATTTATGCTTGGATATATTATATTATAAAGTTGAACATTCCGTTTTTATTTTTTGGAATGTTTCATAA
>DVHG01000028.1 GCA_018712345.1 Candidatus Onthovicinus excrementipullorum | reverse complement strand
AACCTCCTTGGTTCTTTGGTAATGCGGTCGCCAAACCTTTACCATTATACCTCGGCGGTTATTTCTTTTGCTCCGCTTTTTCTCTTCCCCCGGTAGAACCGGGGGTTTATTTCCGCGCCTAAAGGCACCAACAAAAAACGCATCCGGGGAAAATCCCCTGGATGCGTTTTTTTGTACTGTAACATTGAAATTATCAAAAGGTTCGCTTCAGGAACTCTTCTTTTCCTGTTCCCTGTGCTATTTCTCCTCTTTTTCGCGCTCCTTTTTCTCGCGCTCACGCGCCTCTTTCTCCTGCTTTTCCTGCTCCTCGCGCCGCTTCTTCTCCTCCTCTTCCTGGCGTTTTTGCTCTTCCTGCTGGCGCTTTTTTTCTTCCTCTTCAGCTTTTTTACGCTCCTCCTCAGCCTTGCGCTCGTTCTCCCGCTTTTCCTCAAGCAGGGTTAGCACGCGGTTGGAGAGCTTAGTGCTGACGGTCGCGTCCAGGGAGATGAGGGAGATAAAGATCAGCGCCTTCATCTCCTCGTCCTCCACACCGCGCTCCTCAAATTTCCGGTCAATCATATCCAGCTTATCCCCAATGGAACGGACATATTCCTGGGCGCAGTCCTCCAGCAGATCACGGAAGAGCGCATACATATTTTCCAGCTTTTCCTGATCGCCAATCAGCCCGGTAAACCTCTTGATCTCCGGAATGGAAAGACTCTGCTTGAGCAGATAGATAAAGATCAGCGTGAGCACATGCCGCCTGGAATAGCGCTTGTTCTCCGGGCGGGGCAGGACGCCGGCCTTGGTGTAATTGTTAATCATAGTGCCGGTGAACACGCACTCATCATGGAAACGGAAGGACTCCCCCATCTCCTGCTCCAAAAATGAAGTGACCTGCTCCATGTACAGATCGATTTTTGGAATATCGCGCGGATCGACCAGATTGATATCAGAAATATCCCGGGCCTGCTCCACTATATCCTTTTTCAAGTCCATACGGACACCGCCTTCATTCCCAGACCGCTGTGTAAGATACAGAGTGGGAGGGATTTATTTACAACTCTATTATATAGTTTTTAATACCGGATTTCAAGTTCTATTTGCCGAGAAACAATTTCTCAGCATTGGAGCGCGTCACCGTCAGAATGTATTCCGGCGTACAGTCCCGGATCTCCGCCAGCCGCTGCGCCGTATGCGGAATCAGGCCGGAGTCATTCCGCCTGCCGCGGAACGGGACAGGCGTCATATAGGGGCAGTCCGTCTCGATCAGGAGGCGTTCTTCCGGCACGTACCGCGCCACCTCCACGGGCCTGCGGGCGTTTTTGAAGGTCACTGCCCCCCCAAGGCCAATGTACATCCCAGTTTCCAGGATATCCCGCGCCATCTCCACACTGCCGGAAAAGCAGTGTACAACCCCTTTGGGGCGGTACTGCTTGAGGAGATCCAGTGTATCGGCGTGGGCAGCCCGATCGTGAAAGATGACCGGAAGGTCCAGCTCATTGGCCAGTGAGAGCTGGTGCTCCAGCATATTCAGCTGCACCTCCCGCGGCGCGCCGTCCTCATAGTGGTAATCAAGACCAAGCTCCCCTACGGCGACGCATCTCTCATCCGCGAGCAGCCCCCGCAGCAGGGCGAAGTCCCCGTCCGTGATCCGGGCGGCTGCCTCCGGATGAAAACCGGCAGCTGCCCAAATATAGTCGTAGCGGTGTGCCAGCGCCAGATTCTGCTGTGAGGTAGGGATATCCGTCCCACACGTTATAATACCGCAAACGCCCGCCCCCGGAAGGGAGGCGAGCAGTTCATCACGGTCTGAATCAAAGGCCGCATCGTCATAATGGGCATGTGAATCAAAAATATTCCGTATCATCAGTGCACCTTGGAACCGGGCTCCATACCATCGGCAAAGAGAACCTGGGCGGAGCCGTCCTTGCCGTCCGCGGCGAGCAGCATCCCGTTGCTCTCCACGCCGCAGAGCGTGGCGGGCTTCAGGTTAAATACGATAATAACATTGTGGCCAATGAGATCCTCCGGCGCATACCAGGGAGAAATGCCGGATGCAATGGTGCGGGGTGTGCCCGTGCCGTCATCGAGGGTCAGCTTCAGGAGCTTCTTGGAGCGCTTAACCGGTTCGCAGGCCACAACCCTGGCGATACGCAGCTCCACCTTGGAAAAATCATCAATGGTGATCTGAGCAATGTTTGCCCTCTCCTCGGTCTGCACGGCCGCCTGCGCCGCCTCGCGCTGCGCCTTCTGCTGCTCCTCAAGCAGGGCAAGTTCCTTCTGAACATCGATCCGCGGGAAGATGATCTCCCCCTTACTCAGAGTTGTACCGGCGGGCAGCAGCCCCCATTCAGAAGCGCTTGCCCAAGTCAACGCCTCCTGCGGAGCAGGGATCTGGGCCTGGATCCTGGGCGCCGTACTGGGCATGAACGGTGTGATGAGAATGGAGATCATGCGGATACTCTCACACAGGTTATACATGACAGCAGCCAAACGGTCCCGCTGTGCCTCATCCTTGGCAAGGGTCCATGGCGCCGTCTCATCAATATATTTATTGGTGCGGGAGACGAGCTTCCACAGCTCAGTCAGAGCCACGGAAAACTCCAGCTTGTCGAGCGACTGCTCCATCGTTCCCCGGACAGAGACAGCCAAGTCAATCAGCTCCTGATCGATCGCATCCGCGCGGCGCTCTGCCGGCAGCACGCCGTCAAAATACTTGAACACCATGGACACGGTGCGGGAGACAAGATTGCCCAGATCGTTGGCCAAGTCGGAGTTGATCCGGTTGATGAGGGCCTCGTTCGAGAAAACACCGTCTGAGCCAAACGGGATGTCACGCAGCAGGAAGTAGCGGATCGCATCCACGCCATACCGGTCACAGAGCACGACCGGATCCACCACATTGCCCTTGGACTTGCTCATCTTACCGCCGTCAAGCACGAGCCAGCCGTGGCCAAGCACCTTGTGCGGCAGCGGGATGTTCAGTGCCATGAGGAGCGCAGGCCAGATAATCGTGTGGAAGCGGACGATCTCCTTGCCCACCAGATGGATATCTGCAGGCCAGTATTTGCGGTACAGGGAATCATCGTCCGAGCCATAGCCCAGAGCGGTGATGTAGTTAGTCAGCGCATCAATCCAGACGTAGACCACATGATCCGGGTCGAACGCCACCGGAATCCCCCACTTAAAGGAGGTGCGGGAGACGCACAGATCCTCCAGGCCCGGCTTGATAAAGTTATTGATCATCTCATTGCGGCGGGACTCCGGCTCCAGAAACTCCGGATGCTCCTCAAAGAGCTTGAGGATGCGGTCCTGATACTTGGACAGGCGGAAGAAATACGCCTCCTCCTTCGTCTTCTGGACCTCGCGGCCGCAGTCCGGGCACTTGCCGTCCACGAGCTGCGTCTGAGTCCAGAAGGACTCACAGGGCGTGCAGTACCAGCCCTCATAGTGGCCCTTGTAAATATCGCCCTGCTCGTAGAGCTGCGTAAAGATCTGCTGCACTGCGCGTACATGATAGTCATCCGTCGTGCGGATGAACTTGTCATAGGAGACATTCATCAGCTTCCAGAGGTCCTTGATGCCGGCGACGACCTGATCCACATACTGCTGCGGTGTGACGCCGGCCTCCTTTGCCTTCTGCTCAATCTTCTGTCCATGCTCATCCGTCCCGGTCAGGAACATCACATCATAGCCCTGCATGCGCTTATAGCGGGCCATTGCATCGGTCATCACCGAGCAGTAGGCATGGCCGATATGCAGCTTGTCCGACGGGTAATAGATCGGTGTGGTGATATAAAATTTTTTCTGTTCCAATGTAATTCCTCCCCAGGTATCATGCGGGATTTACTGCTATTTAGTATATCACAATCATTGGGCGGATTCAAATCTATCTGCCGATTTTCCCTGTGGATTACAGCCTTGTAGAATGAAATGTAATCCCTGAATATCTTTCTTTAATTTTAGATACCTGACGCTCAAAAATGTCCCTGTGGCGCGTCACCGAGTAAAATACGGCACAGGCACAAAAGTCCGTCAGGATCTCCCATGCCTGCTCCATCTCTTCATCGCTCTGGATATAATCGTGCAGCACCTCACTGAAATGCCGCAGAAGCTGCAGCTTACTGTTGCAGTGCTCCGGAATACATTCCCTGTAACGGACCAGATAGCAGATCAGCGTTACGCGATCTGCATTTGTACAGACAGACTCCATCATATAATCCAGAAACTCTCCAACACCTTTCCCGATGAAATAGCGCTGAAGTCCAACGGTGATCGTTCTGTCCATTGCTGAGATCTCGCGATTGAGGACAGCCTCCAGAAGATCCTCCTTACCAGTGTAGTAGTGGTAAATTCCGCTTGGCACAAGGCCGGCCTTCTTGGCGATCATCTGTATGGTCGTGCCGGCATAACCGTTGCTGGCAAACAGTTCGTATGCGGCATCGAGGATGCGTGTGACCGCGTCCTCACGCATCTGTTCAAATTTATCGTGGCGATATCCACGCATCGACATAGAAATTCTCCCCTTTAGTCTTGCTTGATATGTGATCCCCGGATTGTAAAATCAAGCCGGAAGGGATGACCGTGTTTCATCACATATGGTTCATGGAGGCAGGCGACACCGGGCATATCCCCGCCCACGCCGCACTGGGCTGCGTCGATATGCAGCACTGTATCCGCTCCGTATGGCAGTTCATGCAGATGCGCCGCACGGTGCAGCGCAAGATCCGTGTACTGGTGTGCCGAAAAGCTGAAGCCCTCCGCTCCCAGCGCGGTAAAGCAGAGCGCCCCTTCCGGTGCCTTAAATTCCAGATCCCGCACCCCGGTCCTGTTGCCATTCTCCTGAGGGCGCATATAACGGTGCTCCAGAGAGCGGACGTCACTGCGGTAGACGCCCAGCGGTGAACCGGTGCAGCGGTCACTGTAATTCTCCTCCGGGCCGCGCCCATAATACTCCACCCGGCTGAAGCGCCCGTCAAGCGTCATCATCAGGCCGGCGCGCGTAAAGTCAAACACTGCGGCTGTAGCCTGGAATGAAACCCGGACGTCGCCGTCCGGCGCAAAAGTATAGCGCGTCTCCACGTTCCGGGTAAAGGCGGCGCGCCAGCGGACCGTGACCGTCACGGAGTCTCCCGCAACACGCACACGCACCTTTTGGGCACGCCCCGGTTTTTTACGCCGCAGGGCGGGACTCAAAAACTTGAACGCGGGGGCAAAGTTGAAATTCCCAATATCGTTATCCGTGGGTGCACGGAAAAATGAGGGGCGCACCCCGTCTTTAAGGATGTTTCCCGCGCCAAAGGAGAGGGCCGTTAAAACGCCGTTTTCAAATACAGCCTCCGTCCCCGGTGACGTGACTGTCACACGTCTGCCGGATTTTTCATATCGGACAGAGCCGCCGCCCGTGCAGGGTGCCTCCTGCGCCGGTTCACGGGGCGGCAGCACGAACTGCTCGAACATAACGGTCTCCCCGCGCTCAGCCCAGGCACAGCTCCCCCGGCGGACAAAATCAACATTCAGTACATATTCTTTCTCCGGGAGGAGTGCGTCATACCGGTATGGCAGGGAAAAGGACGCACACGCCCCGGGGGCAATCCCTGAGATATCAATGGACCCGCCGTCCACCTCTCGCTCCCGCTGCATCAGGCGCCAGACGAGTGTGTAGTCATCCAGTGTGACAAACAGATTCTTATTGTGTACCGTGACCGAGGCATTCTCCCAATCAGCCTCCACGGCCACAGGCTGATAGACCTTTTTCACCTCATAATACGCCGGGTGAACGGTTCGGTCCGCCGCGATGATCCCGTTTGCACAGAAGCAGCCGCTCGTCGCCCCCTCGCCAAAATCGCCACCGTACAGCCACTGATCCTGCCCATCGCGGTGCACATGGATCGCCTGGTCCACGTAATCCCAGATAAAGCCGCCGCACATGTGATCATAGCGGTCAAAGGCATCCATATATTCCTTAAAATTACCCAGACTGTTCTCCATGCAGTGGGCAAATTCGCAGAGGATAACCGGCTTACTGCGGTACATCTCTGCCGTAATGGGCTTATTGTCCGCAGCCAGCTTATTGGTCAGGTTCTCAAAAAAGCTGACGGTGATCTCCCGCTGCTCACACAGCGCGCTGAGCTTATCCTGCGTGGGATACATGCGGCTGATGAAGTCGGACTTTGTCAGATCAAAATCGCCCTCATAGTGGATAGGCCAGCGGTCATCCAGCTCCAGCACACGCTCGCGCATTTTCATGAAGTTATCGCCGTCCCCCGCCTCATTCCCGAGGGACCAGAACGTCACGCAGGCATGGTTTCTGTCGCGCAGGACCATACGCTCCGCCCGATCCACCACTGCCTGTGTCCACACAGGATTGCTCCCGGGGACACCCTTACGCCGCACGCCGTGCGACTCCACATCGCACTCGTCCATCACGTAAAAGCCCATCTCATCGCACAGATCATAAAAGTACGGATCGTCCGGGTAGTGGCTGGTACGGATGGCGTTGATGTGCGCCTTTTTCATTAAAGTCAGATCCTGTACCAGCCGATCGCGCGGGACGGCCCATCCATTATCCGGATCAAAGTCGTGGCGATTAACGCCCTTGATCTTCAGCTTTTTCCCGTTAAAAAAGAGGACATTCCCGCGAATCTCCACACGCTTGAAGCCAATGCGGCAGCTCTTGATGCACACGGGCCGCCCGTTGAGTTCAATGCACAGCAGGAGTGTGTAAAGGTTCGGCTCCTCTGCCGACCAGGGGGCCACGTTTTTGAGATTCCGGCGGAAGGAGACGGCGTTGCACCCCGGCTTGAGCACCACGCCGGAGGAGTAGAGCTGCTCCCGCTGGCCGCCGCGGAGCAGATCCGCAGTGATCTTGACCGCCGCACTCTCCCCAAAATTTTCAATCCGCTGAGTGACAGTGAGCGTGCCGCCGCTGCAGGTCTCATCGAGCTGAGCGCGGGCAAAACAGTCACGCAGGGCGAGCCGATGCTCCGCGTACAGGAAAACCTCCCGGTAGATCCCGGAGAGGAACCACATATCCTGATCCTCCAGATAGGTGCCGTCACTGTAGCGGTAGACAACGGCCGTCACCTGATTCTCCCCGCGGGAGACAAAACGGGTGACATCGAACTCCGCGGGCGTCATGGATCCCTGGGAATAGCCGACATAGCTGCCGTTGACGTAGACATAAAGCGCCGCCTTGACCGCGCCGAAGTGGAGGTAGATCTCCCGCCCGGAGAACTGCTCCGGCAGGGTGAAGGTACGCCTGTAGATTCCGATCTCATTGAGCTTATGGCTGATGGATGGAATTTTCCGCTTGCCGACGGCAATCGCCGCGGGATAGCTGGAGGAGAGGTAGATCGGCTTGCCGTAGCCGCTCATCTGCCACACACCGGGCACTTTGATCTCATCAAAAGAGGCATCGTCAAAGTCCTTACGGAAATACCCCTCCGGGAGTTTAGAATCCGCACCCTGGATCCACTTGAACTTCCAAACTCCGTTCAGGCTCAACCGATAGGGGGACGGATCTCCGGCAAGGCACGGTCCCTCCACATCATAGGGCATGGCCAGAAAGTGGCCCGCCTCCTTATTCTCCGCGATGACACCGGGATCCTCCCAGTAGGCCAATTTGCGCATAAAACGTGAATCCTCCTGAAGAAATTGCAAAAATTATTATACCACAATCCGGCGCGTTTGTATAGACGCGCTGGAACTACTTTCAGCGCCGCGCTGTGATTTTTATACAGATGATATATTATTAATATCCAGTTAACAAATTGCGAATAATTGCATGATATAGTATTAAATACCAGATGATAGGAATTCTGATGACAATTTAATTTTATAAAGGTGTGATTCAGTCATGAAAAGGCAGTTTAAGCTTGATAATGCATCCCTCGCCTATACAGCTTCTCGCAGCCGAAAGTGGAGCGCCACCTACCGTGTCGGCGCCGTGATGACGGAGGCCGTCGACCCGCCGTCACTAAAACAGGCGGCAAAAAATTTAAAAAACCGTTTTCCTACCTTTTATGTACAGCTGCGCAGCGGGCTTGCATGGGACTACCTGGAGAGTGTAGAAGATACGGACATCGTTCTCCCGGAGCGCGGTCCCGCCTGCCGTCCGCTTCCAGTTGGAAAGAGCGAAAAGCCGATGTTCCGGATCCTGTACAGCGGGCGGCGCATCAGCGTGGAGCTGTTCCACTGCATCACGGACGGAACAGGCGCCATGATCTACCTGAAATCGCTGCTGGCAGAGTACCTCAGGCTTCGGGACGGCGTTCGGATCCCCTGCACACAGGGGGTGCTGAATCCCCGCCAGGCACCGCAGGCCGGGGAATTCGAGGACGCCTACAAGCGCATCGCCACCCGGGAGCACGGGCTTGCCCGCCGGGAGCCGAATGCCTATCAGTATGACGCAAAAGTCGTGGATGATAATTTCTATATCATTAACGGGCTGATCCCCGTGGATGCGCTTAAGGCCGTCACCAGAGAACTGGGTGTGACGGTGAACGACTACCTTGTCTCCGCCTATATTTACGCCTTCTACGTCAACATGGACCCAAAAGACCGCACGCACAAGGAGATTCGCATCAATGTACCGGCCAATCTGCGCCCCCTCTTTCACTCCAATACGCTGCGCAATTTTGCCATGTATTACAACATCGGTCTGCCGGCGCGGGCTAAAGAGTATACATTCCAGGAGATCCTGACCTATATCTCCGCCCATCTGCGTGCCGGATTCCAAAAGGAGTCCCTGCGCCGCTCCGTGTGCAAAAACGTCTCCGATGAAATGATGCCCATCTCCCAGATCGCACCCTCATTCCTGAAAAAGCCCTTCATTAAAGCGGGGTTCCATATTTTTGGCGAGCAAAAATACACCTCTCCGTTCTCCAACCTGGGCGTCATCAAGGTCCCGGAGGAAATGGAGCCGTATATTGAGCGCTTTGACTTTGTCATCGGTAAAACCGTTAAGAACAAGATCTATGCCACCGCCGTCTCTTTCAGGAATACACTGAACGTCACATTCTCCTCCATCTCCCCGTGCGCGCAGATCCAGAGCACCTTCTTCCGCTTCCTTCAGGAACAGGGGATTCCGGTTGAGACATCCTATTCCTTTGATACAGAAAACGGAAGCAGCCGGGAGGACCGGGATGATATCTGTGTCGCGCTGCATCCGGGAGAGCTCGTCAGAGCGGTGCGGGTGTAATGAAACCACGCTGAAAAAACTGTTGAACAGCAGCAGGGCCCGGGATCCAAAATAGATCCCGGGCCCTGCCTGTTTAATTATTTATCCTCTTCGCCGGAGGCAGTGCTTTCAGTGCCTTCCTGCTGTGCCTGTTCAAAGACGAACTTGCCGTCCCGGTACACACACACGTAGGAGCTCCCTGCCTGCACCTTGCCGCCGAGCATCTGCTCGGAGAGCTCATCCTCAATCTTTGACTGGATGGCGCGGCGCAGCGGGCGCGCCCCGTAGACGGGATCGAACCCTTCGTCGGCAATGGCGTCAATAGCTGATGAGTCAAAGGTGATGCTGATCTCCAGACTCTTCACGCGCTCCTTCAGACCGGAGAGCAGACGCTCCGCGATCTCACGGATATCGTCCTTGTTGAGCCGGTTAAACACAACGATCTCATCGATCCTGTTCAGGAATTCCGGCTTGAACGTCTTTTTCAGTTCGCCCATGACCTCCTTGCGGATCTTTTCGTTTTCATTCTTTTCACGCTGATCGCCGTTTTCCTCCGCCACAGAGAAGCCGAGGGAAGAGATCTTATCCGTGATCAGACGCGCGCCCACATTCGACGTCATGATGATTACACAGTTGCGGAAGTCCACCCGACGGCCCTGTGAATCGGTCAGGAAGCCGTCGTCCAGAATCTGGAGCAGCATATTGAACACATCCGGGTGCGCTTTTTCAATCTCATCAAACAAGACCACGGAATAGGGCTTTCTGCGCACTTTTTCCGTCAGCTGGCCGCCCTCATCATAGCCCACGTATCCGGGCGGTGAACCCACCAGACGGGACACGGTGTGCTTCTCCATGTACTCGGACATGTCGAGGCGGATCATGGCATCCTCATCGCCAAACATCGCCTCTGCGAGGGCCTTGCTCAGCTCTGTTTTACCCACACCCGTGGGGCCAAGGAAAATAAACGACCCAATCGGGCGGCGTGGATCCTTCAGGCCCACACGGCTGCGGCGGATAGCCCGTGCCACAGCGGAGACAGCCTCATCCTGTCCAACGATACGGCGGTGCAGCTCCTCCTCCAAATGCAGCAGGCGCTGGCTCTCCTCCTCGGAAATTTTGGCAACTGGGATCCCCGTCCATGAGGATACAATCTCCGCGATCTCCCGTGAAGTTACCTCACCGGTGGAACGGGAATTTTTCTCCTCCCACAGCTTTTTCTGCTCAGCAAGCTTCTCGCTCAGCTCCTTCTCCTGATCACGCAGCTTGGCCGCGCGCTCAAAATCCTGGGTGTTGACAGCCGCCGCCTTTTCATCGGACAGACTCTTGAGCTGATCCTCCATCGCCTTCAGGTCCGGCGGAGCAGTAAAGGCATTCAGCCTTACACGCGATGCCGCCTCATCAACCAAATCAATGGCCTTATCGGGCAGATAGCGGTCTGAAATATAGCGGGCAGACATCTTTACCGCGGCATTGATCGCATCATCCGTGATCTTCACCTTATGGTGGGCCTCATACTTGTCACGCAGGCCGCGGAGGATCTCCACTGCCTCCTCCTCCGTCGGTTCGCCGACCGTCACAGGCTGGAACCGGCGGGCCAGGGCGGCATCCTTCTCAATATGCTTACGGTACTCGTCGAGCGTCGTCGCGCCGATCACCTGGATCTCGCCGCGCGCCAGAGACGGCTTGAGGATGTTTGCTGCATCTACGGCGCCCTCCGCGGAACCCGCACCGATGAGGGTGTGGATCTCATCGATGAACAGGATCACATCGCCGGCCTTACGCACCTCATCGAGCGCTGTCTTAATGCGCTCTTCAAAGTCGCCGCGGTACTTGGTACCCGCGACCATGCCGGTCAGGTCCAGCGCGATGATCCGCTTATTCTTCAGCAACTCCGGGACCTCGCCATTGGTGATCTTCAGGGCCAGCCCCTCCGCGATGGCCGTCTTGCCCACACCGGGCTCACCGATCAGGCAGGGATTATTCTTTGTCCGGCGGGAGAGGATCTGAACCACGCGTTCAATCTCCTTCTGACGGCCGATGACGGGATCAATCTTATTCTGCTTGGCAAGCTCTGTCAGATCGCGGCCAAACTGCTCCAGCGTAGGGGTGGAAGATTTCCCCTTTGTCGCAGCTCCGGACGGACCGGACGCCCCTGCCGCCGACGCGCCGCCCAGACTGTTCTCAATGGCCTCCATGACGGCCTGAGCCGATACGCCCAGCTCCGCAAGGAACTGAGAGGCACAGGCGCTTGGGTCGCGCAGAATGGCCATGAGCAGATGCTCCGTCCCCACGTAGCTGTGGCCCATGGAGCGAGCGATCATGATCGAGGTCTCAATCAGATTCTTCGTGCGCGGGGTAAAGTCATTTGGCGTCAGGACAGTTGGCGAGCCAATACCGATCGTGCTTTTAATCAGCGATTCGATCTGTCCGGCATCCACGCCGAACTGGGACAGGACCGTCCCCGCGACACCTTCGGAGTCGCGCAGCAGACCGATAATCAGATGCTCGCTTCCGATATAGGCATGGCCCATGCTCTGGGCCGTCTCAATTGCCGTATTGAGCGCATCATTGGCGCGCTCTGTAAAACCCGTAAATTTATACATAGAAAAACCTCCTAAAAGGGAAATTGACAAAACTATAAGCGCTCGCGCACCTGCTGCGCACGCAGCAGATCGCGTTCCCGGGCGGTGAGTTCCCTGCCCTGCGCAGCATTGAGGGTAGCCGCCTGCATGGTGAACAGCAAGTCATCAACATCCGTCACCGCGGCGGGAAGAATGCCCATGGAGGCGCCCAGACGCGCGGCGGAGATCAGATCTGTAAACTCCTTGCCGGAGAGCAGGCGCGCATTTTTGAGCGTACCGTACGCCCGCCAGATCCAATCTTCAAATTCCGCGTCGGTACGGGCGCTCTCACGCGCCGTGCGTTCCTGGGATACCACCTGTACAGTGATGGCCTTCAGATTGTCGATCGCGGCGCGTTCGCTGATCCCGAGGGTGACCTGATTGCTCAACTGATAGAAGTCCCCCAACGGACTGCTGCCCTCTCCGTAGGCGCCGCGGATCGTCAGCCCCAGCTTGGATACAGTAGCGGACAGGCGCCCCATCTGGCCGTTTCGGGTCAGCGCGGGGAGGTGGAGCATAACGCTCGCGCGCATGCCGGTACCGATATTCGTGGGGCACGCAGTCAGATAGCCCAGCTCCTCATCAAAGGCAAAGCCCAGCGCACTGTCAAGCGCCGTGTCCAGCTTATCCGCCGTATCATAGGCGCTCTCCAGATCGAGCCCCGGGCACAGGACCTGCAGCCGGATGTGATCCTCCTCACAGAGCATCACGCTGACCGTCTCATCCTGATTGAGGATCAGCGCCCGGCCCGACCGGTCGGAGGCAAACTCCGGACTGATGGTGTGCCGCTCCGCGAGAGAAATGGCCTGTGCCGGCGACAGCTTTTCCAGCTCAATGTACCGGTACTCATCCTCACGGATGCCGCCCAGGGAGAACATCGCCGCACGGATGCGCTCATCCACCTCTTTTTTGGCGGCCGCGTCCAGCCGGTGCGGGAAGGGGTATTCCCGCAGGTTGCGTGCCAGCCGGATGCGCGTGCTCAGGACGACATCGCTCTCCCTGCCTTCGCGTAAATACCATTTATCCATTGCCGTTCGCCTCGCTTTCCAGGGCCTTAATCTCATCGCGCAGCTGGGCCGCGCGCTCAAAATTCTGTTCTGACACGGCGCTGTTGAGCTCCTCGCGCAAGGTGTCGAGCCTGCTGCGTGCTCTTACGCGGGCGTCGGCGGCCTGGGCCGCTTTGCCTACATGGCGGGCCTTGCCGTGGATGCGGGCGATAGACGGCGCCAGGCGGTCCCGAAAGGTTTGATAACACTGTGCACAGCCCGCCAGCCCGCTCTCCGCAATATCCTCAAAGCTGCATCCGCACTGCGGACAGCGGAGCGTCTGCGCGCGACTGCCCCCGCCATGCTCTCCGAGGAAACTGCCGAGGAAATCGCTCAGCCCCAGCCCGGGGAAGATCCCACCATATCCCAGACGGGACGCACACGAGGGGCACAGGTCAATCTGTTCAGCCCTGCCGTTGATAATTTTTTTGATATGGGTAGTCGCCTCATGTTTGCCACAGTATTGACAGATCATTGCAAACGCCTCCTTCAGGTCAGATTGATAAGCATGTTTTTAAAGATCCGGGCCCGCACACGGTCGCGCTTCTCCTGCGGGACATCATGCAGGGAAGAGTTGGAGACTGCAGCCAGCAGCAACTTGGCCGTCCGGCTGTCAATCAGGCCGTTCCCGTGCAGATTGACGAGGTAGGCGCGCATCGTGGCCTGATCGAGTGTATCGCCCACCGAATTGATTACATGCATCACGGCCGTTCCGGCATCACAGTGGACCCGGCTGATGCGGATATATCCACCGCCGCCGCGACGGCTCTCCACGATGTAGCCGTGCTCCGGCGTAAACCGCGAGGAGATGACGTAATTGATCTGACTGGGGACACACCCCAGCTTTTCCGCCAGTTCATTCCGCCGGATCTCCGCGTATCCGTTCTGCTCGGATACCATGCCGGCGATCATATCGGCGATCATATTGCTTAGATTCATCATTATCACCTTTGATTTTGACTTTCTTTGATTTTAAGTATACAAATAAGCCTCCCTTTTGTCAAAGATCAATAAAGGTCAAAATAAAGTTTGTGAAGCTTAAAATTCGAATTATCTGTTTATATCTCATTTATTCTCCTGATTTCTTTTAATTTTAGTGTTTTTCTTTTTGGGTGAAATCCGCTGTCCCATTCGGTTGTGGTGCGCGGCCGTATGCGGCTCCGGCTCTTCAGAAAAGGGGTCCGGAACGAGCTCATCAGAAACTTCAAAGTCCGCCATATAGGGCTTTTTTCCCTCGGGGTAAATTCGCATTTTTCCATCCTCCAAACATGACCAAGGCGTCTGCAATGGTTAGTTTACGCCTCTGAAAACCCACCTATACGGTGGAAATGGAAAAACGGTAACACATTTTCCGGCCGCGCCATAGAATGTGGATGTAAACCAAGAAAGGAGGCAACGGTATGAATTGCTTTGGCTCAGGGAACTCCTGGATCATCATCCTTGTTATCATCCTGCTCTTCAGCGGCTGCGGAACGGGCTGGAACTGGAACGGCTGCAACAACTGCGGCTGTGCCCGCAATAACGACTGTGGCTGCAACAGCTGCGGCTGCTAATCACTCATCTTTTGATGCATAACGCAAATGCATAACAACCACAAACCATATTTTTTAAGGAGGAAACTGTTATGTGCTTTGGCGGAGGTAATTCCTGGATCATCATTCTTGTCATCATCCTGCTCTTCGGCGGCTGCGGAACGGGCTGGAACTGGAACGGCAATGGCTGCGGCTGCAACAACTGCGGCTGTGGAAATTCCCGCAGCAACGACTGTGGCTGCAATGACTGCGGCTGCTAACCGATAGCGATAAGCAAAAGACGATCCTATGGATATACAATGGGCCCCGCCCCCGGAATACCGGGGGCGGGGCCTACCTGTATACACGCCGGCGAAGGTGTACGGCTCGTGGGGCAGAAAAAGAGCACCCCCGGCAACCGGGGATGCTCTGCTGATTAAACAAATTTATTTGTCCAGGTTCTCCTTGAGGATGCTGAGCTGATGCTTGAGCTCCTCCGGGAGGGTATCGCCGAATTTCGCATAGAACTCCTCGATGCCCTTGGTCTCCTCTTTCCAGAGGTCCTTATCAACATTCAGGATGCTCTTGAGCGTATCGCGGGAGACCTCGTCCTCAATACCCTCGAGGTTGATATCCTCCGCATTCGGGACATAGCCAATCGGCGTCTCAACGGCGTCCACCTTGCCCTCACAGCGGTCAATGATCCACTCCAGGACGCGCAGGTTGTCGCCAAAGCCCGGCCACAGGAACTTGCCATCATCGCTCTTGCGGAACCAGTTGACGTTGAAGATCTTGGGCGCCTTATCCGGATCGAGCGTCTTGCCGATATCGATCCAGTGCTGCCAGTAATCGCCCATATTATAGCCGCAGAACGGGAGCATGGCCATCGGGTCACGGCGGACGACACCGACTGCGCCGGCAGCGGCAGCCGTGGTCTCAGAGGCCATGATGGAGCCGACGAACACACCGTTGTTCCAGTCGCGGGACTGATAGACCAGCGGAGCGAGCTTCGCGCGGCGGCCGCCGAACACAAATGCGGAGATCGGCACGCCGTTCGGGTTCTCAAATTCGGGGCTCAGGCACGGGCAGTTGACAGCGGGAGCGGTAAAGCGGCTGTTGGGATGCGCGCCCTTCTCCTCGCTGGTCTGGCCGTTCCAGGGATTGCCCTTCCAGTCGACTGCATTGGTCGGCGGGTTCTTATCAAGGCCCTCCCACCAGACGGTGTTGTCATCCAGATTGTGGGCAACATTGGTAAAGATGGTGCCCTTCTTGGTGGAGGCAAGGGCGTTCGGGTTAGATTTCTCATTCGTGCCGGGGGCAACGCCAAAGAAGCCGTTCTCCGGGTTGATCGCGTACAGACGGCCGTCCGCGCCCTTGCGGATCCAAGAGATATCGTCACCGACACACCAGACCTTATAGCCCTTCTTGAGGTAAGTCTCCGGCGGGATCAGCATGGCGAGGTTCGTCTTGCCGCAGGCGGACGGGAACGCCGCGCAGATATATTTAACCTCATGCTGCGGATTCTCGATGCCGAGGATGAGCATATGCTCGGCCTGCCAGCCCTCTTTCCAGCCCTGGTAGGAGGCGATACGCAACGCGAAGCACTTCTTGCCCAGCAGCACGTTTCCGCCGTAGCCGGAGTTGACGGAGATGATGGTGTTGTCCTCCGGGAACTGGCAGATATAGCGCTTCTCCTCATTGATCTCGCATTTGCAATGCAGGCCGCGCACCCAGTCGTTGCTGTCGCCCAGGACGTCGAAAACCTTCGTGCTTACGCGGGTCATGATGCACATGTTGAGCACGACGTAGATGGAGTCGGTCAGCTCAATGCCGACCTTGGAGAGCGGGGAGCCGATCGGGCCCATGGAATACGGAATGATATACATCGTGCGGCCCTTATAGCTGTTGCGCGCGATGTCGTAGAGCATTTTATAGGCTTTTTCCGGATCCATCCAGTTGTTGGTGGGGCCTGCGTTTTTCTCCTCACGGCTGCAGATAAAGGTACGGCCCTCCACGCGGGCGACATCATTGACGGCAGTGCGGTGCAGGTAGCAGTCCGGCAGCTTCTCCTGGTTGAGCTTAATCATCTCTCCGGTAGAGCAGGCCTCCGCGCGCAGGGCGTCAATCTGCTCCTGAGAACCGTCGATAAGAACGACCTTATCGGGCTGGACAAGCTCAATCTTATCCTTCACCCAGTCCAGGACGCTCTGATTTTTCGTAACATTTTCAATAACCATAAACCAAAATGCTCCTTCCTTATTTTTAAGTTCAGAACGGGCACGCCCGCCCCGACTTAATCCAGCATTTATTATACTGCTTCTCCTGAGAATATTCAACAGACAAATTGTTAATTTATTGTCAGCATTTCGATATTCCCTTGTTCATTGTGAATAAATCATTTTTTCATCCTGCAACCGATCCAGCGGCATGGTTGCATAGGCGTTCAGATCAATCCCCGCGCGCGCGCCGGAAAGATGTTCATAATACCCCTGTGATGCGATCATCGCGGCATTATCGCCGCAGAAAGCGCGGTCCGGCAGATAGAGCTGCCATGAATTTTTTTGGCACAGCTCCTGCATTTTACGCCGCAGGACCGAATTGGCGCTCACGCCCCCGGCCAGCGCGATGCGCGAATAGCCAAAGCGGCGCGCCGCATCCGCCACATGGTCCGTCAAATAGGATGCCACGCAATCCATAAATGATGCGCCCAGTTGCCGGACGGGGATCTCCTCGCCCCGCTGCTGCAGATTGTGGATCGTATTGATAATCTTTGTCTTCAGGCCGGAAAAGCTGAAATCGAGCACGCCGTCCCCCAGGCGCGGATAGGTGAACTTGAAATCCCCCGCATCCGCTCCGCCGCACATGCGGTCCAGATTCAGCCCTCCGGGATAGGGGAGGCCCAGGCTGCGTGCCGCCTTGTCGAGCGCCTCCCCGGCCGCGTCGTCCCGCGTGGTGGCGAGGATATGAAAATCCGTGTACCCCCGCACCTCCGCGATGACCGTATGCCCGCCGGAGACCACCAGGCACAGGAAGGGCGGCTCCAAGTCGGGCGAGGAGAGGTAATTGGACGCAATATGGCCGCGCAGATGGTGAACGGGAATCAGTGGCAACCCCGTGGAATAGGACAGGCCCTTGGCATAATTCACGCCCACGATCAGCGCGCCGATCAGGCCCGGCGCATATGTCACGGCCAGCGCGTCCAGCGTGTCCCAGGTGCAGCCCGACTGATCAAGCGCCTCCCGGACGACGCCGGAAATATTCTCAATATGCCGCCTTGAGGCGATCTCCGGCACGACACCGCCGTAGATCTTATGTTCCTCCACCTGCGTATTGATCACGTTTGAAAGGATCTTACGCCCATCCTCAACGACGGCCGCCGCCGTCTCATCGCATGAGCTTTCGATCGCCAGAATTTTCAATGGTTGATTCCTCCTTATCCTCCCGCGTACGCGTCATGATGACGGCATCCTCCTGCGGAGAGGAGTAAAAATTCTTCCGCTCGCCCGCGCGGCGGAAGCCCATCCCGGAATAGAGCGCAATCGCGGCCGCGTTGGAAGTGCGCACCTCGAGAGAGACAAATGATGCGCCGGAGGCAAACATTTCCTCACACGCGCGGCCCAGTAACTGCCGCGCAATCCCCCGCCGCCTGTACCGCGGGTGAACGGCCAGATTGTAAAGATAGCACTCGTCGAGCACGCGGCTCAGGCCCAGATATCCGGTGGTGGTGCCGTCCGCCTCCGCGATATAAAAGAGATCCGTCTCATTTTGAAAGCCCGCCCGGATCGACTCCAGACTCCACGGTGCGGAAAAACACGCCTGCTCAATCCGCTCGATCTCTTCCGCGTCGCCCGGCAGCGCGCGCCTTATACAGAACGAAGCCATTGGATCAGCTCCTGCATGCCGTCAAAAATCTGATCGGCGCACCGGCGGTAGGTACACAGGTCTCCGCCGTAGGGATCACGCACACCGTGGGAGAGGAGAAAGAGCCTGTCCTCCGGAAAAGCACTGCGCAGGGCCTGCAAGTGCTCCGGCGTCATACATACAATGGCGTCCGCCTTCTCCAGCAGCTGCGGCGTCAGTGGGCGGGAGCGGTGGGCGCTGATATCGATCTTCCACTCCACCATCACGCGCACGGCGTTCTCCGCGGGCGGGTCTCCGGCGAAGGCGGCCAGCCCGGCACTGATTCCGCGCATGTCACCGATCCGCCAACGTCGTACAAGTTCATTGAAGATCCCCTCTGCCATCGGACTGCGGCACGTATTCCCCGTGCAGACAAACAGGATCGTTTTCATCCCTGTTCACTCCTTTGCATCATACCACGTCTTCCCGCTGTGGACATCCGCCTCCAGCTTCACCTTCATGGTACAGGCGTTCTCCATCTCCTCCCGGACGATCTGCTCCGCCTGCTCGCGCTCGTCCTCCGGCGCCTCTACAATCAGCTCATCGTGCACCTGAAGAATCAGGCGGGAACGCAGTTTTTCCCGCTTCAGCCGGTCGCGCACGCGGATCATGGCGATCTTAATGATATCAGCCGCCGTACCCTGAATGGGCATATTGCGCGCAACACGTTCCCCAAACGCACGTGTAGCAGCGTGGGACGCCTTGAGCTCCGGCAGATAACGCCTGCGCCCGAACAGGGTGGTCACATAGCCATCCTCTTTTGCCTGGGCGACAACCTGCTCCATATAATTCCGCACGCCGGAGTAGTGACTCAGATAACTGTCGATATAGGCTGCAGCCTCCTTGCGGGTGACGCCGATATCCTTTGCCAGTGAGAACGCGCCGATCCCATACACAATACCAAAGTTGACGGCCTTGGCGTTGGAGCGCATGAGCGGCGTGACCATCTGCACGGGCATATTGAACACCTGCGAGGCGGTCACGGTGTGGATATCCGTCCCGCTGTTGAACGCATCAATCATATTCTGATCGTCCGCCATATGGGCCAGGACGCGCAGCTCAATCTGAGAGTAGTCGGCGTCCACGAGCACGCAGCCCTCTTTCGCCCGGAAAAATCTGCGCATCTCACGCCCGATCGGCTTGCGGACGGGGATATTCTGTAAATTCGGCTCGGAGGAGGAGATGCGCCCGGTGCGCGTCTCCGTCTGATTCAGGGAGGAGTGGATCCGCCCATCCGGCGCGATGACCTTGAGCAGTCCGTCGCAGTAGGTAGACTTGAGCTTGGAGAGCGTGCGGTAATCAAGAATCTCCTCCACCACCGGATAATCGAGCGCCAGCCCCTCGAGCACTTCCGCACTGGTGGAGTAGCCGCTCTTGGTCTTCTTACGTGCGGGCAGGCCAAGCTTGTCAAAGAGAGCCTCCCCGAGCTGCTTGGGTGAGTTGAGATTAAATTCAAACCCGACCTTTTCAAAAATATCGGACCGCAGCCGCTCGATCTCCCGGTCCAGATCCTCTCCAAAGGTGCGAATACCATCCGCATCCACCTCAAAGCCGTCGTGCTCCATCTCCGCGAGCACGCGCGCCAACGGCAGCTCAATCTGATCGAGCAGGGCGCGCTGGTCGTTTTTCTCGAGCAGCTGCTCCGCCGTCACGCACACATCCTGAAAGCAGAGCGCCGCAGCGTCGGCCTCCCCGTCCCCCTCCAGTGCGGGACGGGGAACGCCATACTCGGCCGCCAACCGTTCCACGGAGTAGTCGGAGGCAGACGGGTTGAGCACATAACCGGCCAGCGAGAGATCGAACACAACATTCTGCGCCTCCTGACCGGAGATCAGCATCATCGCGCAGGCGTGCTTGGTGTCATAAACGACCTTTTCCACGGCCGCATCGGCCAGCAGTTCCCGGACCAGTGCATCGTCCGCCCGGCACAACATGTCCCCGGCGGAAATCCATATCTGCTCCCCTGCATTGTACAGATAAACACGCCCCGCCGCGGCCAATTTCTCCCGATCTGCACGCACAAGGCGAACAGTCCGCTGCTCCAATACCTCGGACGGCTCAGACTCCTGAATCCCGGAGACATCAAGGCCGAAGCGCTCAATCATCTTAAACATCTCAAGTGACGCGAGGATCCGTCCGGCCCGGGCCCCATCCGGCCGGCGTTTCCTGTAATCCTCCAAATTGGTGGAGACAGGCGCGTCCGTGCGGATCGTCCCGAGGGTACGGCTCATGTATGCAGAGTCCTTCCCCTCCGCGAGCCGTTTGCGCACACTGTCGCGGATCTCCAGCTCATCCAGATGGGTGTAGATATAGTCGATATCGCCGTACTTGCGGATTAATTCCAGCGCCGTCTTCTCCCCGACACCCTTGACGCCCGGAATGTTGTCCGAGGCATCGCCCTGCAGGGCCTTGACCTCGATCAGCTGCGCCGGTTTGACGCCGTAATCCGCCAGAATCCGCGCCTCGTCACAGTACACGGTCTGCGCCTGACCGCCGCGGGTAGCCGCCAGAAGGACTACGGTATTACCGCCAATGAGCTGGAGACTGTCCCGGTCCCCTGTGGCGAGGAAGCACTGGTGCTCCGTTCCCCGGCAGGCTGCCGAGAGTGTGCCGAGGATATCATCGGCCTCCCAGCCCTCACAGGAGACGACCGTATACCCCAGCGCATCCAGCAGCTCTTTCAGGATCGGGAGCTGGGAGGCGAGCTCGTCCGGCATGCCCTTGCGGCCAGCCTTGTATTCCGCATACATTTGGTGGCGGAAGGTGGGCGCCTTCAGGTCAAAGGCCACCGCCACCGCATCCGGAGTGCACTCCTGCTCCAGATGCAGGAGAATATTCAAAAATCCGTAGATGCCGTTTGTAAACTGACCGTCCTTTGTGGTCAGGGCCTTGATGGCGTAGAACGCACGGTTGACGATGCTGTTGCCGTCGAGCACGAGGAGCTTCAAGACAATTCCTCCATTTCAGTTCAGTTACGCTGTTGATTGACAGCATGATCATTGACACGATTCCATAAAGGGCTTCTTTACAGGGAAGCTGTTACCGGATATGGCCGATGAGGAAAAGGAATGGTTTTAAAAGGGACAGCACAATGCACATTTCCACCTCATCCGGCCGACGATGCCGGCCACATTCCCCTCAAGGGGAAGGCTTGAGCCTGAGCAGTTTTCCGCTTTATCCGCCTCATGAAATGCGACTGTCCAAACTGCATTTTCATGAATGTGTTTGCAAAATGCCGCAATATATTATACCACAATTCGGCTGTGCGCCAGCATAGCATGCGGCGCAGCCGTGTGGCGTCAGCCCCGAATTGATGATACAATGTTCTCCGGAACACTCAAAATCTTTGATTTTGTCAGTGTTCCGTGAGGTTATTATACCATAATTCCGTTCGACTCCATAGTGAAATCCGAAAAGAAATGTGATAAAATATTGTTCTGACCCATTACAGTGTCTTTTCACACGGAATAGAGGATGTGTTTTCTTGAAGATTGGTAATATCACGATTGAGGGCTACGCCGCGCTCGCGCCGATGGCAGGCGTGGCGGACCGCGCCATGCGGGAGGTCTGTGCCGCACACGGGGCCTGCTACACGGTTGGGGAGATGGCAAGCGCCAAGGGCCTTGTCATGAGCGACCGGAAGTCCGAGCAGCTGCTGGATGTAAAAGACGAGCACTACCTGTGCGCCGTACAGCTCTTTGGCTGTGAGCCGGATACCATGGCCCGCGCCGCAGAAAAGGCCATGAAGTTCGACCCGCCCATCATTGATATCAATATGGGTTGCCCCGCGCCCAAGGTCGCAAAGACCGGCTGCGGCAGCGCTCTGATGAAAACGCCTGCTCTTGCAGGTGAGGTAGTGCGCGCCGTGGTGCGGGCGGTAAATGTCCCCGTGACGGTCAAGATCCGCGCCGGGTGGAATCTGGATACCCTGAACGCCGTGGAGGTGGCCAAAACCTGTGAGGACGCGGGCGCCTCCGCCATTGCCGTGCACGGGCGCACGCGGGAGCAAATGTATGCCCCGCCGGTGAATATTGACATCATCCGGCAGGTCAAGGAGGCTGTGCGCATCCCGGTGATCGGCAACGGAGATATTTTCACCCCTAGGGATGCCGCCGACATGTATGAACAGACGGGCTGTGATCTGGTCATGGTCGGGCGCGGCGCGCTGGGGCGGCCGTGGCTGTTTGCTCAGATCAACGCATGGTTGGGCCATCAGCGCGTGATTCCGGACCCGCCTGTGAGCGAGCGGATGCGGATCATGCTCGGCCACGTGGAAAAGCTGTGCGCCTACAAGGGCGACCGCGTAGGTATGCGCGAAGCGCGCAAGCACGCAGCCTGGTACATGAAGGGCATCCGCGGTGCGGCCGCCATGCGGCGGGAGATCGGCGAGCTGACCAGCTTGGAACAGCTCCGGGAGCTGGCATTCCGCGCGGCGGTAGGCGCTGAACAGACATAAACAAAGAGGACGGGGAACTGTGGTGTTCCCCGTCTGTTTGTTATTCCCAAAGACCTTCTGTTGATTTGCCGCATTTACCCTCAGCATTGACCACTCTGGGCCATTTGTTAGTTCGAATAATTGTCGTCGCATTGATATTGCCCAGATGCGCGTAAAAATGGCGGTACTGTGACAGGATCATCCCCAGTCTGTTTAATTTGCATCCATTTGGCACCTCGTACAGCCGCTCATCGGTAAGAGAATCGACATAGGCCATAATTTTACTTCTTACAGATTCCAAATAGGCGGCAAGCTGCTCTCTTGAGAGTGCCCGCTGGCTCGGGATGTCCAGGGAGTTCAGTCCCGGCACATGAAATTCCGGCTCCGTATATTCGTTTGGGTTGATGAACCACTGGTCACACGAATGGAGCATGTGATAGACGTGCTTCCAAATGGGCATATCGCAGAGGATATAATCCAGATCACAGGTCTGAAGCATGATATCCGCATTGACAAACATGATCTCCGTCAATTTCCGGATAGACGCGACCAATTCATTGTCCATTACAATCCTCCCGTTCAATAAATGCTTGACATCTCCCGAAATTCACCCCAGGAGATCACACGGATTCCCCTCTCCTGCGCGCGTTGTAACAGGTCGCCGCTGCGCAGCAGCTGAAACTCCCATACGCGCTTCTGCCAGCCGGGATCCCCCTCGATGGGATACGCCGGGTGCAGGAAAAACTCCGTCACGCCATCAGCGCACTGGTCTACGGCGTCCAGATACCAGCGGCGGAGGTGCTCGTAATCCCCGATCGATTCCACGGACTGGGGATTGGAGACAAGGTCATCCAGCTGCCGAACCCCGAGCTGCTCCCCAACCGATACGATATGGCGGTGCAGGCGGTAGACCAACCCCGGTACCCGCCCCCTGAGCTGCCGCTCGATGAAGGCCGGGCTTTTGGGGAACCGGTATGGCAGGTCATGGCGCGCGCAGAAGCGGTATGCCTCCCAATAAAAGCGCCGCCCGTTGATCCCATAGAGTGTACCGCAATGATTATCTGCGTGGTCGACGCAGCATCCGTTCCCAATCAGGAACGCATACTGTGCCTCCAATTCCACAGCGACCTCCCGCCGCCGGGCGTGGAGTGCCACCTGTATCTGGGAACAACGCAGCCCGCGGTCATCCGAGAGGGAGCGTCCCCTTGTCCGGCTCTGCCAGCGCTGTGCCTCGCTGTCCGAGTTGATGGTGAGGTGCACACCGACGGGAATTTTTTCCTCCCGCGCAATCCGGGCGGCATCCTCTGCTCCGGGCGCAACAGCCATCAGGGAAGTGGAGGTGATCCGCCCGTCCCGGTACAGCTCACGGATGGCGCGCGTCTGCTCCGCGTTGTATCCAAAATCATCCGCATTGACGATGATGTATTTACTCATGCTTTTTCTCATCCTCAAAGTGCAGGAACTGCGCAATCACCGCCGCAATCAAAACGGCCGCTGCCGGGAACACGATCAGCAGAACTTTGGACGCGATGTCGGGCGTCGGGCCGGGGTTATCACCGTTTTCAAACCCGAAGGCAGTGGACACCACATAGAACGCCAGCGAAGTGTACAAGCCGTTGAGCCGGTTCATCACGCCGGTCAGGCTGGAGATCGTCCCCTCACGCTTGACCCCGTGACGTTGGTAGTCATCATCCATAATCTTGGCTCCAATGCAGTCCATCGTGGTGAGGCACCCGGCCACGCCGAAGCCGACCACGCCGGCAATACAGATCGCAACGGCCAGATTGCCCGCGAAATAGAGCGGGATAATTCCAACGCCCATCACAATAAAGGAGATACGCCATGCCTTGATAATGGGGACACGCTTGATAATTTTGCTCCAGATCACCACGCCGATCAGCGCCACCGCGAAAACTGCGGCCAGCAGAACGGTCGTCATGCCGCTGTCAAGCTTGAGGGTATATTTGACATAGAACGGAACGGCCTGCGAGATCAGGGCAAACGCCGCGGAGTAAAAGGCCCCAGTCAGACCATAGATCCAAAATTTGGGATTGACCAGCAGATCCCGGATACTCGAGAAAATCTTTGGCTTTTCCGTAGACCAGAGCGCCGGATTTTCATGGCAGCCAAAGGTGCAGTACATGATGACAATCAACGCGATCACACCATAGATAATGGAAGTCAGGCTGTAGCCGATCGCCTCCGTGATCATGGGGGTGAGCGCGATGCTGATGACCATGGCGACCAACTGGAACGCCTGACGGATCGCATTCGTCTTGGCGCGCTCCACATCGCTCTGGAACAGCTCCGGGAACAGAGCGCCGTAGTTGGCATTCATCAGGGAGTCCAGTGTACCGGTCAGGATATACATCAGCAGAAAATAGATGAAGAGCGCCGTATCATTATTGGTGATGCCGGCCGGGACATTGTAAAACAGAATAAAGCAAAGAATCAGCAATGGGACGCCGATGACCAGCCACGGTCTCCGCCGCCCCCAGCGCGTGCGTGTCCGGTCGGACAGGAAGCCGTATACCGGGTTGTCAATCGCGTCGACGAAAGTGTAAATCAGCAGGACGAGCGAATACTTCGTCATCTCCAGCCCCAGCATATCCACGTAAAAAATGGCCGCAAAGGATTTAAACATATTGATAGGGATGGAGGTTCCGAACATTCCGATCCCATAGCGGAAGGGGGCTGTCCGTTTTACCTGCGCAGGGGCATCTGATGTGTCTCGTTTCATTTTCCTCATTCCTCTCTTGTTTTTGTATATTATACCATAATTATTTCAAGAATAAATATTAAATTTAGATTAAATTCTTATTTGATTTTTGACTTTGCAAAGAAAATGGTATATGATGATTCCGGAAATCATTTTACTTTGAGAAAGGCTGAGCATCATGCACGAAAAACATCTGACTTTACGGCGTACCTTCTCCGGGGACGACGTCAAAAAGTGCTTTTACATCCATTTTGAGGTGCCCGAAAATGTCGAGATCCTGCGGATTCGCCACAGCTGGCAGCCCCGCCAGGAGGGAAATCTCGATTTTGGCCTGGTTGGCCCGGACGGCAGGCAGATCGGCGCCTCCGGCAATGTACGGCAGGAAGTCACGATCAGTGAAAAATATGCCACGCCCGGATATGACCAGTGCACCCCTCAGCCGGGGAAATGGAGCATCATCGTGGGAACGGACCGCGTGGGCGCTGGTGTCACGGCAGAGTACCATATCACTTATATTTTTAAAGAGCGCCGGTGGCTGAAGGGGGACACCCACCTGCACACCGTCAACAGTGACGGAAAGTATACGCCGGAGGAACTGATCAAAAAGGCCAGGCAAAAAAAGCTGGACTTCATCATCATCACGGATCACAACAACAGCGTGGCCGCTTATACCCCGCACAACGATCCTCAGCTCCTCGTGCTGAAAGGGGTGGAGCTCACCTCCTTCCTGGGGCATATCAACTTCTGGGGCATTAAACACCCCTTCAGCGGCCCGTACTGTGTCAATTCCTTTGAAGATTTTCTCCCGATCTGCGAGCAGGCCCGAGAGCGCGGCGCCATCATCTCCATCAATCACCCAGAGTGCAAGAACTGCGGATGGCATCTGCCGCGCGAAGGGTTCCACTATGACTGTGTGGAGGTGTGGAACGGCCCGCAGCGGATTGACAATATGGCTGCCGTGGACTGGTGGCATAGCCAGCTGCTCTCCGGGAAAAAGCTCGCCGCCGTCGGCGGGAGCGACTACCACCGGGATTATGCCGTCACCGATCTGCTGGCACTACCCACCACATTTGTCTGCGCGGAATCCTGCACCGCCGCCGATATTCTGGATTCCCTGCGCTGCGGGCACGCCTTCGTCTCCTCCGGGGTGAATGGTCCACGCCTCTACCTGACCTGCGGCGATGCCATCCAAGGGGACAGCATTCCCTTTACCGCGGGGCTGAAAGTCCATCTCGTAGCCGAACGGCTGCGGCACGGGGACCGGCTGGTCGTCCATGAAAACGACCGGATTGTCCACGAGTACAGGGCCGGCAGAGGCGGCAATTACTGCACCGATATCCCCGTGGCAGGGAGAGGTTTCATCCGCGCGGAAATTCTCACCGACTACGGACCCTTCCGGCGTGCCGCCTACCATACTGTGACCCGGTTCAGGCTGCCCGCCGACGCCAAACTGGCGATCCCGCCCATGGCCCGGTGTATCAGCAATCCCATTTATTTTGAATAGACTAAAAACGGGGCTGCAAAAGCAGCCCCGTTTGAAATATACCATATATTCTTATCTGCCGAACAGCTTGGTGATGTCGCCGAAATCGTCGTCATCCTCGCCGTAGCCCTTGCCGTCATCCGCGGTGTCAATCCGCGCGCCGAACGGGGAATGCGCCTTGCGCTCCGGCTCCTTTTTGGCCCCGGAGGAAATATCCTGCATGGCAGAGGGAGAGACCGGCCCGCCGAAGCCCGTGGCAATGACAGTGATCTCGATCTGATCCTCCAGTGAGGAGTCAAGCTGCACGCCCCAGATAATGTTGGCGTTTGTATCCGCGGCATCGGAGATGATCTTGGCCGCATTCTCCACCTCATCCAGCTCGATATCGCTGCACGCGCGCATGGAGATCACAACGCCCTTGGCGCCCTCGATCGTCGTCTCCAGCAGCGGACTGGAGACGGCCAGACGCGCGGCGTCCTCCGCCTTGTTTTTCCCGGTGGCAATACCCACGCCCATGTGCGCCCTGCCCGCATTGGTCATGACGCTCTTAATATCAGCAAAGTCCACATTCACAAGGCCGGGACACTTGATAAGTTCCGCAATATTGCGCACGCCTTGATTGAGGACGCTGTCTGCGACCTCGAACGCGTTGGCGAGGGTAATCTTCTCCTTGGAGATGAGCTTGAGGCGCTCATTTGGAATCACAATCAGGCTGTCTACATGCTGGGAGAGTTCCGCAATACCGGCCTGCGCCTGCTCCATGCGGTGCTTGCCCTCGAAGGCAAACGGCGTGGTGACAATGCCCACGGTGAGGATACCCTCATCCTTGGCGATCTGCGCCACGACCGGCGCCGCACCCGTACCGGTGCCGCCGCCCATGCCCGCGGTGATAAAAACCATGCCGCTCTTTCCGATGCCGTCCGCAATGGCGTCACGGCTCTCCTCCGCGGCATGCTGGCCGACGGTGGGATTGGCACCCGCGCCCTGGCCGCCGGTGATCTTTTCCCCGATCTGGATCTTATGCGTGGCCTGCGAATTATTCAGCGCCTGCCTGTCTGTATTGACAGATACAAATTCAACGCCTTTGATCCCGGAGCGGACCATGCGGTTGATGGCATTCCCGCCGCCTCCGCCAACTCCGATGACCTTAATGCGTACAACATCTTCAATTCCGTTGTCCATTTCAAATGGCATGAAACGTCCCTCCAACTATATATTCAACAACCGCCGCACTCCGGAGCATACAGTGAGAGCGCAGCCCAATGATCGCAAAAGTCAATAAAACATTATTATATTACCACGAGAGAAAAGAAAATTCAACCGCTTTTCCTGTACAAATTTCTTTTTTCACCGTTTGGGCTAAAAATCCACCCAATCAGTTTCCTATCGTCCGCTTCCCAGACAGATAGGCCTTTCCGCTGACGCGCAGATCAATTGTCCCTGTCTTCTGGGGATCCGTTTCATCGTTGCGCCGGATGACCTCTGCGAGCATCGCCATCTTTTTTTCCATATTCTCCGTGCCGCCCACCACGGCATCAAGGCGGCCGTCATAGGTGAGAAGCATATTGGCGGGGTCAGAAACATCATAATACGTGACTCCCGCCAATCCGGTCCTGTCTGCCGCTGCAAGCAGCTGCTGCAGTGCCGCTGTGGCATCGCTGTTCTCCGCCTGAACCATCCGCCCCTCCTGAGCGTCGGTTACATTCCCGAGACGAAGCTCCGCCACTCCCTCCGGCAGATCACCGCTCCCCTTTTCAAGCACCTTCAGATCCCGGTCAAGCAGGATGTATCCCTCCCCGGACCGGACGGCGAATGGCACGGCGGCCGTCTCCTCCACGGTAATCTCAATCGAGGCCGGCAGCTTTCGACGGATCTGCGCCGTGCGGACATAGGGCTTACCGCTCTCAATTTGGGCGGCAGCCTTTTCTACGTTGGTGAGGAATAGATTTTTCCCCGTCTGAATCCCGGAGGCGGCGATGATCTCCTCCTGTGTATAGCGCGTATTCCCCGTGACGGTTATGGTCTCAATTTTAAAGAACACTGTCAGGCAAAGCACGGTGCACACCGCGATCAGCAGCATCAGGATCGCGGCGCAGGCAATATATTTCCGGCGTGTGCGCCGCCTTTTCATCTGCTGCGCGTGGCGGCGGCGCACCTCGTCCCGGGAGGGCTGGCGCGGCGGATTTCCCCGCCCCGGCTGCCCGGCCCCCGAAGTCCTGTTCACGGTTTTCTTCATTCTCCGTCACCCTTTTCACATCCGCCCCAAGGCAAGTGAGGCTCTCTTCCAACCGCTCATAGCCGCGGTCGATCAGCTCCGCATTCGCGACCCGGGTCGTCCCCGAGGCGGCCAGCCCCGCGACTACAAGCGCCGCCCCGCCGCGCAGATCGGTAGACGACACCGGCGCGCCCGACAGGCGCGGGACGCCCTCCACCACAGCCACGCGCCCCTCCACCTTGATATGCGCACCAAGGCGGATCAGCTCACTGACATGCTTATACCGGCTCTCAAAAATATTTTCCACAAACACGCTCGTGCCGCGCGCCGTACAGGCGGCGGCCATCAGCGGCGCCTGCGCATCCGTCGGAAAGCCCGGGTACGGCAGTGTACGCACGGTGGAGACCGCGTGCAGCCGCGGCGGGGCCGTGATAGACAGCTCCCGCGGGCGGACGGAGACCTCGCACCCCATCTCCTCCATGGCGGGGACGATCGGGCCAAGATGGGCCGGAATCACCTCCCTGAGCCGAATGGAGCCGTGTGTCACTGCAGCCGCGCATAAAAATGTGGCGGCGGCGATGCGGTCCGGAATCACCGTGTGCTCCGTATGGGAGAGGCGGCCGACCCCCTCTACACAGATCTCTCCCTCTCCGGCACCATGGATACAGGCGCCCATCCCGTTGAGAAAATCCGCCAGATCACTGATTTCCGGCTCCCGGGCGGCGTTGACAATCGTCGTCTGCCCGCGCGCACAGGCTGCTGCGAGCATCGCGTTCTCCGTGGCGCCAACACTTGGGAATGAGAGGATGATACGGCAGCCCTGCATTCCGCCGGGGCAGGAGCAGTCCAGCCGTCCGTGCTCCTCATGGATCTCCACGCCAAACTTGCGCATTGCCGCCAGATGCAGATCAATCGGCCGCAGGCCGATCTCACAGCCGCCGGGAGTGGAGAGAACCGCCCGCCCCATACGGGACAGGAGCGGCCCCAGAAACACTACAGAGGAGCGCATTTCCCGCATCAGGTCCTCCGGAATATCACACCGGTGCACAGTTGTAGGATCCACTGCAACACTTTCGCCCTCCCGTACCACGGTACAACCGAGATATGTAAGGATCTTAACTGCGGCACGCACATCCGTCAGATCCGGGCAGTTGTGAATTACCGTGCGCCCATCGGCCAAAAGTGAAGCGGCAAGGATCGGCAGCGCGCTGTTTTTGGCGCCATGCACCCGGATCTCGCCGCTGAGCCGTTTTCCGCCCTCTATTATCAAACTTTGCATACGCACACACCCTTCCGCAAAGAACGCGGGACGGATTTTGCCGCCCTAAGCACAGTGTATGCGCCGCATGGATTTTCGGTTAAAAGGCCTGTCCTTCTCCGTCAGGCTCCGCAGAGGCCGCGGATCACCTGATAGATATTTTCCCGCCCGTTGGGCACGCCCGCCTTCCGGGCGTTTTCGCCCATACGGCGCAGCATATCAGGGGATTTTAGAAGGTCGTCCGCGCACTGGAGTAAGGTCTCCCCCGTGAGCTCCTTATCCTCAATCACCCGGGCGGCCTGCGCATTGACAAGTGTCATCGCGTTATAATACTGGTGGTTCTCCGCCGCAAAGGGATAGGGGATCAGAATGCTGGCCCTGCCAAGGGCCTCCAGCTCACTCAGGGTGGAGGCGCCTGCCCGGCAGATCACCAGGTCCGCCGCCGCCAGACAGCGATCCATATCGCTGATGTACTCACGCACATCAATATTCTTCTCCCGCTCCAGATCAATGCCCTTCGTCTTCAAATCCTCCGCCATACCGCGGCCGTTCTGACCCGTGGCGTGGATAAAGTAGTACGGCGCACCGCTGTGGCGCGCGGCGATGAAATCCGTCATGGCGGTGTTGATGCTGCGCGCACCGAGGGAGCCGCCAAAGGAGAGGATCAGCGGGCGGTCATCCAGCCCGAGCTCAAAGCGCGCCAAATCGCGGTTGGCATTGAGGATCTGCCCGCGCACGGGGAGCCCTGTCACCACCGGCTCATTTTTGCAGGAGAGGTACTTCTCCGCAGCCGGATCGGTGAGCATTACCCGGTCCGCCACCTTGGCAAGTGCCTTATTAGTAACGCCGGGATAGGCGTTCTGTTCGTGGATTGCCGTCTTTACCCCCAGCTTGTGGGCCTCCCGGAGTACGGGGCCGCTGACATAGCCGCCAAAGCCGATCGCCACATCCGGCTGAAAATCGCGGATAATCTGCCTGGACTCGGAGGTGGAGGTAAACATCCGCATCACCGTCTGGAGATTATTTTTAATGTCCGCCGGGGAAAAACCGCGTTTAAAGCCGCTGATCCGGATCGTCTTAAAATCAAATCCTGCCGCCGGGACGAGCTTGGCCTCAATTTTTTCCGCCGTACCGACGAACAGGATCTGTGCGTCCGGCTCCTGTTCCCGAATATAGCCGGCCACCGCCAGCGCCGGATTGACATGGCCGCCCGTGCCGCCGGCCGCGAATAAGTACCTCAAAGCAAGTTCCCCTTTCACAATCCAATCTTTTTACAGTGGGCAGTCCGGTCATTGCTGTGATTTACCCAGCACTGACCGGCGCGATACGGCGAGGATCATCCCGATCTCTGCCAGCAGCACACACAGCGAGGTTCCTCCATAACTGAAGAACGGAAGACTGATGCCCGTATTGGGCAGCGTATCCGTGACAACGCAGATATTCAGCGCCACCTGAATGCCGATCTGGGAAATCAGCCCCATCACCATCAGACTGCTGAAGCGGTCCGGGGCGCGCATCGCCACCACAAACCCGCGCCACACCAGCAGGGCAAACAGGATGATAATGGCTACTGCGCCAATGAAGCCGAGTTCCTCGCAAACGATGGCAAAGATGAAATCGTTCTGCGGCTCGGAGACATACAGGTGCTTCTGCTTGGACTGGCCGAGCCCTGCACCCATTAGACCGCCGGATCCAATCGCATAGAGGGATTGATTGGTCTGCCAGCGCGCACCGGTGGGTTCATAGCTCTTATCCAGCCAGGCCACAATACGCACGGAGGCATGCCCCGGAAGGAGATCCGGTTTAATAATGACGAGTGTCACGGCGGCAATGGCCAGCGCGCCCCCAATGGCAAACCAGCGCATTTTGACCCCGCCGAGGAACATCATCACAACGCCGAGCACGCCGACCAAGATTGCACCGGAGACATGGTTCTCCGCAAAGACGAGCCCCGCATACCCCAGAGTGAGGATCAGGTACTTCCACATCGCCTTGGTGCTCACACGCAGCTTTTCGTGCTCCTGCTCCATCTTGTAGGCGCAGAAGATGACAATCGCCACTTTGGCCAGCTCCGACGGCTGAAAGGAAAAGACACCCAGGTTGATCCAGCGGTGAAAGTCGTCAAAGCTGGCGGGCAGAATCAGAACTACGATGAGCAGCCCCGTCACGATGACCAGCATCGGCCACGCGAGCAGCCGGAAATAGTTGTAGTTAAGTTTAGAGATGATGAACATGGCGGCCACGCCTACCACTGCGAAGATGAGCTGCCGCTTAAAATAATAGAGGCTGTCCCCGTCCTCGTAGTAATAGGAGTACGAATAGCTCGCCGACAGCAGCATAATCAGCCCGACCGTCAGCAGGATAAACGTCAAAATAAGGAACGGGATGTCTACCCCGCCCTTTGTCCAGAGATTGGACCAGAGAACTGAACGGCTGCTTTTCTTTTTTGGTACGCTCCTTGTTGCCATGTTCCGCTCTCCTTTTGCGGGTGAGAATCGTGTACTACACCCGGCCGAAATACATCAGGGCGACTCCGGCCGCGCAGCCGATGATATTGATAAACGAAAAAACGCCGACGATCTTTTTTTCCGACCAGCCGCACATTTCAAAGTGGTGGTGGATGGGCGCCATCTTAAAGATCCGCTTGCCGTGTGTGAGCTTGAAGTAGGTGATCTGAAGCACATCCGAAAAGCCCTCAACCACATAGATGATGCCGACAAGCACCAGAATGATCGGGCAGTCCAGCCCATAGGCCAGCGCCACGACCATGCCGCCGAGGAACAGGGAGCCCGTATCCCCCATGAACACCTTGGCGGGATTGAAGTTCCACACCAGGAAGCCCGCGCATGCGCCGATCAGCGCCCCCGCCAGGATTCCCATGCCGAACACCTTCTGCACGGCGGCCATCACGGCGAACGCCACGCCCGCCGTCAGCGTCACGGAGGAGCAGAGCCCGTCGATCCCGTCGGTGAAATTTACGGCGTTGATCGCCGCGTAGATCACACAGATCCCCAGGGGGAACATCCACAGCCCCAGCTCAATATTCCCTACAAACGGGATAAAGAGATAAGAGCTGCCGCTCATATACAGCGTGCCCAGATAGGCGATGATAATAAAGAGCTGGATCACTGTTTTTTGCCGGACGGTCAGGCCGAGATTGCGCTTTTTGACCACCTTGATGTAGTCGTCCAGAAAGCCGACGCCTGCAAAGCACAGCGCCAAACACAGCCCGGCAAACAGCTTGACATTCTCCTGCCCGGAGGTCAGGGAGCCGTTCGCCATGATATTGCCGCCCGTCAGGCGGTCCGTGACGTAGGTCACAATCACGGCCGCTGCCGTACCGATGATGAACAGCAGACCGCCCATCGTGGGCGTGCCCTGCTTGGACTTATGCCAGCGCGGACCGATATCCAGGATCGTCTGCCCAAAGTGCAGTTTGCGCAGCCAGGGGATCATCACAAACCCCAGCAGTGCCGTCACGGCAAAGGCGATGGCGGCCGGCATCAGGATTGCCGCGAGTTCACTCATTTTCTTTCCACTCCTCATACAGCGCGTTGAGCGCGTCCTCCATCTTTACACCACGGGAGGCCTTGAAAAGGACGGCGTCCCCGGCATGCAGCGTGCGGCACAGGTCCCCGGCCAGTGCCGCCGCGTCGTCAAAGCTGCGCCGGTCTGTCAGGCCGTTGTCTGCCGCACCGCGGTCAATCATCTCCGCGCCTGCAGCGTATACTCCGTTTGCGGAGTATGTATATAAAATGTCAATTCCTCTGGCAGCGGTATAGGCGCCGACCTCATGGTGTGCCTTGGGGGAAATCCGCCCGAGCTCCAGCATGGAGCCCAGGACGGCGATGCGCCGCTTGGATTTTATATCACAGAGCGTGTCGATCGCCGCGCGCATGGAGTCCGGGTTGGCGTTATAGCAGTCCTCGATAAAGGAGACGCCGCCCATCTCCCGCACGCGCTGGCGCATCCCGCTGGGGATATAGCCCGCCAGTGCCCTGCCGGCGTCTTTGGGGGCAATGCCAAAGATGACGCCCGCGGCAAAGGCGGCCAGCGCGTTGTATATATTATGCCGCCCGACGCACGGTAATTCCACCGGCGTTCTCGTATCGCCAAAGCAGATGGTAAAGCGCAGCCCGCGGTCCGTCTGCTCAATCTCCTCAGCGCGGACACGATTTTTCGGGTTCTCAATTCCAAAGTAGAACACCGGGTGCTTTTCGATCACAGCCCCGGCCAGCAGCTCGTCATCCCCGTTGAGCAGCAGGGGCGCATACTCACACAGGCCGTTGAGGAGCTCCAGCTTCGCTTTGAGAATATTTTCACGGGAACCGAGGTTCTCAATATGGGAGACGCCGATATTTGTAATAATCCCGAGCGTCGGCTGCGCGCAGCGCGACAGACGGGAGATCTCGCCCAAATGGTTCATCCCCATCTCCACCACTGCGGCGCGGTAAGAGCGGTCCAGACCAAAGAGCGTCTGCGGGACGCCGATATCATTATTCAGGTTGCCCTGTGTTTTCAGTGTTTTATACCCGGCGGAGAGGACCAGCGCCGTCATATCCTTGGTGGTGGTCTTCCCCACGCTCCCTGTCACCGCCACCAGCGGGATCTCATACTTGCGCCGGATGTGGGACGCGAGTGCCAGCAATGCCTGACGCGTATCACCCACGATGATGACATGGGCCGATCCGATGCCCGCGTCATGCTCGCACATGACGGCCGCCGCCCCCTTTTCCAGCGCCGTGCCGATAAAGCAGTGGCCGTCAAATTTGTCCCCGCGCAGCGCGATGAACAGATCCCCCGGATGGATGTCGCGCGTGTCCGTCGTGATCCCTGTGACCTCAACGTCCTCACCCTTGCTGATCCCGGCGCAGGCGCGCGCGATCTCCGAACACTTCATTTTCTCCATGGTGTCACCCCGTTCAGTGGTTTGAGCCTCATTTTCGCGGTGCTGAGAGCAGCCGCCTTCCCGTCTATTATTGTACCATAAAACACGGCTGTTTTATGATCCGATTTTCAAAATTTCACGTATTTTTTCCCGCTCGTCAAAGTGGATCGTCCCCGTGCTGAGGATCTGATACGTCTCATGCCCTTTGCCGGCCAGCAGCACAATATCCCCGGCCTGCGCCATGGACAGAGCCCGTGCAATAGCCGCAGTCCTGTCCGGCTCCACGACGACATGCTCCGGATCCTCGCGCATCCCGGCCAGAATGTCGCGGATAATCGCGACCGGATCCTCGGAACGGGGGTTGTCACTTGTCACGATGCACACATCGGACCGTTCCTGCGCAATTTTCCCCATCTGCGGCCGCTTAGTCTTATCGCGGTCCCCGCCGCAGCCGAAGACTGTTAAAATCCGGCCCTCGCCGCAGATCTCCCGCAGGGATTCCAGAATATTTTTCAGCCCGTCCGGAGAGTGGGCGTAGTCGATAATAACGGTATAGTCCGTCCCCGTGGGGACGACCTCAATCCGGCCCGGGATGCCCTTGGCCGCACTGAGCGCCTCAACCGTCCGGCTGAAATCCACCCCGGCCGCTATACAGCAGACGGCCGCCAGCATGGAATTATAGACGGTAAAGGTCCCCGGAATCCCGATCTTCACCCGGCCGATGCGGCCATTCGTTACCAGCTCATAGGTGACGCTGTGCGTTTTGTGCGTCACATTCTTGGCCGTATAGTCCGCGGTGTCCAACTGAGCAGAAAGGGTTATAACTTCACAGTCTGTTCCCCGCACCATTTCCATCGCGTTCGGATCATCAATATTAAGAACAGCCGTATCCGCCTGCTCAAACAGCTTGTGCTTTGCCGCACGATAGGCCTCGAAGGTCTTATGATAGTCGAGATGGTCCTGCGTCAGATTCGTAAATCCTGCAATTGAAAAGTTGATCCCCTTTACACGCCCCTGGTCGAGCGCCTGAGAGGAGACCTCCATCACACAGTGACTGCATCCCGCAGCGACCATCTCCGCCAGCAGTTCGTTGAGCTCCAGCGCGTCCGGCGTTGTCAGGTGGGCCGGGCGCTCCTGATCGCCAATCATATTCTTGACCGTTCCGATGAGACCAGTCTTTTTTCCACAGCGGTCCAGGATATCCTTGATCAGGAAAGCGGTCGTTGTTTTCCCGTTCGTGCCGGTGATACCGATCATGGTCAGCTTCTCTGCCGGATAATCGTAGAACGCCTGGCAGAGAAGGCCGTACGCCTCTCGCGTGTTCGGTACAAGGATCTGATTGGGTGCCCCGGTATCGCGTTCCGCGATGACGGCGGCAGCCCCCTGCTCCGCTGCCGCCAGCGCCGCCGTATGGCCGTCAAAGTGTGCGCCGCGGATGCAGACAAACACGCACCCCTTTTTGATTTTTTTTGTATTATCTGTGATGTATGTCACCTCGGTATCCCGAAACTCCTGATGGACCCCAAAGCGCTCAAGCAGCTTGGAAAGCAGCATGGTACATCCTCCTCTCTTGCCGTCCGTCTATGCCAAATCGTCGATATTAGTATTGGTCTTGAAGTAGACGGTTATGATTGTCCCCGCCTCGACCTCCGTATCCTTATCAATACTCTGCCGGTAGGAGACGATCCCCTCACCGCTGGTGATCCCGGCAATGCGGATATTCAGCCCGGCGTTCAGGGCGCGCCTGCTGGCCTCCGCCACACTGAGGTTAGACAGATCGGGCACCTTGACCTTGCTGCGCTCTGAATCCTGCTCCGTGTAAAGGACAACGACCCCGTTCTTCGCAATCGTCTGCCCCGCCTCCGGCATCTGATAGGAGACGGTATCCCCATCGCCGATCACCTTGGGTGTCAGTCCCTCTGCCTCAATTTTCTGCTTGGCCTCGGAGACACTCAGATTGGTAACCGTGGGCGTCTTCAGGTCCAGCGTGGCAAGCTCCTCCTCTGTATACTGCGGTTCAATGTTCAAATAGTTCATCGTGTTCTCGATGACTTCCGCCGCCACAGGCGCCGCGACCGCGCCGCCGCCCGTCTGCCCCTTGGGCTCATCGACGACGATCAGCACGGCAATCTTGGGATCATTGGCGGGCGCCATGCCTACAAAGGAGGCGATGCGCGCGCTCGCATCCGTACCGCTCAGCTTTTCGGATGTACCGGTTTTGCCCGCCACGCGGTACCCGGCCACGTATCCGTTGCGCCCCGTACCGCCCCTGACGACCTGCTCCATCATCCCGAGCACCTCCTGGGACACCTTCTCAGAGATGACCTGGCGCTTGACCGTGGGCTTCGTTTCGGCAATCGTGTTGCCGTCCGCATCCACCCGTGCTTTAACGATGTACGGCTGCATCAGCTTGCCGCCGTTGCCGATAGCACAGGCGGCCGTAATCATCTGGATGGAACTGACCTGGAAGGTCTGACCGAATGAGGAACTCGCCAGGTCGGACACGGTAAATTTATCCTTGGCATAATAGGTGACCCCTGCCACGGGCGCCGCCTCGGCGGGTAGGTCAATCCCCGTTTTTTCCGTAAAGCCGAATGCCTCATAGTACTGGTAAAACTTTTCGGTCCCCAATTCCAAACCGACGGTGACAAAGAAGGGATTGCACGAATTCATCAGGCCCTGGGTAAAATTCTCCGTCCCGTGGCCCGCATGGTTGGAGCAGTAGATCGGCTTATTGCGGAAGGAGGGGGTAATGCTGCCCGTACAGGTGTATGTGGTATCCAGAGTGACCGCATTTTCCTCCAGTGCCGCCGCCGCTACAAAGATCTTAAAAACGGAGCCGGGCTCATACGTATCACTGATCGCCCGGTTGCGCCACTGGCTGTACAGGGCCTCCCCCTCCGCCTTGCTCCGCTCGGACTCATCCTGAATGGCATCCAGCTTTGCCTGAACAGAGGCATCGGCCACTACGCGCGGCTCATTGAGATTATAGTCGGGCAGGGTGGCCATGGCGAGAATGGCGCCGGTATCCACATCCATCACGATGCCATAGGTACTTTTCGCCTGCGTGTCAATATACGCCTGTTTCAGGCTCTTCTCCAGATAGTACTGAATCACCCTGTCGATTGTCAAAACAAGGCCGTCCCCCTGCTTGGCATCATACGTGGACTCATACTGATTGGCCATATCGTCCTGTGCGCCGTCTTTAGCCGTGATAATGCGACCGGGCGTGCCGGTCAACTCCTCGTTATACTGAAGCTCCAGGCCGGCGCGGCCCTCGTCATCCGATCCGGTGAATCCAATGACCGAGGAGGCAAAATTATTGTATGGATAATACCGCTTGGTATCCGGATCAAACCCGATGATGGTGTGGAGCGCCTGATCCTCTCGGTGCTCGTCGATAAAGGCGGCCAGCGCATTTTTGGTATCGTTTTCGACCCCTTCCTTGACAGACACATAGTTATACTGGCTCTGTGAGGCTTTTTTACGCACCGTCTCGGCATCCATCTCCAGAATGGTGCTCAGCCCCTCAACAGTCAGCTCCATCTGCTCATCCGTCTCAATCTTGGAGGGGACAATATAGACCTGCCATGCGGTGGCGCTCTCACCGAGAACCTCACCGTTACAGTCATAGATTGTGCCGCGCTGCGGGCTGATCGTGGTATCGCTCAGCTGCTGCATGCGCGCCTTCTCCTTATACTCCTCCCCGTGGATCAGCTGGATCCTCGCCAGACTTACGACACCCGCGCCAAAACCGGCAAATATAATCGCAAGGGCCACCGCCATGGAACGCTTTGCTATCATTCGTGTTGATCTCTTTGCCATGCGGCACCGCTCCTTTCAGACCGATCCTTAAAATCACTGCCACGCGGGAAAATTGTCGGGTATTTGTTCCCCGTTCCCGTAATAAAACAGGGCGTTCACCGGCGTACGCAGTCATCCCGCGCACAGTCAGGTGCCCGCCCTACAAAACTCCCCACTGAAACATACACAGCGCCTATGAAAGATATGCCTTTATCTTCTCAAAAAACGAGGAAGAATTCTCCTGCTGTGCGCTGTTCCCCGTCTGCTCTCCGTTCGCAACGACGACGCCGTCCGCTGCGGACAGATCCACGTACTCAATCTGATAGCTCCCCTGCTTGACCATGCCGAGGACATTGGTCGCATACTCATCCACACGCTCAAGTGACACCTTGGATTTGAGCTCCATATTCAGACGTGTGTTCTCACTGGTGACAATGCTCAGCTGATCCTCAAGGTCCGCCACCTGATGGTTCACCTCGTCAAGCCGGGCACTCCCATACAGGCGCGCCGCAAAAAGGACCAGCACCAGCGCAGAGAGGGAGAGCACCTTTACCGTCTGGCGGAATGCGGCCCGCTGCTGCGCGCGGAGTTGAGCGGCCGTGGGGGCGGGCCGCTTGACAATTTTCGGTTTTGGCCGCCGTTCCGGCTCCCTGCGCGGCGCCCGTCTGGGGGCCGTGTTCGGTTCGAACAGCCGCAGATCATATGCATTGGACGAAGCCATTTGACCCGCCTCCTTTCATAAAACTCACAAAAAAATCATGTTACAGCTTGATTATACACCGCAGCCGGGCACTCCGGCTGCGCGGATTGTCAGCAATTTCCTGCTGTGAGGGCGCCCTGGATTTAAAAGCCAGCTCACCGCGCGGCGTCCTGCCGCAGACGCACACGGGGAAATCCTTGGGGCAGATACATCCCTCACAAAAGTGTGCAAAACGTGTCTTTACCATCCGGTCCTCCAGGGAATGGAAGGTGATGACTGCAAGCCGCCCTCCCGGCAGCAGCGTGTCAAAAACGCTGTCAAGTGCACGGGAAAGCGCACCCAATTCATCGTTGACCTCAATGCGGATCGCCTGAAAGGTCCGGCGCGCCGGATGCCCATCCCGCTGGGCCGCCGCGGGCATGGCACGCTTGATGATATCGATCAGCTCAAACGTTGTGCGGATGGAGCCTGTACGCCGCTGACGGACGATCTCCTGCGCGATCCGTCCTGCAAAGCGCTCCTCCCCGTAATCCCGGATCACGCGCCGCAGATCCTGCTCACTGTAACTGTTGACCACATCTGCTGCGCTCATTCCGCTCTGACTCATCCGCATGTCAAGCGGTGCGTCGCTGTGGAAGGAGAAACCGCGCTCCGGCGTATCAAGCTGATGCGAACTCACACCTATATCCATCAGAGCGCCGTCAATCCCCGCAATCCCGAGCCCGTTGAGAATCTCCTGAACCTCGCTGAAATTGCGGCGAACAACTGTCACCCTTTCCTCGCCGGAAAAGCGGACGCTGAGCGCAGCGATCGCATCCGGATCCTGATCCACGCAAATCAGTCGGCCCGCATCGCCGAGCCTGTCCAAAATCGCGGCGGAGTGACCGCCGCCGCCCGCCGTCAGGTCCATATAGATGCCGCCGGGCCGGATATTCAGCGCGTCAATCGCCTCCCGGAACAGGACGCTCTTATGCTCAAAGGCCATAGACTTCTCCCCAGCTATCAATAGTGGACATCCATCCCGTCGGCGGGATCAAGCGCTCCCGCCTCATCCATTGCCTGCTCAAACGTCTCACGATCCCACAGCTCCACGCGGGTATCGGCACCGAAGACAACGACCTCCCGGGTAATCCCAGCATAGTCGCACAGCTTCTGCGGGATGGTGATACGCCCCTGCTTGTCCGGCTCCACCGTCTGTGACCCACGGAAAAAAAGGCGCTGGCGCTGGCGCGCCTCCAGCGTGTTGGACTGGGCGCTGACCTCGCGGGTGAGCTCCTCCCACTTTTCATCCGGGTAGACGAAGATGCACTTTTCCATCGGGGCGCGGCACAGGGTGAAAGACTCCCCGAGGGCCTCGCGGAACTTTGCCGGAATGAACACACGGTTTTTCTGATCGATATTGTGTTCATATTCGCCAAGAAAGCCCACTGTACCGTCGCCTCCGTTCTCCCCAAAATCCCGGCCGGAATCCGCCCACTCCTGATTGCGGGTGAATTTTCCACCGGCCGCTGGTGGAAACTGTGGGAAATTACACCTTTTCGCCCCTAAGTCCACCACTTGGGATTATTATAGCCCCTTTTCTCAGATAAAGCAAGCCCCTGCTTACAAAAACTTGCTGTGCAGAATAGACAATTATTTCCTGATTTTCCATAAACTCCCCAGGAATGACAAAAAGCAGGCGCACCCGATGGGTGCGCCTGCTGAAAAATTATTCTTAAAATAATGTCTCATGAAAAGTTGGAGAGATTCTCCCCGAAAATTTCCTGAAATTTCGGGAGGATACCGATATGGTTATCGCCCTGGTGGTAATAGTTCTGGCACATATCGTACCCGGGGATCGTATTGCCCTCAATCAGCACCGGTCCATCCGGCGTGATGGCGGCATCCCAGCCGACATACCGGATCTGTGGGACCACGAGCGCGGCGTGTTTGACCATCTCCACCGCCTCTTTAAAATACGGAATCTGAAACCCGATCAGTTCGGTTCCGGTGGAGGGATGCGTCTCATAGCACTTACCAGTCTTATCACAGAAGGCCGGTACACGGATCACTCCGTCCTCGGAGACGCGGCAGTACATGCCGCCGCTGGAGATATTGTCTACCGCCTTGGTCCCATTGCCCATACGCACGAGCACATACATCACATGGGCCGTCCCCTTGGCAAGCACCGTGGTGATACGTAGGGTGTTGATAGAGGTTGGGCACAGCCGGTCCATTTCCGGGTGCTGGGGGATGCGTTCCTCAATGATAAACTGGCGTTTCTCCAGAAGAGAGTCGTACAGATCCTTTTTATTGTCAAACTGGGAGACACAGATCCGTTCCACCCCGACGCCGCCAAACCCATCCGTCACCTTGGCAAAGATGAACTTCCGATCCCGGATAAAGGCCTCAAACTCCGGATAATCACTGTTACGCAGATCAATCCACTTCCGCCCGATAAAGCGGGCAAATCGCTCATTGAAGCGCGCCTTATCGGAAAAAATCGCGTCATACGCCTTATCATTGACATTGCGCACAAGCTGTAAATTGTGATTCATGGTCATAAAAGTCCGCCGCTTGGCGCGATCACGCACCCACGCAAAACCGAACACACGGTAGTCCAAATAACCCGTGCCATAAAACACCGCGCACCAGACCATGTCGATCAGCAGTGCCAGCCGGTTGCGTCCGGACTCCTCCGCCGTCTCCGTCACCAGCATCCACAGGCGCTTAAAATCGAATCCGCGCATCCGGCGGAAAAAAGTCTTGATCCTTGTGAGCATTCCCGTTCCTCCACTTCTGATTATCAGCAGCCGTCATACGGCTGGGCGGCAAACAGCACGCCCGGGCATCTGGCCCGAGCGTCTGTACAGCGGTCAAATGGAGCGCGCCTTTATGCACCGCCGCCCAGCTTGGAAATGCGGAACGCGCGCACCCCGTGAGCGGGGACCTCCGCCGTCAGCGTATCCCCGATTGTGGAGACCGTCTTATCCCACAGATCGAACACCTGATAATAGCTGCTCTCCGGCAGGCGCACCTGCATGGGGGAGGCAATCTTCCGCATGCTCTCAGACATGTTTTTGGGCTTGCCCGTCTTATTGAAGAAGCAGACGGCGGCCGCATCCCCCGCGAGCGGCTTGACAAGGACATCCATCAGGCCGTTCGAACGGACACGGATGCATTGGATCCCGAGCGGATCCTGATCCACTGCGATCATATCCCGATTGGTGATAATTTTCAGGATTTTATCCTCACGGTCAATCTTGCCGTCCGGGCCACGAAGCTTGCGGATATCATTGCCCAGCACGAGCGGTGCGGCCATCATGCACCAGAGGGTGAAATGCGCTCTGTTTTCATCATAGGTCAGCTTGCCGTTGCCGACCTCCAGCATATCCGGATCATTGAATCCGCCGGGACCGGCGTACTGATTCAGGCGGACCGTCCGCTCATAAATTGCGAGGATAGATTCCCAGGTGGCACAGATGTCACCCGTCGTCCGCCACATATTGCCGGCCTTGGGCCCCCAGAGCCACGGCTTGCGGAAGCCCCACTCGCAGATGGAGAAAACAATCGGCTTTTCCGGAACACCGCGTTCCGCAGCCACACGTGCCGTGGCCTTTTTCAACTCAAGGCCCATATTGGTATACTGCTTGGCGGCAGAATCGATCCGATTGGCAATCGGGTTATACAGGCGGATGGTATTGACCCCCTGTCCCAGACGGATGGCTACCTGATGGCGTCCCGTGGCGGACCAAGTCTTTGTGCCCGGAACAGTCGTCTGATACGTCTCCTGCCCGTTCACGAGGATCTCCAGATATTTATCCTTCTCCCCGGACTTCTTGAGCCCGATCGTGAGGATATAATCCCCTTCCTCCGGAACCTCTACATTTGTAAACTCTGCAAACCCACCGTCCGCATTCAGGCCAGTGATATACTCGCCGCTGGGCAGCTTTTCATCAGGCATGATGCGCGCCATGCCACCCAGACCGGCGTCTTTTGCGTAAAAGGTGCGGACATCGCCGCTGCCGGCTTTGCCGACAGTGATCTTTTCAATCTCCGGCGCTATTGTGGGCAGCGGGACATTGTGGCAAAAATCGTACTTAAAGAATTCCACTCCCCACTCCGCCAGCGTCTGGGCATCGATCGCCTCGTGGCCCAGACTCGCCGGCAGATCCTCACAGGTGAGCGTTCCGTTGGAGGAATAGAGGCCCAGCTTCATACCCATGGCGTTGACATCTTTGACAAGCTGCGGGATCCCACTGGGGAAGTTCGTCAGATCTCCCTGAAGGCGGCCGTCCGCATCACGCATGGAGGAGTGCCAGCAGTCATCCAGATTCAGATAGACATACCCCGCGTCCACAAGGCCGGCGTCGCACATGGCAGCCGCGATCTCGCGGATCGTGTTCTCATCAATCTTCTCACGGAAGGCGTTCCAGCTGGACCAACCCATGATGGGGGTCAGTCCGGCACCGTTGTTATACCGCTCTGCCGGAGGCTCGCGGCGCGCCTTGTAATTGTCGATCTTACGTTTTACATAGCATTTGGGGCAGAACTTATTCTTTTTCATCACGGCCACACCGGCCGCTCCCGCTCCAGCCGCGGCCAGTACTGCCGTGGCGGCGATAAGTGCTTTTTTATTCATGGATCTCACCCTTCCTTTCCTTCCGGATCACGGCGCTGCGCCTTTTTCCCCTCACCCGTCTTGGCCTGGGAGGCACCCAGATTACTCCGGACACGCCGCACATTATTCAAGCTGGTCTCCAGCGCATCCTGTGCCGAGAGCAGCATGTTCTCCACAAAATCCGAGGAGGTCTCCCGGAGCGTGTCAGACCAGCGCTGCGCCTGCTTGCGCACGCTCTCCGCCTCCTCATTCGCCTCACTGATGATGGTGGCGGCCTGCTCGTTCGCCTGTGCTACCAGCCTGTGCGCCTGATCCTGCGCCTGCTTGGTGATAGTGTTCTCCGCCACCAATGCCTGAGCCTGACGCTTGGCCTTCTCGATGATACCGTCAGCCTGCTTCTCTGCGCTCTCGATAATCTCCACGCGCTCGCTCGCAATCACGCGCGCCTGACGGATCTCCTCCGGGATATTCAGGCGCATCTCCTTAATGACCTCCATGACATCGCCCGAATTGATGAGCGTCTTGCTGGTGAAGGCGAGGTTCGTACCGCCCTCAATCATCTCTTCCAGCTCGTCGAGCAGCTCCTCAATACTGATCTTTGGCATTTTCAGCCCTCCTTATGTAAAAGACGTGCAGTGATATCCTGATAAACTTCCGCAGGGACAAAGCTCTTGATGTCGCCGCCAAATTCGCAGACCTGCCTGACCACACTGGAGCTTAAAAACATATTTTCCCCGCTCGTCGTCATAAAGATCGTCTCCACATCCGGATTCAGTTCCCTGTTGGTCAGGGCCTGCTGAAACTCATCTTCAAAGTCGGACACCGCGCGCAGCCCCTTAACAATCGCATCAGCCTTCTTTTCTCTGGCATATTCAGCCAGAAGGCCCATGTAGGTGTCCACCTCCACGTTCGGGATGTCCGCCGTGCATCGGCGCAGCAGCTCCATCCGCTCCTCCGGCGTAAAGGCGCTGGTAGACTTGTGATAGTTGCGCATCACGACGACGATCACGCGGTCAAAAAGCTTGGCACTGCGCCGGATAATATCCATGTGGCCGAGTGTCACCGGGTCAAAGCTGCCCGGGCAAATTGCAGTTTTCACGCCGGGGCGCCCCCTTTCCTATATACGGCCAGTTCCGTTTTCCCATAGCGATAGCGCCTGTACAGTGAAAATTCTCCGACGTGCTCCGGCATTTCTTCCTTCTCAGGGAGCTCACAGACGATTGTTCCATTCTCACTCACGCAGGGAGCGGCGGCCTCAAGCGCCTGCTGAAGGATTCCTCTGCCATAGGGCGGATCAAGCAGGGCGATATCAAAGCGCTCATGCCGGTTGCGCACAAACATGAGGCTGTCCGCCTGAAAGACCTGCGCCCGGTCCGACAGGCCGGTGTGCTCCAAATTCTCCCGGACCAGGGCGACAGCACGCGGGTCCGCATCCACAAAAACGGCCTCGGCGGCGCCACGGCTGAGCGCCTCGATTCCGAGCTGGCCGGAGCCTGCGAACATATCGAGCACGCGGCTCCCCTCAATCTCAAACTGGATAATGCTGAAAATCGCCTCTTTAACGCGGTCTGCCGTGGGGCGGACATCGCGCCCCTCCAGCGTTTTCAGGCGGCGGCCCCTGGCCGATCCCGTAATCACGCGCATTTTAAGACCTCCCAAGGCGGATCATAAAAAATCCTCTGATTCAGTTTATTATCGCATTTTCACCATTGCTTTGTCAATCATTAGTTGACGGATGATAAAAATTGTACACGGCCTGCGCCGCACTGCGCCCCATCCCCTCGGCGGCGGCAAGCTCCTCCACCGAGGCCTCGGAGATCTTTTTTACCGTGCGGAACCGGGCCAGGAGGGATCTGGCCCGGTTGGGCCCGATCCCTTCAATCTGCGTGAGTGAACTCGTCAGCGCGCTGCGCGCATGGCTTTGGCGGTGATAGGTGATGGCAAACCGGTGTACTTCCTCCTGAATCGTAGAAACAAGTGTAAAAGCTAACCGCTTGTCATTAATCGCGATCTCCCCGCCGTCCGTGGCGATGGCGCGGGTGCGGTGCCGGTCGTCCTTGACCATACCAAACAGCGGGATGGTCAGACCGAATTTTTTCAGCACCGGCTCCACCGCGTGCATCTGGCCCTCTCCGCCGTCAAGCAGGATCAGGTCCGGCAGCGTGCCGAACCCCTCCTCACCCTGATGGCGGAAGTATTCCTCAAACCGGCGGGTGAGCACCTCGTTCATGGAGGCGTAGTCATCCTGACCGGTGAATCCCTTAATTTTGAAGCGGCGGTAGGATTTTTTATACGGGACGCCGTCTTTAAATACAACCATACCCGCCACGTTATCGCTGCCCGCCGTGTGGGAGATATCATAGCTCTCGATCCAGACGGGAGGCTTTTCCAGGCCGAGCAGGCGCGCGAGCTCGTCGAGCGCGGCCATCTGCCGGCCGTTGGCGCCGTGGCGCAGTGCCAGCTTCTGAGCGGCATTGGAGCGACACATCTCAATCAGCCGGACCTGCTCGCCGCGCTGCGGGATAAAGAGTTCAACCTTTTTTCCCGCTTTCTCACGCAGGAAGCGCTCTAACAGCTCCGGGTTCTCCGCCGGGCCGTCGAGCGTGACGCGGCGCGGGATCTCGCGCTGCAAAGAGTAATAGCGGGTGATCAGATCGCGCCGCTGCTGCTCAAGCGTCCCTTCCGGCTCGTAGAAAAAGTGCTCGCTGTCATACAGGCGGCTGTCGGAAAAGCGCATGACCACCAGGCAGTTCTCTCGCTCCCCCTGGGCGATGGCGAAGACATCCTGCTCCGTGATGCCCGTGGCGACAACCTTCTGCTTCTCCGCAATCTTCTCCAGTGCACGGATCCGGTCACGGAGTTTGGCCGCCCGTTCAAAGTCGAGGTTTTCCGCCGCCTCCTCCATCTCCTGTTGCATCTGCCGGGCGCTCGTATCGCCGCCGCGCAGGAAAGAGAGCGCCTCCTCCACACTGCGGCCGTATTCCTCCCGACTGATCTTCCGGGCGCAGGGGGCCGCACACTGCCCGATAAAATAATTCAAGCACGGGCGGCCCTTGCCAATATCGCGCGGGAACATCCGGGAGCACTGCGGCAGCTTGAAGATCTTTAAGGCCTCATCGACCGCGCAGGTCACCGCGTAGGAGCTTGTATAGGGGCCGATATACTCCGCACCGTCGCCAAGTTTCTGCTTGACGGCGCTGATCCGCGGCCAATCCCCGCGCGTGACCTTGATATAGTGGTACCCCTTATCATCCTTGAGGAGAATATTGTATTTGGGGGTGTGCTGCTTAATGAGACTGCACTCGAGCACAAGCGCTTCAAATTCGCTGTCGGTCAGGATATAGTCAAAGTCCTGCACATGGTCGACCATGCGCCGCACCTTGATCGTGTGGCCGCTCTGGGAACCAAAATACTGGCTGACCCGGTTTTTCAGCGCCTTGGCCTTTCCAATATAAATAATTTCACCGGATTTGTCCTTCATAATGTAGACGCCGGGTGTCAGCGGCAGGCTCATCGCCTTCCGGCGAAGTTGTTTGATTTTAGGATTTTTGCTCTCGACCGCCATATTTGATACCTCCCCGGCAGAACCGCCGCCTGATGTTCTGTATTTTATTATATGAATTTTGGCCCGTTCTTTCAAGCGGGAAGCGTCGGAAAAAGAGACGAGTCCACAACTGCTTTCGGACGCCCAGCATAGAAAAAAGGCACACTGCGCAACTTCACGCAGCGTGCCTTTCTGTCACAAATTTTTACTCCGCAAAACCGGACTCAACGAGTTTTACAAGGCCCTCAACGGCCTCCTCCTCGTCGGCACCGCCGGCGATGATGCGGATCTTTGTACCGCCCATAATACCGAGCGAAAGAACACCGAGCAGGCTCTTTGCATTCACGCGGCGCTCTTCCTTCTCCACCCAGATGGAGGACTTGTATTCATTTGCCTTCTGGATAAAGAACGTGGCCGGACGGGCGTGCAGACCTACTTGATTCTGAACTGTTACATCTTTAACGTACATAATGTATCTCCCACCCAAAATCAAAAATTCACTGTGCTGACCTGATTACTCCCATATTATAGCACAAAACTTGTCCCCGTCAACGCCTATTTGGGGCGTTTGCGGGCAAAAAGCAAGAATTCGGCTACTATCCCAAAGTTGGGCCACTTTTCGCCTTAATAATTTGTTAATTTTGGCGTGGATTTTTCATTAAAAATTAGAAAAAAATTTGTGCAATATATCACAGAGCACCCTGTTTTCATTGTTATTTTGACGATAAAAGGCGCAAAAAACCGTGCAATATAGATGGATTTTTTATTCCCCTGTCTGCGCTTTGGTATCCCTTTCATTATTTTGACCAAGGGCTTCCAGATAAGCCCGGTCCGCCTCGGTGAGCGGCGCCGTTTCCAGCAAATCGGGACGTTTGCGCCATGTGCGCTCCAGGGACTGTTCGCGCCGCCAGCGTTCAATATTGGCGTGATGGCCGGAGAGCAGGACCTCCGGAACACGCATGCCGTTCCACTCTTCCGGCCGGGTGTACTGCGGGTACTCCAGCAGGCCGTTGTAATGGCTCTCCAGAGTAAAGGCTTCCTCATTCGCCAGCACGCCCGGCAGCATCCGCGCCACGGCATCTGCCAGCATGAGCGCAGGGAGTTCCCCTCCCGTCACGACAAAATCGCCGATGGAGATCTCCTCATCCACCACGCAGTCGAGGACGCGCTCATCAACGCCCTCATAATGCCCGCACAGGATGGCAATATTATCCAGCTGTGAGAGTTCCTTCACGCGCTGTTGGTCTAACCTTTTCCCCTGTGGGGACATATAGATGCAGTGCGGGACTGTCCCCAGTTCATCGCAGAGCGAGACGTAGCAGTCATAGATCGGCTGCGCCTGCATCAGCATCCCGGTCCCGCCGCCGTAGGGGGCATCGTCCACCCGGTTGTGCTTGTCATGCGTGAAGTACCGGATATCGCGCGCGCGAATCTCCAGCGCCCCGCGCCGCAGCGCCCGACCGATGATGCTTTCGTTGAACACCACCTCACACATATCCGGGAACAGGGTCAGTATATCAATCCTCATCGTCAAAAATTCCTTTCAGCGGTGTGATGGTGATCCGCTCCTCCTGCGGGAACACCTCGCGTACGACATCGCGGATGGCGGGAATCAGATATTCGCGCCCCTGCGCGGAACGGATATGCCACACATCGTTGGCCCCCGTCTGGGAGACTTCCGTCAGGGTGCCGTACTCCCGGCCACTGTCCGCGTCCAATACTTGGCACCCGATGAGATCCTCAATAAACCACTCATTCTCCCCGATGCCGGACTCCTCGCGGTCCATGTACAGGATTTTCCCCCGCAGGGCGCGGGCGGCATCAATGCCGTCCACTCCCTCAAGCGTTAGGAGTGTGATATTGCCATGCGGCCGGCAGGAGAGGACCTTCCGTCCCTCCCGTCCCTCCCCGTCAAAATAGAGGACGGAAAAACGGGAGATATAGTCCGGTCCGTCACACCAGGGCTGGACCCGCAGTTCCCCGCGCACGCCGTGCGTGGAGACAATTTTACCGACCTGAAGATAGCGCTTGACCATCTGTTCCCTCCGTTCCGAATACAGCAGCCCGCTCCGCCAAAAAGCCGCGGCGCGCGGTGTAGCCTATCCATATAATGAAAAGCGGGCGGGCTGATCTGCCCGCCCGAAAGCGATCACTCGTCGATTTCCACATTGACGCGCTCGTCCCGCGTTCCCGCTGCGGCCCGCATGACCACGCGGATCGCCTTGGCGATCCGCCCCTGCTTGCCGATCACGCGCCCCATATCGGCGGCGGCGACATGCAGATGATATGTAACGGAGCCGTCCTCCGCTGGGGTGTCGTCAACAGTGACAGATACGGCGTCCTTATCATTGACAAGGCCGCGCGCAATGTTGCGTAAAAGCTCTTCCATGGTATGAGAGGCCTCCCGTTTACTTCACGATGCCGTTCTTGCGCAGCAGGGCCTTGACCGTATCGGTCGGCTGGGCGCCGTTGGCGATCCACTTCTGCGCCTTCTCCTCGTCAATTTTAACAACCTCCGGCTTCTCAAGCGGATTGTAATAACCGATCTCCTCGATGAAGCGGCCATCGCGCGGGAAGCGGGAATCCGCCACTACGATCCTGTAAAACGGGGTCTTCTTCGCGCCCATGCGGCGGAGTCTGATTTTAACTGCCATGTTCGTTTACCTCCAAAATATCATTTGATCTATTTGTTTGTCAAATCACGCGCTGCGTGTGAACAACTAAAATTACTGCATGCCGCGCATCATTCTGCGCATGCGGCGGCGGGTATCTTTGCCGTTGACCTGCTTAAACAGCTTCTGCATCTGCCGGTACTGGTTGAGCAGGCGGTTGACATCCTCAACCTTCGTCCCGCTGCCGGCGGCAATCCGGCGCTTACGCTGGGGATTGATGATATCGGGCCTTTCGCGCTCCTTGCGCGTCATGGACTGGATGATGACCTGCATTTTGTCAAAGGCGCCCTCGTCAATATCCGAGTCTTTCACCTTTCCGCCCAGCCCCGGAATCATGGCGATGGTATCCTTGATGGACCCCATACGCCGCAGCTGCTGGAGCTGGTCAAGCAGATCATTGAGGTCAAATTTGTTCGCCCGGAAGTTGCGCTCCATCTCTTCCGCGCGCTTGCGGTCAAGCGTCTGCTCCGCCTTTTCGATCAGGGAGAGCATGTCGCCCATACCGAGGATCCGCGACGCCATGCGATCGGGATGGAAAACATCCAGATCACCGAGCTTTTCACCTGTACCGACAAATTTGATCGGCTTGCCCGTTACCGCGCGGACTGAGAGGGCCGCACCGCCGCGGGTATCGCCATCAAGCTTGGTGAGCACTACGCCCGTGATGCCGAGCGCCTCGTCAAAGGAGGCAGCCACATTCACGGCATCCTGACCGGTCATGGAATCAATCACCAGCAGGATCTCCGCGGGGGTGACCTCCGCCTTGATCCGCTTGAGCTCCTCCATCAGCTCCTCATCTACGTGGAGCCGGCCGGCCGTATCAAGCAGGACGTAGTCATAGCCCTGATCGCGTGCCAGCTTGACCGCCTCACGCGCGATGCGCACCGGGTCCTTCTTCCCCATCTCAAAGACGGGGACGCCGACCTTTCCGCCGACGACCTTGAGCTGGTCAATGGCTGCGGGACGATATACGTCACACGCGGCGAGCAGCGGTCGGTTCCCGTTATTTTTGAGCATCAGCGCGATCTTCGCACTGTGGGTTGTCTTACCGGAGCCCTGAAGGCCGCACATCATCACAACCGTTGGCGGATGCGGGGCCGTTTTGATCCGCTCTGCCTTGCCGCCCATCAGGGCGGTCAGTTCCTCGTTGACGATCTTGATGACCATCTGCGCGGGGGTCAGGCTCTCCATCACATGGGAACCGATGGCCCTCTCCGTGACCGCGTTGGTGAAGTCCTTGGCAACCTTGTAGCTGACGTCCGCCTCCAGCAGCGCAAGGCGCACCTCGCGCATGGCGCTCTTGACGTCGCTCTCGGACAGCTTACCCTTCGATCTTAACTTTTTAAAAGCGGCTTCCAGCCGCTGGGATAGTCCTTCAAACGCCACAAAACCACCCTGACTTCATCGTCAATTTTATTCCTCGCGGAGGGACTGCGCAATCTCCCGAATGCGGCGGGAGGCATCGTTGATATCATGCGAAAGGCTGCCCTCCATATTGAGCGCGGCGATCTTCTCCGCACAGGCGATGATTTCATCAAGCCCCGTGCGCATCTGCTCAAACCGCCTGGCCAGGCCAAGATGCTCTTCCATGTCAAACAACTGGGCCTCCGCGCGCTTGATCGCATCGCGCACACCCTGACGCGTGATCCCCTCATTCTCCGCGATCTCCGCAAGGGAAAGGTCGTCATTATAGTAATAACCGATAAAGTCGCGCTGCTTCTCCGTGAGCATATCTCCGTAAAAATCGAGCAGCACGGAAATTTCCAGATTTTTTGCCATGCCCTTTCCCCCTACGACCATTTGTGTAAAGCACTCAACTTTACAGCTTTCATATTATACTATAAACCTTTTCCCTTGTCAAGGACAAAGAACACGAATTTTACCGGTGCAAATTGGGCAGATTTCGCCATGGTACGACAGCTTGTGTCCAGTCGGGCAGCCGAAAGCTACATCTTGGGAATTTGCTGCCCTATAATTTTTTTGAGTTGCCAGGGGGGTGGGTACGGTACGGCAGTCATCACGGCGCACAGCGCCGCATTTCTTTGAGTATTTTTGTGATATCCTGGGCCAGAGTAACCGCCGGGCGGAACTAAATCCACCGGCGGGCGTTTGAGCACATTGGGCCTGGAATATTTTGTGCCTTATATCGCGAAACTCAATCGCACTTTGTGACAAAAAAAGCCTTTTGTTTCACCATCTTTGGTGAAGCCGTTGCTAACTCTCTCACATTCATCTTTTAGCATTGTTCAATTTGCAAATGGATTTATGCTTGGATATATTATATTATAAAGTTGAACATTCCGTTTTTATTTTTTGGAATGTTTCATAA
>DVHG01000027.1 GCA_018712345.1 Candidatus Onthovicinus excrementipullorum | reverse complement strand
GCCGCACGTGAGCGGCTGCCTGAGATGGTAATGCGGTGTCAAGCTTTCAGAGCCCCTTCTAGGGGCTAAGTCCGTAATTGCCCCTTATAGGGGCTAGTCAAACCTCCAGTTGAACTGGTGGTTTTGATTTTATAAAGATCCGGCCGGAATGCTGTATTCCGGCCGGTGTAATTAACAATATAAGTGGTGTTTTACCGCTCCTCGCGGAAGTAGATTGCACCGATTGCCGCCGGCTCCACGTGCTTTTTCTTTTTGCGCACGGAGCTGATAACCAGAACGATCGCCGTCACCAGGAACGGCAGCATATTGTAAAAGGCTGTCGGCAGATTAATGCCGCTGGGGATGTAATAACGGATCACGCTGAACGCGCCAAAGACAAACGCGCCGCCGATAGCTTTGGCCGGATTCCAGCTCGCAAAGATGACGAGTGCCACGGCGATCCATCCGTACCCGTTGACGATATTGTTTACCCAGCTCCCGTTGCCGATCGTCAGGGACATGTACGCGCCGCCCAGGCCGCAGATTCCGCCGCCGATCAGGACGTGGATGTACTTGACAAGCGTGACATTGATCCCGGCCGCATCTGCCGCAGCCGGATTTTCACCCACGGCGGTCAGGTTCAGGCCGGCGCGCGTGCGCTTCATGTAGAGCGCCATTACAACGGCCATCACAATCCCGAGATAGACAAGCGGGTTGTACTGGAACAGCAGCTCACCGATTACGGGAATATCACTCAGGAAGGGAATATGGATATCTGAGAGCGAACGGGTGAAGCTTGATTCGAGCACCGGCACGCCGTTCTCCGCACCCTTGATCATTGCAAAGGCGATAAAGCTGGACAGGCCGCTGCCAAAGATTGTCAGGGTCAGTCCTGTGACGTTGTGCGTCGCCTTGAGCGTGATCGTCAGGAAGGCGTAAATCAGCGCGCAGAGTACACCGGCTGCAAAAGCGGTCAACAGCGAGAGCAGCACATTGCTCGTCTTATACCCCACATAGAATCCGGCGATGGCGCCCATCGCCATCATTCCCTCCACGCCCAGATTCAAATGCCCGGCCTTTTCCGTAAGGATCTCACCAAGGGTGCCAAAGAGTAACGGGGTTCCGGAGACGATTGCCGCCGCCAGAAATTTTATGAGCATATCCATTATTTACCGCCTCTCTTTCTGAACACCAGGGCGTACCGGGTGAAGAATTCAAATCCGAGAATAAAGAACAGGATGACGCCCTGAAGCACCTCGGATGCCGTGGTGGAGATCTGGAAGGTGGACTGCATGACGCTGCATCCCTTTTCCAGGATGGCGAACAGTGCGGAGACCAGTGTGATCACAAAAGGATTCAGCCGGGAGATCCATGCCACGATGATCGCTGTAAAGCCTACGCCGCCCGCGACGGAATCAGCCAGCGTATAGTCAGCACCGGAAATCTGGATAACGCCAGCCAGCCCGCACACGGCGCCGCTGATGAACATGGTGCGGATTACGATCCTGCCCACATTCATGCCTGCGTAGCGCGCTGTGGCCTGGCTCTCACCCACGACGCTGATCTCATACCCCTGCTTGGTTTTATTCAGGTAGATATACACGAGGATCACGAGGACGAGCGCAATGATCCACCCTATATGTACGCCGAGCACCTCATACAGGCGCGCATTTTGGGAGAAATACTTGATCTGCGGATAGGCCGGTGTGTTCGGATCGCGCCACGGCCCCTCACGGAAGTACATGATCATGTACAGGGCGATATAGTTGAGCATCAAGGTGAAGAGTGTCTCATTCGTGCCGAAGCGGACCTTGAAGATCGCCGGAATCAGCGCCCAGATGCCGCCCCCGATCATTCCCGCAAGGACCATCAGGATCAGCACAAGCGGCCGGGGCAGCCCGTCCAGATAGAGGGCGATCGGCGTTGCACAGATGGCGCCCATGATCAGCTGCCCCTCCGCGCCGATGTTCCAGAAGTTCATTTTGAAAGCAAAGGTGAGTCCCAGGGAACAGATCAGCAGGGGGACGGCAATTTTAACGGTGGCCTGTATGGCCATGGACGTGCGGAACGATCCATTGAGAATAGTGCCGTACACGTCAAATGGATTCTGCCCGATGCACAGGATAAAGAGTCCGCCCGCGACCAGCGCCACCACAAAGGCGCCGATCCTCAGCAGCGTGGATTTATAGGCGGGCATATCGTTTTTCCGTACCACGCGCACAAGCGGCTGGCGGTGCTCTGCGCGGTGAGCCGCCAAAGTCGTCTTGTCTGCCATTATGCGTCCTCCTCCCTTTCATTGAGCGTTTCGCCGGCCATCAGCAGGCCAAGATCATTTTTGGTGACCTTCTGTGCCTCTACGATCCCTGTCACCCGTCCGTGACACAGGACCATGATCCGGTCACACAGCTCCAGCAGCACGTCCAGATCCTCGCCGATGAAGAGGACGGCTACGCCCTTTTTCTTTTGCTCATTGAGGAGATTGTAGATCGTGAAGGAGGAGTTGATATCCAGCCCACGGACCGGGTATGCCGTGATCAAAAGGCTGGGATTTGATTCAATCTCACGCCCAAGCAGTACCTTCTGCACGTTGCCGCCCGAAAGCATCCGCACCGGTGTGTTGATGCCCGGCGTGGAGATATCGAGCTTTCCGATCAGGGCCTTGGCGAGCTCGCGGGATGGTTTTTTATCCAGGAAGGGGCCCTTGCCCTGCTTGTATGATTTCAGGAGCATATTGTCCGCCATCCCCATTGAGGCCACCAGACCCATGCCAAGCCGATCCTCCGGGATAAAACTCATGCTGATTCCGGCCTTGATGATATCGGCGGGGGATTTGCCCACGATATTCTCATTCCGGTAGTAGATTGCGCCGTCCTTTGTCTTCATCAGCCCGGCGATCGTCTCGCACAGCTCCCGTTGGCCGCTGTTGGCCACACCGGCCACGCCGAGGATCTCTCCACCGGCCAGATCGAAGCTCACATCCTCCAACGCATTGTACCCCTCGCTGTTCGCCACAGTGAGGTGCTGCACTTTCAGCAGGCCCTGCACCTTCTCCGTAACGGGCCGTTCAATGGAGAGGTCAACAGCATGGCCCACCATCAGTTCCGTCAGCCGATACGCGTCCACCTCAGCGGTATGCACCGTCTCAATGCTCCGGCCTCTGCGCAGGATCGTTACGCGGTCGCTGATCTCAAGGACTTCATTGAGCTTGTGGGTGATGATAATAACGGCACAGCCGTCCTCTTTCATTTTCCGCAGGATGGCAAACAGGCGCTCTGTCTCCTGTGGGGTGAGCACGGCCGTCGGCTCGTCGAGGATCAGAATCCTCGCCCCGCGGTAGAGCACCTTGAGGATCTCGACCGTCTGCTTTTCGCCGACGGACATGTCGCAGATCATCTTATCCGGATCTACGGACAGGCCAAACCGAACGGAAATTTTCTGGATCTTGGCGGAGAGCGCCTTTTTATTCAGGCGGCGGTCCGTCTTGGTTCCCATGACGACATTATCCCGTGCTGTCAGGGCCTCCACCAGCTTGAAATGCTGGTGAATCATACCGATGCCGAGCTTTGCGGCATCCTTGGGGGAGTTGATAACAGCCTCCGCACCGTCGATATAAATAGAACCGCTGTCGGGGCGATAGATCCCCGACAGCATATTCATCAGTGTGGTTTTTCCGGATCCGTTCTCGCCAAGAAGGGCGAGGATCTCGCCCTTCTTGACGTCCAGATCGATGTTATCGTTGGCGACGACCGCGCCGAACGTTTTTGTAATTCCTTTTAATTCAATGGCAGTTTCATGCGCCGTCAATACGTCGCTCAACGCTATCACCTATCCTGTAATGTTTTATGGATCCGATCAGGCGTCCGCAACGACACCCTCAACATACCAGGTGAAGTGCTGGGTGATATCCTCAACGGACATCTCGCTGCCGGCCGCAACCTTCTCGGTGCCCTGGTTGTCCTTCAGCGGACCGGCGAAGACCTTCAGCGTACCGGCCTCAATCTGCGCGCGGGCCTCATCGATCTTCTCCTGCGTGCCAGGCGCCGCGACGGCGGTGTTCAGCGGGGAGATGTCTACCAGACCGTCGCCCAGGCCGCCAAAGTAATTGGTGGCAGTCCAAGTGCCGTCAATGACCTGCTGGACAGCCTTGGTGTAGTAAACGCCCCAGTGCCAGATCGGTGCGGTCAGATGGCCGTTGGGGGCCTGCTCCGTCATGTCGGAGTTGTAGCCGCAGCCCCACTTGCCGGCATCCTGAGCCGTGGTCTGCGGGACGGCGGAGTCACAGTGCTGAGCGATCACGTCACAGCCCATGTCAAGCAGAGCCTGAGCGGCCTGCGCCTCGGCGGTGGGATCATACCACTGTCCGGTTACCTTAACATAAACCTGTGCCTCAGGGTTGACGGACTTGACACCAAGGGTAAAGGCATTGATGCCGCCGGTGACTTCGGAGTTTTCAACGCCCATGGCAGCCACAAAGCCGATTTTATTGCTCTCAGTCTTCATACCGGCCGCGATCCCCGTCAGATAGCGGGCTTCATAGATCGCGCCAAAGTAGTTGTTCATGTTTTTGCCGTTGTTGATATTCCCGGAGCAGTGAGAGAAGATGACATCCGGGTACTTGTCGGCCAGCTCCTTCATGACGTTCATGTAGTTGTAGCTGGTGCCGAAGATGACCTGACAGCCCTCTTCAATACACTCCTCAATGGCCGTACGGGTAGCGGCCGCGTCTGTGTCGCTGATGTTGATCTTACGGATGATCTGGCTGTCCTCCAGGCCGAGGTTCTTCTTCATCTCCTCGATTCCCTGATCCTGAGCATAGGTGAAGCCGGAGCCCTCCGCGGGATCGGTGATGTGGATGACACCGATTTTTAGATCGGCTTTTGCTACGGCGGGCATCGCCTGAGCCTGCGCACCGTTGTTGCTCTCATCCGTGCCGCCGCCGGTGTTGGTGCATGCCGCAAAAGAGCATACAAGCATCGCAGCGGACAGGGTGAGCGCCAGAATTTTGGACCATTTCTTCACTTTGAATTCCTCCTTTTTATTTTAACGGCTGCCCTTTCCAAAGGAAATTTTTCCATCCCTCATGGACTGGACAACCGCCAGTGACTGAACGTTGATCCCCATGCGGCGGAGCTTTTCTCCGCCGTCCTGAAAGCCCTTCTCAATCACGATCCCCACGCCGCACAGCTGTGCACCGGCCTGCTCAATGATATCCTTCAGTCCGAGCACGGCGCCGCCCTTGGCCAGAAAATCATCTATAATGAGAATCTTTTCCCCCGCGTGCAGATAGTCCTTTGATACACCGATGGTGCAGGTGACCCCTTTGGTGTAGGAGAAGACGTCGCTGTAATAGAGGTTAGAACCCACATTGCGGTGCGCACCCTTTTTTGCGAACACAACGGGGATATTGTCAAAGTACTGTGCCGCGATACAGGCGATTCCGATCCCGGACGCCTCAATGGTCAGAATTTTATCCGGCCGGATCCCGCTGAAAACGCGGCGGAACTCCTTGCCAATATCATTGAGCAGCTTTACGTCGATCTGATGGTTCAGGAACATGTCCACCTTCAGAATGTCGCTGCCGATCACGTGACCATCCTCCGCGATCCGCCGTTCAAGCGATTGCAAACTTATCACACCAGCTTTACAAAATAAATGATAAAGTCATTATACATGATTTTTCGTTATATAGCAATCGTTTTCACCCCGGTTGTTCACAATATTTTCAAATTTGACAGTTCTGCTTCCAATCGCTTCTTATGCTGTGGAGAAAAGATGCGCACCGACATGAAAAAGTGGGATAAAACGGTTCCAAAACTGCTTTTTCTGTGTTACAATAAAACTATCTATGATTCTATGATTCCGCCAACAGGCGGGGAACGGAGTGATTTAAAATGGCCGACGGAAAGATCCTCATCGTGGACGATGATAAGAATATCTGCGAGCTGCTGCGCTTGTATCTGGAGAAGGAAGATTTTAACGTGGTGATTGCCAACGACGGCGTGAAGGCCGTGGAGATGTTTGCGGCCGAAAGCCCCGATATGGTCCTGCTGGATATCATGCTCCCCAAGCTCGATGGCTGGCAGGTGTGCCGGGAGATCCGCAAGAACTCTGATAAGCCGATTATCATGCTCACGGCAAAAGGGGAGACCTTTGATAAGATCCTGGGTCTGGAGCTGGGGGCGGATGACTACGTTGTCAAGCCCTTTGATGCAAAGGAGGTCGTGGCACGCGTCAAGGCTGTTCTGCGCCGCACTTCCGCCGGGCAGGGCGATGCGGTCAAGGAGGTGCGGTACGATAAGCTTGTGGTCAACTTGACCAATTATGAGCTGAAGGTCGATGGGAAGATCGTGGACACACCGCCCAAGGAGCTTGAACTGCTCTACCATCTGGCGAGCAATCCGAACCGCGTGTTCACCCGCGATCAGCTCCTGGACGAGGTGTGGGGCTTTGACTATTACGGGGATTCGCGGACGGTGGACGTACATATCAAGCGCCTGCGTGAAAAGCTGGAGGGCGTTTCGGATAAATGGGCGCTCAAGACGGTATGGGGCGTGGGCTATAAATTTGAGACGAAAGACTGACAGCCATGAGTGACAGAGCGGACAGCACGATGAAAAAAGGGGCTAAAAATCTGTTTACCCGGTATTTCCTCGTGATTTTTTCCATCATCCTCATCACGGGGCTCGTAATGGGGATCGCAATGGGATTCTCTTTTTACAATTATATCAATACCTCTCAGACAGAGCTGCTCAGCGCCAATGCGCGCTCCGTCGCCTCCAGCCTGACCGCTCTCAACCGGGAGCGTGTCGATTTTGAGGATGTGGGTGTGGAGCAGGTGATGACGGGAACGCTCTCCCTGCTTTCCTCCAACCTGACGGCTGATGTGTTCATCTGCGATCAGGACGGTCAGGTTGTCATTTGCCGTCATGGATCACGCAGTTCCTCCCCGCTGCCGGACTGCGAACACTACCAAAATTTCCGCCTTCCGGAGGATGTGCTGGAGAAGACGGATACCTATGGCGAATACAGTGGACGCACGAGACTGTCCGGCGCCCTGGAAAAAGAGAGAATAACCGTTGTGGTGCCTGTCGTGATGTCGGACTCGCCCGTCACCGCAGGGTATGTCTGTGCGCTTGAGGATCTGTCGGAGATGTTCAGCCCGTTCCTCGGAGACTTTGTGCGGATTTTTGTTCTCTGCGGCATCTTTTCTCTGGCGCTGGCCGCTATGGGCGTCTATGTGCTCACGTACAATATTGTGCATCCCCTGCGCGAAATGTCGCGAGCGACGCAAAGCTATGCCAAGGGGGATTTCACCTACCGTGTGCCGGTCACTGGGAACGATGAGCTGACTGAGCTGGAGGAGGGATTCAACGCGATGGCGCGGGATCTTGGTATACTGGAGGCGTCCCGCCGCAGCTTTGTGGCCAATGTGTCACATGAGCTCAAGACTCCGATGACCACCATCGGCGGATTTATCGACGGCATCCGGGACGGGACAATCCCCAAGGAAAAGGAGGCCTACTATCTCGGAATCGTCTCCGATGAGGTCAAGCGTCTCTCCCGCCTGGTTGTTACTATGCTCAATATGTCCAAAATTGAATCGGGTGAGCTCAAGCTCAATCCCCAGCGCTATGATATCTCACGTCAGATTTTTCAGGTGATGCTCAATTTTGAGAAAGCGCTCAGTGATAAAAAGGTGGAGGTAGCCGGTCTGGATAAGATCGACAGCGTCTTTGTGGAGGCCGATCAGGATCTGATCCATCAGGTGATCTACAACCTTGTGGACAATGCTGTGAAATTTACACCGGAGCATGGCTGTATAAGCGTCTCCGCAATTGCCGACAATACAAGGGTGATCGTTGCCATCCGCAATTCCGGGGAGGGGATCCCGCCCGATGAGATCAGTCGCGTGTTTGAACGCTTCTATAAGGTGGACAAATCCCGCAGTATCGATGCCAAGGGCGCAGGCCTGGGCCTGTATATCGTCAAGAGCATCGTCGAGCTGCACGGCGGGCAGATCGCCGTCAAAAGTGAGATGGGCCAATATACGGAGTTCGCCTTCTGGCTCCCGGCCAATTTCAGCGGCCGCAGTGGCGCGTAATGGAAATAGAAAAGGATGTTTAAACTTTGTTAACAATGTTTCCAATTCCATATAAAATACCGCGCGTATGATAATAATCACGGTCGGCGTGTAAACGCCCGATGTTTTCGATATCAAGGAGGACATATACCATGAGTGATTCCAACAACAACATTCCTGGCGGCACTGTGCAGCCGTCTTCAGGTGGTCAGCAGGGCGGATATCAGCCGCACTCCTCTATGGAGCAGGGGGAAAGCCGTCCGCAGAGCGGCGCCTATCAGCAGCCGGTTAATGGGGCCTATCACTATGCCGGTGCGCCGTATCAGGGCCAGCAGCCGGTCAGCGGGCAGTATCAGTACAATGCCTTTGACCGCAGCCGGGCGCCGGGGACGGCTCCTGTGGGCGGTCAGCCGAATCCCGGCGCCGTTCCGCCCCAGCCCCCCAAGCAGAAAAAGCCCGGGAAAAAGCTGGCGGGCTGGAAGATTGCCCTGATCGTCATCCTGTGTGTGGCGGTTGTGGCCTGCGGGATCGGCGGCGCTTTCTACCTGGCGTTCCGTAGTGACGATGCGGGTGATGTATCCATGGAGACGCAGGAGACGCCGCAGATTAATGTGGAGGATATTCCCTCTTCCGGCCCCCTGACACCGGAGCAGATTGCGGCCAAGGTCAAGCCCTCGGTCGTCGCGATTCTGACATATAACAATACGACTTCTGCATCCGGCTCCGGGGTGGTCATGGGGGAGGACAGCACCCATACGTATACGTACTTCCTCACCTGCGCGCATATGCTCGATGACTTTACCAATGCGGTCGTCCAGCTGGAGGACGAGACCCAGTACGATGCGGAGATCGTCGGCTATGATAACCGCACGGATATTGGCGTCGTACGTGTGAAGGCCACCGGCTTTACGGCTGCGGAGTTCGGCGATTCCACCCAGCTTCAGGTGGGCAATGACGTCTATGCGATCGGCAACCCGGGCGGCACTTCCTTCTACGGCTCCTTTACGGAGGGGATTGTCTCCGCGATTGACCGCCCGGTCAACAGTGAGCTCGGCTATACGCAGGTGTGCATTCAGCATACGGCGGCGATCAACTCCGGCAACTCCGGCGGCGCGCTTGTCAACGAGTATGGCCAGGTGATCGGGATCAATTCCTCCAAGATCGCGGATGATTCGTTTGAGGGAATGGGCTTTGCCGTCCCAATTGCGACGGCCAAATCGGTCGCCGAGTCCATCATTGCCAACGGCTATGTACCCGGACGTCCGATGCTCGGCATTCAGTACACGTCGGTCTATTCCAACTCCACCTATGCGGTGATCGCGCAGATTGCCGATCTTCCCAAGGGATCCATCGTGATCAGCTCCATCGCGCAGAACAGCTCGTTCTCCGGTACGGATATCCAGCCGGGTGATATTATCACCCAGGTCAACGGCAAGGATCTGGAGACCTCTGACTCCCTGCGTGAGGTGGTGGACAGTGCAAGCGTGGGCGATAAGCTGACGCTGACGGTCTGCCGAGTGTCCGCAAACTATGAAATTCAGCGGGAACAGGTCGAGATTACTCTGGTAGAGGATAGAGGCGATACGGTCTATTCGTCCGGTTCCTCGCAGAGCGGACAGGATTCCGGCAACGGCTTTGGTGGTTTTAACTGGCCGTTCTGATTCCCGGATTTCAAATAAAATAAACATTGGGCCGTGCGGCTTTGAACCGCACGGCCCTTTCGTATGGCGATATTATATGTCGTACAATGCTTCCCCCAAAATAAGCAGAACTCCGCGCTGGTGCTGCGTTAAATTCCCGGCCATAAAACTGCGGGTACTCACCGCCGGGTGCCCGCAATTTGATCAGATCGCACTCTGTGACTTCCGTGTAAAAATCGCTTATTCCTCCGCGCCCAGCACCTGCATGGTGACGTCCTCCTTCCGGGTGCCGTCGGCGAGGATCTGGTACTTATCCTGATAGTAGTTTTCACCATGGCAGTCAAAGCCGGTATCCGGGGAGACTTCAATTACCGTGCACCCGCGCTGGGATCCCAGTTTGTAGATCCCAAAGTAGGCCAGATAATCGATACTGTACCCGTAGGTCAGGCGGATCCCCCTGTAGTCCAGTGAGAAGTTGTTCAGGTGATCGTGACCGACAAAGACGCCCTGTGTACTGCCGATCTCCTCCATGGCCTCAAAGAAGTTGTCACTGTGGATTCCTGTACAGATCACCCCGCCGGACTCACCGACCGTCCCGTACCGGTACTGGATATCCTGATTGTCCTGATAGCCGTTTTCAACGTATTCATTCCATGCAAGCTTATACTCCTCCAGCGGGATGTGGAAGAATACCAAGGAGCGGACCGTCTCATACTTTTCGCGCTCCGCCGGCAGGGAGGCGGGCTCCAGAGTATCCAGCACTGCGCTGTTCTGGGCACTGAGGGCCTCTACCCGCTCCCGGTACCACTCAATCTGGTTGTCATGAATATTATCATATTTCCACAGGATACCGAAGTAGTCGTTATCGACATAGGAGTGGGAGTCCATCAGGAAAATGGCCTGAGTGATCAGCCCCTGGGAGTTTTTTACTTTAATAATGGAGTTGCCATATCCATCCACATCATCCGGCCCGCGCTGGAACAGGCAGTGCTCCAGCTCCGCGCTCTCATAGAAGTCGGAGAGTTCCTCCCGGCTGTAATAGCTGTAGGCCTCCGTATCGTGGTTGCCGTAGGTGAGCGTCCATGGGACGCCCAGCGTCTCCATCAGCGCGGCAAAGATCTCGGCGCCGTTCCTGTTGTTAAACGTCCCCGCCTGGAACGGTACGGGGTAGGAGACATCGCCGGTGACAATGACGAGGTCCGGCTTTTCCGCCGTGACCATGGAGGCGACGGCGTTGATCGCCATGGCGTCCTTGTTGATGGACATCCATCCGCCGCCGATATGTACGTCCGTGAGCTGAAGAATCTTCAGCTCGCGGTCCGTGGTGAAAGTCCAGTAACCGTCCTCATCCAGCTTCGGGATAACGGCATCCGGATTTTCCACCGCGGAAAAGGAGCGGGCAAGCTCCAGATTGGCCTTGTTGCCAATGTAGGAGACCAGCATGCCGATCAGCCCCACGGCGGTGAGCAGCAGCACAATCCCCAGAAAGATTCCGAGGACGATCTTACCGGCCTTCCGGCCCCTGCCTGTCTTTTTCCTCTCTCTCTCCATAATTCTCCCTCCATTCGACGGTTGCGCGGATCAAAAGCTCCTCCACAAGCCGCCTTTTGATATTCATACAGATGCATTCTGCATCCGCAGTGTTCATGTGCGGTGCCTTTGCCAGAGTGAGCTCGGCAAAATTGACGCCCTGCCCATAGTTGTGGATGCGCAGGGAGACGGCCTGGGCTCCGGCATCCTGGATGCAGGTGCGGATCTTCTCTTCCAGCTGCGGCTGCGCCTCGCCGATCAGCTTCCCGGCGGAGGACAGGATCAGCCGGATCCCGGCCGCGGCGATGGCAATGCTGATCACCAGACCAACCACGGAGTCAATGGCAAAATTGATATAGTTGGTCAGGCTGAAGGAGATCAGCGCGGCCAGTGTGACGGCAAAATCCATGAATGAGTCGAGCTCCAGCGTCCGGATGACGGAGGAGGCGTCCTTGCGCTTGCGGTAGATGTGAAACAGAAAGCCCATCGCCAGCTTGACAAGGCAGGTGACGGCGATGATCCCCGCGTACTTTGTGGAAAACCAGACCGGCACGGGGGCAAAAAACCGTTCCAGAGAGTTATAGGCAAACGAACAGCCCGCGGCAGTCATGAGCAGCGCCATGAGTAATCCCGTCAGAAACTCCAGCCGCCCAAAGCCGAAGGGGAAGCGTGCGGTGGCCCGGCCGGCGACAAAAAGCAGGCCGCAAAAACCGATCCCCGCCGACAACGTATCGGCGAGGTTATTCATGGCGTCTGTGTAGATGCACAGGCTGTTTGTGCGCAGACCAATATAGAGTTTTACGGTAAAAAGGATAAAGTTGACCCCGATCGCAACAAGCAGAATCGGGGAACAGCGTGCCTTTTTCATTCTCTCAAATCCCTTCCGAATACTGCTATTTTAAGCGAGATCTTATAAGAAGTCAATAAAAATTTGTCGAAAGATAATATTTATTTAGATATATCGTGAGTTGCCGAACTGCTTCGTGTCTTAGACCATAAAAAAGCCGCTCCCGGACAATAAGTCCGGGAGCGTGACAGGTCCTGCAGTGCATGTTACGGTATGTTTTAAAATTTTCTTCCCCCACCGCCATGGCGAACACCTGAACTTGACCGGTGGACGCTCGGTTTTGTTCCCCCTTTATTGCGGGATTGGGAAGAGGATTGCTGAATCCGGCGGGTATGTGTGACCACATTGACAAACCGGTCTTCACTGCGGGTCAGGGTGAGCTGATCCTGATTCTGCGGAGTAACAGCTATTCCGCGGACAGTACCATTGGCACGATGTTTTGACCAAACGACGGCAATGAAGATTCCAACTGCGATCACGGCCCAGGAAGCAGAAACAGCCACCCACTGGCCCAATGTTAACTCTGCTGTTGTTTCTTCGGTAGTTTGAGTGTCCGTCTCTGGCTGTGTTGTTACTGAGTTTGAGTTGCCTGCGGCGGGAGTAGCTGAGGTGGACTGCATCGGAGCGTCCACTGCATTTAAGAAGGAATTGGCGGCCGAGTAGTAATTACTCCGCGAGAGACTGGAGGATATCTTATCCAGCGTGTCCTCGATTTTTCCGGAGGTGTAGTAGTCCACTGCGGCACCGCCGGTGGAGATGTATGCCTCACGGTTATCCATATCGATCAGCAGCAGCACGCCGCTCGCGTCCTCTCCGCGGCCAAGGTGGTTTTGATCGTAAAAATCATCGGCAAAGCTACGCGCCGTTTTGCCGCCCGCATCTCTGGTGGTCACAATATAGTAATTCCACCGTCCCTCTGCCTCCATGTCGGCGATCTTCTCGTCCAGGCGCTGGATGTTCGTGGGGGAAAAGAGGCCGGCGTCATCGAATATACGGCTCTCGTCCTGCGCGGCAACGGAGAAGGGCGCCAGTACAAACAGCGCGGCAATCAGTCCGGTTATCACTCGTTTGAATAGTTTCACGGCAGTTCCCTCCTTACAGTATTACTAGTGGAAACAGCAGCATTATGAGCGCAAAGACAGCAGCGCCGATGCCGCAGGAGATCAGGGAGAGCTTTTTATAGTCCATGGGGATCTTGCCGTAGACGTTCCCGGTCTGGCCGTTCATGGCGTAAAAGTAATACTTATTTTTTTTGCGATCGTGATAGACAAAGGTCCACACGGGCAGGAGCGTATAGTTCCAATTTTCCCGCAGAATCTGGGAATTACCGCCGAGCATGCGGATATTGGTGTAACCGCTCATCGTGCTGCGCAGCATGCCCGTCGCGTGATTCTGAAACTCCTGTTGGACCTGCTGGGACAGCTGCTCCCGTTCAATATCGCGTTTTTCGGCTTGGAATCCCGAGAGATACGGCATGGAAAAATCCACGATTCCACTTGGGTCATAGGGCTGAACACTGTCGATCACCTCGCGGTTGGCATGGCTGAGCGCATTTTTCAGAATCTTTCCCGTATGGATATTCCCCTCGCGGAGCAGTTCAAAGTAGCGCGTTTCAATGTACTCGATGTCCCCCCTGCGCCACCGGCGCACCTGTTCGGCAGTGGCGTTCAGGCTCGCATGCATGTCGCTGTCCACCATCCAGTAGGGGAAGTAGACGCCTGTGACCTTTTCCAGATTTTTTTCACCGATAAAGGAGCGCGGTACAAACTTTCTTTTGCGCAGCCACTCCCGAAAACGGGTCTCCGCCTCCTCCCGGTTGATTTTAAAGGGAATAATTTTTTTGGGAAGGTATTCCCCGCTCAGCCGGCCGCTCAGGACGACTGGGTTGTGACAGTAAAAGCACTCGGTTGCGGCCGTTGTGCACCCGGTGACGATCTGGGCGCCGCAGTTCGGGCAGGTGAACAGATTTGCCTCGCCGCCCTCGCCGGCAGATGACTCTGCCTTCTGGGAGGAGGGCTGCTTCTCCTTTTCGGCACCCTCCTCCGGAGCATGTTGCTTCAGCTCAGCCAGCGTAAAACCGCTCCCGCAGTAGTCGCACGCGAACTTTTGTGATGACGGATCAAATTTCAGCTCCCCGTCGCAGTTTGGACATTTGTATGCTACCACAGACATAAATCTGCACCTCTCTCCTCAAAATTCTCCTCAATAGACATTGACGACGCAATATTTTTTACTTTGTGTCGCCGGGGCGGTCGTCCTCGGTGATCGGATCACCGCACTCCGGGCAAAACTTTGGGATAGGGCCGTTGGGGTCCGGCTCATAGCCGCACTTATCACACCGGATCGCCCCCGGACGCGGCTTCCCGCACTCGGAGCAGAATTTGCCGGTGTTGACGGTACCGCAGGCGCAGGTCCAGCTTCCGCCGGCGGACGGCTGCGGGCGCGGTTTGCCGCACTGTGCGCAGAAATTACCGGTATTGGCAGTCCCGCAGTCACAGACCCATTGATTGGCTGACGCTGCCGGTGCGGCCGGACGCTCCGGAGTTCTGGGCGGCTGGTTCGGCGCGGTGCGGTTGCGGAAAATACCGTCTCCCGCATTCATGCTCATGCCCAGCCCCATGAAGCCAGATACGGCGCCCTTTGCGTTGCTGCCGGCGTTCTCAATGCCGCGTGCTGCGCTGCTCTGCACATAGGCGTCCAGAATCGCGGGATCGGATAGCATGGCGCCCTTGTTGCGCAGTTCAATCATCTTTTGGGAGTCCTCGCTGTAGGAAATGCTGGCGATTCCCACGGACTGCACCTGAAAGCCGCGCATCCGGTTCCATTCCTCGTCGAGGATATTGCTCATATGGCGGCTCAGTTCCATCCCCTTGGACGCCACGTGGAAGATGTGCACCCCGTCGATGGAGAGCTGGTTGATCGCCGCCTGGAGCGCCGTCATGAATTCGGTGAAATACTGCTCGTTGATCTCACGGATATCCACCCGGTGGCGGTTGTGCGGGATCGCCTCCGAATAGAAGAGGATCGGGTCCGATACCTTGATCGAATAGGTACCGTGCGCCCGCAGGGAGAGGTCTGCATTATAAAAGGTATCAAAGTAGGTGATCGGATTGCGGGTGCCGAACTTGATCCCCTTGATCTCCTGAAGATTGATAAAATAAACCTGCTGCTTGGTGGGGGTGACGCCGCTGTACTTAAAGCGGTTGAACGTCTCGCGCAGGGAGTCGCCGAACTCCCCGTTGAGCATGGACGGCATGGAGGAGCTGTCCACCGTATAATAGCCGGGCTCCGCCGTATAATCTACAATTTTGCCTCCGTCTATCAGCATCATAAACTGATTGGGATAGACGTGCACCACAGAGCCGTTTGACACGGTTGCATCCGTGCCCTTCCGGTTGCCGTTACGGCGGTCGTCCTGCCGCACGGGAACGCCACAGGTGAATACGGTCGTATCGCTCATTTCATAGGGCTCTATGACTTCAAGCCACTGGTCGGCCAGACCGCCGCTGATGCTGCTGACCGCCGCTTTAATGATTCCCATATGTACTGTTTCCTCCCTTGATGATTATGGTTATATGCAGAGCAGGGACTCCGAAAGAAAAGCCCCTGTCATACTTCCTCATATCGATTGATTTTCCAGACCCGGTCCTCAATGGGGAGGATGCCGCTGCCGCAGTAATCACACTTCTTCGCCCCCAGCGAAGTCACCGGTGCGCCGCAGTTTGGACAGACCACACCGACCGCCGTGGCGTACTCACCCGTCAGAGCGGAGACATCCTGCACATAGTGCAGTTCCATATTATATTTCGTCTGTGTGAGGCGTTCCCGGCTGCCGCCGATCAGTTCACCGTTTTCCGTGAGGGAATATTGATATCCCACGGCGGATTGCAGAGTGATTACGCACAGCCCCGGGCGTTTTTCGTAGCGGGAAATCTCCGTGCGGTGTATTGTAATATCGCTGTAGTGCTCGGTACGTCCGCACCTTGCGTTATCGGCAATGTGCATCCGAACCTGCGCGGCCAGGTCAGAGGAGGCGTCCGGGAGTGTGCCCACTCGGCCTGCGCTGATGGACAGCAGAATATCGCGGAGTGTGTTTTCAGCCCTTTGCCGAAAATCCGGGTAATTAAAATCGGGGAAATCGTGCTGGATCCGGGGCAGATAGACCGTAGTCATCGCGGAAACGGATTTTGGCGTCTGCGCCAGCAGCTCCCGCCGCAGGACCAGATCATTTTTTAGTGCGGAGACCGTGGAGGAGACCCTGCGGATTTTCCGCACGCCCCATACTATAGCCGCAATGACAAGACCCACTGCAGACGCAATGACGGCGATCCGGAGCCAGTATGTAATGTCGTCCATCGGCCCCCTCCTTTAGCGCTTCTTTCAAAAACCGGCGGCCATCCTGCTATTTTTTGACCGGCCGCCCGTCAATCGCCTCTACGATATTGCGGTAGAGGGAGATCTGATTGGAGGAGACGAATTTATCCACATGCATGCTGCCGAAATACCATTTGGTGTACTTACATGTCTTGTTCAACTCGTCAAAATAGGCGTTGAGCGTTGTCAGCCGGGTGCCCGGGCCCTCAGACAGGTTCAGGAAGCTCTTGATCTTCCCGGGCGGCTCATGGGTGACAATGATATCCACCTCACAGCCGCTGTTCTCAATTTTTTCAGCACCGGCCATCAGCTCCTGCGGGGTAGGAGTCTCCCTGCTGGACCAGTTGTGGTTCTCCATACGGATATCCAGGTCCGGGCTCTCTCCGCCGCCCATGACAAAAAAGGTCGTATCCTCAATGGTGTAGATCTGCCCGCGCATGAGGTGATAGACGTTGCCGCAGATATTCTGGACATCCCCGCCGTTCCACTGCGTGACAGGGTATTCATCCAACATCTCAAAATTTTCATGAGTGCCGTCCAAAAAACAGATATTATACTTCTTTTTAGCGAGCGCCTTCAGGTTTTTCTTTTCCCGCTTGCTCCCGTCCCAGAGAAAGCCGAAATCCCCGCAGATGATCAGCGTGTCCCCCTCCCGCAGCTGCTTGAGCCGCGGGTCGCTGAACCGCTCCATATCGCCGTGTGTGTCTCCCGTAACGAAGATCATATATGTAAGTGCCTCCCATATCAGAGGAACCTCCCCGGCACCGCATAAAAAAGCGGGCAAAGGAATAAAATGTTCCTGTTTATTTTTACCGCTGATGCTGTTATAATGTATTATACAATATTTTCGGGGAGATTGCCATGAAAAATACTGTTAAAAGGATATTTATTTTGCTTTTGACGCTGGCGGCCTGTACGGGCCTGTTCGCGCTGCCCGTCTCCGCCGATTACAGCGACACCATACAGGGCGATTATGCGGAGGCCTATTATGTCGCCAGTCTCAATGACGATGAGACGGTGATCTGCCAGAAAAATGCCGACGTCCGCACGGCGCCCGCGTCCCTGACCAAGATTATGACGGCGATCGTTACGCTGGAAAACTGCCCGGATCTGGACGGCGTGATGCTCACCGCCTCCTATGACGCGATCCACGCTTTGGACGGGACGAACAGTTCCATCATCGATCTGAAGGTGGGCGACACGTTCTCCCTGCGCAAGCTGCTGGAGGGCATGCTGGTTCTCAGCGGCAATGATGCGGCCAATGTAATCGCGGAGTATGTCGGCAATCAGAAGGACGGGGGCGGGATCCCGACCTTTATCAATATGATGAATGAGAAGGCGCAGGCGCTCGGCTGCACGGACACGCACTTTGTATCCCCCCACGGTCTGGACGCAGAGGGCCACTACAGCACTGCGCAGGATCTGGCCAAGATGACCCGGTACGCGTTGGAGACGTTTCCGGTGTTCAGCCAGATCGTGGCCATGCAGAGCTATACGCTCCCCAATGGGGAAGCTACACTGCCCAACACCAACTATATGCTTGTTCCGGCGTATTACAGCTATTACAATGAGCGTGTGACAGGCGTCAAGACGGGCACTACGGACAATGCGGGGCACTGCGTGATCGCCACTGCCAAGAGTGGCGGCTATAATTATCTGGCCGTTGTCCTGCGGGCGCAGTATGTGGATACCGACGGCGACGGCATTGAGGAGAACGGCGCCTTTCTGGATGCGAATAAGCTGCTCAACTGGGCGATCGACAACCTGACGCTCAAGACCGTCGCCGGGACACAGGAGGTCGTTACGGAGGTGCCGCTGCTGTACTCCGGCAAGTCGGACTATCTCCAGCTGGTCCCGGAGCAGGACGTGACGGCGCTCGTCCCCGGGCAGGAGGGGGCGGATGCGCCCTCCGTGCTGATTGAGCCTATCGCGGACACCCTGCCGGAGTCTGTAAAGGCACCTGTTGAAAAGGGCGATGTCATCTGCCAGGCGCGCGTGCTCTATGCCAATCAGGAGATCGCCACCGTGAACCTCGTGGCGGCGGAGTCCTATTCCCTGAGTCCGTTTGCCTTTGTGGGGCACTGGGTGAGCACGGCGTTCAGCTCTGTGATCTTCAAGATCATTGCCGCCGTGGTGGCGCTGCTCATCATTGTCTATATCATTATCGTTATCCGCTATAACCACATCCGGCGCAAGCGGCGCGTCCGTCTTGTAAAAGGGCAGAATACGGCGCGGGACTACCGCGCCGCTCCCAAGACGAGCATCCCCGGCGGGCGGACGCTAAAGCACAACAAGCGCCGCAGGCCGCCCCGGCGCTGAGGCCGCCGGAGGGAAAAACGCCCGTTTCCCTTGACAAACGGATCGGGCGGTGATATGATAAATAAAATTCCACATCACAGGCGATGACAGGGCCGAGTAGCCGTGTCGGGCCGCGTTCAGAGAGCCGCCGGTCGGTGCAAGGCGGACGGGTCCTCCGGTGAATATCTCCCTATCAGCCTCCAACCGAAAGCACTTGTGCAATTAGGGGCGACGGCCACCCACCGTTACAGGGGTACGTATTCCGGCGCAGGCCGTGATACGGTTGAGCGGCACATTTTTGTGCAATAAGAGTGGTACCGCGGAGCATGAGTGCCTCCGTCTCTTAAATGGTTAAGAGACGGAGGCTTTTTGGATAGTTCCATATCCCCAAAACAGCTCCAGTAAATTCTCCGGGAGGATGTTATCATGAAAAAAACAGGCGCGCAGATTATTGTGGAAGTATTGCTTGAGCAGGGCGTGGATACCGTTTTCGGCTATCCGGGCGGCTCTGTCCTGAATATTTACGACGCACTCTATGAATACCGCGACCAGATCCGTCATATCCTGACGGCGCATGAGCAAGGGGCGGCCCACGCGGCGGATGGTTACGCCCGCGCATCTGGCAGGACGGGCGTCGTCTTTGCCACCTCCGGCCCCGGCGCGACCAATCTGGTCACCGGGATCGCCACGGCCTATATGGATTCCGTTCCCGTCGTCGCGATCACGGGGAATGTCGGCACGGATTTCCTGGGCCGCGACAGCTTTCAGGAGGTCGATATCACTGGCGTGACATTGCCGGTCACCAAGCACAACACCATCGTCAAGAGGATTGAGGATCTGGCTCCGGCGCTGCGCGAGGCGTTCCGCATCGCCAACACGGGCCGCAAAGGGCCGGTGCTCATTGACGTTCCCAAGGATATTACCGCAGCGGTCACCGAGTATGAGCCCTGTCCGGCGGCGCAGCCGGTCCCCACAGCACCCGCCGATCCGGTGAAGATTGCCGCGGCGGCGGAGATGCTTGTAAAATCGCGCAGGCCCGTTATCTATGCGGGAGGCGGCGTGATCTCCGCCGGGGCGTCGGAGCAGCTCGTAGCTCTGGCACATCAATTTGATATTCCGGTGGCCAATTCCATCATGGGGCTCGGCAGCTTCCCGCAGGATGATCCGCTCTCCCTCGGGATGATCGGCATGCACGGTTCTCTTGTGGCCAACCGTGCGGCGGATGAGTGCGATGTGCTCCTGGCGGTCGGCGCCCGCTTCTCCGACCGTGTGGCCGGCAACCGCAGGGCTTTTGCCGCCGGGGCCAAGATTATCCACATCGATATTGACCCTGCGGAGATGGGCAAGAACGTGGCCGTGGATCTCCCCATCGCCGGCGATGCTGCGCAGGTCCTCACTCAGCTCGCAGACGCCCTCCCGCAGGGAGAGCACAGCGCTTGGCGTGCCGAGCTGGAGGAGATCCGCAAACAGGGGGAGCAGCACCTGGCGCGCGGCGGTCTGGACGGCTTTATCGATCCGCGTGACGTCGTGGAGACGGTGGACCGCCTGACACCGGAGGATACGCAGATCGTCACCGACGTCGGTCAGCACCAGATGTGGGCGGCACAGTATTATACATACCGTCAACCGCGCACGCTGATCACCTCCGGCGGACTGGGAACAATGGGATTCGGCCTCGGTGCTGCGATCGGTGCACAGATAGCTAATCCGGAAAAGCGCACTGTCCTCTTCAGCGGAGACGGCAGCTTTCATATGAATCTCAACGAGATCACGACCCTTGCTTCGTACGATGTGCCGGTCGTCGATATCGTGATGAACAATACGGTCCTGGGCATGGTGCGCCAGTGGCAGACCGCATTTTACGGCAAGCGCTACTCCCAGACGGATCCGCACCGCAAGACGGATATCAAGGCACTTGCAGAGGCATTCGGTGTCAAGGGGATGGTGGTTGAAAGGCCCGAGGAGCTTGAGGGTGTGCTGAAGGAGGCGCTCGCGCATCATGGCCCCGTGGTGATTGACTGCCGGATCGCTCCCGATCAGTCGGTGCTCCCGATGATCCCGCCCGGAGGCAGCGTCGGGGACATCATGGAATCCATGGACTGCTGAGAGGTGAATTGAAATGGGCAGAAAGATCAAAATCTTTGACTCCACGCTGCGCGACGGCGCGCAGGGGGAGGGGATTGCCTTCTCGTTGGAGGATAAGCTGAATATTGTCAAAACGCTCGATGAGCTGGGCCTTGATTATATTGAGGCGGGCAACCCCTTCTCCAACCCCAAAGATCTGGAATTTTTTGAGCGGGTCTCCCGGATGGAGCTGAAGCACGCCACGCTTGTGGCGTTCGGTTCCACCCGCCGCAAAAATACCCCGGTGGAGGAGGATGGGAACTGCGAGGCGCTGCTGCGCGCCGGGGCTCCGGCGGTCGCCGTGTTTGGCAAGTCGTGGGACCTGCACGTGACGGATGTCATACGCACTACGCTTGAGGAGAACCTGTCCATGATCTCGGACACCTGCCGCTTCTTCAAGGAGCACGGCAAAGAGGTGATCTTTGACGCGGAACACTTCTTTGACGGATATAAGAACAATCGGACATACGCCATGGAGTCCCTGCGCGCGGCGGCGGAGGGCGGCGCGGATGTGCTCGCTCTGTGCGATACCAATGGAGGCAGTTTCCCTGACGAGATCGCGCAGATCGTAGGGGAGGTTGTGGCGGCGTTCCCGTCCGTCAGCGTGGGGATTCATGCCCATAACGACGGCGGCATGGCGGTGGCCAACTCCATCCTCGCGGTGGAGGCCGGGGCCTCTCACGTTCAGGGGACATTTCTCGGCTTTGGCGAGCGTACAGGCAATGCAAACCTCTCCACTATCATGGCGGATCTGCAATTAAAGCGCGGGTATGGCTGCATCCCGCCGGAGAATATGAGCAGCCTGACGGACTGCGCGATCCGCATGGCGGAGATCGCCAATGTTACCCTACATAAGGGCACCCCGTTTGTCGGGCGCAGCGCCTTTGCACACAAGGCCGGAATGCACGCGGACGGCGTCATCAAGAACAGCGGCTCCTTTGAACACGTGGACCCTGCCTCCGTAGGCAATCATCGCCGCTTCCTGATGTCTGAGATGGCAGGGAAATCCGCCGTGGTGCGCAAGCTGCAAAAGTATTATCCTAATATCACGCGGGATGATCCGGCGGTAGCCGATATCATCGCGGAGCTCAAGGAGAAGGAGCGCCGCGGCTACCAGTATGAGGGGGCGGACGGCAGTTTTGAGCTGATCGCGCGCCGCCATATCGACGGGATCAAGCCCTACTTCAACCTTGTCAGCTATAAGGTGCTCGACGAGCTTCCCTATGATAACAATCACTCCGCCACGGCCACAATCAAGATTAAGTCAAACGATGTGCTGAAGGTTGCCGCGGCGGAGGGGGACGGCCCCGTCAACGCGCTCGACTGTGCGCTACGGGAGGCCCTCGCGGAGTTCTATCCGCAGATTGCCAGGGCCAAGCTGATCGACTACAAGGTCCGCGTCATGGAGCCGGACGACGCCACGGCCGCCGTGGTCCGCGTCCTGATTATCACCTCCGACGGCAAGGATGTCTGGACAACAGTCGGCGTCTCCAAGGATATTATCGAGGCGAGCTGGATCGCTCTGGTTGATTCTGTCGTCCTCTATCTGACAACGCACTGAACAGTCTAAATTTATCGCCTGAATGTATCTTGTTTAACATTCAGGCGCTTCTTTTTATGGCATAATATTTCCAATGAAACAAAGGAGGCTGTTATCTGTGGGAATGACAATGACACAGAAGATCCTGGCCGCACATGCTGGTCTGGAGGAAGTAAAGGCCGGCCAACTGATCCAGGCAAATCTGGATATTGTGCACGGCAATGACGTGACCTCTCCGGTTGCGATCAACGAGTTCGAGCGCTGTGGGGCGACCGGTGTCTTTGACAAGAGCCGTATCACGCTGGTGATGGACCACTTCACCCCCAACAAGGATATCAAATCCGCGCAGAACTGCAAGCAGGTGCGCACCTTTGCAAACAAATACGACATTGACAACTATTTTGACGTAGGAACCATGGGCATTGAGCACGCGCTCCTGCCGGAAAAAGGGCTCGTCGTGCCCGGGGATGCCGTCATCGGTGCGGACTCCCACACCTGTACATACGGCGCGCTGGGCGCGTTTTCCACCGGTGTCGGCTCCACAGACATGGCCGCTGGCATGATTACCGGCCAGGCATGGTTCAAGGTGCCCTCCGCGCTGAAAATCGTCCTCACCGGCAAACCGGGGGAGAACGTCAGCGGCAAGGACGTCATCCTGCACCTAATCGGCATGATCGGCGTGGACGGCGCACTCTACCGCTCGCTGGAGTTCACGGGCCCAGGCGTGGCGAACCTCTCCATGGACGACCGCCTCTGCATTGCCAACATGGCCATCGAGTGCGGCGCGAAGAATGGCATTTTCCCGGTGGACGATGTGACCCGCGCCTATGTTGACGCACGCAAGACGCGCGATTATACCGTCTATGAGGCGGATGATGATGCGGAGTACGATCAGGTCATCGAGATTGATATGAGCGCACTGCGCCCGACCGTCGCGTTCCCGCACCTGCCGGAGAATACCAAGACGATTGACGAGGCGGAGAAGGAGCACGTCGTGATCGATCAGGCCGTCATCGGCTCCTGCACCAATGGCCGCATCGAGGATATGCGCGCTGCAGCAGCTATCCTTAAGGGCCGCAAGGTCAGCAGCCATGTGCGTACCATCGTGATCCCCGCTACACAGCAGATCTATCTCCAGTGCATCGAGGAGGGGCTCGCCAAGATCTTTGTGGAGGCGGGTGCCATCGTTAGCACCCCGACCTGCGGCCCCTGCCTGGGCGGCCACATGGGAATTCTGGCAAAGGGAGAGCGCGCCATCGCCACCACCAACCGCAACTTCGTCGGCCGTATGGGCCATCCGGAGAGCGAGGTCTACCTCTCCAATCCGGCGGTCGCGGCGGCCAGTGCCGTCAAGGGATATATCTGCGATCCCGCGAATCTTTGATAGGAGGGCGATTTTGATATGAAAGCACATGGAACAGTCCACAAGTACGGCGACAATGTCGATACGGACGTCATCATTCCGGCGCGCTACCTCAACAGCGCCGATCCCAAGGAGCTTGCCAAGCACTGCATGGAGGATATTGACGCCAACTTCGTCTCGGAGGTCAAGCCGGGCGATCTGATCGTAGCCGAGCGCAACTTTGGCTGCGGCTCTTCACGTGAGCATGCGCCGCTCTCCATCAAGGCTTCCGGCATCTCCTGCGTGATTGCCTCCAGCTTTGCGCGTATTTTCTACCGCAACGCGATCAATATTGGCCTGGCTATCCTCGAGTGCGAGGAGGCGGCCCGCGATATTAAGAACGGCGATGAGGTAGAGGCTGATTTTGATACCGGCGTCATTACCAACCTTACCACCGGGAAGACCTATCAGGCCGAGCCGTTCCCGCCCTTTATCCAGAATATTATCCAGAAGGGTGGCCTGCTTAAATCCATCATGGAGTGAGCAGGGGGCCATATATAGCATTTTTTTCAGAGGGATGCACAAGATGTGTGCGTCCCTCTTTTTCTAAAAATTCCCATGGCAAAAAACGGCGGAAAAGGTTGAATTAGTGCCATGTTTCAATTATAATAAATTATGATTATACGGTTTGTGACGCATGACAAAATGGAGAAGAAAAAATGGTTGCGGAATTTTTTACAAAGTATGCCCTCGCGCTGAAAATTGGGGCACTTGCCGTGGCGGGCGTCGCGGTGGTGGGTGGTGTGAGCTTTTATGCTGCCACGCGTGCCCACGGGCAGACGCCGGAGGAGATTTCCACCGGTGAGTCCGTGGCGGCAGTTGTGGAGCAGCTCATCGAGCCTGTGGAGACAACCACGGAGACGGAGGCGGCCACGGAGGTCGAGGCCACGCAGAAGCAGTATTCGGCCGAGGATGAGGACCGGATTGCCCAGGAGGTTGCCGATCTGGCACAGAACGTCCAAGCACCCAGCAAGGACGATACGGTTCTGACAGATGATAAAAAAGAGGAGCAGGCGGAGCAGGATAATCATGGCGACCCTGAAATCGTTGAGGATCAGCAACCACCCAAGCCGGAGGAGCAGCCCCCCAGCTTCATCGGGGGCTCCGTCAAATACCAGATCTACCGGACATTGGAGGGGAGCGGGTACGCTCCCACGATGAAGACGGAGTGGAAGAACACGAACCAGTATTATAACGATGGCAAGCCGGTGAATTCCTGGAAGGGAATTGACGTCTCCTATGCTCAGGCCGATATTGATTTTAATGCGGTGAAGGCGTCGGGGATCGACTTTGTGATCATCCGCGCCGGCGCGCGCGGCTACGGCTCGGGCGACTTTATCCCAGACGAATACTTTGATCAGAATATTGAGGCGGCCAGCAAGGCCGGTCTGGATATCGGCATCTACTTTTATACACAGGCAATCAATGAAGTGGAAGCCATCGAGGAGGCCAAATTTGTCCTCCAGAAGATCGGCGAACATCCCAATGTGAAAATTACCTATCCGATCATCATGGATGTGGAGGGATCGGCCGGATATCGGATCATGAGTATCAGTAATGAACAGCTCAATAAGAATGTCACGGCATTCTGCGAGGTGATCCGCCAGGCGGGGTACTACCCAATGGTGTATGCGGATCAAAACTTCGGCGAGTATAAGCTTGATTTCTCTGAACTGCCGTATGATTACTGGATGGCCTGCTACCGGAACACCAATACGGCGTTTGCCCTGTGGGTGCCGTTTACAATGTGGCAGTACACCTCCTCCGGGAAGGTCCCGGGAGTCAGAGGGAATGTGGATATGGATGTCTCTCTGGTGGATTACCCGACTTATCTGCGCTCCAAGGGCTGGAATAAGCTGGGCGGCGGCAGCGGCGTAACGCAGCCGGAGACAACCGAGCCGACAACAGCCAAGCCGGCAACGACCGAGCCAAACGCCTCTACGGTTCCGGCGACAGTACGGGCAGAGACGCCTTCGCAGGTGAGGACAAAAACGGATGCGGATGAGTAAATGAAGAAAAAAGAAGCGGAGCGGCCTGGGTTGGCTGCTCCGCTTTTTAATGTGCGGTGATTTGTTTGCCCCCATTCAGACCTGCCACAGCTTCCGGTCCAGGGAGCGGTATTGGATAGCCTCCGCCACATGTTCCATCTGGATATCGTCGCTCGCGTCCAGATCCGCTACTGTGCGGGCGATTTTCAGCAGCTTGTCGTACGCCCGGGCCGACAGCTGAAGCCGGTCAAACGCCTGCCGCATCAGGAACTGTGCGTCGGAGGTCATATGGCATGTCTCGCGTGTAGTGCGGGTGTCCATTTTGGCGTTGCAGGTAAATCCAGACCCCGTAAGGCGCTCCCGTTGGCGTTCGCGTGCCGCGTTGACACGCTCCCGGACGGCGGCGGAGGATTCCGCGCGCTCCCCGCTGCTGAGCTGGTCAAAGTCGACGGAGGGAACCTCGATGTGGATATCGATCCGGTCCATCAGCGGGCCGGATACCTTGGCCAGATAGCGCGCGGGCGCGCCATCCGGGCAGATGCACGGATGGGTGGGATGGCCAAAGTAGCCGCACGGGCAGGGGTTCATCGCGGCCACCAGCATCACGGAGCAGGGGAAGCTCAGCGTCCCCGCGGCGCGGGAGATGGTGATGGTCCCATCCTCCAGTGGCTGGCGCATGCTTTCCATGGCCTGCCGGTTGAACTCCGGCAGCTCGTCCAGGAACAGCACGCCGTTGTGCGCCATGGACAGCTCGCCCGGATGCGGCACAGCGCCGCCGCCTGTGAGCCCGATGGCCGAGGTAGAGTGGTGCGGCGCACGGAACGGGCGGGATGTGATCAGTGACTGTCCCGTGGGCATCATCCCACGGATGGAGTAGAGTTTTGAGGTCTCAAGCGCCTCCTCATATGTGATCTGCGGCAGGATGGAGGGCAGTCGCTTGGCGAGCATGCTCTTGCCGGAGCCGGGCGGCCCCATCATCAGCACGTTGTGCCCGCCCGCCGCCGCGACCTCCAGCGCGCGCTTGGCCTCCTCCTGACCGCGTACGTCGGCAAAGTCCAGCGATTTATCGTCAAAGACAAGGGATTGGAAATCCGCCTTTTCGCAGGGAGAAAGCGCTTCCTCCCCGCGCAGATGGCGCAGCAGCTGCTTCAGATCCGCAACCGGATAGACGTCGATTCCCTGAGCAACAGCGCCCTCGGCACGGTTTGCCTCCGGGATGAAGATCTGCCCAATCCCGAGCTCGGCCGCCCGCAGAACCATGGGCAGAATCCCGGCCGCCGGGCGGATCTCCCCGCTCAGGGAGAGTTCACCGATAAAGGCGGCGCCCTGTGTGCAAGCTGCCTTTAACTGTCCGGAGGCGCAGAGGATGGCAATCAGAATCGGAAGATCGTACAGCGGCCCCTCCTTGCGGATATCCGCGGGGGCGAGGTTGACGGTGATCCGGCTCGTCGGGAAGGTCAGGGCATTATTTTTGATTGCGGCGCGCACTCGGTTGCGGGCCTCCGATACGGCGGTATCCGGCAGCCCAACCACATCGAATTTCGGCAGTCCGCCGGCGATATCCGCTTCCACCTCCACCCGGAACGCGTCCATGCCGAAAATTCCCATACTGTCGATTTTTGCAAACACGCCAAACCCCTCCGCCTCTTTATTCTGAAGCCATTATATCACCCCTGCAGTCCCGCTTCAAGGAAAAATATGGGATATGCAAGTGTACAAAGGGGTGAAAAGGGGCCCATTTAGGGGGAATTTAGCAAATTTTGGGACCAAAGTGCTGAATCTGTGACAAATTTTACAGAATATTTAGATTTTTGCGGTCATATCGAGTTGACGAATTGGATATAAAAAGGGTATAATAGAAACTAATAGAGGTTTGCCATAATAAACCGGCAGCGGCATCTGTTATTTTTGAGTTTTCAAGGAGGCTGCGTCATGGAACGCGACGTTCATACATTATATAATGAGTGGCGGCGGAATGCCGTCGAGGACCCCGACGTCGCCCGAGAGCTTGCGGCGATTGAGGGAAAAGAGGATGAGATTTTCGACCGCTTTTATCAGAGCCTCACCTTCGGGACGGCCGGACTGCGCGGCGTGATCGGCGCGGGGACCAACCGGATGAACATCTACACGGTCAATCAGGCCACTCAGGGGTTGGCCGATTTCCTCAACAGCACATATGAGGAGCCGAGCGTGGCCATTGCATATGATTCGCGCATTAAATCGGAGGATTTTGCCCGGAGCGCGGCCGGTGTGCTGGCGGCCAACGGGATCAAGGTGCACATCTATAAGGAGCTGATGCCCACCCCGATGCTCTCCTTTGCGGTGCGTGAGCTTGAATGCCAGTCCGGCATCATTATCACGGCCAGCCACAATCCCTCACAGTATAACGGGTACAAGTGCTATGACCCCGAGGGGTATCAGATGACGGATGAGTCCGCTGCAAAGACATATGACTTTATTTCCAAAGTGGATCTGTTTACCGGTGTGCGCCGGATGTCCTTTGAGGAAGGGCTGGAAAAGGGCCTGATCGAATATATTGACGACGATGTGATCGAGGAGTTCTACAGCCGCGTCCTGACCTGCCAAATCACCCCGGGCGTCTGCTCCAAGGCCGATTTGAGCGTAATCTATACGCCGCTCAACGGCACGGGCAACAAACCCGTGCGGGAAATTCTCCGCCGCATCGGGCAGACGAATGTGCGCGTCGTCCCGCAGCAGGAACTGCCGGACGGGAAGTTCCCCACCTGTCCGTACCCCAACCCGGAGATCAAGCAGGTCTTTGAGTGTGGGATTGAAATGTCCCGTGAGGAGCCGGCGGATCTGCTCCTGGCGACGGATCCGGACTGTGACCGTGTGGGAATTGCCGTCAAGGATCACGGGGAATACCATTTGATGTCCGGCAATGAGGTCGGCGCCATGCTGCTTGACTATATTCTCAAAAACCGGACGGAAAAGGGCAGCCTGCCCGTCAATCCGGTCGCGGTCAAGTCAATTGTCACATCCGATCTGATCGACAGGATCGCCGAGCACTATCACTGTGAGGTACGCCACCTGCTGACCGGCTTTAAATATATCGGGGAGTTCATCACTCAGCTTGAAAAGACGGATGAGGACGACCGCTTTATCTTTGGGATGGAGGAGAGCTACGGCTACTTGTGTGGTACCCACGCGCGTGACAAGGATGCCGTTGTGGCCTCCATGCTGATCTGTGAGATGGCGGCTTATTATAAGCTGCAGGGCAAGACGCTCGTCCAGGTGATGAATGAACTCTATGACCGCCATGGCATGTATCTCAGCCGCCTGCTCAACTTTGCTTTTGAAGGCGCCGCAGGCATGGAGAAGATGCAGGGGATCATGGAGCTGCTGCGCCGGGAGCATCCGGAGGAGATCGCGGGCCGCCGAATTGTATTTTCCGCCGACTATGACAGCGGTGTGTGCACGGATTATAGAACCGGCTCGCACAGCGGGACCAATCTGCCCCGCTCCAATGTTCTCTCCTATAAGCTGGAGGACCGCTCTGGTGTGATCGTTCGCCCCTCCGGCACGGAGCCGAAAATCAAGGTGTATATCACTGCCGTCGCGCCCGACCGCGCACAGGCCGAAGCGGTTGCCGATGCGCTGGAGCGGGATATCAAAGCAAAGATGAATATTGAATAACCTCGGGTGGAATCATGAAAAACAGAAAGTTATTTATCCGCATTGTGGCTATTGTTCTGGCTGTACTGATGGTTGCCGGTGTAGGCTATATGACTGTGGAAATGCTTTTGCTGGCCTGAGACGGCGGCAAAATTCGAAATGATAAACGATGGAGGACGATCCGTTGACCAGACCGATCACAGGCATCAAGGAACGCTTTACACGACTGTTTACAGAAATCCGTACGGAGCTCCCGCTTTTTGAATACATCCTCTGGTGGATCCTCCGCCTGATCTTACTGATGGGCGGCATCTGGTGCATTTTTAAAAATCCAGACAGGATCTTTGAGATGTTCATCAGCGTTGCGCTCTCGTTCTGCATTCCAATTCTCCACCTGCTCTTTACCAATCTGTGGCCGGGGAGGGTTCCGATCCGTCTTCAGACGGTCGGTACGATCTACCTGATCGTCACAAGCTTCTGCGGAACGCTGCTCAATTTCTACTATCTGTTCCCCTGGTGGGATATCGTCTTACATACGTTCGGCGGAGCGATCCTCGTCTATGTAGGGTACTGCATTATGGTCGCGCTCAACGCAAAGCATCGCAGCCGGTACGGGGATCCGTCCCCGATCGTCCAGGCATCCTGGGGCGTCGGCTTTTCTGCCTTTGTGACGCTCGTATGGGAGATTTTGGAGTTCACTTTTGATTCGGTCACGTTGGGTGACAGTCAGCACTGGCGGGTCAATCCGGATCCGCGGTTTGAAATTTTCAAAACAGTGACTGATCCCGCACAGATTGATCTTTTTCACCTGGACTTCGGGCGATATGCACTGCTCGACACCATGACGGATATCATCTGCGGCCTGTCCGGCGCAGTCGTCGGATTTATCGTTGTGCTCGCCTGGCTGCATCGTCAGGAGCGACGGGGCCGTCTGCAGCATGGGTGCGCGCCGGAGCAGGATGCGGAGTGTAATGAGTCTGTGGTGCAGGCCGATTCTCCGGCAGAACAGCCGGAAGTTGATAGGTGCTCGCCCGGGACGTCTTCAACGGGTCACGCGGAGGACGAACGGAAGGGATAAAAATGATGAAAACTATAAAATTGACAGGAGTGTGTTGCAATGGAAACCATGGGAAGCAAATTTAAGGCATTGAGGAGCATGTACGGCCTCTCTCAGAAGGAGGTTGCAGATTTCCTCGGGATCGATCGCTCAGCCTACTGCTGCTATGAGATCAACCGCGCCAAGCCGGATGTCTACAATCTGGCCCGTCTGGCCAAGCTGTTTAACGTGACAACGGATTATCTGCTTGGTCTCGCCGATAAGGAGGAGACCTCTCCGGTCGCGGTGGCTGCTGAGACGATGGAGTACAAGACGGACGCGCAGATGACCTCTGTCATGGATGAGGATTTCATGACCATCAGCTCGGATGAGCGCGCGCTGATCCTGTATTACCGTCTGCTGCCGGAGCGAAAGAACTTCCTTGAGGAGCTGCGGCTCAAGTGTGTCGACTATGTCATTGATGATGACAGCGGCTTCCTCAACGGGCTGATCGCTGCCGGGAAAAAGAAGAGCAAGAAAAAATAAGTAACGCCTTTTGGAGCGGAGAGACGGACCGGATCACCGGCCCGTCTTTTTTATTCGGGCCGTGATTTCATTGTCCTGTTCCGTTTTCAGAAGGGATGGCCGGTCCTATCTGCGGCGTGAAGTGAAGCGCAGCGTATGGGGGCAGATTTTTGAAAAACAGCCCCTTAGGGACGTACGGCAGAATAGACAAAGATTTTCGCATATTTTTGACAGCCATCGCGCGGATGCCCATATAGGTGGATTTTTGCGTTTTTTCGCTCTATGTCGGCGCGGGAAAAGTCTGTTGACTTACAACAAGATATGCACTATAATAGCTAATACACGCAGAGAATAACACAAGATATAGTAATTGGGGGCTTTGAGGACAATGATCACCAAAATCATCAAGAGGGACGGTAGGACGGTTCCCTTTGCCATTGAAAAGATCGCGGACGCCATTTACAAGGCGGCCCAGGCGACAGGCGGGCGCGATTACTCCGTATCTATGGACCTCGCGCAGAAGGTGGTTGCGGAGATCGAAAGCAAAAATATCGAGGTCCCCAGCGTGGAGCAGATTCAGGATGTGGTGGAGCATGTCCTGATTGAGAATGGCCACGCGCGCACGGCCAAGGAATTCATCCTCTACCGGGCGGAGCGAAGCCGCGTGCGGGAGATGAATACCCGCCTGATGAAGGTCTATCAGGGCCTCACATTTGTCGATGCGAAGGAGAATGATATCAAGCGCGAAAACGCCAATATCGACGGCGACACTGCGATGGGCACCATGCTTAAGTATGGCTCTGAGGGTGCCAAGCAGTTTAACGAGCTGTTTGTTTTGAATCCTGAGCACGCGCGTGCGCACCGCGAGGGGGATATCCACATCCATGATCTGGATTTCCTGACCCTGACGACCACCTGCTGCCAGATCGATATTATCAAGCTCTTTGACGGTGGATTTTCCACCGGGCACGGCTTCCTGCGCGAGCCGAACGACATCGCCAGCTATTCGGCACTTGCCTGTATTGCCATCCAGTCCAATCAGAACGACCAGCATGGCGGGCAGAGCATCCCGAATTTTGATTACGGCATGGCTAAGGGCGTAAAAAAGACGTACCGCAAGCTTTACCGCCGCAATCTGGCCAAAGCGCTTGAACTGTGCTACGATATGCAGGATTCCAATGAGGCGGTAAAAAATATGATGGCCGATATTGAGCAGGCTTCCGGTGTTTCTCCGGTTTTGGCCAATGACAACCGCTATCAGGAACTGGAGGCCCAAAAGCTTGAGGAGCTGGGCCTGACGCCGGAGCAGATAAAAAAGTGCCAGTCCTTTGCGCTTGAGCGCGCGAACAGTGAAACGGACGCCACCACCTATCAGGCCATGGAGGCACTTGTCCACAATCTGAACACCATGCACTCCCGTGCGGGTGCGCAGATCCCGTTCAGCTCAATCAACTACGGCACGGATACCTCCCCCGAGGGACGCATGGTCATTAAAAATGTCCTGCTGGCCACGGAGGCCGGGCTGGGCAACGGCGAGACGCCGATCTTCCCCATTCACATCTTCAAGGTCAAGGAGGGCGTCAACTACAACCCCGGCGATCCAAACTATGATCTGTTTAAACTCTCCTTCCGTGTCTCGGCCAAGCGGCTGTTCCCGAACTATTCGTTCATGGATGCCCCCTTCAACAAGCAGTATTACAAGGAGGGCGATCCGAACACAGAGGTGGCCTACATGGGCTGCCGCACCCGCGTGATCGGCAATGTGTATGATCCCTCCCGTGAGGTAACCGGCGGCCGCGGAAATCTGAGCTTTACCTCGGTGAACCTGCCGCGTCTGGCGATCAAGGCACATGGAAATATTGATATGTTCTTTGAGGATCTGGACCGAAAAATTGATTTGGTTATCAACCAGCTCCTGGAGCGCTTTGAGATTCAGGCCAAGCGTAGAGTGCGCAACTATCCGTTCCTGATGGGGCAGGGTATCTGGCTTGATTCCGATAAGCTTGATATTGATGATGAAGTGCGCGAGGTGCTCAAGCACGGCACACTGACGCTCGGGTTTATCGGTCTGGCGGAGACGCTCAAGTCATTAATCGGTGTCCATCACGGCGAGAGCGTTGAGGCACAGAATCTGGGGCTTGAGATCATTGGCCACATGCGTAAGAGGATGGATCAGGCAACAGATAAGTACCACATGAACTTCTCACTGATCGCCACGCCGGCGGAGGGCCTCTCCGGCCGCTTCGTGCGGATGGACCGCGAACGCTATGGGACGATCCCCGGCGTTACGGATCGCCCATACTACACGAATTCCTTCCACGTTCCGGTTTATTTCCCGATCTCCGCGTTTGATAAGATCCGGCTGGAGGCACCGTACCACGCGTTGACCAACGGCGGTCATATTTCCTATGTGGAGATGGACGGCGATCCGCTCCAGAATCTGGAGGCGTTTGAGGCGATTATCCGCTGCATGAAGGAGAGCGGAGTGGGATACGGCTCCGTGAACCACCCGGTGGACCGCGATCCTGTCTGCGGTTATACGGGTGTGATCGGCGATACGTGCCCGCGCTGCGGCCGGCACGACGGCGAGGGTGTGGACCCCGAAGTGCTCAAAAAGCTCAAGGGATACAGCAAATTTATCCGCCCCGCCTATGATGAGAATGAACTGGAGGAGCCCGATAAGCTCCCCAATCCAATGAATTAAATTTATGATATTGTCAGGAGGTATGACTTATGGCAGAAGAGAAAAAATTAGTCGGTGAGGGTGTCAAATTTGAGCGCATCCGCAGGATCACCGGTTATCTGGTCGGCACGCTGGACCGTTTTAATGACGCCAAACGCGCTGAGGTTGAGGACCGCGTTAAACATTCTCTCGGCACCGGTAAGGGTGAGCTCGAGAAGGTCGGCTGATCCCCGTGGGCGAGAAGCTGAGGCTTGCGGGTGTGATCCGTGAGTCGGTGGTGGATGGCCCGGGCTGGCGGTTCGTGGTGTTCGTTCAGGGGTGCCCGCACCACTGCGAAGGGTGCCAGAACCCGCAGACGCACGATTTTAAAGGCGGTTATGAAGGGGATTGCGACAGGCTCTTTGCGGAGTTTTTGAAAAATCCCATTCTTGCGGGCATGACGATGAGCGGCGGCGAGCCGTTTAGTCAGGCCAGGCCACTCGCCGCCTTAGCGCACAAGGTGCACGAGGCCGGCAAGAATGTTGTCACCTTTACGGGCTGGACATACGAGCAGCTCATCGCAGGCGCAACGGAGCAGAACGGCTGGATGGACCTGCTGCAGGAGACGGATTACCTGATCGATGGAAAGTTTGAACTGGCAAAGAAGAGTCTGGAGATCAAATTCCGCGGCTCGACCAACCAGCGCATTATCGATCCGCAGCTGTCACTTGCGGCGGGACATGCCGTCGAGGTGGATCTGTAAAACAATCGGATCAAAACAGGCTCTCTTCGTGACAGAGAGCCTGTTTTCTATATACAATAGGCCTTCCCCTCGAGGGGAAGCCGATGTTTGTTTGTGCGAATTTTTTACCGTCTACCGCAGGGGGCACCCTTTTGCCAAAGAAAGGGATTTAGGAGGCGCTACTACTGAAAAGGATGATGGATTTACACCATGACAGAGCGGCGCTTCCCGCTCTAAAAGTCCACCCCCGCGCAGAGAATGTCCTCTACGCCATTCGGCAGCGGAGAGGAACGGCGCAGCAATGTGTCCTTGACGCGCCGGGCATCCTCTCCATAGAGCGGAACTGGGCGGTAGTTGTTGACGGCGGCGTCCGGGGCCGAACTCTCGGCAAACGGGATCACGGTCATACCGCTGCAATAGGGCTTGCCGGCTTCATCCTTTTTAAACCGCGGACGGACAATCATTGTATCACGCGCGGCCTTTACAGCGTTCTCATTGCCGCCAAAGGCGAAATTTCCCAGCGAGTATACAATATATTTCCCGTTGTACTGCTCGATTCCCTGAAGCTGATGGGGGTGCGATCCCACGATGAAATCAGCCCCCGCATCGATCATTCGGCGGGCGTAGTCCTTCTGGTATGGTTCCGGATTGTTATAATATTCCACACCCCAGTGCATGGCCACGAGGACGATATTGTCCTCTGTTTTTTCCCGGCGGATATCTTCACAGTACTGGGCGATGAGCTGATCGCCAATCCGTTCCTGGCGCCAGGTGCGGCAGTCGTAATTCAGGAGTGTAAAGTTGATTCCTTTTATAGTGAATTTCATTGGAACCCCATCATAGGCGTAGGTGGTCCCGTATTGCTTGAGAGCGTTTTGGGTATCCTGGAAGCCCACTTCAAAGTAATCCCTGGCGTGGTTGTTCTCCAGCGTGACGCCCTGAATACCGGAGGGGGAGAGCATCCCCGCGTAGGAGGGGTCACCCTTAAAGCGCCATTCCTTTACCTCTGCCTTTGTGGCGGTTGTAAAGGCGTTTTCCAGATTAACAATGGTGTAATCATCGCTTTGAAACCAGTATTTTGCATAGTCAAACGGATACGTCATGCTGCCAGACGCACGGTATACACTGTTAAAATTCAGGTGCTCCGGGCACTCCGGAAAAGTACCCAGCGTACAGTCCCCGGCAAAGGTGAGTACGGCCTCATCTGCACCGTACAGCTTTTGCTCGGCCGCAATCGTCTGCCTGATCCGGTCAATCTCCGCCTGCGCGGGTGCGGGATAGGCGACAGGATCAGGGACAGGGGCTGTGCTCTCCGGTTCCGTAGGAGCGGCGGTGGACGCCTGTGTGGCCGGTGCGGTGGATTCAGTGGGTGCGGGTACGCTTTCGCCCGTAGTGCTCTCCGGTTCTGTATCGAGCGTAGCGGAACATCCGCCGGTGATGAGGAACAGCACCGCTGCGGCACAGGCGATTATTCTCTGATTCGATTTCATTCGTCAGCACCTCCGCCTTTTTGACAAAAGTACAGGATGATAAAATCATAACAGATTTTGCGTTCTTTTTCAATCCGCAGTGCGTATCAATGTACAACAGGGGCATAATAAAACTGTTTTGGAGGTGCACTGAATGGAGATCAGAACAATTTCTTATTCTGAGAAGAAAAAAGGCGGCGCCAGACCGAAGGAGTACGGACTGATGGCGATTTATCTGATTGCGACGCTCGCGGTCGGGATGCTGTCGGGCTTTCTCATTCGCGATGCACAGTCGACCTATATGGCGCTCAATCAGCCGCCGCTCTCGCCGCCGCCGATTGCTTTCCCGATCGTATGGACGGTGCTGTATGTGCTCATGGCTCTGGCGGCGTTCCGCACGCACCGCGCGCTCCGGCAGAGCAGGGAACAATCCTGGGTGCGGTACCTCGTGTTCCTGTACACACTCCAGCTTGCCATGAACGCGATCTGGCCGCAGATCTTTTTCCACTCTGACAAATACCTGTTTGCCTTTATCTGGCTGGTAATTCTGCTGGCGATCCTCATTGCATTGCAGGTACTCTATTACCGGGTCGATAAAATCGCCTGCTGGCTAATGCTGCCCTATGTGCTGTGGACAGTGTTTGCGGGGTATCTGACGATGGGAGTCTATCTGCTCAACCGGTAGATCTATTTACTAATTTGCGTAGATTTTTCTAATCGACATAATCGATACTTTGTGTTGAAACAGGCGTTTTTTTCGCCTGTTTTTTTGTGCAATGAAAAGTGAGGAAACGCTCTTTTTTGTACATATTGCTGT
>DVHG01000026.1 GCA_018712345.1 Candidatus Onthovicinus excrementipullorum | reverse complement strand
CGCAGGAGCTCACCCAGATGACGGATGAGCAGATCGCCGCGCTCTCTCAGGAGCAGTCCGACGCCACGCTGAATAAAATGGCACAACTGTTTCAGGACGGAGAAAAGCAGGCGTTAGACGAATATCTCTCCGCCCTCGGCTTCGCCACCACGTATGAGGAGTACGCCGACCAGCAGGGATGGAATGAGGAAGAGCAGCCTGACACCGAACCCTCCATCCAGCCCATGTGGCAGTCGGATTATGACAGCAAGGAGCCCGATAAGCAGTGCCATGAGGCATTGACCAACGTTGGATTCCTTGTCTATGTTCTGGCTCGAAATGAGCTCTTCAATGGCGGAAGCATTGGATTCCAGTTAGCCGATCTCCACCTTTTATCCAAGGAATCCGCCTGGCCGGATAAGGATCCTTCATCGCGCTTAACACTGTTTGAAACACATTTTTATGATCCAGATACCGGAACTAACTGGAAAGGAAGCAGTGTTACTACAGCACGCGACAGCGCAATAAATCACTATAGAGATGCAATCAAAAAGTATTATTCCGGTGATCGAAATGGCGCGATTAAAGTTTTGGCTCACTGCATTCACTATGTTCAAGATGTTGCTGTACCGCACCATGCGGCAAACAAAGTTTCAATTCCTCTTATAGATTCTTACAACCACGCTGGATTTGAAGAATTTGCCTCCCGAATGATGCTGGATGGACAATACACATGGGACATTGAAAGTAGCGACTATTTCAATCTCGGTTATTATAACACTTGGGTTTCATCATCAATTGGAACTTCCGTCCATAATATCGCCTCAACCGCAAAACAGTATATTGATATGGTTACCGACAAGGATAATGCGGCCGGACAATTATTTATCGCCTATGGGATGTTGGGATACAGCATGTGTAACACCTCCGGCGTCCTCTACAAATTCGCAAAAGAAGTCGGTATGATCTGAACAGGGAGATGAACATGATGAAAAAGCGCATTTATCCGCTCACCATAATTGGTGCGTTCACCATTGTATGCAATTTACTGGCATGGCTGGCGCTTCTTTTCAACTGTTTAGTTGGATTTTTTCCCGAACTGTATCCCCTTTCAGTCCAGAATATTACGCTCTCCGCACTGGAACTGCTGAGCGGAACAATGATGTTCCTATACCTGCTCTGTTCCATCATCATTGATCGCGATTTTGAGAACAAGAAACGCGCCCTGATCGCTTGGGGTGTCTCTCTGTTTACAGTGTTGGGAGGGTGCGTCGTCTTTTCGGGAATCATTACCAATGATCATGCAATCCTGTTCCTGATGATTGCAGTATGCATACTTGTGATCGTCTGCGTCTTTTTAAATGCACGCGCGATCAGCGGAAAAGGGAATGGGATTCTATATCTTTTGGCAGCCATTCTCTCATTGATTTATGTTCTGATCTGCTCCTTTGCAGTCCTTGCCTGGGACGACCCATTGATAGCCGGTATTCCTGCACTGATCGCGGCACCTCTCCTCTGTATATATATTGTACTGGACATTCTCTACTACTGGTCTATCTTTCAAAAGAACGACGCTTGAGGTGAGTATTTATAAATGCACAGATAGGATGCGCGGCTTAAAATAAATGAACCTAAACACAAGAAGTAAAATAAATCTCCTATGCCATGTTGGGATACAGCATGTCGAACACCTCCGGCGTCCTCTACAAATTCGCAAAAGAAGTCGGTATGATCTGAATAAAAGGAGATGGACATGATGAAAAAGCGCATTTATCCACTCATGGCCGTGGGGATTACGGCTATTGTGATCAATATACTGGCTTTTGTCCTGATTTTGGCAGATGCTTTCGCCCAATATCTCACAGGCGGAGCACGCAGCTACTTTTTCCCGGATGAACTGCTGTTTGCACTCGGTTTTCTGTCCGGGGCAATGATGCTCCTCTATCTGCTGTGCTCCATTGTGTGTGATCAAGAGGTGGACCGAAAACGCGCATTGACATCATGGGGGATGTCGGTGTTCACCGCTGTGCTAGGGAGCGTACTAAATGGTATACAGTTCTCCCTGCCTGCCAGTCTCAGCCAGCAGGCAGCGGCCATAGTCGCTCTAATTCTACTTTTCCTGCCAGTTCTGCCGGGGATAGCCGCAATCGTCATGACCGCGCGTGGAATCGGCGGGAAAGCAAACGGATTTCTCTACCTGATCGCCTCTATTTTTCCGATGGTCCAGCTCCCTCTGTGCGCGCTGTTCGCCTATGGAATTGACAAACCGGACTTACTGCTCTGCGTGGTCCCGATCTCTTCTCTGCTGTTTTCTATCTTTATTGTTCTTGATCTGATCTGTTACTGTGGGTTAAATAAAAAAGCGCAGTAATAGTAAAATACAATACTTGCGCCATCTAATCAAAAACCACCTCCGTTGTAGTCAGGACCTGCCTTGGAAGTGGTTTTTGCAATATTTATTCGGGTATGAAACAGTTCGTCAACTGGGGCCATGCCTATTCGGCACCAGTACAGAGACCGGCCGCACGTTCAAGTGCAGCCGGCCTTTCACAATTCATGCCGTATTTTCTGTCAAACACGCATTCCGGCTTCCCCACAAACCACCGACAGGCCCTCCCACAGGGAATCGGCCACAGGGACTCCGGCGCTCTCCAGCCGCGCCCGGCTCTGATGACCGGTGGAGACCAGCACACAGCCGGCCTGTACCGCTCCGGCGACGTGCGCATCGTGCAGACTGTCCCCAACGAACCAGAGCCTGTCCGCCGGCGGCAGGGACTCGCGCAGCAAATGGGCCAGCTCTTCCTTGCTGGTGGCGTAGATGTTCTCGATCCCCCAGACGGAGTCAAACGCATCCTGTACCCCGCACTGCTCCATCTGCTGCATCAGGTAGTCCTTTTTACTAGCCGACAGCACGATTTGCCCGAGCCCCAGCTCCCGCCCCCGGCGAAGGGTCTGCAAAACATCCGGGTACAGTGGGCACTGCGCGCTTTTCTCCTGATAGTCCGCCATATACTCCTCGGCGAGCGCCGCAAAGGGAACGCAGTCAAAATCAAACCCAATCCGCCGGTAGTAGTCCGCAACGGGGAAGCCGAACACTTCACGGTACTGCTCCAGCGTTTCAAGGGGACTTAAGCCATGCTTTTGCAGGAGGCGGTTGATGCAGTCCAGACAGAGCCGGACATCGTCAAAAAGCGTGCCGTTCCAATCCCAGACAATATGGTCCATTCCGGTGTCTCCTCTTTCTCACAATCATATCATATCCGAATAGGAAATTCCCTTTACGGCTCGTGAATAAGCTGCCACGCAGGAGCTTGAGCTCAAAACAGTTGGACCCTCTCCTGCGGAGCCGCAAAAGGGCCGGCAAGAGTCCGGGAGTGCCGGGGCAGGTTCAAAAAATCCGTATCAACTATAAAGGGTGTCCCATCACGATTTTCGTAGGCCTGCCCCGATTCAAACGCCTTGCCCAAGCGATCGGCAGTAATTTGATCCACTGTTAAATCGATAGGAGCACCATACAAATTCGTGCACAAATACGCATGTCCGTCCTCCCACTGCACCGAGAGTTCTGGACAAAACGGACAGACGCGCGCCTTTTGTTCGTATTGATACGGCCTTGCACCGCCAAGATAAACATTATGGAAGATATCAACCGGGAGTGCTTCCCCGTATGACAGGTCTCCCACACCCTTCAACCGATTGCGCAGTTTTTGTAAAAGCGATACCTTTCCGGATTTCCTTTTGCCTTTTTTCGGCGAGCAGCCGTTATAAACGGAGGTACCGGCCCGGGAGGCGCGCGATCTGCCGCCGACAAATAGATTGGCCGCAATCTTATCATCACCACTGAAAATATGAGTAACGCCGCCGATCATGGTGGAGTGCGGCCGATGATACAGGGTAAAGCGATTCACATCCCGCATCACAACGATTTCGCCCGCAAACAGATTATGAATCAGCGCTGTCCCCTGCGATACATTCAGGAAATTCCGCTTGGAGAGCATCAGGTTGTTTTCAACGGTACAGGGGCCATGACAAACCTCAATGAACAGGTCCTCACACCGATTATCAAACATCGCATTGCGCCGTACCGCTGTGCCCTGTGCCTGCCAGTCGAGCCACAGGCCACGGATACAGTCGTGAATACAGTTATGCTCAATGACCGCATCTACCGCAGCATGCAGTTTGATACCGGACATTTCAGCGCCGCCAAATTCGCCGCGAATATTGATGTGGTGGATATGATTGCCGCTGATCGTGGAAAATGCGGCGCCCATGCAGCCCGCAATTCCCGCCTGCCCGCAGTTATAGATCAAGTTATTGCGAATAATATGCCCGCCTACTTTTTCCCGATTCCAGCCATTTTGAATGTTTTTAAAAATGATCTCCGTATAGGTCTGGCTTCCATCCTTGGAGGGGTCCTTTGTCCAGGCGTTATCTTCTTCATCATGCCGCTTGCCAAGACTGATCCCAACACATTTGGAGTCATGGACAATACAGTTTTCAATGACCCATCCTCTACTCCAATGCGGGCCAATGGCGCCAGGCTGAAAAGCGGTCGGCGGCGCCCACTGTGTGGCAGTCCGACAGAGCGTGAGCCCGGACACCGTGATATAATTAACTCCTTCCTGCTCCGGAAAAAAACAAAACGGCCGGACACTGACTTCCGTGCAGGCAGTGTTCGGATCGTATTGTGAAAAATTGGCATGGATTGTCGTACAGCCGCCGTCCGTCTCCGCAAACCAGCGCAGGATACGCTCCGGCCTTTTTGGGGGACCATATAGATCCCGGAGTGACGCGGCCTCATACATGGCCTCTCCATCCAGGTAGAGCTCGCCAATGTGATGTCTTTGACCAAAGTCGTCGTACCAATCGCCGAAAATTTCCTCTTCAAAAGGATGATATCCGCCGAAAAAGTCGTTCTTTAACGTCACGGACCATACATGATCCCGTTCCTGGCACCATCCGGCCACAACCTCCGCTCCGCTGATAACAGGGTGTGCCCCTTGTGCCGCCCGGTATGTAATCCGCTGTGTTTCACTCAGGCCGCTGTTCTTTGGTTTCACCCACTCACGGTATACGCCCTCGCCAATGATGACCGTATCCCCGGCCTGTGCCAGAGCCGCTGCGCTGCCGATTGTGTGAAATGGATTTTGCTCCGTCCCATCGCCTGATGAAGGATTTTTGCTTGACACGTAATAAATCATCTTGCATCCCCTCCTTCAAACGGCTCTGATCGTATAATAGGCGATATCCCCTATCTACGACGTATTCTTTCACAGGCAGAGGTCCCTTGCCTTTTATGAAAGCTCGTGGATGAATAATCCGCTGAGCAGCTTGGGCTCAAACCAGGTGGACTTGGGCGGCATGACAAGGCCGGCATCCGCGATATCCATCAGCTCTTCCAGCGAGGTTGGGTGCATCGCAAAGGCCACACCGTCCGCACCGGCGCGTTTTTCCAGTTCCGCATAGCCGCGGATACCGCCGATAAAGTCAATCCTCTCATCCGTGCGCGGGTCCTGAATGCCCAGCACGGGGGCGAGCAGGTTGTTCTGCAAAATGGAGACATCCAAGCTGCCTACCACGTCGTCCTCCGCGAAGGTGCCCGGCTTTGCCGTGAGGAGATACCACCTGCCGCGCAGATACATCCCAAAGGTGTGGCGTGCCGGCGGCGCAAAGGGAAAGGTCCCTCTCTCCTCCACTGTAAAGGAAGACGAGATCTCCTGTAAAAACTCTTCCGGCGTGTGCCCGGCGAGGTCGAATACCACGCGGTTGTAGTCCATGATCCGCAGCTCGTCGGCCGGGAAGAGCACGGCGAGGAAAAAGTTAAATTCTTCCTCCCCCGTGATCCGGCCTGTGTGCGCGCGGCGGTCCAGCCCGACATGCACGGCAGAGGCACAGCGGTGGTGTCCATCTGCGATATAAAAGCTGCCCGTTTGCTCGGCCGCCTGAGCCAGCGCGGCGACCGTTTCGGGATCGGCGACGCGCCAGACAGTCTGGTGCACGCCGTCCGCATCAAAATTGTACAGCGGATCACCCGTACAGATCTCCTGCATCAGCATTCTCAGCTGGTCCCCGCCCCGGCAGGTGAGGAAGATGGGGCCCGTGTTCGCATTGCAGGCATCCACATGACGGATGCGGTCCGCCTCCTTGTCCGCGCGGGTCTTCTCATGCTTTTTAATGGCGTTGTTCACGTAGTCATCAATGGAGGCACAGCCCACCAGACCGGTCTGCGCCCGACCATCCATAATCTGGCGGTAGACGTAAAAGCAAGGCTCCTCCTCCCGGACCATCCACCGTTTGTCCGCCATATGCTCCAGGTTCTCCCGCGCCCTGCGGTAGACACGGCCGTCATACGGGTCCGTCCCTGTGGGGAAGTCGATCTCCGCCCGGTCCACATGCAGGAATGAATAGGGGTTCCCCTTTACACGCTCGCGCGCCTCCTCACTGCTCATTACGTCATAGGGCAGCGCCGCGATGAGCGGAGCAAGCTCCTTGGCCGGCCGAAGGGCGCGAAATGGTCTGTATACCGCCATGCTGTTATCCTCCTCCCGGTACTCACATCCGCACGGACACACCGCGGGCGGCGAGATACCGTTTTAAATCCATAATACCGATCTCATTGAAATGGAACAGGGATGCCGCCAGTACAGCGTCCGCACTGCCGCGGGTGAGCGCATCATAAAAATGTTCCATCTTCCCCGCGCCGCCGGAGGCGATGACCGGGACATTGACATTCTGGGAGATGACAGACGTCAGCTCCAGATCGTATCCGTTTTTCTGACCATCGCAGTCCATACTGGTGAGCAGGATCTCCCCCGCTCCGCGGCTGACGGCCTCCCGCGCCCATGCGAGCGCGTCGATCCCCGTTGGGATCCGGCCGCCGTTGAGGTAGACCTCCCATCCGCCGTCGCGCCGCTTGGCGTCGATCGCACACACGACACACTGGCTGCCAAAGCGCTGTGCCGCCGCATCGATCAGGGCAGGATTGCGCACCGCAGCCGAGTTAACGGAGATCTTATCCGCTCCGGCGCGCAGCAACTGCGCAAAATCATCGAGTTCCCGAATGCCGCCGCCGACAGTGAACGGAATAAAGATGGAATCCGCCACACGGCGGACAATATCGATCATGGTGGAGCGCCCCTCATGGGTCGCGGTGATGTCCAGCAGGACAAGCTCATCCGCCCCCTGCCGGCCATAGGCCTGCGCGCAGGCCACAGGGTCCCCGGCATCACGCAGGTCCACAAAGCTGACCCCTTTGACCACGCGCCCGTCCTTGACGTCCAGGCACGGGATTATCCGCTTGGCGTACATATCAGTTCCCTCCCCGGACCAGTTCATTAAAATTGCGCAGGATATGCAGGCCGACCTCGCCGCTCTTTTCCGGATGGAACTGCGTGGCAAAAAGCAGACCGTCGGACACGGCGGCGTCAATGGACACGCCGTACTCCGTGCGCGCCGCCACCTGCTGCGGATTGCGCGCCTGCAAATAGTAGGAATGGACAAAATATACGTAGGAGCCGTCCGGAATATCCCGGAAGATCCCGTCCTTTTTTAAAATGCTGATGGAATTCCACCCCATGTGCGGGACCTTCAGCCCCAGGTCGGATGGGATTCGGCCAATTTCGCCCTCCAGCACGCCGAGGCCGTGTTCCTGCGGGGACTCCTCCGACCGGTCAAAGAGCATTTGAAGCCCTAGACAGATCCCGAGAAACGGCTTTTGCCCACCGGCGGCTTCCCGCACGGCGTCAAACAGGCCGGAGGCCCGCAGGGAATCCACCGCCGCGCCAAAGGAACCTACCCCCGGGAAGATCACGCCGTCCGCGCACCGAATCTCCTGCGCGGAGGAGGTAATGTGGCTGTGCGCGCCGATAAAGTCGAGCGCCTTTTTCACACTGCCGAGATTTCCGGCCCCGTAATCCACAATTGCAATCATATTGTCAGTCCTCCAGACTCTTTCCGTTTGGGGCAAAGGTGCCGTCCGCGTGTATATCCACCGGCGTGATCTCCGACTTGGTATAACGGGCGAGATCACGCAGGCGGGGCCGCTCATCCGGCGTGTAGAACACAAAGGAGACGCCTTCCTTTTGCGCGCGCCCGGTGCGGCCGATGCGGTGCAGATAGAAGCCGTTCTCATTTGGAATCTCGTAGCTGAAAACCGCGTCCACACCGTCAATATCGAGCCCGCGAGCCGCCACATCCGTAGCGACGAGCACATCCATCGCGCCGTCGCGGAAGGACTGCATGATCTTATTGCGCGCCGACTGCGGCATATCGCCGTTGAGGCAGCGGGATTTAAACCCCTGCGCGTCAATCTGGCGTGAAAGGCTCTCAGTCATATATTTGGTGTTGCAGAACACCATGGTCTTGCGGTACTCATGGCAGCGCAGGATCTGGATCATCTGGGTAAATTTATCCGACAGGGCGGATTCAATGCAGTACTGCGTAATTTTCGGCTTGCTGTCCTCCACGGGCTTGACGGTGATCTCCAGCGGATCCTTCTGGTACATCCAGCTGATATCCATCACCTCGCGGGAGAGCGTGGCCGAGAACATGCACAGCTGTTTGTCAGACGGAAGCTTGTCCAGAATATAGCGCACATCCTTGACAAAGCCCATATTCAGCATCTCGTCCGCCTCGTCGAGCACGGTCATCCACGCGTCGTCAATATTTACCGCGCGGCGGCGCAGCAGATCGATCAGACGCCCGGGAGTAGCCACCAGGATCTGCGGATGCTTTTTGAGCGCCTCGATCTGCTTGTTGATCGGCTGTCCGCCGTACACCGCGACGACCTTCAGCCACGGCATATAATACGTCAAATCCCGCAGATCGTCCCGGATCTGGACGGCCAGCTCCCGCGTGGGGGCCAGGATCAGCCCCTGAACGCACTGCTCCTCCTTCACGATCCGCTCTACGATCGGAATGCCGAATGCACATGTTTTCCCCGTGCCGGTGGGCGCCTTGGCGATCAGCTCATAGCCGTCGAGCATGGGGGGGATGGCCTCTTTCTGAATGCGGGTCATATCCGTAAAGCCCATGCGCTCCACCGCCTTCAAAATTTCCGGCGATACTTCCAAATCCTTATATTTCATGCTGTGTAGGGTCCTTTCCGCTGAAAAATGTTCCTGTCAGACATTGTACCATACTTTTGTCCATCATTCAATCCGAACAGTACGCACGGCCGAAGTTCCGGGAAATCGAAAAACGCTGTGCGCCGCGTGGAAACGGCAGAGGACGGGCCGACGGCAGAAGCCGGCAACCCGTCCTTTTATCAATTCCGCAATCATGAGGCGTCGCTCACCCGAGCATGTCCGCCTTTTTCCGGAGGATCTCCTCCACCAGGGAACAGGCCGGGCAGTCACAGTAAACCGCTCCGGCAGCCTTGATCTCCTCCGCGTGTGCCGCGATGCTATCGGCGGTTTCAGCACCGAAATAAGCGGCGCCCTTTTCGGACTTTGCAAAACCGATCAGCTGATCAATCGGCATGATATCCGCCTCCAGCTCCGCGATATATCGGGCGGTCTCCTGCTTTTCCGCCGCGGTTCCCACCGCCTCCAGCCAGCGCTGCGCCGCCTCCTTTGCAGTCGCACAGCAGGTGGGCGCCTCCAGCAGGGCTTTCGTCTTCTCCGTCACTTCATGTAATACGTTCTGATCCATTGTGATCGATCCTCCTTTTTTAACAAAAAATCCTTCACAGCTCGTTTTGGCTGGTTCGGCCGGTTACGGCTACGCGCGATACAGCGCCCGCAGCTGCCGGATCTCCGATGCATAGCCGGGCAGCTCATTGGGCGTCTCCAGATAGAACGGGAGGCAGCGCAGCTGCGGATGATTGATGATCCTCTCCATGGCCTCAATCCCGATATATCCGCCGCCGATGACCTCGTGGCGGTCCTTGTGGGCGCCCAGGGGATTCTTGCTGTCGTTGAGATGGACGGCCTTCAGGCGATCGATTCCGATCACCCGGTCGAACTCCTCCAGCACGTCGTCCAGATGGTTCACCACGTCGTATCCCGCATCGTCCACATGGCAGGTGTCCAGGCAGACGCCCATCTTATCGCCCAGCTCCACCCGGTCGATGATGGCGCGCAGCTCCTCAAAGCGGGAGCCAACCTCGCTTCCCTTCCCGGCCATCGTCTCCAGCAGCACCGTAGTGCGCTGCTCCGGCCACAGGATCGCATTGAGCATATCAGCGATCTGCTCAATCCCCGTCTCAATCCCCTGGCCGACATGGCTGCCGGGGTGGAAATTATAGCAGTTTCCGGGGATATACTCCATCCGCTTCAGGTCGTCCAGCATGGTGTTGCGCGCAAACTCGCGGATCTTCTCATCCTTGGAGCAGGCGTTGAGCGTATAGGGCGCGTGTGCCAGCGGGCGAACGATCCCGTGCTCCGCCGCAAAATCCAAAAACGCCTTGACATCCTCCGGATCAATGGCCTTAGCCGAACCGCCGCGCGGATTGCGGGTAAAAAACTGGAAGGTATTTGCCCCGATCTCCAGCGCGGTCTGCCCCATCTTTAAAAAGCCGCCCGAGCTGGACAGGTGGCACCCGATTGTCATCATTGTAACCGCCTCGCTTTCCTGAGTATCATCATACCAAGCCCGGAAGAATCTGTCAATTCCCCGCCCCGCACGCGGGCCGAAAAAGCGGGAATCCCTTGATTTTATCGCCATAATGTTATATGCTTAATAAGATATTTATCCCCGCGGGGAAGTTGGAGATGACCTGAACCATGCTCACACTGGATAAAATTTACAGCGCATCCTATAAGCTCAAGGAGATCCTGCGCGAGACCCCGATGGTCCACGCGCCGGACCTGAACCCGGACTGCGATATCTTTTTGAAGCCGGAAAACCTTCAGGTGACCGGCTCTTTCAAAGTACGCGGCGCGTACTATAAGCTCTCTCAACTGACGGAGGAGGAAAAGAAGCGCGGTGTGATCGCGTGCAGCGCGGGCAATCACGCGCAGGGGGTAGCCCTTGCTGCGACGAAAAACGGCATCAAGTCCCTGATCTGCCTGCCGGACTCCGCGCCAATCTCCAAGGTACAGGCCACCCGGAAATACGGGGCAGACATCTGCCTGGTGGACGGCGTGTATGACGACGCCTATAATAGGGCCATTGAGCTGCGCGACCGGGAGGGCTACACCTTTATCCACCCGTTTGACGATGAAAACGTTATTGCCGGCCAAGGTACCATCGGCCTGGAGATCCTCAATGAGCACCCGGAGATCGACGCGATCGTCGTGCCCGTCGGCGGCGGCGGACTGATCTCCGGCGTAGCGTTCGCCGCCAAGTCCCTCAAGCCGGATATCAAGGTCTATGGCGTACAGGCCAAAGGGGCCCCCAGCATGAAAAACGCGCTGGAGCACGGCAGGATCGAGATGCTTGACTCCGTGGCCACCATCGCGGACGGCATCGCCGTCAAGGAGCCCGGCGAGCACACCTTTGAGTACTGCACCAAGTATGTGGATGAGATCGTCACCGTTAGCGATGATGAGATCTCCTCCGCCATTCTGGCGCTGATTGAGCAGCAGAAAATGATTGCCGAGGGTGCAGGCGCCGTCTCCGTTGCGGCGGTCATGTTCAACAAGATTCCCGTCAAGGGCAAAAAGGTCGCCTGTCTGGTTTCCGGCGGCAACATTGACGTGACGATTCTCTCCCGCGTCATCAAGCGCGGCCTGCTCAAATCCGGGCGCACATGCAACCTGAATATTGAGCTGATCGATAAGCCCGGCCAGCTGCAGGGTGTGGCGGAGATCCTCGCCCGGCTGGGCGGCAACGTAATCTCCATCCACCATGAGCGTGCCAACGAGGGCGCCGATGTGGTCGGCTGCTGCCTGCGGATCGTCCTGGAGACCAAGAATTACGAGCATATCGAGCAGATTAAACAAGCCTTAAAGGACGCGGGCTACCACCTGCTGTCCACCTATTAATAAACGGAGGTCTTACTGATGAAAAAGCTGCACACATCTTCCGCACCCGAGGCCATCGGCCCCTATTCTCAAGCCGTTGTCAGCAACGGGATGCTGTTCACATCCGGTCAGATCGCCATCAACCCCGCCACCGGCGCAGTTGAGGCGGAGACGATCGAGGCGCAAACCGAACAGATCTGTGAAAACCTGAAGGCGATCCTTGCGGAGGCGGGCCTCACCTTTGAAAACGTGGTCAAAACCACCTGCTTCTTAAAGGATATGGGCGATTTTGGAGCGTTCAATACTGTATATGGAAAGTATTTTACAGGCAAGCCGGCACGCTCCTGCGTTGCTGCCGCCTGCCTGCCAAAGGATGTTCTGGCGGAAATTGAACTGATCGCAGAGATGTAAAATTTATTCCTTTACGCAAAAATTCAACCATGTCAGGTAGTGTCCCATAAAAAAGCAAAGAGTATTTCGGTAGGAACCGGCGTGTTAGCTCACGCCGGTTTTGATTCATTTAGGGACGCCCCTCCTATCTTCAAAGGTGCGCCGATTTTCCGCCCACAGGTAAATATAGGTCGATCCGCATCTGTTTTCTCCCGTTCTCCTTCACCGGGATGTGTACCACGATTTTGTTTACCAGCTCGTCGAGAATGGGCATCAAGTTTTCGAGTTTTCCCGCCGTCTGTTAATTACATAGTTTCTCCTGTCAGTTTCAGTCTGCCTTGTACGCCCACAAACCCACATGAAATCTGGATTTTTTGAAGCAATCGCCCGAAAATACTGAGAAATCGCTCATCGGTTCCAATCAGCGATTTTTCCGCTTTTGGAAAGAACTGCGGAAAGAACAAAAATCAAAAGGCAATACACGGACAGTTCGAATGCCGACAAAGATTATCAAGATATGAGGTGTATTGTCATGAAAGAAAACGCAATCAACTGGGATGCCGTTCCCGATGTAATCACGAAGGATCAGCTGTATCGCATTTGCCACATCAGCAAATCCACTGCCCTGTACCTGCTCCAAAGTGGGAAAATCCCCTGCGAGTACACGGGCAGGAAAACCCGCTGCTACAAAATCAAAAAGGAGGATGTGATTGCCTATCTGGAAAACCGCAAGGTGTTCCCCGAAAGCTACTCTGCCCCGGCGGGCTGGTACAAAGGCGATTATACTGTCCAGATGGAGGAACAGATTCCCCCAATTGTACGGGAGCATTTGCAACTGTATTATACCGAGCTGCTCTCCGACTATCCCGACGTGCTGACTACGCAGGCGGTTTCCAAAATCACCGGCTACGGAAAAACCGCTATCAACAACTGGTGCAATCAGGGGCACATCAAGTCTTTCCGGAAAAACAACGTCAACCACATTCCGAAGGTCTATTTGGTGGAGTTCTTTTGCTCCACTTACTTTCGCACCATCACCCGCAAATCACCGTGGCACATCCGCACCCTGCAAGGCTTTTCAAGTTGGCGGAAAATCCGTGACCTGCACACGGCAGACAGCGAAGGAGGTGCAGAGTAATGACAAATTTCTTGGAAGAGCTGTACTACGGAAATGTTGATCCGCAGGCAAGAGGATACCGAAAGGGCAGTCATAGTCTTAAGGTTTCAAAAGACATAAACGAGCTGGAAGAAAAGCTAACCGAGCGCTTAAGCGGCGAAGACAAGGCACTGTTCCTCGATTTCTGCAACACTTACGGCGAGCTGATGGGCGAAAGCGGTCTTGATTCCTTTCTCGTTGGCTTCCGCCTCGGCGCAAAAATGATTTTTGATACCTTTTGCAGCGACGACGCACCGTTTGAAAGCTATCTGAAAGATTAAAAGATCTGCTGAAGCGCAAATTAGTCAGTTACAATTAGGTCAATCGTAATTGACTAATTTTTTATTTTAAAAACTTACTAAATTTCTGATTATCTTTTCATAAGCTGGTAAATGTCGGTATAGCCTGTATTTTAGGGCTTTATCGGCATTTTCCGTTTGGAAGATACATTGCAAAAGCTGGCATTTACCAGCATGAAA